>NZ_JACBYV010000001.1:2975938-4463907 GCF_013408425.1 Pseudomonas flavescens | reverse complement strand
TTACCTACATTGTCCGTATACCTTCGAAGGATCGCCCCATGAAACTGTTTCGCTCTTGCGCTGCTGTTGTGGCGCTGACTGCTGCCTCGCTGGCGCTGACTGCCAACGCGCAAGAAGTGCAGCAGAACGTCAGTGGAGACCCGCTTTACACCGTTCAGGCCCCGGATGGTTTCGCCATGATCGGTGACCTGCTGATCGCACGCCCGCTGCTGATCGGCGCTACGGCCATCGGCGCAGTCGCTTTTGTCGTCGCTCTACCGTTCACCGCGATGGGCGGCGGCATCGGCGCCACCGGTCGTGCGCTGGTGGTCGAACCTGGCAAGGCGGCTTTCGTGCGTTGCCTGGGCTGCACCGGGGATGGTTACAACCAGCGCCAGTAATTTTATGCGCGCGAACCAGAAGCCCCCTGACTCTCATCGAGTCAGGGGGCTTTTTGTTGAGTTTCGATCTGCCGGCTGAGCGTTACCGTGCCTTTTGCACGTCGCTGCTGCCGACGCCACGGGGGTCGCTGGCCGCTTCCACCTTGCCGCTGGTCTTGTTCCAGCGCAGCACCTGCTGATTGCCGTATGTCCGCTCCAGCGCCTTCAGGCTGTAGCCACGGGCCTGCAGATCGGCGATCTGCTCGGCGCTGAAGGTCTGCGGTTCGTGTTCGATGACGTCCGGCAGGTACTGGTGGTGATAGCGCGGTACCGCTGGCCAGCGCTCGATCGGTTGGCCGTCGAGGTACTCGAGGATCGACAGCAGCACCATGCTCGGAATACGGCTGCCGCCTGGCGTGCCGAAACTGGTGAATTCGCCGGGACTTTCCACGAAGGTCGGGCTCATGCTCGACAGTGGTCGCTTGCCGGCGGCGATGGCGTTGGCGTGGCTGCCGGTCAGGCCGTAGGCGTTGGCACCTGCCAGATCGGCGGCGAAATCGTCCATTTCATCGTTGAGCAGCACGCCGGTGCCGGGCACGGTGAAGGCGGCGCCAAACGGCAGATTGATCGACAGGGTGGCGCTTACCGCGTTACCGCTGGCGTCCAGTACGGTGAAGTGAGTGGTGTGGTCGCCTTCCTTCCAGGTACCGGCGGGCGGCAGTTCGCTGCTCGGCGTGGCCCGCTGCGGGTCGATGCCGTCACTCAGGCGCTGCAGATAGTCCGGGTTGAGCAGGCTGGCCGTTGGGCTGTCGACGAAATCCGGGTCGCCCAGCAGGCCGCGGTCGCGGTAGACGCGGCGCAGGGTTTCCACCACCAGATGGCTGCGCTGCACCGGTTCTGCCTCCCGCCAGGGCAGGCGCTGCAGAATCAGCAGGCTCTGAGCCAGAGCCAGGCCGCCGGCCGAGGGGGGCGGTGCGCTGATCAGCTCGCGGCCTTCGGCCAGCGGTACACGAATGGGTTGGCGCTGCACGGTTCGGTAGTCGGCCAGGTCCTGCAGCGTCCAGATCCCACCCGCAGCACGCACGCCGGCCACCAGCCGTTCGGCCAGTGGCCCGGCATAGAAGCCATTGCGGCCTTCGCGCGCAATTATCAGCAGGGTGTCGGCCAGCTCCGGCTGGCGCAGCAGCGTGCCCTCTGCGGGCACCGCGCCGTCGCTCAGGAACAGCCGTGCGGTTTCTGCATCGTCACGCATGGCCGCCAGGCGCATTTCGGCACGCTCGCGGTATATGCGGTCGACCGGAAAGCCTTCGCGGGCCAGGCGGATCGCCGGGGCCAGGCTGTCGCGCAACGGCAGGCGACCGTGTTGCTCAGCCAGTTCCACCAGCGCCGCAGGCAGGCCCGGGATGGCTGCTGCCAGGGCGCCATCGCGGGACAGCGCCGCCTGCACTTGCCCATCGCGTCGATAGAGGTCGGCATGGGCAGCGCCAGGCGCGCGTTCGCGGGCGTCGAGAAAATCGTAACTGGAGTCGGCCTTGCGCAGCAGGAAGAAACCACCGCCGCCGAGGCCCGAACCATAGGGTTCGACCACTGCGAGAGCCGCACTGATGGCGACTGCAGCGTCGAAGGCATTGCCGCCCAGTGCCAGGGTTTCTCGGCCAGCTACCGTGGCTGCCGGGTGCGCGGTGGTGATGGCGCTGCGCCCAGGCTGCTCGCTGGCCTGCAGGCCGAGGCTGCACAGCAGGAACAGCGTACTGAACAGCGCCGAGATGGCGTTCCGGCCGCGGGTGGAGCGGCCCACACTCACGCCTTGCCGGTAAGGATCTGGTACTTCTCCATCAACTGCTCCTTGCTCTCGACGTTGTTTTCGTCGAGGGGAATGCAGTCCACGGGGCAGACCTGCTGGCACTGGGGCTCGTCGTAATGGCCCACGCATTCGGTACACAGGTTGGGGTCGATCACGTAGATCTCCTCACCCTGGGAGATCGCCGCGTTCGGGCACTCAGGTTCGCAGACGTCGCAGTTGATGCAATCGTCGGTGATGATCAGGGACATGAAAGGCAAGCTCCTGCCGGGCCACTGGCCGCGACACATTCAAACAGGAATGCAGGATTGTGCCGGATTGTCGTCGCCAGCGCACGCTCGGGCGCCGTACGGAATGACGCCCCTGCGCAGCGTGTGGGATTGCCCGCGCGCTGCTTCAGGGATCACTGCGCCTTGAAGCGTTCGCTCAGGGCCTGTGCCACGGCGGGGTGGACGAACTTGGTGATGTCGCCGCCGAGGTTGGCGATTTCCCGCACCAGGGTGGAGGAAATGAACGAATACTTCTCCGATGGGGTGAGGAACAGGCTTTCCAGGTCGGGCGCCAGTTGGCGGTTCATGTTCGCCAGCTGGAACTCGTACTCGAAGTCCGATACCGCACGCAGGCCGCGCAGCAGGACGTTGGCCCCCTGTTCCTTGGCGAAGGAGGCGAGCAGCGTGGAGAAGCCGATCACTTCGACGTTGGGCAGGTGCCTGGTGACTTCACGGGCCAGCTCCACGCGTTGCTCGAGGGAGAACAGCGGGTTCTTCTTCGGGCTGGCAGCGACCGCGATGACGACACTGTCGAACAGGCGCGAGGCGCGCTCGACCAGATCGCCGTGCCCCTTGGTAATGGGGTCGAAGGTGCCTGGGTATAACACTCGATTCATCGTGACGTCCTGGCGGGAGCGTTGGGGATTGGGATGGTAGCGCAGCACGCCGGGGCGGGCCAAGTCGACGGTCTGCCGAGCGCTGCGGATGTGGGCGTTAATCGCGCTGCTGAACGGCGCATCAGCGGATGAACAGCTTGTAGACCAGCCTCTGCAGCGCCTTGCCATAGGGCGGGTAGATCAGGCGGGCGGGGTTGAAGCGTTGTTTGGTCAGTACGCCCTTGGCCTTGCTGAAGGTCAGAAAGCCCTCGTGACCGTGGTAGTGGCCCATGCCCGAGGCACCGACGCCGCCGAAGGGCATGTCGTCCTGAGCGACATGCAGCAGGGTGTCGTTCAGGCATACGCCGCCGGAGTGGCTGTGGTGGAGCACGTGTTGCTGCTCGCGGCGGTCGTAGCCGAAGTAGTAGAGCGCCAGCGGCCTTGGGCGCGCGGCGATGTACGCCAGCGCGTCGTCGAGCCTGTCGTAGGGCACGACTGGCAGCAGCGGGCCGAAGATTTCGTCCTGCATCACCTGCATGCTGTCGTCGACATTCAGCAGCAGGCTATGGGGCATGCGCCGGTCCGCGCACTCGGCGGCCAGCGGAATCACCATCGCGCCCTTGTCACGGGCGTCGTCCAGATAACCGAGCAGGCGCTGCCGCTGGCGGGCGTTGATGATGCTGGTGTAGTCCGGGTTGCCCTCGATCTGTGGATAGAAACGCTGCACCGCACGGCGATAGGCGTCGACGAAGCCCTCCATCCGCTGGCGCGGCACCAGCACGTAGTCAGGAGCCACGCAGGTCTGGCCAGCGTTCAGGGTCTTGCCGAAAGCGATGCGTTCGGCAGCGTGCTCCAGCGGGACGTCGCTGGACACGATTGCGGGTGATTTGCCACCCAGCTCCAGGGTAACCGGGGTAAGGTTCTCGGCGGCGGCTCGCATCACGTGGCGGCCGATGCTGGTGGCGCCGGTGAACAGCAGATGGTCGAACGGCAGTTTCGCGAAGGCCATGCCGACATCGGCTTCGCCGAGTACCACGCTGACCAGGTCTTCCGGGAAGATGCTCGCCAGCATGTCCTTGAGGCGCTGCGACGTCTGCGGGGTGGCCTCGCTGAGCTTGAGCATCACCCGGTTGCCGGCGGCCAAGGCGCCGACCAGCGGTGCGATGGCGAGAAATAGCGGGTAGTTCCACGGCACGATGATGCCGACCACCCCCAGCGGCTGATAGATCACCCGCGCCGAGGCCGGCATGAAGGGCAGGCCGACATGCCGACGCGAAGGCTTCATCCAGCGGCGCAGGCGTTTGCGGGTATAGCGGATGCCGTGCACGGTGGGGAGCATTTCGGCGAGCAGGGTTTCATCGGCGCTGCGATTGCCAAAGTCCTCGCTGATGCAGCGAACCAGCTCATCCTGATCGCTGAGCAGGCGAGCCTTGAGGCTGTCGAGCCAGGCGATGCGCTGATCGGCCGAGGGCATCGGGTTGGCCACGAAGGCCTCGCGCTGTGCCTCGAAGCGCTGGTGCAGCGCGTCGATTTGCTGCTCGTTCTGCACGAAACCTGGGTTGTCGGCCATACCTGGCTCCTCTACGAACCGATCGGGATGGCGGGTCGGGGTTGGATACTCCGATCCATCGCCAGCAGCCAGGCGGGGATGCGGCGCTCCAGGTAGTAACCGGGCTGGCGCGCGGTGCCATCGACGAAACCCACGTGACCGCCCCGGGCGTGCAGCTCGAAGGTGATGCAGGGCGCCAGCTCATCGGCCTCGGGCAGGCTGTGGGGGTATACGAACGGGTCGTCGCTGGACTGGATCAGCAGCGTCGGTGTCTGGATGCGCCCCAGGTAATAGCGGCTCGAGGAACGGCGATAGTAGTCGTCGGCGTTTTCGAAACCGTGCAACGGCGCGGTGATGCGGCCGTCGAAATCCCAGAAGGTACGCATGCCGTCCAGCGGGCCGAGCTTTTCCAGGATCGACAGGCGGTCTGCCTGGCCCTGATGGGCGAACAGACGCTGCTTGTCCTTCACGTAGGCGACCATGGCGCGCATGAAGTGCGCCTGATACACCCGAGAGAAACCGACGCCGATGCGATCCGCGCACTGATCGAGGCGAAAGGGCACCGACACCGCGGTGGCAGCCTGCAGGCCGCTTTCGGCGCCACTCTCGCCGAGGTACTTGAGCAACACGTTGCCGCCCAGCGAGTAGCCCACTGCATAGAGCGGCGCCATGGGGCGCTTGGCGCGCAGGTGACGCACGGTTTCGGCAAGGTCTTCGCTGGCCCCGGAGTGATAGCCGCGCGGCAGCAGGTTCGGTTCTCCCGAGCAGCCACGCCAGTTCAGCGCCACGCTGGCCCAGCCCTGGGTTGCCAGCTGGCGCTGGAGGCCGAGTACGTAATGGGAGCTCGATGAGCCGGTCAGGCCATGCAGCACCAGTACCAGAGGTGCATGGGCGTCGTGAGGGCCGTGCCAGTCGAGGTCGAGGAAGTCGCCGTCCTCCAGCCACAGACGCTCGCGTTGGCGTTCGAGGACCGGTGGGCGGCGGCATAGCGAGCCCCACAGCGTTTGCAGATGCGGCCCCGACAGCCACCAGGCGGGGGCGAAGCGCGGTGTGCTGGTCATCGGCAGACGCCTGGTACGCTCATTACCAGCCGAACTCTTCAGCCAGTGACCGTGCGGCAGCGCGCTCACCCAGCAGCGGCTGCAGAGCCGCGACCAGACGCTCGCGGTGCACCGGGTTGACGCTGAAGTCGTCGAGAAAGATGTCGTCGCCAGCGCTGTTCCATACCGCATCGAAGCAGGCCAGGCAGGCAAGCATCTGTTCCAGCCCGCTGAACACCGGCGAAGGCTGCCAGCCGCCAGCCCCGTGGCGATCGTGCAATACCTTGCCGCTGCTTATCTCGAAAATGAACGGGTCACCACCCTGATCGGCTACTACCAGCCAGTCATCGTGCCAGTCCGTCAGGCGCTCGCCGCTCACGCCATGCCAGCGGTAGCCCGCCTGCAGCCTCCACAGACGCGCCAGCGAAGGAATGAAGAACGGGTTGCCGCTGGTTTCCAGTGCGCAGTCATGCGGGCCGATCTCGCGGTAGAAGCGCGCGAGATCGGCAGGCAGGGGAATTTCCCCCTGCCACTCGTCAGCGCCTTGCTCACGCAGGTTCAGGCCCTGATCGACAAGGGCCTGGCGCAGTGCTCGAGTGGCCTCATGCATGGCTGCGCTGCCACAGTGCGTAATGCACCTGGCCGGCTTTCTGTTCACGGTGCAGGCGCCAGTTGCCGGGCATGCCCAGGCTCGACGGCGGCTGCTCGCTCTCGGTATAGACCCAGGCATCGTCGGCCAGCCAGCCGCGCCGTTCGAGCAGCTCGCAAGCAGGCAGGAGCAAGTCCTGGCTGAACGGCGGGTCGAGAAACACCAGATCGAAAGGCACTGCCGGCTGGCCTTGCAGGTAGGCGATGGCATCGCTCTGCAGCACCTGGCCGTTATCGCAGCGCAGGGTCGCCAGATGACCGCGCAGGCTGTTCACCGCTGCCGGGTTGAGATCCAGCGCCAGGGCGCTGCCCGCTCCACGTGACAGGGCCTCGAGAAACAGCGCGCCGCTGCCGGCGAACGGATCGAGGACCTTGGCCGCTTCGACGTAGGGGGCCAGCCAGTTGAACAGGGTTTCCCGCACGCGGTTGGGCGTCGGGCGCAAGCCGTGGGCCATGGGAAAGCCGAACTGCCGGCTGCGCCATTGACCAGCGATGATGCGCAACTGCCCGTCGCCACCATGGGCGACGGGTGGCTTGGCGGGAGTGGGTCG
This sequence comes from Pseudomonas flavescens, assembly GCF_013408425.1. Classification (NCBI taxonomy): domain Bacteria; kingdom Pseudomonadati; phylum Pseudomonadota; class Gammaproteobacteria; order Pseudomonadales; family Pseudomonadaceae; genus Phytopseudomonas; species Phytopseudomonas flavescens. The sequence goes on along the minus strand of NZ_JACBYV010000001.1, from coordinate 4,457,094 downwards.
TCTGGCCATCAGTGCTCCGGAACGCCGGTCGGCAATTCGACTGGCTTGTCGGTGGGCGGCGGCAGCTCCTTCTGTTCGACCTCTGGTCCTGCCGTGACGATCACCAGCGCTTCGGGGTCGAGGTGCTTGGCCATGGCGGTTTTCACCTGCTCGACGCTGAGCGCCTGCACCTGGGCCATGAAGTCTTCCAGATAGGTCAGCGGCAGATCGTAGAAGCCGATGGCGCCGAGCTGGCCGACGATGGCGGCGTTACTCGCGGTGGACAGTGGGAAGCTGCCGGCCGTCTCGCGCTTGGCCGCGTCCAGCTCCTCCCGGGTCGGACCGTTGGCGATGAACGCGCCGAGCAGGTCCTTGACCAGTTGCAGGGTGCCATCGCTGAGCTCGGCACGGGTTTGCAGGTTGATCATGAACGGGCCGCGGGCCTGCATGGCACTGAAGCCGGAGTAGACACCGTAGGTCAGGCCGCGCTTCTCGCGCACTTCGGTCATCAGCCGGGTACCGAAACCACCACCGCCGAACACCTGATTGCCCAGGTACAGCGCGGCGTAATCCGGATCCAGGCGGTCGATACCGAGCTGGGCGATCAGCAAGTGGGTCTGGTTGGACGGAAAGTCGATGTGGGTCAGGCCGGCTTTCGGTTCCTCGGGAGCGATGGTCTTGGCCAGCGCCGGGCCCTTGGGCAACGCTGCGGAGACCTCCGCGGCCATCGCCTCGGCTTCTTCCCGAGACAGATCGCCGACCAGCGCGATCACCGCATTGCCGGCGGCATAGGCCTTGGCGTGGAAGGCCTGCAGCTGTTCGCGGCTGATGCCGGGAACCGAAGCGGGGGTGCCTTCGCTGGGATGACCATACGGGTGGTTGCCGTAGAGGCGCTCGAACAACTCGAGGCTGGCCAGCTTGCCGGGGTTCTGCTTCTGGAACTCGAAGCCCGCGAGTACCTGATTCTTGATGCGCACCAGGGAGTCGGCGGGGAAGGTCGGCTGGCCGATCACCTGCTCGAACAGCTTCAGGGCAGGCTGGCGCTGCTCGGCATCGCTGAGGCTACGCAGGCTGGTCACGGCCATGTCGCGGTAAGCACCATTGCCGAATTCGGCGCCTAGGCTTTCGAAGCCCGCTGCGATGGCGCCGACGTCCTTGCCGGGTACGCCTTCGTTGAGCATGGCGTTGGTCAGCATGGCCAGGCCCTGCACGTCACCATCCTGGCTGCTGCCAGCGGCATAGGTCAGGCGCAGGTCGAACATCGGCAGCTCGCGGGCTTCCACGAACAGCACCTTGGCGCCTTCGGCGGTCTGCCAGCTCTGGATGTCCAGCTTGCGCCGCTCGGGCGCCTTGCCATCCAGCTCGGCCAGGGATTGCAACTGGGTGTCATCGGTCTTCGGCGCGTCGGCGGCGGCCGGTGCGGCGTCGGGAGAGCGCTGCACGGTGAAGGTCAGGGCCACCAGCAGGGCGATCAGGAACAGCCCCAGCAGGGCGTAGCGCGGGCCGTTACGCTTACTCATCGCGCTTCTCCTCGGGCAGTACGTGGGCGACGCTGAGGCGGTCGCGGGTGAAATAGGTCTTGGCGGCATTCTGGATATCGGCCGGGGTCACGGCCTCCAGTTCGGCCAGTTCCTGGTCGATCAGTTGCCAGGACAAACCAACGGTTTCCAGTTGGCCGATCGCGGTGGCCTGGCTGGTGATCGAGTCGCGGTCATAGACCAGTTCGGCGATCAGCTGGGCACGCACACGGGCCAGCTCTTCGGCCGACGGCGGGTTCTTCTGCAGGTCTTGAAGCTCGCGCCAGATGCCTGCTTCGGTCTGCTCCAGAGTCTTGCCGGTTTGCACGTTGGGTGTGGCGGAGACCATGAACAGGCTGTCGCCGCGGGTGTAGCCGTTGTACCAGGCGCCTGCCCCGGAAACCAGTTCCTCGCCGCGCTCCAGGCGGGTTGCCAGGCGCGCGCTGTAGCCGCCGTCGAGCAGGGCGGCGATCAGGCGCAGGGCATGCACGTCGCGTGGCGCCTTGGCGGTGGGCAGACCAGGTACGTTGAAGCCCATCATCAGGCTCGGCAACTGGGTCTTGAGGTGCAGGGTGATGCGTCGCTCGCCCGGCGCCGGCAGTTCCAGCGGAATCTTGGCCGCCGGTACCTCACGCTTGGGAATCGCGCCGAAGTAGCGCTGGGCGAGGGCCTTGACCGCATCCGGGGTCACGTCGCCGACCACCACCAGGGTGGCGTTGTTGGGTACGTACCAGGTCTGGTACCAGTGGCGCAGTTCGTCCACGGTCATGCGATCGAGGTCGGCCATCCAGCCGATGGTCGGGATGCTGTAGCCGCTGGCCGGGTAGGCCATGGCCTTGAAGCGCTCGAAGGCCAGGCCCGAGGGCTTGTCGTCGGTGCGCAGGCGGCGCTCTTCCTTGATCACCTCGATCTCGCGGGAGAACTCGTCGGCCGGCAGGCGCAGGCTGGCCAGGCGGTCCGCTTCCAGTTCGAAGGCGACACCCAGGCGATCGCTGGCGAGCACCTGGTAGTAAGCGGTGTAGTCGTCGCTGGTGAAGGCGTTCTCTTCGGCGCCCAGATCGCGCAGCACCCTTGAGGCTTCGCCCGGGCCGAGCTTGCGGCTGCCCTTGAACATCATGTGTTCCAGGGCGTGGGACAGCCCGGTCTGGCCGGCGGTCTCGTAGCTCGAGCCCACCTTGTACCAAAGCTGAGAAACTACCACCGGGGCGCGGTGATCCTCGCGCACGACGACCTTGAGGCCGTTGTCGAGGGTGAATTCATGGGTCGGTTGCGGCGCCGCGGCCTGGGCTGCCAGGGGCAGGGCGCAGACTAGTAGCAGGCCGGCGAGATGGCGGGCGAGTGAACTGGACAAACCTCTCTCCTCGTTGAACCACGGCAAGCGTGGCGATTGCGGCAAGGGTGGGCCGCGCTGATGCAGTGTGCTCGCGCATCGCCGGACGGCGTGCTTGGCTTGGCCGTGAGCGGCGCGGAGGTGCTAGGATACGCATCCGTTTTACCGGCGACCACGTCTGTGCAGCGATGGTGTGCGAATCCCCCGTGCGCCTGCCGCCAAGCACCGCCCTCAGCCCGACCGTGCGAGGGCCATGGCGTTCGCCCCTCTGAGATAGCCGTCCTCCATGTTTGGTTCAAAAGACGACAACAAGATCCCGGCCCCTGATGCCAGCGCCGAACAGGGCGCAGAGAAAGCTACCGAGAAGCGCGGCCTGTTTGGCTGGTTGCGCAAGAAGCCTGTGGAACCCGCGCCTGCAGCGCCTCAGGCAGAGCCTGAACCACAGCCCGCTCTGGAGGCTCCCGAGCCGGTCGTGGCCGAGGTGCCTGCACCTGTAGAGCCGGTGATCATCGCCGAGCCAGAGCCAGAGCCAGAGCCAGAGCCAGAGCCAGAGCCAGTGGCCAGCGATCCGCTGCCGACCCGCCATGGCCCCGAGGCGCTGGACGAGCCGGTTGCCGAGCAACCGGCCGCCGCGCGTGCGCACCCGGTCGAACTGGCCAGCGGTAGCGACGTGCATCACGCTGTGCCGGCGACCCCGGCCGCCGTGCTGGCAGCGCCTGTCGAAGTGGCCGCGCCGGTCGCCGAGCAGAACAAGCCGTCGGACAACAAGGGCGGCTGGTTTTCCCGTCTGCGCCAGGGCCTGTCGAAGACCAGCGCCAGCCTGGGCGAGGGCATGGCCAGCCTGTTCCTTGGCAAGAAGGCCATCGACGACGATCTGCTCGACGAGATCGAGACCCGTCTGCTCACCGCCGATGTGGGTGTCGAGGCCACCACGGCGATCATCCAGAGCCTGACCCAGAAAGTCGCGCGCAAGCAGTTGACCGACAGCGAGGCACTGTACAAGTCCCTGCAGGAGGAGCTCGCCGCGCTGCTGCGCCCGGTCGAGCAACCCCTGCGCATCGATACCGGCAAGCAGCCCTTCGTGATTCTGGTGGTCGGCGTGAACGGCGCCGGCAAGACCACCACCATCGGCAAGCTGGCCAAGAAACTCCAGGGCGAGGGCAAGAAGGTCATGCTCGCCGCCGGCGATACCTTCCGCGCCGCTGCCGTCGAGCAGTTGCAGGTGTGGGGTGAGCGCAACAAGATCGCGGTGATCGCCCAGCACACCGGTGCCGATTCCGCTTCGGTGATCTTCGACGCGGTGCAGGCTGCCAAGGCCCGTGGCATGGACGTGCTGATCGCTGATACCGCCGGTCGTCTGCACACCAAAGACAATCTGATGGAAGAGCTGAAGAAGGTGCGCCGGGTAATCGGCAAGCTCGACGACACCGCGCCTCACGAAGTGCTGCTGGTACTGGATGCCGGTACCGGTCAGAACGCGATCAGCCAGGCCAAACAATTCAACCAGACGGTGAACTTGACCGGCCTGGCCCTGACCAAGCTGGATGGTACGGCCAAGGGCGGTGTGATTTTCGCCCTGGCCAAGCAGTTCGGCCTGCCGATTCGCTATATCGGCGTTGGTGAGGGCATCGACGATCTGCGCACCTTCGAGGCCGAACCCTTCGTTCAGGCGCTTTTCCAGCAACGGGAGCAGTGATGATCCGATTCGAGCAGGTCGGCAAGCGTTACCCCAACGGTCATGTCGGGTTGCATGAGTTGAGTTTCCGCGTCCGTCGCGGCGAGTTTCTGTTCGTCACCGGCCACTCCGGCGCCGGCAAGAGCACACTGTTGCGTTTGCTGCTGGCCATGGAGCGACCGACGTCGGGCAAGCTGTTGCTCGCCGGCCAGGACCTTTCGCAGATCACCAACGCGCAGATCCCCTTTCTGCGTCGGCAGATCGGCGTCGTGTTCCAGAACCATCAGTTGCTGTTCGACCGCAGCGTGTTCGACAACGTGGCCCTGCCGTTGCAGATTCTCGGCCTTTCCAAGAGCGATATCGGCCGCCGTGTCGGCGCTGCACTGGAACGGGTTTCCCTCAGCGACAAGGCCGAGCTGTACCCGGGCGACCTGTCCACCGGCCAGCAGCAGCGCGTCGGCATCGCCCGCGCCATCGTTCATCGTCCGGCCCTGCTGCTGGCCGACGAACCCACCGGTAACCTCGACCCGCGTCTGGCGGCGGAAATCATGGGCGTATTCGAAGACATCAACCGCCTTGGCACCAGCGTGCTGATCGCCAGCCACGACCTGGCCCTGATCGCTCGCATGCGCCATCGCATGCTCACCCTGCAGCGTGGCCGCCTGATTGGTGACGGGGAGGCCGCGGAATGAGTGCCTCTCGCGTACCACCACCCCAGCCAGCCCAGCGTGTCGGCGCGGCACCGAAGAACGCCGAGCCTCAAGGCCCGAACGATGAACCGGATTTCCGCACCCTGGCGCGCGCCTGGGCGGAAAACCACCGTGCCAGCCTGGTCGACAGCCTGCGCCGTCTCGGTAAGCACCCGATCGGCAGCTTCTTCACCTGCCTGGTGATGGCCGTGGCGCTGAGCCTGCCCATGGGCCTGTCGCTGCTGCTTGGCAATGTCGAGCGTCTTGGCGGCACTTGGGAGCGTGCCGCGCAGATTTCGGTGTTCCTCACCATCGACGCCAGCGATAGTCAGGGCCAGGCCCTGCGCGAAGAAATTGCCGGCATTGACGACGTCGCCGAAGCCGAATGGATCAGCCGCGACAAGGCCCTGGAAGAGTTCCAGCAGCAGTCCGGGCTGGGCGAAGCCCTCAAGGAACTGCCTAACAACCCGTTGCCCGGCGCTGTGCTGGTAACGCCCAAGGAAGTCGACAAAGCCACGCTCGAGGCGTTGCGTTTGCGGTTGGCAGAGCTGCCCAACGTCCAGCAGGCACAGCTGGACTTGGTGTGGGTCGAGCGTTTGAGCGCGATCCTCAAGTTGGGTGACCGTTTCGTTTTTGGTCTCACGGTTTTGCTGATCATGGCGCTGCTGCTGGTGATCGGTAACACCATTCGCCTGCATATCGAGAACCGTCGTACCGAGATCGAAGTGATCAAACTGGTCGGTGGTACCGACAGCTACGTGCGTCGGCCCTTTCTTTATATGGGCGCGCTCTACGGCCTGGGCGCCGGTGTGCTGTCCTGGCTGGTGCTGGCCTTCGGGTTGAACTGGTTGAACGATGCCGTGGTACGCCTGTCCGGTTTGTACGGCAGCGACTTCGCACTGGCCGGCGTACCACCGGCAGACGGCTTTTCCCTATTGCTGGGAGCGGTGCTGTTGGGGTATATCGGTGCGTGGCTGGCGGTGGCGCGACACTTGAGGGAGCTTGCGCCCCGCTGAGGCGCTAGCTTGACGCCTCGCCAAGTTATTGATTTGGTTGATATTGACTATTGACCGGGGAACCAGGATGGTGGCTTCCGGTCATATTGCGCAGTGCTACACTGCGTACGTTACGTGAATCGGAGGATTCAAATGTCCACTTCCTTGCAACCTGTTCATGCTCTGGTTCCAGGCGCAAACCTGGAAGCATACGTGCATGCGGTCAACAGCATTCCGCTGCTGACGCCCGAGCAGGAGCGCGAACTGGCCGGCAATCTCTTCTACAGCCAGGATCTCGAGGCCGCCCGCCAGATGGTGCTGGCCCACCTGCGTTTCGTCGTGCACATCGCGCGCAGTTATTCCGGCTATGGCCTGGCTCAGGCTGACCTGATCCAGGAAGGCAACGTCGGCCTGATGAAGGCGGTCAAGCGCTTCAACCCGGAAATGGGCGTGCGCCTGGTGTCCTTTGCCGTGCACTGGATTCGTGCCGAAATCCACGAGTTCATCCTGCGCAACTGGCGCATCGTCAAGGTCGCGACCACCAAGGCTCAGCGCAAGCTGTTCTTCAACCTGCGCAGCCAGAAGAAGCGTCTGGCCTGGTTGAACAACGACGAAGTCAATGCCGTGGCCGAAAGCCTGGGCGTCGAGGCCCGTGAGGTCCGCGAGATGGAAAGCCGTCTGACCGGTCATGACATGGCGTTCGATCCGGCTGCCGATGCCGACGACGACAGTGCCTTCCAGTCGCCCGCTCAGTATCTGGAAGACCATCGCTACGACCCGGCCAAGCAGATGGAAGACGAGGACTGGAGCGATACCTCCAGTGCCAACTTGCACGAGGCCCTGGAAGCGCTCGACGAGCGCAGCCGCGATATCCTCCAGCAGCGCTGGCTGGCTGAGGAAAAGGCCACGCTGCATGAACTGGCGGCCAAGTACAACGTCTCTGCGGAGCGTATCCGTCAGTTGGAGAAGAACGCGATGAACAAGCTCAAGGGCTCCATCGCCGCCTGATTCCGGCCTGCTGAACCCAAAACGCCCCGACATCGCTCGGGGCGTTTTCGTTTGTAGGCCGTTTGCGGATTGGCGCAAAGTGGCGGTAGCGGACATCGCCGAACTTTGTGGGAGCGCGCCATGCGCGCGAAGTCACGGGCATGGCCCGTTCCCACAAAAGCTCGGCGACAGCCCCACGCTCTCCGTTCGATCGCGTAGGGTGGGCTTCAGCCCACCATCACAACGCCCACAGCCCGCGGCGCTGAACCGCATGCGCTGTCGTCGGGTTGAATGGCTTTGGTGGGCTGAAGCTCCACCCTAGGGTTCATGCTCCTGGGGGCTTCGGCGCACCCATTGCACGCATCACGCTCATTAGGTATCCCGGTCCAGCCTACTTCTGCCACCAGCTTGGCCGTGGTGCCTGTAGCTGGTTCAGGTAGTGGCTGCCGCCGAGTTGGCGCATCTGCCGGCGGATCCAGTTGGCGCGCTGGTTGACGTAGCCGCTGGGGCGGCCTGCATCCAGCTGCCGCGGGTTGGGCAGTACGGCAGCCAGCAGGCTGGCCTGACGCGCCGAGAGGTACGACGCGCCGGTATTGAAGTGATGCTGCGCCGCCGCTTCCGCGCCGAATACGCCATCGGCCCATTCGGCGCTGTTGAGGTAGACCTCGAGAATGCGCTGCTTGGGCCACAGCAGCTCGATCAGCCCGGTGAACCACACCTCGAAACCCTTGCGCAGCCAGCTGCGGCCGGACCAGAGAAAGAGATTCTTCGCCACCTGCTGGCTCAGCGTGCTGGCACCGCGCACCGAACCACCCTGCTGGTTGTGCGATACCGCGGCCTTGATCGCGTCGACATCGAAGCCCCAGTGCTGGGCGAACTTCTGGTCTTCACTGGCGATGACGGCGATCTTCAGGTCGTCGGGCAACTGCTCCCAGGAGCGCCAGCTGCGCTGCAGGTCAATGGGCTGGCCGTCGATCCAGGATTCGATCTTGCGCTCGACCATCAGCGCCGTGCCCGGTGGCGGAATCCAGCGAAAGGCGAGCACCAGCAGGACCGAGCCGGCGATAGACCAGAACAGCAGCTTCAGCAGAACGCGGCGAATGGATCGGAGCATGCGCGGGGAGCCAGGCTTGATTGGCCGACCATTATACGGCTCCCTGCGCCGTTGCGGGCAACGCTGCGGGCGCTGCGGCAATCGGGAGCGCGCGTGGGGGCGGTCGAGGGCGTAAACTGCCTCATCCCTTGATGATCGGTGAGGACGTTATGGTTCGTCTGTGGTTGCTGCTGTCGGCCTTTGCCGGCTTTTCCGGGGTCGCTCTGGGGGCGTTCGCTGCCCATGGCCTGAAGAGCAGGCTGAGCCCCGAGTACCTGGCCGTGTTTCAGACCGGCACCCATTATCAGCTGATCCATGCCCTGGCATTGCTCGGTGTGGCGGTTCTCGCCCTGCTGGTGCCAGGCCGTCTGGTGAATCTGACGGGTAGCTTCTTCGCCCTGGGCATCGTGCTGTTTTCCGGCAGTCTTTATCTGTTGACCCTCAGTGGTGTCAGCAAGCTGGGTATCGTCACCCCGTTCGGCGGCCTGGCTTTTCTGGCTGGCTGGGCCTGCCTGGGGCTGCTCGCCTGGCGCATGGCCTGAGACGAATGGCCGGCCAGCGCCTTGGTCATCGCCGGTGATCGGGCTAGAATGCCGGCCCTTTCTCCTGTTGTGACGTGTCGCCATGCATATCCAGTTGAACGGTGAAGCCCTCGAGCTGCCCGACGGTGCCAGTGTCGCCGACCTGATCGAGCACCTGCAGTTGGCAGGCCGCCGCGTTGCAGTCGAGCGCAACCTCGATATCGTTCCGCGCAGCCAGTACGCCAGCACCGCGCTGGCCGAGGGTGACAGCCTCGAAGTGGTACATGCCATCGGCGGCGGCTGAGCCCTGCGCCACGCCCTTCCAACTCTCCCGTGCAGAGGAATCCCCATGAGCCACGTTGTCAGCGACAAGCCCTTCACCCTGGCTGGCCGTACCTATCAGTCGCGCCTGCTGGTCGGTACCGGCAAATACAAGGATCTCGACGAGACCCGTGCCGCCATCGAGGCCTCGGGCGCGGAGATCGTTACCGTGGCGGTGCGTCGTACCAACATCGGTCAGAACCCGGGTGAGCCCAACCTGCTCGACGTGATTTCGCCGGATCGCTACACCATCCTGCCGAACACCGCCGGTTGCTACGACGCGGTCGAAGCCGTGCGTACCTGTCGCCTGGCCCGTGAACTGCTCGATGGTCACAAACTGGTCAAGCTGGAAGTGCTGGCTGATCAGAAGACCCTGTTCCCCAACGTGATCGAAACCCTCAAGGCCGCCGACGTGCTGGTCAAGGAAGGGTTCGACGTGATGGTGTACACCAGTGACGACCCGATCATCGCCCGACAGCTGGCGGAAATGGGCTGCATCGCGGTGATGCCGCTGGCCGGTCTGATCGGCACCGGGCTGGGTATTTGCAACCCTTACAACCTGCGCATCATCCTTGAGGAGGCGACCGTTCCGGTACTGGTGGACGCCGGCGTTGGCACGGCCTCCGACGCCACCATCGCCATGGAGCTGGGCTGCGAGGCGGTGCTGATGAACAGCGCCATCGCCCATGCCCAGCAGCCGGTGCTCATGGCCCAGGCCATGAAATACGCCATCGAGGCCGGCCGCCTGGCCTACCTGGCAGGGCGCATGCCGAAGAAACTTTATGCCAGTGCGTCGTCGCCCCTGGAGGGCATGATCCGCTGAGCACAGCCTGCCGTACAGGTATCGAACGGGGACCGGCAGTCCCCGTTCGCGGTTTTCTCTTTCCCTATTCCGTGTCCCGAGTACTCCATGAGCGATATCGAACGAACCCCAGCCGAAGAAACCCCACGGCACATGCGCGCCATCAAGAGCTTCGTGATGCGGGCCGGGCGCATGACCGAAGGCCAGCAGCGCGGCTTCGATCAGGGCCTGCCGAAGTTCGGCCTGGCGTTGAGCGATGGCCTGCAGGATTTCGACGCGGTATTCGGGCGCAAGGCGCCGCGCACCTTCGAAATCGGTTTCGGTATGGGCCACTCCACTCTGGAAATGGCCGCCGCAGCGCCTGAGCAAGACTTCATCGGCGTGGAAGTGCACCGGCCGGGTGTTGGTGCGCTGCTCAACGGGGTGATGACCCAGAACCTCAGCAACCTGCGGGTGTACAGCTGCGATGCGCTGGAAGTGTTGCGTCAGTGCGTGGCCGACGCCAGCCTCGACCGCGTGTTGTTGTTCTTCCCGGACCCCTGGCACAAGGCGCGTCACAACAAGCGCCGTATCGTTCAACCGGCGTTCGCCGAACTGGTACGTCAGAAGCTCAAGGTCGGCGGTGTGCTGCACATGGCCACTGACTGGGAACCCTATGCCGAATACATGCTGGAAGTGATGAGCGTCGCACCTGGCTATCGCAACCAGGCAGCCGATGGCCGCTGCGTGGAGCGCCCGGCCGAGCGCCCGGTGACCAAGTTCGAGCGCCGTGGTGAGCGCCTGGGGCACGGCGTGTGGGACCTGAAGTTCGAGCGCATCGACTGATCGGGCCGATCAGTCGGATCGCCTGGTCCTTGCCGTCGATACCGTTGGCGGAGGCCGCGCGGAGCTGAAGGTTCAGCTCGGTCGCTGCCCCAGCGGTGTCCCCGTCAGGCCGAAACGCCGCGCAACTGCTGCAACAGGCGTGCGCCGAACACATTGATCAGCAACCCCAGCATGACCACGGCCGCTCCAATCCATTGTGCCGTGCTCAGGCCTTCGCCCAGCAGCAGCCAGGCCGAGCTGAGGCCGACCACCGGCACCAGCAGCGAGAAGGGCGCCACCTGGCTGGCCGGGTAGCGTGACAGCAGGCGGCTCCACAGGCCGTAGCCCAGCAGGGTGGCGATGAACGCCAGGTAGGCGATGGCCAGCAGCGAGTTGAGGGAAATCGTGCGCAGCGCCGTTTCGATCTGCGCCGGGCCCTCGAGCATCAGCGACAGCGCCAGGAATGGCAGCGGTGGAATCAGGCTGCCCCATACCACCAGGCTGACCAGATTCACCTTGCCGATGCGCTTGGTGACGATATTGCCCAGCCCCCACATCGCCGCCGCGCACAGGGTCAGCACGAAGCCGGCAAGGGTGAAGCTGCGCCCGCTTTCACTGCCGATCAGCAACAGCCCTGCGGCCGCCACGACCAGTCCGATCAGGCTGCTGCGACGCACCGTTTCGCCGATGAACAGCGCAGCGAAACCCAGGGTGAAGAAGGCCTGTGCCTGCAGTACGAGCGATGCCAGGCCGGCGGGCATGCCGACGTACATCGCCGAGAACAGAAAGGCGAACTGCCCCAGGGAGATGGTCAGGCCATACGCGAGCAGCCAGCGCAGCGGCATGTCCGGGCGGCGGATGAAGAGAATCGCCGGAAACGCCGCCAGCGCGAAACGCAGGGCGCCGAGCAGCATTGGCGGTACGCCTTCGAGGCCGACCTTGATGATCACGAAGTTGACGCCCCAGGCGACGATCACCACGGCAGCCAGCAGTATGTCCTTGGGTGTCATCGGCGCGGCCTCGTGTGGTGGTATGCGGACGCGCAGGCTAGCGCGGATGGTTCACGCTGGCACGTCACAGTTGGCGGCGTTTTTCCCAATACAGAACAGCGCAAATGAAAACGCCCCGAACAGGTCGGGGCGTTTTCGTGTCAGCGGCATCGATCAGACGGTCAGCGTCCAGTCGTAGTCGACGATCAGCGGCGCATGTTGGGAGAAGCGCGGCTGACGTGGCAGGCGAGCGGTGCGAACACTGCGACGCATGCCCGGGGTGAGCAACTGGTAGTCGAAGCGATAGCCCAGGTTGAGCATCTCCGCCTGTTCGTTGTCCGGCCACCAGCTGAACTGGTCAGCCTCGCGGTTGACCTCGCGCACGGCATCGACATAACCCATGGTGCCGGTGATCTCGTCCATCCAGGCGCGCTCGGGCGCCATGAAACCGGGTGATTGCTGGCAGTCGCGCCAGTTCTTCACGTCCAGCTTCTGATGGGCGACATACAGCGAGCCGCAATAGATGTAGTCACGGCGCTTGCGGCGCTGCTTGTCCAGGTACTTGGAGAAATCGTCCATGAACTTGAATTTCTGATTCAGGTTCTCGTCACCGCCCATGCCCGAAGGCAGCAGCAGCGTGGCGATACTCACTTTGTCGAAATCTGCCTGCAGGTAGCGCCCGTAGCGATCGGCCGTTTCAAAGCCGAGTCCGCTGATTACCGCCTTGGGTTGCAACCGCGAGTAGAGTGCCACGCCACCTTGGCTTGGCACTTCTGCATCGCAGGCATAGAGGAAATAGCCATCCAGTTGGAGGGCTTGGTCGTCCAGCTCAAAGGCGGAGGCACGGGTATCCTGCAGGCAGATCACGTCGGCATTCTGTGCTTGCAGCCAACTGAGCAAACCGCGCTCGACTGCAGCATGAATACCATTCACGTTCACACTGATGATCCGCATAAATGGCCCCCAAAAACACGTGCGTGTATGATACCTGAGCTAGACGCCATTTAGTAATTCCAAGCCACATCCAGTGCCGCCTCAGGGTCATTAATGCAAACGTATCAGCGCGATTTCATTCGTTTCGCCATCGAGCGAGGCGTTCTTCGCTTCGGCCAGTTCACCCTCAAGTCGGGACGCGTCAGCCCTTACTTCTTCAATGCCGGGCTGTTCGCCAGTGGCCTGGCGCTGGCCCGCCTCGGGCGCTTCTATGCGGCCGCGGTGGTCGACAGCGGCATCCCCTTCGACGTGCTCTTCGGCCCGGCCTACAAGGGCATTCCGCTGGCCGCCAGCACAGGCGTGGCGCTCGCCGAGCACCATGACCTCGACCTGCCCTGGTGCTTCAACCGCAAGGAAGCCAAGGATCATGGCGAAGGCGGCACGTTGGTCGGCGCGCCATTGGAAGGCCGCGTGCTGATCATCGATGACGTGATCACCGCTGGTACCGCGATCCGTGAGGTGATGCAGATCATCCAGGCGCAGAACGCCCAGGCGGCCGGTGTACTGATCGCGCTGGACCGTCAGGAGCGCGGTCGTGGCGAGCTGTCGGCGATTCAGGAAGTGGAGCGCGACTTCAATATTCCGGTGGTGAGCATCGTTTCTCTGCAGCAAGTGCTGGAATATCTGGCCGATGATGCTGAACTGAAGCAATACTTGCCTGCTGTGGAGGCCTATCGGGCCGAGTACGGCATCTGAGTCTGACGAGCCGAGAGAGCGCGCTCCATGTTCAAATCGCCCATCATGCGTCGCACCCTCTGGCTTGGTCTGCTGCTGCCGCTATGGGCGAGCGCCAGCGAGATGTATCGCTACACCAATGCCCAGGGCATCACGGTGATCGACCGCCAGGGTGTGCCCAGCGAGTTCATCGGCAAGGGCTATGACGTGCTCAACGAGCAGGGGCGTGTCGTGCGTGTGGTGCCGCCAGCGCCGACGGCCGATGAAATGAAGAAGCTGTTGGCTGACCGCGAGCGGGCCAAGTCCGATACCCAGTTGCTGCGTCTATATAGCAGCCCCGAAGACGTCGACCGTGCCCGCGCCCGCAAGTTGGCCGAATTGGATGGGCTGATCGGTGTGGCCAATGGCAACCTGCAATCGGTTCGCTTGCAGCAGGCCAACCTGCAGAAGCAGGCGGCGGATCAGGAGCGGGCAGGGCGTCAGGTGCCGGAGCAACTGCTTGCCCAGATCAACGGTCAGCGTGATGAGCAGGTTCGTCTGAAGAAGGACATCGAGCGTCACCAGGCGGCGCGCAAGCAGGCGGAGAGCAGCTTCGCAGCGGATCGCGCGCGGGTCAGCGAGCTGATCGGGCAGGGCCGCTAAGGACTGAAGAAGCGGTCATGCAGTGGGCTTACGCGCGGTCGGTTGCACTCAGCGGCGCGGTGGCACCGAGCGGGTGCGGCCACTGCCGTCGATGGCGACGAACACGAATACCGCTTCGGTGACCTTGCGCCATTCGCTGGAAAGCGGGTCATCGCTCCACACTTCCACCAGCATCTGGATCGAGCTGCGGCCGATCTCCAGTGCCTGGGTATAGAAGGACAACTGCGCACCCACCGCCACCGGAACCAGAAAGGCCATGCGATCGATGGCCACGGTTGCCACGCGGCCGGCAGCGACCTTGCTCGCCATTGCCGTGCCGGCCAGATCCATCTGCGAAACCAGCCAGCCGCCAAAGATATCGCCGAAACCATTGGTCTCGCGTGGCAGAGCGGTGATCTGCAGTGCCAGATCGCCCTGAGGTATCGGGTCTTCCTGTTCGAAGTCTTTCATCTGTTCACGGCTCGCGGCGCTGTGGTGGGCCCGTTGATGGGGCCGGGAAAGTATACCGACTGGGTGGTCGCCCCGCGACCTTAGCGCGTTGCGCCCGCCCATGCACCCGTATTCGCATCGCCGACGTCCCTCCTGCGCCGTCATCCAACTGTCATATTGGTTACATAGAGTGGTCACATGGGCTGACGATACTGAGCCCCGTTCCAACCAACACGACCCCAATCGTGAGAAGGCGGTAAATCGGGCGCTACGACCACGGCACGCCGGCCTTCCAATGATTACCACTCTGCTAGGAGCAAGGCATGAAACTGAAGCGTTTGATGGCGGCCATGACATTTGTTGCAGCTGGCGTCGCCACTGCCCATGCGGTTGCCGCTGTCGATCCGGCTCTGCCGACCTATGAGAAGACTTCGGGCGTATCGGGCAACCTGTCCAGCGTTGGCTCCGATTCCCTGGCCAACCTGATGACCCTGTGGGCTGAGAACTACAAGCAGTCCTACCCGAACGTGAACATCCAGATCCAGGCCGCCGGTTCCTCCACCGCGCCACCTGCGCTGACCGAAGGCACCGCCAACCTCGGCCCGATGTCGCGCGCCATGAAGGACAGCGAAATCCAGGCTTTCGAACAGAAGTACGGCTACAAGCCGACTGCCGTTCCAGTCGCCATCGATGCCCTGGCCGTGTTCGTCCACAAGGACAACCCGATCAAGCAACTGACCATGCAACAGGTCGATGCGATCTTCTCCAGCACCCGTCTGTGCGGCGAGCCCAAGGAACTGAAAACCTGGGGCGAGCTGGGTCTGAGCGGTGAGTGGGCTACCAAGCCGATCCAGCTGTTCGGTCGTAACTCGGTATCCGGCACCTACGGCTACTTCAAGGAAGAAGCCCTGTGCAAAGGCGACTTCAAGTCCAACGTCAACGAGCAGCCAGGTTCGGCTTCCGTGGTGCAGTCTATCTCCAGCACCGTCAACGCCATCGGTTACTCGGGCATTGGCTACCGTACCGCCAGCGTCCGTGCCGTTCCCCTGGTGAACAAGAAGGGCGAAGTCGAGGAAGCCAACGAGAACAACGCGCTGTCGGGCAAGTACCCGCTGGCTCGCTTCTTCTACATCTACGTGAACAAGGCGCCTAACAAGCCGCTGAGCCCGCTGGATGCAGAGTTCCTGAAACTGATCCTGTCCAAGCAGGGCCAGGACGTCGTGGTCAAGGATGGCTACATCCCGCTGCCGCTCAAGGTCATCGAGAAGACCCGCAAGGAGCTGGGGCTGTAAGCCTCTAGCAACCTGCAATTCGCGAAGCCCGCCTCTCTCCGAGAGGCGGGCTTCGCCACGTCACCGTGCTGTAACTTTTCTGTCACACGAACGCGCTAGATTGGCCGGGCTCGTGAAACGGACTGAAAATACGGCGCGCTCATGGCCGCGCAGAGACGCTCTCCACTATGAATGACTTGGCAAGTGAACCCATGACCGCCTCTCCAAATTCCCTCGGGCTGGACTTCAATACTCCGGCTCTGCAACGCAAGCGCCGCATACGCGCCTTCAAGGACCGCCTGGCCCGCTGGTGCGTGTCGATCGGTGGCCTGGCGGTGCTTGGCGCCATCACCCTGATCTTCTTCTACCTCGCCTATGTCGTGCTGCCGATGTTCCAGGGCGCCGACATCGAGAAACGTGACGCCATACAGCCAGCCTGGTTGGCCGATGCCGGTGAGCCGCTGCTGATGGCGCTCGAAGAACAGAATCAGGTCGGTATGCGCCTGTCTGGCGACGGCAAGATCCAGTTCTTCGATGCCAAGAGCATGGCCGCACTGACCAGCATCGACCTGCCCCTGCCTGCCGGCAGCCAGGTGGTCTCCGTCGGTGAAGATCAGCCGGGCAGCCACCGTGTTGCCCTTGGCCTGTCCAATGGCCAGGCGCTGGTGTTCGAGCACGCCTACCGCATTTCCTACCCGAACGACGTGAAGACCATCACCCCGTCCATCGTCTACCCGTTCGGCGAGGCGCCGCTGACCATCGACCCCGAAGGTCGCCCGCTTGAGCACATGGGCATCAGCGTGAACAGCGGTACGCTGCTGATCGCCGGTTCGGTGGGGAGCGAGCTGCAGGTGCTGAGCCTGAGCCGCGACGAGAACATGATGACCGGTGAGGTCGAGGTCAGCGAAGAGCGCCTGTCGCTGCCGCAGATCGCCGAGCCGATCAAGGAACTGACCATCGACCCACGTCAGCACTGGCTGTTCGTGATCAACGGTCGCGCCACTGCCGATGTATTCGATCTGCGCAGCAAGGCTCTCAACGGTCGCTACAAACTGTTCAACGATGGCAACCGCGAAATCACCTACGCGACCTCCCTGCTGGGTGGCATCTCGCTGTTGACCGGTGATAGCACTGGCGGCATCCAGCAATGGTTCATGGTGCGTGACGAAGATGGCAATTCTTCGCTCAAGCCGGTTCGTGAGTTCAAGCTCGCCGACAGCCCGGTCACCCAGATCATCTCCGAGGAGCGTCGCAAGGGCTTCATCGCCCTGGACGACAAGGGCAACCTGGGTATTTTCCACAGTACCGCGCACCGCACCCTGCTGGTCGAGCCGGTCGCCGAAGGTCACAACATCGCCGCGCTGTCGCCGCGCGCCAACCGGGCTCTGGTCGAAGCCAATGGCAAGATCGAGCGCATCCTGATCGATAACCCGCACCCGGAGATTTCCTGGAGCTCGCTGTGGGGCAAGGTCTGGTACGAGAACTACGACAAGCCTGCTTACGTCTGGCAGTCCACGTCGGCCAACACCGACGCCGAGCCGAAACTGAGCCTGGCACCCCTGGCGTTCGGTACTCTCAAGGCCGCGTTCTACGCCATGTTGCTGGCCGCTCCGCTGGCCATCGCCGCGGCGATCTACACCGCGTACTTCATGGCGCCGGCCATGCGCGGCAAGGTCAAGCCGGTCATCGAATTGATGGAAGCGCTGCCGACCGTGATCCTCGGCTTCTTCGCCGGTCTGTTCCTCGCTCCTTATGTGGAGGGACACCTGCCCGGCATCTTCAGCCTGCTGATATTCACGCCGATCGGCATCCTGCTGGCGGGCTTCCTGTGGAGCCGCCTGCCTGAGTCCGTGCGCCTGCGCGTGCCGGATGGCTGGGAAGCGGCGCTGCTGATCCCGGTGATTCTGCTGGTCGGCATCGTCTCGCTGAGCATGAGCGGCTACCTGGAGAACTGGCTGTTCGATGGCAACATGCGTGCCTGGCTGAGCGACGACCTGGGCATACCCTTCGATCAGCGCAACGCGCTGGTGGTCGGTCTGGCCATGGGCTTCGCGGTGATCCCGAACATCTACTCGATCGCCGAAGACGCCGTGTTCAGCGTGCCGAAGAGCCTGACGTTCGGTTCCCTGGCCCTGGGTGCCACGCCCTGGCAGACCCTGACCCGCGTGGTGATCCTGACCGCCAGCCCGGGCATCTTCTCGGCGGTGATGATCGGCATGGGCCGTGCCGTCGGTGAGACCATGATCGTGCTGATGGCCACCGGCAACACGCCGATCATGGACATGAACATCTTCGAAGGCCTGCGCACCCTGGCAGCTAACGTGGCGGTGGAAATGCCCGAGTCGGAAGTCGGCGGTACCCATTACCGGGTGCTGTTCCTCTCCGCCCTGGTGCTGCTGTCGTTCACTTTCGTCATGAACACGTTGGCCGAGCTGGTGCGTCAGCGCCTGCGCGTCAAGTACGCTTCGCTCTGAGGACTGCAAGACTATGTCCGTGAAACAGCACAACATGAAATCCTGGTTCAAGAGCGGTTCGCCCTGGATCTGGATGAACGCCGGTGCGGTATCCATCGCCATCATCATGACCCTGGGTCTGCTGGCCGTGATCGCTACCCGTGGCCTGGCCCACTTCTGGCCGTCCGACATCATCGAGGCCACCTACCAGATCCCTGGTCAGGAAGCCAAGATCATGGCGGGCGAGGTGGTGCAGAAGGAAGAGATTCCCCGTGCCCGCCTGGCCTCCGCCGGGTTGCCGGTAAATGTCGACGGCGGCGAGTTCATGACCCGCGAGCTGCTCAAGGTCGGTAACCGTGATCTGTACGGCGCCGACTTCTCCTGGGTGGTCGGCGAATGGCTCGGTGAGCAGCGCAGGCCTGAAACCCTGAGCGCTTTCGAGCGCCGCGAGTGGGGCAACTTCTACGGCTACCTGATCAACGTCAAGGAAGACGGCAAGCTGATTGCCGAAGGCGACGCTGCCTGGGCGGAGCTGCAGAAACGCATCGCCCGCGTCGACGGCCTGCACAGCCAGATCGTGCAACTCGAGAAGCGTGACATCGGCCGTATCAACGCCGGTCTCGAGCGCGTACGTCTGGAGACCCGCAAGCTCGAACTCAGCGGTGAGCTGACCGAGGCCGCTCAGGCTGACCTCGCTGCCGAACGCGCCCGCTGGGATGCCGAATACAAGGTGCTCGAGGCCGAGCTGAATGCGCGCCACCAGCAGTTCAATCGCGACAGCATGACCGTGCGTTCCGCCGATGGCCGCGAGCTGGAAATCAGCCTCGGCAAAGTGGTCCGCGCGTTTCGCCCGAACGCCATGTCGAACCTCGACAAGCTGAGCTTCTACGGCAGCAAGCTGTGGGAGTTCGTCAGCGACGATCCGCGTGAGGCGAATACCGAGGGCGGCATCTTCCCGGCGATCTTCGGCACCATCATGATGACCCTGATCATGGCGGTCATCGTCACCCCGTTCGGTGTGATCGCTGCGATCTATCTGCGTGAATACGCCAAGCAGGGGCCGCTGACCCGGGTCATCCGGATCGCGGTGAACAACCTGGCCGGTGTCCCGGCAATCGTCTACGGCGTGTTCGGTCTGGGTTTCTTCGTCTATGTGCTCGGTGGTTCGATCGACCGGCTGTTCTTCCCTGAATCGGCTCCGGCACCGACCTTCGGTACGCCTGGCCTGTTGTGGGCCTCGCTGACCCTGGCACTGCTCGCCGTGCCGGTGGTGATCGTCGCCACCGAAGAAGGCCTGGCGCGGATTCCGCGGGCACTGCGCGAAGGTTCTCTGGCGCTGGGTGCCACCAAGGTCGAAACGCTATGGCGCGTGGTGCTGCCAATGGCCAGCCCGGCGATGATGACCGGTCTGATCCTCGCCGTGGCCCGCGCTGCGGGTGAGGTGGCGCCACTGATGCTGGTTGGTGTGGTCAAGCTGGCCCCGAGCCTGCCGGTGGATGGCAACTACCCTTACCTGCACCTCGACCAGAAGATCATGCACCTGGGCTTCCATATCTATGACGTGGGCTTCCAGAGCCCCAACGTCGAAGCGGCGCGACCGCTGGTTTACGCCACCGCACTGCTGCTGGTAATGGTAATCGCGATTCTCAACCTGACGGCCGTCTACCTGCGCAACCGCCTGCGCGAGAAGTACAAGGCCCTGGACCACTAAATCCGAGCCGCAAGCCCCAAGCCGCAAGCTTCAAGCAGAAGCGCGGCGAACGGGCTTGCAGCTTGCAGCTTGCAGCTTGGCGCTGCGAACGGAGTGAGCACTTATGCAACACGAAACCGCTTCCCACGGCATCGACATCTCGGCCCTTGGCCGCGACAAGCAGAGCCTGAACCTGGCCAACGAAACCGTGGCCATCGAAGTACCCGGCCTGAACCTGTTCTACGGCGACAAGCAGGCCCTGTACGACGTCAAGATGAACATCCCCAAGCAACGCGTGACCGCCTTCATCGGCCCGTCCGGTTGCGGCAAGTCGACCCTGCTGCGTACCTTCAACCGGATGAACGATCTGGTCGACGGTTGCCGCGTGGAAGGCGAGATCAACATCGATGGTCGCGACATCTACCGCAAGGGTGAAGACGTCGCCGAACTGCGCCGCCGTGTCGGCATGGTGTTCCAGAAGCCCAACCCGTTCCCCAAGAGCATCTACGAGAACGTGGTCTACGGCCTGCGCATCCAGGGCATCAACCAGAAGCGTGTGCTCGACGAGGCCGTGGAATGGGGTCTTAAGAGCGCGGCGCTGTGGGATGAGGTCAAGGATCGCCTGCATGATTCGGCCCTCGGTCTGTCCGGTGGTCAGCAGCAGCGTCTGGTGATCGCCCGTACCGTGGCAGTGCAGCCGGAAGTCCTGCTGCTCGATGAGCCGTGCTCGGCCCTCGACCCGATCTCCACCCTGAAGGTCGAAGAGCTGATCTACGAACTGAAGTCCAAGTACACCATCGTCATCGTTACCCACAACATGCAGCAGGCTGCGCGGGTTTCCGATTACACGGCGTTCATGTACATGGGTAAGCTGATCGAATTCGGCGATACCGATGCACTGTTCACCAACCCGGCCAAGAAGCAGACCGAAGACTACATCACCGGTCGTTACGGCTGACAGTCGCTAGGGCCGCGAGTGTTACGCGGCCATCCTGGGTGATTCGCAGACAATGACTTGTAGCTTGAAGCTCGGAGCTTGAAGCCTTCGCGGAGCGAAACAGATGATCAACAAAGACAGCCTGACCCATCATATTTCCCAGCAGTTCAACGCCGAGCTGGAGGAGGTCCGCAGCCACCTCCTGGCCATGGGCGGCCTGGTCGAGAAGCAGGTCAACGACGCCGTCACTTCTCTGATCGAGGCCGACTCCGGCCTGGCCCAGCAGGTGCGCGAGATCGACGACCAGATCAACCAGATGGAGCGCAACATCGACGAGGAGTGCGTACGCATTCTCGCCCGTCGCCAGCCGGCGGCCTCGGACCTGCGTCTGATCATCAGCATTTCCAAGTCGGTGATCGATCTGGAGCGTATCGGTGACGAGGCGACCAAGATCGCCAAGCGCGCGATCCTGCTGACCGAGGAAGGCGAGTCGCCGCGCGGCTACGTCGAGGTTCGCCACATTGGCGATCAGGTTCGCAAGATGGTGCAGGAAGCACTGGACGCCTTCGCCCGTTTCGACGCTGACCTGGCGCTTTCCGTGGCGCAGTACGACAAGACCGTCGACCGTGAGTACAAGACCGCACTGCGTGAGCTGGTCACCTACATGATGGAAGACCCGCGTTCGATCTCCCGCGTGCTCAACGTGATCTGGGCCCTGCGCTCGCTGGAGCGCATCGGCGATCACGCCCGCAACATCGCCGAGCTGGTCATCTATCTGGTACGCGGCACCGACGTCAAACACATCGGCCTGACTCGCATGCAGGAAGAAGTGCAGGGCGGCGCCAAGGAGTGATCCTGGTTGCTCTGGCACCCTGAGCGCGCGTGAATGCCCGGCACCGGTCGGTTGCCTTCACGCGTTCCCGCAGGGTTACGCTTTAGTATTGGCCTTAGGCCAGTGCGGGCGTCTATGCTAATGGCCATTCGAGGGAGTGGTCGATGAGCAAAGTCAGTGTATTGGTGGTGGACGATGCCACCTTTATCCGCGATCTGGTGAAGAAGGGGCTGCGCGACCATCTTCCCGGTATCCAGATCGAGGAGGCGGTCAACGGGCGCAAGGCCCAGCAGGTGCTCGGCCGCAACCCGATCGACCTGATCCTCTGCGATTGGGAAATGCCCGAGATGTCGGGTCTCGAGCTGTTGCAATGGTGCCGTGAGCAGGAAACGCTCAAGGGCGTGCCCTTCATCATGGTCACCAGCCGTGGCGACAAGGAAAACGTCGTGCAGGCCATTCAGGCTGGCGTTTCCGATTTCATCGGCAAGCCGTTCTCCAACGAGCAACTGATCACCAAGGTCAAGAAAGCCCTGCAGCGCAGCGGCAAGCTGGCCGCACTGATGTCGGCCGCACCGCCGAAAATGCTCAGCACCGGGGCTTTCGCCAATGATTCGCTGGCCGCGCTGACCGCCGGCAAAGCAGAAACCGTCCGTCCGGCCGCTGCGCCTCAGCCAGCGGCGGCGTTCAGTGCCAGCCCGGCTCCTGCCAAAGCCGCTTCAAGCACGCCCATGGGCCGCAGCCAGGGCCAACTGCGCCTGCCGGGCGGCACCATGGCTTGCGTCGTCAAGGCACTGAGCCTCAAGGAAGCATTGTTGGTGGTCAAACGTGGCGAGCTGATTCCACAAGTGCTGGAAAGCGTGGTGCTCGATCTGGAGCAGGGCGAGTCGTCCGAAGTGGCGCGCCTCAACGGCTATCTGCACAGTGTCGCCGCCTTCGAGCCGAAGCCTGACAGCGAGTGGCTGCAGGTGGTGTTGCGCTTCGTGGACCGTGATCCACAAAAGCTGGATTACCTGTCCCGGCTGATCGCCCGTGGCACCACTCAGAAGCACTTCACCCCAGGCGGCTGAGCCGCACCAGCACCATCCTCGGTAGGCAGGTCAACGCTGAGCAGTCCGTCAGGGCCGCTCGGTTCTCCCCTCAGGCCACGGCGTGAAGGTGCGGCTGCCAGGATTCGGGAATCTGCTCCAGCCTTGGGTAGTTGATCGCCTCCAGCTGCAGATGCGGTAGCAGGAACGGCGTGTGGCGCAGGTGTTCGGGCAGGCTGCGCAGCTCCGGTATCCACAGGCTGACGTATTCCCCCTGAGGATCGTACTGACGAGCCTGCTTGAGGGCATTGAACATGCGCTTGAGCCGCGGATCGCTGCCGACGCCTGCCAGGTACGCCCAGTTGCCCCAGTTGCTGGCCGGGTCATAGTCGATCAGATGCTCCTCGAACCAGGCCGCACCATGACGCCAGTCCTGCTCCAGATCACTGACCAGGTAGCTGGCTACCACCTGGCGCCCCCGATTGGACATGAAACCCGTGGCGATCAGCTCGCGCATGTTGGCGTCGACCAGCGGCATGCCGGTACGCCCTTGAGCCCAGTGCTCGAATCGCTCGTCGATCTGCTGCGGCGCGCGTTCGGTGGCTTTCAAACCGCCTGCTTCGAACAGCGCCTGGCCGTGGCGCTGCAAGGTGCAACGAAAGAACTCGCGCCACAGCAGTTCCAGCCATAGCCAGTAAGTGGATTCGTTGGCGCCATAGAGCGATTCGTGGCGGCGCAGCTCGGCTGCTGTGCGGCGTGGCGACAGGCTGCCGTTGGCCAGCCAGGGCGAGAACTTCGACGAATACTCGCTGC
Organism: Pseudomonas flavescens; assembly: GCF_013408425.1. Classification (NCBI taxonomy): domain Bacteria; kingdom Pseudomonadati; phylum Pseudomonadota; class Gammaproteobacteria; order Pseudomonadales; family Pseudomonadaceae; genus Phytopseudomonas; species Phytopseudomonas flavescens. The sequence goes on along the minus strand of NZ_JACBYV010000001.1, from coordinate 4,433,632 downwards.
CGATCATGCCATTACGGGTTTCCTTGTAGCGCCTGACCCCCTGGCTGTCCCACAGGTAATCACGCAGTCGGGCCTGGGCCGCTGCCTCGCCACCCGAGAAGGGAAAGGCGCTCGGCGCGATGCTCAGGGCATCGCCAAGGCCGAACTGGGACTGGGTGGGCAGGCCGAACTCCGGGGCATCGGCGCCATCTGGCAACGGCGGCAGTTGATCCGGCGCTGCTTGCGGCTGGAACACGTACTGGCGCGCATCGACCAGTGCGCGGAACTGGCTGTACACCTGAGGCAACTGCGCCAGCGGGCAAGGCAGTTCGGCTTCGCTGAACAGGCTGTTGCTTTGCGCCGTGCGCAGGGGAACGCCACCAAGGCTGTCGCGTACACGAGCGAGCAGAGCGAGTTCCTGAGGGGCGATTTCGTCGAGGGTCAGCACCTGCTGCAGGTCGAACTGCTCGACCACCTGCACGACCACCTCTTCCGGCTTTCCGGTGATGACCAGAAGTTTCGAGCCACGCTGGCGCAAGGCGCTGTCGAGCGCTGTCAGGCTTTCCAGCAGAAAGCGCGCGCGGTGCACGCCAATGCGTCGGCTGCCGAACTCGTCGAGTTGCAGCAACGCCGGATCGAGAACATACAGAGGCACAAGATGATTGGCACCGAGGGCAGCCTGCAGCGCGGGGTGATCGTCGAGGCGTAAGTCCTGTTTGAACCAGAGCAGCGCACGCATGGAATGTTCCCTCATAGTCGTCTGATTATGGATCGTTTAGAGGTACGACAAGTTCAGCGCCGTCCGGCGCCGACCAGTGGCAGGCGTTGCCCGGTAATACGAAGGCGCATTGCTGACAGACGGCAGCTCCTACAGACACTAGACTGTGCGGCTGTTTTCTGGAGCCCGAACATGGACATCTTCAGCATCGCCGTGCTGCTCTTCCTGGTCACCGATCCGTTTGGCAACATTGCCATCTTCATTGCCGCCCTGAAGAACGTCGCCCCCGAGCGGCGCCTGTGGGTGGCCGCGCGCGAGCTGCTGTTCGCCCTGGGATTGCTGCTGCTGTTCCTTACCTTTGGTGACAAAGTGCTCAGCTCGCTTGGCCTGTCGCGGGAGGCAACCGCCATCGCGGGGGGTATCATCCTGTTCGTCATCGCCATGCGGCTGATTTTCCCCAGCCCGCACGGCGTGCTCGGGGACGTCCCGGACGGTGAACCGATGCTCGTGCCGCTGGCCACGCCTGCAGTGGCCGGGCCATCTGCACTGGCGGTGCTGATGACCCTGCGTAACACCCACGAAGGCGAGCTCTGGGAGCTCTACCTCGCGCTGATCCTGGCCTGGGCCGCGACAGCGTTCATCCTGTTGCAGGCTTCGTTCCTGCAGCGTTTCCTCGGCCCTCGCGGGCTGACCGCAGTGGAGCGGCTGATGGGCATGCTGTTGATCATGCTCAGCGTCGACATGCTGTTGGACAATCTACAAAGCGTATTGCATATCCAGCCATGAAATTCCTAAGTCTTGTCCTGTTCGCCCTCCTGCTCGCTGGTTGCGCCAGCGGGCCGCGCATCGATCACAGCTACACCTCCAGCGGCCAGAGCAGCCGAGTGCAGTACATCGTGCTGCACTACACCTCGGCCGACCTGCCACGCTCGCTGGAGCTGCTCACCAAGGAAGAGGTCAGCGCTCACTACCTGATCAACGCCGTGCCGCCGACCATCTACCAATTGGTCGATGAGGATCGCCGTGCCTGGCACGCCGGCGTCAGCGAGTGGCAGGGGCGCACCTGGCTCAACGGCACCACCATCGGCATCGAGCTGATCAACCAGGGTTACTTCGATACGCCCAAGGGCCGTTACTGGCAGCCCTATGCCCAGCAGCAGATCGACGCGCTGATCGTGCTGCTCAAGGACATCATGGCGCGTCACCACTTGCCGCCTGGCAGCATCATCGGCCATAGCGATATCGCGCCGCAGCGCAAGGTCGATCCGGGCCCTCTGTTCCCCTGGAAGCAACTGGCCGATGCTGGCCTGATGCCCTGGCCGGACGCCGCCGCAGTCGCCCGTGAGCAGGCCGTTTACACCCTCAGCCTGCCAGACGTCGCGTGGTTCCAGCAGCAGCTGGCTGCGCAGGGCTACGTGGTGCCGGATAGCGGCGTGCTCGACGAAGCGACACGCAATGTGATCCGGGCATTCCAGATGAAGTACCGGCAAAGCCTCTACGACGGTCAGCCGGACGCGGAAACCGCCGCGCTTCTTCTGGTGCTCAACCGCATGGGCAAGGCCTGACACCAGGCCGGCGGGGAGGGCGCCTGAAGCTCTGGCGCCCTTGCCTTGATTGCCGCTTAAAGCGGCAGGGAGATATGGAAGCGTGCGCCCTGGCCCGGCTGGGATTCGGCGCCGATGCGCCCGCCGTGCAGCTGGACGATTTCCTTGCACAGCGCCAGGCCGAGCCCGGCTCCGCCCTTCTTGCGACCGATCTGCACGAAGGGTTCGAACAGCCTGGCCTGCTGGCCGTAAGCGATGCCCTCACCTTCATCTTCGACACTGATCAGCAGCCTGTCCTCCTGACGTTGCGCGAGCAACCGGATGGTGCCTGACTCTGGGCTGTGGCGCAGTGCGTTATCGATCAGGTGATCGAGTACCCGGTCGATCTGCGCCTGATCCAGATGAATGCGTGGCAGCCCCTCGGCGCTTTCCAGCGCCAGGCTGACCTGTCGCGCCTGGGCCTTGCCGACATGCCGGGCGGCCGCCTGCCTTAGCAGGTCGGGAATGTCGCAAGGCGCCAGTTCGAGTTTCTGCACGCCGCTCTGGTAGCGGGAGAAATTCAGCAGATCCTCGATCAGGTGCACCAGACGCTCCATTTCCTCGTCGACGATACTCACCAGATCCGCTTCGCGGGACTCTTCGGCGAACTTGCTGCGCTCGCGCAGCAGGCCGAACGCCATGTGCATGCCGGTTACCGGGGTGCGCAGCTCGTGGGAGGCGCGCAGCACGAATTCGTTTCTGGCCCGTTCGAAGGCACGCTGCTCGGTCACGTCATGCAGCACCATCACGGCACCGAGGATTTGCCCCTGGCCCTGGCTGACCGGTGTCAGGCTGTAGTTGAGCAGGCGGGTTTCGCCATTCGCCTCGACCTGCAGGTCCGCCAGGCGCTGTTCCAGGCTGTGGCCCTGCAGTACGTGCTGCAGTTGATCATCCAGCTCCGGGCGAGACAGGGCCTGGCTTGGGCTCTGGCCGAGGGGCTGGTCATGCCAGCCAAGCTGGCGCTGGGCGACCGGATTGAAATGTTCGAGCAGACCGTCGCGACCGAAGATCAGCAGGCCGTCGTCGATGCTGTCGAGCACGGCCTGCAGGCGGTGCTGCTCAGCCATCAACGCTTCGACGTTGCTGCTCTTTAGCTGGCGCAGGCTCTCCGCCATGAGACCGAAACGGCGGCTCAGTGCGGACAGTTCGGCAACCGGGGTAATCGGCAAGGTCACCTGAAAGTCGCCGCGGCCGATCTGGTCTGCAGCGCGGGCCAGGGCATCGATCGGCTGACCGACTCGGCGGGCGATGGTGTGCGCGGTGATGAAGCCGATCACCAGCACGGCGAGGCCGACCAGCCCCAGCAATCCGGCGATCAGCCAGGCACGGTCACGGGCTTCGGCTTCCGACTGCTGGACGGCCGTCACGTAGCTCACCTGCAGGGCGTTGAGGCGGTCACGAACGGTCTCGATGGTTCTGGCGAAATCATCGTTGGTAAGCAGTTGGCCGCGTACGGTCAGTGGGTCTTCCAACAGGCGGCTGAAGTTCTGGTAGGCGGCCTGGATATCGACGATCGCCTGACGGTCGGCTTCCGTCGGGCTGGCCTGCAAGCCATCGTCGATCCATCTGCGGATGCGTTGGTCGGACTCCTTCAGGCTCTGCACCGTCTGCTGGTCGAAGTCCTCGCCAAGCATCATGAATAGCTGCTTGCCCAGCTCCTGGCGGAGATCGAGGCTATCGCTGATGACTTCCAGATTGTGCGCCAGCGTGCGGTTTTGCGACTGAGTGAGCTGCAGCACGCTGAAAATGCCCAGCATCAGGCCCAGCAAGGCAACGGTGAGCAGGGCGCTGGTGCTGAGGAACAGCTTGCTGCGCAGCTTCATAGGCCGAGCTGCTTTCGTTTGCGATATAGCGTCGAGGCGTCGATGCCCAACGTCTTGGCTGCCTGGTCGAGGGTTTCGCTGTTGGCCAGCACCGCCGAGATATGCGCCTTCTCCAGCTCCTCCAGGCTCAGGTCGGCGCCCACACGCGGGGCGCTGTTGGTGACCGATGCACTCATCCCCAGATGAGCGACCTCTACCCATTCACCGGGGCAAATGATGCTGGCGCGCTCGATCACGTTGCGCAGCTCGCGGATGTTGCCGGGCCACTGGTAGTCGAGCAGCGCCTTCAGCGCCTCTTCGCTGAAACCGCGGGCCGGGCGGGCGTAATCCTTGACGAAGCGAGCGAGGAAACGGTCGGCCAGGGTAAGGATGTCATCGGCGCGCTCGCGCAGTGGCGGCAGGTTCAGGGTGATGACGTTGAGGCGGTACAGCAGGTCTTCACGGAAGTGTCCTTCCTTGACCATGTCAGCGAGGTCACGGTTGGTCGCCGCGAGGATGCGTACATCGGCGTGACGGGTCACCGGGTCGCCTACGCGCTCGTATTCCTTGTCCTGGATGAAGCGCAGCAGCTTGGGCTGCAGGGTCAGCGGGAAGTCGCCGATCTCGTCGAGGAACAGCGTACCGCCATCGGCCTGATTGACCCGCCCCAAGGTACTTTCGCTGGCGCCGGTGAAGGCGCCGCGGCTGTGACCGAACAACTCGCTTTCCATCAGCTCGGCGGTCAGCGACGGGCAGTTGATGGTCACGCAGGATTTCTTGGCACGGCGGCTCCAGCCGTGAATGGCGCGCGCCAGCTCGCCTTTACCGGTACCGGATTCGCCGAGGATCAGGATATTGGCATCGGTGGTCGCCACCTGCCGGGCGGTTTCCAGGATCGCCATCATTGCCGGGCTGTGCGAGTCGATGCCATCGCTGGGCTTGCGCACTTCGCCTTCCAGGGCTTCCAGGCGTGCGGAGAGTTGCCGTACTTCCAGTTGCTTGGCAGCGGCCAGGCGCAGTTGGTCCGGGCTGCATGGTTTGACCAGATAATCCGCAGCGCCTGCCTGCATGGCATCCACGGCACTGTCGATGGCCGAGTGCGCGGTGACGATCACCACGCGCATCCAGGGCGCGAGGATGCGCATCTGCGCCAGCACGTCGAGGCCGTTCTCATCGCCAAGGCGCAGGTCGAGGAAGCACATGTCGAATACCTGCCTCTGCAGCAGTGACTCGGTTTGCGCTGCGCTGTTGGCAGTGGTGACCTGATAGCCCTCGTCTTCCAGGCAATAGCGGAAGGTACGCAGGATAGCCGCTTCGTCGTCGACCAGCAGGATGCGCCCGCTCTGACCTGTTGCTTCCATTTACATGCTCCATGGGGTGAATGGCAGAGATTAGTCTGGGAATCTTCGTGCAAGTTGCACGGCAAGTATGACGTGATCTTGCATCGTGCAAGCGGCCAGCTGCCATGACTTGGATTTAAACAACTGATTTTAGTTGGTTTTTATTTTTTTGGCGGCTGGCATAACGCTTGCGACTCCTTCCTGACCGCATTGCTGCGGCATTCGTGAATCACAGGAGGAGGCGTTACATGCTGTTGAGACAATCCGCACTGGCCATTGCCATCACCGGTCTTATCACCCTGGCACCGCTTGCACAGGCGGCCGAGGAGGGGATTGATCGGCAACTGAGCGATGCCCGGCAGCAGGGTGCCATCGATACGGCATTCGCCCTGAACCGGCACCTCAATCCCTTCGAAATAGTGGTCTCGGTAGATGGCGGCACCGCCACGCTGAAGGGGGCGGTGGAAAACTCCGCCGAGCGCGAGCTGGCCGCCGAGCTGGCTGGCAGTATCGACGGCGTTCGTGAGGTGAACAATGAGCTCGAGGTCGATCCTGCCATCGAGGCTGCAGTTGTCGACGAGCAGGCGCGAATCACCACCGACAAGACGCTGGCCCAGCGTTTCGATGATGCCACCCTGGCCGCAACGGTGAAATCCAAGTTGTTGTGGAACAGCAACACCGAGGGCCTGGACATTCAGGTGCGTGCCGAAAACGGCGTGGTCAGCCTGAGTGGCAATGCGGGTACCCCGGTGGCCAAGGAGCTGGCCGGTGAGCTCGTCACCAATACCGAAGGCGTTCGTGAGGTGCACAACCACCTCAGCATCAACACCGCCGACAGCGCGTCGGCCGAGGCGCAGAACGCTGCCAACGACGCCGCTGCGTCGATCAGCGACACCTGGATAACCGGCAAGGTGAAGTCCAGCTTTCTGTACAGCCGCAACCTCGACAGCCTGAACATCAAGGTCGATACCCGCGAGGGCTTCGTGAGCCTCAGCGGCACCGTGCTGAGCAATGCCGAGAAGCGCCTCGCCGTCGAGACCGCGCGCAACATTCGTGGCGTGCGTGGAGTCGATGCCGACGCCCTGCGCATCGCCAGCTAAAGAGCAGCAAGGGAGGTGGTCGCCAGCGACCGCCATTCTATGCAGGGCCGCTGACGGCACTGCCTATAAAGACAGGAATATCGCCATGAGCAACAAGACCGAGCAACTCAACGAACTGATCGCAATCATCCGTGACGGCCAGCGCTTCTACGAGCACGCCCATGATGAGGTCAAGGATGTGCGCCTGCAGGCACTGTTCCGTGACATGTCGCAAACCAAGAACCAGGTGATTCAGGCCCTTTCGGTCAAGGTCGCCGCCAATCAGGAGGAGCCCACCTCCAGCGGCACCGTGGTGGGCAAGCTGCGTCAGGCCTATGCCGATGCTCGCGCCACCCTGTCCAGTGATGAAGAGGCCACCTACGTGGCTCAGTTGGAAGAAGCGGAAGACCGCATCCTGCACGCCTTCGAGGATGCGCTGGAGAGCGCTGAGCCGGACGTGCGCGCATTGCTCGCCGTGGAAATGCCCAAGGTACGTGCCTGCCATGACCGTATGCGTGACCTGAAACACGCCATGTAACCCCACCTGGCACAGGGATGTGCCGCCCCTGGCGTCGTGCAGAACGCCCGAGCTTTGTAACGCGATCGTGCAGGATGCCAATGATGGCACTTGGTTTTGTTTTTTAAGTTGTTGATTTTTAAGTATTTTATTTTTATTTCGAGCTGGCACGCAGGCTGCAATTACCTAGTCATGAAAAGAACGCTTAGCCGTTCGGCAACGACCTTGAGGAGCCTTACATGAACCTTCACCGCGCCCACACCGAGATTCTGATCATTGCGGTTGCCGCTGTTCTGGTCCTGATGATGAGCGTGTCGTTCAAGGCTCCCCAAACCAAGGCTGTCGAGTCGCCGGTTTCCAGCCAGGCCCATGTGCCGGCTAGCGTTCAACCTGCTGCCGCTTCCGCTGCTCCGGCCTCGTTGCAGACCGTAAGTGCACAGACCCAGACCACGGGTGACTGGGTTCGTGCCGAAGCCGTGGAAGCGCCGGTCAAGCAAACCCGCTGGGTGTTCTGAGACGCCTACCGATTTTTAACTGTTACACCCGCAAGACCTCAAAAAACCAAGGAGAAACGCCATGCTGAGTTGGGCCATTACCTTTCTGATCATCGCCATTGTCGCTGCCGTTCTGGGCTTCGGTGGTATCGCAGGCACTGCCACAGGTATCGCGAAAATCCTTTTCGTGGTGTTCCTGGTCATGTTCATCGTTTCGTTCATCATGGGTCGCCGCCCTCGGGGCTAGGCCATGACGATGAATCGATTCAAGACGCTCGTTGCCGCCCTGATGCTGGGCGGTAGCGCGGCGGCCTTGGCCGCCAACGATGGGGAATTCCGTCTGAACGATCTGCTTGGGAGCAATCCTGACTATCGTGAAGCCTGGAAGGAGCTCATCCAGGACGAGGAGCGTTTGCCCGAGTGGGTGATCAACCTCAGCGGCGTTGCCACGCCGATGAAGACGCTGGAAGAAGACGGCGACCAGTATCTGGTCGGGCAGTTGTGCGAAACATCCAATTGTTTCAACCAGCGCCTGTACGTCGCCTTCACGCCGGACCGGGACGATGCGTACGCACTCTGGGTGCAGTTGCCCGAGGGTTTACCCGAGGACAAGACGCCCAGTGAGCATGCTGATTTGCGTTGGCTCGGTGAGCCGGACGACGGGATCAAGCAACTGCTGCAGGAACAGTTGAAGAAAGACCCCAACTGGTACTGATGCTGCTGACGGCGCCCTCTGGCGCCGTTGCTCTATCTGTAGTCCGGTAAAACGTCTCGACCCCCTATCTCTCCCTTCCACATCCCCTGCCTGGCCGCGTTATCATCAGCCGCTATGTTCTAGGGGGTGACTTATGCTCAACGGCTTGTGGCTGAGCTTTTTCGTGGTAGCGGCGGTAGCAGGGCTCAGCCGCTGGCTGCTGGCTGACGATCCGGCGGTGTTCGGGGCGATGGTGGAAAGCCTGTTCGCCATGGCCAAACTGTCCGTCGAGGTGATGGTACTGCTGTTCGGTACGCTGACCTTGTGGCTTGGCCTGTTGCGCATCGCTGAGAAAGCCGGGCTTGTGGACGCCCTGGCGCGTGTGCTCGGCCCGCTGTTCGCACGCTTGATGCCTGAAGTGCCGCGCGGCCATCCGGCCCTGGGCCTGATCACCATGAACTTCGCCGCCAACGGCCTGGGGCTGGACAACGCGGCCACGCCCATCGGTCTCAAGGCCATGCGCTCCCTGCAGGAACTCAACCCCAGCAGCACCACGGCGAGCAACGCACAGATTCTCTTTCTGGTACTCAATGCCTCGTCGCTGACGTTGCTGCCCGTGACCATCTTCATGTACCGCGCCCAGCAAGGTGCGCCGGACCCGACGCTGGTGTTCCTGCCGATTTTGCTGGCGACCAGCGTTTCCACCCTGGTCGGCCTGTTTTCCGTGGCCATCATGCAGCGCCTGCGTCTGTGGGACCCGGTCGTGCTGGCCTACATGATTCCCGGCGCGCTGCTGCTCGGCGGTTTCATGGCGATGCTCGCCGGCATGTCCGCCACCGCCCTGGCAGCCCTGTCATCGCTGCTCGGTAACCTGACGCTGTTCGGCATCATCATCGCCTTCGTGGTGATCGGAGCGCTGCGCAAGGTGCAGGTCTACGAGCAATTCATCGAAGGGGCCAAGGAAGGCTTCGACGTGGCCAAGAGCCTGCTGCCGTATCTGGTGGCGATGCTCTGCGCGGTGGGTGTGCTGCGTGCATCCGGTGCTCTGGAGCTGGCGCTCGACGGCATCCGCTGGATCGTCGCCTGGGGCGGCTGGGATACCCGCTTCGTCGACGCGCTGCCGACCGCCATGGTCAAGCCATTCTCCGGAAGCGCGGCGCGGGCCATGCTGATCGAAACCATGCAGACCCAGGGCGTCGACAGCTTTCCGGCTCTGGCTGCGGCAATCATTCAGGGCAGTACCGAGACCACTTTCTACGTGCTGGCCGTCTACTTCGGCGCGGTGGGCATTCAGCGTGCCCGGCACGCCGTGGGTTGTGCGCTGCTGGCCGAGTTCTCCGGCGTGGTCGCCGCGATCGCCGTGTGCTATTGGTTCTTCGGCTGAGAGCTGCCGCCGAACAGGCCTCCGGCCCAGGTCACCAGCGGGTCACGCGGCTTGAAGTCGTGTATCCGCTGCAGGCGCGGGGCGATGAAGTCCTCGAACTGCTCGGCCTGCTCGAAGTACACCCCGGTGAACAGGATGAACACACTCTTGTTCGCCACCCGGGTGAAGAACAGATTGCCGACCGGCTCGCCGCCTCTGGTGAGCAAATCGAGGCTGGAGTCCTTGGCGTGGCCTGGGCTCAGGGCCAGCGCGCGCTTTTCCAGGCCGTTGCTCTTCAATGAGTAGCTGGCGCCGAAATTACCCGCATAGCCACTGACCAGTGCATCGCCAGCCGTGGGGTAGATGGTCACGGCGCTGTACAGGTAGAAATTGTCGTCGGTGTTGTGGGTGTAGCTCAGCTCGACGGTGCGTGTCAGGTATTGCACGTTCTTGCTGTAGTGGCCGCCCCGGCCCTTGCGCAGATGAGCGAAGTCCCGGTCGGCGAGCAGCAGTTCGCGCTCCTCATCCACTGGAACGGCATTGAAGTCACAGGCGCTGATCGTCAGCGTCAGGATCAGCAGCAGGGGGCTGCTCAGGTAGCGGTTCATTCAATCCTCCTTGATTGCCCGTCTGTGCAGTGGCGTCGGGTGTCACTTCGAAACGCAGTACGCCGATCATCTGGCCAGCGTCGGTGAGCACCTGGATCTGCCAGTCACCTTCCACGTCCTGCGGGAAGTTCTTCTTGTGCGTCCAGGCGCGATAGCCTTTCTCGCGACCGCCGTGGATATCCAGTGCGATGCGCTCCAGCTCCTGGCCGTTGTGCTCCCAGACGTGATAGATGCGCTCATCGAGGCCGCGCGGGGCGTTGATCGCCGTGTAGGCATAGATACCCGTACTGCGCAGCTGGCTGGCGCTCAATTGATCGACCCCTTCGCCGGGCGAGCGGTTCTGGTTGTCGAACTCGGTGGTGATCGCCACCTCGGTCAGCCATAACGTGGCCGGCGGCACCCAGGTTCGGGTTACCCAGCCAAATGCGCCAATAGCCAGGGTCAGGCCGACCAGCAGCAGGCCGCGCCACCATTTGCGTACGGTGATGATGCTGAACAGGCTGGGGAACGACAGCAGCACGGCGGCCGCCAGCGAATACTGATAGCTCTCGGTGGTGTTGAGCTTGAAGATGATCGGCAGCGCCGTGAGCATCACCGCGAACAGCGCCAGGGTGTGATAGGCGAGAAAGATCCAGCGCCGTGGTGCCAGCCACCGGTAGTAGAGCGGGTCGGTGATTGAGACCAGCGCCGCCGCGGCCAACAGCCCGCTGAACAGGGCCTGGCTGCTGTTCCAGGTGGTGGTGATGAAGAAGAACGGCAGGACGAAGAACAGACTTTCCTGGTGGATCATCTGCGTGGCGTAGCGCAGCAGCGGGCGCGGTAGCTCGAAGCCGAAGCGGGCGGCGATGCGTTCGCGCAGCACGTTTTCCAGAATGAGCCACAGCCAGCTGACCAGCAGCACCAGAGCCAGCACCTTGGCCAGCCCGGCCTGGCGGTCGACCAGTACGAAACTCGCCAACCCGGACAGAAAACCGAATATGGCAATCGCTCCGGGATGGCGCTGCATCAGCGCGATGATCCGGAAAACGAGACTTTTGCTGGAGGTGATTAGAGACAAGGCGGTTCTGGCAGTGGTCAAGAACGACACGCAGGATACTGCATTTGCCGCACACGTGCGGCTTCCTCCGATCAGGCGTGCAGTTGCATTCGTCATCGGGGCGCTGAGGCCGACAGTTGGTGGGCTTCAGCCCTGCAAGTCGACCGGCGCCGCCTTCCTTCGCTGCCCCACCGCGCCGCTCAGGCCGATGCCCCATAGTGCCGGGCCTCAACCAACAACCAGTCACGGAAGGCCTTGAGCGCCGCGGACTCGACCTTGCGCTCCGGTACGGTCAGGTAATAGGCGCGGCCGTTGTCCGGCACCGGTCTGTCGAGGGCGACCACCAGGCTGCCGTCGGCCAGCTCGCGCTGGATCAGGAACGGTGGAATCAGCGCCACGCCCATCTCGTGGCAGGCCGCCTGGGCGAGCATCGAGAACAACTCCAGACGCGGGCCGGTCATGTCGCGGCCGACATTCAGCCCCTGCGCTGCGAACCACTGGCGCCAGGCGTAAGGCCGTGTGCTCTGCTGCAGCAGCGGCAGTTCGGCGATCCGCTCGGCGCTCACCGCGCCACCGTCGAGCAGCGCGGGGCTGCACACCGGCATCAGGTGTTCGTGCATCAGAAAGTACGCCGCAGTGCCTGACCAGTCGCCGTCGCCGAAGTAGATCGCTGCGTCGAAACCGGTATCGGCGAACAGGAAAGGGCGGGTGCGGTTGGTCAGGTGCACGGTGACCTCCGGGTGCAGGCGCTGGAAATCCGCCAACCGTGGCAGCAACCATTGGGTGGCGAAGGTCGGCACCACGGCCAGCTCCAGGCTCATGGCGCCCTGAGCCCCCATCAGCGCAAGGGTGTCGCGCTCCACGGCATCGAGCTGGGCGGCGACCTTGCCAGCATAGGCAGTGCCCGCTTCGGTAAGCACTACGCCCCTTCGCGAACGGCGGAACAGCTCCACGCCAAGAAACGCCTCCAGCCCGGCGATCTGCCGGCAAACGGCGCCCTGAGTCAGCGCCAGTTCGTCCGCTGCGCGAGTGAAGCTTTGATGGCGTGCCGAGGCCTCGAAGGCGATCAACGCTGCCGTGCTGGGGATCTTGCGGCGCATATATGCGAACACCTCACTAATCGGTGCTTTTATAGGCTGTTCAGGCTATCTCGGAGTGAGCATGGTGCACAACTGCGTGCGAATTACTCGTTTGCCGAGAGGCGGCTAGCTGCCTAGGCTAAGCCCAACAAGACCTGTTCATGCACGAGGATTCTGCGATGGCCGCCAAGGCAAGCTTCAACTGGATCGACCCGCTGCTGCTCGATCAGCAACTCACCGAAGAAGAACGCATGGTGCGCGACAGCGCCGAGCAGTTCGCCGCCGACAAGCTGGCGCCGCGGGTTCTCGAGGCCTTCCGTCATGAGAAGACCGACCCGGCGATTTTCCGTGAGATGGGAGACACCGGTCTGCTCGGCGCGACCATCCCCGAAGCCTATGGCGGCAGTGGTCTCAACTATGTGTGCTACGGCCTGATCGCCCGCGAAGTGGAACGTGTGGATTCCGGCTACCGCTCGATGATGAGCGTGCAGTCGTCCCTGGTGATGGTGCCGATCAACGAATTCGGCAACGAAGCCACCAAGCAGAAGTACCTGCCCAAACTGGCCACCGGTGAATACATCGGCTGCTTCGGCCTCACCGAGCCGAACTACGGTTCCGATCCGGGCTCGATGATCACCCGGGCGAAGAAGGTCGACGGCGGCTACCGCCTGAGCGGCAGCAAGATGTGGATCACCAATTCGCCTATCGCGGATGTCTTCGTGGTCTGGGCCAAGGATGACGCCGGCGAGATCCGCGGCTTCGTGCTGGAAAAGGGCTGGGAAGGGCTGTCGGCCCCGGCGATCCATGGCAAGGTCGGCCTGCGCGCCTCGATCACCGGCGAGATCGTCATGGACAACGTGTTCTGTCCCGAAGAGAACGCCTTCCCTGACGTACGTGGTCTGCGTGGCCCGTTCACCTGCCTCAACTCTGCCCGCTACGGCATCAGTTGGGGAGCGCTGGGGGCCGCCGAGGCGTGCTGGCACACCGCGCGTCAGTACACCCTGGACCGTCAGCAGTTCGGTCGCCCGCTGGCTGCCAACCAGTTGATCCAGAAAAAACTGGCCGACATGCAGACCGAGATCACCCTGGCCCTGCAAGGCTGCTTGCGCCTGGGCCGAATGAAGGACGAAGGCACCGCTGCGGTGGAAATCACCTCGATCATGAAGCGCAACAGCTGTGGCAAGGCGCTCGATATCGCCCGCATGGCTCGCGACATGCTCGGCGGCAATGGCATCAGCGACGAGTTCGGCGTGGCCCGTCATCTGGTCAACCTCGAGGTGGTGAACACCTACGAAGGTACCCATGACGTGCACGCGCTGATCCTCGGCCGCGCGCAGACCGGGATCCAGGCGTTCTTCTGACTGTTGATCGTTCCCATGTCGAGGCGTCGAACCGTCCGCGTGGGAACGCCGCCGGTGACGCTCCGCGTCACGCTTGCACGAGGCCTCCGCGATGTCCGGTGCTCTTTCCCATCTCCGTGTGCTCGACCTGTCCCGCGTGCTCGCCGGGCCCTGGTGCGGGCAGAACCTCGCCGACCTCGGCGCCGAGGTGATCAAGGTCGAACGCCCGAAAGTCGGCGACGACACCCGCCACTGGGGCCCGCCCTACCTGCGCGACGATGAGGGGCGCGATACCAGCGAAGCGGCCTACTTCCTGTCGGCCAACCGCAACAAGCAGTCGCTGACCCTCGACTTCACACAGGCGGAAGGGCAGCGCCTGGTGCGCGAGCTGGCAGGCAAGTCGGACATCCTCATCGAGAACTTCAAGGTCGGCGGCCTGGCTGCCTACGGGCTGGACTACGCCACCCTGAAGGCGATCAACCCACGGCTGATCTACTGCTCCATCACCGGTTTCGGCCAGAGCGGCCCCTATGCCAAGCGGGCCGGCTACGACTTCATGATCCAGGGGCTTGGCGGGCTGATGAGCCTCACCGGCCAGCCCGATGGCGGGGAGGGCGGTGGGCCGGTCAAGGTCGGCGTCGCGCTCACCGATATCCTTACCGGGCTCTACGCGACGGTCGCCGTGCTGGCCGCCCTGGCCCACCGGGAAAAGACCGGTGAAGGCCAGCACATCGACATGGCGCTGCTCGACGTGCAGGTCGCCTGCCTGGCCAATCAGGCGATGAACTACCTGACCACCGGTGTGTCGCCGAAGCGCCTGGGTAATGCTCACCCTAATATCGTCCCCTATCAGGCGTTCCCCACCGCCGATGGCGACCTGATCCTCACGGTTGGCAATGACAGCCAGTTCCGCAAGTTCTGCGACGTGGCCGGGCATCCCGAGTGGGGTGTCGATCCACGTTTCGCCAGCAACGGTCAGCGCGTCGCCCATCGTGCCGAGCTGATCCCGCTGATCCGCCAGGCCACGGTGTTCCGCACCACGGTCGAGTGGGTCGGCCTGCTGGAGGCGGCAGGTGTGCCGTGCGGGCCGGTCAACGACCTTGAGCAGGTCTTCGCCGACCCTCAGGTGATCGCCCGCGGTTTGCGTATCGATCTGCCACACCCCCTGGCCGGTAGCACGCCGCAGGTAGCCAGCCCGTTGCGCCTGTCGGCCAGCCCGGTGGAGTACCGCCAGGCACCTCCGCTGCTGGGCGAGCATACCGAACGCGTCCTCGCCGAAGTGCTTGGGCTGGACGTCAGCCAGATCGAGGCGCTACGCCGTCAGGGAGTGATCTGACCCGCTTCTATTAGTAAGCGCGCGTCAGGCATCCAGCTCGGAGGCCGGGCCGAAGAACTCGTAGTGGCACTGCTCCGCTGGTACGCCGAGTTCCCGCAAGTGACGCTTCACCTGAGCCATGAAGGGTTTCGGACCCAGGAAGTAGGCATCCATGTCGCGCTCTCCAGGCAGCCAGCCGGCCAGTTGCTCGCGGCTGATCACGCCCTGGCCGTGTGGCCTGTCGCCATCGCGCGGCGCGCTGTAGCAGAACCGATAGCTGATCTGCGGGTAGTCGCGGCTCTGTTCTTCGATCCATTGCCTGAAGGCATGTACACCGCCATGGCGCGCGTAATGGATGAAGTGGATGGGGCGTCCGTTTTCGCGGGCTGCTTCGACCATCGCCAGTGCCGGCGTGATGCCCACGCCTGCAGTGATGAGCGCCAGAGGCTTGTCCGACTGACGCAGCACGAAGTCACCGGCTGGCGGGAACAGCTCCAGGGTATCGCCGACCTGGACGTGGTCGTGCAGGTAGTTGGAGACCTTGCCGCCTGCCTCGCGCTTGACGCTGATACGGTACTCACGGCCGTTGCCCCGCGCGGACAGCGAGTAGTTGCGGCGCTGCTCCTTGCCATCGATGATCAGGCGCAGGCCGATGTACTGGCCGGGCTGCTGAACCAGCACGTCACCGCCATCGACGGGCGCCAGATGGAAGGAGGTGATCTCCTCGCTTTCCACGGTTCTGGCCACCACCTTGAAGTCCCGCGAACCACGCCAGCCGCCCGGCGCCTGCTCGTGTTCGCGGTAGGCGCTTTCCTCGGCACCGATCAGAATGTCTGCCAACTGCCCGTAAGCGGCAGCCCAGGCGTCGATCACCTCATCGGTAGCGATCTCCTCGCCCAGTACCTCGCGAATGGCGCGCAGCAGGCAAGTGCCGACGATGGGGTAATGTTCCGGCAGGATCTGCAGGGCCACGTGCTTGTTGACGATGCGGCCCACCAGCGGCCCGAGTGCTTCGAGCTGGTCGATATGCCGGGCGTACATAAGCACGCCGTTGGCCAGGGCACGTTGCTGGTCGCCGCTGGCCTGGTGGGCCTGGTTGAACAGCGGGCGAACCTGGGGATACTCCTTCAGCATCATGGCGTAGAAGTGTCGGGTCAGCGCTTCACCGCCGGTTTCCAGTAATGGGACGGTGGCTTTGATAAGGGTGCGTTGTTGGCTGGTCAGCATGGTGATGGTTCCTGTCGCAAGGCATGAAGATTGGTTGCCTTGGTCATTACAGATCCCGTGCCAACTCGCAAAGCCGCTGGATTGCTGGGCTTGCGCGTGCTATGAGTCTTTTCGACCCGTTCTATTTAGCGTCTATATGACTCTCTTGGTGTCTTTATGACCTCCAGCCCCCTGCTTGTCTCTCTGCTGCCATTGGTCGATGACCTGTCCCGTGAACTACCCGAAAGCGAGCGCTATCGTCGGCTGCTTGCTGCGCTGCGGCAGCTGTTTCCCTGTGATGCGGTGGCACTGCTCAGGCTCGATGGCGACGTGCTGGTGCCGCTCTCGGTGGAGGGGCTCAGTGCCGATACCATGGGCCGGCGTTTCAAGGTGAGCGAGCATCCCCGTTTGCACGAGTTGCTGCAGCACCGTGGCCCCACCCGCTTCGCCGCAGACTGCGAACTGCCCGATCCTTATGATGGGCTGCTCGACGGGCAGCATGGCCATCTCGAGGTTCATGACTGCCTGGGTTGTCCGCTCTATATAAAGGAGCAGCTCTGGGGGCTGCTGACTCTGGACTCGCTGCAGTCGAGCAGCTTTGGCCGTGTCGACCTCGGCATGCTGGAGGCTTTCGCCAGCCTGGCCGCCGCGACGGTGGCTGCCGCCGAGCGGATCAGCCTGCTGATGGGGCGCGTGGAGGACGAACAGCGCCGCGCCGAACTCTATAAGCAGGCGGCCGACGCCGTGCGCCCCCGGGAGATGATCGGTCAGAGCTCCAGGCACAAGGCCCTGCTTCAGGAGATAGCGCTGGTCGGCGGCAGTGACCTGACCGTCCTCATCAGTGGCGAAACCGGTGTGGGCAAGGAACTGGTCGCCGAAGCACTGCATGCGGCATCCGCGCGTGCATCGCGGCCGATGGTCAGCATCAACTGTGCGGCGTTGCCCGATACCTTGGTGGAGAGCGAGCTGTTCGGTCATGTCCGTGGGGCATTCTCGGGGGCTGTCAGTGAGCGGCGTGGCAAATTCGAGGTGGCCGATGGCGCCACCCTGTTTCTCGATGAGGTGGGCGAGCTACCGCTTGCCGTGCAGTCGAAGCTGTTGAGGGTGCTGCAGAGTGGCCAGCTACAACGGGTAGGCTCGGACCGCGAGCACCGTGTGGACGTGCGGGTGCTGGCCGCCAGCAACCGTGACCTGGCCGAAGAAGTGCGCGCCGGGCGCTTTCGCGCCGACCTCTATCATCGCCTTAGCGTGTACCCGCTCAAGGTGCCGGCACTACGCGAGCGGGGGCGCGATGTGCTGCTACTCGCCGGCTACTTCCTGGAAGATAACCGGGCACGGCTTGGGCTGCGTAGCCTGCGTCTCGCGGCCGATGCTCAGAAAACCCTGTTGCAGCATGACTGGCCGGGCAATGTCCGGGAACTGGAGCACCTGATCGGCCGCGCGGCCATCAAGGCGTTGTCGGCCTGCGTGGAACGCCCGCAGATACTCACCATCGATAGCCGCGCACTGGACCTGCATCCATCCACCGTGACTCCAGGGCAAGAAGAGCGCCCCGTGAGCGATGCTGCCGAAGCGTCGAGCGCTGGCCTAGGGCTGCGCGATGCAGTGGATGACTACCAGCGGCGCCTTATAGAGGCTGCACTGGCTCGCCATGCCGGGCGCTGGGCCGATGTAGCCCGCGAACTGGATATGGACCGTGCCAACCTGCAGCGCCTGGCCAAGCGCCTGGGACTCAGATAGCGGCTTCTGAGCTGCTGCTTATATAGAGGGAAAGCCGACTGAGCGGTTTTATTGCAATTGGATGAAATAAGCCCTTGACCTGATTTCGTGGGGGCCTATAATGCGCACCACTTCCGGCGCGGCCTGATCTGAAAACTCCTTGCTAAACAATGAGTTAGACGAAAATAAAGGTTGCACGGACGGCGAATTCGAGTAGAATGCGCCGGCATCGACAGGGTGGTTTGAGTGGTTCTGTTGATGGTTCGATCAGGTTTGATCGAAGGCGGTAAAGAGGGTGTTGACAGCGGTTTGTAACGCTGTAGAATGCGCCTCCCGCTGGAGAGAAGATGATCTGGTGGGGCGCTGCAAGGTGTTGAGAAGAAAGAAAAAGTTCTTCAAAAACAGCTTGACAGGAAATGAGGCTGCTGTAAGATGCGCGCCTCGGTTGAGACGAAAGACTTAACCAAACGTTCTTTAACAACTGAATCAAGCAATTCGTGTGGGTGCTTGTGGGTTAAGACTGAGTGATCGCAAGATTATCAGCATCACAAGTAAACACTCGTTAATTCGAGAGTTAACTCTCTAGCGATAGAGGGGTTTGCGATTGCTGAGCCAAGTTTAGGGTTTTCTCAAAACCCAATGCAGTATTGAACTGAAGAGTTTGATCATGGCTCAGATTGAACGCTGGCGGCAGGCCTAACACATGCAAGTCGAGCGGTTGACGGGAGCTTGCTCCCTGATTCAGCGGCGGACGGGTGAGTAATGCCTAGGAATCTGCCTATTAGTGGGGGACAACGTTTCGAAAGGAACGCTAATACCGCATACGTCCTACGGGAGAAAGCAGGGGACCTTCGGGCCTTGCGCTAATAGATGAGCCTAGGTCGGATTAGCTAGTTGGTGGGGTAAAGGCTCACCAAGGCGACGATCCGTAACTGGTCTGAGAGGATGATCAGTCACACTGGAACTGAGACACGGTCCAGACTCCTACGGGAGGCAGCAGTGGGGAATATTGGACAATGGGCGAAAGCCTGATCCAGCCATGCCGCGTGTGTGAAGAAGGTCTTCGGATTGTAAAGCACTTTAAGTTGGGAGGAAGGGCAGTAAATTAATACTTTGCTGTTTTGACGTTACCGACAGAATAAGCACCGGCTAACTCTGTGCCAGCAGCCGCGGTAATACAGAGGGTGCAAGCGTTAATCGGAATTACTGGGCGTAAAGCGCGCGTAGGTGGTTTGTTAAGTTGGATGTGAAAGCCCCGGGCTCAACCTGGGAACTGCATCCAAAACTGGCAAGCTAGAGTACGGTAGAGGGTGGTGGAATTTCCTGTGTAGCGGTGAAATGCGTAGATATAGGAAGGAACACCAGTGGCGAAGGCGACCACCTGGACTGATACTGACACTGAGGTGCGAAAGCGTGGGGAGCAAACAGGATTAGATACCCTGGTAGTCCACGCCGTAAACGATGTCAACTAGCCGTTGGAATCCTTGAGATTTTAGTGGCGCAGCTAACGCATTAAGTTGACCGCCTGGGGAGTACGGCCGCAAGGTTAAAACTCAAATGAATTGACGGGGGCCCGCACAAGCGGTGGAGCATGTGGTTTAATTCGAAGCAACGCGAAGAACCTTACCTGGCCTTGACATGCTGAGAACTTTCCAGAGATGGATTGGTGCCTTCGGGAACTCAGACACAGGTGCTGCATGGCTGTCGTCAGCTCGTGTCGTGAGATGTTGGGTTAAGTCCCGTAACGAGCGCAACCCTTGTCCTTAGTTACCAGCACGTTATGGTGGGAACTCTAAGGAGACTGCCGGTGACAAACCGGAGGAAGGTGGGGATGACGTCAAGTCATCATGGCCCTTACGGCCAGGGCTACACACGTGCTACAATGGTCGGTACAAAGGGTTGCCAAGCCGCGAGGTGGAGCTAATCCCATAAAACCGATCGTAGTCCGGATCGCAGTCTGCAACTCGACTGCGTGAAGTCGGAATCGCTAGTAATCGTGAATCAGAATGTCACGGTGAATACGTTCCCGGGCCTTGTACACACCGCCCGTCACACCATGGGAGTGGGTTGCACCAGAAGTAGCTAGTCTAACCTTCGGGAGGACGGTTACCACGGTGTGATTCATGACTGGGGTGAAGTCGTAACAAGGTAGCCGTAGGGGAACCTGCGGCTGGATCACCTCCTTAATCGAAGATCCCAGCTTCTCATAAGTACCCACACGAATTGCTTGATTCATTGCGAAAGACGATTGGGTCTGTAGCTCAGTTGGTTAGAGCGCACCCCTGATAAGGGTGAGGTCGGCAGTTCGAATCTGCCCAGACCCACCAATTGTTGAGGGTGCAGGCCTTGGAAGTATTTGGGGCCATAGCTCAGCTGGGAGAGCGCCTGCCTTGCACGCAGGAGGTCAGCGGTTCGATCCCGCTTGGCTCCACCACTTACAGCCGTTGTTGATGTGAATTAGAGTTCAGAAATGAGCATTCCTGTTTAGGCAGAAGAGTGTTGATTTCTGGTCTTTGACCAGTCAGAAAAATCGTTCTTTAAAAATTTGGGTATGTGATAGAAGTGACTGATTGATTACTTTCACTGGTAATTGATCTGGTCAAGGTAAAATTTGCGTTGTTCTCAAGTGCAAATTTTCGGCGAATGTCGTCTTCACGTTATAGACAGTAACCAGATTGCTTGGGGTTATATGGTCAAGTGAAGAAGCGCATACGGTGGATGCCTTGGCAGTCAGAGGCGATGAAAGACGTTGTAGCCTGCGATAAGCTTTGGGGAGTCGGCAAACAGACTGTGATCCAGAGATCTCTGAATGGGGGAACCCACCTAGCATAAGCTGGGTATCATGCACTGAATACATAGGTGCATGAGGCGAACCAGGGGAACTGAAACATCTAAGTACCCTGAGGAAAAGAAATCAACCGAGATTCCCTTAGTAGTGGCGAGCGAACGGGGACTAGCCCTTAAGTTGATTTGAGATTAGTGGAAGGCTCTGGAAAGTGCCGCCGTAGTGGGTGATAGCCCCGTACACGAAAATCTCTTTTCAATGAAATCGAGTAGGACGGAGCACGAGAAACTTTGTCTGAATATGGGGGGACCATCCTCCAAGGCTAAATACTACTGACTGACCGATAGTGAACTAGTACCGTGAGGGAAAGGCGAAAAGAACCCCGGAGAGGGGAGTGAAATAGATCCTGAAACCGTATGCGTACAAGCAGTGGGAGCAGACTTGTTCTGTGACTGCGTACCTTTTGTATAATGGGTCAGCGACTTATATTCAGTGGCGAGCTTAACCGAATAGGGGAGGCGTAGCGAAAGCGAGTCTTAATAGGGCGTTTAGTCGCTGGGTATAGACCCGAAACCGGGCGATCTATCCATGGGCAGGTTGAAGGTTGGGTAACACTAACTGGAGGACCGAACCGACTACCGTTGAAAAGTTAGCGGATGACCTGTGGATCGGAGTGAAAGGCTAATCAAGCTCGGAGATAGCTGGTTCTCCTCGAAAGCTATTTAGGTAGCGCCTCGTGTATCACTGCTGGGGGTAGAGCACTGTTTCGGCTAGGGGGTCATCCCGACTTACCAAACCGATGCAAACTCCGAATACCAGCAAGTGTCAGCACGGGAGACACACGGCGGGTGCTAACGTCCGTCGTGAAAAGGGAAACAACCCAGACCGTCAGCTAAGGTCCCAAAGTTATGGTTAAGTGGGAAACGATGTGGGAAGGCTTAGACAGCTAGGAGGTTGGCTTAGAAGCAGCCACCCTTTAAAGAAAGCGTAATAGCTCACTAGTCGAGTCGGCCTGCGCGGAAGATGTAACGGGGCTCAAACCATACACCGAAGCTACGGGTTCATCTTAGGATGAGCGGTAGAGGAGCGTTCTGTAAGCCTGTGAAGGTGAGTTGAGAAGCTTGCTGGAGGTATCAGAAGTGCGAATGCTGACATGAGTAACGACAATGGGAGTGAAAAACTCCCACGCCGAAAGACCAAGGTTTCCTGCGCAACGTTAATCGACGCAGGGTGAGTCGGCCCCTAAGGCGAGGCAGAAATGCGTAGTCGATGGGAAACGGGTTAATATTCCCGTACTTCTAATTACTGCGATGGAGGGACGGAGAAGGCTAGGCCAGCACGGCGTTGGTTGTCCGTGTTTAAGGTGGTAGGCTGAATGCTTAGGTAAATCCGGGCGTTCAAGGCCGAGAGCTGATGACGAGTTGTCCTTTAGGACGATGAAGTGGTTGATGCCATGCTTCCAGGAAAAGCTTCTAAGCTTCAGGTAATTAGGAACCGTACCCCAAACCGACACAGGTGGTTAGGTAGAGAATACCAAGGCGCTTGAGAGAACTCGGGTGAAGGAACTAGGCAAAATGGCACCGTAACTTCGGGAGAAGGTGCGCCGGTGAGTGTGAAGGGTTTACCCCGTAAGCACATGCCGGTCGAAGATACCAGGCCGCTGCGACTGTTTATTAAAAACACAGCACTCTGCAAACACGAAAGTGGACGTATAGGGTGTGACGCCTGCCCGGTGCCGGAAGGTTAATTGATGGGGTTAGCTAACGCGAAGCTCTTGATCGAAGCCCCGGTAAACGGCGGCCGTAACTATAACGGTCCTAAGGTAGCGAAATTCCTTGTCGGGTAAGTTCCGACCTGCACGAATGGCGTAACGATGGCGGCGCTGTCTCCACCCGAGACTCAGTGAAATTGAAATCGCTGTGAAGATGCAGTGTATCCGCGGCTAGACGGAAAGACCCCGTGAACCTTTACTATAGCTTTGCACTGGACTTTGAGCTTGCTTGTGTAGGATAGGTGGGAGGCTTTGAAGTGGGGACGCCAGTTCTCATGGAGCCAACCTTGAAATACCACCCTGGCAACCTTGAGGTTCTAACTCTGGTCCGTTATCCGGATCGAGGACAGTGTATGGTGGGTAGTTTGACTGGGGCGGTCTCCTCCTAAAGAGTAACGGAGGAGTACGAAGGTGCGCTCAGACCGGTCGGAAATCGGTCGTAGAGTATAAAGGCAAAAGCGCGCTTGACTGCGAGACAGACACGTCGAGCAGGTACGAAAGTAGGTCTTAGTGATCCGGTGGTTCTGTATGGAAGGGCCATCGCTCAACGGATAAAAGGTACTCCGGGGATAACAGGCTGATACCGCCCAAGAGTTCATATCGACGGCGGTGTTTGGCACCTCGATGTCGGCTCATCACATCCTGGGGCTGAAGCCGGTCCCAAGGGTATGGCTGTTCGCCATTTAAAGTGGTACGCGAGCTGGGTTTAGAACGTCGTGAGACAGTTCGGTCCCTATCTGCCGTGGACGTTTGAGATTTGAGAGGGGCTGCTCCTAGTACGAGAGGACCGGAGTGGACGAACCTCTGGTGTTCCGGTTGTCACGCCAGTGGCATTGCCGGGTAGCTATGTTCGGGAAAGATAACCGCTGAAAGCATCTAAGCGGGAAACTTGCCTCAAGATGAGATCTCACTGGAACCTTGAGTTCCCTAAAGGGCCGTCGAAGACTACGACGTTGATAGGCTGGGTGTGTAAGCGTTGTGAGGCGTTGAGCTAACCAGTACTAATTGCCCGTGAGGCTTGACCATATAACACCCAAACAATTTGGCTGTTAGACGGTAGAAGTCGACAGTAATGCCGAAAATTTGCAAGAACACGCAATACCAACTGATATCACATACCCAATTCGGGGAAGCGACCTAAACATCGACTCCCCAACCGGATTGCTTGACGACCATAGAGCGTTGGAACCACCTGATCCCATCCCGAACTCAGTAGTGAAACGATGCATCGCCGATGGTAGTGTGGGGTCTCCCCATGTGAGAGTAGGTCATCGTCAAGCTTCTACCAGAAACCCCAGATCTCGACAGAGGTCTGGGGTTTCGTCTTTTCGGCGCCAGAAAAGGCTGTGGCGGCCCGCACGTAGGCGCGAGCTTGCTGGCGAGCCGCGGTTAAGAGCATCGCCAGCAAGCTGGCTCCTACAGCAGGCTGTCCTGCTCGTGGGGCAGTGGTGGAAGGGTGGGGCGTCTTCCATCCTACGGATAGCGCCCCAGGTTTCGCGTCGCCAGCCCAGGCTACGGAGCACGTGTAGGAGCCAGCTTGCTGGCGAGCCGCGATCAAGAGCATCGCCGGCAAGCTGGCTCCTACAGCAGGTCGTCCTGCGCGTGGGGCAGTGGTGGAAGGGTGAAGCGTCTTCCACCCTACGGATAGCGCGCCAGGTTTCGCGTCGCCAGCCCAGGCTACGGAGCACGTGTAGGAGCCAGCTTGCTGGCGAGCTGCGGTCAAGAGCATCGCGGCAAGCCGGCTCCTGCAATGGCCCGTTTCTCTAAAACGACGAAGCCCGCTTTATGCGGGCTTCGTTGTTTGGCGCTTTACTCGGTTATTGCAGCTGTTCCTTGACCGCAGCGATGCTGCGCCCGCCCTGGTTGAGCCAGGACAGGTCGCTGCCCATAAGCAGCATGTCGCTGCCCATCTCGAGCAGGCGTTTGGCGGTTTCGCCGTCGGCGGGGAAGCAGGGCACCATGACCTGTATCGAGCGGGCGTGGCATTTCTCGATCAGCAGCTCCAGGCGTTGCAGCACTTCAGGGTTGCCCAGTCGATAGTCGACTGGCAATTGGCGCGACAGGGAGTAGTCGGCTGGGCCGAAGTGCACGGCGTCGATACCCTCGACGTCGAGGATCTCGTCGATGTTGTCGAAGAACTCGTAGCTCTCCGCCATCGGTACGATCACGCTGCGTTCATTCTCTGCCTGGGTATAACTGCCCCAGTCGAAGTTCGGCCCTGCGTAGTTGGCCGAGCGCACCGAGCTGTCACCGCCACGGCGCCCCATGGGCGGGAATTTGCTGTAGCGGATGATGGTGCGCATCTGCTCGGCGTTGTGCACCTGCGGAATGATCACCCCCGAAGCGCCCATTTCCAGCGCCTTGCGGATATCCCACTCGAGGGTGCCGCGTACCCGCACCAGGCTATGAATACCCGAGCACTTGGCTGCCAGGATGAGCTTTTCCATGTCGCGGTCGACACCCAGCGAAGTGTGCTCGGCATCGATGAAAACGAAATCCAGGCCCCAGTTGCCCGCCACCTCGATGGCCATCGACGACGTGCCGTAGATGTTCATGCCGTAGGTGTGCGAGCGGGCCATCAACTGTTTGAGCGTGCTGGTCATCGGGTCACCTCAGATGCGGTAGGTATCGGGCAGGCGATCGCGGAAGGGATGCACTTCGAACACGCCGGGTTCACGGATCAGCGACTTGTTGCGGGCCTTCTCGACGTCGATCTCGACGGTGAACACACCATCTTCCGCGCCAGCACGTACCAGCGTCTTGCCGGACGGCTCGATGATGTGGCTCATGCCGATGAACTGCATGCCGCCATCCATGTCGTTACGGTTCGGGGCCACGAAGTAGACGATGTTCTCGGCTGCCCGCACGGTGCTGAAGATGTCCGGCAGCATGCGCGCCTGCTCTGGCCAGGCGGCCGGCAACACGACGATGTCGGCGCCTTCCAGGGCCAGGGTGCGTACCACTTCCGGGAAACGGATTTCATAACAGATGGCCATGCCGATGCGACCGATCTCGGTATCGAACACCGGCGGTGTCCACTCATCCGGGGTATCGGTGAAGCGGTCACCGATCATGAACGGCAGGTGACGTTTGCGATGCAGGCCCACGACACCTTCGGGGCCGATCAGCGCTGCCGTGTTGAAGATGGCGTCCGGGCGGCGTTCGTAGAAGCCGGCGATGATGTAGATACCCGTCTCCGCGCTCACGGCCAGCAGCGGGGCCAGCGCTTCGATATCGATAGCGCCACGCTCCAGATCTTCACGGCTGTCGAACGAGCCGCCGGTGAGCAGGCATTCTGGGAAGGCGATCAGGCGCGAGCCTTCGAGTGCCGTCTGGCGTGACAGCTCGGCGACTTTCTCGATGGTCTGGGTCGGGTTGCCGGGAATGGGGTGTATCTGCGCGACCGAAATTTTCATGGGTTTCCTCTATGACAGGCAGAACGCGCCCGAGCGATCGGGCGCGCTTGTTCGTGCAGCGACGCTGCGGTGCTTAGGGACTGTTCACGATCGTTGTGTGCATGACGTGGCAGCTCCAAGGCAGAAGTAGCCATTGATGCAGTACCTGTGGGAGCGGGCCATGCCCGCGAAATCACGGGCATGGCCCGCTCCCACAAGGGGCGATCAGCCGTCAGCTCCCGCCCCTTGGCTACCAAAATCGACGAACCTGGGGGCGGAAGATCATGAACAGGTGTTCAGGGCTGGGCGACGTCCATGGCCTCGTAGACTTTCTTGACGAGCTCGGGATTGATCTTGGCGGCGTACTTGTCGACGACCGGGCGGATCTTTTCCTGGATACGGGCGACTTCTTCATCCGGCAGCGCGTTCACCGTCATGCCCGACGCTTCCAGTTCGGCGATAGCCTTGCTGTCCGCTTCGCGGGAGATCTGCCGCTGCTCCAGGCGCACCTCCATGGCCACCTCGCTGATCAGCTTCTTCTCGTCGTCGTTGAGCGTGTCCCAGAAGGTCTTGCCGATCAGGACGATCTGCGGGTTGTAGTTGTGATGGGTGAGACTCAGGTACTTCTGCACCTCGTTGAACTTGGAGGCGAGGATCAGCGCGGCCGGGTTCTCCTGCCCGTCGACCGTGCCGGTCTCCAGCGCCGTGTGCACTTCGGTGAACGGCAGCGGCGTCGGGTTGGCGCCGAGTGCCGACCACACATCGAGGAACAGCGGCGATTGCTGCGCGCGGATCTTCAGGCCGGCGATGTCTTCGAGTTTCGCCACCGGGCGCTTGTTGTTGGTCAGGTTGCGCACCCCCAGCTCCCAGAACGCCAGGCCGACCAGGTTCTGCTGCGGCAACTGGTCGGTGAGCATCTTGCCGACTTCGCCATCGAGCATGGCGTCGACCTTGGCGGTGTCGGTGTACAGGAACGGGAAGTCGAGGATGCCGAAGTCGGTGACGTGGTTGAGCATCAGCCCGGCGTTCCAGGTCATCATCTCGATCACCCCGCCCTGCAGCGACGACAGTACCTGCACGTCGCCGCCCAGCACGCCATTGGGGAAGGTGCGCACCTTGATCTTGCCGCCGCTGCGCTCGCTGACTTTCTTGGCGAACAGTTCCATGCCGATGGCTGGCGGAGTGCCCTTCGGGCTGGTGGCGGCGAATTTGATGGTGTGCGAGTTGTACTCGGCGGCGAAGCTCAAACTGCTGGCGAAGAGCAACGCGGCGAGTGCGGTCAATTTCATCTTCATGATGGAATCCTTGTTGTGGTTGTTGTTATTTGGCGAACCATTCGGCCGGCACGGTGACCAGCTGCGGAAAGGCGACGAGCAGGAACAGCACGATGATTTCGGCGATCAGGAACGGGAAGGTGCCCTTGAGCAGCGCTTCGTAGCGCATTCGTCCGATACCGCAGACGACGTTGAGCACCGTACCCACGGGCGGGGTGATCAGGCCGATGGAGCAATTGATCATGAACAGCACGCCGAAATAGATCGGGTCGATACCCGCCGCCGTCACCACCGGTACCAGGATCGGCGCGAGCAGCAATACGGTGGGCGTCAGGTCCATGACCATGGAGATCACCAGGATCAGCAGCATCAGCACCAGGATCAGCAGCTTCGGGTTGTCCATCACCGGCGCGATCAGGTCGATGATCTGGCCGGGAATGTCGGCGATGGTGATCATCCACGCCGGGATCGATGCCGCCGCGACCAGGAACATCACCGCTGCGGTGGTCTTGCCGGCGCGCAGCAGCAGCGCGTTGAGGTCCTTGAGGTTCAGCTCGCGGTACACCAGTGCGGAAACCAGCAGCGCATAGACGCTGGCCACGGCGCCCGCTTCGGTCGGCGTCACCACGCCGAAGCGCAGGCCGACGACGATGATCACCGGCAGCATCAGCGCCCAGATGCTGTCGACGAAGGCCTTGGCGCGCTCCTTGCCGGATGCCTTGGGGCTCAGCTTCACGTCGGTGTCGCGGCGTGATACCAGCCACCAGGCCACGCACAGCGCCACGGCGATCATCAGCCCCGGAGCGATGCCGGCGAGGAACAGCTTGGTGATCGACAGGCCGGACGCCACGCCCAGCACCACGAAGCCGATGCTCGGCGGGATGATCGAGCCAAGCACCGAGACCGAAGCGATCAGGCCACCGGAGCGGTTCTTGTTGTAGCCGGCGATGACCATCATCGGCAGCAGTAGCGCGGTCAGCGAAGCCGCGTCGGCCAGTGCCGAGCCAGACAGGCTGGACAGCAACACGCCCGCGAAGATGGTCACGTAGCCGAGGCCACCACGCAGGTGGCCAACCATGGCGATGGCCAGGTTGATGATGCGTTTGGACAGCCCGCCGCTGTTCATCACCTCACCGGCGATGATGAACAGGGGAATGGCCAGCAGGGGGAAGCTGCCGGCGGAGTTGATGATGTTCTGCGCGATGATCTGCCCATCGAACAACCCCAGCAGCCACATCAGGGCCACGCCACAGAGAATCAGGGCGTAGGCGATGGGGGCGCCGATTAGGATGGCGGCCATCAGCACGCCGACGAAGACGGTGAGGGCCATTACTTCAGTACCCCTGCTTGGGTGGTGGGTGCGACATGGGTGTCGGGTTCGGCGGTCTGCGGCTTGTAGCTACCCGCGGGTTTTCTCAGGTTGTCGATCATCTGCATGGTGATCAGCGCAGCGCTGAGCACCGAGAACACCAGCCCTGCGCCGTAGAACAGCGCCATGGACACGCCAGTCGATGGCGCACCGACATGCAGGTTGATCAGCGTCTGCTTCCAGCTGCCCTCCAGGAACAGCCAGGTGACGTAGAGCATCAGCACCTGGGTGAGCAGCAGCAGGTATTTGCCGACGGTTGGCGATACGCGACTGGTCACGATATCGACGCCGATATGGCCGTTCTCATGGAGCATCAACTGGGCCCCGGCGAACACCAGCCAGACGAATGCCAGCCGCGAGATCTCCTCGCTGAAGAACAGCCCGGAGTTGAAGCCGTAGCGCAGGACGACGTTGAAGAAGATCAACAGGGTGATACACACCAGGCTGGAAACGATCAGCACTTTCAGCGCGGTGAAGTAGATAGTCAGAATGTTTTTCACGGTGCTCTCTCCAGCGAATGGGCAGATGAGCGAAGTAAGGAAGTTGCTTGATCATTGTTTTCGGCACTCGTGAAAGTGTCCGATACGGCAGCGTTGGCCGTGATGAAATAGGCGGGCATGTATCACCTTTTTGTTATTAGTCGTATGTTGTCATACGCGGTGATTGATTCTTTTCTCATTGCCATCGAGTGTCAACGGCACTACCAGAAGAGTCGGATTCAATGTTTTTATTAGGCTGATAAAAACCGCAGATAGTGATGCTCAATGCACTTCCATGGCGCGCACGCACCAATAAGTAACGCGATTTAGCGCGTTATTGTCTTGCAAATTTCAGCCGTTTGTAAGCGCTCAGGCAGCCGAGCGCCGCCGCGGGTTGGGCGGGCTGTAGTGAGTGGGCTGTGGTGGCCGGCAGGGTTTCTGATCGGCGTCGCGAAATAAGATGGGTAATAGTGCAAGTCCTTTTGCAGCGTATCTTAACTAATCAGTCGTTTTAATTTGTCCAGTTAGTATTCGTGTATCGCGCAGGTATCAATAGCGTCACGCGAATTGTGGAAGCCACAGTGCAAGTTGCGGGAACAGGATCAATAGCGCGATAAGTAACAGTAGCACCAGGCAGAACGGCAACGCCCCATAGATGACATCCATGAAGTTGCCTTTATTGCGAATGCTCTGCACCACGAACAGGTTCATGCCGAACGGCGGTGTTATCTGCCCCATCTCGCAGAGCACGATCAGGATCACCCCGAACCACAAAGGGTCGAAACCCAGCGCCACGATCACCGGCACCACCAGCGGCGCGGTGGTGATCAACATCGCCAGCGTATCCATGAAACAGCCGAGCACGATGTAGAACAGGATGATCGCCAGCAGCGTGGCCATCGGTGACATGTCCAGGTCGGTGACGAAGCTGACCAGCGTCGGCGTCAGGCCGATGGCCGACAGTACGAAGTTGAGGAAGAACGCCGACAGGGTGATGAAGATGATCATCCCGCTGGTGCGCATGGTGGATTCGAATGCCTGGCTCAGGTTCTGCAACGTGAAGGTCCGGCGCCACAGGCCCAGGCCGAACGCAGCCAGCACACCCAGTGCCGCCGACTCGCTGGCGGTGGCGAAACCACTGTAGATGGCGCCGACCACCAGCACGAAGATCGCCAGCGGCGGCAGCAGGTCGGGGATGCTCGCCAGGCGTTCGGCCCAGGTGGCGTGCTGCCGGGTGCCGCCGAGTTTCGGCCAGATCATGCAGGTGATCACGATCATCGCCACGAACATCACGCACAGCAGCAGGCCGGGAATGGTCGCCGCCAGATAGAGCTTGGGTACCGAGAGGTTGGCGATCAACGCGAACAGGATCATGTTGATCGACGGCGGAATCAGGATGCCCAGAGTGCCGCCCGCCGCGATGGAACCGAGGAACAGCGGTGCCGGGTAGCCTTTGCGCTCCTGCTCCGGCAGGGCGATGGTCGAAATGGTCGCCGCCGTGGCCACGCTGGAGCCGCTGGTGGCGGAAAACAGTGCCGAGGCTCCGATGTTCGAGTTCATCAGGCCGCCTGGCAGCCACGACAGCCACTTGTCGGCGGCGCTGTACATGCGCCCGGCCACGCCCGAGCAGACCAGCAACTCGCCCATCAGGATGTACAGCGGAATGGCCACCAGCAGGAATTCGGCGCCGGTACTCCAGGCGATTTCGCCCATGGCGTTGCTCAATGGCAGCGCCGAGAACAGCTCGGCCAGCGACATGCCCAGCAGGCCCACGCTGACCGCCGCAGCGACGCTCAGGCCGAGCAGGCCCAGCAGCACGATAAGGGTGAAAGCCAACATTTAGCGGCCCTCCCGGGTAATGTCGTGAGGGCGGCCGGAGTGCGATTCTTCCTCGATCTCCTCCTCGACGGAGTTGATGCCGATCAGTGCGTTGGCCGCCGCCCAGCGTTGCTGACGCAGCTGAATCACGCTGTTGTAGGCCAGCACCAGGATGGTGGTGGCGAAGAACAGGTACCCGGCGAACCACAGTGACTGGGGAATCCACTGCGGCACCTGCAGCGGCGTGGTGGAAATCGAGCGATAGGCGATGGAATCCCACAGCACCCCGCCGACATGGAACAGCAGCGTGCCGACGAACAGCGCCATGCCAGCCAGTGCCAGCAGATCCAAGCCGACCTTGGGCTTGAGCGACAGGCGCGAGTAGATGATGTCCACGCGCAGGTGGGAGCGTTTGAGCAGCGCGATGGGGAACGCCCAGGCGCTGACGATGGCCAGTACGTAGCCGGCGATCTCGTCAGCGCCGCCCATGGAAAAGCCCAACAGGCGGCGCAATAGCAGGTCGATGCTGATCATCAGGGCCGAGCCCATCAGGGCTATGCCGCCCACCCAGGCACTGACCTTGGCGATGCGATTGATGAGCCGCAGGCTCGGGGTGTCGGTACGTTGCATGAGCAGGTTTCTCCGCGAACGGTTGCAGGGCAGCGCGGCAAGTGCCGCATCGGGCGAGGCCTTCGCCGTGCTCAGGGATCTTTCAGGCTGATGCCGATCGCCTTGCCCGCCGTGGCATTCCACTGCTGCACGCAGTCGGCGCCGCACCGCGTGCCCCAGTCATTGGCGATGCGCAGCACCACGGCGCGCAGCTTGGCGCGCTCCTCGTCGCTGGGGGCATTGGCCTGCATGTCGGCAGGGTGGTGAATCTGGCAGTCGGCGGCACCGGTGTTGCAGGCCAGCGCATAGCGGTTCTCCCTGGCGGTTTCCGTCCACAGGGCATCCTCCAGCACCTGCGCCTGGGTCTGCAGCAGTTGCTGCACCTGAGGGGAAAGCTGTTGCCAGCGCTGCAGGCCCATGGCGTAGAAACCGATCGACCAGTCCACCGGCAGATCGTAGACATGGCCCGCCACGTCGTACCACTTGGCGGCATTGCCCGAGCCCATGCCGGTTACCGCGCAGTCGATGACGCCGGTCTGCATCGCCGTGACCACCTCGGCGAACGGCAGCGTAACCGGTGAACCGCCGAGTGCGCCGACCATGTCGGCCATGTTGCGGCCACGTACCCTGACCTTGCGGCCCTTGAGATCGTCGAGGCCATGCACGGCATCGCGGCAGAAGAACACCTGCGCGGTATAGGGCACGGTGGCCAGCAGCTTGACGCCGTGGCGCTCGGCCATGCGTGCCTCCAGCACCGGCTTGTAGGCATTGGCGATCTTGTGCGAAGTCTCGATGTCGGCGGCCATGCCGGGCAGGTCGATGCCCTCGAAGGCGGCATCGTCGCCCGCCACGAAGGCGAACACGCCCATGCCGATCTCCACAGCGCCGGAGCGCAGCACGCGAACCATCTCCGGGCCCTTGAGGCCGCTTTCCGAAAGGCCCATCAGGCGTGCGGTGACCTTGCCGCCCGAGTTGGCGGGCAGGGTTTCATTCCAGAACGGTCGCTCGACGGCGCGAAAGGTGTAGTTGTGGCTACCGCCACCGACCACATTGAAATGGATGGACGACGCATCGTCCGCAAGCGCGCTGGCGCCAATCGAGCAGCCCAGCGCAGCCAGGATCACCCTGGGGAGCGAGTACAGTTTCATGGTAGTCCTGTTGTTCTTTTGGGGGAGCTACGGGGCAGAAACCTGATGAAGAGTGCAGCGGGTCAGTATTGGAATTGTCGTGGCGCCTGACCTTGCGCGCAGTGATGCCGGTTTATCGATGGAACGGCGCTATCAGCGTGCTTTGCCGATGGCCGCGTCGATCAGCGGGCGCGAGCCCACCACGTCGGGAAACTTCTCGCCGCGAGCCAGGCGCGCCAGCGTGTGCTTCTCGTTTTCCTGGAACTCGATGGCGCGGCGGGCCAGGGCCAATGCCTGGGCGGGTGGCAGGATAACGATGCCGTTCTCGTCGGCTATCACCGCATCACCCGGCCGAACTACGACGCCACCGCACTGCACCGCGGTACAGAATTCGCCTTCCTCGCCCTTCACCCGCGTGGTGATGGCGCTGGCGCCCCAGGACCAGACCGGTACGCCGTGCTGACGAATCTCGCCCAGATCGGTGACGTAACCGTCGATGACGATCCCGGCAATGCCCGCCTGCTTGGCGGCATAGGCCATGGCGCCGCCCATGGCAGCGGTCACGCTTTCGCCGCAGCGATCGACCACCAGAAAATCGCCAGGCCTCGCGCAACCCATCGCGTAATGTAAGATCCCGCCGTCGGCGCCGGGCATCTTCACCGTGACGGCAGTGCCAACGGTGCGCAGATTTTCGAAATGCGCCCGTATCTGTGGGCTCAATATGCCGGTGGTAATGAAGTGCCCGATAGTCGCGGGCTCGGCGCGCAAAAGAACGGAAAGTTCTTCTGGATCAATCGCTTCAGGAAGTGCTTCGATAATATACATGCGCTATTTAATTATTCGTTCTGGGCAAGAAAGTTAGCCCGATCCTAGCAAGCATGTTTTTCTGGCGATAATAAAAATCAGCGAACAGAAGAGGGGAAGATTTTTATCATGCGTATTACCCTGATGCAGATCGAGGCCTTCTACTGGACTGCCCGATTGGGCGGTGTACATGCTGCATCACGCCACCTTCACCTTACCCAGCCGGCCATTTCCTCGCGCATTCGGGAGATGGAGTCGCTGCTCAGCGTCAAGCTGTTCGACCGCAGCAAACAGCGCATGACCCTCACCGCCGATGGCCATATCGCCCTGCGCCACGCCGAGCTGGCGCTCAACAACAGCGTGAAACTCGAGCAGTTCGCCGCCAAGCAGAAGCAGCACCGCAGGCTGCGCCTGGGCGCCGACGAATGCTCGGCGATGGTCGGCCTGACCGCCGTGATCGCCGAGATCAAGGCACACTTTCCCGAGATCACCCTGGAAATCACCATCGACGTCGGTGCCGTGCTCAACCGCAAGCTCAACGACCACGAACTCGACCTGGCGCTGCTCACCAACCCCGCCACCCGTGAAGACGTCACCGACATCTTCATCGGCTGGATGACCTTCCAGTGGGTCGCCTCACCGCAACTGGCCATCGACGCCGACCCCTTCCTGCCGGAACATGCGGCCGGCCACCCCATCGTCAGCCACTCCGCCCCCTCGACCCTCTACTCGGTGGTCGAGAACTGGCTGAAGGGCGGCAACGCACCGTCGGAAGCCTTTCACTCCAGCAACTCCCTGAGCTTCATGGCCAAACTGGTCTCCGCCGGCCACGCCATCGGCATCCTGCCCGTACCGCTGATCCGCGAAATGCTCGCCCTCAACCTGCTGAAAACCCTGCCTTGCGACCCACCCATTCCCCCAGCCAGGTTCTGCCTCTCCTACATGACGGAAATGCCCGACATGCAGATCGATGCGCTGGTCGCGATAACCCGTGAGACGTTATTGCGGCAGAAGTTTCTGGTGGGGGCGGAGGTTATGGGTGGGATTGAATGACAGCGTAGGAAATTAAAGCTGCTGATGTATCGAGGTTGTGATTGTTACGAGATCGCCTGATCTTTTTATCGAGATGCATGAAGTGCGTTGTTTGCTCTGCAGGCTAATGCCGCACAGGCCAATGACATGTAAAAGAAATGCGATTTTTCACACGTTCTGCTTCAACGCAGCCGGGCAGCCTGCTCCGCAACCAGGGCCCGTATCATCCGTAGGCAGCGCATCTCACCGGCAAACGTAGCGCGCAGCTCCGGGCGGCCTGCCGAAAGCGCTGCATTTTCCTGCTCCGTTTCCGCCAACAGTGCATCCGCCTCGACGACTATACGTCCCTGCATGCGTTGCAGTTGCGCGTTGGCAGGTGTGCGTTTGATACCAAGGGCTTCGGCGGCGTCGAGCAGGTGATTGCGGTCAATGCGGGCCAAGTGGCTTTCACCGAGGATCGGCCAGGCCAGGGTGGTTGCCTGCGGCCAGCGATCCTGGTCGAAAGCGCGGGTCTCGAAGACCGCAGTGCAGAGCAGGTCATAGAACGGTGCCAGTTGTTGACCGCGGCCGCTGACCAGAAAACCGATGTTCTTGAGATGAGCATCGGTATTGCCGACCAGTACGTTGAAGACCAGCCAGCCGAACAGGCGTGTACGTGCCACGGCTGGCGATGTGGTCAGCGTCAGCAGCTCCGTGAGGCGTTCGATGCTACCGGCCTGGTACTTGAAATGGCGATCCAGCGCGAGCATCTGGCAGGCATCGATGCTGTGCAGGCGTTGCCATTCTTCTCCGCGCTTCTTTCGGTCGAAACGTTCGATCAGATAGACCGGCTGTGGCACATAGCGGCGGCTGACTTCGGGTACCGAAAGGCCGACGCGTGCAGCCAGGCGCATGGTGAACCATTCGTTGATCACCGAGTGTGCGAAGGCCCGCTCGGGGTGATCGGGTTTGAGTATGTGGGTCGATGGCCAGGCGCCAACCGGCTCGTACAGCTCGCCCTGATCGAGCACCACCGCCAGCTTGTGCTGGGCACCAGCCAGCGACATGCGTTTTTGCGCCTCGTGGGTCAGCGGCAGGCGTGGCACGGCTTCGATACGCCTTGCCAGGTCGGCGTCTGCCAAGGGGCGCAACTCGCCTTTCGGCAACTGCTGCCCAGGTGCGAGCAGGGTCAAGGAGCCTGCCGACTCGGCGCCGTAATGAGCGAGCAGAGCAAAGGCGTCGCTGGCGTCCAGGCGGGCATCGCCGGCCAGCAATTGGCGTTGGCCTTCCTCGGGCAGCAGGTTGTCGAAATACCACTGCACTGGGCGGTGGCTGCTGCCGTCGACGATGGTTTGGCTCTTGGCCGGTAGATTCGGACAAAGGTCGAAAGCGTCCCAGTCATCTGCATAACTGAAACGCCAGATGCCGTTCTCATCGTAGAGGTGCCCGACCAGACGTTCGCCGATCCAGGCCTGCAGTTCGCGCCTCATGCGTCGTGCTCACCGGGTAGTGTTTCGACTTCATCCGGCAGATCGACAATCAGTCGCAGACCCAGACCTTCGAGTACTTGAAACAGCTTGCCCCACTGCACGCTCTCGCTGCCGCGTTCGACCTTGCCAAGGAAATTCTCGCTGACGCCAATGCTACCGGCGGCATCGTCCTGACGGATGTTTTGGGCCTTGCGCGCGAGGCGAATAAGGGCGCCGAGCTCGGTGGCGTTTTTGAGAGTCGTCTGCATATAGAATCCTCATGATCGTGAGGAATTTGGCACGTAAATGCTGCTTAGGCAAATAAATCCGCATGACTGTGCGGATTCTTGTGATTGTTCACATCCGGCAAGGTTAATCCTTACGATTGTGAGGATTATTTGCGCCTGGTAAAGCCAAGGGAGGGGTGCCAGCTCCAGTGGCGATCAGTCAAAGTACCGCTGTCATTACGCTCACACGCGAGGCTCACACGCCCATAGCGCACGGCACAGGCGCGAAGCCCCATCCCCTTTTGTGCGGCCAGTGCCGCCAGTTCGCTCCGCCCCCTTGACCCTCTACTCAGTGGTCGAGAACTGGCTGAAGGGCGGCAGCGCACAGTCGGAAGCCTTTCCCTCCAGCAATTCCCTGAGCTTCATGGCCAAACTGGTCTCGGCCAGCCATGCCATCAGCATCCTGCCCGTACCTCTGATCCGCGAAATGCTCGTCCTCACCTGCTGAAAACCCTGCCCTGCGACCCACTCACTTCCCCAGCCAGATTCTGCCTCTCCGACATGCCGGAAATGCCCGACATGCAGATCGATGAACTGGTCGCGATAACCCGGGAGACGTTATTGAGGCAGAAGTTTTTGGTTCGGGCGGAGGCGACGTCCCCATGAGCCGTCCTTGGCGTCTGATCGGCATTCTTCGCTACGTAGCGCCTGGCGACTTACTCCTTGCTCCGACGCACCTCGCGCATCGCTGCCTTGTGCGCGGCCCTGACCAGGTCGCAGGCATCTTCGGTGAGCAGGTAGGCGGCTTCACTGAGGTTCTGCACGTCGATGGCGTCTGCCTGGGTGATCTTCATGGCGGCGAGGCTGTGCAGCAGGCCGCGTACGGCGTTCAGGCGTTGCGTGGCGCTTTCCTGCAGGTCGAGGTAGGAGTTGTTGGTGTCGATCAGCAGCACCGGTGTGGTGGTTGGGTTGCTGGACAGGGGGAGAAGGTCAGTCATGGTGCTGGCCTCCGTTCTGGTATTCGGTGGGGCAGGTTACGGACGTATAAAGGGCGTGCGTGTGCTTCATGGTGTGAGGCTCCTAGAGTTCGGGAGCTGCCATCGTTTGCGGCCAAGCAAATTAGGGTGGCAACTGTACGCGGGTTGGCCGACCGGGACTCTAGGCACCCGGCACCCCCGAAGGAGTCCCACGCACAGCTGCCATAACACGAAGTTGCAGGCACAAAAAAAGCGCCTGCTTTCGGATGGTGGGCGCCTGTGCGCCTAGAGATAGTCGAGCGGCCAAGCCCGGTCACTGAATTTGCAGCGACATGGGCAGATTAGTCTGGGGGATGCTAGAGCGCAAGCTGGCGCTTTCCACGAGCGCATTGCACGACGCCGGGCCTTGTCATAGAGTAATTGGGCACAGTGATTTACCTCAGACGCCTCCGGTTGCAGCCGGGGGCGTTTTCGTTAGTGGGTCGTCGGTGGGTGTTCGAGCTTTAGCCAGGTGAGGTGCTTGCCTAGCTGAGCTTTCTGATGCATCTGCTCCAGCAGCTCAGGGTTGGCCATGACGTTGGGCACCAACTGCCTGGCGTCCTTGATCACCACGTCCCTTGGCGTCTCTACCGCCAGCATTCCCCAGGCCAGCGTTGGCCAGATCAGCACGAGCACATGAGCGCCCCGGTCGAGGGCTTGGTCTCGGAGTTTCCGCAGGTTGGCCAGGCGTTCTCTGTTGGGTGCGACTGAGCCAAGTTCGTCCAGCGCTTCCAGGGCTTCGTGAGGGAGAAAAACCGGTGTCATGCCGCGTCCCTCCCACGTGCCGCGATGCGTGCACGCACCCAGGTTTGAACCTCGCTCAGAACCCAGGCCACTGGCGCGCCACGGGCAGTGCTGTCGCTCAGTTTTACCGGCAGCGGAAAGCCACTCTCCGGTTGGCGCATCAGCTTGTAGATGGTCGGCCTGGCCAACCCGACGATGCTTTCTACTTCGGGCATACGAATCAGTGTCGTCGCTGGATCGAGCTGGGTCAGATCGATAACAGCGGGTTTGCGCTTGGCCTTCGCCAGCGACTCGGCACTCATGCCACACCGCCTTCAGTGCGGCGGCGCGCTTCGAGATAAGACGCCACATCCTGGCGGCGATAGCGCACACGGCTACCCACCTTGACGTAGGGCAGCGGGTCACGACGCGAGCTGCGCCAGGCTGCCAGGGGGCGGTGGGAGAGTCCCAGCGCTGCTGCCACCTGATCAGGCGTGAGCAGGTCAGTGGGGGAGAATGGTAGTAGCTTCGGTGGGCGACTTGAGGGGGGAGTCAACAGTAGCGTTCCTGATCTTAGTTAAGGTAGGAGCGAGGCTACTGAGCGGAAAAAAAGGCAGTCACTACATTTTTTTTGTGCAATTTCCCCTGCGGAAATTACGCCCAAAGCCTGTACTGAATCAGGCTGAAGCAATAGGAAAGAGGTGGCACGTTGACATGCTCTGCGGGCCATGTGCATTGTCTGAGTATCCAGAGGGAGACAGGCTGAAACTGCAGATCATCGGATGCCTGTCAATTTGATGTAATTCAGCAAGGAGCAGGAATGGCGGTTTTGACTCCGGCAGGAGAGGCACGTGTAGCTGTCCTCGTGGACTGCGACAATGTATCCCCAGAAATACTTGAGCATGCTCTTCGTGTCGTCGCTCAATTCGGGCGCGTTGTACTTCGCAGGGGATACGGAAACCACGGCACGTTGGCGAACAGGTGGCAAGAAGCCTTGGTGCGTTTGGCTTTCACGCCGTGCCTTCAGTATCAGTACGCGGCAGGCAAGAACACTTCGGATATCGCGCTGGCACTCGATGCACTGGAGGCCCTCTTTGACCACCGTGCAGATACCTTCTGCTTGGTTACAAGCGACTCAGACTTTGCCTATCTCTGCCGGAAGCTTCGAGAGCGTGGCGCCACTGTTTGTATCGTCGGTGAGAACAAAACGCCTGCCGCGCTGCGTAACGCCAGCGACCAGTTTTTCGAGTGGCGCCGTGACGATCATGTCCAAGAGCAAGGCGCAGAGCACGCGGACAGTCGCGAGCCGATGTCCAGAGCTGAAGCCAACAAACACGATGCAGCGAAAGTCGAGCCAGAGAAGCCCGTCGTAAAACGCCGACCGAAATTCGTCGTCGATGCGGTCGCTCTGCTTGCCGGAGGAACCAGCGAAGGCAAGGTAACGCTGAGTGCCCTTGGCCAATATCTCAAACGAACCGACCCCGCCTTTTCGCCAAACTCGTATGGGCATTCTGGGTTGCTCGACATGACCAGAACGTACGATCTGCTAAATCTTGTTCAGGAGACTGGCGGCCATTGGAGTGTTGGTTTAGCAGTTAACGAGAGGGAGCGAGAGATTAGGCCTTGCCAATAATCCTTCGCGCTAATGCGACCTGGAGCCTGGACCATTAATGACCCGTCGTCGATGGTGGTGCCCTGGCTGGGATATGAGATCCGGACGATTTGAAGAGATGCGCCAGGCCAATCATGAGTGACGAAAAAACCGATACGGTAACGATTGCAATCGACAAAACTCGTGCATCGAAGGCAGGGCATGCTTTTCATGAGGCTTGGGCTGCTCGAACAGCCCTTGAGCTTTTGCCGCCGTCTTCCGAGCTTACTTCCATAACACTCGAAGGATTTGATGAGCAAGACGAGCAAAGCTTGGGAACCGGTGCCGTCGAAATCGCCGATCTTGTGCGGTACTACGGTGCCACTGATGTCGCCAGTGCGAAGCGAGTTACGGTCGTTCAGTTCAAATACTCGATCGCGAACGCTGATACGCCAATTCGAGCGGCTGACTTGGCATCAACTTTGGCTAAATTTGCCACAACTGATGCAGAGCTTAGAGCGAAGCATGGTGATGACCATGTGGATTCCGTTGTCCGGTACGAGTTTGCGACGAATAGGCCTATTCACGGCAATTTAGGAGAGGCCATCTCGACCGTTGTTGCCGGCAAC
Organism: Pseudomonas flavescens; assembly: GCF_013408425.1. Taxonomy (NCBI): domain Bacteria; kingdom Pseudomonadati; phylum Pseudomonadota; class Gammaproteobacteria; order Pseudomonadales; family Pseudomonadaceae; genus Phytopseudomonas; species Phytopseudomonas flavescens. The sequence continues at coordinate 4,393,663 of NZ_JACBYV010000001.1, read as the reverse complement.
CAAGAAATTGGCGATGTGGGCCATCAGGCAGTCCAGCTCCGGGAGGCTCTCAAAGGGTACCACTACCCCTTTTCCGACTTGCTGCCGCGGTTGGAGCTGGTCGGTCGCAAAGGAAGCTTGGTAGAGGCGGAGCGTGAAGTCTCAACGCTGCTCGCGGCTTGGAGTGAACCAAGCGATCCGGATGCGGAGAAACGCCTGCTCAAGCTGCGTAACCTCATCAGGATAAAGGCTGGGCCCGGTAGCGAAACGGACAAGCGAGTTGATCGGGTGGCGGTTCTGGCTGAGCTGGAGGTGGAGCACGAGGATCGCTTGTACCCCACACCTGACGCGTTTCCCGAAGTCGAGTTAGTCATTCAGCGTGACGTTCTTGGAGATATTGCAAACCTCTCCCGGGAAGCTGGCCGTCCTCTAGTTGTACATGCAGCTGGCGGTATGGGAAAGACGGTCTTGATGCAGGGTCTTGCCGATCTACTGCGAGCCGATGGCCCTGTGGTGCTTTTCGATGGCTTCGGCGCAGGGCGCTGGCGGGATCCGGCCGATGGTCGCCATCTTGCCGAAAGGACACTCGTGCACCTTGCTAATCTCATGGCCGGGCAAGGCTTGTGCGATATTTTATTGCCAGTGGCGGACGTCACTGGCTTGCTGAGGGCTTTCCGCCGACGGCTCGCCCAATCAGTAGAAACGGCTCGGCGAACTTGCAACGACGCACATGTTTCGCTTGTGCTCGACGCGATCGACCACGCAGGGCTTGCCGCGCGTGATGGCGCGACGTCGTCGTTTGCACACCTTCTCATACGAAGCATCAGCATCGATCCGATTGATGGCGTTCGCGTAATCGCATCTTGCCGAACTGAGCGGCTCGAGCTGGCAACCGGCATTGCCTCGCATCGTTCCTTCACCATTCCACTGTTCACTGACGCGGAGGTACGTTGCCTTGTTGAGAGGCGTGTACCAAACGCCTCGGCTGACGAGATCGCGGCTCTACAGACACGGTCAGGTCGCAACCCTCGCTGTCTCGACAACTTGATTACGACTGGACGACCGTTTGATCCGGTGTGTTTCCCTCGCACGCCAGCAGAGCCCAAAGATGTGCTCGACGCTCTGCTTCTCAGGCGCCTTGATGAGGCGCGCGAAACTGCACGTGCTCGCGGTGCTAGCGATGCGGATATTGACCTCCTGCTCACAGGTATCGCCTTGCTGGCTCCCCCAGTTCCCGTCGAAGAGCTGGCTGCGGCACACGGATTGATCGCGGAGCAAGTTGAGAGCTTTGCGGCCGACCTAGCCCCTTTGCTTGAGCGCACGTTACACGGTCTGATGTTCCGAGATGAACCGATCGAAACGCTGATACGAACGAGCTACGGTACGAGGCAAGCGGGTCGAGACCGCGTAATCGCCGCTCTCCAAGAACGGCAGCTCACTTCAAGTTATGCAGCCCGGGCGCTACCCGCATTGCTCACCTCGTTACGCGATGCTGATCAGCTCATCTGTCTGGCCTATGACCTGCGTGTTCCCCGAGGCGCTTCTCGAGTCAGTGTGCGTGACATCCGCCTATCTCGCATTACTGCCGCGATAGCACTGGCGGCGGAGCTGAGTCGGCGTGATGACCTTCTACGCTTGCTACTGGAGGCGTCGCTCGTAGCTGCGGGTCATGAGAGATCCGACCGGTTTCTTTATGAGCACCCTGATCTGACTGCAGTGTCGGGTGACCCGGAAGCCCTGCGACGTCTTTACGCGACCAATGTTGGATGGACTGGGGGTAAACATTCCGCGCTTGCACTTGCGAGCGCTTTTGCAGGCGACCAAGATGAAGCTCGCCGCCATGCTCGCCGATCAATCGATTGGCACAATTGGGCTGCCCAGAATAAATCCAGAGCGCGCGTTAACGAATCGAGCATCTCAAGACAGTGGGACGATGTTGGCTTCGCCTACGCTGAGATGCTGGCGGGTAACGATGTGCGCGTTGCTGAGCTCTTCGCTCGCCGTGATGAGGTTTCTGCCTTCGCTAAGTTTCAGGACTTATTCGATCTCCTCGAGCGACACCAATGTTCGGCGCATCCACCGAAAACGCGCTTTTTAGCGCGACTGTTACGTTGTCGGCTACGGTCTCGCGCACTCTATGCAGCCGCACTCGCGTTTGTCGGTCATGACCCATTGCACGTTAGACGACTTGTCATAGCACTTGCTGCCACATCTTCTGATAACGGCAAAAACGGAGGCTTTGAGACGGCCTGCGTGCTGGCAACAGCGCGGGCTATTGATCTCGGAATGGAGAAAGAGGCAGCAAGAATCCTTGGTGGAACTGCGCTTACAACGCCATCCATTTATGACTATTCCAGCCAACATCCGAGTGATCGCTCGATCCACGGCGTCGTACTAGCCGCCGGCGTTCGAGCTGTCTTGAACCGTAAGCGCGCCGCGTTGATTGACATAGCTCCAGTGGAATTCATCGCATTGGTGCCTGCAGGCGCTCTGTCTCGGGGCGATGCGGCCTTCAGGCGCGTGCTTGACCAGAAGTTGGCAGCTCCGAAGTATGACGGCACTTCTCACCGGCGAAAGCGCCGCGATGGACTCGACGAGGAAAATCGATCGAGTTACTCGCGTGCGCTTGGCAGTCGGATCTTGCCGATGCTGAGTTATGCGCAGGATGTCGCTGACATCATCCTGCCTCCGAACGGAAAGACGCGGGGCGAGCTGCTAACCACGGCGTTTGAGCGGCTTGTCCATGACGTCGAAAAAACATCGAACTACCCTTATCGAGATGGGAAAGCATATCTCGCGCGTACTGGATTTCGAGTGATTTTTGGTCTTGCTGATGCGTTAGGTGCGCTCAATACCACACTTGCCAATCGTATGGCGGAGTGGGCAGCTAGTGCTCCAGGATTATTCACACCGGAGCTTACCAATACGGTTGCTCGGCTATCGCGAGTTCCTCAATGCCATGATGCTGCACTCCTGCTGGCAGGCCATATCGAGCGCAGAATTCAGCTTGATACCAACGTCGGAACCAGAATCTCTTTCTACGGTGATCTCGCTCGCGCAGCATGGCGAGTAAGCACTGAAGAAGCTGCGGCGTATTTTCGCCGTGCGCTCGATCTTGCTGAGGCAATTGGGTCGGATGATTTTGACCGTACGAATCATTTGTTGGAGCTAACCGGCCATTATTCGGGATCTGAACTTTCGCCTGCAGCGGTGCACACCCTATCGCGGATCCTTGAGTTAAATCAGAACGAGGACAGCAACTTTCCCTGGACTGAATACGCAAATGCGATGGTATCGATAGCTGGCCGGGCTACGTTAGCTACCCTAGCGCGGTTAGACGATCGTGACGCTGCTCGTCTCGGACTGTCACTTGGTCCAGCGTTGACTGTCCTCGTTCGCGATTCGAAGCTTTCAGCTGAAGCTGCCGCTGCTTTGATCGGCTTGGCCACTCCCACTGAAACCTGGACTTGGCGTATATCAAGCTTCGCGTCAGAGGTAATTATTCGCCTCCCAAAAGAGAAAAGGGAGTGGTTCTTTAGCATTCTTCTTGTCGAGATTGATCGTGAGGATCAATTGTCGCCGGCACGGGAGACCATCGAGCGTTTACATGCCCTCGCTGAGCGTAGCCTTCCTGCATCCTCTCATGCTCGCACTCGAATCGATGGTTTGCTCGTTCGCCTTGGATCCAAACCTATATCGGAAAAGGTGAGGCATCTGCCGGCCGTAACGGAGCCACTGCACGCTCTCCCGATAAATCTAACGGACTCGGATGAGATCGACCGTCAAATACTCAACCAGAAGGTTGAGTGGTCGGGGCGGCGCTCGTCAGTTTCCACACTTATCGACTTAGCCAAGCGAGCAAGCTCTCCTTCCGAGCGCCTCGGATTCGTCCGCGCGGTTGTGGAAGCGACTGCCGCCACGCTTACTGAAAAAGTCTACGGGTTGGAAGACTATTTAAAGGAGTGGCGTAATTCATCAGCTGCAATGCGCGATGCTCTGCCTAGTTTGGGTTTGCGATTGGCCACCAAGCACGCTGCCGAACTTGCAAGTTCAAGCTCCGACGCGTGGGTCGGCTGGCGGGGCTTGGAGCAACATTTCCATGCCGGCCGCGCAGCCCTTGTCGAGCAGGTTGTTGCAGCGCTTCGGAGCACTGCGGATGAACTTGGTGGTAGCGCCTGGCTCGCCCTAGCAACGAAGTTGGCGCCTGACGCTGGTGCTAGTGCAATTGCGGTCGGCCTCGAACGGCTTTTGGCGAATTCAGGTGAAAAGCTACCCGCAGAAGTTGGGGATGGGCCGTGGGGTGCACGATTTGCGGTTCCAGCCGATGAAGGCACATGCGTAGCAGGGCTTGTGTGGGCCAGGCTTGGCAATCCCTCCGCAGCAATGCGCTGGCGTGCTGCACATGCGGTTAGGCGCTTGGTAGCGTCCGGGAGCGTTGATATCGTTGAACGGCTTATCGAGCGTTTTGAATCTACTTCAAGCTTGCCCTTCAGCGATGCGAAGCTTCCTTTTTATGTAATGCATGCGCAGCTATGGCTGCTGATCGCGTTCGCTCGCGTAGCAAAAGACGCAGCTCCGATATTTTCTTCTCATCGTGTGTTTTTCGAACGAATCGCCTTTTCAACTGAGTTCCCGCACGTTGTCATGCGTGCGTTCGCGATAGACGTGCTTCGTGAGCTAATGTCCGTGCTTGCATTCGAAGACGGCAAACGGTTGCTTGCCAAACTTGGCTCCGCAAACCGGTCGCCCTTTCCATCGGCGCCCCGAAGCGACTATAGCGAGCTCCGGTATGTATCCAGGCCAGAAGGCTCGCCGCGCACACAGGATGGTTTTCACCTCGACTATGAATTTAACAAACATCAGGTCGAGCGTTTGTGCCACGTTTTTGGTTGTCCAGGTTGGGAGATAGAAGACCGCATAAGCGCGTGGGTGCAGCGTTGGGATGAAACCGTGCGTTCTATGCACGATTGCCCACGGAGCATTGACGAGTCATGGTCTTCTGGGGAAGTTCCGGGCCGAGATCGGTATGGGGTGTATCTGGGATGGCATGCACTCATGCTGGTTGCCGGTGAGTTGCTGGCAACCCAGGTAGTTGTCGGCGAGGACTGGGGTGGGGATGCTTGGGCGGCGTTCCTTAGGGAGTACACTCTGTCGAGAACCGATGGCTTCTGGCTTGCCGATCTCACCGATCCATTTCCGCTCGACCTACCCAAGGAGGCGGATTTGCCCATGCCGGAGGGCGGTGAGAAGGGCGCCATTCGTGAAGACAGCAAGCTGCTTTCACCATTGCTCGGCTTGCGGGACGGCAAGATGGTAGCTGACTGGCTTCCAGTCGCAGGGAGTTGGTCGATCGGGCGAGACACTACTGTCACGCTTCGAAGCGTACTGGCCAATTCCAACGATGCGCGATCTGTAGTCATGGCTGTACTGTCAGCTGATGCATTCTTTAGGTGGCTGCCAGACAACGAAGAGGAGATTACGCGTCAATTGGGCGATGACGGTCACTCGGTTCAGCAATGGATTACAAAGGCGTCCCACCCCGAGCTACAGCTAGACCGACATGATCCTTATGCTGCTGCGGTGGCTCTTGACAGGCATTTTCCATCAGATGAAACGCGAAACCTAATGAAGACTGTCGCGGATGATCAGATAGGCCGTTGTTGGTCTATCGACGGGAGGGCAGCTTATCGTGCAGAGGCCTGGGGAGCCGAGGGTGGGCGGGGGGACTATGCTTGGAGCAAGACTGGGTATCGCATGTTTGCCGCTCGTGGCTCATTACTGTCCATGCTTAAGTTATCCGAGCGTAACCTAGTCGTCGCACTCACGCTTCAGAAATACCATAGAACAGAGTCGAGCAGAGGGCTTGGAGGCACCAACAGCTTTAGTCATAGATCTCTGCTGGTAGTCATCGACGAACGAGGACAGGTTTGGTCGCCGCGAGGACTCTCTCGAAAAGCTAAAGAATCTCTTGGGATGCTAGAGCCCGGTCAATGCCAAGATTTCTATCCGAGGTTCCGCGCCATTGCCGGGTTACCAGATGAAAAAGCCGTTCGCCTCAACAAATCACTACCGAATTACGAAGAGCTATATCGTGAATTTTTAAAAATTGGTCCGCCCGATAAATCAGATGAGGAGTTTTGATTTCAACTGGAGGGCAGTAGATTCATGAGAACCTTAATCGGGATAGGCGCCATGCACAGAGAATGACTTTCTGTGTAATAGCTAACAGTAGGCTTAGGTTCACTCTAATACGCCGCAAAATTTTTAATTGATTACAGCCTTTTTTTGTCTGGATAAAGACCCAGTGAGCGGAGGTGTTTTCTGATTGTAGGTGGGCTTAGATTCTTCGTTTCACAAAGCCTGGCAACGAACTCCGAGGGACTGATATGCGGATCGAGTCGTTTCAAGCGCCCTTCCTCAGTGCATATCAACCTGGCATTCTCAGTAGCTTGAGCTCTGTTTGTCTTCGCACCCTTAGCTCCTCCTGCACTGGATCGAGATAGGTTAATTGCTGAAAGCATCTTATCGCCTATTCGATAGCCTCTAGGTGCTCTGTATCGGCTCTCTGCATAGTGATGAATGCCAGCGGCAAACATCGCGAGGCGTGCTTCGCCCACGTAGTCGGCGTGGCTTACTCGCGCGTTTATTTCATTGAGCACTAGCTTCGCTCTGGCGCGCTCAAGCTGGACTTGGCGCAGATCCGGAAACTCGCCCGTCAAGTTCTTTGGGACGGATGTGATGTGACTTTGGCTCAGTTCGATTTGGTAGTCGTAGACCTCTCTCAGGCCTTCGACTGCATAGCAGATAGCAAGCGCCGCCATCAAGCCGGAGTCTTTAGCCGATTTGCTCGGATGGATACACCGGCGAACTGTGTGCGCCAAGGCATTTAAATCGGAGAACTCGATCTCCTGTACTGCTGAGTCGAAACCGTGCCACACGGCGAGAATGTCTTTGGCTGCCCTGGCCCTGTTCTTAGGCTCAGCCTCGGCATTCACCCAATACGCACGAGCGGCATTCATCATGTCGAAAGAATCGTCGAGACGATCAGCTAGCTCAGCATAGAGGTCAAGCCCCTTGAATCGCTCCTCTAACTTATCCAAGTTTTCCATCAATGGATCAAGGTAGATGCCGGCAATGTAAATACCGACTCCCGCTTCAGTCATCTCTCAACCCCGCGCCCAGCGATGCCACGTAGAAGCCTGCGATCAATTGCTGTCGTGTAGTTTTTCGCTGAGGTATGGGGCCGGCAGCTGCGCAAGGCGTGGTGCTGTGTTCTCTCATTTCATTACACCAGTGGTGTAAAAAACACGTTGTGTATGGGCTGTTTAGAAAAGGTGTAAAAGCACCGTAGCCCATGGTATGCGGGGATCTCAGCGCTGCGATTACACTTCCTACACCACTTATACCGGATTTGAACGGGTGCCGAAGTTGCATCCTCAAACTACCTTGCCGAAGTTGACCGGCACCACATTCCCTCGCTTCAAATCATCGAGGTGATCGGCGTACCACTGCATCATGCTGCGACGTTGTTCCAGATAGATGGCCTTGTTGTAGACACCGGCGATTCCATCTTCTGAATGGGATAGTTGTGCTCCTACATGCTCCTTCGCAAAACCGTGTTCACGCAGGGTCGTGGAGGCCGCATGGCGGAAACCGTGGCCTGTCTGTTGGCCGGCATAACCCATTCGTCGTAGTGCCATGTTGAAGGCCATGTTGCTACGCGGCTTGGTGCGGCTGTTGCGACCAGGGAACAGCAGCGGATTGTGAACCGCCCGGCCGGTGACGCGGGCCAGGTCGTATACCTCTTTGCATGAGCGGCGTACCCGGCTCATCTGCTCAATGATGCCTTTCTGTTCCATGCTTCTGAAGAACTCCATCCACTCGATAGGGAGGATCTCGTTATAGAGGCGGCGACCGAACACGGGGAAGACATGCAGCTCTAGCGCGCCGACGTTGCGCTTCGCTGTTGTCGGTGCCCAGGTTGCAACGCGAATATCAATCCACTCTCGGGCAAGTGCCTCGAAGGTATTGGTGGCTGCCTCTAACGCAGCAGCTTTCCTGGCCTGCTTGCTGACGATGGGGTTTTTGCCACCAGCAAGGTCTGTGCGTAGCTCGGCTGCCTTCTGCCTGGCTGCAGATCCGCTCACCTCGGGGTAACTTCCAAGGCCAAGCCATGACCATTTACCGTCCGGTTTCTTATAACGGAGGTTCCACGACTTTTGCCCGTTGGGCTTTACCCGGAAGTACAGCCCGCCACCATCCAGTTCCCTGTAGGGCGCGCCCTCTGGCTCCAGGCCAGCTAGGGTCGTATCCGCCAGGGGGCGGCGCTTGATATCGCTGCGCTTCATGCCTTGTACACCACGGGTTCTAATTTGAGTCAGGTGTACACGCTGGTGTACACGGTGGTCAGGTATAGGGGTAGACAGAGGTATACAGGCAGATACAAGAAAGCCCGCACAGAGCGGGCTTTTCAGGGTGTTCTGTAGACTGCTGGAGACAGCGGTAAACAGCTATTTGGCGCACCAGGCGGGATTCGAACCCACGACCCCTGCCTTCGGAGGGCAGTACTCTATCCAGCTGAGCTACTGGTGCGTTGCGGGGCGCAATCATACGCATGTCGCTGGCGTGCGTCCATGCTGCTGGTGGGGCTCGTCTGGCGGGTGGGGAAGGCGGGCTTCGGCTATAAAGAGGGACGGTGCGAATGCCGGTGATCGGCTGGGTTGTTAATTTTCTCGAACGGCCTATTGCCCTTTAACCCTGCTGATCTTAGGATCTGTTTGATATTTCAAACGGTGCATGTGGTTACGCTGAACTCTGGGCGTTACACCCCGTTCGAACGGCCAGGCAGTGGCTAATCTGTCGCTCTACCCATACCTGGGTTCGCTCCCAGCTTCTTTCGTCATCTTCTGGTGCCGTGGTGCCAGGATAGAGGAGACCGCCATGCAACTGAAAGACGCTCAACTGTTCCGCCAGCAGGCTTTCGTCAACGGTGCCTGGGCTGATGCCGACAGCGGCCAGACCATCAAGGTGACCAACCCGGCCACCGGTGACGTGATCGGTACCGTGCCGAAGATGGGTGCGGCCGAGACTCGCCGTGCCATCGAGGCGGCCGACAAGGCGCTGCCGGCCTGGCGTGCTCTGACTGCCAAGGAGCGTTCCGCCAAGCTGCGTCGCTGGTATGAGCTGATGCTGGAGAACCAGGAAGACCTGGCGCGCCTGATGACCATCGAGCAGGGCAAGCCACTGGCCGAGGCCAAGGGCGAAATCGCCTACGCGGCGTCCTTCATCGAGTGGTTCGCCGAAGAAGCCAAGCGCGTCTATGGTGACACCATTCCGGGGCACCAGGCCGACAAGCGCCTGATCGTCATCAAGCAGCCGATCGGCGTTACCGCGGCCATCACGCCGTGGAACTTCCCGGCCGCGATGATCACCCGCAAGGCCGGCCCTGCGCTGGCCGCTGGTTGCACCATGGTGCTCAAGCCGGCTTCGCAGACACCGTATTCCGCTCTGGCCCTGGCCGAGCTGGCCACCCGTGCCGGTATCCCGGCTGGCGTGTTCAGCGTGGTGACCGGCAGCGCTGGCGACATCGGCAGCGAGCTGACCGGCAACCCGATCGTGCGCAAACTGTCGTTCACCGGCTCCACCGAGATCGGTCGCCAACTGATGGCCGAGTGCGCCCAGGACATCAAGAAAGTGTCGCTGGAGCTGGGTGGCAACGCGCCCTTCATCGTCTTCGACGATGCTGACCTGGACAAGGCCATCGAAGGCGCGATCATCTCCAAGTACCGCAACAACGGCCAGACCTGCGTGTGCGCCAACCGCATCTACGTGCAGGACGGCGTCTACGATGCCTTCGCCGAGAAGCTCAAGGTCGCGGTCGAGAAGCTGAAGATCGGCAACGGTCTGGAAGACGGCACCACCACTGGCCCGCTGATCGACGAGAAGGCCGTGGCCAAGGTCAAGGAGCACATCGAGGACGCCGTTTCCAAAGGCGCCAAGATCCTCTCCGGCGGCAAGGCCCACGCTCTGGGTGGCACCTTCTTCGAGCCGACCATTCTGGCTGACGTACCGAAGAACGCGCTGGTCTCCAAGGACGAAACCTTCGGCCCGCTGGCGCCGCTGTTCCGTTTCAAGGACGAGGCCGAAGTGATCGCCATGGCCAACGACACCGAGTTCGGTCTGGCTTCCTACTTCTACGCCCGTGACCTGAGCCGCGTGTTCCGTGTGGCCGAGGCGCTGGAATACGGTATGGTCGGCATCAACACCGGCCTGATCTCCAACGAAGTGGCGCCGTTCGGCGGCATCAAGGCCTCGGGCCTGGGCCGTGAAGGTTCCAAGTACGGCATCGAGGACTACCTGGAAATCAAGTACCTCTGCCTGAGCATCTAGGTAGTCGCTACTGCGCTTCGGTGATGCTGCGTTGGCGGGGCCGGGAAAAATGCTCATTGGCAACAGCCAACTCCGCTTTTTCCCGGCCCCGCCGCCTTGCCTGACCTTCGCTCGCTACGCTCCGATAGTGCGTGAAAGCAAAAATAGTCCCTGTGATCGGGGCGAGTGTTGCAGTCGATCATCGTATGCTGCGACGGCGCTGACCCGGTCATTTCATCCTTGAACCACACCGACGATGAGCGGTGAATGAGGAAGCCATGAGCAAGACCAACGAATCCCTGCTGCAACGCCGCCAAGCCGCCGTACCGCGTGGCGTCGGCCAGATCCACCCGATCGTCGCCGAGCGCGCCGAGAACGCCACCGTGTGGGACGTCGAAGGCCGTGAGTACATCGACTTCGCCGGCGGTATCGCCGTACTGAACACCGGCCACCTGCACCCGAAAGTGGTCGCCGCCGTTCAGGAACAGCTGACCAAGCTGACCCACACCTGCTTCCAGGTGCTGGCGTACGAACCCTACATCGAGCTGTGCGAAGAAATCGCCAAGCGCGTACCGGGCGACTTCGCCAAGAAGACCCTGCTGGTCACCTCGGGCTCCGAAGCCGTCGAGAACGCCGTGAAGATCGCCCGTGCCGCTACCGGCCGTGCTGGCGTGATCGCCTTCACCGGCGCCTACCACGGCCGCACCATGATGACCCTGTCGCTGACCGGCAAGGTGGCGCCGTACTCCGCCGGCATGGGCCTGATGCCTGCTGGTGTGTACCGCGCCATCGCGCCGTGCGAGCTGCATGGCGTCAGCGAAGACGAGTCCATCGCCAGCATCGAGCGCATCTTCAAGAACGATGCCCAGCCTCAGGACATCGCCGCGATCATCATCGAGCCGGTGCAGGGCGAAGGGGGCTTCTACGTCAACTCGCCAGCCTTCATGCAGCGCTTGCGTGCCCTGTGCGACCAGCACGGCATTCTGCTGATCGCTGACGAAGTGCAGACCGGCGCTGGCCGTACCGGTACTTTCTTCGCCACCGAGCAACTGGGCGTCGTGCCGGACCTGACCACCTTCGCCAAATCCGTCGGCGGCGGCTTCCCGATCTCCGGCGTCAGCGGCAAGGCCGAGATCATGGACAAGATCGCTCCCGGTGGCCTGGGCGGCACCTATGCCGGTAGCCCGATCGCCTGCGCCGCGGCCCTGGCCGTGCTGAAGGTGTTCGACGAAGAGAAGCTGCTGGATCGTTCCAACGCCGTGGGCGAGAAGCTCAAGGCCGGCCTGCGCGACATCGCTGCCAAGCACAAGGTGATCGGTGACGTACGTGGCCTGGGTTCGATGATCGCCATCGAGCTGTTCGAAGGCGGCGACCACAGCAAACCGGCTGCCGAGCTGACGGGCAAGATCGTCGCCAAGGCGCGCGACAAGGGCCTGATCCTGTTGTCGTGCGGCACCTACTACAACGTGGTGCGCTTCCTGATGCCGGTCACCATCCCGGACGCCCAGCTGGAAAAAGGCATCGCCATCGTTGCCGAGTGCTTCGACGAACTGGCTTAAGCCACGCCGTTGAAAAGGACCCGCTTCGGCGGGTCTTTTTTTGCCTGCGTTTTCCCTGTCGGGCTGCGGCAGAGCGCTCGCTGACCTGTCTATACTGAGCCTCTTACACCTATGTGAAGAGGTTCATGGATGTCTGCAGCGGCCAGCGCACCGGAAGTTCTCATCGCCGATACCGATCCGTGGACGGCCGATCTGCTCGAGCAACTGGTGCTCGACGTGCGCTGCGACGCCGTGGTGATCCGTGTCAGCGATGGTCAGGCGGCCATGGCACGCTGCAAGCGACGTTTGCCGGAACTGGTGATCGCCGACAGCGAGCTGCCGGGTGTCGATGGCCTGGAGTTGCTGCGCCAGTTGCGCCGCCACCCGCGTACTCCGGCGTTGCCGTTCATTCTCATCAGCGGCCGCCTGGATGCCAACAGCGTGCGCGCCGCCAAGCCGCTGGCGCCCACCGCCTATCTGGCCAAACCCTTCAACGCCGAAGCACTGCGCCAGCGCCTGGCCGGGCTGTTGCTCAGCGAGGGCGAGGAGCTGCTGTGCCCGATTCGTCCGCTGCTGGTGAACCGCCTCGAAGATTACCTGGACGCCATGCGCGAAGAAGGGCAGGGCGCGCCGCTATTGGCCTCGGTGCGTGACTCGGTCAGCCAGTACCTGAACAGCAGCGAGCCGAGCCTGCGTGAGCTGGAGCAGGTGTTCACCCGTGACCCGCAGATCACCGCCTGCCTGATCGCCGCCGCCAACAGTGCCGCTCACCACAACGGCTCCCCCTGTCAGACCCTGGCCCAGGCCCTGCCGCGCCTGGGGGTGGCACGCACCCTGAATCTGGTGCTGGGGCTTTCCGTGCAGCGCAACGCCCGGCTCAGTGACCCGCGCCTGGCCGAGCAGGGCGTGCGCACCTGGGCCGCCGCCCAGCGCAGTGCCGAGGTCGCTCACTGGCTGGCCTGCGAACTGTCGCTGGATGCCGAGCTCTGCTACACCGCCGGCCTGTTGCACAACATCGGCGAGCTGGCACTGTTGCGCTGCATGCAGGACTGGCAGGACGCTGGCGGCAGCCTCAGTGATGAGGAAATCGAACAGGCCATCCGCCTGCGCGCCGCCAGTTTCGGCTCGGCGCTGCGTATTCGCTGGCGCCTGCCGTTCGGGCTGCGCGAGTTGGTGGCGGCTTATTACAGCCTCAACAGCGGGGTGTTCTCCCGCGAGGCGCTGGTGCTCAACCTCGCCGGGCAGGTGGTCGCGCTCGATGCGTCGCAAAGCCCCAGCGAGCTGCGCGAGGCCCGCTGCGTGCGCCTGTTGCGCCTCGACCCCGGGGTGCTGGAGCGGCTGCCTGCCCAGGCATCCGCCGCATGATTTCGGCATAAATCGCGCTGTAAAAATGTGTCGAAAGCCTGCCCCAAGCGTCTCTTCTCTTGCTCGAAACGGCTCGCTGCCGCCATGCTCGGGGAGCGCCGGATCATTCCGGGCGCGTTTCGGTCAAAGCTCGCTCTGCTTTTCGCAGCGCGGCTTGTCGCTCTGCTCAGGCTCACAAGGATATCGGTGTAGATGACTGACTACGATCTGTTGCTGGTAGGCGCAGGCCCGGCCCATCTCGGGGTTCTGCGGCGCTGGGCGCTGATCGAGCGGCCGGTGGGTCGCATCGCCCTGGTGGCCAGCGCCGCGCACACCTGGTACGCCGGCATGTTGCCGGGGCTGGTAGCGGGGCGTTACAGCGCCGAGGACTGCCAGATCGGCCTGGCCGCGCTGTGCCAGGCTGCCCAGGTCGAACTGATCGTCGCGCCGGTGGCTGCTCTGGATGCCGCCACGCGGCAACTTAGCCTGGGCGATGGCCGCGTGCTGCAGGGCAACTGGCTGTCGCTGAATGCCGGCGACCGGGTCGCCTGTCCGCCCCGTGAAGGCGACGCGATGGATGTGCTGGCGGTGAAGCCGGTGGACAGCTTCATCGCTGGCTGGAAGGCCTGGCAGCGCGAGCCTCAGCCTCTGGCGATTCTCGGTGGCGGCGTGGCCGGGGTGGAAATGGCCCTGGCCCTGGCACTGGCCGATCAGGTACCGCAGCTGGCGCTGTTTTGCGGCGAGCCGCTGCTGGCTGGCCACTGTGCCGGGTTGCGGATGCGCGCCTGGGGCCATCTGCGCATGCGCCGGGTGCAGGTGCGCGAGCATTGTCCGATCAGCCGCATCGACGGTGATTGCCTGATCAGCGGCGACGCGGCGGTGTGGCGTGGCGGTCGGCTGCTGCTGGCCAGCGGCGCCCAGGCATTCCCGTGGATCGCCGACAGCGGCCTGAGCTGCGATGGCGATGGTTTCGTGCACACCGCGCCGACCCTGCAGAGCCATTCCCATCCGCAGATTTTCGCCGTGGGTGATTGCGCCAACCTGCCTGGCGTGCGCAAGAGCGGCCTGTATTCCATGCGCCAGGTGCCGGTGCTGGCCGCCAACTTGAGCGCGGCACTGCGTGGCGGGCCGCTGCGCGACTTCAAGACCAGCGGCCAGCGCCCGCTGCTGCTGGCCAGTGGCGATGGCGGTGCCTTGTTCGGCTGGCGTCAGTGGAGCGCCGGCGGGCAGTTCTACGGGCGCTGCAAGGACTATTTCGACCGCGCCTTCGTCAAGCGTCACAGCCTCAAGCGCTGATCGGCACTCTCCCGGAAGTCGACCCTCTGCTACCAAAGTGCCATAGCCCGGCGCATGATGAGATGGTCAACTCGGCCAGGCGGCTGCCGCGCCTCTACAGATACGCCCTGCGCTGCCGATGAGCTGAAACAAGGCTCGGCGCTTGCTGCGCCCGATATCCCGGCACCATAAAAACAATGAGGTTCGCCATGGGTTCTGGTTTTACGCATGACCGGCTGGCATTGGCCCTGCACGTGCTCGGCCTGCTCGCGTTGCTGGTGGTCTGGCAACAAGTGCACCTGCCGACCTATCTTGGCGTCATCGCGCTGTTGTCGCTGGCCCTGTGGCCGTGGCTCGGGCCCTGGCGCAAGGTTGCTGCGCCGCCTGTCGACGCTGCGCCGGCGGCCTCGCTGGATGAGCTGAGCCAGAGCCTGTCGCAGCACACCTGCCATAACGCCCTGTCGGCCGCCCAGGTGGCCTTCACCGTGCAGCAACTGGCCGGCAAGCTGCAGTCGCAACTGGCGGCGGTCGAACAGATCGGCGAAGGTGCCCACGCCGTGACCCGCACCGAACAGAGCAACGCCGAGCGCGCCGGCCAGACCCTTGGTGCGGCGCAGACCGTGCGCACCAGCAGCGCCACCGGCCAGGCCGAACTGCAGCAGGCGATCAGCCGCATGCAGCAGCTCAGCGCCCAGGCCGCCGCCAGCCGCGAGCTGATCGATGGCCTCGGGGCGCGTACCGAGCAGATCGAGCAGGTCACCCAGGTGATCCAGTCCATCGCCAGCCAGACCAACCTGCTGGCGCTCAACGCCGCCATCGAGGCTGCCCGCGCCGGTGAACAGGGCCGCGGCTTCGCGGTGGTCGCCGACGAGGTGCGCAGCCTGGCCGGGCGTACCGCCACCGCCACGGGAGAAGTCGGGCAGATGGTCGCCGATATCCGTCAGCAGAGTTCGGCGGTGGTCAACCATATCCAGCGTCAGGCCGAAGAGCTGGAAGCGGCCGCCCGACAGATCGAATTCACCGGCGAGCAACTGCGCGGCATCGCCGACCTGGCGGCCGATGTCGACACCCAGGTGGCGCAGATCAGCGCCGGCACGGCGAGCAACCACGAACACCTGGCCGAGCTGCTGGTGGCGGTCGAGCAACTGCGCGGCGACGTGCGCAGCAGCGAGGACCAGACCCGACAACTGGGCAAGGCTGCCGAACAACTGGTCGGCCAGGCGGAAAGCGTCAGCGAACAGCTGGCCAGCGTCGGCCTGGACAGCTATCACCAGCGCATCTACGACCTCGCCCTGGAAGGCGCCGCCGCGATCGGTCGGCAGTTCGAGGCGGATATCCAGGCCGGGCGTATCAGCCTGGCGGATCTGTTCGACCGTCAGTACCAGCCGATTCAGGGCAGCTTCCCGGCCAAGTTCCGCACGCGCTTCGACAGCCATGCCGATCAGGTGCTGCCCGCCATCCAGGAGCCGCTGCTCAAGCGCCACGAAGGCCTGGTGTTCGCCATCGCCACCACGCCGGAAGGCTACGTGCCGACCCACAACGAGGCGTTCAATCATCCGCCCACCGGTGACCGCGCCGTGGATACCGTGAAGAGCCGCAGCAAACGGATGTTCAACGACCGCACCGGCATCCGCTGCGGCAGCCACAAACAGCGCCTGTTGTTGCAGACCTACATGCGCGATACCGGCGAACTGATGCACGACCTGTCGGTGCCGATCCATGTGCAGGGCAAGCATTGGGGAGGCCTGCGACTGGGCTATAAACCCGAGCCGTGACAGGCCATTGTTTAGCCGCTGGCTATCTGAAGGTGCGGTAATAACGATTTAACCTGACTATGGCGGCGTGCGAGCCTCGCTGGCATGTCTATCCCGGTCTGCATCTTTGCCCCAGCCATCGCCCTGCCAGCCCTGCCAGCCCTGCGCTTGCGGGGCCGGGCGCCCGAACCCACGGGGCTGCCGCAGACCCTCGCCTTCTGGGCACTCTGGCATTGTCGCCATGCCCGCCCGCCGGATGTTCTTCTCGTCTTCTGATGACACCCATGGCCGCCTGTGCGGCCGAGAAGTCGATCCGGGCCCACTGTCCGCCGTGACGGTCGCCCGTGGCCCATGAGAAGCCATCATGCAATTCGCGCCCTTGCAAGACGCCGAGGATTTCCTCGCGCAGAACCCCGATATCGAGCTGTTCGAACTGTTCATCATCGACGCCAACGGCGTGCCGCGCGGCAAGCTGTTGCACCGTGACGAACTGCTCGCCGTTTACCGCAGCGGCCGACCGCTGCCGAGCACCATCCTTGGTCTGAGCATCAACGGTGATGACGTCGAGGATTCCGGGCTGGTCTGGGACGTCGGCGACATCGACTGCCGGGCCTATCCCCTGGCTGGCAGCCTGGTGCGCCTGCCCTGGCGGCTGATCCCCACGGCGGCGGTGCAGGTCAGCATGCACCCGCAGGACGGCATGCCGGCCAGCATCGCCGACCCGCGCCATGTGCTGGTGCAGGTGATCGAGCGGCTGCAGGCCGAGGGCTTTCACCCGGTGATGGCCTGCGAGCTGGAGTTCTACCTGCTCGATGCCAAGCGCGACGCCCGTGGCCACCCGCAGCCGGCCCTGGATGCCGATGGCGGGCGGCCGCGCAGTACCCAGGTCTATGGCCTGCGCGAGCTGGAGCAGATCGAGCCGTTTCTGGCTGACCTGTACGCTGCGTGCAAGGCCCAGGGCATCCCCGCACGCACGGCGATTTCCGAATACGCGCCGGGGCAGGTGGAGATCACCCTGGAGCATGGCGATGCGTTGCAGGCCATGGATCAGGCGGTGCGCTACAAGCGCCTGGTCAAGGGCGTGGCGCATCGGCATGGCATGCAGGCCTGCTTCATGGCCAAGCCGTTCGATCATCTGGCGGGCACCGGCATGCACATGCACGTCAGCCTGAACGACGCGGCGGGCCGCAACCTGTTCGCCAGTGAGGCACCCGCAGGGACCCCGCTGCTGCGTTACGCGGTGGGCGGCATGCTCGCCAGCCTGCTCGACTCACTCCTGCTGTTCTGCCCCAACGCCAACTCCTACCGGCGCTTCCAGGCCAACAGCTACGCGCCGCTGGCGCCGACCTGGGGTGTGGATAACCGCACCGTGAGCCTGCGCGTGCCGGGCGGCCCGGCGTTCACGCGGCATATCGAGCACCGTATCTGCGGCGCCGATGCCAACCCCTATCTGGCCGCTGCGGCGATCCTCGCCGGCATTCACCGTGGCATCCGCGAAGAGCTGGACCCCGGTGAACCTATCGAGGGCAACGGTTATGCCCAGGCCAAGACCCTGCTGCCCACCGATTGGCTGACCTCGCTGTGCGCGCTGCAGGCCTCGACCTGGGCACCCGAGGCCCTGGGGGCGGAGTTTCTGCGGGTGTACCTGGCGGTCAAGCGCGAGGAGCAGCGGCGCTTCATGGGGGAAGTCGGCGAGCAGGACTGGCGCTGGTACCTGAATCAGGCGTGAGCTTGCACAACATGATTATCGTGGCGCGCTCAGGCGGGCCGCTAAGGAACGGACATGAAAGACACGACGACGGCAGCCGAGCGCAGCCCGTCCTATTACAGCGCGAGCATCGATCAGGACAGCGACTACCCGAGCGTGCAGGGTGAAGTGCGGGTCGATGTGGCAATCATCGGCGGCGGCTTCACCGGCGTGGCCACGGCGGTCGAACTGGCCGAGCGTGGTTTCAAGGTGGCCGTGGTGGAGGCCAATCGCATCGGTTGGGGCGCCAGCGGCCGCAATGGCGGGCAGGTTACCGGCAGCCTGTCTGGCGACGCCGCCATGGCCAAGCAGATGCGCAAGCGGCTGGGTGGGGAGGTCGACGATTTCATCTGGAACCTGCGTTGGCGCGGCCACGACATCATCGAGCAGCGGGTGCGTCGCTACGGCATCGCCTGTGACCTCAAGCACGGCCACTTGCATGCGGCGATGAAACCCGCCCACCTCGACGAACTGCGTGCCTCCCATGACGAGGCGCTGCGCCGTGGCATGGAGGCCGACGTGACCCTGCTCGATGCCGGTGGCGTACGTGCCCACCTGGCCAGCGACCTGTACCTTGGCGCGCTGAAGAACACCCGTAACCTGCATCTGCACCCGCTGAACCTGTGTCTGGGCGAAGCGCGGGCGGCCCATAGCCTGGGCGCGCTGATTTTCGAGCACTCGCCGGTGCTGGAGATCGTTCACGGCGCTACGCCGACGCTGGTTACGGCCGAAGGGCGGGTGGTCGCCAATCAGGTAATGCTGGCCGGCGACGTGTACCACAAGCTGGAGCCTGGAAAGCTCAAGGGCATGATCTTTCCGGCCATGGGCGGCATCGTCACCACCGCGCCGCTGGGCGAGCTGGCGGCGCAGATCAACCCCCAGGACCTGGCCGTTTACGACTGCCGCTTCGTGCTCGACTACTACCGCCTGACTGCCGACGGGCGCCTGCTGTTCGGCGGCGGCGCCAACTACTCCGGGCGCGACTCGCGGGATATCGCGGCCGAGTTGCGGCCCGGTATCGAGCGGACTTTCCCGAGCCTCAAGGGCGTGCCCATCGAGTTCCAGTGGAGCTGCGCCATGGGCATCGTCATGAACCGCATCCCGCAACTGGGCAAGCTGTCGCCCAACGTCTGGTACTGCCAGGGCTACTCCGGCCACGGCATCGCCACCAGCCACGTGATGGGCGAGATCATGGCCGAGGCCATGGGCGGCGAGCTGGCACGTTTCGAGACCTTTGCCGGCTGTTCGCACATCAAGGTGCCGATGGGCGACGTGTTCGGCAACCCGATGCTGGCGCTGGGCATGTGGTACTACCAACTGCTGGAGAAGCTGCGCTAGGCGACCCGGCAAGCGCAGCCCCCTCCGCGGCGGCGAATAGGGGCACACCGCCGTTTTTGCAGGATGGCCGCAATCGTTTCGCCCCGAGGTCGGGGCTCCTACGGGCTGAGGATTGCACGATCCTGTAGGAGCTGCGCCCCCGCAGCGAATGGTGGACTCGCCGCCGTTTTTGCAGGATGACTGCTATCGCTTCGCCCCGAGGTCGGGGTTCCTACGGGGCTGAGGATTGCACGATCCTTTAGGAGCTGCGCCCCCGCGGCGAATGGTGGTCACACCGCCGTTTTTGCAGGATGACTGCTATCGCTTCGCCCCGAGGTCGGGGTTCCTACAGGGGGCGCTTATGCGCGCTTGGGTTCTTCGTTTGGCTCTGGGGCTTCGTCGCGGTCGTCGATGAATTCGGTGCGGGGCGAGCCGTCGGCGTTGAGCTGGAACACGCGGCTGGGTTGGCCGGCGGCGTTGAACAGCACCTGGCCGAGGCCTGCTGAGTTCCACAGGCGTTCGCCTGCCTTGCTCTGTTTGGGGATGTGCGGGAACACCTGCATGCGGCGGCGTTTGGTCAGCCAGTTGAGGGGCGACCAGGGGGCATACAGCCAGCGGTTGAGGCGGTCGAAGAGGTTCAGCAGGCGCTCCGGGAATTCGTTCTTCACGCCGCTGCTGGTGATCTGCCAGATGGTCGGGCCCTGGTGGCGGTCGCGGATTCTCACCTCGTAGAAGAACGAGTAGTGCACGTCGCCGGAAAGCACCACGTAATCACCGGGGGTGCGCGAATGGCGGAAGATGTTGAGCATCACCTGAGCGGCGCCGCGGTGCGCCATCCAGTTTTCCGCATCGACCATCAGCGGGTGCCCGGCCCAGCTGAACACGCGTTGCACCGCTTCGATCAGCTTGACCCCGAACATCGGCGCCGCTGACACGATGATCGCGGCGGGGTGGTCGAGCAGGTCCTGCTGGAATTCGCTCAGGGCTTCCCAGTCGAGCAGCCCGGAGGGGCGTTTGATATTGCGCTCGCTGCGCCAGCGCCGCGTGCGCGTGTCGAGTACCAGCAGCGCCGGTGTGCTGGGCAGCACGTAGTGCCATTGCTGAAACTTCATCAAGTCGTCGATCAGACGATCCTGAGCCGGGCTGCCGAAGCCTCGTTCCCTGGCCTGCTCACACAGTTCGCGGGTATTGCTCAGCGGCTCGGCGAAGGCGTCGGGATTGTTGCCCCAGCCCTGGCACAGCAGGTAACCGATCAGTGCGTTGCCGATGATGCGCTTGGAGAAGGGATGGCCGTAAGCGGTCTCTTCCCACTGGGCGGAGAGGTTCCAGTCATCGGTGATGTCGTGATCGTCGAAGATCATCAGGTTCGGCAGGTGCGCCAGCACCCGGCCAACCTGGCCCAGGCTGGCGACGAAGGCCTCGATGCAGACCTGCTCCTTGCGGTAGCGCTCGGCATCCTCGTCGCTCAGTTCCGGCTGGTCGAGATCGATCAGCGTCCAGGGCGTCGGCGACCAGACCAGCAGGTACATGGCCAGCACTTCGGCCAGGGTCACCAGGTGGTTGTCGGCGTTGCTGCTGGTGAAGATGGGCTTTTCGGTACCACCGAAGAAGCGTTCGCGCAGGGTTTCGTTGGCCTTCAGCGCCGGCAGCAGGTCGGCACGGTGGAAGTAGCTGGCCGGGTGCACGTAGAGGTCGGCGCTGTCTTCGACCACCGCGCCCTCGAGCTTCTCGTGGTACAGGCCCAGGCGTTCGATCAGCTTGTGGACGGCGCGCAGCATCGGCCCGGCGACGTCATCGGCATACACCTGATCACCGCTGTGCATCAGCAGTGCAGGGCGCTCGTGGGGCTCATGGGCAGTGGCCAGCAGGCGATCGGCGCAGAGCAGGCCATCCTTGGACGGGTGATGAGGTTTGCGGCAGGAGCCGTGCAGCAGATTGTCGATGCGCGAACGCAGCACGAAGTTGGCTTGCGCTGCGCCGTCGTACAGCAGGTGTGCGGCCCAGTCGGCGATGCCCTGTTGGCCGTCGACCAGCAGGTCGTAGTCGATCCGTTCGTCCTGGGGCAGCGGGGTGTCGAGATGCAGGTCGATCAGGTGGATGACCGCATGCTCGCCGATCACCAAGCGCTGACACGCATCGTCACCCAGCGGGTAATCGCGAGCGGCCTGTTCACTTGGCGCGAGGCGCAGGGTCAGTTGCAGCTCACGGCTGCCGACCAGCCACAGCACCAGGCGGCCGGGCTCCAGGCGCCGAAGGATCGGGCCAGCGAGTACGGCAGGCAGGTCGGTGAAGTCTTGAGGTTCTGGCAACGGCATCCGGGATCGCTTCCGGCCAGCTCGGGGTCAGCCGGCGGGCCTGTATTTCAGGGAATGAATAAGGACATGGCTCTTAGCCATTGGTTCGGCTGTCATAAAAGCTTCATGTGGTTACTGAGCGGCCTGTCGCAGGCCATCGAGGTCGAGAATTTCGATCTCACCGTAGGTCAGTCGCACGATGCCGCGGGCTTGCAGGTCCTTGAGCACACCGTTGGCGGTCTGTCGGGAGATGGCCAGCATCGCGGCCAGTTGCTCCTGCGCCAGGTGAATGATGCGCCGGGGGCCCTGGGTTTCGCCATAGTCTTCGGCGATCAGCAGCAGCCGTCTGGCCAGCCGCTGCGCAGCGGGCAGCAGGCTCATCTCTTCCAGGGCGATGAACGCCAGGCGTACCTTGTGGGCCATCAGCAGGGCGATATCGCGCCAGTATTCAGGGTGGGCATCGAGCAGGCTCAGCAAGCCTGCCTGGGGAACGTGCAGCAGGGCGCTGGCGCCCTCGGCGAAGGCATCATGGGTACGCGGCTGGCCGTCGAACAGGGCTATTTCGCCGAACCAGTGCGGCGCCTCCACCAGAATCAGCAGCGCTTCCTTGCCTTGCGCATCCACCGTACCGACGCGCATGGCGCCGGACAGCACGGCATACAGGCCGCTCGGCGAATCGCCACGGCTGAACAGGCGTTGCCCGGCCTCCAGATTCAGTTGCCGACCCTGCGTCACCAGCGCCTGCTGCAACGCCTGCGGCAGGGCGGCGAACCATTGGCCTTGAAGCAGAACGGCATGCAGATCGGTCATGGATGTTCCGGTTTGTCGGCTAGCTGACAGTGCTGGCGAGATGGCAGCGCCATTATGCGATGACACGCACCCGTGAGGATAACAACAATGAAAACCCTGGTGGATCACCTCGCCCAATACGCGGCCTACCACCGCGATCGGCGCAATATCGTCACCCATTTCGTCGGCATCCCCATGATCGTCCTGGCGGTCACCGTGCTGCTGTCGCGCCCAGGCGTGGCGGTCTCGGGCCTCTGGCTGTCACCGGCGCTGGCCGTGGCGTTGGTGACGACACTGTTCTACCTGCGCCTGGACTTTCGCTTCGGGGTAGTCATGGGGGCGCTGCTGGGCCTCTGCCTGTGGTTCAGCGCCGGGCTGGCCATGGGAGGCACGGCACTGTGGCTGAGCGCGGGGCTGGGACTGTTCGTAGTGGGCTGGATCATCCAGTTCGTTGGCCATTTCTACGAAGGCCGCAAGCCGGCGTTCGTCGACGACGTCATGGGGCTGATGATCGGGCCATTGTTCGTGGTCGCCGAAGCCGCCTTCCTCCTTGGCCTGCGCCAGGAGGTCGAACACGAAGTGGTCAAGCGCGCCGGCCCGACCTGCATCCGCGAACGCAAGACGGCTTGATGGGAGCGTCCATCACTGGATCGTTCCTCACGCTCCGCGTGGGAATGCCTTCATGGGCGCTTCGCGCCCGGTTTTTAGCCCGAATGGGCGCACTGGCCTGGGTGCCCACGCTGGAGCATGGGCACCATCAGAAGAGTCGGTTGGTGGGCTGAAGCGGATATCCGCCCGGCCCACCCTACGTTTCGGACGTCTGCGGATTAACTAGCCGCAGTAACCGGCTTGCCGCCCTTGGGTTTGAAGTACAGGGTGGTGCCGCGGCTGAGGTTGTCGAGGCTGAGGTGATCCTTGGCCACTTCGGCTTCGATCAGTTCGTCCTGGCCTTCGACCTTCAGGGTGATGCGGGTGATGGCTCCGAGCAGGCGAATGTCACGCACTTCACCGGCCTGGTGGCCTTCCAGTGCTTCCGTCGACAGGCTCACTTCGTGCGGGCGGAACAGCACGTGGTGATCGTCGCCGACATAAAGACGGTTGGCGTCACCGAGGAAGTGGTAGACGAAGTCGCTGGACGGCTTCTCGTAGACTTCGGCCGGCGAGCCGATCTGTTCGACCACGCCCTTGTTCATCACCACGATGCGGTCGGCCACTTCCATGGCTTCTTCCTGGTCGTGGGTCACGAACACGCTGGTCAGGTGCACTTCTTCGTGCAGGCGCGCCAGCCAGCGGCGCAGCTCTTTACGCACCTTGGCGTCGAGGGCGCCGAAGGGCTCGTCGAGCAGCAGTACCTTGGGTTCCACCGCCAGGGCACGGGCCAGGGCGATACGCTGGCGCTGGCCACCGGAGAGCTGTTCCGGGTAGCGGTCGGCCAGCCAGTCGAGCTGCACCAGGTCGAGCAGGTCGTGGACCTTCTTCTTGATCACGTTCTCGTTCGGACGCTCGCCCTTGGGCTTCATGCGCAGGCCGAAGGCAACGTTGTCGAACACCGTCATGTGACGGAACAGGGCGTAGTGCTGGAACACGAAGCCGACCTTGCGATCACGCACGTCGTGCTCGGAAACGTCTTCACCGTGGAACACGATGCTGCCGGTATCCGGGACTTCCAGGCCGGCGATGATGCGCAGCAGGGTGGTCTTGCCGCAGCCGGACGGGCCGAGCAGGGCCACCAGCTCACCGCTGTTGATGTTGAGGTTGATGTCGTTGAGCGCCTTGAACTGGCCAAAGTGCTTGTTGATGCCTTGAACTTGAATACTCATGGGGTGCACCTGTCGTTCTGTCTGGCCGGTTCGCGCAGGAGCGCGGCGCCGGCGGAATGATTCAATCGTCCTGATTCGTCTTGAACTGCCGGCTCAAGCGCGCTTCGCTCCATTGGCGAAGCAGCAACACGACCAGGGCCATGACCAGCAACAGGATGGCCACGCTGAACGCGGCGACGATGTTGTATTCGTTGTAGAGAATCTCGATGTGCAGTGGCAGCGTGTTGGTGTAACCGCGGATGTGCCCGGAAACCACCGAGACCGCGCCAAACTCGCCCATCGCCCGCGCCGTGCAGAGCACCACGCCGTAGACCAGCGCCCATTTTACGTTAGGCAGCGTCACATGCCAGAACATCTGCCAGCCGTTGGCGCCGAGCAGGCGTGCGGCTTCTTCTTCGGTGGTGCCCTGTTCCTCCATCAGCGGGATCAGTTCGCGCGCGACGAAGGGGAAGGTGACGAAGATGGTCGCCAGCACGATGCCCGGTACGGCGTAGATGATCTGCAGGTTCTGATCCTGCAGGTATGGCGCCAGCTTGCTCTGCGCGCCGAACAGCAGCACGTAGATCAGGCCGGCGACCACCGGCGATACCGAAAACGGCATGTCGATCAGGGTGACCAGCACGCTCTTGCCGCGGAACTCGAACTTGGTCACCGACCAGGCCGCCGCGACGCCGAACACCAGGTTCAGCGGTACGGAAATGGCCGTGGCCAGCAGGGTCAGCTTGAGTGCGGAAATGGCGTCCGGCTCGCGGATCGCCTCCCAGAAGAATTCCAGGCCACGGCTCAGACCCTGGGTGACGACGATGTACAGCGGCAGCACGAGGATCACCGCGAACACCGCCCAGGCGATGACGATCAGGGCGATGGCGCCGGGGGAGCGGCGTACCGGGCGCGCAGCCGCGTTCTTGCTAAGGGTTGCAAGGCTCATGACGGGCTCCTCAGATTTGCGGCTGGATGCGGCGCTGCAGCAGGTTGATCAGCAGCAGCAGAATGAACGAGACCACCAGCATCAGCACGCCAATGGCGGTGGCGCTCGGGTAGTCGTACTGATCCAGCTTGGAGACGATCAACAGCGGCAGAATCTCGGTCTTCATCGGAATGTTGCCGGCGATGAACACCACGGAGCCGTACTCACCGACTCCCCGGGCGAAGGCCAGGGCGAAGCCGGTGATCCAGGCGGGCAGCAGGCTTGGCAGCAGCACGTGCCAGAACACCTGCAGGGGTTTGGCACCCAGGCAGGAGGCCGCTTCTTCGACTTCCTTGGGAAAGTCGGCGAGTACCGGCTGCAGGGTGCGCACCACGAACGGCAGGGTCACGAACACCAGCGCCAGGGTGATGCCCAGCGGGGTGTAGGCGATCTTGAAGGGGAACAGCGAGCCGATCATGCCGTTGGGCGCGTACAGCGCGGTCAGGGCGATACCGGCGACCGCGGTGGGCAGGGCGAATGGCATGTCGACCATGGCATCGATGATGCGTCGGCCGGGGAAGGTATAGCGCACCAGTACCCAGGCGATGATGGTGCCGAGGATGCCATTGAGCAGCGCCGCCGCCAGGGCGGTGCCGAAGGAAAGCTTGAGGGAGAACAGCACCTGGCGATTGGTGATCAGGTTCCACCACTGCTCCAGCGACAGCTGCAGCGAGAACAGGAACATGGCACCCAGCGGAATCAGCACGACCAGGGCGAGGTAGGTCAGGGTGTAGCCCAGAGTCAGCCCGAAGCCGGGTATGACCGAGGAAGTTCGACGAGACATGGAGAGTCCTTTTAATCAGGTCCGCAGAGCGAAGCCCGCCATTCCTTCAGGAGTGGCGGGCTTCGTCGATAAGGCGTGGCTTACTGATTGATCTTCTTGAAGATGTCGTCGAACACGCCGCCGTCGTCGAAGTACTTGGGCTGTGCGGAGCTCCAGCCACCGAAGTCCTTGTCGATGGTGACCAGTTCCAGATCCTTGAACTGATTCTTGAACTCGGCCGCCACTTCGGCGTTGCGCGGACGGTAGAAGTTCTTCGCGGCGATGCGCTGGCCTTCTTCGCTGTACAGGTACTGCAGGTAGGCTTCGGCGGCCTTGCGGGTGCCCTTGCGGTCGACGTTCTTGTCGACGACGGCCACCGGCGGCTCGGCGAGGATGGACAGCGACGGGGTGACGATCTCCAGCTGGTCGCCGCCTTCTTCGGCCAGCGACAGGTAGGCTTCGTTCTCCCACGCCAGCAGTACGTCGCCCAGGCCACGTTGTACGAAGCTGATGGTCGAACCACGGGCACCGGTGTCCAGAACCGGCGCGTGACGGTACAGCTCGGTCACGTATTCCAGGGCTTTTTCGTCGCTGCCGTATTTCTTCTTGGCGTAAGCCCAGGCGGCGAGGAAGTTCCAGCGTGCACCACCGGAGGTTTTCGGGTTCGGGGTGATGATTTCGACGCCATCCTTGACCAGGTCATCCCAGTCCTTGATGCCTTTCGGGTTGCCCTTGCGCACCAGGAACACGATGGTCGAGGTGTACGGTGTGCTGTTGTCGGCCAGGCGTTTCTGCCAGTCCTTGTCGATCAGCGGCTGGTTCAGGTTGATCGCGTCGATGTCGCCGGACAGCGCGAGGGTCACCACGTCGGCCTGCAGGCCGTCGATCACCGCACGAGCCTGTTTGCCCGAGCCGCCGTGAGACTGCTGGATGGTCAGGGCTTCGTTGCCTTGTTCCTGCCAGTGCTTGTTGAACGCCTTGTTGAATTCGACGTACAGCTCACGGGTCGGGTCGTAGGACACGTTGAGCAGGGTCTGGGCAGAAACCGGGCCGGCTACCAGGGCGCTGGCGAGTGCAGCGAGTGCGAAACGGCGAATGGACATGGTGGAGCTCCTCGATACTGAATACGGTGCTGTGCGTGTTTGGCGTGCTCTGTTATTCGATGCCTGCTCTAGGCAGGCATTCGTGGGTTACATCGGGAGTAGCGATAGGGATTCATGCTGGCGGCCCGTGGTCGGGTTGGCGGAATGGTGATCAGGCGTTCTTGCTGCCGGATTGCTGAAGGCGGAATTTTTCCTTGCGCTCGATCTGCACGACCTGACCGTTGTGCACGGTGATCTCTACCGAGCCGAATTTCAGGCCGTTCAGGGCGCTTTGGATCTCACGCAGGATGGTGGCGTCATCCTGGCCTTCCAGGTTGCGAAGGGTTGCGGTCATGGCTAAAGGCTCCTTGCCCTCGTTCTCGGTGCGACGGCTGTCGGCTGCGGGGCGTGGAGCGGATACTAGGGAATCTGAAATATTCTTAAAAATACTGTTTAAGAACATTTATATTTCTTCTGGATATATAGCCGTTTTGCGGTCGTTACAGATCGTTATTTGCTTATGAGGAATAAGCAAAGAAGTTCTTATTCTTTTTAGTCTCGTTCTTGGCCTCCTACACTGCACGCCATGCAGACGTGATGCACAGGGTGCAGATGCACTTGCACACGGTGCACTGACTACTGCACGACAGGCAGACACGGGAGGCGCCGCGATGCGCAGTGAAGCGATTCGATACCTGATAGTGCCGGGCTGGCAGGGCTCGGGCGATGACCATTGGCAGAGCCACTGGCAGCGCAGCCTGCCCAATAGTGCGCGGGTCGAGCAGCTGGACTGGCTGACGCCGCGCCGCGAGGATTGGGTTGCCGCTCTGGAACGGCAGATCGTCGCCGACCCGAGGCCGGCGATTCTCATCGCCCACAGCCTGGGCTGCGTCACGGTCGCCCACTGGGCGGCGCAGGCGCCCGTGGCGTCGCTGCGTCGCGTGCGCGGTGCGCTGCTGGTCGCACCGGCCGATGTGCAGCGCCCCAACTGCCCCGAAGCGCTGCGTAATTTCGCGCCGATTCCTCCGCACCTGCTGCCATTCCCCAGCCAGTTGGTCGGTTCCGACAACGACTCGGCCGCCAGTGCCGCGCGCGCCATCGAACTGGCCCGTGATTGGGGCAGCGAGACCGCCATCCTCAGTGGCGCCGGGCACATCAACGTGAAGTCCGGGCACCAGCGCTGGGAGCAGGGCTTCGCCTATCTGTTCCGGCTGCAGAACCGCATCGAGCAGCAAATGCGTCGCCGCGCCTGACAACGGCATGCCGCCGCGCCCTGCCGGGCGCAGTTCGAGGGCGCGTCGCCAATCCCATCTTCCCACGGTCGCTCGCGGCCTGACGTCAAAGAGAGTGAGTTATGAGCCTGTCATCGGCTGGCGATCAGTCGCTGCTGATTTTCCCCGATGCGGACAAGAGTCCGCTGAGTATTCGTGCCAAGGCGCTGGTGTTCATCGACCCACGGACCCGGCAGTTACGCGAAGAAGTCGAGCGTCTGGCCGGTTTGCCCGTACCCATCCTGATCCAGGGTGAAACCGGTACCGGCAAGGAACTGCTGGCGCGCCACATTCACCGGGCCAGCGAGCGCCCCGGGCTGTTCGTCGCCCTGAGCTGCAGTGGTTTGAGCCTCAACCACGCCGAGGCCGAGCTGTTCGGCTACGTGGCCGGCGCCCATCAGGGCGCGCCGAGCAGCCGCGCCGGCTGGCTGGGCTCCGCCAACGGCGGCACGCTCTATCTGGACGAGATCGCCGACCTGCCGCTGCCCCTGCAGGATCAGTTGCTCAGTGTGCTGGAGACCGGCGAAGCCTGGCGAGTTGGCGCTGCACAGCCGACCCCGCTGGACGTGCGCCTGGTGGCCGCCACCAGCATCGACCTGTGGCAGGCCGTGAAGGCTGGCAAGTTCGACGAGCGCCTGGCCCATTACCTGAGCGATGGCCGCCTCGAGTTGCCGCCGCTGCGCGAGCGGGTTGGCGACGTGCTGCCGCTGGCCGAGTACTTCCTGGGTATCTACGCCCAGCGTCTGCGCCTGCCACTACCTGGTATCAGCCTCGCCGCCCAGGCCGTGCTCGAGCGGCATGACTGGCCGGGCAATACCCGCGAGCTGGAGAACGTGGTGCACTTCGCCCTGCTGGTCTCCGGCGCCGACGAGATCGACGCGCAACACCTCAACCTGCCAGCCGCACCGCCGTTGAAGCGCATCGAACACGCCCTCGATCAGTTGCTTGACGAGGGTGACACCCGGCAACTGGCCGCGCTTCGTGAATTGCTGCGGCGTGCTGAGGCAAGGGCGCCGGTGCTGGCGGCTTCCTGATACGACACTGGGTGAGTGGGTGGTTAAAGACAAAAGCGGACATCGGCGCAGTATCTGTGGGAGCGGGCCATGCCCGCGATTTTCGCGCGCATGGCGCGCTCCCACAGTGGATCGGCGAATGGCTGCTTTCGCCACCTTTCAGCCATCTGCATGACTGAGCCCATTGCGCCTATGAGGCCAGCAGCGACACCGACTTGACCTGCACCCACAGCGGTTGCCCGGCGCGTATATCCAACTGGTCGAAGGAGTAGCGGGTGATGCGCGCGATGATGCGTTGCTCAGCGAGCTGCAGTTCGACCAGGCGGTGCGCCGGGTTGGGCAGTTCGAACCAGCGTTCGACCGTCGCTGGCAGCAAGTTGAGCACGCTGCTGTCGCGGGCCTGTTCCAGGCTCAGGCTGACGTCACGGGCCTTGATCTTGATGCGCACCTGACGCCCTGCCGGCAACGGCGCGTGGGCCA
The DNA here is from genome assembly GCF_013408425.1 of Pseudomonas flavescens. Taxonomy (NCBI): domain Bacteria; kingdom Pseudomonadati; phylum Pseudomonadota; class Gammaproteobacteria; order Pseudomonadales; family Pseudomonadaceae; genus Phytopseudomonas; species Phytopseudomonas flavescens. Next base: position 4,363,862 of record NZ_JACBYV010000001.1, on the reverse strand, counting down.
GCCGCAGGCAGGCCGTGCTGCCAGGCAGCCTGATATCGAGCAGGTCGTAGTGCGCGTCGTGCCGCTCGACCTGGCCTTCGATCACCGCCTCGGCATCGTCCTCGAAGATGAATGGCAGGTCGCTGCGAATCAGCGTTTCCTTGAGTGGCCCGCTGGCCGTGACCCTGCCTTCGTCGAGCACCACCAGATGATCGGCAAGACGTGCCACTTCGTCCGGTGCGTGGCTGACGTAGAGGATCGGGATATCCAGCTCGTCATGCAGGCGCTCCAGGTACGGCAGCACCTCGCCCTTGCGTTTGAGATCCAGCGCCGCCAGTGGCTCGTCCATCAGCAGCAGACGCGGGCTGGTGAGCAGGGCGCGGGCCATGCCGACGCGCTGGCGCTCACCGCCGGAGAGGCGGTCCGGCAGGCGTTCGAGCAGGTGCTCGATGCCAAGCAGCTCGACCGCCTGCTCCAGCGGTACACGGCGCTCGGCCTTGGCGATGCGTTTGAAACCGAACTCGAGGTTGCGCAGCACCGAGAGGTGGGGAAACAGGTTGGCGTCCTGGAACACGTAGCCGACCGGGCGCTGGTGGGCTGGCAGCCAGACACCGCTGGCGCTGTCCTGCCAGGTTTCGCCATTGATCTGCAGGTAACCGCTGCCCGGTCGTTCCAGGCCGGCGACGCAGCGCAGCAGGGTGGTCTTGCCCGAACCGGAGTGGCCGAACAGGGCGCTGACACCGCGCCCGGGCAAGTGCAGGTCGACATCCAGGGTGAAGCCGGGATGCGTGAGGTTGAAACGGGCGTGGATCCGGGAATCGCTCATGTCCAGGCCTTCTGGCCGCGGCGGCCGCTGGAGTAGAGCGCAAGCAGCACCAGGAAGGAGAACGCCACCATGCCGCCGGCCAGCCAGTGGGCCTGGGCGTACTCCATGGTTTCCACGTGGTTGTAGATCTGCACCGAGGCCACCTGAGTCTTGCCGGGAATGTTGCCACCGATCATCAGCACCACGCCGAACTCACCGACGGTGTGGGCGAAACCGAGGATCGCCGCGGTGAGAAAGCCCGGCCTGGCCAGCGGCAGCACCACGCTGAAAAAGGTGTCCCAGGGGCCGGCGCGCAGCGTTGCCGCTGCCTCCAGCGGTGCACGGCCCATGGCTTCGAAGGCGTTCTGCAACGGCTGCACCACGAACGGCAGGGAATAGAACACCGAGCCGATAAGCAGCCCGGCGAAGGTGAAGGTCAGGGTACCCAGGCCGAGTGCCTGGGTCAGTTGGCCGAAGAAGCCGTTGGGGCCCATGCTGATCAGCAGGTAGAAGCCGATCACTGTCGGCGGCAGCACCAGCGGCAGGGCGACGATGGCGCCGATCGGTCGCTTCAGCCAGGAATCGGTACGCGACAGCCACCAGGCGATGGGCGTGCCGACCAGCAGCAACAGCACCGTGGTCAGGGTGGCCAGTTCCAGCGTGAGGAGAATGGCGGCGAAATCGTTGGGCCCCAGGGGCATGCAATGGCCTTTCAGCTGTGGTGGACGGGGAAAAGTGCCGGAGCAGGCTGCTGATCTTCCGACGTGGGCGCCGGCATTTCAAATCGATGGCTGCAAAGTGGCGAAAGCGGACCTTCGATTTGGTGGGCTAAAGCCCACCCTACAGCCTGTGGGAGCGGGCCATGCCCGCGATTTTTCGCGCGCATGGCGCGCTCCCACATTGGAGCGGCGAACCGCCGCTATCGCCTTGCTGCATCCGCTCGCAAGGTCGTTGACAGGCCATTCAAAGCTGGTAGCCGTAGGCCTTGATGATTTCGGCGGCTTTCGGGCCCTTCAGGTAATCGACCAGTGCCTTGGCTGCCGGGTTGGTGGCGCCTTTCTTGAGGATGAGCGCGTCCTGGCGGATCGGCTCGTACATCGTTTCGGGCACTACCCAGGCCGAACCACTGGTGATCTGGTCATCCTTGTACACCTGGGAGAGGGCGACGAAGCCCAGCTCGGCGTTGCCGGTGGAGACGAACTGCAGCGCCTGGGTGATGTTCTGGCCTTCGACGATCTTGCCCTTCAGGGCGTCGCTCAGGCCCAGCTTGGCCAGGGTCTGAGTGGCGGCCAGACCATAGGGCGCAGCCTTCGGATTGGCGATGGACAGGTGCTTGAAGTCGCCTTTCTCGAGCACGGCGCCCCTGTCATCGACGACGCCGTCTTTCGGCGACCACAGCACCAGCTTGCCGATGGCGTAGGTGAAGCGCGAACCGTCCACGCTCTGGCCTTCTTTCTCGAGCTTGGCCGGGGTGCTGTCGTCGGCCGAGAGAAAGACCTCGAAGGGCGCACCGTTGCTGATCTGCGCGTAGAACTGCCCGGTGGCCCCGTAGGAGGCTTGCACGCTGTGCCCGGTGTCCTTCTCGAACGCGCTGGCAATGGCCTGCATCGGCGCGGTGAAGTTGGCGGCGACCGCCACCTGTACCTGATCGGCCAGGGCGTTGCCCGCCATGGCCAGGCTGGCGCAAAGAACGAAAAGTGGATGAACGAGGCGGTTGCGCATGGACGGCTCCTGAGGGTGTGGGCCACCAACGGCGGCCACTTGCGGTAACGCTATATACAAAAATATATGGCGATAGGGAAGCGAAACCGTCAGGTTGCCCAGCGCAATGGGTCGATCCTTTTCAGGCGTGAGAACGAAAAATGCCAGTCAGATCACCTGACTGGCATTTTCGAGACCCCCGGCAGCGGGGTGTCAGATCACTTCAGCCATTCGGCGACGCGATCCGGGTTCTTGGCGATCCACTGCTTGGCCGCTTCTTCCGGCTTCACGCCGTCGCGGATGGACAGCATTACCGCGCCCACTTCCTCGGCGCTCCAGGACAGCTTCTTGAGGAAAGCCACGGCTTCCGGCGCCTTGGCTTCCAGGGCCGGGTTGGCGACGGTGTCGACGTGCTCGGCTTCGCCGAAGACGTTTTTCGGGTCTTCCAGGAAGCGCAGCTTCCATTGCGCGAACATCCAGTGGGGGATCCAGCCGGTCACCACGATGGGCTTCTGGGCTTTCTCGGCGCGGGTCAGGGCGGTGGCCATGGCCGGGCCCGAGCTCGGCATCAGCTTGATGCTCTTGAGGTCGTATTCCTTGATCGCGTCTTCGGCACGGCGCATCACGCCAGCGCCGGCATCGATACCGGTGATCTTGCCGTCGAAGTCCTTGGCGTATTTTTCCAGGTCAGCGATGGTCTTGGCTTCCACGTAGTCCGGCACGATCAGACCGATCTTGGCGCCGTCGTAGTTGGTGCCCAGGACGGTGACCTTGTCCTTGAGCTTCTCGAAGTATTCGCCGTGGGTGGCTGGCAGCCAGGCGGAGAGGGTCACGTCGAGGTCGCCGCGGGCCAGGCCCTGCCACATGATGGCGGGTTCTACCGGCTGCAGGGTGACGTCGTAACCGAGTTTGGTCTTGAGAATTTCGCCCGCGACGTGGGTGACGGCGACGCTGTCGTCCCAGCCATTCACGTAGCCGATCTTCAGGGCGGGTTTGTCCGCTGCCATGGCGCTGGACATGCCCATGGCCAGGGCGGCGACGCCGAGGCTCTGCAGGCAGAGGCGTTTGAATCTTTGCATAGGTCTTGCTCCGTCAGTGAGTGGCAGTTCTGGGGGTTTACTGGCTCGTTCTGATCGCGGGCCTTGCGGCACCGGCTGTGCAGAGCAGGGCATGGCCCTGGTGAAACCGGGCGCATGGGAGGCGCGCCTCCCGGCGGACAGGCTACGCACCGTGCGTTGCCTGTCTGTACCTGACCCGGCTGCCAGCAGCCGGGTCGCGGTGAGTGCGGGCTCGTTCAGAGCCCGACGAATTTCTTCACTGCAGCAACGCCATCCTGGCCATCGAACGTGGTCACGCCTTCCAGCCAGGCGTCGAGCGCCTGCGGGTTAGCCTTGATCCACTCCTTGGCCACCTCGGCCGGGTCTTTCTTCTCCAGCACTTTTTCCATCAGCTGGCTTTCGATATCGACGTTGAACTGCAGGTTGTTCAGCAGTTTGCCGACGTTGGCGCAGCGCGCTTCGTAATCCGGCGGTACCACGGTGTAAACCTTGGCGGCGCCATAATCCGGGCCGAACACGTCGTCACCACCGGACAGGTAGGTGATGTCCTGCTGGGTGTTCATCGGGTGCGGTGCCCAGCCGAGGAAGACCACCGGCTCTTTCTTGCGAATCGCGCGCTGCACCTGCACCAGCATGCCGGCCTCGCTGGACTCGATCATCTTGAAATCGCCGAGATCGAAGGTGTTGCCCTTGATCATGCCTTCGATCAGCAGGTTGCCGTCGTTGCCCGGCTCGATGCCGTAGATCTTGCCGCCCAGCTGATCCTTGAACTTGGCGATGTCCTGAAAGCTCTTCAGGCCCGCTTCGGCTGCATAGGTCGGCACGGCCAGGGTGTACTTGGCGCCTTCGAGGTTGGCCTTGGGCAGGACCTTGACGCTGTTGTCCTTGGTGAACGGCTCGATCACCGAGTCCATGGATGGCGCCCAGTAACCGAGGAACACGTCGATCTGCTTGTTCTTCACACCGGTGAAGGCGATTGGCACCGAGGCCATGGTCTTGCGCGGCTGATAGCCGAGGCCTTCGGTCAGCGTCATGGCCACACCGGTGGTAGCAGCGATGTCGGCCCAGCCGATCTCGGCGAAACGCACCTGCTTGCAGCTTGCCGGCTCTTGAGCCCAGGCGCCCTGCATCAGCACGCAGGACAGCACACCTACGCCCGCCACCTTGTAAAAGTTGTTCATCCGCGGATCCTTGTAGAGTTGAAAGAACGCTGAGTATGGCCGCTTACTGACGTTGCAGACGAGCGCTCAACCAGTTCAGCCAGCCGGCACGGTTCGCCGCGGTTTGCGGGGTGCCGAAACTCTCGGTGATGCGGTCGAGGATGATCGCCAGCAGGACCACGGCCATGCCGCTTTCGAAGCCCAGGCCGATGTCCAGACGCTGGATACTGGCCAGCACGTCGTTACCCAGGCCGCCCGCGCCGACCATGGAGGCGATGATCACCATCGACAGGGCCATCATGATGGTCTGGTTGACGCCCGCCATGATCGACGGCATCGCGTTGGGCAGCTGCACCTTGAACAGCAGTTGGCGACCGTTGCAGCCGAACGACTGGCCAGCCTCGACGATTTCCTTGTTGACCTGGCGGATGCCCAGGCTGGTCAGGCGTACCGCAGGTGGCATGGCGAAGATCACCGTGGCGATGATGCCGGGCACGCGACCGAGGCCGAACAGCATGGCCGCGGGGATCAGGTAGACGAACGCCGGCATGGTCTGCATGAAGTCCAGAATCGGCCGGATGATGGTCGACACGCGCTCGCTCTTGGCCGCCCAGATGCCCAGCGGAATACCCATCAGCAAGCTGATCAGGGTCGCCGAGAAGGTCAGGCCGAGGGTCACTACCGTCTGCTCCCAGAAGCCGGTCATGACGATCAGCACGAAGGCGATGGCGGTGAACACCGCGAAGCGAAAGCCGATACGCCACAGGCCGAGGGCCACGAAGATGGCGATCAGCAGCCAGGCCGGGGGCAGCATGAGTACCGCCTCGATACCTTCGGAAAAGCCGCTGACCACGCTGCCGATGCTGTCGAAAGCGCCGCTGTAGTTATCCAGCAGGTGTTGTACGGAGTCGTTGACCCAGCTTCCCAGATCCAGTTTCTCGCTCATGTCATTCTCCCTGCAGACGAGTCAGGAGGCGGCCTTTGCTGATGGCGCCACTGTAATTGCCGTCCTGGTCGACCACCGGGATCGGACCCTCGTTGTCCACCAGGCGACCGATCACCTGATCCAGTGGCATGTCCTCGGGAACCGGATTGATTTCCTTGAGCACGGCCTGGTTCAGGGAGCAGGATTCGCCGCCTTCGACCAGCAGGGCGATCTTCTCCAGGCTGATGGAGCCTTGGAACTTGTTGTCTTCGTCGACGATGAAGGCGTAGTGCTTGTCCTGTTCCTGCAGCTCACGGCAAACGGTTTGCGCATCGGGCGCTTTACCGTTGTGCACGTAGATCGGCACGCTGTCGGACTTGAGCTGGCCAGCGGTGAGATAGCGGCTGGTGTCGACCGTATCGAAGAAGTTGCGCACGTATTCGTTGGCAGGATTGTCGATGAGTTCCTGTGGCGTGCCGACCTGAATCAGCTTGCCGCCTTCCATGATGCCGATGCGACTGCCGATGCGCATGGCCTCTTCGATATCGTGAGACACGAAGATGATGGTGCGGCGGTCGGTCTTCTGCAGCTCGAGCAGGATGTCCTGCATCTCGCGGCGCTTGAGTGGGTCGAGGGCCGAGAAGGCCTCATCCATGATGATCATCGAGGGGTCGACTGCCAGGGCGCGAGCCAGGCCGACGCGCTGTTGCATGCCGCCCGAGAGCTCGTGGGGGAATTTGCTGGCGAAGGTATCCAGACCAACCTGGGTGAGGACCTGCATGGCGCGCTCTTCGCGCTCCTTGCGGCCCTTGCCGGCCACTTCGAGGCCGAAGGCGGCGTTGTCCAGAACGGTGCGCGAGGGCATCAGTGCGAATGACTGGAAGACCATGCTCATGTCGCGGCGGCGCAGTTCGATCAGTTGATCCTTGGGCAGCTTGGCGACGTTCTGCCCGTCGATGAAGACGTCTCCGGCAGTCGGTTCGACCAACCGGTTGATCAGGCGGATGAGGGTGGATTTACCGGAGCCGGAGAGGCCCATCAGTACGAAGATTTCACCTTCCTCGACGCTGAACGAGACGTCGCTGACGCCAATGACGGCGCCTTTCTCGGCGAGAATTCTGTCCTTGCTCCAACCTTGCTTGAGCAGGTCGATGGCTTCTTGCGGCTTGTCGCCAAACACCTTGTAGAGGTTCTCGACGACGATTTTTCCAGACTGCATGGGATGGTTCCCCTTCAGTAGACATCCAGAGCAGCTACACGCGGCCTGCCGAGCGCCCACCGGGCGTTCGTCAGGCGATGTCGACTGTTCTTGCTTGTGGGTATATACACGGTTCCGAGGTTTGGACAGCGTTCTGTTACATGGCGTTCTGCTGGCACTCGCGCACGCTCCCAGAGACCTGCCCTGGCTGCTCGCAGCCCCCGGCATTCCTGGATTTCGTGTCGAATGAATAATGCATTGCCGTGCTGCAAACTGCTTTCCAAACCCTCTGGCAGTGTTACGAAGCCCAGTCCTTTGGGAATTCACATCTCATCCGAGATGCGCGTACATCCGAAATTTCTTGTTGGACTGGCGCCCTGTTGCGGTAGCCAGCACTTATCTGTTCTTCGGTCCGGAGCGGAGGGCTCCGGTCTGCCACTCTGGTCAAGAGCGACAGCGACGAAATCGGCTGACTCAACGATATAGTCTTGCGGTCGCGGCAATTATCGAATTGCGACCCTGACGTGTTGGGCGACGACACCAAGGTGCGTCGCCTAAAAAACCATAACAGATTTTTTCTACCCTTGGCCAAAGCTGGAGGCCGCATGTGGCGCGGTTCTCAGCTTTTCAGCCGGCCTTAGGCTAGGTGAACCGGGGGCTGTAGCGAATTCGAAAAAAAACGTATGTAAGCCTGTCGGTCGCTGCAAAAGCGTCGCTGAACGTGCGTTTTTTACACTGTACTGGTCGTCTGCTGGCCATGTAGGCGGCAGGGATCCGAGAGCCGATGGCTGTCGATGGATCGAGATGAGCCGGCTTTGATAATGCCGTGCCGGCCGTTCGCCATGATCGTCGATGGGCGCGGCAGATAGAAGGAAATCCTGACTGTCGCCCGTGGGCGCTTTTTGCTCAGATGACCGGTCATCCGCCAGCTTTTGGTGCAGGTGAAGCGCGGGCCGAATCGTCATTGCCGTGACTACTCGGTCACAGCCTCCGTTACTGTCGGCAGGTAACCCTCACAAATGTACGGGAACACCCATTGGCGGCAGTGCTACCAAAATGCTCAGGCCCTTGTGGCAGGGCACTTCACGGCTATTTCACGAAGCATCTGCGAGCCCCCGCGGCTCGCTCTGCCGGGGCGTTCCAGCCTGGTGCACGTTTTTGTTGAACGACCGTTCAATGTCGGCATGACCTTTGCGTTGCATAGGCCATCTGCTTGACTGCCTTGTGCCGTGAATACAAGAAAATCAGAGCCTCGCGATGAAGGCTCACAACGTGCTTAGCGTGAGGGTTCACCGATGTCACAGTTCAATCAAGGAGCGCAGCTCCAGAGCCGTGTTCCCCAATCCATCGGGTTTCTCCTGTTGGACAATTTCACCCTGATCTCCCTGGCGTCTGCCGTGGAGCCCCTGCGCATGGCCAACCAGCTCTCCGGCAAGGAGCTGTATCGCTGGCACACCCTGACCCTCAATGGCTTGCCGGTGTGCGCCAGCGACGGTCTGCAGATCACCCCGGATGCCTGTACCGCCAACGCGCCAGCCCTGAGCGCGGTGATCGTCTGTGGCGGTGTGGACATCCAGCGCAGCGTCACCCGCGAACACGTGCAGTGGCTGCAGGCCCAGGCTCGTCAGGGCCGGCAGATGGGCGCGGTGTGTACGGGCAGCTGGGCGCTGGCCAAGGCCGGTTTGCTCGACGGCTACGATTGCAGCGTGCACTGGGAGTTTCTTGCCGCGATGCAGGAGGCCTTCCCCCGTGCGGCCATCACCACGCGGCTGTTCTCCATCGACCGCAACCGCAATACCTCGTCCGGCGGCACTGCGCCGATGGACATGATGCTGCACCTGATCGGCCGCGAGCATGGTCGCGAACTGGCAGCGGCGATCTCCGAGATGTTCATCTACGAGCGCATTCGCAACGAGCAGGATCATCAGCGCGTGCCGCTCAAGCACATGCTCGGCACCAATCAGCCGAAACTGCAGGAAATCGTCGCCCTGATGGAAGCCAACCTCGAGGAGCCCATCGACCTCGATCAACTGGCGCTCTACGTGGATGTTTCGCGTCGCCAGCTGGAACGGCTGTTCCAGAAGTACCTGCACTGCTCACCGTCGCGCTATTACCTGAAGCTGCGCCTGATACGCGCCCGGCAGTTGCTCAAGCAGACCTCGATGTCGATCATCGAAGTCGCCTCGGTCTGCGGCTTCGTCTCCACCCCGCACTTCTCCAAGTGCTACCGCGAGTACTTCGGCATTCCGCCGCGCGATGAGCGCGCCGGCAGCAGCTCGAACGTGATTTCCCTGGTGCCGATCCATGACGACCTGATGCACGAGTCGTCTTCCGCCATGTCCGCGCTCAGCCGTGCTCAGGGTGAGTCGACCTTCGCCAGCGTACGCATCCTCTGATCCGAATGGCGGTGACGGCTTCTGGCCGTTACCACCGGATGCATGCTGAGCGAAAAATCGCCTGGGGCGATTTTTGCCGTCGCTTGTGACGACCCAAGGGTGGTCGCCAGGGATGCTGAGTACAAAAAAGCACCAGCCGCTCGAAAGCCATGTGTCACCGGGCTTTCAGCGCTTTCCAAACAGCTTATCCACAGCCACGCACACAGTATTTGTGCGCAAGCTATTGGTGCTGAAGAAAACGCTGCTCGTTCTTCGCGTTCATCACGGCAAAGGCCCTGGAAAGGGCCTCTCGGCGATACCGTCGAGAGAAGCATGGACAAAAAACGGACAACTGCCTGCAGCGCCCGTGCTGGCGGGCGGCTGGCAGTTATTCAACAGTTTATCCACAGGCGCATGCACAGTATTTGTGTGCAACGCGTGGCGGTTTGCCGAGCAGGACGGCTGCGCTTGCCCAGCCCTAGCGGCGTGGCACGAGCGCCGGCAGCAGGGTGCGGGAGATGGCTTCGCGCACGGTCGGCAGCACGGTGGCGCTACCGGCGAGTATGTCTTCGACCATGCGGCGCAGGGCCACGGCGCGTTCCGGGCACAGGCCGGTGACCGCGTACTCGCAGGCCTGCTCGGCGCTGGCGCCGCTGGGAATGCTGATGCCCAGGGCTACCAAGCGTTCGCGGAGATCTTCCTGGTCGATCAATTCGGCGTGCATCATCGTCCTGTCCTCGTGGAGTGTGTGAAGATCGGCGCCCCGTCAGCGCAGTACGCCTTCGTCCAGCAACAACTTGAAGATAGCCTCTGCGCCCTCCTGTGGCGAGACGCCGTTGAGCACCTGGCCTGCGCCACCTGAAGCCTTGGCCGTGGCCGCCTTCATGCGCTCGGCACCGGTCTTGGCCTTGATCACCTTCAGGCGCTTGGGTCGCGGACGGGCCGGTTGCCACTGGGCATCGGCATAGAGCGGGTCGTCGACCAGCTCCACCGATTCATTATCCACAGTGCCGCGGCGGGCCGGGCCGAATGCGCTCTGGCGAGCGGCCGGTGCCGCACCGTCGACGCTGGCGACGAAGGGCAGGCGTACCTTGAGCCGGCGCCGTTGCCCCCGGGGTAGTGCCTGCAGCACCTGGGCGCTGCCGCCTTCGATGCTTTCCACTTCCGCCAGGCCAACGATCAGCGGCCAGCCCAGACGCTCGGCCAGCAGGTAGGGCAGCATGCCCGAACCTTCACCGGTTTCCGCCTGGCTGCCGGTCAGCACCAACTGTGCCTTGGCGCGTTGCAGGTGCTCGGCCAGGGCCGGCAGGGCATCGGCCTCGCGAGTCTGTTCGAGGACGCTGAGGCCGGGCAGGCCCATGCCCAGGTAGGCGCGCAGGGTTTCTTCGTGCGGATCGCCGGCATGCACCACATTGAGCTTTTCACCTGCCAGCTTCAGGCCCAGTTCCACGGCGCGGGCATCCTGCTCGGCGCGCCGCGGCCGTCCCGATGCCGGGTGCGCGCCGATGGAGACGAGGGCAACGACGTTCAATTCAGCCATGCTGGAACTCCACCGATACTTGGGATTTCGCGGGCATTTCAATCTCGTGGGAGCGGGCCATGCCCGCGATAGGCTGCTCATGCGGCATCGCGTCTGGCTCCCTGGCGATGGGCTTCGACCCGTTCCATCAAGGCCTGGAGGATGGCGGCGGAGTCGCCGATCACTGCCATGTCCGCTCGCTTGATCATGTCGCAGCCAGGGTCGAGGTTGATCGCCACCACCTTGTCGCAGGCGCCGATGCCTTGCAGGTGCTGGATCGCGCCGGAGATGCCGACCGCCATGTACACGCGGGCGGTGACCCAGGTGCCGGTGGCGCCGACCTGGCGGCCGCGAGGCATGTGGCCGTCGTCCACTGCCACCCGCGAGGCGCCTTCGGTGGCGCCGAGCGTCGCGGCGGCGCGATGGAACAGGGCCCAGTCCTTCACGCCATTGCCGCCGGAGAGGATGAACTCCGCTTCGGCCATGGGAATCTGCGCCGGGTCGACGGCCACCGAGCCCAGGTCTTCGATACGCGGCAGGTTGCGCGCGACCTGCGCCGACAGCTCGACCCGCCGCGCTTCGTGGCGACTTTCGCTGACCGGTTCGGCGCATTCCGCAGCGGCAAGAATGAGGCGGGGTGCTACCTGGGCGATATCTTCGCGGCCCGCGCCAGCACGGCCTGTACTTTGCCCGTCCCGGACCTGCCAGACACGCGTCGCCGGGCGCTCGCCGAGGCTGGCAGCCAGGCGTCGGCCCAGTTCGCCGCCGCCGTTGCGGCTGTCCGGCAGCAACCAGTGACGCGGCGCGAACTGGCTTTCCACGGCACGCAGGGCAAGCACGCGCTGCTCCGGTGAGTAGCCTGCGTACTCATCGCCATCGAGGTGGACCAGACGGTCCACGCCTGCGGTCTCGAAGGTGCTTTCGCGGATTTCGCCAAACACCACGGCAAGTACCGCGCCGTCGTTGCCAGCCAGTTGGTGGGCGAGGCCAAGCAGATCCTTGTCGTGGCTGCTCAGGCGGCCGCCGACCATGTCCGGCACCACGGCGATGACGAACGCTGGCTGCTCGACCACGTGCAGTGGCAACTGCACTTCCGCGCTGGCGCTCTGGCGCTTGTTCGAGCCGCCCTGCTGCGTGCCGCTGCGGTCGATGCGCTTGAGTCCGGCCGGGCCGATGAAGCCGGCGGCAGCGGCGTGCGGATTCTTGCGTACCAGGCCGTTGGGGCCGAGCCACTGGGTCTGCTGAGTCTGCAGGGCGGCGTGCAATGGATGCAGGCGATTGCGTGCGATCCATTCGGCGCGCGGGTCGCGGCGGATCAGGTCACTCATGTCGGCATCTCCACGGCGCTTTTTTGTAGGAGCCGGCTTGCCGGCGATGCGATCTCATCGTTGGCGCAGCGTGTGGCCACTACCGCCCGCAAGCGGGTTCCTACGTGAGTGGGGTGTTCCATCATCACGGCACCTCCGCCAGTTCACGTCGCGGCGCTGGTTGCTTTTGCAGTACGTCGTTTTCGATCAGTACCTCGGCCACCAGCTCGGCGATGTCCTTGATCTGCGGGCGCGGTTCGACCACGCCTTCGAGCATCACGGTGCATTGCGGGCAGCCGACGGCCACCAGTTCGGCACCGGTTTCCTTGATGTCTTCCATGCGCATGTCGGGAATCCGCTGCTTGCCGGGGATGTCGGTGATCGGCGCACCGCCGCCACCGCCACAACAGCGTGAGCGGAAACCGGAACGGGCCATTTCCCTGACTTCGATGCCGATGGCCTTGAGCACCGTGCGCGGCGCCTCATATTCGCCGTTGTAGCGGCCCAGGTAGCAGGGGTCGTGATAGGTCACGCTGCCGCCCTTGTGTTGACCGAGAGGCAGCAGGTCGCGCTGCATCAACGATTCGATGAAGGTGCTGTGGTGCATGACCTGATAATGGCCGCCCAGGGCGCCGTACTCGTTCTTCAGCACGTGAAAGCTGTGCGGGTCGCAGGAGACGATGGTCTTGAACTGGTACTTGGCCAGGGTGGCGATATTGCGGTTGGCCAGTTGCTGGAAGGTCGCCTCGTCGCCGAGACGGCGCGCCACGTCACCGCTGTCGCGTTCCTCCAGGCCGAGCACGGCGAAGTCCACCCCGGACGCCTTGAGGATCTTCACGAAGGCGCGCAGGGTGCGCTGGTTGCGCATGTCGAAGGCGCCGTCGCCGACCCAGAACAGCACGTCGGTGCGTTGTTTCTCGCTGAGCAGCGGCAGGTTCAGGTCAGCGGCCCAGTTCAGCCGTCCGCCCGGTGCGAAGCCGCCCGGGTTGTCGGTGGCGATGAGGTTTTCCAGTACCTCGGCACCCTTGTTCGGCGTCGAGCCTTTCTCCAGGGTCAGGTGGCGGCGCATGTCGACGATGGCATCGACATGCTCGATCATCATCGGGCACTCCTCCACGCAGGCGCGGCAGGTGGTGCATGACCACAGGGTGTCGGCATCGACCAGCGCCTTGCCCTGCAGCGAGACGATGGGCTGATGCGGGCCGCCGCTGTGCTCACCGAGTGGTTTGCCAGGATAGGGCGAGCCGGCGAACTTGGCGTCGCTGCCACCGGCCAGGCCGATGACCATGTCCTGGATCAGTTTCTTCGGGTTCAGTGGCTGGCCAGCCGCGAAGGCCGGGCACATGGCCTCGCACTTGCCGCACTGCACGCAGGCGTCGAAGCCGAGCAACTGGTTCCAGGTGAAGTCGGTGGGTTTTTCCACACCCAGCGGTGCTTTGCGATCGCTCAGGTCGAGTGCCTTGAGGCCGGTGGAGCGACCCCCGCCAAAGCGTTCGCTGCGGCGGTGCCAGGCCAGGTGCAGGGCGCCGGCGAAGGCATGCTTCATCGGCCCGCCCCAGGTCATGCCAAAGAACAGTTCGCACACCCCCCAAGCCACGCCCACGGCCAGGAGTGCCGCAAGCACCCAGCCGCCGAAGTCGGTGGGCAGAATGCCGGCCACCGGCAGCGTGGCGATGAAGAAGCTCGCGGAGAACATCAGCAGGCTTTTCGGCAGGCGCATCCACGGGCCTTTCGACAGCCGCGCCGGCGGATTGCGTCTGCGTTTGGCGACGAACAGGGCGCCAACGAACATGCAGGCCGTCGCGGCCAGCAGGGCGAAGCCAAGGATGCGGTTGTGCAGGCCGAAACCATGCACGACGATCGCCAGCACGGCGGCAAGCACGAAGCCGCCCGCCGTCGCCACGTGGGTTTTCGACATGTAGGCGTCACGCTCGACCACGTGGTGCAGATCGACCAGATAGCGCCGCGGCATGTTCAGCAGGCCGCCGAGCCAGTCGACCTGGGCGGGTCGGCCACGGCGCCACATGAAGAAGCGTTTCGCGGCGCCGAGTACGGCCAGGCCGAGGGCGGCGAAGAGCAGGATGGGGAGAAGGGTGCCAAGCATGGTGAAGCTCCCGCAAGGGTCTTGTAGGAGCTGGCTTGCCAGCGATTCGGGCTCCGCGGTTGTCGCTTGGGCCGCGTTATCGTTCATCGCCGGCAAGCCGGCTCCTACAGGGAGGCTGCTTAAAAATCTTTACAAAGCCGCAGCGCGTCATAGATCGCCGCATGGGTGTTGCGCTGGGCCACGCAGTCGCCGATGCGGAACAGCAGGTAACCCTCACCGGCCTGGCTCAGCGCGGGCTGTGGCTGGATGGCGAACAGCGCGTCGATGTCCATCTGGCCCTTGTTGCGCGAGCCTTCCTTCAGCGCGTAGTACAGGCCCTCGTCCGGGCGCACGCCGTTCTCGACCACCACCTGATCGACCACGCGCTCTTCCCTGGCGCCGGTGTACTCGTTCTCCAGCACGGCGATCTTCTTGTCGCCCTCGGCGTAGACCTTCTCCAGCATCATGTCGCCGGTCATGATCACTTCCTTGGGGTACATGCTGCGGTAGTAGGTCGGGAAACTGGTGCCGCCGATGGCCACGCCCGGCTTGATGTCGTCGGTGACGATCTCGACCTGGGCACCCTTGTCGGCGAGGAAGTCCGCCACCGACATACCGGTGAATTCACAGATGGTGTCGTACACCAGTACGGTCTTGCCCGGCGCCACCTTGCCGCTGAGGATGTCCCAGCTGCTGACCACCAGGCCTTCGGCCGCGCCCCAGTGCTCGACCTGTTCGAGGAACGGGTGGCCGCCATTGGCGAGCACGACGATATCGGCACGCAGGTCGTTGATGGTGTCCACGTCGGCCGCGGTACCCAGGCGCAGGTCTATGCCCAGGCGTGCCAGCTCCAACTGATACCAGCGGGTGATGCCAGCGATCTGGTCACGTTGCGGGGCTTTCGAGGCCAGGGTGATCTGCCCGCCAAGCTGCTCCTGTTTCTCGAACAGGGTCACGTCATGACCGCGTTCGGCGGCCACGCGGGCGGCCTCCATCCCGGCCGGGCCGCCGCCGACGACGACCACTTTGCGTTTCGGCCCGGTGGATTTCTCGATGATGTGCGGCAGGCCCATGTACTCGCGGCTGGTCGCGGCGTTCTGGATGCACAGCACGTCCAGGCCCTGGTACTGGCGGTCGATGCAGTAGTTGGCGCCGACGCACTGTTTGATCTGGTCGATCTGGCCCATCTTGATCTTGGCGATCAGGTGCGGATCGGCGATGTGCGCGCGGGTCATGCCGACCATGTCCACGTAGCCGCCTTCGAGAATGCGCGTGGCCTGGTTCGGGTCCTTGATGTTCTGCGCGTGCAGCACCGGCACGTTGACCACTTCCTTGATGCCAGCCGCCAGGTGCAGGAACGGCTCCGGCGGGTAGCTCATGTTGGGGATGACGTTGGCCAGGGTGTTGTGGGTATCGCAGCCCGAGCCGACCACGCCGAGGAAGTCGAGCATGCCGGTGTCAGTGTAGTACTTGGCGATCTGCTTCATGTCGTCATGGGACAGACCGTCCGGGTGGAACTCGTCGCCGCAGATGCGCATGCCCACGCAGAAATCGTCGCCCACTTCGGCGCGCACGGCCTTGAGCACTTCCATGCCGAACTTCATGCGGCCTTCGAAGCTGCCGCCCCATTCGTCGGTGCGTTTGTTGACCCGTGGCGACCAGAACTGGTCGATCATGTGCTGGTGCACGGCGGACAGTTCGACGCCATCCAGGCCGCCTTCCTTGGCCCGGCGTGCGGCCTGGGCGTAGTTGCCGATCACCCGCCAGATTTCCTCCGGCTCGATGGTCTTGCAGGTGGCGCGGTGCACCGGCTCGCGGATGCCGGACGGCGACATCAGGGTCGGCCAGTGGCCGCCATCCCAGCGCGAGCGACGGCCCATGTGGGTAATCTGGATCATGATCTTGGCGCCATGCTTGTGCATGGCGTCGGCCAGGTTCTGGAAGTGCGGGATGATCCGGTCGGTCGCCAGGTTCACCGATGCCCACCAGTGCTGCGGGCTGTCGATGGCCACCACCGAGGAACCACCGCAGATGGCCAGGCCGATGCCGCCCTTGGCCTTCTCCTCGTAGTACTTCACGTAGCGCTCGGTGGTCATGCCGCCGTCGGTGGCATACACCTCCGCGTGCGCGGTGGAGAGCACGCGGTTACGGATGGTCAGTTTGCCGATCTGGATCGGCTGGAACATTGCTTCGAAGGCCATGACCTTCTCCTCGATTCGGCGGCTAAGCGTTCACGGTTCTGTTTTTATGGGTGGGAGCGGGCGGGGACGCTCCCACTCTGGTGACCGTTAGAGCGGACGGGTAACGAACAGGCCATCTTCGTGGCCTTCTTCGGAGCCGCCATATTCCTGCACGGTGACGGTACGCAGGGCGCTGCCCCTGGCCGCAAGGATCTGGTCGAGGGCACCGGAAAACCAGCCGGTGAACATGTAATCGACCTTGCGGCCGACCTTGCCGTACACGTACACGAAGGCCGAGTGCTTGAGCTTCACTTCCGCGTAGCCGGCATCGATATCCAGCTTCTGGATCTCGAACAGCCCCCAGCCGCGCTGCGACAGGCGCTTCATGTAGTGCTCGAACACCGCTGCGCCTTCGATGCCGTGGCACTCGGCTTCCTTCTCGCACCAGTGCCAGGCGGACTTGTAGCCAGCCTTGTAGAGAATCTCGGCGTACTTGTCGGCGCCGAGTACCTCCTCGATACCCATGTGATTGTTGACGAAGAAATGCCGCGGTACGTAAAGCATCGGCAGGGCGTCGGTGGTCCAGACGCCGGTTTCGTCGTCGACCTGGATGGGCATTTCGGGGGCGTGGGTGGCCATATGTTGTTAACTCCAGAATTCGTTGTCTTGCATGTTTGAACGGTGCGGATGAATGCCTGTGGAGCCGTAGCGAGCACGCCGCGAGGACGCGCCGCAGCTATCGGTGGGCGCAGTAGGCTGCGCAGGTATTCATCATTCGCCCCAGACGTCGGCGAGTACCCTCACCCAGTTCTCGCCCATGACCTTGCGCACGGTGCGTTCGCTCATGCCGCGCTTGAGGAGGGTTTCGGTGAGGTTGGGGAATTCGCCTACGGTGCGGATGCCAAGCGGGTTGACGATCTTGCCGAAGTTGGTAAGGCGGCGGGCGTAGCCCTTGTCGTGGGTCAGGTACTCGAAGAAGTCCTGGCCGTGGCCCTGGGTGAAGTCGGTGCCGATGCCGATGGCGTCTTCGCCGACGATGTTCATCACGTACTCGATGGCTTCGGCGTAGTCGTCGATGGTCGAGTCGATGCCTTTGGCCAGGAAGGGCGCGAACATGGTCACGCCAACGAAGCCGCCGTGGTCGGCGATGAACTTCAGCTCGGCGTCGGACTTGTTGCGCGGGTGTTCTTTCAGGCCGGACGGCAGGCAGTGGGAGTAGGTGACGGGCTTGGTGGATTCGAGGATGACTTCCTCGCTGGTCTTGCTGCCGACGTGGGACAGGTCGCACATCACGCCGACGCGGTTCATCTCGGCGACGATCTCGCGACCGAAGCCGGACAGCCCGCCGTCACGCTCGTAACAGCCGGTGCCGACCAGATTCTGGGTGTTGTAGCACATCTGCACGATGCCCACGCCGAGCTGCTTGAAGATCTCCACGTAGCCGATCTGGTCCTCGAACGCATGGGCATTCTGGAAGCCGAAGAGGATGCCGGTCTTGCCCAGTTCCTTGGCGCGGCGGATGTCGGCGGTGCTGCGCACCTGCATCACCAGGTCGCTGTTCTCGCGGATCAGTTTCTGGCTGGAGGCGATGGCATCGATGGTTTCCTGAAAATCCTCCCAGACCGACACCGTGCAGTTGGCCATCGTCAGGCCGCCCTTGCGCATGTCTTCGAACAGTTCACGGTTCCACTTGGCGATGATCAGACCGTCGATGACGATGCTGTCGGCGTGCAATTCGGCTGGGCTCATCAGGCTGCTCCCCTTGATTGGTGGCACCAGATTCGTTGCTGGCGCTTTGTGGGGAGCATATGCCTCGACGCCCGATCGACCGGGTGCAAAAACGACTGGGGGATTGCCGAAAGCGTCAAGGCGAAGTCGTGAATGGATAAGCCTCTCTGGGCAGGCCTGTTCCAGAGCAGGGGATGACCGGCATGCAACTACAAGGCGATAGCCGCCGTTCGCCGATCCAATGTGGGAGCGCGCCATGCGCGCGAAAAATCGCGGGCATGGCCCGCTCCCACAGATACTGCACCGATGACCGCTTACGCCACTTTGCAGCCCGTAGGCTGCTTGCGCCTTTTCACGGTCGTAGGGTGGGTGGGGCCGTTTCGTGTCGATCCTGGCGCGGGCTGACGGCGAAGCGGGTGCGGTAGCGGCGGGCGAAGTAGGAGGCCGACTCGAAGCCGCAGGCCAGCGCCACCTCCAGCACGCTGAGGTCGCTCTGGCGCAACAGATGGCGTGCCTTGTCGAGCCGCAGGCCGAGGTAGAAGGTGATGGGCGTGGTGTTCAGGTGCTGACGGAACAGCCGCTCCAGTTGTCGGGTGGTGATGCCCACCGTGTCGGCCAGTTGCCCGGGAGAACGAGGCTCCTCGGTGCAGCGCTCCATCTCGGCGATCACCAGAGCCAGCTTCTTGTCGTGGATGCCATAGCGGCTGCTGACCTGCATGCGCTGGTGATCCAGCCGCGTACGGATGCGGCCGAGCACGAACTGCTCGGATACCTGAATCGACAGCGGCTCGCCATGGTCGCGGCCGATCAGCCCGAGCATCAGGTCGAGGCTGCTGGTGCCGCCTGCACTGGTGATGCGCCGGCCATCGATTTCGAACAGTTCCTGGGTCGGCTGCAACTGTGGATAACGTTCGCGAAAGGCATCCAGCGCCTCCCAGTGCAGGGTGAAGCGCTGCCGTGTTTCCAGCAGCCCGGCCTCGGCCAGCACGAAGCTGCCGGTGTCGATGCCGCCCAGCACCCGGCACTCCCGATCCGCTCGGCGCAGGCGGCTCGCCAACTGCGGGCTGAACGTCGCCAGCGGATCGAAACCGGCCACCACGAACAGGCTGGCATCCGCCAACTCGTCATCCAGAGCGTCGTCGACATTCAGCGACATGCCGTTGCTGGCCGGTACGGCCTGGCCATCGTCGCTGAGCAGGCGCCAGCTGTAGTGTGCGTGAAAGCGATTGGCAACCCGCAACGGCTCGATGGCGGACATCAGCCCCATCATCGAAAACCCAGGCAGCAGGAAGAAACAGAAGTGGTGCGACATGGCGGAGCCCCGCGTGTGGAATCCGCATCTAACGGCAGGAGCGCTCTCCGATCAAGTCGGTATGGTCTGGATTTGTGTCGATATAGTGCGAATCGCTTGCCGGGTATCTGCGTAAGGTGCATGCATCGGAATCACGCTTTTCCGGTCACGGTACTAAAAACCAGATCAAACCGTTGAGAGGAGCCTATCGATGAAAGCGCTTACCGCATTCGCAGCGTGCTGCACGCTTACCCTGTTGAGTACGCCCTTGCTGGCCGCCGACGAGGAGAGTTGCAAGACCGTTCGCCTTGGCGCCGTCGGCTGGACGGACGTCGTCGCCACCACCGCCGTGGCCAGCGAACTGCTGCAGGGCCTCGGCTATGAAACGACCCAGACCCAGGCGTCGCAGCAGATCATCTTCGCCGGCATTCAGAAGGGTCAGGTCGACGCCTTTCTCGGCTACTGGAAGCCGATCATGGACGACAACATCAAGCCCTTCCTCGATTCCGGCGCGGTGAAGGTGGCCGAGCAGCCGTCGTTGAACGACGCCGTTGCGGTGCTCGCCGTGCCCAGTTACGCCGCCGAGCAGGGCCTCAGGACCCTGGCCGATATCCCGCGCTTCAAGAGCCAGCTGGACGGCAAGATCTACGGTATCGAGGCCGGTTCCGGCGCCAATATGGCGATCCAGAAGATGATCGACCAGAACCGCTTCGGTCTCGGTGAGTTCAAGCTGGTGGAATCCAGCGAGGCCGGCATGCTCGCCGCCGTGGGCCGTGCGGTGCGCAGCGAGAAACCGGTGGTGTTCTTCGGCTGGAAGCCGCATCCGATGAACCTGCAGATGCCGATCACCTACCTGAGCGGCACCGAAGGGGTGTTCGGCCCCAACGACGGGGCTGCGACGGTTTCCACGGTGACGTCGCCGGACTACGCCCAGCGCTGCCCCAACGCCAATCGCCTGCTGACCAGCCTGCGTTTCACCAGTGAGCAGGAGGCCGAGCTGATGCAGCCGATCATGGATCGCCAGGCACCGGACAAGGTGGCGCGTGAGTGGATTGCCGCCAACCCCGAGGCCGTCGCCGGCTGGCTGGAAGGCGTCACTACCCGTGACGGCAAGCCTGCCGCCGAAGCCCTGAACGCCAACCGCTAATCCCATCCCGTGTCGTTACCGTGCTTGCGCGGTGGCGGCGTTCGCCCCGAAGAAGAGGAGATCGAACATGAACAATGAAGTCATCATCACCTGTGCGGTCACCGGCGCTGGCGATACCGTTGGCCGTCATCCGGCCATTCCGGTCACCCCGAAGCAGATCGCCGCCGCTGCCATCGAGGCCGCCAAGGCCGGTGCCACTGTCGCCCACTGTCATGTTCGTGATCCGCAGACCGGCAAGCCGAGCCGCGACGGGGCGTTGTACCGCGAGCTGGTCGAGCGCATCCGCGAGAGCGACACCGACGTGATCATCAACCTCACTGCCGGCATGGGGGGCGACCTGGAGATCGGCCGGGGCGAACAGCCGCTGGAATTTGGCACCGGTACCGATCTGGTCGGCCCGCTGACCCGCCTGGCCCATATCGAGGAGCTGCTGCCGGAGATCTGCACCCTGGATTGCGGCACCCTGAATTTCGGCGACGGCGACTTCATCTACGTCTCCACCCCGGCGCAGCTGCGCGCTGGTGCCAAGCGCATCACCGAGCTGGGCGTGAAGGCCGAGCTGGAAATCTTCGACACCGGCCACCTGTGGTTCGCCAGGCAAATGATCAAGGAAGGCCTGCTGGACGACCCGCTGATCCAGCTGTGCCTGGGGATTCCCTGGGGCGCACCGGCGGACACCACGACCATGAAGGCCATGGTCGACAACCTGCCACCGGGCCTGACCTGGGCCGGCTTCGGCATTGGCCGCATGCAGATGCCCATGCTCGCTCAGGCCATGCTGCTGGGCGGCAACGTGCGCGTCGGCCTGGAAGACAACATCTGGCTGGACAAGGGCGTGCCGGCCAGCAACGGCTCGCTGGTCGAGCGTGCGGCCGAGATCATCGAGCGTCTTGGCGGGCGGGTGCTGAGCCCGGCCGAAGGGCGCGAAAAGATGAACCTGAAAAAACGCTGAGCCTTTAGCCTGGAGCTTGGAAATGTCCTTCATTACCGATATCAAAATCTTCGCCGCCCTCGGCACCGGCGTGATCGGTGCGGGCTGGGTCGCCCGTGCCCTGGCCCATGGCCTCGACGTGCATGCCTGGGACCCGGCGCCGGGCGCCGAAGCGGCGCTGCGCACACGCATCGCCAATGCCTGGCCGGCCCTGCAGAAGCAGGGGCTGGCGCCAGGAGCAACGCTGGATCGACTGCGCTTTTTCGATGACCTCGATGCCTGTGTTGCCGATGCCGACTTCATCCAGGAGAGCGCACCCGAACGCCTCGAGCTCAAGCTCGACCTGCACGCCCGGATCAGCGCCGCCGCGCGCCCCGATGTGATCATCGGCTCCAGCACCTCCGGCCTGCTGCCCAGCGAGTTCTATGCCGGGGCGCATCACCCGGAACGCTGTGTGGTCGGCCATCCGTTCAACCCGGTGTACCTGTTGCCGCTGGTGGAGGTGGTCGGTGGCCAGCGCACCGCGCCTGAGGCCGTGCAGGCCGCCAGCGCCATCTACCGCGCGCTGGGTATGCGCCCGCTGCACGTGCGCAAGGAAGTCCCGGGTTTCATCGCCGACCGCCTGCTCGAGGCGCTGTGGCGCGAGGCGCTGCACCTGGTCAACGATGGTGTGGCCACCACCGGTGAGATCGACGACGCGATCCGCTTCGGTGCCGGGCTGCGCTGGTCGTTCATGGGCACCTTCATGACCTACACCCTGGCGGGCGGCGACGCCGGCATGCGCCACTTCATGGCCCAGTTCGGGCCGGCGCTGAAGCTGCCTTGGACCTATCTGCAAGCTCCTGAGCTGACCGAAGCGCTGATCGACGATGTGGTCACCGGTACCGGCGTGCAGCAGGGCCAGCGCAGCATCGCCGAGCTGGAGCGCTACCGCGACGACTGCCTGCTGGCGGTACTCGATGCCGTGCGCCAGACCAAGGCGCGCCATGGTTTCACCTTCGAGGAATGAGCATGCTGCCCGTTACTTACCGAACCGCGGTGCAGGCCGACTGGGTCGACTACAACGGCCACCTGCGCGATGCCTACTACCTGCTGATCTGCAGCTTCGCCACCGATGGGCTGATGGAGCTCCTCGGTCTCGACGAGGCAGGCAGGGCGCGTACCGCGCATACGCTCTACACGCTGGAGTGCCACCTCAATTTTCTCGCCGAGGTGAAACTTGGTGTGGGCGTTCAGGTGCGCAGCCAACTGCTCGGCCATGACCGCAAGCGCCTGCACATCCATCACCTGATCGAGCGCTGCGACGACGGGCAGACAGTGGCCGAAAGCGAACAGATGCTGATGAACATCGACACCGCCAGCGGCCGCTCGGCGCCCTTCGATGAACAGGTCGCCAGGCGCGTCGCCGAACTGGCCGATTCGCAGCGAGACATGCCGCGCTCCGCGTATGTCGGCCGGGTGATCGGGTTGCCGGTTGGATAGCGCTGCCGGCCCGGGCCTCAGCGGGGCCCTTGAAGCCAAACCGCGCGCCGTAGGGTGGGCTTCAGCCCACCACCGACAACGCCCGCGGCCCGAAACTCCGAGCCGCATGCTCTGAATAGCCAGCCAACATCGGCGTTGAATGGCTTTGGTGGGCTAAAGCGCCACCCTACGGTTGATGCCCCTGGGGGTAGGGTGGGCTTCAGCCCACCATCGACAACGTCCACAGCCCGAAGCTCCGAGCCGCATGCTCTGAATAGCCAGCCACCATCGGCGTTGAATGGCTTTGGTGGGCTAAAGCGCCACCCTACGGTTGATGCCCCTGTGGAGTAGGGTGGGCTTCAGCCCACCACCGACAACGCCCACCGCCCGAAGCTCCGAGCCGCATGCTGAATAGCCAGCCACCATCGGTATTGATGGCTTTGGTGGGCTAAAGCGCCACCCTACGGTTGATGCCCCTGGGGAGTAGGGTGGGCTTCAGCCCACCAGAGGAGTCCATTGCCAATCGAACCGTTCTGGCCAATCAACCGCGCATCACCCGCCAGGCCGGTGTGTTTTCGTTGGGGTTGTAGGTCAGGTCGCTCTTGTCGGTTTTCTCCACGCCGATGGCTTTCAACCAGGTTTCCAGGTCGCCGGTACTGATCTTGCCGTCACGTTTGTCGTTCTTGGCCAGGTTGTCGAGCTGGTCGAAGAAGCCCTGATTGTCGAGCAGGAAGCGCGCCGCCTCCTTCTCGGCGTCGCTGCCATCGCCGTTGGCGATCTTCTCCAGGTCTTTCTTGCTGACGATGGCGTCCTTGCCGTTCCAGTCGTCCCAGCGATCACGGATGGTGTCGATGATGCCCTTGTGCTCGTCGAAGAAGGCTCGGTCGTACTGGTCCTCATGGGCGCCGACCATCTTCAGCCAGGTATTGAGATCGTTGGTGCTTACCTTGCCATCCTGGCCGCCCTTGCCCCACTGGGTATCGAGCTGGTCGAAGAACTCGCTGTTGTCGAGCAGGAAGCGTGCGGCCGCCTTCTCTTCGTCGCTGCCGTCGCCGTTGGCGATCTTTTCCAGGTCCTTCTTGCTGACGATGGCGTCCTTGCCGTTCCAGTCGTCCCAGCGCTCGCGGATGGTGTGCATGACTTCGCGATTGTCCTGATAGAAGTCCTTGTCGAACTTGGCCAGGTGCATGTCGTCATCCAGACGGTTGATGGATGAGCCACCTTCCTGGGGCGTTTCCTTGAAGTGCTCCCATTCATCCTTCTGGTAGTCGTAGATGCTCTGCCCTGCCGGGGCGTCGCGGCCTTCGTACTCGTAGAAGCTGTAGCGCGCGTACTCGAGCTTGTCGCCCCAGTCTTCCTGGGTCAGGCCGAGTTCGGCGAGATCCTTGAACCACTGGCCTTCCTTGTCGGTGGCTTTCTGTTTTTTCTCGTGGTCGACGAAGATGCCGATAATGCCGGCGATCAGCCCGAGGCCCGCGGTGATCAGAAACAGCGGGCCGGTCGCTCCAGCCAGCGCGCCGATGCTGGCGAACAGGCCGGCGGTGCCGATCACGCCGGCCGTTGTGCCCGCCACGCCGCTGATGATCTGCAGGGCACCAGCCGCCTTGCCCATATCGCTGTTGTTGGCGATGGCGTCCTTGATCGCGTAGCCGCCCATGACGATATCCGCAACGCTGAGAATGTCCGGTGCCACGCCCAACACCTTGGTCAGCGTGCCGCCAATCTTTGCCGCCAGGCCGGGCTTGATGGACGGCACGTCTACCGCGCCGTTGGGGCTCAGGGCGTCGCGAACGGTCGCGTTGTCGACGACGCTCTGCGCCGGAGGATTGTTGCGGATGGCATCGTTGATCGGTTCGATGGCGTCATCGAGCACGTCCGCTGCGGGTGGTGGGCGGTTGTCCTGCTCGTACATCTGTTCGATGGCCTGACGATCCAGCTCCACGTCTGCACCGGGTGCCGCCGAGGCACGCTCACTCATCACCCGCTCGAAGGATTCGACACTGGGTGGAGCGATATTGCGCTCTTCGAAGAACTCCACCGCATCTTCGTAGACCGAATAGCCTGAGGATGTCGTGGAGGGCGGCAGCGGACGACTGGCTGCGTTTTCCAGGTGATCGGCGAACTCGAGAATCGAAGCATCGTCGGGCACCTGCCCCAGACCCGCCGCGGCCTGTCTTTCGGCGATGCTCTGATTGATGGTGTCCTCGGTTATCACGAGGTTCTGCTCGTTGGCGAGCTGATTGAGGCTGTTGTAGCGCGAGTAGTCTGCGGGTGGATTGCCGCCGGCACGCTGGACGACGTCGTCCAGCAGGGCGCGAATGCCGTCGTCGTCCAGGGGGCCGATGCCTGCGGCTTCAGCCGAAAGCCTGACCTGATCGAGTACGTTGCCGCCGCCACCACCATTCAGCGAGCCGAGCTCGATGACGCTGTTGGCGCGGCTCTCTACCGCGTCGGGGATACCGGAGATGCCGCGTTCGCGCAGGAAGCCTTCGATCGTCTTGCCGATCGTGCCATTTTCCTTGCCCCAGATTTCCGGCAGCGTTTTGCTCAGGCCCAGCAGTTCGGCGGTATTGGTCTTGGTGAACTTGTCGAAGATCTTGGTCTTTTCGAACTGCGCACCGCCACTGAGGAAGGTGATGAAATCCTTGGCGATGGCCAGGCGTTCCAATGGCTCGTCGGACAGTTGACCGTTCTTGGCCGAAAGCATGTAAATCGCGCCGCCCAGCGAGCCGAACGCGGAGATGGTACCAAGTACGCCGTACTGGTTGAGCGTGCCTATGGCCCTGGTGAAGTCATCCTTGCTGACTTCCGCCGGGATGTATTTGGTTTGTAGCTGCTGGTCGAAATCAGCCTGGCTGATGGTGCCGTTGTTGAGCTGATTGCTGAGCTCGACGAAGTCGGCCATCTTGGTCTTGTCGTTGAGCAGTTCGTTGTAGAACTTCTCGATGCTGTCCTGGACGCGGCGAGGGATGTCGGCGGACTTGAGCACGGTCTTTATCAGCGCCCCCATGTCCTTGTAGGCCATCTCCTTGTATTCGTCGGGGATCGCTCCAGGGTCGCCGACCAGGGTATCGATCTCGACCAGGATACTGTTCTGCTTGAGCTCCGACTCGGCCTTGCGGGCGCGCTCCGGGTCGAGCAGTTCGAGGCTCGAAGCGAGGCGGGCGACTTCCGATTGGCCCTCGCTGTCGAGCCCCTGTTTCTTCATGTCCGCGAGGTATTCGACGAAGTCCAGACTGGTCAGGGTTTCGTAGATCTCGTCGGCCAGCTTGGTCTTGTCCTCGCCGCTGATTTTCTCGATGGCACTGTCCAGCTCGGCCTGGAATTCCTTGCCGATCTTGTCCTTCTCGCCGTCGCCGCTGGTGAACATTTCGCTGAGCAGCTTATCCACCGAGTTGCCGTTGAGGATGTCCTGCATATCCTCTTCGCTCAGCGTCTCGCCATCGGTGTCGAACTTCCGCCAGGTGGTGTCGCCACCGCGTGGGTCTTCGATGTAGGGGGTGATGCGGTGCCCGCTTTCCATGGCTGCCTTGGCCTCGATGGCCTTGACCAGCTTGTAGACGTCGCTGTCCTTGTCGACCTTGCCGTCGTCGATGAGCTTCTTGTACTTGTCGAGCAGGTTCTTGGTGGCCAGCTCGACCACCGTCATCTCTTCCTTGTCGTCCTTGTTGGCCTTCTCGCCGCTGCTCTGGCCGAGCAGATCCAGTGCATCGAGGTCGGGCAGGTCGTACTTGTCACGAAGGTCCTGGATCGAGTCGCCGCCTTTGACGTGGTCACTCCACATCCCGGCGACCCGGTCGTACATTTCCTTGTTTTCGTGTTCGGATACGACGTACTTCTTGCCGTCCTTGGTCTCGAACTGGATGACCCCGTTGCCGAACTCGTCCGGGCTACCCCAGACGGCAATGTCGTGCTCGGCCACATAGGTGTCGGCACCGGCGACTTCACGGCCATCGGCCACGCGCTGCTCGAGGGTATAGCGTGACAGGCCGATCTGCTGCACCGAAGCGAACAGCTCTGGGGTCAGTGCTTTGGAGACGCTGACGGTTTCGCCGTTGGTGGTGATGTAGGTGATCACCTCGGTGTCTTCGAGATTGCCCTGCCACTTGAACTGGGTGTAGTCGCCCGCCTTCTGCACCTCGGTATTGCGGTCGGCGATAGCGTGGTCGTCGCCCATCGCCGCGACCACCTGGGCCTTCTGCTCGGGGGACTGGTTGAGGGCATGCAGGTTGAGCAGGAACTTGTACAGCTCGGGGTTGACCGAGCGGTCCACCACCACGCCCTGACCATCCAACTGGTAACGGATCTTTCCATCCTTGGGCGCTTCGACCTGGGTCTTGTCCACTGGCGGCCACGTCTCGTTGTCGGTAGCGACGCGGTCTTCCTTGGGCTTGGGATTACCTTCGGCCTTCAGGCTCAGACGCATGACGTTGTCGAAACGCAGGCCGTCACCGCCTGCCTGATCGTTGGGGCCTTTGCTCAGTGGTTTCACGCTCACGGTGGTTTCCTCGCGAAAGTGGAAGCGCGTGGCCGGGCTGCTTCGCAGAGAAAACCGCGTGTGTGCCGATGGCCGGGACTGCCTCGATTGTTTCGCTTACGGGCGTGAAATGCTGTGAAACATTCCGTTCATAAACCGAACGGGCAGGGAGAGGCCCCGCGGAGCATTGGTAGGTTAAAGGCGAAAGCCGCCGTTCGTAGTCGGGCACCAATTGGTGGGCTGAAGCCCACCCTACTGTTAGATGCGCGGCTGTAGGGTGGGCTTTAGCCCACCAAATCGAAGGTCCGCTTTCGCCTTCTTGCAGCCCTTGTTTTTACTGCGCCTTGACGTCGCGCAGGTAGGGCGCAGGCGCGGCGCCCAGGTTGTTGAGCATGCGGCCGCTGTACCAGTCGATGAAATTGACCACGCCGAACTCGTAGGTCTTCGAGTAGGGGCCGGGCTGGTAGGCGGTGGAGTTGATGCCGCGCTGGTTCTCTTCGGCCAGGCGGCGATCCTGGTCGTTGGTGGCATCCCATACCTGGCGCAGGCGGGCTACGTCGTAGTCGACGCCTTCGACGGCATCCTTGTGCACCAGCCATTTGGTGGTGACCATGGTCTCCTGGGCACTGATCGGCCACACGGTGAAGACGATCATGTGATCGCCCATGCAGTGGTTCCACGAGTGCGGCAGGTGGAGGATGCGCATCGAGCCCAGGTCGGGGTTCTGGATGCGGCCCATCAGCTTCTGGCTGCCCTGCTTGCCGTCCATGGTCATGGACACGGTGCCTTTGAGCAGGGGCATGCGCACGATGCGGTTACGCAGGCCGAAACCCGCGTGCAGGTAAGGGATCTTCTCGGCTTCCCACTTGGCCGCGGACTCGGCAACGTGATCCTTGAAGGCCTGGCTGGCACGCGGGTCGTTGGTGTCGTCCCATTCCAGCAGGGTGTTGAGCAGCTCCGGGTGCGAACCGTTGCAGTGGTAGCACTCGCGGTTGTTTTCCAGCACCAGTTTCCAGTTGGCCTTCTCGTACAGGTTGGTCTGCACCGCCACCTTGGCGTTCTCCATGTCGTACGGTTCCATGTAGTGCGACAGGGTGGCGAGGAATTCGTCGATGGCCGGTGGGTTCTCGGCCAGGGAGATGAAGATGTAGCCGCCAGCGGTCTTGCAGCTCACCGGCTTGAGGTTGTAGTCCTTGAGGTCGAAGTCGGCGCCCATTTCGGTGCCGGCGAACAGCAGGCGGCCATCCAGCTCGTAGGTCCACTGATGGTAGGGGCAGACCAGCTTGGCCACCTTGCCCTTGTCGCTGGTGCACAGGCGCGAGCCGCGATGCCTGCAGACGTTGTGGAAAGCATGCACGCTGCCCTCGGCACCGCGGATGACGATGATCGGGTTGTTGCCGATCTGCAGCGTCAGGTAATTACCCTTGGTGGGGATCTCGCAGGTCATGCCGGCGATCAGCCATTCCTTGTGGAAGATCTCCTGCATGTCGAGCTGGAACATGCGTTCGTCGTTATAGAACGGCTGTGGCAGGGAAAAGGTGCGCTCGCGGTTCTGCAGCATGTCGGCGGCTGCGGCGCGTGCCGGTTCCAGCGGGTCGCCAAGGCTCAGTGTGGAGGTGACGGTCATCGGAGAACTCCTCGTGGCGAGCGCGCTGCGCTGGCCGTGAAAGTGGCTATTGCGGTGGTACGCAAGGTGGCGCATCGCACCCCTGGGCGCCTGCCGATTGGCGCTTTTCAGAGGGGGCTGCGGCTGGCGCTCTTATCCTGTTCGGCTGGGGGCGAGTGTGGAGCCGGGCGCGGCGTGAACCTTATCCATGGGCGACATGCCCGAATCATTTCCCGACTCGGTAGGCCAGTGTCTACGGGGCAGGTCGCCGTTAGCATGCCGATGTCGCTGGCAGGTAAATGAACGACAGGTGCGTTGCGCACAATCGCGGCAGAGACAGGGCCGGTGAGCGGCCTGCGTGCGCGAGAGAAACGACCATGTCGAACGAATTCCTCTATCCCGTCACTACCCAGACCTGGAGCAATGGCCGCCACGTGGTGCGCTGCGTCAAGGTCATCCAGGAAACATGGGATGTGCGCACCTTCTGCTTCATGGCCGACCAGCCGGTGCTGTTCTTCTTCAAGCCGGGTCAGTTCGTCACCCTGGAGCTGGAGATCGAAGGCCGGCCGGTGATGCGCTCCTACACCATCTCCAGCTCACCCTCGGTGCCCTACAGCTTCTCCATCACCATCAAGCGGGTACCGGGCGGCAAGGTGTCCAACTGGTTGCACGACAACCTGTCCGAAGGCCAGGAGCTGGCGGTGCATGGTCCGGTCGGGCTGTTCAATGCCATCGATTTTCCGGCGGACAAGGTGCTGTTTCTCAGTGGCGGGGTGGGCATCACCCCGGTGATGTCGATGGCCCGCTGGTTCTACGACACCAATGCCAACGTCGACATGGTCTTCGTGCACAGCGCGCGCTCGCCCAAGGACATCATCTACCACCGTGAGCTGGAGCACATGGCGGCGCGGATCAACAACTTCAATCTGCACGTGATCTGCGAGAAGCATGGTCTGGGCGAAGCCTGGTCGGGCTATCGCGGCTACCTCAACGAGCCCATGTTGCAGCTGATGGCGCCGGACTATCTGCAGCGGGAGATCTTCTGCTGCGGGCCTACGCCCTACATGGCGGCGGTCAAGCGGCTGCTCGAGGCCAAGGGCTTCGATATGAGCCGCTACCACGAGGAGGCCTTCGGCCCGGTACCGGCAGACGTGCGCGAGGAGGTCAAGGAACTGGCCGAGCAGGCTGCCGATGCGCCGGACGTGCCGGCTGCCGATCTCAATCAGGTGGCATTCACCAGCACCGGCAAGAGCATTCAGGTCGGCCCTGGCGAGACGGTGCACGCGGCGGCGGCGAAGCTCGGGCTGCATATCCCCAAGGCATGCGGGATGGGGATTTGCGGAACCTGCAAGGTACTGAAGACGGCCGGCGATGTGGATATGGAGCACAACGGCGGGATCACCGACGAGGACGTGGCCGAGGGATACATCCTGTCCTGCTGCAGCGTGCCACGTAACGACGTGAGCATCGATTACTGACCGCTCCAGTCATTGGTCATAAAGTAGACAGCTTTGCCTGGGCCACGCAGCGCCTGGGCTGCAGGCGGTGTCGAACAGCTTATCCACAGCCGGGCACACAGTAATTGTGCGCAAGCTTGCTGGTTGATCGCTGCCCTGCTTCTGCAGATCACCTGGCGGTGTCAACTGCCAGGCCTCACCTGGCGTGGCGACGCGGGAGGCGATCGAAAATGCGCCAATTACCGACAGGCTTCGCAGGCGTTGACGCCTGGCCATCGCTGGACAGGTTATCCACAAGTGTATGCACAACTATTATGAATAACTTGCAGCCCTGCTCAGGTTGGCGGCGGCCTTGGTGGATACGTCAACCTCATGAAATCGTTCGTTTTTTGATCGCTGGCCTGCAAGCAGCGTGGATACTGGCCTGTAGGCGAGTGGCGACAGGTTATTCACAGCTTGATCCACGGACTTTGGGGGAAAGCGGGTCGCTGGATCAGTCATCTGTACACAGCCCCGCTCTTTATCGGGCGTCATCGGCAGCGCCGTCGCCCTGGCTCGGGCCCCTGTTCAGAAAATGATCATTGCGCTGAGGGCGCCGTATTCGGTGGCGTGCAGCCCGGTCTGAACACCTTATGCACAGGTAAGCGCACAGCTTCTGTGTGTAGATAACTTTCCAACCTGTTGAAATCGAACGTTTTTCAACCGAATCGCTGCAGCCCTCTGGTAGCGGGGTGTGTAGCGGTTTACCTACAGTTTATCCCCGTCATCATCCACGGATTGTGGGGACGGCTGTCCACAATGTGCCGGCAACGCTGCAAAAGTGCTGTGGATGAATCGATCGTCAAGTGGGCTGATCAAAAAAAGATCAGCTCTCTGTAGGCGCCGTGGTATGCGAGCTGCAGCTACATATGCACAGCTTGTGAAAGGGTTGCTGCACAGTGAATGTGCGTAACCCGCAGGGCAACTCATTGAAATAGAACGTTTTTTGTACGAATCGCCAGAGGCGCCGAGCTGCCTGGCGTGTAGCCTGTTGCCGACAGCTTATCCACACCATCGTCCACGTGATCTGGGGATGGTGTCGATGTTTATCCCCAGTTGCCTGAAATGGCTGCTTTCAGCAGACGTTACGCCGCCGAGTATGCTGTCGCCCGCAAACTACAGCGCAGCCGTGCTGATTCCCGCGCAGCGACAGGCCGTGGCTTTTATCCACAGAGTGCCTGAGATGTGTTGGAGGCTTTGCGAGGAGGGTGGGTGGATGAGGCGAGCGCCTCGATCCACCTTGCGTATCAAGCCGACGCTCAGCCGGCCATCACTTCGCGGATATCCGCGGCCAGTTGACGGACGCGGGCTTGTTCGGTGTCCCAGGAACACATGAAGCGTGCGCCACCGGCACCGATGAAGGTGTAGAAGCGCCAGCCGCGGGCGGTCAGGGCGGCGAGGGCCGGTTCGGACAT
Organism: Pseudomonas flavescens; assembly: GCF_013408425.1. Lineage (NCBI taxonomy): Bacteria > Pseudomonadati > Pseudomonadota > Gammaproteobacteria > Pseudomonadales > Pseudomonadaceae > Phytopseudomonas > Phytopseudomonas flavescens. Next base: position 4,332,020 of record NZ_JACBYV010000001.1, on the reverse strand, counting down.
CTGCAGGAACACGCCGTTGGCCTGCACCGGGAACATCAGGCTCACGCCGGGCACGTCTTCCACCAGACTGGCGAGCAGTTGTGCACAGTGGTTGGCGTGCTTGGCATAACGCAGCCAGGCATCGTTCTGCAGGATGCCGACCCAGGGTGCTGACAGGTAGCGCATCTTCGAGGCGAGTTGCCCGGCCTGTTTGCAGCGGTAGTCGAAGTCTTCGGCCAGCTCGCGGTTGAAGAACAGGATCGCTTCGCCGACTGCCATGCCGTTCTTGGTGCCGCCGAAGCAGAGCACGTCGACACCGGCTTTCCAGGTCAGGTCCGCCGGGCTGCAGCCGAGGAAGGCGCAAGCATTGGAGAAGCGCGCGCCGTCCATGTGCAGGTGCAGGCCGAGTTCCTCGCAGGTCTGGCTGATCGCGCGGATTTCTTCGGGGCTGTAAACGGTGCCGACTTCGGTGGCCTGGGTGAGGGTCACCACGCGGGGTTTGGGGTAGTGGATGTCCTTGCGCTTTAGCGCGATCTCGCGGATCGACGCGGGCGTCAGTTTGCCCTGCTCGGTATGGGCGGTAAGCAGCTTGGAGCCGTTGGAGAAGAATTCCGGCGCGCCGCACTCGTCGGTCTCGACGTGGGCGGTCTCCGAGCAGATCACGCTGTGGTAGCTCTGGCACAGCGCGGAGAGCGCCAGGGAGTTGGCGGCGGTGCCGTTGAAGGCGAAGAACACGTCGCAGTCGGTTTCGAACAGGCTGCGGAAGTGGTCGGCGGCGCGGGCCGTCCATTCGTCGTCGCCATAGGCGCGCTGGTGGCCCTGATTGGCTTCTGCCATGGCTTCCCAGGCCTCGGGGCAGATGCCCGAGTAGTTGTCGCTGGCGAATTGCTGGGAGTTGTCGGGCATTGGAAAATCCTTGTCTGCTTCGCCCCAACCGGGCGTATGCCGCTACTTTAGCCCGCCTTGGCCAGCCTTAGAACTCGCTGGCGCGACATATTGTTCAGGGCTCGTCGAGGGCAATCATTCTGAACTCACGGCAGTCTGTGGGCTCACAAAGCAGAGAGTCGTAATCAAGGACTCGCCGATTCCAAGCTACAGGAGCCCACCATGAGCTACCGTCATCTGATCGCACTTTTCGCACCGCTCGCCTTCGCCTTGCCGGCCGTGGCAGCCGAACCCTGGTCCCCCGAAGCCAAGTCGACCTTCGTGCAGGAGTGCGTGAAAGGCGCCCAGTCCGGCCACTCGCAAGAGAAGCTGACGGCGTTCTGCGACTGCGCTGCGACCAAGGTCAGCGAGGAGTTCAGTGAGGCCGAAATGGCCGAAATGAGCAAGCAGGTGCCGCCGGATGCCGCGCTGCAGCAGCGCTTGGTCACGGCCTCGAGCAGCTGCAACACCAAACTGCAGTAAGCCTCGAACCGGCGGCGCAGGGTTTAGCCCTGCGCCGCCTTCTGATTTGCGTCGAGGCAGCCAGAGCCTCTACCGTGCAGCCTCATATCCCAGCGTGACGCGTGCACATGCCTCCAGCATCACTTGCTCAGCCAATGCCTTTCGGCCGTGACGCGGCCCTCGATCTGATCAAATGGCTGGCGCTGCTGACCATGCTGATCGATCACCTTCGCCATGTCTGGCCCTCCCTGTATTTCCTCTACGTACCTGGTCGTCTGGCCTTTCCATTGTTCTGTCTGGCCATTGCTGCCAACGTTGCGCGACCGAGAGTGGGTGATTCCGGCGCCGTATCGCTGAGTTATCTCGGCTGGTTGCTGCTGTTCTCGCTGCTATCGGAGTGGCCCTACCGGCTGCTGGTGCCCTCGGCGGAATCGCTCAACGTGCTGCCGACCCTGGTGCTCGGCCTGCTGATCGCCAATGCGGTGCAGCGCCCGCAGCCCCAGGCCTGCTGGCTGGGTGGGGCGGCGCTGTTGATCGCCGTGTTCGGCCATGAGTGGCTGATGTTCGGCGCTTTCGGCGCGGTATTGCCGGCGGCGTTCCTGCTGGCGCTGCGCAAGCCTTATGGCGCCTGGCTGCTGCCGATGGTCTGCTGCCTGGCGGCCAACTACTGGGCGCCTTTCTATCGCGACGCCGCCCGGGGCGACCCGTTCGCCTGGAGCGTGCTCGCCATCTGCCTGTTCGCCCCGCTGGTCGGTCTGCTGCTGTTGCGCATCCGTCCGCCATTCCCGGTACCACCGGTACGACGCTGGGCCTATCTGTTCTATCCCGGGCACTTTCTCGCGCTGGTCGCACTGCGCTTCATCTGAGTGTGCGGCATGTGCAATTGCGACACTCGGTCATGTCGCAAACGCAATCTCCCGTGGCGTGCATAGGCATCTGGTTCTCGAGGGCGAGTCATACCATCGCTGCAACAAGACTCATATCGAGCAACCGAGCCAGATGCGGCGCCTTCAGGCGCCTCGGGGAGATACGTGATGTTCAGCAAGCAAGATCAGATCCAGGGCTACGATGACGCACTGCTCAGCGCGATGAATGCCGAGGAGCGTCGTCAGGAACATCACATCGAACTGATCGCCTCGGAAAACTACACCAGCAAGCGGGTGATGGAGGCGCAGGGCAGCGGGCTGACCAACAAGTACGCCGAAGGCTATCCGGGCAAGCGCTACTACGGCGGTTGCGAGCACGTGGACAAGGTCGAGGCGCTGGCCATCGAGCGCGCCAAGCAGCTGTTCGGCGCCGATTACGCCAACGTGCAGCCGCACTCCGGTTCTTCCGCCAACTCTGCTGTGTACCTGGCGCTGTTGCAGCCCGGCGACACCATTCTCGGCATGAGCCTGGCCCATGGCGGCCACCTGACCCACGGGGCCAAGGTCAGCTCGTCCGGCAAGCTGTACAACGCCGTGCAGTACGGTATCGATACCGACACCGGGCTGATCGACTACGACGAAGTCGAGCGCCTGGCCATCGAGCACAAGCCGAAGATGGTGGTTGCCGGCTTCTCCGCTTACTCCAAGACCCTGGATTTCCCGCGTTTTCGTGCCATCGCCGACAAGGTCGGCGCCTACCTGTTCGTCGACATGGCCCACGTTGCCGGTCTCGTTGCGGCTGGTCTGTATCCGAACCCGATTCCCCTTGCGGACGTGGTCACCACCACCACCCACAAGACCCTGCGCGGGCCCCGTGGCGGCCTGATCCTCGCCAAGGCCAACGAAGAGATCGAGAAGAAACTCAACGCTGCGGTATTCCCCGGTGCCCAGGGCGGCCCGTTGATGCATGTGATCGCCGGCAAGGCGGTGTGCTTCAAGGAGGCGCTGGAGCCTGGCTTCAAGGATTACCAGGCGCAGGTCATCAAGAACGCCCAGGCCATGGCCGAGGTGTTCATCGAGCGCGGTTTCGATGTGGTGTCCGGTGGTACCGACAACCACCTGTTCCTGCTCTCGCTGATCAAGCAGGGCATCACCGGCAAGGATGCCGACGCAGCCCTCGGGCGCGCTGGCATCACGGTGAACAAGAACGCCGTGCCCAACGATCCGCAGTCACCGTTCGTGACCTCCGGCCTGCGTATCGGTACGCCAGCGGTCACCACCCGTGGTTTCAAGGAAGCCCAGTGCCGTGAACTGGCAGGCTGGATCGCCGACATCCTCGAGCATCTCGGCGATGCCGATGTCGAGGCTCAGGTAGCCGGCCTGGCTGCCGGGCTGTGTGCCGACTACCCGGTGTATCGCTAATTCGTAGGGTGGGAGGCGCTGTTTCCTTCCACCGCGCATCGGTGGATCGGTAAAGCGTGATCCACCCTACGGGCCGCCAGCCAGACGGCAACACCCAGAATTCAGGAGTCTCCCATGCAGCGCTATTCCGGCTTCGGCCTGTTCAAGCATTCCTTCAGTCACCACGAAAACTGGCAACGCATGTGGCGCAATCCGACTCCCAAACCGGTGTATGACGTGATCATCGTCGGCGGTGGCGGGCATGGCCTGGCCACAGCCTACTACCTGGCCAAGGAGTTCGGCGTGAAGAACGTCGCCGTGGTCGAGAAGGGCTGGCTGGGCGGTGGCAACACCGCACGTAACACCACCATCGTGCGTTCCAACTATTTGTGGGACGAGTCCGCGCACCTCTACGAGCACGCGATGAAGTTGTGGGAAGGTCTATCGCAAGACCTGAACTACAACGTCATGTTTTCCCAGCGCGGTGTGTTCAATCTCGGCCACACCTTGCAGGACATGCGTGACATCGAGCGCCGCGTCAGCGCCAACCGCCTCAATGGGATCGATGGCGAGGTGGTCGATGCCAAGCAGGTGGCGGAGATGATTCCCTACCTCGATTGCTCGAAGAACACCCGTTACCCGGTCCTCGGTGCCTCGTTGCAGCGCCGCGGTGGCGTCGCCCGTCACGACGCCGTGGCCTGGGGTTTCGCCCGCGCCGCCGACGCCCTGGGCGTCGACCTGATCCAGCAGACCGAAGTCATTGGCTTTCGCAAGCAGGACGGCGCGGTGATCGGCGTGGAAACCAGCAAGGGCTTCATCGGCGCCAAGCGCGTCGGCGTGGTCGCCGCCGGTAACTCCGGTCACCTGGCCAAGCTCGCCGGCTTCCGCCTGCCGCTGGAATCGCACCCGCTGCAGGCGCTGGTCTCCGAGCCGATCAAACCCATCATCGACACGGTGATCATGTCCAACGCCGTGCACGGTTACATCAGCCAGTCGGACAAGGGCGACTTGGTCATCGGCGCCGGGATTGACGGCTACAACGGCTACGGCCAGCGCGGTTCCTATCCGACCATCGAACACACCCTGCAGGCCATCGTCGAGATGTTCCCGGTGCTCTCGCGGGTGCGCATGAACCGTCAGTGGGGCGGCATCGTCGACACCACGCCGGACGCCTGCCCGATCATCGCCAAGACCCCGGTGAAGAACCTGTTCTTCAACTGCGGCTGGGGCACCGGTGGCTTCAAGGCCACGCCAGGCTCGGGCAACGTGTTCGCGGCCAGCCTGGCCAAGGGCGAGATGCATCCGCTGGCCAAGGCCTTCTCCATCGAGCGCTTCCACAACGGTGCGCTGATCGACGAGCACGGCGCAGCCGGTGTGGCGCACTGATTTTGGCGCCCTCTCTCGCTGAGAGAGGGACGATGGTTTTCTGGAGGTACCGAACATGCTGCACATCTTCTGCCCTCACTGTGGCGAACTGCGTTCCGAAGAAGAATTCCACGCTGGCGGCCAGGCGCACATTCCCCGCCCGCTGGATCCGAATGCCTGCACCGATGCGCAGTGGGGCGAGTACCTGTTCTTCCGCGACAACCCGCGTGGCATCCACCACGAGCTGTGGATTCACGCAGCAGGCTGCCGTCAGTACTTCAACGTCACCCGCCACACGGTGAGCTACGAGATTCTCGAAACCTACAAGATTGGCGAGCGCCCCAGCGTCACTGAGGCTTCGCTCGCCGAGAAGAAGGCCGTCGACCAAGGAGTAACGGCATGAGCCAGGTCAATCGTCTTTCCCAGGGTGGCCGCATCGATCGCAGCCAGCCGCTGACCTTCAGCTTCAACGGCCAGACCTATCAGGGTTATGCCGGCGACACCCTGGCCGCCGCGTTGCTGGCCAACGGCGTCGACGTGATCGGCCGCAGCTTCAAGTACTCGCGCCCGCGCGGCATCGTTGCCGCCGGCGCCGAAGAGCCCAATGCCGTGCTGCAGATCGGTTCCGCCGAAGCGGCGCAGATCCCCAACGTGCGGGCAACTCAGCAGGCGCTGTACGCGAACCTGACGGCCACCAGCACCAATGGCTGGCCGAGCGTCAACACCGACCTGATGGGGATTCTCGGCAAGGTCGGCGGCGGCATGATGCCGCCCGGTTTCTACTACAAGACCTTCATGTACCCGCAGAACCTCTGGCTGACGTACGAGAAGTACATCCGCAAGGCTGCAGGCCTCGGCCGCGCGCCAAAAGAGAACGACCCGGATATCTACGACTACCTGAACCAGCACTGCGACGTGCTGGTGGTCGGTGCCGGCCCTGCCGGGCTGGCTGCAGCCCTGGCCGCCGGCCGCAGTGGCGCCCGGGTCATTCTCGCCGATGAACAGGAAGAGCTCGGTGGCAGCCTGCTCTCTACCCGCGAGATGCTCGACGACAAGCCGGCTGCCGAGTGGGCCGCCAAGGCCATCGCCGAGCTGCAGGCCATGCCGGAAGTGACCCTGTTGGCGCGTGCCACGGTCAACGGTTACCACGACCACAACTTCCTCACCATTCACCAGCGCCTCACCGACCACCTCGGCGAAGTCGCGCCAATCGGCCAACCGCGCCAGCGCCTGCACCGTGTGCGTGCTGGCCGCGTGGTGCTGGCCACCGGCGCCCACGAGCGCCCGCTGGTGTATGCCAACAACGACGTGCCCGGCAACATGCTGGCCGATGCCGTGTCGACCTACGTGCGCCGTTATGGCGTGGCGCCCGGGCAGAAGCTGGTGCTGTCGACCAACAACGATTACGCCTACCGCGTGGTGCTGGACTGGCTCGACGCCGGTCGCCAGGTGGTGGCCGTGGCGGACGCGCGCAGCAACCCGCGCGGCAGCTGGGTCGAGGAAGCGCGCCGACGTGGCGTGCGCGTGCTCACCGGCAGCGCTGTGGTCGAGGCGCGTGGCAGCAAGCGTGTCACCGGTGCGCGCATCTGCGCCATCGACGCTGCCAGGCACAAGGTCACCAGCCCGGGCGAGACCCTCGACTGCGACCTGATCGTCAGCTCCGGCGGCTACAGCCCGGTGGTGCACCTGGCGTCGCACCTTGGCGGTCGTCCGGTCTGGCGTGAAGACATCCTCGCTTTCGTGCCGGGTGACGGTTTCCAGAAACGTCATTGCGCCGGTGCCGTGAACGGTGTGTTCGGCATGGGCGACAGCCTCGCCGATGGTTTCGAAGCCGGTGCCAAGGCGGCCGCCGAGGTGGGCTTCCAGCCGGTGAGCGGCACGCTGCCGAAGGCCGAGAAGCGCATCGAGGAAGCGTCGATTGCGCTGTTCCAGGTGCCGCACGACAAGAACACCGCGCGTGCACCGAAGCAGTTCGTCGATCAGCAGAACGACGTCACCGCCGCCGGTATCGAGCTGGCCACGCGGGAGGGCTTCGAGTCGGTCGAGCACGTCAAACGCTACACCGCGCTGGGCTTCGGTACCGACCAGGGCAAGCTGGGCAACATCAACGGCCTGGCCATCGCCGCCCGTTCGCTGGGCATCAGCGTCAGTGAGATGGGCACCACCATGTTCCGCCCGAACTACACCCCGGTGACCTTCGGCGCCATCGCCGGCCGTCATTGTGGCGATCTGTTCGAGCCCAAGCGCTACACCGCCATGCAGAAATGGCACCTGGAAAACGGCGCCGAGTTCGAGGACGTCGGCCAGTGGAAGCGCCCCTGGTACTTCCCGAAAAAAGGTGAAGACCTGCACGCCGCCGTGGCCCGCGAGTGCCTGGCCGTGCGTAACGCGGTGGGCATTCTCGACGCCTCGACCCTGGGCAAGATCGACATTCAGGGCCCGGATGCGCGCGAGTTCCTCAACCGCGTGTACACCAACGCCTGGACCAAGCTGGACGTGGGCAAGGCCCGCTACGGCCTGATGTGCAAGGAAGACGGCATGGTCTTCGACGACGGCGTGACGGCCTGCCTGGCCGACAACCATTTCGTCATGACCACCACCACTGGCGGCGCTGCCCGCGTGATGGAATGGCTGGAGATCTATCATCAGACCGAATGGCCGGAGCTGAAGGTGTACTTCACCTCGGTCACTGACCACTGGGCGACCATGACCCTGTCCGGCCCCAGCAGCCGCAAGCTGCTGGCCGAAGTCACCGATATCGACCTGGACAAGGACGCCTTCCCGTTCATGACCTGGAAGGAAGGCAACGTCGGCGGCGTGCCGGCGCGCGTATTCCGGATCTCCTTCACCGGTGAGCTGAGCTACGAAGTCAACGTCCAGGCCAACTATGCCCTGGGGGTGTGGGAGAAGATCATCGCCGCCGGCCAGAAGCACGGCCTGACTCCATACGGCACCGAGACCATGCACGTGCTGCGTGCCGAGAAGGGCTTCATCATCGTCGGCCAGGATACCGATGGCTCGGTCACCCCGGACGACCTGAACATGGGCTGGTGCGTCGGGCGTACCAAGCCGTTCTCCTGGATCGGCTGGCGCGGCATGAATCGCGAAGACACCCTCAAGGAAGACCGCAAGCAACTGGTCGGCCTCAAGCCGGTGGATCCGAACAAGGTGCTGCCAGAAGGCGCGCAACTGGTGTTCGACCCCAAGCAGCAGATTCCGATGACCATGGTTGGCCACGTCACCTCCAGCTACATGAGCGCCGCGATGGGCCATTCCTTCGCCATGGCCCTGGTCAGGGGCGGCCTCAAGCGCATCGGCGAGCGGGTCTTCGCGCCGCTGGTCGATGGCAGCGTGATCGAGGCCGAAATCGTCAGCTCCGTGTTCTATGACCCGAAAGGGGATCGCCAGAATGTCTAACGCCAATCTTTATCAGCAACGCCCTGCCGACATCGCCGGGCAGTCGTCCCTGCACCATGCCGGGTTGCACGAATTGGCCGGCAAGGGCCGCCAGGGCGCTGGCGTCAGCCTGCGCGAGAAGAGCCTGCTCGGCCATCTGGTCCTGCGTGGCGACGCCGACGATGCCAATTTTGCCGGTGGTGTACACAAGGCCCTCGGCCTGGAGCTGCCGGGCGCACTGACCCTGGTAGCCAACGGCGATACCTCGCTGCAGTGGCTGGGCCCGGATGAATGGCTGCTGATCGTGCCTGGCGGCAGCGAGTTCGAGGTCGAGCGCACGCTGCGCGAGACCCTGGATGGTCAGCATATTTCGGTGGTCAACGTCAGCGGTGGGCAAACCCTGCTGGAGCTGCGTGGGCCCAAGGTGCGCGAGCTGCTGATGAAGTCCAGCAGCTACGACGTTCACCCGAAAAACTTTCCGGTGGGCAAGGCGGTCGGCACGGTGTTCGCCAAGTCCCAACTGGTGATTCGCCGCACTGGCGAGGAGACCTGGGAACTGCTGATCCGCCGCAGCTTCTCCGACTACTTCTGGCTGTGGCTGCAGGATGCCAGCGCCGAGTACGGGCTGGCCGTGGAGGCCTGAGGTCTCTTTGCTGTAACCCACTGTGGGAGCGGGCCATGCCCGCGAAAAATCGCGGGCATGGCCCGCTCCCACAGAATAAATGCTGACCGTCGCTCCTGCTTTAGCTTCACCACTCCCAAAGGCCGCGCACTAGCGCAGCCAATGACGCTCCCCGTCGTGCACTGCCGGCCGGCGCATGGGAGCGATCACCACAAGGAATCGCTTTCATGAGCCGCACCCCCGACACCTGGATTCTCACCGCTCACTGCCCGAGCCTGCTGGGCACCGTGGATGTGGTGACCCGCTACCTGTTCGAGCAGGGCTGCTATGTCACCGAGCACCACAGCTTCGATGACCGGCTGGCCAGCCGCTTCTTCATCCGCGTCGAATTCCGCGTCCAGGCCGATTTCGACGAGGCGGCGTTTCTCGCCGGCCTCGATGAGCGCACCGCGCCCTTCGAGATGCGCACCGAGCTGACGCCGCCAGGCTATCGCGCCAAGGTGGTGATCATGGTCTCCAAGGCCGATCATTGCCTCAACGATCTGCTCTACCGTCAGCGCACCGGCCAGTTGCCGATGGACATCACCGCGATCGTCTCCAACCACCCGGACCTCAAGCCCCTGGCCGATTGGCACGGCATCCCGTATCACCACTTCGCCCTCGACCCCAACGACAAGCCGGCGCAGGAACGCAGGGTGCTGCAGGTGGTCGAGGACACCGGCGCCGAACTGGTGGTGCTCGCTCGCTACATGCAGGTGCTGTCCGCCGAGCTGTGCCGCAGGCTCGACGGCCGGGCGATCAACATCCACCACTCGCTGCTGCCCGGCTTCAAGGGCGCGAAACCCTATCACCAGGCCTATCAGAAGGGGGTGAAGCTGGTCGGCGCCACGGCTCACTTCATCAACAATGACCTCGACGAAGGGCCGATCATCACCCAGGGGGTGGAAAGCGTCGATCATGCGCACTACCCCGAGGATCTGGTGGCAAAAGGCCGGGATATCGAGTGCCTGACGCTGGCCCGGGCCGTGGGCTACTTCCTCGAGCGGCGCGTGTTCCTCAACGCCAACCGCACCGTCGTGCTCTGACTGGCGCGGGTGCCGCGCACAGAACGCTCGCTGTCGGTTTTGTCCCCATGGCAGCGCCAAGCGCTCGCTAGTCTGCCTAGACCGTTTGCGCCACCAGTCGGCGCGACCACTCGGTAGCCGTCCTGCCCTTACCGGCGGGTGCCGAGACAGACGCTTCAATACTCCATTGCAGGGCCTGCGTGCCTTGTATCCACAACAAGAAGGAGATTCATATGTCTGGTAATCGCGGTGTCGTCTATCTCGGCACGGGCAAGGTCGAAGTTCAGAAGATCGATTATCCGAAGATGCAGGATCCGCGTGGTCGCAAGATCGAGCACGGGGTCATCCTCAAGGTGGTTTCCACCAATATCTGCGGCTCCGACCAGCACATGGTGCGCGGTCGCACCACCGCCCAGGTCGGCCTGGTACTGGGCCACGAGATCACTGGTGAGGTGATCGAAAAGGGCAGCGATGTCGAGAACCTGAAGATCGGTGATCTGGTGTCCGTGCCCTTCAACGTCGCCTGTGGCCGCTGCCGCTCCTGCAAGGAACAGCACACCGGCGTGTGCCTGACCGTCAACCCGGCGCGTGCCGGTGGCGCCTATGGCTACGTCGACATGGGCGACTGGACCGGTGGCCAGGCCGAATACGTGCTGGTGCCCTACGCCGACTTCAACCTGTTGAAACTGCCTGATCGCGACAAGGCGATGGAGAAAATCCGCGACCTGACCTGCCTGTCCGACATTCTGCCCACCGGTTATCACGGCGCGGTCACCGCAGGCGTGGGGCCGGGCAGCACCGTGTATATCGCCGGTGCCGGCCCGGTCGGCCTTGCCGCAGCGGCTTCGGCACGGCTGCTTGGCGCCGCGGTGGTGATCGTCGGCGACGTCAACCCGGTGCGCCTGGCCCACGCCAAGGCCCAGGGCTTCGAGATCGCCGACCTGTCCAAGGACACGCCGCTGCACGAACAGATCGCCGACCTGCTCGGTGAGCCGGAAGTGGATTGCGCCGTCGACGCGGTGGGCTTCGAGGCCCGTGGCCACGGCCATGCCGGTGCCCAGCACGAAGCACCGGCCACGGTACTCAACTCGTTGATGGGCGTGGTTCGGGTGGCCGGCAAGATCGGTATTCCCGGCCTCTACGTCACCGAGGACCCGGGCGCGGTGGATGCGGCGGCGAAGATCGGCAGCCTGAGCATCCGCTTCGGCCTCGGCTGGGCCAAGTCGCACAGCTTCCACACCGGGCAGACCCCAGTGATGAAGTACAACCGTGCTCTGATGCAGGCCATCATGTGGGACCGCATCAACATCGCCGAAGTGGTTGGCGTGCAGGTCATCAGCCTGGAAGACGCCCCCCGTGGCTACGGCGAGTTCGATGCTGGCGTGCCGAAGAAATTCGTCATCGACCCGCACAAGACCTTCAGCGCGGCGTGATCGATGCCGGCGGGGCTCGCTGAGCCTCGCCGCTTCCACTGCCCAGCAATCAGCGTATTTCCCGCCTCAGTTGCGCGATCAGCGCATCCTTCTCTTCCCACAGGCCACTGACCCAGTTCTGCACGTACAGGCGGAATTCGTCGTCGTTCTGGTAGTCGCCCTGCCACAGCGCAGGCTCGAGCGGCCGTGTGCGGATATCCATGATGACCTGGGGTACCTGGCCGCTGATCAGCTTCCAGAAACCGGGCGGTGTGCCTTCCGGGTAGACGATGGTGACGTCGAGGATGGCGTCCAGTTGTTCGCCCAACGCCGCCAGCACGAAGGCCACACCGCCCGCCTTGGGCTTGAGCAGATGGCGGTAGGGCGAGCCCTGCTGCGCCTGTTTGGCCGGGGTGAAGCGCGTACCTTCCAGGTAGTTGACGACCGTGACCGGCAGATCGCGAAATTTCTCGCAGGCACGACGGGTGATGTCCAGATCCTGCCCTTTGAGGTGCGGGTGCTTCTCCAGCTTGGCCTTCGAATAGCGCTTCATGAATGGATAGTCCAGCGCCCAGAACGCCAAGCCGAGAAAGGGCACCCAGATCAGCTGCTGCTTGAGGAAGAACTTGAAGTAGGGCGTCTTGCGGTTGAACGCCTGCACCAGTGCCGGGATGTCGACCCAGGATTGGTGATTGCTGATGATCAGGTAGGAGGTGTCCTGCCGCAGCTCACCGCCGCCGCGAATATCCCAGTGGGTCGGAGTGAGCGCTGCGAAGATGCGTTTGCAGTTCTCCGCCCAGAACTCGGCGACCCACATGACCTGGCGTGAGCAGGCAGCCTTCAGTGGCTTGCCCGGCAGCAAGAACTTGCCGAGGGCGATGAGCAGCATCGGCCCGATCAGAATCAGGGTGTTGAACAGCAGCAGGACGATAACGGTGAGGCCGGTGAGCAGGCGGCGCATGGCAGCTCCTTGGGGGGCGCGAGGTGTTCATCATAGGCAGACAGGATGCTGGCGCCAAATCGGTACGGTGAGCAAGGCGTTACTCGCTGTGCATAGTGCCGATCAGTCACGGGCATCTATCCAGTGGGAGCGGGCCATGCCCGCGAAATCACGGGCATGGACTAGGCGTCCCCGCGTGTTCCCACCGATCATGCGCTGATGTCCGCTTCTGCTAATGGCTCGCTCAGAACAACCTGGCCAGCAGGGCGGTGACCGCCGTTTCCACGCGCAGAATACGCTCGCCGAGCTGCACGGGCTGCAGGCCGGCCTCGGCCAGTTTGTCCACCTCGTAGGGGATCCAGCCGCCCTCGGGGCCGATGGCCAGGGTAACCGGCTGCTCGACGGCGCGGGGGCACGCCGGATAGAGGCCGGGGTGGCCGACCAGACCGAGGGTGCCAGCTGCCAGTTGCGGCAGGCGATCCTCGACGAAGGGCTTGAAGCGCTTCTCGACGATCACCTCGGGCAGCACCGTATCGCGGGCCTGTTCCAGGCCGAGAATCAACTGCTCGCGAATCGCCGCTGGCTCGAGAAAGGGCGTCTGCCAGAAGCTCTTTTCCACCCGGTAGCTGTTGAGCAGGATCAGCCGTGGCACGCCCATGGCGGCCACGCTTTGCAACACGCGCTTGAGCATCTTCGGTCGCGGCAGGGCGAGCAGCAGGGTCAGCGGCAGCTTGGCTGGTGGTGGCTGGTCGAAGCTGACCTGCAGCTCGGCGCTATTGGCGTCCAGCTGCAGCAACTGGCCGCCGCCCATCTCACCGCCGAGGCGGCCGACCCGCAGGGTGTCGCCGCTTTCGGCGCGGTGCACTTCATGCAGGTGGGTCAGGCGTCGTCCATCGAGGCGCACGCGGTCGGCGGCGATGAAGTCGCCGTCCTCGAGGAGCAGCAGGTTCATGCTTGCGTGCTGGGCGGCTGATCGGCCGGGGCTTCCTCGTCCTCGTCGGGCTCGCCGCGACGCGTACGAATCAGGCTGCCGGCAATGATGCCCAGCTCGAACAGCAGCCACATCGGCACGGCCAGCAGGGTCTGCGAGAAGATGTCCGGTGGCGTCAGGATCATGCCGACCACGAAGCAGCCGATGATCACGTAGGGACGAATCTTGCGCAGGTACTCGACATCGACCACGCCGATCCAGATCAGCAGCACCACGGCCACGGGTATCTCGAAGGCCACGCCAAAGGCGAAGAACAGCGTCATCACGAAGTCGAGGTAGCTGGCGATGTCGGTCATCATCGACACACCTTCGGGCGTCACGCTGGCGAAGAAGTGGAAGATGATCGGAAAGACCAGGAAGTAGGCGAAGGCCATGCCGCTGTAGAACAGAATGATGCTGGAGACCAGCAGCGGGATGGCGATGCGCTTCTCGTGCTTGTACAGGCCCGGCGCGATGAAGCCCCAGACCTGATGCAGGATCACCGGCATGGCCAGGAACACCGCGACGATCATGGTCAGTTTGAACGGGGTGAGGAACGGCGAGGCCACATCGGTGGCGATCATCGTCGCGCCTTCCGGCAGGTACTGGCGCAGCGGGGCGGAAACCAGGGTGTAGATCTTCTGTGCGAAGTAGAACAGGCCTGCGAAGATCAGGAAGATCGCCGCGACGCAGCGCAGCAGGCGCGTACGCAACTCGGCGAGATGGGAAACCAGCGGCATTTCCTGGTCGTTGTCGGAGAGTCGACTCATGGTTGCGGCGTCTTGTCCTGGCTGGCGACGGGCGCCGGGGCTGGCGGTGTGACAGAAGCTGGAGCAGGCTCAGCCGGAGCTACCGGAGCTACCGGAGCTACCGGAGCTGACTCGGCGACGGGCGCCGATTGCTGCGCGGGCGGTGGCACTGCCGCTTGGGGGGCTGGCGGCAGGATATCGTTCTTGACCGCCTGCATTTCCCGCTCGAGCTCGAGGATATGTTCGTTATGCAACTGGCGACGGATTTCGTCAGCGCCGATTTCGCGCTCGACCTCCGACTTGATCGCATTGAAGCTGCGTTTTATGCGGCCGATCCACAAGCCTGCGGTGCGCGCAGCGCCGGGCAGGCGTTCGGGGCCGAGCACCAGCAGGGCAATCAGCCCGACCAGCAGCAGCTCGCTGAAACTGATACCGAACATGCTCTGGCCTCAGTCCTTGCGCAGCGGTTCTTCGACCTTGCTGGCCTGGCCTTCCACGGTATGCGGCTGGTTCAGCGGCGCTTGCTGCTGATAAGGCTGCTGCGGCTGCTGAGCCTGAGGTTCGGCCGGCTTGCCCTCGTCTTCGTTCATCGCCTTGCGGAAACCCTTGATGGTCTCACCGACGTCGGAGCCGAGGTTCTTGAGTTTCTTGGTGCCGAACACCAGCACGACGACGATAAGGATGACTACCCAGTGTTTCCAATCGAAAATGCCCATGCTGCATTGTCCTCGTCAGAGTCTTTATTGAGTGTCGCTGTCGCTGTCGCTGTCGCTGTCGCTTCGTGCGGCTTTTTCCGCATGCCCGGACAGGCCGAAACGGCGATCCAGTTCATCCAGCACCGCCTGCGGGTGCTGATCCAGTGCGGCCAGCATGACCATGCTGTGGAACCACAGGTCGGCGGTTTCGTAGATCAGGTCGCTGCAGTCACCGCTGGTGGCAGCGTCCTTGGCGGCAAGAATGGTTTCCACCGACTCTTCGCCGACCTTCTCCAGAATCTTGTTCAGGCCCTTGTGGTACAGGCTGGCCACGTAAGAGCTGTCTGGCGCCGCGCCCTTGCGCGATTCCAGCACTTCGGCCAAGCGCTTGAGGGTATCAGTCATGGCGGTGTTCCGGTGCATATATGGTGTGCGGATCTTTCAAGACGGCATCGACGGTCTTCCACGCGCCATTCTCGAATACCCGATAGAAGCAACTTTCGCGCCCGGTATGGCAGGCGATGCCGCCGAGCTGCTCGACCATCAGCACGATCACGTCGGCATCACAGTCCAGGCGCAGTTCATGAAGCTTCTGCACGTGACCGGACTCCTCGCCCTTGCGCCACAGCTTGCCACGCGAGCGTGACCAGTAGATGGCGCGCTGCTCGCTGGCGGTCAGGGCCAGTGCCTCGCGGTTCATCCAGGCCATCATGAGGATGCGCCCGGTCAGGTGATCCTGGGCGATGGCCGGCACCAGGCCGTCGTCGTTCCAGTTGATTTCATCTAGCCAGTCGTTCATTGCTTTTCCGTCTTCATATCTGGAGCCAAGTGTGCCAGCCAGGGCGCTGGCTGGCTATCGGCGCAGGATCAGGTACAGACCGCTTGCGGTCATCAGCCAGGCCGGCCAGGCAAGGCTCGGCTCGCTCAGGTTGGCGACGCCCAGGGCCAGTACCACGCCGCCGCCGATCAGCGCTGCACCGATCAGGCGCAGGGTCCAGCTGTCGCGTTCACGCCATGGTGGTGGCGGATCGTTGGCGTGGGGCTGGGCCATGCGTTCGAGCAGGCTGCGGGTCATGTTGGCCAGGTGCGGCACCTGCTCGACCTGGCTCTGCAGGTTGTGCAAGAGGTTGCGCGGGCTGACGCGCTGGCGCATCCAGCGCTCGAGGAACGGCTGGGCGGTCGTCCACAGATCCAGGTCCGGGTACAACTGGCGGCCCAGGCCTTCGATGTTGAGCAGGGTCTTCTGCAGCAGCACCAGTTGCGGCTGGATCTCCATGTTGAAGCGCCGCGCGGTCTGGAACAGGCGCATCAGCAGCAGGCCGAAGGAGATGTCCTTGAGCGGGCGCTCGAAGATCGGTTCGCACACGGTGCGGATCGCCGCTTCGAAATCGTTGACCTGAGTCTCCTGGGGCACCCAGCCGGAATCGATGTGCAGCTGCGCTACCTTGCGGTAGTCGCGCTTGAAGAAGGCCACCAGATTGCGCGCCAGGTAGTCCTGATCCTCGGATGTGAGGCTCCCGATGATGCCGCAGTCGATGGCGATGTACTGCGGGTTCCATGGCGTTCGCGTGCTGACGAAGATGTTGCCCGGGTGCATGTCGGCATGGAAGAAACTGTGGGTGAACACCTGGGTGAAGAAGATCTCCACGCCGCGTTCGGCCAGCAGTTTCATGTCGGTGCGCTGGTCGGCCAGGGTTGCCAGATCGGTGACCTGAATGCCGTAGATGCGCTCCATGACCAGCACCTTGGGGCGGCACCAGTCCCAGTAGACCTGAGGCACGTAGAGCAGGTCCGAGCCCTCGAAGTTGCGCCGCAGCTGGCTGGCGTTGGCCGCCTCGCGCAGCAGGTCGAGTTCGTCGTAGATGGTCTTTTCGTAGTCGCTGACCACGTCCACCGGGTGCAGGCGGCGGGCTTCGGCGGAGGCGCGTTCGGCCAGCTTGGCGAGCAGGAACAGCCAGGCCATGTCGGCGCGGATGATCGGCTTGAGGCCGGGGCGCACCACCTTGACCACCACTTCCTCGCCACTTTTCAGCCGTGCCGCGTGCACCTGGGCGACGGAGGCCGACGCCAGGGGCTCGGTGTCGAAGCGGGCGAACGCCTGGCTGACCGGCACGCCCAGTTGCTCCTCGATCAGGGCAATGGACTTGGTCGGGTCGAACGGCGGCACGCGATCCTGCAGGTGGGTCAGCTCATCGGCGATATCCGGCGGCAGCAGGTCACGGCGAGTGGACAGCAACTGGCCGAACTTGATGAAGATCGGCCCCAGTTCCTCGAGGGCCAGGCGCAGGCTCTCGCCACGGCTCAGCGACGCCTTGCCGCGCGGCACCCAGCGCCAGGGCAGCAGGAAGCGCGGTGCACGCAGCCAGAAGGGCAGCGGCAGAGCGAACAGCAGGTCATCCAGGCGGTAGCGGATGACCACGTAGAGAATGCGCAACAGACGACGAACGGCAAGCAGCTTCATGCGATGGGCTTATGGCGTTGGGCGAGGCGCTCGATGCGCGCGTCGAGACGGTCGAGGGAAAGTTTCAGGTCATCCAGTTCGGCGAAGCGCGCCTCGGCCTCGCGGCGGCCGACCAGCGTGCGCGATTCTTCGCTGAGGTAATCGGCCAGGCTCAGTTGCAGGCTGTGCAGATTGTCTCGCGTCCAGCCCGTGCGGCTGCGCAGGTGACCGGCCAGCAATGGCGTGGCGATCGGGCCGAGCCAGCGCGACAGCTCGTATTCCCAGTCCAGCTCGAGATCCTGCAGCACGCCGGCCAGCTCCATCAGCACGCCGCTGTCGCCATCGAGGTCGACCTCCGGCGCGTGCAGCACGGCCTGCTTGTCCCTGGCCAGCGCCAGGCGCAGCAGAGCGCTGGCCGGCGCGCGCAGGGTGCAGTCGATCTGCCCCGCCCACTGGCTGGCCAGGCGCAGGCCTTCGCCATCGGCGAGGATGAACAGTTGGAATGCCGGTGCGCGCGATTCGACCGCAATCACCCGGCCATTGAGCCGGGCCAGGCGTGGCAGGGCGGTGCTGTCCAGCGCCAGTACGCGGTTGAGACCGCGCTCGACGCCGGCGAGCAGGGCCAGGGTCAGCATCAGGGCTTGATACCGCGGTGTAGGGCGACGATGCCGCCGGTCATGTTGTGGTAGGTCACGCGGTCGAAACCGGCATCGAGCATCATCGCCTTGAGGGTGTCCTGATCCGGGTGCATGCGGATCGACTCGGCCAGGTAGCGATAGCTCTCGGCGTCGTTGGTCACCAGCTTGCCCACCAGCGGCATGAAGTTGAACGAGTAGGTGTCGTAGACCTTGGACAACAGGCTGCTCTTGGGCTTGGAGAACTCCAGCACCAGCAGGCGACCGCCGGGCTTGAGCACGCGCAGCATGGAGGCGATGGCGGCGTCCTTGTGGGTGACGTTGCGCAGGCCGAAGGCGATGGTCACGCAGTCGAAATGGTTGTCCGGGAAGGGCAGCTTTTCGGCGTCGGCCTGGACGAATGCGATGTTGCCCGACACGCCGCGGTCGAGCAGGCGGTCACGGCCGACCTTGAGCATCGAGGCGTTGATATCGGCCAGCACCACTTCGCCGGTCTCGCCGACGATGCGCGAGAACTGGCGGGCCAGGTCACCGGTGCCGCCAGCGATGTCCAGTACGCGGTTGCCGCTGCGCACGCCGGACAGCTCGATGGTGAAGCGCTTCCACAGACGGTGCATGCCGCCGGAAAGCAGGTCGTTCATCAGGTCGTACTTGGCAGCCACCGAATGGAACACTTCGGCGACCTTCTCCGCTTTTCTGCTTTCCGGAACATCCTGGAAGCCGAAGTGGGTGGTGGGTTCGCTGCCGTCGTTCTTGCGCGGATCGTTCATGTCGCCCTTTCCTGAAATCCGAGGCTCTATAAAGCCGAGTGGGGGCATTCTAAACCTAAAACCCCGGGCCAGGCTGCAAGCGCGGTAGTGGGTCACAGGTGCTTCTTGTATATTCCCCCGCCAGCGATTTCAGTCAGGAGAGCCTTGATGGCCAAAATTACCGTCGACCGTCCCCACAATCTGGGGATAGAGGCCGCCCGGGGCAAGGCCGAAAAGCTCGCCGAGCGCCTGGCGCGCGAATACGACGTGCGTTACCAGTGGAACGGCGACACCCTCGAATTCAAGCGCAGTGGCGCCGACGGACGGATCGAGGTCAGCGAGGACCGCGTTAACCTGCACCTCAATCTCGGCCTCCTGCTTTCGGTGATGAGCGGCAAGATCAAGAGCGAAATCGAAGAAGTGCTGGATCGGGAGTTGCAAGCCTGACCCCGACAGGGCCTCTGTGCTTTCGTGGGTTCATGCGTCACCGGTTCACCGTGGGGCTATCGGGCAGGCTGTGTGAAAACTACGGCGCTCGCCATGCTGGGTTACAAACCCGCTGGAATTGCAGCCCAGTCAAAATGCTCATTTACAACGCCTAAACTGCGCTTGCGACTCACTACGTTCGCCCTGCGGGCCAGTCTTCGGCTGTTACTGCGCTGCGCTACGTTTCGCCGGCGGGGGCGCCCAGCCCTTGCCTGCCCTTCGCTCGCTACGTTTTCACACGGCCTGCGGGATGGTCCTTCTCATAGCCGAGCCTGATCCAGGCCATGGCTGAGGCTCGCACCATACAGGTGCTCCCGGGCCTGTACGGCTGGCACAGCCAGAGCCTCCAGCCAGAGGCGTTGCTGGCTGCCCGGCTGCCGGACTCTGTCCTGAGCCAATGTCTCCAGGCGCTTCAGTTGTTCCCGCTCCGCATCCAATTCCAGTCGTTTGACTTGCTGCCGCAGCGCGGCGAGCGCCGTATCTTGTTGCGCTGGTGTGCGCCACGCCTGGCGCAGGCTTCTGAGCGGTTTGACGACATCGTGCTGCCATTGCGTTGAAACTCGCCGCAATTGCCCTTCGAGAGCGTCGTCATATGGCGTGCCGCGGCGATCCAGCCACAGCCCGCAGAGCAGCAGGCAGACATCCGCACCGGCGGCCTGCAGTTCCAGGCACGCGGCTTCGACGCCTGGGCGCGCGTAGAGGGTGGTGGCGAAGCTCCATAGGTCAGCGGTCATGCGTGCTCCGAGTATGCGGCGGGGGACTCTGATAGAATCCGCCGCCATTATGATCCGACTCCTGAACCTTACCTTACAGCGTGGCCCGCAGCGTCTGCTAGAAGACGCCGAGCTGACCCTGCACGCCGGCCACAAAGCCGGTCTGATCGGTGCCAATGGCGCCGGCAAATCCAGCCTGTTCGCCCTGCTGCGGGGCGAGTTGACCCCGGACGCCGGCGATTGCCTGTTGCCTGGCGACTGGCGCATCGCCCACATGCGCCAGGAGGTCGACAACCTCGAGCGCCTGGCTGTGGACTACGTGCTCGACGGCGACCACAACCTGCGCCGCGTGCAGGCTGAGCTGGCGACTGCTGAACAGCGCCAGGATGGCAGCGCCATCGCTCGCCTGCACAGTGAGCTGGACAGCGCCGACGGCTATACCGCCGACGCTCGCGCACGCAAGCTGCTGGCCGGTCTGGGCTTCGACAACGCGCAGATGGATCGCCGGGTCGGCGACTTCTCCGGTGGCTGGCGGATGCGCCTGAACCTGGCCCAGGCGCTGATGTGCCCATCCGATCTGCTGCTGCTCGACGAACCGACCAACCACCTGGATCTGGATGCCATTCTCTGGCTCGAAGGCTGGTTGCAGAGCTATCCCGGCACCTTGCTGCTGATCTCCCATGACCGGGATTTTCTCGATGCCGTGGTAGACCACGTCGCCCATGTCGATCAGCGCAAGCTGACCCTCTATCGCGGAGGCTACAGTGCCTTCGAGCGCACCCGCGCAGAGCGTCTGGCTCAACAGCAGCAAGCGTACGAGAAACAGCAAGCGCAGCGCGCGCACATGGAAAAGTACATCGCCCGCTTCAAGGCCCAGGCGACCAAGGCCCGCCAGGCGCAGAGCCGCATCAAGGCACTTGAGCGCATGGAGGAGCTGAGCGCCGCCCACGTCGACTCGCCCTTCGATTTCGTGTTTCGCGAGGCCGACAAGATTTCCACGCCGCTGCTCAGCCTCAGCGAAGGTCGCCTCGGTTATGGCGACAAGACCATTCTGCAACAGGTCAAGCTGAGCCTGGTGCCGGGTGCCCGCATTGGGCTGCTCGGCCCCAACGGTGCGGGCAAATCGACGCTGATCAAGAACCTCTCCGCTGAGCTGCAGCCGTTGAGTGGCAGCCTGCAGCGTGGCGAGAATCTGGTGATCGGCTACTTCGCCCAGCATCAGCTCGATGCGCTGGACGACAAGGCCAGCCCCTTGCTGCACCTGCAGCGCATCGCGCCGACCGAGCGCGAGCAGACGCTGCGCGATTTCCTGGGGGGCTTCGACTTCCGCGGGCCGCGCTGCGATGAGCCGGTGCTGAATTTCTCGGGTGGCGAAAAGGCCCGTCTGGCCCTGGCGCTGATCGCCTGGGGCAAACCCAACCTGCTGCTGCTCGATGAACCGACCAACCACCTGGATCTGGAGATGCGCCTGGCACTGACCATGGCGCTGCAGGAGTTCGCCGGTGCAGTGGTGGTGGTGTCTCACGATCGGCACCTGCTCAAGAGCACCACCGACGAGTTCCTGCTGGTCGCCGACGGCCGCGTGGCGCCGTTCGACGGTGATCTGGAAGATTACGCGCGTTGGCTGGTGGATTATCGTCAGCGGCAGGCCGCTCCGGCGGTCGCCACTTCGGCCGGCAGCGGCAACGACAAGCGGGGGCAGCGCCAGGCCGCGGCTGCCCTGCGTCAGCAGTTGGCACCGCACAAGAAAGCGGCGGACAAGCTCGAAGCCGAACTTGGCCAGGTGCAGGGCAAGCTTGCGGAACTGGAGGAGCGGCTGGGCGATAGCGGGATTTACGAGGCCGCCCGCAAGGACGAGTTGCGCCAGGCGCTGGCCGACCAGGCCGGGCTCAAGAGCCGTGAAGCCGAGCTGGAAGAGCAGTGGCTGGAAGCGCTGGAGACCCTGGAAACCCTGCAACAGGAACTGGAGGCAATAGGTTGAATTTCGACGTTATCGATCTGGCCTGGTTGACGGCCTGGAGTCAGCCGCTGATGCGCACCGGTCAGGTCATCCTGATTCTGGCGCTGGCCTGGCTGGCGCAGCGCATCCTTACCCGTGGCATCACCCGCCTGGGCCACCGCTATCCGCAACTGCCAGCGGAGTTGCTGGTGCCGTTGCGCGGCCTGACCCGCTGGCTGATCCTGGGCAGCGCCTTCATGCTGGTACTCGAGCGACTGGGAGTCTCGGCGCAGGTGTTGTGGGGCGCGCTGACCGGTTTCGTCGCGGTTGCCGCTATCGCTTTCTTCGCCATTTGGAGCGTATTGTCGAACCTGTTCTGCGCGCTGCTGATCTTCGCCCTCGGGCCGTTCCGTATCGGCGACTGCGTCGAGGTGCTGGAAAGCGCCGACAAGCCGGGCGTTCGGGGCCGGGTACTGGATATCAACCTGTTCTACACCACCCTGGAAGACCTGACCGGTGACGCGCCGGGCACCTGGGTGCAGATTCCCAACAGCCTGTTCTTCCAGAAAGCCGTCAGGCGCTGGCGCAACGGCGATGTACCGGCACCGCGCAAGATCGAACCCTGATCGTTACTAATACGAGGTCGTCATTATGGCTCTGGAAACCTGGCTCGCTTTTCTCGTTGCCTGCTGGCTGATCAGCCTGTCGCCGGGTGCTGGTGCCATCGCATCGATGTCCGCGGGGCTGCAGTACGGTTTCTGGCGCGGCTACTGGAACGCCCTGGGCCTGCAGCTTGGCCTGGCGCTGCAGATCGCCATCGTCGCAGCTGGCGTTGGGGCGATCCTGGCGACTTCGGCGCTGGCCTTCACCCTGATCAAATGGTTTGGCGTGGTGTACCTGTTGTACCTCGGCTGGTGCCAGTGGCGCGCACTGCCGGCTGATATGAACGTCAGCGGCGAACGCCCCATCGGTCGACCACTGAGCCTGGTGCTGCGCGGCTTTCTGGTTAATTTCGGCAACCCCAAGGCGATCATCTTCATGCTCGCCGTGCTGCCGCAGTTCATCAACCCCCATGCGCCGCTGACCGAGCAGTACCTGATCATTGGCGTGACCATGGTGACTGTCGACCTGATCGTCATGGCGGGTTATACCGGCCTGGCCGTGCGTGTTCTGCGCCTGCTGCGCACGCCGCGTCAGCAGCGCATCATGAACCGCAGCTTTGGTGCGCTGTTTGTGGGCGCCGCGGCGTTGCTGGCCACTGTGCGTCGCGCACCGGTCTGAGCATGCGTGTATGGATCGACGCCGACGCCTGCCCACGGCTGGCCCGCGATCAGGTGGTCAAGTTCGCCCTCAAGCGTAACTTCGAGGTCGTCATGGTCGCCGGACAAGCGCAGCCCAAACCGGCTTTCGCCTGTGTGCGTTTGATCGTCGTGCCGAGCGGGCCCGATGCGGCCGATGATTATCTGGTGGAGCACGCCGTACCCGGCGAGTTGGTGATCTGCAGCGATGTGCCGCTGGCCGATCGGCTGGTGAAGAAAGGCGTCTTGGCGCTGGATCCGCGGGGCAAGGAGTTCGACGAGCGCAATATGGGCGAGCGTCTGGCGGTGCGTAACCTGTTCACCGACCTGCGTGAGCAGGGGCAGGTCGGTGGTGGTCAGGCCGCCTATGGCGACAGAGATCGGCAGGCTTTCGCCAACGCGCTGGATCGTCTGCTGACGCGTCTTTCGCGCGGTTGAAGGGTTCCCTACTTGCTGACGAGCT
Organism: Pseudomonas flavescens; assembly: GCF_013408425.1. NCBI lineage: Bacteria > Pseudomonadati > Pseudomonadota > Gammaproteobacteria > Pseudomonadales > Pseudomonadaceae > Phytopseudomonas > Phytopseudomonas flavescens. The sequence continues at coordinate 4,308,452 of NZ_JACBYV010000001.1, read as the reverse complement.
AGCGAGCTAGAGCTCTGCAAGGGCTAGGCGCCCGCACAAGAACAGGCGAGGAAGCGGAGTGTGCTCTTGTACATGAGCATGACTCGCTTCGCTCGCCCCTTCGGGGCCGCACTGAAGTGCGTTAGCCGCAAGCGCCTTTTTGAGCCTGTTTCTAACGCCGCAGAGCCGCCGCGCAGCTGGTCGTCACTCGTGTGTCAGTTCAAGCACCCGATCCACCAGTTTGTTGATCCCCGACGCGGCCTGAGAGATCGAGTTGGCCAGCATGTAGGCCGGCGTGGTCACCAGCTTGCGCTGGGTATCCTCGACGATATCTTCGACGTTGCACTCGACATGCTCGGCGCCCATCTTGCTCAGGGCCGCTGCGGTATCGGCATCATGGCCGATGGTGCAGGTCACGCCAGCGCCGAAGATGCGCGCCGCCATTGCCGGAGCGATGCAGATCAGGCCGACGGGTTTGGATGCGCTGACGAACGACTGCGCAGCGGTCAGTACGTCGGCCTGCACGGTGCAGTCGGCGCCGGCGCTGGCGAAGTCGGAAAGATTCTTGGCGGCACCGAAGCCGCCCGGCAGGATCAGCGCATCGAAGTCGTCGGCGCGCAGTTCGCGTACGTCCTTGATGTTGCCGCGGGCGATACGTGCGGACTCCACCAGCACGTTACGCGCTGGCTGCATTTCTTCGCCGCTGAGGTGGTTGAGTACGTGTGCCTGATCGATGTCCGGCGCGAAGCACTGCACTTCGGCGCCGCGTTGGTCGAGGCGCAGCAGGGTGATCACGCTTTCGTGGATCTCCGAGCCGTCATAGACGCCACAACCGGAAAGAATCACTGCGACTTTCTTGTTCATCGACCAACTCCTGATGAGGTACGAGCCGAGCCCGGATCTTGCGTCCGGCGGTCTCGCTTGGGGTAACGTGTCTTCTGTTATGACTGGTCAGTCAGCCAATTGTTACAGGCTTTTGAACGCTTGTGAGGCCGACGTCAAGTACGGTGCATCAACCGCGGCGCTGTCTACGACGGTACAGCCAGATGCCCAGGCCGATGATCAGCAGACCCGCGAAGACGTACAACTGAACCTGATGCAGCTCACCAAGCAGGCCTTCGAGTGCACGGCCGAGTTTGTAGGCGAGGGTGCCGAGCACGATGGCCCAGATCGCTGCGCCGATGGCATCGAGAATTACGTAACGGCGACGCGGGTAGCCGGACAGGCCAATGGCCAGCGGCATCACCGTGCGCATGCCGTAAAAGAAGCGAAAGCCCAGCACCCAGAGGTCCGGGTGGCGACGCAGATACACCAGTGCCTTGTCGCTGAGCGCCTGCCACTGGGGGCGATTGTCGAGAATGCGGCGGCCGTGGCGACGCCCGAGGTGGAACCACAGCTGGTCACTGGCGTAGGTGCCGAGAAAGGCGAAGAACATCACCAGCTCGATGTCGAGGATGCCGCGCAACGCCAGGTAGGCAGCCAGCAACAACGACATTTCGCCCTCGAGAAAGGTACCCAGCGCCAGTGCCGGGTAACCGAAGTGCTGCAGCAGATTTTCCAGCATTAAAGGTGACCGTAGAGGAGAGGATTCAAGGCTACGCGGTTCGACACCGTAAAACAGCAATTGTCGAGAGACTGTGAAATGGCACCGTTGCGCTTGTACGTCGATTCCCGGGGCTTTTGCAGTATCCGATGTGCCTTATCGGCTGCGACGCGCCGTCGCAGTATTCGTTATTGCCGTCATCATTTGGTCATAATGGCAGCTTATAACTGTCACACTTCGCCTGCTCGAGCGGGCCCAGGAGTCTGCCGTGAGCTTTACCCCCGCCAACCGCCTGTTCCCAGCCACCCGCCTGCGTCGCAATCGTCGCGACGATTTTTCCCGGCGTCTGGTGCGTGAGAACGTGCTGACCACCAACGACCTGATTCTGCCGGTATTCGTACTGGACGGCGAGAATCTGCGCGAGGAGGTGGCCTCCATGCCGGGCGTCGAGCGGCTGTCCATCGATCTCCTGCTGCAGGAAGCGGAGAAATGGGTGGCATTGGGGATTCCGGCTGTAGCCCTGTTCCCGGTCACGCCGGCGGAAAAGAAAACCCTCGATGGCTGCGAAGCCTGGAACCCGGATGGCATCGCCCAGCGCGCCACCCGTGCGTTGCGTGCGCGCTTCCCCGAGCTCGGGGTGATCACCGATGTGGCCCTCGATCCGTTCACCACCCATGGTCAGGACGGTATTCTCGACGAACAAGGCTACGTGCAGAACGACATCACCGTCGATGCGCTGGTCAAGCAGGCGCTGTCCCACGCCGATGCCGGTGCTCAGGTGGTGGCGCCTTCGGACATGATGGACGGACGCATCCAGGCGATCCGCGAAGCGCTGGAGCTGGCCGATCACGTCAACGTACGGATCATGGCCTACTCTGCCAAATACGCCAGCGCCTACTACGGCCCGTTCCGCGATGCGGTAGGTTCTTCGCTGAACCTGGGCAAGGCCAACAAGGCTTCCTACCAGATGGACCCGGCCAACAGTGACGAGGCGCTGCACGAAGTCGCCGCCGACCTGGCCGAAGGCGCCGACATGGTGATGGTCAAGCCGGGCATGCCCTATCTGGACATCGTTTCTCGGGTCAAAAGCGAATTCAAGGTGCCGACCTTTGTCTATCAGGTCAGTGGCGAATATGCGATGCACATGGCTGCCATCCAGAACGGCTGGCTCAGCGAGGCGGTCATTCTCGAATCGCTGACCGCCTGCAAACGAGCGGGTGCCGATGGCATCCTCACTTATTTCGCCGTGCGTGCGGCCGAACTCATACGACAGGGGCAATAGCCTCTCCAGGGTAATTCAATGAGCAACGAAGGACTCAGTGAGAACGAACAGCTCGATGTACCGGCAATCAGCCTGCCGGTGATCGACGAAGCGCCGGTGGAAGCGATAGTGGAAACGCCCGTAGTCGAAACCACGGCGGTCGCCGTGCCAGTGCCCAGCCTGGATGACAGCAGCCTGTACATCCATCGTGAGCTGTCGCAGCTGCAGTTCAACATCCGCGTGCTGGAACAGGCGCTGGACGAGTCCTACCCGCTGCTCGAACGCCTGAAGTTCCTGCTGATCTTCTCCAGCAACCTCGACGAGTTCTTCGAAATCCGTGTTGCCGGGCTGAAGAAGCAGATCAATTTTGCCCGTGAACAGGCCGGTGCCGATGGCTTGCAGCCTCATCAGGCGCTGTCGCGTATTGCCGAACTGGTCCACGAGCAGGTCGGCCGTCAGTACGCCATCCTCAACGATGTGCTGTTTCCGGCGCTGGCCAAGCACGGCATCAACTTCATCCGCCGCCGCTACTGGACGACCAAGCACAAGGCGTGGGTACGCCGCTATTTCCGCGACGAGATCGCGCCGATCATCACGCCGATCGGTCTCGACCCGACTCACCCGTTCCCACTGCTGGTCAACAAGAGCCTGAACTTCATCGTCGAGCTGGAAGGTGTCGATGCGTTCGGTCGCGACTCCGGTCTGGCGGTCATCCCGGCGCCACGCCTGCTGCCACGCATCATCAAGGTGCCGGAAGATGTCGGCGGCCCAGGCGCCAACTACGTGTTCCTGTCGTCGATGATCCACGCCCACGCCGACGACCTGTTCCCCGGCATGAAGGTCAAGGGTTGCTACCAGTTCCGCCTGACCCGTAACGCCGACCTGTCGGTGGATACCGAGGATGTGGAAGACCTGGCGCGTGCCCTGCGCGGCGAGCTGTTCAGCCGCCGCTACGGTGATGCGGTGCGCCTGGAGGTGGTCGACAGCTGCCCGAAACACCTCACCGACCAGTTGCTCAAGCAGTTCGGCCTGTCGGAGCACGAGCTTTACCAGGTCAACGGCCCGGTCAACCTGACCCGTCTGTTCAGCATCACCGGTCTGGAAAGCCATCAGGATCTGCAGTACGCGCCGTTCACTCCGGTGATCCCCAAGCTGCTGCAGAACAGCGAGAACATCTTCAGCGTGGTCAGCAAGCAGGACATCCTCCTGCTGCATCCCTTCGAGTCCTTCACCCCGGTGGTGGACCTGTTGCGCCAGGCGGCCAAGGATCCCCACGTACTGGCGATCAAGCAGACCTTGTACCGTTCCGGGGCCAACTCGGAAATCGTCGATGCGCTGGTGGAAGCCGCGCGCAACGGCAAGGAAGTCACCGCGGTCATCGAGCTGCGCGCGCGCTTCGACGAGGAGTCCAACCTGGCGTTGGCCAGCCGCCTGCAGGCTGCCGGCGCGGTGGTGATCTACGGTGTGGTGGGCTTCAAGACCCACGCCAAGATGATGCTCATCCTGCGTCGTGAGAACGGCGAGATCGTCCGTTACGCACACCTGGGTACCGGCAACTACCACGCCGGCAACGCCCGCCTGTACACCGACTACAGCCTGCTCACCGCCGACGTGGCGCTGGGCGAGGACGTATCGAAGATGTTCAGCCAGCTGATCGGCATGGGCAAGACCCTGCGCATGAAGAAGCTCCTGCATGCGCCCTTCACCCTGAAGAAGACCCTGCTCGACATGATCACCAGGGAAACTCAGCTGGCCAGCGAGGGCAAGCCGGCGCACATCATCGCCAAGTTCAACTCGCTGACCGATGCGAAGATCATTCGCGCGCTGTACAAGGCCAGCCAGACCGGCGTGCGAATCGACCTGGTGGTGCGTGGCATGTGCTGCCTGCGTCCGGGCGTGCCCGGGGTGTCGCACAACATTCACGTGCGCTCGATCATCGGTCGCTTCCTGGAACACACCCGGGTGTTCTATTTCCTCAATGGCGGCGAAGAGAAGATCTACCTCTCCAGCGCCGACTGGATGGAACGCAACCTCGACAAGCGTGTGGAGACCTGTTTCCCCGTCGAAGGGAAGAAGCTCATCACCCGGGTCAAGAAGGAGCTGGAAGCCTATCTCACCGACAACACCCATGCCTGGGTGCTGCAGCCTGACGGCCGCTACCTGCGCCTGTCGCCAACCGGCAACCAGAACTCGCGCAGCGCACAGGCCAGCCTGCTGGAAAAACTCAGCGCACCGCTGATTACCGCGCGTTGATTGAGTGAATAAAAAGCAACGGGCCCATTGGGCCCGTTTCTCGTTGTGGATAACTCAACCCCACGGCTTGCGTGATCACCGCAGATCAAGCTTGGTCGTCCCTGCAGGCCCCAGTGTCGTAGGGCGGGTTAGCGGCGCCATGGCCGCGTGCTCCAGGCGCCGCCATCTCGGCGCGTCGCGTAACCCACCAAGCGGTGTCAGATATCGCGCGAGGGAGGGTTACTCGATCGCCGTCGCTCAAAACCACGCCTCGTTCATTGCCAGGCAGGTGTCGTCACGTTGCTCCAGCAGGTCCAGGTCGTGATGGCAGCCCGGCACCTCGCGTAGCAGGAAGTAGCGGGCTGCCTGCAGTTTGCCGCTATAGAAGTCGGCGTCGGCCGCATTGCCAGCGAGGCGCCCCTGCTCGGCGTGAACGGCCTGCTCCAGCCAGCGCCAGCCGATCACCAGATGGCCGAACACCTTCAGGTACAGCGCCGAGTCCGCCAGGGTGCCGTTCACGCGGCCCTGCTGGAGGTCGCCGAGCAGGCCGAGAGTTACCTGGGACAAGCGTGCCAGCAGCTTTTCCAGCGGCTGACGCAGGGCGTCCAGTTCGATGAAGGGCTCGGCACGCTGACAGGTTGCGATGATCTGCTGGCTCAATGCCTTGAGTGCCGCGCCGCCGTGCTGGCCAACCTTGCGCCCCAGCAGGTCCAGGGACTGGATGCCGTGGGTGCCTTCATGGATCGGATTGAGGCGGTTGTCGCGGTAGTACTGTTCCACCGGATGATCCCGGGTATAGCCGTGGCCGCCGAGGATCTGGATTGCCAGGGCGTTGGCCTGCAGGCAATGCTCGGACGGCCAGGACTTGGCCACCGGAGTCAGCAGGTCGAGCAGTTGCCCGGCTTGCTCACGTTGTGCCGCGTCCTCCAGTGTCTGGCTATCGTCGAACAGGCGAGCGCAGTACAGCGCGAGATCGAAAGCGCCTTCCACGTAGGCCTTCTGGGTCAGCAGCATGCGGCGCACATCGGCGTGCTCGATGATCGCCACCTGAGCGCTAGCCGGGCTCTTGCCGTCGGGCAAGCGGCCCTGGGTGCGTTGGCGTGCGTATTCCAGCGAGTACAGATAGCCGGCGTAACCGAGCATCACCGCGCCCATGCCCACGCCAATGCGGGCTTCGTTCATCATCTGGAACATGTAGGACAGGCCGGCATGGGGTTTGCCCACCAGATAGCCGACACAATTGCCCTGATCGCCGAAGTTCAGCGCCGTGGAGGTGGTGCCTCGCCAGCCCATCTTGTGGAACAGCCCTGCCAGGACCACGTCGTTGCGCGGGCTCAGGCTGCCGTCTTCGCCGATCAGGAACTTCGGCACGATGAACAGCGAAATGCCCTTCACGCCTGCCGGTGCGTCGGGCAGGCGGGCCAGCACCAGATGGATGATGTTCTCGCTCAGGCCATGATCGCCCCCGGAGATGAAGATCTTGTTGCCCTTGAGCCGGTAGCTGCCATCGGCCACCGGTTCAGCGCGCGTGCGGATATCGGCGAGGGATGAGCCTGCGTGGGGTTCGGTCAGGGCCATGGTGCCAAAGAAGCGGCCTTCGATCATCGGCTGCAGGAAGCGGCGCTTCTGCAGCTCGTCGCCGAAGGCTTCGATCAGGTTGGCGGCAGCCATGGTCAGCAGCGGGTAGGACGCCGTGGCGATGTTGGCCGCCTGGAAATGCGCGAAACAGGCCTGGGACAGCAGGTTCGGCAACTGCATGCCGCCTGCCTCGAAGTCTCTGGTCGCGTTGAGGAAGCCGGCGTCGACAAAGGCCTGCAACGCTGGCTTGACCTCGTCGATCAACTGCGCAGCGCCGTCGACATACTGCGGCTCGTGCTCGTCGCCCTTGCGGTTGTGCGTGGCGAACAACTCCTCGGCGATGCTGCGCGCGGTGTCCAGCGCGGCCTCGAAGGTTTCCCGGCTGTGCTCGCTGAATCGCGGGCGGCTGGTGAGCGCCTCGGCATTCAGTACTTCGTAGAGTTCGAACGCCAGGTTGCGGGCGCTGAGCAAGGTCTCGGGCATGATGGCTCTCCGGTTGAATGCAGCCAGTCTAGGGGGCTGCACGTGACCCGCCAGCATCATCGACCGCCGTGATGGCGCAGAACAAGCCGGACACTGTCGGGCCAATCCATTGCAGGCGCTGCAGCGCACGCGCAGGACGGCTACAATTCGCCTCCTGCTCAGGAGCCGACGATGAATTACCGCCACGCCTTCCATGCCGGCAACCACGCCGATGTGCTGAAACACTTGGTGCTCTGCCGCCTGTTCGCCCTGTTGGCGCGCAAGGAGGCCCCTTACGCGTATCTGGACAGTCATGCCGGTGTTGGCCTGTACGACCTGACCGGCGACCAGGCCAGCCGCACCGGTGAGTGGCGCGAGGGGGTAGGCCGGCTGTGGGACGCCACGGATATACCGGAGCCGTTGCTCGATTACCTGGAAGTGATCCGCGCGATGAATCCCGATGGCGTGCTGCGCCATTACCCGGGCTCGCCCGAGCTGGCGCGCCTGCAGACCCGCGAGCAGGATCGCCTGCACCTCAACGAGAAACACCCGGAGGACGGGCAGTTGCTCAAGGAAAACATGGCCGGTGATCGGCGTGTGGCCGTGCACCTGGGGGAGGGCTGGCACCTGCCGCGCGCCCTGTTGCCAACGCGTGAGAAGCGGGCGGTCATGCTGATCGATCCGCCGTTCGAGAAGGCCGACGAGCTGGAACGCTGCGTCACCTCCCTCAACGAGGCCATCGGGCGCATGCGCCAGACCATCGTGGCGATCTGGTACCCGATCAAGGATGAGCGTCAGCTCAAGCGCTTCTACCGCGACATGGAAAAGAGCGCGGCGCCGAAGCTGCTGCGGGCCGAGCTGTTCGTGCACCCCGCCGATGACGCGCAGCGCCTTAACGGCTCCGGCCTGCTGATCAGCAATCCACCATGGGGCCTGGAGGACGAGTTGCGTGAGCTGCTGCCCTGGCTGGCCGAGCGCCTGGCGCAGAGCAAGGGAAGCTGGCGCCTGGACTGGCTGATCGCTGAACAGGGCTGACAGCGCTGCTGTTCATCGATCGCCGCTTCGTTCTTGGCTGCTCGTGAGCGCATCCACGAACCGCGCCGGATCTTCCACCATCATCAGGTGCCCACCGGGCACACAGGTAAAGCTGGCTGCCTTTTCCAGCGCCCACTGTGGAACGTTCCAGCCATCCCTCGAGCGTTCACCGGCGATCAGGTGAACGGGGACCTGTCCTGCGAATATTTTCCTGACTGCATCCAGGTAATCGGCGTGGCCGGTGACTGCAACGACCGAGCGTGCAGTGGCCTGGATGGTCGATGCCGGTTGGTTGCCCAGGAAACTCGATGCGGTGGCGCGATGGCTCGCAGAGGCCGCTATCCCCGACTTGGCCAACCAGCCATCCGGGTTTTCCCTGAGCTGCGCGAGCATCGTGTCGGCCTCATGGGCCGTCATCCGGGCCACGCTGGCTGACCAGAAGGCATCGGCCAGCGAGAAGTTTCCTTCGACATTATGAATCGACGCTACGCTTGTCGGATGAGCCGTGGCGAACAGCATCGCGATCGCGCCTCCAACGGAGTGACCGACCAGATGAACGCGCTCGATATCCCTTTCCGCGAGCCACCGTGCGAGGTGTTCCACCTGCCCGGGTAGCGTGATGGCGCAGGGATCCACATGCTGCATGGCGCCGTAGCCGAGCAGATCCGGCGCATGTGCCTGCATGCCCCGTGAGTGAAATACCGGTGCCAGGTCACGCAGGCTGCCGATCAGACCATGGACGAGAAGGTAAGGGTGTTCGGACATCTAGGCACATCCATGGATGAGTAGTCTTTTATCTACCTTCGCCGTGGATCGACGTAGTAGCTCAGTTGCTGGCGCGGATTCAGGTATTCGAGGGCTTCCGGTGGAAGCTGCGAGGCGCGTACGCTGGCGGCGATGGTCAGTGACGGCTCTGCTTCCAGATTGACGATCAGGGCCTCTTCCTTGGGAATCTGGGGGTCGTAGACGATCAGCGTCGGCTTCATCGGCAGGGTCGGGTGCATGCCCAGCACCAGGGCGTAACGCTCGTCTTCCAGCTGCACCAGGCTGCCTGGCGGGTAGACGCCCATGCAACGGATGAAGGCCTTCAGTGCGACCTCGTCGAAATGTACTCGCTGTTGTGGCAAGTACATGCGCGCCAGCGCCTCATGGGGGCTGAGTGCGGTGCGCGGATCGAGCGGGTTGCACAGGTTGTCGAAGTGGTTGGCGATGCACACGATGCGGCTCAGGCGGCCTATCGACGCCTCGCGCAGTTGCTGTGGATAGCCGCTGCCGTCGCAGTATTCGTGGTGCTCGTGGATGATGCGCAGCACGTCGTCATCGAGCATCAGCTTCTCGCCCATGCGGCGCCCGAATACGGTGTGCATTTCCCGCAATTGCTGTTCGGCACGGGTCAGGGGTGGTGGTTTGAGCAACACCTTGCTGGGTATTTCCAGCTTGCCTATGTCATGCAGCAGGGCGCCCATGCCGAGCATATGGCTGGCCTCGCTATCCAGGCCCAGTTGACGGCCCAGCATCATCGACAGCACGGTGACGTTCAGCGAGTGTACGTAGGCGTCTTCGGCTGCCTTGCCGGTGATGCTGTGCAGCGCGACGCCGTCTTCGCCAAGCATGGTCTCGACCAGCTCGTTGACCAGCGCCCCGGCCTGTTTGACCGATTCTTCCGGCTGGTTGCGCAGGCTCTGGTTGAGCGTCTTGACCCGCTGGCTGGCCTGGGTGAACGCCCGGTCGACCTCGGACAGTCTCTTGCGCAGCACGCTGAGTGTCTTGACCCGCACCTGGCGGGCCTGCTCCTGCGGATCGGGCGGTGCCAGCGGCGCCTGTTCTACAACCTTGGCCGGCAATGCCAGTGGCCCACAGTCGCTGCGCGCGGGGTCGTAGCGCAGGCGCTTGAGACCCAGTGCACGCAGTTGCTTGAGCTGACTTTCGTCCTTGATCTTGAAATTACTGAAGGCGAACGAATGTTCCCACCAGCTCAGATCGAGTTGGACATAAAGCCCGACGCAAAGCTGGTCGGGCGAAATGTACTGATTGGTATCCGGCATTCCGTGCTTGATCTGATAGTGGCTGTTCGACAAGTCTAGCGGCCTGTGCGCATTCTGGCAGACAGTCGCATGTGGCTATTTCGCTATTTCAGGCTGGCAGGCACACGCCGGTTCCGCCCAGGCCGCAATAACCCTCCGGGTTTTTCGCCAGATATTGCTGGTGGTAGGCCTCTGCGTAATAAAACGTCGGCGCCAGGGTGATCTCGGTGGTGATCTCACCAAAGCCGGATTTCTCCAATTCGCTCTGGAACTGCGCCTGGCTGCGGCGTGCGGCCTCGAGCTGCTGCTCGTCGGTACAGTAGATGGTCGAGCGATACTGGCTGCCGATGTCGTTGCCCTGACGCATGCCCTGGGTTGGGTTATGCACTTCCCAGAACACCTTGAGCAGTTCTTCGTAGCTGGTCTGCTGAGGGTCGAATACCACCAGCACCACTTCGGCATGGCCGGTCAGGCCCGAGCAGGTTTCTTCATAAGTGGGGTTGGGGGTATGACCGCCAGCGTAGCCCACCGCGGTGGTCCATACACCGGGCTGCTGCCAGAAGCGCCGCTCGGCACCCCAGAAGCATCCCAGGCCGAACACGGCGGTCTGCAGGCCGGCCGGGAACGGCCCCTGCAGCGGGTTGCCATTCACGTAATGGGCCTCAGGCACCGAGATCGCGGTTTCGCGGCCGGGCAACGCCTGCTCGGCGCTGGGCAGTTCGAGTTTATGGGCGAGAATTTGCGAGCGTAAGACCATGAGCCATGTTCTCCGAGTCGTTGTTTGGGGTAGACCGCGGCAGCTGACAGACGTTAGGTGCCGTTCAGCGAGTAGGGCGCCGCGGATAGCGCTTGAGGCTTTCTACCAGATCGCGGCCCGCAATGGGACGGTCGAACAGGTAGCCCTGGCCGATATCGCAGTGCTGACGGCGCAGGAAGTTCAGCTGGGCCGGGGTTTCGATGCCCTCGGCGACCACCTTGAGCTTGAGGTTGTGGGCCATGGCGATCACCGCGGAGGTGATTTCCATGTCGTCCTGGTTCTCGGGAATATCCTTGATGAAGCTGCGGTCGATCTTGATCACATCGATCGGGAATTTCTTCAGGTAGCTGAGCGACGAGTAACCGGTGCCGAAGTCGTCCATGGCCAGGGTCAGGCCCAGTTGCTTGAGGCGGCTGAGCTGGCTGCGCGTGTCTTCGGTGGCCTCCAGCAGCAACCCTTCGGTGAGCTCAAGCTCGAGCATCTCCGGCGGCAGCTGTTCCTCTTCGAGGATGGCGGCGATCGAGCCGACCAGGTCCGGGTCACTGAACTGCTTGGGCGACAGGTTGATCGCCACCTGCAGGTTGCCCAGCCCGACTGCGGTGAGCTGTTTGCTCATGCGGCAGGCCTGCCGTACCACCCACTTGCCGATCGGGACGATCAGGCCGGTTTCTTCGGCCACGCTGATGAACTGATCCGGGCGAATCATGCCTTTTTCGGGGTGCTGCCAGCGTAGCAACGCTTCCATGCCCAGTAACTGCCCGGTCTTCAGGCAGAGCTTGGGCTGGTAGAACACCTCCAGCTCGTTCTGCGTCAGGGCACGGCGCAGGTTGTTTTCCACGAACAGCTTGTAGTTGGCTTCGGCATTGAGAACGTCGGTGAACACCTGCAACTGATGCTTGCCGTTGGCCTTGGCCTTGTGCAGCGCAAGACCCGCGTGCTTCATCAGGGTTTGCGGGTCTTCGCCATGTTCGGGTGAACAGGCCAGGCCTACCGAGCCGGTAACGTTGATCAGCTGGTTGTCGACGAACAGGGGTTTGTCGAGGGTTTCCAGCACCTGCTGGGCAATCAGCTGGCCGCGCTCGCTCTGGCAGTTGTCGAGCAGAATGGCGAACTCGTTGCTGGCGAAGCGCGCCAGGGTGCCTTCGGTGCCAAAACTGTTGCGCAGGCGCTTGGCCAGACTCACCAGCAGCTTGTCGCCGGTCTGGTGGCCGAGGGTATCGTTGATACGTTTGAAGTTGTCGATGTCGACCAGCAGCAGGCTGACCGGTGCGCTGCCGCTGCTGGTGAAGCGTCTTTCCAGGGCGCGGATGAAGGCGTAGCGGTTGCCCAGCCCTGTCAGGTTGTCGCTGTAGGCCAGGCGTTCGATGCGCTGCTGGGACTGCTTGGTTTCGGTGATGTCTTCGTAAATGCCGATGTAGTGGGTCAGGGTGCCGTCGTCGGCATGTACCTTGGAGATCGAGAACTGGCCCCAATAGGGCTCGAGGTTCTTGCGCCGGCTCTTGAACTCGCCCTGCCAGCTGTTCTGTTCGGCCAGGCCGGATGTGCTGTCGAACAGCAGGTCGCTGAGGTTCTCCAGGGCCGGCAGTTCGGCGAGTTGACGGCCCTGCACCTCGTCGGCGCTGTACTGGGTGATCGCGGTGAAGCTGGGGTTGACGTACTCCACCATGCCATCGCGATTGAGCAGGATGAAAGCGCTGGCACTCTGCTCGACGGCGCGCTGGAACAGGTACAGGGCACTGGTGGCGTTGCGCCGCTCCTGATTGCTCAGCACGTTGGCGTATTGATCCGCCAGCTCGCTCGCGAAGGTGACTTCGTCCGCTTGCCAGATGCGTGGCCCACCGGTGTGTTCCAGGCAAAGCACGGCGACCAGCTCGCCGCCAACGCGGATGCTGGCATCGAGCAGGGCGGTGATCGCCTCGGGGCGCAGGTAGTCGTCACGTAGCTCGCAGGTGCGTGGGTCGTTCTCGGCGTCATGGGCGCTCAGCGAGCGGCTTTCCTTGAGCGCACGGAGGTAGCTGGGGTAGCGACGGCCGTCGATCGACAGGGGGATTTCATAGTTGTCCTGATCGGCCAGGCACAGGGCAACGGGGTCGAGTGTGTCGCCGTTGATGTGCCAGATACCTGCTCGGGCCACGCCGTAGATCTCACAGGCGCTACGGGTGATCAGTTCGGCTGCTTCGCGTGTCGGGTCGCTGCTCTGATAGCGCTGGCTGGCCAGGCGTACGATGAGTTGTTGCTGGGCCAGGGAGCGCAATTGATGTTGCTGCAGCTCGGCCTGGCTGCGCTGGAACTGGTCCAGCGTGTCCAACCCCAGGGCGGGCGCGGGTGGCTCGGGTGTCGGCAGGCTGGAGTTATCCGCAGTAGCGTCTTCGATCACCATCAGGTAACCACGCAGCAGGTGCCGTCCGCGTTGCCTGAAGGGCTCGCCAAGCTCCATCAGCTTCAAGGGGCCGCGAGGCGTGTGCAGGGTGTAGTGCACCAGATAGTGGCTGCTTTCGGACAGCTGTAGCTGGATGGCATCGTGCAGCCGGTAGCGCGTTTCCGGCTCCATCAGGCTGGCGTAGGGCGTTTCGACCAGGGTACAGAGATCACCGGCGGGGATGCCGAACTGCTTTTCACAGGATGCATCGAGAAACAGCAGCAACCAGTTCGCCTCGTTCATCCGCTCGAAACGCATCATGCCGAGCCGAGAAGGCACGGGTAGCTGCGTCACGACCTCGGCCGCTGCACGGCTCGCGGCATCGGGATGGCTTTTCATCGAATGGCTGTATCCATCTGCTGGCGTAGGCAAACGCCCGGCATTTTCACTATAGCGCTAACAAGGGGTGTTGCCGTATCTCCCTGGCCGCCGTGAGGCGGTAATGACGCCTAGGTTGCACCATGGTTTGACGGCTGACAAGAAATCTAATGGCATTGTGACGTCTTTCTTTTAACTGGCTGATTTGGAAAGAATAATTATTTCAATTTGAGGTCTTTCCGGGCCTCGCGAGTGCCTGTGAAAGCGGCGCGCATCGTAACGGCGGGCAAAAAAAACCCCGCCTGATCGGGCGGGGTCGAGGTTACGAGCGTGGCGCTCGAAAAAAGGTTCGCTTACAGCAGCATGGTGCGGATGTCGTTCAGCACATCGCCCAGGCGCTTGGTGAAGCGTGCAGCGGCTGCGCCATTGATCACACGGTGATCGTAGGACAGCGACAGCGGCAGCATCAGCTTGGGCTGGAAGGCCTTGCCATCCCAGACCGGCTGGATGGTTGCCTTGCTGACACCGAGGATCGCCACTTCCGGCGCGTTGACGATCGGCGTGAAACCGGTGCCGCCAATGTGACCGAGGCTGGAGATGGTGAAGCAGGCGCCTTGCATGTCGTCAGCCGAAAGCTTCTTGTTGCGCGCTTTCTCTGCCAGTGCAGCGGCTTCAGCAGCCAGTTGCAGCAGGCTCTTCTGATCGACGTTCTTGATCACCGGCACCAGCAGGCCATCCGGGGTATCGACGGCGAAGCCAACGTTCACGTACTTCTTGCGGATGATCGCTTTACCACTTGGCGCCAGCGAACTGTTGAAGTCCGGCAGTTCCTTGAGCAGGTAGGCGCATGCCTTGAGCAGCAGTGGCAGAACGGTCAGCTTCACGCCGGCTTTCTCGGCGACGGCCTTCTGGGCGACGCGGAAGGCTTCCAGCTCGGTGATGTCAGCCGAATCGAACTGAGTCACGTGTGGCACGTTGAGCCAGCTGCGATGCAGGTTGGCGGCGCCGACCTGCATCAGGCGGGTCATCGGCACTTCTTCGATTTCACCGAACTTGCTGAAATCGACGGTCGGGATCGGCGGAATGCCAGCACCACCGGTTGCACCGGCAGCCGCTGCGGCAGGAGCCGACTTGGCCTTCTGCAGCTCGGCCTTGACGTAAACCTGCACGTCTTCCTTGAGGATGCGACCTTTCGGGCCGGTGCCTGGCACGGCGCTCAGCTCGACGCCGAACTCGCGGGCCAGTTGGCGTACGGCGGGGCCGGCGTGCACTTTGCTGCCATCACGGCTTGGCGTGGCTGCCGGAGCGGCTTGCGGTGCGGCCTTGGCAGGTGCCGAACCCTGAACGTTGGCCGCTTTGGCCTGTTCCGGGGCAGCCGCTGGCGCCTGAGCGGCGGCTGCAGGTTTGGCGGCGGCCTTGCCCTGGACTTTCAGAACCAGGATCAGATCACCGGTCTTGGCCTGATCGCCGACCTTGATGGAGATGCTTTCGATGACGCCAGCCTTGGGGGCAGGGATCTCCATGCTGGCCTTGGCCGACTCCAGCACGATCAGCGACTGTTCGGTTTCGACGCTGTCGCCAACCTTGACCAGTACCTCGATCACGCCAGCAGCGTCTTCGCCGATATCCGGAATACGCACTTCTTCACTGCTTTCGCCTGCCGGCTCTTCAGCTGCCGCAGGAGCGGCGGCTTTGGCTTCGGCAGGTGCAGCGGCGCTCGGCGCGGCAGCAGGGGCGCTGGCCGCCTGCTTGGGCTGTGCACCAGCGGCGCCTTTGAGGACCAGGATCAGATCGCCGGTACCCACCTCATCACCGACCTTGACCGACACGCTCTCCACCACGCCTGCAGCGGGCGATGGAATTTCCATGCTCGCCTTGTCGGACTCGAGGGTGATCAGCGACTGGTCGACGTCGATGGTATCGCCCGGCTTGACCGCTACTTCGATGATGCTGGCCTTGGCGCTGGAACCGATGTCCGGCACTTTGACTTCCTGAGGCTCGGCACTGCCGGCAGGCTCAGCCTGCGGCTCGGCGGCTGGTTGCGCTGCCGCGGCAGGCTCTGCCTGGGCAGGTGCCGGCTCTTGCTCGGCCGGCGCGGCTTCGGCATCGCCTTCCACGTCCAGTTCGAGCAGCTCGTCGCCTTCTTTCAGGTTGTCGCCCAGCTTCACTTTCAGGCTCTTGACGACGCCGGCCTTGGGGGCCGGAATCTCCATGCTGGCCTTGTCCGACTCGAGGGTCAGCAGGCTTTGGTCGGCCTCGATGCGGTCGCCAACCTTGACGAACAACTCGATGACTTCACCCTCACCACCGCCGATGTCGGGTACGCGAATCAATTCACTCACAATGCGTCTCCTCAGCAGTCCAGTGGGTTGCGTTTTTCGGGGTCGATACCGAACTTGACGATGGCTTCGGCCACTGCCTTGCGTTCGATCTGACCACGATCGGCCAGCGCTTCGAGCGCAGCCAGAACGACCCAACGGCGATCCACTTCGAAGAAGTCACGCAGTTTGCGGCGGCTGTCGCTGCGGCCGTAACCGTCGGTACCCAGTACCTTGTATTCCTTGACCGGAACCCACTGGCGAACCTGTTCGGCGAACAGCTTCATGTAGTCGGTGCTGGCAATGACCGGGCCCTGACGGCCGCTCAGGCATTGCTCGATATAGCTCTTCTTGGGTTCCTGTTCCGGGTGCAGGCGATTGCTGCGCTCCACGGCCAGGCCATCGCGACGCAGTTCGTTGAAGCTGGTAACGCTCCATACATCGGCGCCGATGTTGTAGTCGTTGCGCAGGATTTTCGCCGCTTCGCGAACTTCGTTGAGGATGGTGCCGCAGCCCAGCAGTTGCACGTGATGGGCGGCTTCCTTCTTGTCCTCTTCGAGCAGGTACATACCCTTGATGATGCCTTCTTCGACACCTTCGGGCATGGCTGGCTGCTGGTAGTTCTCGTTCATCACGGTGATGTAGTAATAAACGTTTTCCTGCAGGGTCATCATCCGGTGCGTGCCTTCGCGCATGATCACCGCCAGCTCGTAAGCGTAGGTGGGGTCATAGCTGCGCACGTTGGGGATGGTGCTGGCGAGGATGTGGCTGTGGCCGTCCTCGTGCTGCAGACCTTCGCCGTTCAGCGTGGTACGGCCGGAGGTGCCGCCCAGCAGGAAACCGCGGGTCTGGCCGTCGCCGGCAGCCCAGGCCAGGTCACCGATACGCTGGAAGCCGAACATCGAATAGAAGATGTAGACCGGCAGCATCGGCGTGTTGTAGTTGCTGTAGGCGGTACCGGCAGCGATGAAGGAGGAGAACGCACCGGCCTCGTTGAGACCTTCCTGGAGGATCTGGCCGTCCTTCTCTTCGCGGTAGTACATCACCTGGTCGCGGTCGACCGGCTCGTACAGCTGGCCGACTGGCGAGTAGATACCCAGCTGGCGGAACATGCCTTCCATACCGAAGGTACGGGCCTCGTCAGCGAGGATCGGCACGATGCGGCTGCCCAGCTCCTTGTCCTTGACCAGCGACGCGAGGATGCGACCGAAGGCCATGGTGGTGGAGATTTCGCGGTCGCCCGAGCCATCCAGAACGGCCTTGAGGGTTTCCAGCGGCGGCGTCGGGATGCTGATGTTGCCGCGGTTACGCTGCGGCAGGTGGCCACCGAGCTTCTCGCGGCACTTGCGCAGGTATTTCATTTCCGCGCTGTCTTCGGCTGGGCGGTAGAACGGCAGTTCTTCCAGCTGCGAATCGTTCAGCGGGATGTCGAAGCGATCGCGGAATTTCTTCAGCGACTCGATATCGACCTTCTTGGTGTTGTGCGCTGTGTTCTTGGCTTCGCCGGCACCGGTGCCATAACCCTTGATGGTCTTGGCCAGGATGACGGTCGGCTGACCTTTGTGGTTGACCGCCTGGTGGTAGGCCGCATAGACCTTGTACGGATCGTGGCCACCGCGGTTGAGGTTGAAGATTTCCTCGTCCGACAGTTTCTCGACACGCTTGAGCAGTTCCGGGTCGTGGCCGAAGAAATGCTTGCGCACGTAGGCGCCGTCTTTGGCCTTGTAGTTCTGGTACTCGCCGTCGATCGCCTGATCCATACGACGCTGCATGCGGCCGTCTTCGTCCTGGGCGAACAGCGGATCCCACATGCGGCCCCAGATGACCTTGTTGACGTTCCAGTTGGCGCCGCGGAACACGCCTTCGAGTTCCTGGATGATCTTGCTGTTACCGCGAACCGGGCCGTCGAGGCGCTGCAGGTTGCAGTTGATGACGAAGATCAGGTTGTCGAGGTTCTCGCGGCCGGCCAGGGAGATGGCGCCCAGGGTTTCCGGCTCGTCGGTCTCACCGTCACCGATGAAGCACCAGACCTTCTGTTTGCCGGCCGGGATGAACCCGCGGTTTTCCAGATACTTCATGAAGCGTGCCTGGTAGATCGCGGTGATCGGGCCCAGGCCCATGGATACGGTCGGGAACTGCCAGAAGTCCGGCATCAGGTGCGGGTGCGGGTACGACGACAGGCCGCCACCGTCCACTTCCTGACGGAACTTGAGCATCTGCTCTTCGCTCAGGCGGCCTTCCAGGAAGGCGCGTGCGTAGATGCCGGGAGAAGCGTGGCCCTGATAGTAGATCAGGTCGCCGCCATGCTCGTCGGTCGGCGCCTGGAAGAAGTAGTTGAAGCCGATGTCGTAGAGGGTCGCACTGGAGGCGAAGGTGGAGATGTGACCACCCAGATCCGGATCCTGCATGTTGGCGCGCATGACCATGGCCAGAGCGTTCCAGCGAACGATCGAGCGGATGCGGCGTTCCATGAACAGGTCGCCCGGCATACGCGCTTCGCGGGTTACCGGGATGGTGTTGCGATAGGGGGTGGTGATCGAATAGGGCAACTGCGTGCCGCTACGAGTGGCCAACTCACCCAGGCGCGTCATCAGATAGTGGGCACGGTCTTCGCCTTCCTTGTCGAGGACGGATTCCAGTGCGTCCAGCCATTCCTGGGTTTCGATTGGATCGAGGTCTTGCATGGCTTGCTCCAGAGCGGAAAGGCTTCCAGAATCGGAAGCCAGGATGCGTGGCCGGCTTTTTGAGCGGGCACATTAATTCTTGGATATACCGGTTGGGTAGATCCGGCTTTGTGTAGTTTTACTACATTTCGCTGGCGATTTCAGCTCTTCCGAACGATTGAGTAATACCAAAACTACAATCAAATCAGGCGTGAGCCAGACGCGGCGAGCCTTCGCAGGGGCTTCGCCGGTTTTCCAACAGGCCCGTAGCCCGCCGAAAAGGATAGACCATGAGCTTGCCCGCGCTGGTTTCTTTACCCGCCATCCTCCAGCCGCTGGCTCAGCGCGCCGAACAGTCCCTGACCCAGGCCTTCGGTCAATTGTCTGCCGAGGCGGCCGCCAGCTTCGCTGCCTGGCCGCCGTTGCGCAGGGAGCAACTGCAGCGGGTGGCGGCTGCCAGTGACTTCGTTACCCAGCAGGGGCTGCGTGATCCGCAGATGCTTCTCGACCTGGCCGATAGTGGCGAGCTGGAGCGTCGGCTGGCAGTTGGTGAGTTGCGCGGGCAGTTGGCAGAGCAACTGACCGAGTGTGCTGACGAAAACGCGCTGGCACGCAGCCTGCGGCGCTTCCGTAACCGTCAGCAGGTGCGCATCATCTGGCGAGATGTCAGCCGTCAGGCGGACCTGGTGGAAACCTGTCGCGATCTTTCCGATCTGGCCGATGCCTGCATCGACCTGGCCTATCAATGGCTCTACCCCAGGCATTGCGAGCAGTTCGGCACGCCGGTCGGGCGCCGCACTGGCGAGCCCCAGCACATGGTCATTCTCGGCATGGGCAAGCTCGGGGCTTTCGAGTTGAACCTGTCGTCGGACATCGATCTGATCTTCGGCTATCCGGAAGGTGGTGAAACCCAGTGGGTCAAGCGGCCGCTGGACAATCAGGAGTTCTTCATTCGCCTGGGCCAGAAGCTGATCAAGGCGCTGGATGCCATTACCGTCGATGGTTTCGTGTTCCGCACCGACATGCGCCTGCGCCCCTATGGCTCTTCCGGTGCGCTGGTCTTCAGCTTCAACGCGCTGGAGCAGTATTACCAGGACCAGGGGCGAGACTGGGAGCGCTACGCGATGATCAAGGCGCGGGTGGTCGGCGGTGATCAGGAGGCCGGCGCGCAGCTGCTGGAGATGCTGCGCCCGTTCGTCTATCGGCGTTATCTGGACTTTTCGGCGATCGACGCGCTGCGCACCATGAAGCAGCTGATTCAGCAGGAAGTGCGCCGCAAGGGCATGGCCGAGAACATCAAGCTCGGCTCCGGCGGCATCCGCGAGGTGGAGTTCATCGCCCAGGCCTTCCAGCTGATTCACGGCGGGCGTGATCTGAGCCTGCAGCAGCGCTCGCTGCTCAAGGTGCTCGATACCCTCAAGGGGCAAGGCTATCTGCCGTCGCAGGCGGTCGACGAACTGCTCGCCGGTTATGCCTTCCTGCGTTACACCGAACACGCCCTGCAGGCCATCGATGATCGGCAGACGCAAATGCTGCCGGACAACGATGAGGACCGTGCACGGGTAGCGTTCATGCTCGGTTTCGCAGGCTGGGAAGCCTTCCACGAACGGCTGATGCACTGGCGTGGGCGAGTCGACTGGCACTTCCGTCAGGTCATCGCCGACCCGGACGAAGATCAGGACATCGGCGAGGAACCCATGGTCGGTGCCGCCTGGCTGCCACTATGGAATGACGATCAGGATGAGGAAGCCGCCTGCCGGCAGTTGGGCGAAGCCGGCTTCGCCGACGCCCAGGGCGCCTGGCAGCGCCTGGTGGGGCTGCGCAACGGCAATCAGGTGCGCGCCATGCAGCGCATCGGCCGTGAGCGCCTGGATGCCTTCATCCCGCGACTGTTGGCTGCGACGGTCGAGCAGGAGAAGCCGGACCTGGTGCTCGAGCGCGTACTGCCGCTGATCGAAGCGGTGGCGCGGCGCTCCGCCTATCTGGTGCTGCTCACGGAAAACCCCAATGCACTGCTGCGCCTGCTTACCCTGTGCGCAGCCAGCCCGTGGATCGCCGAGCAGATCACCCGTTTTCCGCTGTTGCTCGACGAACTGCTCAACGAAGGGCGGCTGTTCAGCCCGCCCCAGGCCCCGGAACTGGCTGCCGAGCTGCAGGAGCGGCTGACGCGCATTCCCGAGGAAGACCTGGAACAGCAGATGGAAGCCCTGCGCCATTTCAAGCTGGCCCACGGCCTGCGTGTGGCTGCATCGGAAATTGCCGGTACCTTGCCGCTGATGAAGGTCAGCGATTACCTGACCTGGCTGGCCGAAGCCATTCTCGATCAGGTGCTGGCCCTGGCCTGGCGGCAGATGGTTGCCCGGCACGGTACGCCGCAGCGGCCCGACGGCAGCCTGTGTGCGCCGGACTTCATCATCGTCGGCTACGGCAAGGTCGGCGGTATCGAGCTGGGCCATGGCTCCGATCTGGATCTGGTGTTCATCCACGATGGTGACCCCCAGGCCGAGACCGATGGCGCCAAACCCATCGATGGCGCGCAGTTCTTCACCCGCCTGGGACAGCGCATCATCCATCTGCTGACCGCGCAGACCAACTCCGGCCAGCTCTACGACGTCGACATGCGCCTGCGGCCTTCCGGCGCCGCTGGCTTGCTGGTCAGTTCCTTGGGCGCCTTCCGGCGTTATCAGGAAAGCGAAGCCTGGACCTGGGAGCACCAGGCGCTGGTGCGAGCGCGGGTGCTGGTGGGCTGCCAGCGGGTGGCCGCGGCATTCGCCGAGGTGCGCATCGCCGTGCTGGCCCGTGAACGCGACCAGGCCAGGCTGCAGGCCGAGGTCAGTGAGATGCGCGCGAAGATGCGCGACAATCTCGGTACTCGGGCCACCGCCGCCGGCACTGCGCCGATGGCCTTCGACGCAGCGGCGGCGTTCGATCTCAAGCAGGACGCCGGAGGTATCGTCGATATCGAATTTATGGTGCAATACGCGGCTCTGGCGTGGTCGAAGCAGCACCCGGTACTGCTCGAATTCACCGATAACATTCGCATTCTGGAAGGCCTGGATCGGCTCGGTCTGCTCCGCGATGGCGAGGCGACCCTGCTGCAGGACGCTTACAAAGTCTACCGCTCTGCAGCCCACCGTCAGGCGTTGCAGAAACAGCCCGGGGTAGTGGGTGGCGACCAGTTTCACGAGCACCGACGCAATGTGATGCGTATCTGGCGTGAACTGGGCCTGAATTGATGGCCGCCGCTCGCCGTCGGGCTTCTCTATCGATACTGAGCTTATGAATATTCTGATCATCGGCCCTTCGTGGGTAGGCGACATGGTGATGGCGCAGACATTGTTTCAATGTCTTAAAGTTCGCCATCCCGATTGCGCCATCGACGTGCTGGCGCCGGAATGGAGTCGGCCGATACTCGAACGCATGCCCGAAGTGCGCGAAGCCCTGAGCTTCCCCCTCGGCCATGGCGTACTGGAGCTGGCTACGCGCCGGCGCATCGGCAAGTCGCTGGTCGGCCGCTACGACCAGGCAATACTCCTGCCCAACTCGCTGAAGTCGGCGCTGGTACCGTTCTTCGCGGGTATCCCCGTGCGTACCGGCTGGAAAGGCGAGATGCGCTACGGCCTGCTCAATGACGTGCGCCGCCTGGACAAGGCCCGCTACCCGCTGATGATCGAACGCTTCATGGCGCTGGCCTATGCGCCTGGTGCGGAGCTGCCGCAGCCTTATCCCCGGCCTTCGCTGAGTATCGATCCGGCTACTCGGGATGCGGCGCTGGCCAGCTTCGGCCTGACCCTGGACCGTCCGGTTCTGGCCCTGTGCCCAGGCGCCGAGTTCGGTGAGGCCAAACGCTGGCCAAGCGAGCATTACGCACGTGTCGCCGAGCACAAGATCCGTGAGGGCTGGCAGGTCTGGCTGTTCGGCTCGAAGAAGGATCACCCGGTCGGTGAAGACATCCGTTCACGGCTGATCCCGGGGCTGCGCGAGGAAGTGGTCAACCTGTCCGGCGAAACCAGCCTGGCTCAGGCCATCGACCTGCTGTCCTGCGCGGCTTCGGTGGTCTCCAACGATTCCGGGCTCATGCACGTGGCGGCGGCGCTCAATCGCCCGCTGGTGGCGGTGTACGGCTCGACTTCGCCGCAGTTCACGCCGCCACTGGCCGATCAGGTGGAGGTCATCCGCCTTGGTCTGGAGTGCAGCCCCTGTTTCGAACGCACCTGCCGCTTTGGCCATTACAATTGCCTGGTGCAGCTCGAACCACGCGTCGCCAATGAGGCGCTGGATCGGCTCGTCACTCATCCGGTCGAGGTATAGCGCCGGATGCGAGTGCTGTTGATCAAGACTTCGTCGCTGGGCGACGTGATCCATACCCTGCCGGCGCTGACCGACGCGGCCCGAGCCATTCCCGGTATCCGTTTCGACTGGGTGGTGGAAGAGGGTTTCGCCGAGATTCCAGCCTGGCACCCGGCCGTCTCCCAGGTGATTCCGGTCGCCATCCGCCGCTGGCGCAAGCATCCGCTGCAGACCCTGCGTAGCGGTGAGTGGTCGCGTTTCAAGCAGCGCTTGCGCGACACCCGCTACGATCTGGTGATCGATGCCCAGGGCCTGCTCAAGAGCGCCTGGCTGACCCGCTACGTCAAGGCACCGGTGGCCGGCCTGGACCGCAATTCCGCCCGTGAGCCGATCGCCACGCGTTTCTATGATCGCCGCTACAGTGTGCCGCGTGCCCAGCATGCGCTGGAGCGTACACGCCAATTGTTCGGCCAGGCATTGGGCTACAGCGTGCCGGCCGGTCTGGGTGATTACGGTTTGGATCGCGGCCAGCTTGCAGATCCGTCACCTCGCCCTTATCTGGTATTCCTGCACGGCACGACCTGGGCGAGCAAGCACTGGCCGGAAGCCTACTGGCGTGAGCTGGCCGAGCAGGTCAGCGAACAGGGTTGGTCGATTCGCCTGCCCTGGGGCAACGAGGTGGAAAAGGCGCGAGCCGAGCGTATCGCTGCAGGCATCGAGGGGGCAGCCGTGCTGCCGAAACTCAACCTGGCCGGCGTTGCCAAGGTGATCGCTGGTGCCCAGGCCTGCGTCGCCGTGGACACCGGGCTCGGTCACCTGGCTGCCGCGCTGGATGTGCCTTGCGTGTCGCTGTACGGGCCGACGTTGCCCGGCCGCGTGGGCGCCTACGGCCGTTCGCAGATCCATCTGTGTGCCAGTGGCCCGGATGCCGGCAAGGGCGATCGCGACAAGCCGTGTTTCGATGATTTGCTGCCGCAGCGGGTGTTCACCGAGTTGCACGCGCTGCTGCTGGATATGGGGATAGACTGATGCCACAGAGCGAAGGGCCGATGCGCCTGGCTTTCATCCTCTACAAATACTTTCCTTTTGGCGGCTTGCAGCGCGATTTCATGCGCATCGCGCTGGAGTGCCAGGCCCGCGGTCACAGCATCCGCGTGTACACGCCGATCTGGGAAGGCGAAGTGCCGGAGGGCTTCGAAGTGGTCGTCGTGCCGGTCAAGGCGCTGTTCAACCATCACCGCAACGAAAAGCTCACCGCCTGGGTCCAGGCGGATCTGCGCCAGCGCCCGGTCGATCGCGTGGTCGGTTTCAACAAGATGCCGGGGCTGGACGTGTATTACGCCGCCGACGGCTGTTTCGAAGACAAGGCGCAGACCTTGCGCAACCCGCTGTATCGCCGCTGGGGCCGCTACAAGCACTTCGCCGAGTACGAACGGGCGGTATTCGCCCCCGAGTCGCGCACCGAAATTCTGATGATCTCCGAGGTGCAGCAGCCGCTGTTCGTCAAGCATTACGCCACGCCGGCCGAACGCTTCCATCTGCTGCCGCCTGGTATCTCCCTGGATCGCCGCGCGCCGGCCAATGCTGCCGAGATCCGTGCCGAGTTCCGCCGCGAGTTCAAGCTGGCCGATGACGACCTGTTGCTGGTACAGATCGGCTCCGGCTTCAAGACCAAAGGGCTGGACCGCAGCCTCAAGGCGTTGGCCGCTCTGCCCCCGGATTTGAAAAAGCGCACCCGGCTGATCGTCATCGGCCAGGACGACCCCAAACCGTTCCTGCTGCAGATCACCGCACTGGGCATTGGCGATCAGGTGCAGATCCTCAAGGGGCGCAGCGACATCCCGCGCTTCCTGCTGGGCGCAGACCTGTTGATTCACCCGGCGTACAACGAAAATACCGGTACCGTGCTGCTGGAGGCGCTGGTAGCGGGTTTGCCGGTGCTGGTGACCGATGTCTGCGGCTACGCCCACTACATCCGTGATGCCGATGCCGGTTGCGTGGTGCCCAGCCCCTTCGAGCAGAATGTGCTGAACCGTACCCTCGCCGAGATGCTGGCGGATGCCGAAGGTCGCGCAGCCTGGCAGCGCAATGGCCTGGCATTCGCCGATAGCGCCGATCTGTACAGCATGCCTCAGCACGCTGCCGATGTGATTCTGGCGCCGCGTTCGTGAGCGAATCAGCCGATCTGGCAGCCATTGGCCATGCCGCCGCGTCGTTAGGCGCTCGCGGCCGTTTCAACGGGTTATCGTCACCTGCAGCAATCGCCGCGAGCGCGCGGCTCCTACAGGGGGGCTTATGCGCCTGATCCTTGCTGAACCGTTCAAGTCCCTATGGGCCGGCAAGGATGCCTTCGAAGAAGTAGAACGCCTGCAGGGCAAGGTCTATCGAGAGCTGGAGGCACGCCGTACGCTGCGTACCGAGGTCGACGGCAAAGGCTACTTCGTCAAGATTCACCGTGGTGTTGGCTGGGGCGAGATCCTCAAGAACCTCGCCACTGCCCGCCTGCCGGTGCTCGGCGCCGGTCAGGAATGGAAGGCCATCGAGCGCCTGACCGGGGCGGGTGTGCCGACCATGACCGCCGTGGCATATGGCGAGCGCGGCAGCAACCCGGCGCAGCAGCATTCCTTCATCGTTACCGAGGAGCTCGCGCCGACGGTCGACCTCGAGCAGTTGACCCTGGGCTGGGCGCAGCAGCCACCGCAGCCAGGGCTGAAGTGGCCGCTGATCCGTCGCGTCGCCGACATGACCGGGCGCATGCACGCTGCCGGGGTCAATCACCGCGACTGCTACATCTGCCATTTTCTGCTGCATACCGACAAGCCGTTCAGTGCCGCAGATTTCCGGCTGTCGGTGATCGACCTGCACCGTGCCCAGTTGCGTCCTGCGGTGCCGCGGCGCTGGCGCGACAAGGACCTGGCCGGGTTGTACTTTTCGGCGTTGAATATCGGCCTGACGCAACGCGATTTCCTGCGTTTTCTCAAGGGCTATTTCGCGGCTGCCGGCAGTG
This sequence comes from Pseudomonas flavescens, assembly GCF_013408425.1. Classification (NCBI taxonomy): domain Bacteria; kingdom Pseudomonadati; phylum Pseudomonadota; class Gammaproteobacteria; order Pseudomonadales; family Pseudomonadaceae; genus Phytopseudomonas; species Phytopseudomonas flavescens. The sequence continues at coordinate 4,282,566 of NZ_JACBYV010000001.1, read as the reverse complement.
CCCGCCCGCTGCGCCAGATCCTGCGTGACGAAGCCGCACTGCTGGCCTGGCTGCAGCGCAAGGCCGAGCGCCTGCTTTCGCGTTATGCACGCAAGTATGAAACAGGGGGCAGCAGCCATGAGTGAGTGGCGCGTTACCGCGCTGGCGACCCCAGAGGCTGCCAGGGCCTTTGCCAGCCTGGATGCCGTGTTTGCCCTGCAGGGCGAACCGATCACCCGTGACCCACTGTCGGACGTGATCCGCGTGGAGTTCGACGGGCTGCGCTATTACGTCAAGCGCTACCATGGCGCGGGTAAGGGCGCTCGACGCTTCATCGGCAGGCCGCGGGTCAAGGCCGAGTGGCAGAACCTCAAGCATTTCGCTGCCTGGGGCATTCCCACTGCGCCGATCGCCGCCTATGGCCTGGAGCGCAAGGGCAGCGCATTCGACCGTGGCGCGCTGATCACCCAGGAACTGGTCGACACCATGGATATGTCGCGCCTTGCCGACAGCAACGACGCGCGCCTGCGTGATCGTGCCTGGGTCGAGGATGTCAGCTGCCAGTTGGCCAAGGCCACGCGTACGCTGCACGACCACCACTTCGCGCACAACGATCTGAAGTGGCGCAACCTGCTGGTCGACGAGCACCGTCGCCTATATTTCATCGACTGCCCAACCGGCGCATTCTGGTGGGGGCCGTTCCTGCGCCGGCGTATCGTCAAGGACCTGGCCTGCCTGGACAAGGTCGCCAAATACCACCTGTCGCGCACTCAGCGGCTGCGTTTCTATCTGCAGTACCGGCGCCGCGAGCGTCTCAACGACAGCGACAAGCAGCGCATCGGCCAGATCGTCCGCTATTTCGAGGGAAGAGAATGAAGGACTACATCGACAGCGAGGATCGCTCGCTGCTCGAACGTCACGAACTGGCCAGTTTCGAGGCGCTGTGGGCGCTCGAGCTGCACGCGGTAGACGAGCCCAACAAGGCGCCCCGTGGCGGCTGGAGCTCGGTGTACCGACTCGATCTTGATGGTCGTGGCTATTACCTCAAGCGCCAGAGCAACTACCTGACGCGCAGCTTGGAACGCCCACTGGGTGAGCCGACCCTGTCGCGCGAATTCCGTAGCATTCGCCGCTACAGCCGTCTGGGCATCCCGGCCATGAGTGCGTCGTTCTACGCCGAGCGGCGCATCGCAGGCGAGCGCAGGGCGATTCTGTTGACCCGTGCACTGGATGGCTGGCAGGACCTCGACAGCTGGTTGCCGGGTTGGACGGCGCTCGCTGCCGAGCAGCGCCTGGCCATCGTCAACGCCTGTGGCGTGCTGGCCCGTCAGGTGCATGAAAAAGGGCAGTTGCACGGTTGCTTCTACCCCAAGCATATCTTTCTGCAACCCTGTGGCGATGGCTTCGCTGCGCAACTGATCGATCTGGAGAAAACGCGTCCGCTGTTCTTTGGCGAGCGTGACCGAATCAAGGATCTCGAACCTCTGTTGCGGCGTACCAATCCCTGGAGTGATGAGGATACGGTCGCGTTCCTGGCTGCCTATCTGGGCAGCGAGCAGAACGTGGATCATTGGTTGCAGCGCCTGACGGCGCGTTTCAAGGACAAGGCTCAGCGCCCATGAAACTCGCTTTTCTGACCGACGCGGGCCGTAGCCCCGAACTGCCGCTGCTGATCGAAGCGCCGGCAGGCCAGACTCTCGAACTGCACAGCCTGCTGCGTGTGCTGCCCGGTCAACGCTATGTGGGCCGGGCGCAATGGCAAGGGCGTGCGGTGCTGGCCAAGTTGCTGGTCGGCGGCAAGGCCGAGCGGCATTACGCCCGCGAACTGCAGGGCGTCCAGTTGCTGGCGCAGCAGGGCCTCAGCACGCCCCCCCTGCTCGAGCATGGATCGATCTCCGGGGAGGGCGGCTGGCTGCTGTTCGAGTTCCTCGAGAGCGCTCGCAGCCTGGCTGACGACTGGCAGGCGGTGGCCGATCAGCCCTGGCTGAGTGATGCTCAGCAGCAGGTGTTGGGCGATGCCCTGGCAGTGATCGCCGAGCTGCACGGCAAGGGGCTCTGGCAGGAGGACCTGCATCTGGACAACCTGCTGCGTCAGGATGGCCGCCTGTTTTTGATCGATGGCGGCGGAATCCGCGCCGAAACGCCGGGGCAGCCGCTGTCGCGAGACAAGGTGCTGGCCAATCTCGGGCTGTTCTTCGCGCAGTTTCCCGGGGCCATCGACGGCTTCGTCGAAGAGCTGCTGGTGCATTACCTGCTGGTCAATGGCGAGCATGCCCTGCCGCTGGAGGCACTGCTCAAGGCCGTGAGCAAGGCGCGGGCAACGCGCATGCAGGCGTTCATGGCCAAGATCGAGCGTGATTGCACGGCCTTTCGAGCCTCCAGCAGCGCCTCGCGCCTGCAGGTAGTGCGGCGGGAAGACGATGCGCTGCTGGCGCCGTTGCTGGCCGACCCGGACGCGGCGATTGCCGCAGGGCAGCCGCTCAAGCTGGGCGGCTCGTCCACCGTGGCCCGGGTCGAGCAGGCTGGTCGACAGCTGGTCATCAAACGCTACAACATCAAGGGCTTCGGGCACTGGCTGAGGCGCTTCTGGCGGCCGAGCCGTGCCTGGCACAGCTGGTGCGAGGGCAATCGTCTGGATTTCCTCGGCATTGCCACGCCCAAGCCACTGGCCGTGCTCGAGCGTCGTACCCTGTGGCTGCGCCGTCAGGCTTATCTGATTACCGAACACACGCCGGGTGTGGATATAATTGCCCGTTTCGCGCCCTACCAGGCAGACGAGTTGCCGCCCGAGGCGGATCTGCAGGCGCTGGAGAGCGTGTTCGCCGCATTGTTGCGTGAGCGCATCAGCCACGGCGACTTCAAGGGCAACAACATCCTGTGGCAGGCTGGCCGCTGGGCGCTGATCGATCTGGATGCCATGCAGCACCATGACAGCGCCAGCAGTTTCAAGGCCGCCTATGCTCGGGATCGCGCGCGTCTGCTGCGCAACTGGTCGGCACAGAGCGCCCTTTACCAGGAGCTGGACCGGCGTTTGCCGACTATCACCTGAGCCCGCTCCAGGCAGGCTTGGCGAAACCAAACAATCGCGTTTGTCGACGTTCGGCAAGCGCACTAAGAGGCTTTATCCGTGGCATTGACGATTCTTGGCCTTTCCGGCGCCCTCAGCCATGACCCATCCGCGGCGTTGTATATCGACGGCAAGTTGATCGCGGCTGCCGAAGAAGAGCGCTTCGTGCGCGACAAGCACGCGAAGAATCGCATGCCCTACGAGTCGGCCAAGTTCTGCCTGGAGCAGGCGGGCATCAAGCCGTCGGACGTCGACGTGGTGGCGATTCCCTTCGCTCCGATCAGCCTGTTCGGCAAGGAACGCTGGCACTACGCCAAGCGCTACTGGTATGCGCCGGATCGTGCCCTCGACGCCATTCTCATGGGTAACCGTCGCTACAAGCGCTACCGCAAGAAGATCGTCTGGTGCCTGGAGCAGCTCGGCTTCGACGCCAAGAAGGTCAAGATCGAGCCGGTCGAGCATCACCTGGCTCATGCCGCCAGCGCCTATCACTGCTCGGGGTTCACCGAGAAGACCGCGATCCTCGGTATCGATGGCAAGGGCGAGTACGCCACCACCTTCTTCGGCTATGGCGAGAACGGCCGCATCCACAAGATCAAGGAATTCTACGATCCGGATTCCCTTGGTGGCCTGTATGGCGCGGTCACCGAATTCCTCGGCTTCGAGATGCTCGACGGTGAATTCAAGGTCATGGGCATGGCGCCCTATGGTGATGCCAGCAAGTACGATTTTTCCCGTTTGGCCAAGTTCGAGAACGGCGAGCTGGTGATCAACACCGACTACGCCAACGTCATCGGCCTGCGCCGCTACAAGGAAAAGGGCAAGGGCTTCTACTTCTCGCCCAAGCTGATCGAGTGGTTGGGGCCCAAGCGCGAAGGCGATATCGCCGACGATCCCTACATCCACTATGCCGCCAGCATGCAGGCACTGTTCGAGAAGCTGGCGCTGGAGATGATGGATTACTACCTGGGCGACATCATCCGCGAAACCGGCAAGATCGCCTTCGCCGGTGGCTGTGCGCTGAACGTCAAGCTCAACCAGAAGATCATCGCCCGCCCCGAGGTCAAGGAACTGTTCGTTCAGCCGGCTTCCGGCGACGCCGGTACCTCGGTCGGTGCCGCTGCCTACGTTTCTCACAAGCGCGGCGTGCCGGTCGAGAAGATGGAGCACGTCTACCTCGGCCCGGCCTATTCCAATGAAGACGTCATCGCGGCTTGTGCCCGGCACCCGCATGCGCCGAAATGGCAGCGGATCGACGACACGCCGCAGCGCATCGCGCAGATCATGGTCGACGGCAATCCCGTGGCCTGGTTCCAGGGCCGCATGGAGTTCGGCCCGCGCGCCCTTGGTGGTCGCTCCATCATCGGGTGCCCGAGCATCCCGGGCGTGGCCGACCGCATCAACGAACAGATCAAGTTCCGCGAGCGCTGGAGACCCTTCTGCCCGTCGATGCTCGATACCGTCGCCGAGCAGATGCTCAAGGTCGACCACCCGAGTCCGTTCATGACCTTCACCTTCGAGGTCAACGACGAATGGAAGGAGCGCGTCAGCGAAGTCGTGCACGAAGACGGCACTTCCCGTGCTCAGGTCCTCAAGCGCGAATTCAATCCGCGCTGGTACGACCTGATGCTGGAGCTGGAAAAACTCACTGGCAACGGCGTGTCCCTGAACACCTCGCTGAACCGCCGTGGCGAGCCGATGATCTGCTCGCCCACCGATGCGTTGAACATGTTCTTCGGCTCGGATCTGCAGTACCTGATCATGGAAGATATCTTGGTGGTGAAGGACGGCGTCTTGAGTGGCGATACGGTCAGCGGCGAGGAGCGGTAGGGGTGTCCGTTGCCCAGGTGCGATTGAAGGCGCTGCTGTTCAACGATACTTCTTCTGAAAATCACCACGGCTGCCAACTGGTGATGCGGCAGATTTTCACCTTGGCCGGGCAGGCAGGTATCGATATTCAGCGCTCCTGCCCGATGCACCACGATTGGCAGACGGACGCCGATCTGCAGCGTGACATTCGTGCTGCGGATCTGTGCCTGGTCAATGGTGAGGGCACCATGCACGACGATGCACCGCTGGCGATGCGCTATGGAGCGCTTGCCCGATATTGTCAGGAACATGGCGTTCCCTGCTTCCTGATCAATTCGGTCTGGCAGAACAATGACCGGCTCAATGCCCACGCTCACTGTTTTACCAAGCTGTTCGTGCGCGACACGATGAGCAAGGCCGCGCTGGCCGCTGTCGATGTGTCCGCGGAAGTCGTGCCCGACCTGACGTTGTCTTACCGGCACGCTGCGCCTAGCAGGCCCCGTAGCGGCATGCTGGTCAACGGTAGCGTTATCAATGAGCGGCTTGTCGAGGCATGGCGGATAACAAAGGTCAGGCAACACCTGCGTTATGTGAGCATTCGTACTCTTGCCCCTCTGCAACTGGGCAAGGGGTTCGACTTCTATTTGCGCAAGAACCTGCGCAAGCGCCTGAAGGCTTACCGGCGCATTGCCGCTAGTTATTTCCACTCTTACCCCGCCGATCTGCCTGCTTCTCTGATCGACAGGCTGCGCTGGCGTTATGCGGTGCTGTCGACGCGTCGGTTTCTAGGTCTTCTCGGTCGATCGGAGGGGGTGATTACCGGGCGCTTTCACCTGGTCACACTCTGCCTGGTCACCGGTACGCCCTTTTACGCCTTGCCCTCCAATACCCACAAGATCGAGGCCTTGCTGGCACAGGTCGGCCTGGTTGGGCGCCTTCAGCCTTCGTACGAACAGGCTGTCAATGCCGCCGGCCAGATCGCGTTCAGCGAGTCCGAGCAGGTGAGCATCGGGATCTTCCTGCAGCAAGCCCGTGTGCAGGCCGAGGCGATGTTCGCTGAGATGGCGCAGATCGCCAGAGTCGCTCAGCAACACTGAGATCTTTTCATGTGCAGGTGGACTATCCGCCTGCGCAGTCAGCTCATCGCCCCGATGGGCGCCATCTTGCCACCCCCATAGCCGGGTCAAATCCGCCATCCCCAGGCGTAATTTCGTCATTCATCGAAAACATTGAACCTGACGATCTCGTCAGTTTTCTCAACGACGTCAGTCCAAAAGTTTGACTAGGTATTTCGGGCGCCGTGGCTCGGGAATTCAATGCCTGGTCGAACGCTGACTATCGCGCGCACTGCAACGCAGCGCGCTTCGTTACCATGGACAGAGTCGGAATCGATGGATACTAATAAGACGAGTCAGGTATGGGTGCTGCAGATATGCCATGGCTACGATGGGCCGTTTCTTGATTGCGCCCGACAGTACGGGGTGCTTTTCGCGAACACGCCATACAAGGTTTTGACCGTTTACCTGACCGGGGAATACAGCGCCGAAGTGGAAAGAGGTTCTGCTTCCGATGAGGTGGTGTTTCTTGGTTATTCCAGCAGGGCCCTGAGAGGTCTCAAGCTCGGTGCAGTTCGTGCGATTCGTCGCATTGCCGCTGAGCGTAATTTCGCGCTGTGCATTGCTCATCGCTCGAAGCCTGCTTATGTGGCACTACTGGGCACGAAGCTTCCGGTGGTTGGAATCCATCATGCGTTCGGAGATTACGAGCGCCGTTCGCGCCAGCTCTTCGCCAATCTGTTTCGCAAGCGCTTGTATCTGTTCGGCGTCTCCGACGCGGTGCGCGATGACTTGCGCGCCTGTCTGCCAAGCTGGCCATTGCAGCGAATTCAGACGCTCTACAATCGTATCGATTTGCAGGCCGTTGAGGCGGAGCAATTGTCCCGCTCTTGCGCGCGTGAGGCCCTTGGGTTGCCTGAGGGGGCCTGGGTAATCGGCAACGTCGGGCGGCTGCATCCAGACAAGGATCAGGCGACGCTCATTCGTGCTTTCGCCGACGCGTTGCCGACCTTGCCGGGAAACAGTCTTTTGGTGATTGCTGGTAAAGGTAGGCTGGAGGCCGAGCTCAAGGCTTTGGTCGAGACGCTGGGCATCACCCAGCAGGTTCGCTTCCTGGGGCAGGTTCCACACGCCCGGCGTTACTTCACCGCTTTCGATGCATTCGCGCTGAGCTCGGATCACGAACCGTTCGGCATGGTCCTGCTCGAGGCAATGGCTGCGGGTTTGCCTGTGGTGTGTAGCGATTGTGGTGGTGGGCGTGAGGTGGTTGGCGAAAAAGGCCAATTGTTCGCCTTTGGGGACTGGCACGCGTTGTCCGATAGCCTGCAGAAAGTCGCATCGGTGAGCCAGGGTGAGCTGGATCACCTTCGCGAGGACATGCGTAAGCGGCTGCAAAGTCGATTCGTCGACTCGGCCGTAGCACCGTGTTTCTTCAGCGCGCTCTCTGCGTGGCCTGCGTGTCGGTTGTGAGCGAAACGGTACGCTCCATTCGCCCCCTGGTGAGCGTCATCGTGCCTTGCTACAACTACGGTGCCTACGTCGGCGATGCATTGCGCAGCATTTTGCAGCAGGACTACGAAGCCATAGAGTTGATCGTCGTCGACGATGGTTCTACCGACGACAGTGCCTTGCGGATCGAGGAGGCTTTGCAGGACTGGCGCCGGTACCCGAACATTCGCCGTGCCGAGTTTGTCCGTCAGCATAACCAGGGCGTCAGTGCAGCGCTCAACAAGGGGCTAGAGCTGGCTTGTGGGGAGTTCGTGGCGACCTTCGATGCCGATGATGTGATGGTGCCCGGGCGTCTCGCCCTGCAGGCCGATTATCTCATTGCGCATCCCGAAGTCGGTTGTCTCGGGGGGCGTGCCTTGCGAATCGATCAGCAGGGTCAGGCCTTGCCCAAAAAAGACAAGGCCCGCCAGGTGCGCCGTTATGACTTTGCCCAGGCCCTGGCTGCCGCCTTGGTGGTTGGCGGCAATCTGGTTATGTACCGCCGCGATGCGATGATTGCTGCGGGGGGATATGATCCGGCACTGCGCGTACAGGATTTCCAGATGACCCTGAAAACGGCTCATTCTGGTTACCTCATCGATGTGCTTCCTGCTGCGGTCACGCTGTATCGCAAGCATGGCAATGGCTTGTCGGGCAATTATCTGGCCGAATACCGTTATGGCATGCAGTTGCTGGATCTTTATCGTGAACATCCGGCCTACGAGTCGGGCAAAGCCCGTCTGCTCACCAAGATCCTTGGGCCCGCTGTCACTCATGACAAGCGATTCGCCTGGAGTCTGTTTGCCGAAATTCCCCTTCGTCAGTGGGATCGTCAACTGCTCAAGCGCTTTCGCCACCTTCTGTTCAAGCGTCAGCGTGGTTAGGTGGCTGGTGCTTACTTAACGGTTGTCAGTACGGGATGAAAGAATTCGATATGCCTGTTGCGGTCCCTTACCGCTGCGGGCCACTGCTTTTGGATGGATATTGAATCATGCTGGAGATGCCAAGGGCGGGTGCGCCGGTTGCGAGCGAGCGCAAGTACCTGATTATCGATGGAATAGGTGGTGTGCCACTGGGCCGTGAACTGTTCGATGCGTTTTTGCAGGCCGGCAGCCGAGCTGTCCACTGGGATGCGCTGAAACAGAAACCCAGACAGTGGTACGGGTTGTCTTCGGCGCTCTTCAAGGCCCGTAACAAGGCCCGGGATCGGGAGGGTTTCTCGCACTTGCCGCGTCTGTCTCTGGAACCACTGCGCAGAGTGCTGGAGCAGGAGGCACCTACTCATGTCTTGGTGGTCGGTTTCCTCTACAAGCACTATGACGTCGCTCAAGTGGCCGAAATGGTACGCAGCGCTGGTGCCCGCTTCATCCTCTACGATACCGATAGTTGCAACCTCTATTCGAAACGTCGGGAGTTCCTGTATTTCATCGAGCAAGAGCTACCCCGCTATGACCAGCTATTTTCTTTCTCTGAAACGACTACGCGTTTTTTCCGTGAAACACTGGGCCTGAATGCACTGCATTTGCCGTTTGGAGCGGTGGTGGTTCCAGAGTTGGGAAAAGACAAGGATCGCGACGTCCTGTTTGTCGGTAGTGCCGATTTGCGTCGGGTTTTCCTGCTGGAAAACATCCGTGAAAATCTGGCCATACGCGGCAATCGCTGGCGCCGTAACTACTCGCTCATGTCCTCGTCGCTGCGCGAGTGCGTCGATGATCGCCCTGTCTGGGGAGAAGAGCTTCAGACGCTGTTGCAGAGCTCACGGATAGTGCTGAATATCACTCGATCGGATTTCTATGGCGCCGAGACGGGTGTGAACCTGCGAATATTCGAGGCAGTAGCTGCGGGTTGCTTCCTGTTGACCGATTATTGCGAGGAAATCGCTTCGCTGTTCACCCCAGGGCGGGATATCGAGGTGTTTCGTTCTGGTGCGGAGTTGAGCGAAAAGGTCCGTTATTATCTGGCTCATCCGCAAGAGCGCGAGCGCATTGCGCAAAATGGTCGAGCGCGCTTTCTCGAACACCATACCTGGGCGAATCGCGTCGGACGTATTCTTGCCTGTGATTGACCCATGGCTTTATCAGGCTTGCCCTGTATTTCCTGAGATTATGTTTTCTTATGACTGATTCCGTTGCGGGCTCGCCTGAGTTGCCCGCTTGTTTCGATGTGGTAATTCTCAGCTTCGCCAAGGATGAAGCCTTGCGCCAGGTTACCGAGCATTGCCTGGACTCGCTCGTCGCGTCTGAAGACCCGGCGAAGATCCGTTTCCGGGTTTGGGTGCTCGAGTCGAATGCCGACAGCCCTGTGTATCGGCAGCCTGGAGTAACGACGCTGTATCCCAGCACGCCTTTCAATTATCACGCATACATGAATCTGGGTATCAGAGAGGGCCAGGCCCCCTTCGTTGCCATTTGCAACAACGACCTGTCCTTTCATCCCGGCTGGGCATCCGAGCTGCTTCAGGTGTTCGAAAGTGATCTCGGGGTCAGCAGCGCCAGCCCGGCTTGCTCTCTGCATCATCCGCGCAATGGTTTCGCTCTGCGTAGTGGTGTTTATCCCGGCTATGGAGTGTTGCGCGAAATATCCGGCTGGTGCCTGGTGTTTCGTCGTTCGATTCTGGATGTCATTGGCGAGCTGGATGAGCGTTTCTACTTCTGGTACGCCGACAACGACTATGCGCTGACGCTGCAGTCCCATGGGCTCAGGCACGTTCTCGTTACCTCCTCCGTTGTCGATCACCTCGATAGCCGGACCTTGAGTACGCATACCTCGGCGCGGCAGTGGCTGATGACCAAGCGTTCCAAGTACACCTTCGAAGAGAAATGGCATGGCAAGGGGCTGGGCTACCTGACCCGTAAAAAACTCAAGCTGTACCTCAAGTTCCCGCTCTACTATTTCGGATTGAAGAAAATCAAATGACCGGCCTTCCACTCGTGCGGAGCATCATTTGATCTCCATCGTCATCTGCAGCGCCCAGTCGGCGCGCTTGCAGGCAGTTGCCAGTAATATCGCAGCGACCATCGGGGTCGAGTACGAGCTTATCGCGGTGGACAACAGCGTCGAGGGCCGCGGGCTCTGCGAGGTCTACAACGAAGGTGCGTCCCGAGCCAGTCACGAGTTCATCTGCTTCGTTCACGAAGACGTCGAATTTCTGAGCGCTGGGTGGGGGCAGCTTGCCATCTCTCATTTCGCGGCTGACACCGAGTTGGCAATGATCGGCCTTGCGGGAAGTCGCTATAAGGCGAGAGTCCCATCCGGCTGGCACAGTGGGGACGAGGACGACCTGTGCATCAATGTGCGCCATGGCGTTTCACGTGAGGGTGCGACACTCGCCTTCGCGAAGCCGGATGCATATGCCGCAGCGAGTTGCGTTCCCGTGGTTGCCCTGGATGGTGTCTGGATGTTCGTCAGGCGCTCGGTCTGGGCCGCGGTTCGTTTCGACGAGCGTTTGAGGGGCTTTCATTTTTACGATGTCGACTTCAGTCTCCGCGTTGCCCAGGTTGGCAAGGTTGGCGTGGCTTTCGATATCGATCTGCTGCACTTTTCCCTTGGCAGTTTTCGTGAGGCCTGGGCGTTGCACGCGCTCGCCTATGCCGCAGATCCACCTGTGCAAATGCCGATGCACAGCGTTTCCGATATGAGCGAGGCGCAGATCCGCCGCAAGGAAGCATTGGCGGTGCGTTACTGGTTGCGTTTGCTGAGGCGGGCTCATCTGCCATTGTCGATTCGTTTGCGATGGCTGAGAGGTGTGAGGATTCGACGATATCCCTCGCTCTGGCGTGTGGCGCTAAGATTCCTGCTGCGCTAATGCCCGGCGTGAGTGATTTCGCGATAGCGAAAGAGCGAAGCCCCGAGGAGGTAATCGGCAAGCATGCTGACATCAACCGTCGATCTGAGCAGGGTGATGAGCTCTCCAGCGTTTGTAAATGCGGGCAGAGCCTGAGTCTCGAGATTCAGGCTCGGAGCACGGTAAACAGCGCAGGGAACACCGAACAGAGTGACTTCGAACAGACTGGTGGTGTTGAATCCCACCGCCAGATCATAGCGCTGAGTGGCTAGCGTCTGCGTAAGCGTTGAGCTGTCGTCGAGTGTCGCGCGTGCAGGCAGTGCTTCGATGAGTGCAGCATTGCCTGCAAGTAGCGGATGCAGACGAATGGTCAACTGGTAATTTTCTGGCAGTTCGGCCAATTCGCTGAGCAGTTTCACGCTGTCCGCGACATAGCGTTTGCCCGGCAGCAGGCAAAGGATATGCGGGCCAGCCGAGCTCGATCGCTCGATGGCAACTGGTTGTTGATGTGGCGGGTTGATATAGCCAGCAACCTGTATCTCGAAATCGGCCGCCTGGCCACGATCACGATGAAATGCATCTATTTCCGCTCGGCAGAACTCGCTCCAGACCAGCAGCGTCTGCGCGGTGACATTTTCATAGTTGATGATGTCGATGGGGCTTTCGTTACGGTAGCGATGATACAGACCATGTTGTAGCGAATAGGTCCTGATACCTCGCTGTCGGCAGGCGCTGACCAGAAAGCACTCGGGTATATTGGCGCTGTTGTAGCTTACCAGCGAGGTTATCCGTTCGGTGATTCCATATCTTTCGATGGCTTTCATGTGCTTGATGGTGTAACAGAGCGCGCTGAATATATAGAACCGCTCAACAACGGGTTGCTTGCAGGTGCGCACTATTTTCAATGCCGTATACATGGCCGACCAGTCCAGAGATTTGTAGGCATCTTCCTTGATGGCCGGTATGTAGCAGGTGCTGAGCTTCCTGTCGGATGCCAGCTCGCGACCGATACCCAGAGCCAGTCGTGTCTGGTCGTCGCGGTCGCAATGCCAGATGTAGGTATCTCCCGTCAATTCGTCGCGGCAGCTGTAGCGCGGCGTCAAACGAATCAACTTGATGGCCCTGCGAATTTTCTTCAGCGCAGGTCGATTATCGAAGAACAGATGGGCGAGTACCGCTGAGGCAGGGTTGCATATACTTTGTCCTGCATAAGTGGCGTGCTTGAGATTTTCTTTCGTTTTAGCGTAGAGGCTGTACATGATTCGACCTGTGGGGCAGCGGTGCGCTGTACTCGAAAAAACCGAAGCGAGAAGCAGAGCCTGTTCTTTCCTGCGAGATATGGATGCGTCGCAAGGAGGTGCGGTGTGGGGAAAACAGTAGTTTTTCAGAAGGGCAGTCTCGGGCGCAAACAAATCAATGCATTGCTGGCGCTTTTCGAGGGGCTGGTCGAGTTCGCGCCAGGCCGGGCCGTGGCGAAGATATATCGCGAGGATGATTCGATCTTCGTCAAACGCTACAGGCGCTCGATGAAGCCCTGGTGGAAGCGAATCCTGCGCCGGCCCTATCGTTCTCCGCTGCGAAGCGAGGCGATGCTGCTGTCGAGGCTGCAGGCACTGGCGTTCCCCGCCCCGAAGCCGCTCATGTATGCGGAGTCACGCCATCCCGGGTTTCATGAGAGCCTGCTGCTGACCGGTTTTCTGCCAGGCGTGCCTTTGGCTACCCTCAGCGGAGACCGGCTGCTGACAGGGGCGCGTCAGGCCCTTGCTCTCTTGGGGCGGTTGCATGCCCACGGCATCGTGCACGGCGACTGCAACCCATACAACTTTCTGATTGCAGAACATGCTTATGTTCTGGATTTTGAGCGGGGCGGAGATTACAGCCAGCAAGGCGCCGTGGAGGATTTCAGGAAGATAATGCTACGGTTGGACGATCTTGGGCTCGATGCGTCTGGCTTGTCCGAGGTTGCAGGCGCTTATGGTGACGCAGCCGGTACGCCGTCATTCGATGTGCAGGCATTGCTCGATGAGCTGCGTGGCATGGCCTTTGTGCGTAAGCCGACACGCTGGCGCCCGCCTCAGGAGCTGCATCTCGCTCGATCTGTCGACTGAGCCTGCAAGGCTTTTGTCGCTCGCGGTGCGGTGCTGTTCAGCTCTGGGCTGGACGAGTCGGGTAACCGGCTTCCATGTCGATTTGGTTGCAGGGTCCCTGATGGTACAATCCTGCGCTTCGCCCCAGAGCCTCCATCTCATGCCTGATCCAAGCGCTAATCCATCGTCCATCTCCAGCTTCAAGCTGTATATGCGGCTGTTGAGCTACATGAAGCGTTACTGGTTGATGTTCGGGATCAGTATGGTCGGCTACATCATTTTCGCCTCTACCCAGCCAATGCTGGCAGGCTTGCTCAAGTACTTCGTCGACGGGCTCGCCGCGCCTGAAGCCGGGGCTGTCGAGCTGCCACTGCTGGGTAGCATGCAACTGCTTTATGGCGTGCCGCTGGCGTTGCTGCTGATTACCATATGGCAGGGCATCGGCTCCTTTCTCGGCGGCTATTATCTGGCACGGGTTTCACTGGGGCTCGTTCAGGACCTGCGCATAGCGCTTTTCAACAACCTGTTGACCCTGCCCAATCGCTATTTCGACAATCACTCCACGGGTTATCTGATTTCCCGTATCACCTACAACGTCGGTTCGGTTACAGGGGCGGCCACCGACGCGCTCAAGGTGATGGTGCGTGAAGGTCTCACGGTTGTATTCCTGTTTGGCTACCTGCTGTGGATGAACTGGAAACTGACCATGGTCATGGTGGCCATTCTTCCGCTCATCGCTCTGATGGTGAAAAGCGCCAGCAAGAAGTTTCGCAGCCAGAGTCGAAAGATTCAGAGTGCCATGGGCGAGTTGACACATGTTTCGTCCGAGACGATTCAGAATTATCGCGTGGTACGCAGCTTCGGTGGTGAGCGCTATGAGCGAGAGCGCTTCCATGAGGCGAGCGAGGACAGCACCCGCAAGCAACTGCGCATGACCCGTACCAGCGCCATCTACACCCCCAGCCTGCAGCTCGTGAACTATGCAGCGATGGCGTTTCTGATGTTTCTGGTGCTGTTCCTGCGGGGCGATGCCAGCGTCGGTGACCTGGTGGCCTACATCACCGCGGCGGGGTTGCTGCCCAAGCCGATCCGTCAGCTCTCGGAAGTCAGTTCGACTATCCAGAAAGGTCTGGCTGGTGCTGAAAGCATCTTCGAGCAACTGGATGAACAGCCGGAGCCGGATCAGGGCACGGTCGAGAAAGAGCGGGTTACCGGGGCACTTGAGGTGCGGCAACTGAGCTTCACCTATCCGGGGACCGAAAAGACCGTACTGCAAGACATCAGCTTCACCGTCGAGCCAGGTCAGATGGTCGCTCTGGTCGGCCGCTCGGGGAGTGGCAAGTCGACATTGGCCAATCTGATCCCGCGTTTTTACCAGCATGGAGAGGGGCAAATTCTTCTCGACGGTACACCGGTAGAGGAATACCGCGTGGAAAATCTGAGAAAACATATCGCCCTGGTCACTCAGCAGGTCTCGCTTTTCAATGACACCGTATTGAACAACATCGCTTACGGTGACCTTCGGCACTTGCCCCGTGAGGACGTCGAGCAGGCTGCGAGTGCGGCCTATGCCAGTGAGTTCATTGAGCTGCTTCCGCAGGGGTTCGACACCAAGGTGGGTGAGAACGGTGTCATGCTTTCCGGTGGTCAGCGGCAGCGTCTGGCCATTGCCAGGGCGCTGTTGAAAAGCGCCCCCCTATTGATTCTGGACGAAGCGACTTCTGCTCTCGACACGGAGTCGGAGCGCTATATCCAGGCTGCTTTGGACAAGGTCATGGAGGGGCGTACAACGCTGGTAATTGCCCATCGGCTGTCCACTATCGAGAAAGCCGACCTGATTCTCGTGATGGATCAGGGCCGTATTGTCGAACGAGGCACCCATGAGTCACTGCTGGCGAACAACGGGTACTATTCGCGCCTGCACGCCATGGGACTTGATGACGAAGAAAAGGATGATGCTGAGGTTCCTGAACAGCCAGCGCGTTAACCCGGTGCGCCGGTTGCAGGCGGCGGGTCGTTGGGAGGCTTTCTGAGTGATGCTTTATTAGCGCACCACGATTGCTGCAAATCCTTGCCGACATGTTGAGCCTTTTTGGCCTCCATCTTTGGGATAATGCATTCTTTGTTGTTGGCTACGTACGTACGATAGGCGCCATGCGGCGCGTTGATCTCATCGTGTCGGGCTGAGTTCGCAGACAGATGTCGCGTGCTCCATCTGGAAACGGGAAATTAGGCCCGCCCTCAAATTTCACGTGGAATTCACAATGAGTTACTCACTATCGCCACTGTTTTTGATGAGTACGGTGATTTCTGCGTACAGCCAAGCGTCGATATGGCTTCGTATGGCCCTGTTCCAATCCGAGCCGAGCGGCGGCGCGAGTGTTCAACGGATAACTGATCATGGTTTCTCGCGTGCCTGGCCAAGTGGGAGCGATGCATTGCAATTTTCATGTCCTGAGGCTTTCAGGGCGCTTCACAAGAAAAATGGCAGCGCTGCTGCGCGCAGTTGCAGAACGCTCAGCTACGGCCTGAGCATGTTCTTCTGCGCGCGTGCGCGCCCGATCATGGACGATATTCGGGTTATCAAGGAGTTCTGATGGCTGATGTTATACAAGAGGCCAGTACCCGCTTGGCCGCATTGCCGGCTGACTGCAGGCTTGCCCTGGTCCCGTCGATGGGGCTTGGCGACGGGTGCATTTATCTGGTTCTGGCTGCCAATCTCGCCAGAGCCGGTTATAACGTGACGGTACTGAGCAACCACTTCGGCGCACTCAATGAATGGTTGCCACTCTTCGAGGCGCGCTGTCTGCCCGCTCCTGACGAGACGTTCGCCGTTCTGGACGATTTCGATCTGGTTATTTCCGACCTGGGCAGCATGCTTACGCGTCACGGTGAGGCTGCGAGTGAACTTGCGCGACGCTATGTCTTCGTTGGCACGCTGCGTGTGGACCCTCGTTTCATCGAGCAACCTGCAACTGAGGCGTTAGCGCGGCTGCCCGCGGAAAAGTCGCTTTTGCTAGCGCCCTTGGCTGCGGCTGCGGGCCCGCTGCGTTGCCTGCCTGATGACCATGCCAGCATGGTCGAGCAGGCCGTAGCCTTTTGCCGCTCTCGCTTGGGGCTGGCTCACGCCTGCGACGATATCGGCATGCAGGTGCCTTCGACGCTAGCGCACCGTCGCCACGCGCAGCGCGTGATGCTTCATCCGCTCTCCTATAACGCAAAGAAGAACTGGCCCGCTGAGAAATACCTGGCGTTGGCCCGGCGATTACGTGCTGCTGGCTATCAACCGCAGTTCGTTCTGTCGCCTAAAGAAAGGCACGAATATCTGCATGTATTCGAACCTGAATTCGACGTGCCTGAATTCTCCGACGCCAAAGCCCTTGCCGGTCATCTCTATGAGTCCGGTTATGTAATTGGCAATGACTCCGGGGTGGGGCATCTGGCTTCTGCTCTTGGCATCCCCGTCCTGACGTTGTACCGCAAGCGTAGCGATGGGTTTTGCTGGCGTCCGGGGTGGGGGCGAGGTCGGGTTGTGCGCCCGGCCTTTTCGTTGAGTTTTCTGCGGAATCACTGGGCTTTTTTCATGAGTGTCAATCGCGTCGCTCGCGGCTTTCGAGCATTGAGCCAGCAGGTTAAGGTGGGGCAGAAATGAGTGGCTTTGCAGCGATCACTATCGTCATTCCTGCCTATAACTATGCCTCTACCCTGGCCAGGACAGTTCGCTCCGTCATGTCTCAGCTGGGCGAAGATGATGAGCTATTGATCATCGATGATGGGTCGACGGATAACACGCCACAGGTCGTCGAGGCTTTGGAGGCGGAGTTTCCCGGACGGTTCAGGTCACTACGCAAGAGCAATGGGGGATTGGCATCTGTGCGCAATCTCGGGATCGAGCTGGCGCGTCATGACTGGTTGGTATTTCTCGATGCGGACGACGAGATGGCACCGGATAGCCTGTCGCTGATCCGTGCGCACTTGGCCCTGAATGAGCAGTCTCGCATGGTCATCGGCGGACATTGGTCGGTTGATCAGGAAGGTCGCCGTCGCCGGCATTCTCCCGAGCGTCTTCCTGATACCCCCCTGCTGCGTGTGCGGGCCTACCTGCTGGACAAGACACTGAGCATTTCCAATGGCGCCTGCGTGATGCATCGCTCGATTTTTCAGGCGGGAAATTATCCCGAGCGCTTCCGTAATGCCGAAGATATTCCGGTCTTTGCGCAAACACTGGCGACCTATCCCGTTTCGCTTTTGCCAGAGCCGCTGGCGATGATTCACAAGCACAGCGACAGTCTTCGCCACGACTTCGTGTCGAGCCTCGCGGGAGGCGTTGGGCTGGTCGATGAGGTTTTTGATCGACTGCCGGCGGCGCTGCAGGAGCTACGCGCGCCTTTCTATCAGCAGCGTTGCCTTTCCCTATTTCGTAGTGCCTACCTGGCCGGAGATTTCAGGGCAGCGAAGCAGTTCTACTGCCAGGCCGTGAGCAGTGATTGGAAGGTGCTATTCAAGCTCTCCTACTCCCGAAAGGCGCTTCGCCTCTGGATGGGGCGACCTTATGGCTAAGGTTCTGAAAGTCCTGCAACTGCAGACTCGCTATAACGCTGCGGATACCAACTCCGATCTGGGGGAGCAGATTCTGCAAGGCTTGCCAGCCGAACGTTTCGATGTGGTCAACGCTTATCTCGAGGGACGGCCGGCGGAAGATGCGCAACATTCCGGCCGACGCCAGGTGTTCTTCGAATTCACTGAAAAGGACATGAGCGGGCTGCGTCTCAAGGTACGCAGGCGCTTGCTGGCGTTCTGTCAGGAGGAGGGCTTCGATGTGGTGCTGTTGCATCGCTTCAAGACCGTCAACCTGTTCATGCACCTCAACAAGACATTGCGCATCCCGCGATGCATCGGGGTGTCACACGGTTTTGGTGAATACGATCGCTTCTATCGGCGCTGGCAGGCCAGGCGATCGATCGACGAGTGCTGGCGCTTCGTTGGCGTGTCGCCGGCTGTAGCCGATTATCTGATCGCGTTGCGCTGTGGTTTTACCAGCGCCAATACGGTGGCGATAACCAACGCCCTGGATATCGACCTGGCTGAATCTCTTCAGCTGTCGCGCGACCAGGCACGGCAAGCTTTGGAGCTACCATCCGAAGCCCTGATCATCGGTGCGATAGGTCGGTTGGTGCCCATCAAGGGACACGTGTATCTCATTCGGGCATTTTCCGCCCTGAGTGACGAGTACCCGCACGTGAACCTGGCAATCATCGGTGGCGGCCGCGAAGCTGACAACCTGGCGGCGTTGATTGCCGAGCTTGGGTTGCAAAAGCGCGTGCATCTCTGTGGTACTCGGCCAGATGCCATGCGTTATGTGAAGGCATTCGACGTTTTCGTCATGCCCTCGCTGCAGGAGGGGCTTGGTCTTGCGTTGCTGGAAGGCATGTGCGGTCGATTGCCGGTACTCGGCTCTGACATTCCTGCGATGCGGCCCTTGCTGAGCGGGGCGGGTGGGCGTTCGTTCGCGCCTGGCGATGTCTCTTCCCTGACCGAGCAACTGCGTGCCTGTCTTGCTGACAGCGAGGCTGCGCGTGCCGAGGATGGGGAGCGTGCTTATCAGTACCTGCGGCGTGAGCACGACATCGAAGATTTTCGTAACAAGTACCGTGCGCTCCTCGAGGGTGATCGGCCGGTCGAAGGAGCGTTTACATGACAGAGATTCAGGCCGCGCTGCCGCTGGTTTCAGTACTGATTTCCTCCTACAACCATGCTGACTTCATCGAGGCGAGCATCCGCAGCGTCTATGCGCAGGATTATCCCAATATAGAGTTGCTGGTGGTCGACGATGGCTCGCGCGACGACAGTGTGACGGTGATCAGGCGGCTGCAGGAAGAACTCGGGTTCGATTTCGTGGCCCAGGCGAACAAGGGGCTCTGTAGCACGCTCAATGAGATGATCGCTCGCAGCGCAGGTCGCTATATCGCTCCGCTGGGCTCGGATGACGTCATGCTCCCCGAGCGTCTGTCATTGCAGATCGCATTCATGGAGCAGCATCCAGAAACCGGCATCTGTGCCGGTGGTATCGTTCTGATCGACGGTGACGGAAAGCCGCTGCCTGACAAGAAGCAGCGTCATCGCCCCGCTCGGCGGCTCGATTTCGATGATCTGTTCATGGATCGAAAGCCTGGGCCACCTGCGCCAACCTTGCTATTTCGTCGCGACGCGCTTGAGACGGTTGGTGGTTTCGATCCATCCATTCGCATCGAGGATTACTACGTAGAGCTTCGTATCGCTCACGCCGGGTACTTCATCGACATATTGGCAGAGCCGCTCGCTCTCTATCGCGTGCATGGCAGCAATACTTACAAGAACCGCCGATTGATGATCGAGACCGAGCTCGCAATCTACAAGCGTTTCGAGGAGCATCCGGGCTATGAAGCGACTCGGTTGCGTTATCTGAACGCGATGTTTGCCAAGGTCGCGAATGAAGATAGGGCGTTGGCAGGTGAGTTGTTGGCTCAGATTCCTTGGCGCTCGCGCAATCTCAAGACGCTCAAGGGGCTCTGGCGCTACTGTTTCACACGAACTGCCTGACACCTGCACTTGGCGGCAAGTGCGGCAAGTGCGGCATGTCCGTCATCCTTCACTGCGTCGCCGACAGCCATTTTTTCAGGTCGCGAGAAAAGCGCTCGGCGCTGCGAGTGCTGACGCTCTTTGCGTAGCCTGCTACCCAGTCTTCGCGGTGTTGCTCGGTTAGCCAGCCGATATCTTCCGGGTATCTCAGGATGTGCTGCAAATTGCGGCGGCGCTTCCAGGGGGGCAATGCATTGCGCTCGAGTTTCATGTCCGACAGGTCGATCAGGCCGAAGCTCCCGTCTGGCAGCAGCAGCACATTTCCCAGGTGCAGTGAGCGAAAGTACACGCCGCACTGATGCAGTTCACCGAGAAAGCTTCCGAAGCGCATCACGTCTCGAGAGCGTGTCGCAGCATCTGATTTGCGCAGGTGATTGCGCAGCGTGTCGCCAGGCAATGGCTGATAGCGCACCGCGCTGAGGCGGCGTTCACTGATCATCAGCACCTCGAGAACCTTAGGGGCGGAGATGCCCAGGTTCAGCAGGCCGTTTGCATTGTCTGCGAACCGTTGCGCAGGCAGATCCCACAGATCGGAAGACAGCAGCCGCTTGCGCCGGTACAGTTTGAGGAAGTCGCCCTCCTTGAGTTCGGCGACCTTTATGCCCAGGCCATCCTCTTCAATGGTTCTGGCGTCCTTGAGCAGTCCGTCCAGCTGTGCGGGTTCGATACGCTTCATGCTTGCGACTGCCTATGCCGAATGGAAAGAGCGCATAGCAGCGCCAGTGGTATCCAGATCAGGAACCAGCTCTCGTTGGGACGTGAAAGATAATTGCCACCCTCGGTCAGTCCGGCACACAGTCCGTAGATCAATAGCGCCGATGCGATCTGGAAGTGCGGCTCTGCACGCAGGCGCAGGCAACGCAAAAGCGCGAATGCATACATGGCAGTCCACAAGCCAAGACCGATAAGCCCCAGTTCGAGGAGTACCGCGAGCTCGACATTGTGCGGGTCATGCAGCAGGTAGCCAACCCCGGCAATGTCGAAAACGAATTTGCTCTCATAGCCCGAGCCAAGCCAGAGGTGCTGGCCCGCCTGACGTACCGCGTCGGCCCAGAGCTCGGGTCGATATGACATGCCGCGCTGGAGAAGTATTTCCGGAAATGCCAGGTATGCGGCACTCGCCCCGATCAGCAGGGCGCCTACCAGAAGGATCGCGCGTTTTCCGCTCATCAGCAGCATCCAGACGCTGGTCAAAGCCAGGCCCATCAATGGGGTCCGCGAACCTGTGGCGAGCAGCGCGGCCAGGAGGGGAAGAGCCATGAGAATTGGCAGCCAGTCATGGCGCTCACTGCGTGATAACCAGGCGGCCACCCAGTAGGTGCATAGAAACCCCAGCACATGAGAGGTCAGCAATGGATTGCGCAGAGCCCCGCTACCGATCAGCCGCTCACCTGGGGTTGCGTGCTGCAGGAACCACACGATATTGACGAGAGCCGCCAGTGCGCCCAAGCCGGCGCCGATGCGCAATGTTTTCAAAAGCAGGACTTCGCTCTTGAGAGCGATCAGCGCGCAACCTGCGAATAACATGAACACGTAGAGAGGCCGCTTGGCCAAACTGCCGAGGTCGTCTTCGGCACGGGTCCAGCCCATGCTGATCAGCAACCATGCAGTCAGCGCCAGGAAACTCAGCAGGACTGGCTCGCTCAGAATCGGTTTGATCTGCCTGGGTGCAAGTACGAGTCCTAGCAAAGCTGGGGCTGCGAACATGACGTAGTAGATTTTTTTGTAATGGCTGCCGTCACTGACCCAGAACAGGCCAGTGAGTAAAACTAGATAGCCGAAGACGAGCCAGCGTCCAGCAATGAAATCGTGTATCCGGATGCATATGAGATGCTGCTGCGAGTTCGATACCTGCACTAGGGGTTCCAGCATGTCTACAAAAAGGGCGTTATCTTAATCCATCACCGCACAACTACCAGCGAATGCTGTGCTAGTCTTTCGCGCTTTTTTGACGGTACGCACATGCAGGTGAGTCTCTGGAGAGCCAAACAGCCCTTCTGCTCGGACATCAGCCTGCTGGCCAATGTTTCGGTCGGGCCAGTGCGTGAACCCTATGTTGCGCTATTCAATACCACTACGTCGGAGCAGGATGCCTGATGTTCAATCCCTTTCAGCGCTGGCGCGAACGCGGCTGGCGTTCGATCAGTGCCGAATGTTACAGCGAGATCTGGTCCCGTCTGGGGGGGAGTGTCGCGACCCATCCTGAGGTGGTCTCGCGGCTTTCTGCCATGGCTGGCATTCCCGTACGGTATCTGGGCTGGCCTCTGGAGGGGCAACTGCAGGCCGCTGTTCCCGTATGGGGTGGGCGCTTGGCTTTATCTCGCGATGTGCTCAAGCGCCGCGGTCAGCGTGACCTGTTCGATCTCGGCAATGCCGAAGTGATTCTGCCGATTGCCAAAGGGGCGATGGCGCCTGTGCGGCAACGCATGCGCTACCTTTCGGCTCTCCATCAGGGCAGCATCTCGACGCTCTGCAAGCAGCCCGAAGAGCTGGCTATCGCCCGGGAGCCGGAGGAATACAGCAAGAAGTTTCGTTACAACCAGCGCCGTGAATTGCGGATGCTGGAAGAGGCCGGCGGGCAGGTTTTGCCGGTTTCGCAGCTGTCTGCAGGCGAACTGGCAGCTATCTATACCGAGTTGTTCGAGAGCCGCTGGGGCTTCGCGGTGCCAGGTAAAGGGCATCTCGCCGAGGTCTTCGAAGCGTTGCGGGACTTCCTGTGGGGAAGCTATCTGCAACTCGACGGCAAGCCTGTTGCCGTTCAGGTCTTGTACAGAGTCGAATCGCCAGAATGGATCAGCATCGAATACATCAATGGTGGAGTTGACCCCGCTTCCCGTGATTTCAGTCCGGGCAGCGTGCTCAGCTTCATCAACACGCAGTCTGCGTGGGAAGAGGCTCGCTTGAAGGGAAAGGCTTTACGTTACTCGTTCGGCCGCGCCGATGTTGAATACAAGGATCGTTGGTGCAATCGCCAACCTGTTTTTCGAGTGTAAGTGTATGGAAGCACGCAAGCAGCAGTTGTTACGTCGGCATCGGCGTAACAAGCGCATTCTCATGGTCGTTGCCTTACCGGTTCTGGTCGCCCTCGACTGGTTCGGCTCATGGGGGACGGCGCCGGTCGTTCTCGTTCTGGCATGGATTGCCCACGAAGCCTGGTTTTCCGACCATCTGTTCTATTCGCCCAAAGACGACTATCGCTACGATTTTCCGGCAGACAGCCTGAGCCTGTCGGTACGCATCGGGCGCGATGGTCGTGTTGCGCCCGCTACTGCCGCATTGCCTGACAGTGCCGAAACACTGGTGCTGGCCGTTCACGTTCGCAGCAGTTGGCTGGGACGCTGGCTGGACCCGAATGTGCTGATCGGGGAAGGCGCGCATCTCGATCGACAGGACTTCGAAAGAGGCGTCAACGGGGTACGCTTCGTCAACCTGTCCGGTTGCCTTGCGGCGCTTCGTGATGGGCGACTGAGGGTGCGCGGGCGGTTCTGCAGGCTGTCCAGCGAGGCGACTCTGCATTGCTTCAGCAATCCCGACTATGCCGGTCGTCGGGTGATGGTCATCGCTCCGCATGCCGATGACGCCGAACTGGCCGCATTCGGGCTTTACAGCCGTTGTATCGAAGCCTCCATCGTGACACTGACTCAGGGCGAGATCGAGGCGAAGTTCTATCGGCGTCTGGGCCTGAGTGACACGGCGGCTGCGCGGCTAAAAGGTCGCCTGCGCAGTTGGAGCAGCCATACCGTGCCGCTGTGGGGAGGCGTGCCGCCGAGTCACTGCGTGCAGTTGGGCTACTACTGCATGCAGCTGACGAAAATGGAGGGCGAACCCAGCATGCCCTTCGTGTCATTGGAGTCGGGCGATTCGGATATCCGTAGCGTGCGACGTTTCAATCCGTTCAGGTTGCCTGGGGATACCGATGGGTTGCCTACCTGGAACAATCTGGTGGCCGATATGGCGGCGCTGCTGCAGCATTTTCGGCCCGAGGTCGTGGTCTTGCCTCACCCGCAGCTGGATCCGCATCCCGACCATGTCCAGTCCAGCAGGGCGCTGCACCAGGCAATCGAGCTCGGTGGCTGGCGCCCGGATGTACAGCTGCTTTACGCCAACCATCTCGCCGACAATGATCGCTGGCCCATGGGCCCTGCGGGCAATGGCGTAGCATTGCCGCCCTGTATCGAGCCGTTGCCTGCCGACAAGCTGTGGAGCCCGCTACTCGATGATCAGGAGCTGGTCGACAAGAGCCAGGCGCTGGCGATGCAGCACGATCTGCAAACGCCGCTACCCTTCAAGAAGCGTTTGCGTCGCTTCATTCAATGGTGTCTGGCGGCGCGGCGCTGGCCTCAGGCGGGCGAAGACGAATTCTTCCGCAAGGCGGTACGTCGGCACGAGCTTTTCTGGGTGCGACCGCTGGATCGCTGAACGTCGCTGCCAAGGCCTGACGGCGGAGTGGCCATGGCCAATGTGCTATTCTCCGCGACGATTTTGCATATCCGGAGTTTCCGCATGAAGTTATCCATGCCCCGTTTCGATCAGGCCCCCGTTCTCGTGGTGGGCGATGTCATGCTTGATCGTTATTGGCACGGCGCTACCTCGCGTATTTCGCCAGAGGCTCCGGTGCCCGTGGTCAAGGTCGAGCAGATCGAGGACCGACCAGGCGGCGCGGCCAACGTTGCGCTGAATATCGCCGCGCTCGGTGCGCCTGCTGTGCTGGTGGGTGTCACCGGTGAGGACGAGGCGGCGGAAAGCCTGCGTCAGAGCCTGGAAGCCATTGGTGTGAAAACCTACTTCCAGCGCATCGAGAGTCAGCCGACCATCGTCAAACTGCGGGTCATGAGTCGTCATCAGCAGTTGCTGCGCATGGACTTCGAAGAGCCCTTCCATACCGACGCCGATGCGCTGGCACGGCAGGTCGAGCAGTTGCTGGATGAGGTCAAGGTGCTGGTGCTGTCCGATTATGGCAAGGGCGCCCTGCAGAACCATCAGGTGCTGATTCAGGCCGCACGGGCGCGAGGCATTCCTGTGCTGGCCGACCCGAAAGGCAAGGACTTCTCCATCTATCGCGGCGCCAGCCTGATCACCCCGAACCTCAGCGAGTTCGAGCTCATCGTCGGGCGTTGCGAAGACGAAGCCGAGCTGGTCAGCCGTGGTGCTCGCCTGATGCGTGAGCTTGATCTGGGTGCTTTGCTGGTGACCCGCGGCGAGCATGGCATGACCCTGCTGCGCCCGGACCATGCGCCATTGCACCTGCCCGCCCGCGCGCGGGAAGTGTTCGATGTGACGGGGGCCGGGGATACGGTAATTTCGACACTGGCAGCCTCCATCGCGGCAGGTGAAGAGCTGCCTCAAGCCGTTGCACTGGCCAACCTGGCTGCGGGTATCGTCGTCGGCAAGCTGGGTACGGCGGCGATCAGTACTCCCGAGCTACGTCGTGCGGTACAGCGTGAGGAGGGCTCCGAACGTGGTGTGCTGAGCCTGGAGCAACTGCTGCTGGCCACTGAAGATGCTCGCGCTCATGGCGAGAAGATCGTATTCACCAATGGCTGTTTCGACATCCTGCATGCCGGTCATGTGACCTACCTTGAGCAGGCGCGTGCCCAGGGTGATCGTCTGGTCGTCGCGATCAACGACGATGCTTCGGTCAGTCGCCTGAAGGGGCCCGGCCGTCCGATCAATGCCGTGGATCGGCGCATGGCGGTGCTGGCCGGCCTGGGTGCCGTGGACTGGGTGGTGAGTTTCAGCGAGGACACGCCCGAGCGCCTGCTCAAGCAGGTTCAGCCGGATGTGCTGGTCAAGGGTGGCGACTACGGCATCGATCAGGTGGTTGGCGCCGATATCGTGCTGGCCTGCGGCGGCGAAGTGCGCGTCCTGGGGCTGGTCGAGAACAGCTCGACCACCGCCATCGTCGAGAAGATACGCAGCCGTTGAGCATCAACCCCGCCATTCGGCGGGGTTTTGCTATGCGCTCTGTAATCCTCGATAGTAGGATCCGGGCGGGGCGAGGTGCACATGCCCGCATGTCAGACCGCTGCAGCGGTATCCAGGCGAACTCTCGGTACCTGTGCCGTGCCGGCGCGGTTGGTGCCAGGGCCAGATTTGTGGGCCTTCGGCTTGACGTTCTGCAGCGCCAGCCAGTCCTTCCAGCGAATGCGTTCATCGCGCACCAGCCAGCCATCCTGGGCAGCAAAGCTCTCGGCCAGCCACAGGCCACGGGTGTTGGCAGGCACCAGTTGGCCCTGGCGCAGGGTCATCAGCTCTGCCGTCGGCCGGCCCTGTTCAAGGGGAATCAGATAGAGGTCCGGGCGGCTGTGATCCAGCCGCGCGATCAGCTTGCCGTTCTCCAGATGCTCGTCAACGTGCAGCAGGCTGGGCTGTTTGGCTTCCTTGGGCAGGTCCAGGCGCATGTCGTAGACCAGCTGCAACGAAGCCGTTGGCACGTGCACGTAAGCGCGGGGGCGTTCCAGCAAGGTCAGGTTACCGCACTGCACGGGGCGCGCTGCGCCGGACAGTGGGCTTAGCTGGAAGTGCACGCCATCGCGGTACCTGAGCGTCCCCTCGTAGGGTGCTGGTAGCCAGGTATCGCCGAAGCGTCCGTGCAGCCAGCCTTCGCTGGTTTCCAGCAGGCACTCTTCGGCCACTTCCTGAATTGCGGTCAGCAGCGGCAGGTTGAGTTCATGAGCCGGCACATAGCCTGAGATCAGCTTGAGCACGACGTCGCCACGATCGAGGCGTCGCTGACGCACCAGCAGCCAGTATTCGCGGCCTTGCCAATTCAGGGTCAGGCGCACCGAGACGCCCAGGTTGGCCAGCTCGACGGCGAAGCGCTGACTGTCGTTGAGCTCGACCGGCTTGCGGCGTTCCAGCACTTCGCTGAAGTTCAGCGGGCGGCCAAGGCTCTGATAGACGATACCGTCGGTCGAGGCTTCGACGAACAGCGGCATGGTCTTGAACGTGGCAGGGTCTTTCCGGGAAATGATACGCGGCATGTCGGCTCCTTCTTGCGTCGGGGTCGGCCGCATAAGCGGCGTCAATGGCGTGCCAAACACGCCAGTTCATCACTCTCCTGATTCTTTGTTACCGGTGTTGGTGCCCGCGATCACTTCAGCGGCCATGGCGACGTTGTGAGCCAGGTGCAGCGGGTTGATCGTGCCGACGATGGCACTGCTGACCCCAGGGTGAGCAAAGATCAGCTCGAAGCTTGCCCGCACCGGATCGACACCGCTTTCCAGGCAGACATGCCCGCTGGCCAGGGCTTTCTTGATCAGGATGCCTTTGGCGTGACTGGCAGCATAGTCCAATACCGGGCGCTCATGCTGCTCGCCCAGGTTGTAGGTCACCATCGCGCAGTCACCCCGCTCGAGGGCCAGCAGACCGCCTTCTGCCGTCTTGCCAGAGAAGCCGAAGCCTCGGATCAGCCCGGCCTGCTTGAGTTCGGCAAGGGTGTCGTAGACGGCTTCGTCGCGCAGGATCGACAGATCATCACCGTTGGAATGCACCAGGACCAGGTCGATGTAGTCCGTTTCCAGACGTTTCAGGCTGCGCTCCACCGAGCGGCGGGTATGGGCGCTGGAAAAGTCGAAATGCGACTGACCGTTGTCGAACTCCTCACCGACCTTGCTGACGATCACCCAGTCCTGGCGTTGGCCGCGCAGCAGTGGGCCGAGGCGTTGTTCGCTGATGCCGTAGGCTGGTGCGGTGTCGAGCAGGTTGATGCCCAGCTGGCGGGCGAGATTCAGCAGTTGGCGAGCCTGATGATCGTCAGGAATGGTGAAACCGTTGGGGTATTTGACGCCTTGGTCGCGGCCCAGCTTGACCGTGCCCAGGCCCAGAGGGGAAACGCTCAGGCCGGTCGATCCCAGCGGGCGGTGCAGACCTTGCAGATCACGTATCAAAACGAGGTCTCCCAGGCGGTGCGGCCGATGACCGGGCGCGGCAGCTCGGGCAACGGCGGATGAACGGCGGGGCGGATGCCATCCCGTTCCAGGTGGCTCAGCACACGATCAGCGAAGTCCGGCGCCAGGGCCAGTTTGGTCGGCCAGCCGACCAGCAGTGCACCCTGGTCACTGAGAAAGGCGTTGTCGGGGCGAACCAGGCCGCTTTGCGCGGGTTCGGCGCGCTCCACCCGCAGCGTCGCCCAGCGGGCTGTGGACAAGTCCACCCAGGGCAACAATTGAGAGAGCTCCTTGCGCGCCGCCTCGATCTGCGCCGCTTCGTCGCGCGCCACGCCATCGGCTTCGGCAAGGTCGCCGCCGAGGTACCAGACCCATTCGCCATCGGCCCCTGGATGGCTGGTAACGGTGATCCGCGGCTTGGGGCCGCCGCCCAGGCAGTGGGCGTACAGCGGCTTCAGCGTCGGCCCCTTGACCATCACCATGTGCAACGGGCGCAACTGCTGACTGGGCTGTGCGACGTTCAGGCTGGCCAGCAGCCCGGCATTGCCGCGACCTGCGCTGAGCACGATACGCTGCGCACGGATCTCCCGGCCATCGACGCGCAGGCCAACGAGTTGCCCGCCTTCGTGCAGGGGCTCGATAGCGTCGGCGGCGAGCAGGCTGTCACCGGCGAGATCGGCCAGGCGCGCAATCAGGCTGGGTACGTCCACCACCAGCTCGGCCAGGCGATAGACCTTGCCCTTGAATTTCGGGTTCTGCAGCGCGGGCGGCAACTGCTCGCCCTTGACCTGATCGACTCGGCCGCGCACCGCCTTGCTGGCGAAGAAGCTGGTGAGGTTGCCGGCCAGGGTGCCAGGCGACCACAGATAATGAGCGTCGGAGAGCAGGCGTACGCCAGACAGATCCAGCTCGCCGCTGCCGTCCAGCGCCTCGCGCCAGCGTCGCGGCATGTCTGCGATGGCTTCCGAGGCGCCGCTCAGGGCGCCGTGCAGGGCATATTTGGCGCCGCCGTGGATGATCCCCTGGGACTTGACGCTCTGACCGCCGCCCAGGCTTTCCCGCTCCAGCAGCAGCGTGGCATAGCCGTTGGCACGCAGGCGCGCATTCAGCCATAAGCCGGCGATGCCGCCGCCGACGATCAGGACGTCTGTGCTCAGAGTTAGGGACATGCGGGCGCCTCTAGGGAAAACAGGTGCGCAGTATAACCCTCGTGAGAGCGGCAAGCTTCAAGCGCCTGCCTCAATGCCCAGTGACACGGGAGAACAACTGGATCACCACCACGCCACTGACGATCAGGCCCATGCCCAGGACCGCGGGCAGGTCCGGTTTCTGGTCATAGACGAACATCGCCGCGATGCTGACCAGGACGATGCCCAGGCCGGCCCAGATGGCGTAGGCGATGCCCACCGGAATGGTGCGTACGACCAGGATCAGCATCCAGAACGCGATGCTGTAGCCGGCGATCACCAGCAGCAGCGGCAACGGTTTGTTGAAGCCATCGACGGCCTTCATGGACGTGGTTGCAACCACCTCGGCAGCGATGGCCAGAGCGAGATAGAGATAACCATTCATCGGCAGCACTCCTATTAACAGGGGACCGATTTTACGGGTTCATTCTGTTAGGTAAACTCATTACCTATCTTGATTGGAGATAGGTTGTGCGCTGGACTCTTGAGCAGCTCGAAGTATTCGTAGCCGTTGCCGACGGCAACTCCTTTTCTGCCGTGGCGCGACGTTTCGGCCGGGTGCAATCTGCGGTCAGTACCGCCGTGGCTGCGCTGGAGGATGATCTGGGGGTGCGCTTGTTCGAGCGCAGCAGCGGGCGTCAGCCGCGCCTGACCGAAGCCGGCCAGGCGTTACTCGAAGAGGCCCGCGAGTTGCTGCGTCAGTCCGAACGGCTGGAGGGGCGGGCTTTGGGGTTGTCGCAAGGCGAGGAGGTGTGTTTGCGCCTGGCTCAGGATGAGGCGCTGCCGATGCCGCCGATACTCGACAGCCTGGAGGCCTTGGCCCAGGCGTTCCCGCGGGTCGAGGTGCAGATGACCAGCGGCGGCCAGGGCGTGGTGGCGCGCCAGTTGCTCGAGCGGCGTGCCGACCTGGGCCTGCTGTTTCACCATGAAGGCATGCCCGCCGAGCTGGAGCGTCGCCGCTTGGGCATGGTGGATATGGTCATGGTCTGCGGGGCCGCTCATCCGCTTGCCCAGGGGCGCTCCGTCGACCGTCGTGAGTTGGCCCAGCACCGGCAGTTGCTGATTACCCTGCAGGACAGCCACTACCCGGGTAACGAACGAATCAGCCCGACGGCCTGGCGCACCGACAGCTTTTATGTGATGGCTGAGTTGCTGATGCGTAATCTGGGCTGGGCGTGCCTGCCTAGGCACGTGGCGCAATACCCAACTTATCAAGGGCATTTGATCGAGCTGAGCAGCGACTGGATCGCGCCGCCACTGCCGGTGGAGCTGGTGTTTCGCCGTGATGAAACCTTGGGCCCGGCCGCGCAGTGGCTGGTACGCTATCTCGGTGATCGGCTGCGCATACTGGAGCCTTGATGCGTACGCTTGTGGCCGGCGCTCTGTGCCTGCTTGTGCTGCAACGTCGGCATCCCTAAGCTTCGCCGCCATGAACCGATATCTCTATAGCCTGCTGTTTCACCTCTGCCTGCCGTTGATCGGTCTACGTCTGATCTGGCGAGCCTGGCGCGCGCCTGCTTATACCAAGCGTGTCGGCGAGCGCTTTGCTTTAGGTCTGCCGCCATTGCGTCCAGGCGGTATCTGGGTCCACGCGGTATCGGTCGGTGAAAGCATCGCGGCAGCGCCGCTGGTGCGCGAGCTGCTGGCGCGCTATCCGGATCTGCCGATCACCCTGACCTGCATGACACCGACCGGCTCCGAACGCATTCGCGCGCTGTTTCCCGACGCGCAGTTCGCCGGTCGCGTCCAGCACTGCTATCTGCCCTATGACCTGCCCTGGGCTGCGTCGCGCTTTCTCGAGCGAGTACGTCCGCGCCTGGCGGTGATCATGGAAACCGAGCTGTGGCCCAACTACATCCACCAATGTGCCCGTAGAGGTATTCCGGTGGCCCTGGCCAATGGTCGACTGTCCGAGCGCTCGGCCAGAGGCTACGGGCGCTTTGCCAAGCTCACTGCGCCGATGCTCGCTGAGCTGAACCTGCTCGCGGTGCAGAGCCAGGTCGAGGCGCAGCGCTTCGTCGCCCTCGGAGCACGGCCTGAAACGGTCGAGGTGACCGGCTCGATCAAGTTCGACCAGCAGGTGGATACCGACGTGTTGGCGCGCGCCACGGCGCTGCGTGAGCGGTGGCAGGCGCAGCGACGACCGGTATGGATCGCCGCCAGTACCCGTGAGGGGGAAGATGCGCTGGTCATCCAGGCACACCAGCAACTGCTCGCCACGCAGCCGGATGCGTTATTGATCCTGGTGCCGCGTCATCTCGAGCGTTTCGACAGCGCCGCTGCGCAGTTGCGTGAGGTCGGCCTCACCTTCGTGCGTCGCTCCTCGGGCGAGGCTGTTGACCCTGGTGTGCAGGTACTGCTCGGCGACAGCATGGGCGAACTGATGTTTCTGTATGGCTTGGCCGATGTCGCTTTCGTGGGTGGCAGCCTGGTCGAGACGGGCGGGCACAATCCGCTGGAGCCAGCGGCGCTGGGGCTTCCGGTAATCATGGGGCCACATCGCTTCAACTTCCAGGAGATCACCGCGCAGTTGCTCGAGCGTGGCGCGCTCTGCGAGGTGGCGGATGCCAAGGCGCTCGGCACTCAGGTCGCGGTGCTGTTGCACGAGCCACCACGTGCGGCGGCCATGCGCGAGGCCGGGCTGGCAGTGCTCAAGTCCAACCAGGGCGCGCTGCAGCGTTTGCTGGATGGGTTGGGAAGGCTGATCGTCTAGAGTCTGCCCGTCTGCCCTGAGTTTCGCTGCAACGCTGCGGGCGTGGGCCAATCTCTATTCATTGTGGGCCTGATCCGGTATCCCTGCAGATTGTCCATTCCCCCTGCGCTTACTCGTCGCCTTGCAGGCGTGCTTCGGCGGCCTTGGCCAGATCCGTGGGCAGGAAGTCGCGGTCCGGGTTGTAGTCCGGCTTCAGGTAACGACCCAGAGCGTCCAGATCTGCCGGGCTGAGGGTGCCGGCAGCCTGTTTCAGGCGCAGATTGTTGAGGATGTAGTCGTAGCGCGCGTCGTTGTAGTTGCGCACTGCGCTGTACAACTGGCGCTGGGCGTCCAGTACGTCGACGATGTTGCGCGTGCCTACCTGATAACCGATTTCCGTGGCTTGCAGCGCGCTCTGGTTGGAGATGATCGACTGGCGGCGAGCCTGTACGGTTTCCACGTCGGTGTTCACCGCGCGATAGAGGTTGCGGGTGTTCTGTACCACCTCACGGCGCAGCCCTTCACGTTGTTGCTCGGACTGACTGAGGCGCTGGTAGGCCTCGCGGGCCTGGGAGCTGGTGAGGCCGCCGCTGTACAACGGAATGTTCAGTTCCAGGCCAATGCTGCGTTGCGACACGTCGCTGCCATAGTTCTGCCCGGTGTAGTTGGGGTTGCTCAGGCCCAGTGCGTCGTTGTCTCCGCGCTCATAGCGGGCCACGGCATCCAGGGTCGGCGCGTGCCCGGCCTTGCGCTGACGCAGGGTTTCCTCGGCCGCATCGACGGCAAAGTTGCTGGCCTGCAGGTTGAGATTCTGCGCGGCCGCGGTGTTGACCCAGGCGGTGGCGTCGTTGGGCACGGGGGTAAGAATCGGCAGGCTGTGCTGGATGCCTTCGATGCTCCGGTATTCGCGGTTGGTCAGGGTGATCAGGGCCTGGAAGGCGTCGTCGACCTGACGCTGGGCAATGATGCGATTGGCCCTTGCCGTATCGAAACCGGCCTGGGCCTGAAGCACGTCGGTCTTGTCCGAGAGGCCAACGTCGAAGCGCTCGTTGGCCTGGTCGAGCTGGCGATTGAAGGCCGCTTCTTCGGCTTTGGTGGAGGCCAGGTTGTCCTGGGCGCGCAACACCGAGAAATAGGCCTCGGCGCTCTGCAGGATCAGGTTCTGCTCATTGGCGGAAAGCTCCAGGGCGGCCTGCTCGCTGACCGCTTCGGCCGCCTGCAGCTGGAACCAGCGGTCGGCGCGAAACAGTGGCTGGCTGAGGTTGGCCTGGTACAGCGTACCGCTGCGTGACTGGGTGGCGGAGGGCTGTTGCAGGGCGGTGCGAGTGTCCGTCGTCCGGGCGCCGGCACTGAGGTTCGGCAGCAGGCCTGCGCGGGCCTGCGGTACGCCTTCGCGGCGGGCCTGGTAGTCGGCTCGGGCGGCGGCCAGATCGGCATTGTTGGCGGCGGCCTCCTGATACACCGACATCAGGTCGGTGCGTACCGACAGCGGGGCCGGATCTGCCCAGGCCGTGGCGGTTGAGGCAGCGGTCACGGCGACGGCCAGGGAGAGTCTGCGCAGCATGTCAGCGAATCCTAGAGGGGGCAGTAGTCGGCGAGACTAAGCCCGGCCATCGGGGTGGTCAAGGCGCGCGGTGATGGGCAGGCAGGCGCCACTATCCGACCTGCGGGTCCTGCCGGCGTTGCTGCGGCGGGCAGCTGTCAGTAGACTGGCCGAGTTCTTGTCGGGGTGCCTCGAATCGGAGGCTGAGATCGGATAGTTCCGGATCCCGTTGAACCTGATCAGGTTAAGGCCTGCGTAGGGAACAAGAGGTATCCACCTCTACAGATCGTTTGAAAACGTGTGCGATGGCACGCGGATAGTTTTCAGCGACCTGCATGGTGGAAACCCCCGCACCGCGTTCGCGGTGCGCCCGCGCCCTGGCTGTTCGATCATGCCGGCGCTCTCACGAATCCTGCATGTTCAAACAGCCACGGCGTGGTGTTGCTTCATCACGTCCATCAGGTTCGCTCCGACATCAAGCCGAGGAGCCAACCGATGAGCGTCAAACAACAACAGAACCTCAGTGAGTCCGCCCAGGTCGACGAGCAGTCGATCCAGCCCTTTCCCCGTTCGCAGAAAATCTACGTCCAGGGCTCGCGCCCGGACATTCGCGTGCCGATGCGCGAAATCAGCCTGGACGTGACACCGACAGACTTCGGTGGCGAGATCAATGCCCCGGTCACCGTCTACGACACCTCCGGCCCCTACACCGACCCGAGCGTGACCATTGACGTGCGCAAGGGCCTTGCCGACGTGCGCAGCGCCTGGATCGAGGATCGTGGCGATACCGAACGCCTCGATGGCCTGTCCTCGGAGTTCGGCCAGCGCCGTCTGGCCGATGCCGAGCTGACCAAGATGCGTTTCGCTCATGTGCGCAACCCGCGCCGCGCCAAGCCCGGCAAGAATGTCAGCCAGATGCATTACGCGCGACAGGGCATCATCACGCCGGAGATGGAATACATCGCCATCCGCGAGAACATGAAGCTCGCCGAGCACCGCGCGGCCGGGCTGCTCAAGGAGCAGCATGCCGGCAACAGTTTCGGCGCCAGCATTCCCAAGGAAATCACCGCCGAGTTCGTTCGTGACGAAGTGGCCCGTGGCCGCGCCATCATTCCCGCGAACATCAACCACACCGAACTGGAGCCAATGATCATCGGCCGCAACTTCCTGGTGAAGATCAACGGCAATATCGGTAACTCGGCGCTGGGTTCGAGCATCGAGGAAGAAGTCGCCAAGCTGACCTGGGGCATTCGCTGGGGGTCGGATACGGTGATGGACCTGTCCACCGGCAAGCACATCCACGAAACCCGCGAATGGATCATCCGCAACTCGCCGGTGCCGATCGGTACCGTGCCGATCTACCAGGCGCTGGAGAAGGTGGGCGGCGTGGCCGAAGACCTGACCTGGGAGCTGTTCCGCGACACCCTGATCGAACAGGCCGAGCAGGGTGTCGACTACTTCACCATTCACGCCGGCGTGCTGCTGCGCTACGTGCCGCTGACCGCCAAGCGGGTTACCGGCATCGTCAGTCGCGGCGGTTCGATCATGGCCAAGTGGTGCCTGGCGCACCACAAGGAAAACTTCCTCTACACCCACTTCGAAGACATCTGCGAAATCATGAAGGCCTACGACGTCAGCTTCTCGCTGGGTGACGGCCTGCGCCCGGGCTCCATCGCCGATGCCAATGACGCCGCGCAATTCGGTGAGCTGGAGACCCTTGGCGAGCTGACCAAGATTGCCTGGAAGCACGATGTGCAGTGCATGATCGAAGGCCCGGGCCACGTGCCGATGCAACTGATCAAGGAGAACATGGACAAGCAGCTGGAGTGCTGCGACGAGGCACCGTTCTATACCCTGGGCCCACTGACCACCGATATCGCGCCAGGCTACGACCACATCACCAGCGGCATCGGTGCGGCGATGATCGGCTGGTTCGGCTGCGCGATGCTCTGCTACGTCACCCCCAAGGAGCATCTGGGGCTGCCCAACAAGGATGACGTGAAGACCGGCATCATCACCTACAAGATCGCCGCCCATGCGGCCGACCTGGCGAAGGGGCACCCGGGGGCGCAGATCCGCGACAACGCGCTGAGCAAGGCGCGTTTCGAATTCCGTTGGGAAGATCAGTTCAACCTCGGCCTGGACCCGGATACCGCGCGTGCCTTCCATGACGAAACGCTGCCGAAAGACTCGGCCAAGGTCGCCCACTTCTGCTCCATGTGCGGGCCGAAGTTCTGCTCGATGAAAATCACTCAGGAAGTGCGCGAGTACGCCAAGGTCAACGGTCTGTCCGACGACAGCAAGGCGGTCGAGGCCGGCTTCAAGGAGCAGGCCGAGCGCTTCAAGGAAGAGGGCTCGGTGATCTACCGGCAGGTGTGACGCTCAGCCGGGTGGACGGCAGGGCTGCCGCTCACCCGGCCTTCTCTCAGCGTGCCGCGGCGCCGGGCATGTAGGCCGGGCGCAGGATCCCCTGCAGCTGGCTGTAAGGGATCTTGATCTCGGGGTGGCCGTCGGAGTAGGGCGCCAGGCGGGCGACATCGTACTTGAGCATCACCGCGTCGGGGTTGAGGGCGATATTCGCCGTGCGCTCGAAGGGCCAAGTCTTGCGGAATTCCACATCGTCGCCGTGCCCTTGGGCGATCAGCCAGGCCTGGTGAGCGCGCTGGGCGACCTGCCAGAACGCGGCCTCTTCGCCAGGGACGATGAAGTCCTGCAGGCTCAGCACCTTGTTCAGCTCACGGTCATAGTTCAGGTAGGTACGACCCGGAACGCCATGGGCACCACCGATGAAGTGGTAGCTGGACAGTTCGATCACCACCAGGCGGTCATGCTGGCTGATGACCTTGTCCTGCAGATAGCTGACCCAGCCAGGTTTGCCGTTGGCGAGAAACTCACGTTCATGATCGGCCAGCGATTGCGGTCTGGCGCCGGTGGCGGTGCCCACCAGGCCAAGCAGAGTCGACTCGATCCGTGCATTGAGCTCGGGGTGGTCGGTTACCCGCTGCAGCTCGATGTTGACCAGCGGGCAGTCCTGGGCGGCGCAACCCGGTGCCTTGTGCTCCCAGCGCTCGTTGCTGGTGGCGAGGGCGGCTGGCGTGTCCGGCCCGGACAGGCTCTGGCAGGCGCCGAGCAGCAGGCCCAGGCTGAGGATGGCGCCGAGGCGGGCAATGGAGGATGTTTTCATGCAGGAAAGCCATTGGCGAAGGACGGGTGTTCGACTGCCTGACGGCAGTGGAGTTCGCGATTATTCGTCAATGCGAGCGGATCGGCCAGGGTTTCGATGCGTCGCTTGCGGGAGAGGCTTAACAGCCCCTAGGATGCATTCAATAAGCAGGCAAACGAGAGAAAAGCAGATGACCGAAACCTTTACCCCCGGCCCGGATGCGGTGGAAATCATCGAACGTGAAGAATGCTTCCGCGGTTTCTACCGTCTGGATCGCTTTCACTTGCGCCACCAGCAGTTTTCCGGCGAGATGGGGCCAGTGCTCCGCCGTGAACTGTTCATCCGCCACGATGCCGTGTGCGTGCTGCCCTACGATGCGGTGACCGACAGCGTAGTGCTGGTCGAGCAGTTCCGGGTCGGTGCCATGCACAAGGCCGCCAACCCCTGGCTGGTCGAACTGGTAGCCGGGCTGATCGACAAGAACGAGGAGCCCGACGAAGTCGCGCTGCGTGAAGCCGAGGAAGAGGCCGGGCTGACGCTGACCTCGCTGTGGCCGATAACGCGCTATTTCCCGTCGCCGGGCGGCTCCGACGAATTCGTGCACCTGTTCCTCGGTCGCTGCGACAGCGCCGGTGTGGGCGGCATACACGGCCTCGAGGAAGAGGGCGAGGACATTCGCGTGCAGGTCTGGCCTTTCGAGGATGCCTTGCAGGCGGTCAAGGATGGGCAGATCAACAACGCGGCGAGCATCATCGCCTTGCAATGGCTGGCGCTCAATCGCGCCGAGGTAAGGGGCCTATGGGGGTAAATCTGCTGCGTGAGCGCTACCGGGTCGATCTGATCGAACTGCAGGCTGCTTGCGAGGCCAATTACGCGCGGCTCATGCGTTTGCTGCCCGGCATGCGCGAAGCTCACGCTGCCCGCCGTGTGGCGCTCAGCCAGGGTGAACGGCAGCTTGGCGTGCTGGCGCTGGAAGTGGTGGAGTGCTGCCCGTACACCTCCACCGTCCAGGTACGTCAGGAGCACAGCCTGCCGTGGCTGCCCGTGCCGCAGTTGGAGGTGCGTGTCTATCACGATGCGCGCATGGCAGAGGTCACCGGTGCCCAGAGTGCACGGCGCTTTCGCGGCATCTATCCTTATCCCAATGCCGCCATGCACCAGCCGGACGAGAAAACCCAGCTCAACGTGTTCCTCGGCGAATGGCTGAGTCACTGCCTGGCATGTGGGCACGAAACCGAACCTTTGCTGTGAGATGGCGTCTTGCTATCAAACTGCTTCGGGTTTCTGTGAACTAGTCCCTATTAGTGGGTTTACCGGGCCCACGCCGCGCTTCCATAATTTGCACTTGCCCTCTATGGAGAAGCACCTTGTCGAGTGCGTCCGTGTCCACCCCCGCCGATTCTTCGGTACTGCTCGTGCAGCTTACCGATAGTCACCTGTTTGCCGCCGCGGACGGCAAGCTGCTGGGCATGGATACCGCCGACAGCCTGCGCCTGGTGGTCGATCTGGTGCTTCAGGAACAGTCGAACATCGACATGATCCTGGCGACTGGCGATCTGTCTCAGGACGGCAGCCCTGCCTCTTATGCGCGCTTTGTCGAGCTGAGCGCCGCGCTGAATGCCCCGGCTCGCTGGATCCCCGGCAACCACGACGAGATCCCGGCCATGAAGGCGGCCTGCGTGGGCACCGACCTGCTCGAGCCTGTCGTGGATATCGGCAACTGGCGGTTGGTCATGCTCGACTCCTCGATCCCCGGTGCTGTGCCCGGTTACCTGCAGGATCCGCAACTGGCGCTGCTCGAACGGGCGCTGAGCGAGGCCCCCGATCGCCACCATCTGATCTGCCTGCATCACCATCCGGTGGACATCGGCTGCCAATGGATGGCGCCGATAGGCTTGCGCAATCCCGAGGCGCTGTTCGCTGTGCTGGACCGTTTTCCGCAAACGCGGGCGGTCCTCTGGGGGCACGTCCATCAAACCATCGACGAGATGCGTGGCAAGGTACGCCTGCTTGCCTCGCCATCGACCTGCGTACAGTTCACACCCGGCAGCGAAGAGTTTCAGGTCGACAGCACGGCGCCCGGCTACCGCTGGCTGCGCCTGTACGATGACGGTCGTCTGGAAACCGAGGTGTCGCGGGTCAGCGGGATGGTTTTCGAGCCCGACTACAGTGTCGGCGGTTACTGAGCGATCCGCCTACGCTCCAGCGCAAGCCGCGTTGCCGCATGAAATCCGCTATGGCTGGGGGCGATCCGCCAGCCGCAGGGCTTGCCGCTGATGGGGCGGCGCTAGTAGCCTCCCGTTATGACTACCAGCATTCTTTATATCCATGGGCTCAACAGCTCGCCGGCTTCCACCAAGGCCAGCCAGTTGATCGCTGCCATGACCGCCATGGGGCTGCAGGCGCAACTGCGCGTTCCGGCCCTGCATCATCATCCACGCCAGGCCATCGCCGAGCTCGAGGCGCTGATTGCCGAGCTCGGTCGCCCCGTGCTGGTCGGCAGCTCTTTGGGCGGCTACTATGCGACCCACCTGGCCGAACGGCATGGCCTCAAGGCGCTGTTGATCAACCCTGCGGTGTGCCCGCACCGGCTGTTCGACGGCTACCTCGGCCCGCAACGTAACCATTACAGTGGCGAAACGTGGGATCTGACTGCCGATCACGTGACGGCACTGGCGGAGCTCGAAACGCCCCCGCCCACTGATCCGGCCCGTTATCAGGTATGGCTGCAGACTGCCGATGAAACCCTCGATTACCGGCACGCCCAGGCGTATTACCGGCATTGCGCCCTGCGCATCGAGGCTGGCGGCGACCATGGTTTTCAGGGCTTCGCCGAGCGCCTGCCCATGCTGTTTGCCTTCGCCGGCATCGCGCCCGTGTCCTGACCGGTCGCGCCCGAACCCCGATTAATCAGAGCATTTCAGAGACCTATGGCCCAGCAAAACGCCTACAACGCAGATGCCATCGAAGTCCTTTCCGGCCTTGATCCGGTACGCAAGCGGCCGGGGATGTACACCGACACCAGCCGCCCCAACCACCTGGCCCAGGAAGTCATCGACAACAGCGTCGACGAAGCCCTCGCGGGGCACGCCAAATCCATCCAGGTGATCCTCCACGAGGACAATTCCCTGGAGGTCAGTGACGACGGCCGCGGCATGCCGGTGGACATCCATCCGGAAGAGGGCGTGCCTGGGGTCGAGCTGATCCTCACCAAGCTGCACGCTGGTGGCAAGTTCTCCAACAAGAACTACCAGTTCTCCGGCGGTCTGCATGGCGTGGGTATCTCGGTGGTCAACGCCCTGTCGACCCGGGTCGAAGTACGGGTCAAGCGCGACGGCAACGAGTACTCCATGGCGTTCGCCGATGGTTTCAAGGCCAGCGATCTGGAAGTGATCGGTACGGTCGGCAAGCGCAACACCGGCACCAGTGTGCATTTCTGGCCGGATGGCAAGTATTTCGATTCCCACAAGTTCTCGGTCAGCCGCCTCAAACACGTGCTCAAGGCCAAGGCCGTGCTGTGCCCCGGCCTGGCGGTGAGCTTCCATGACAAGGCCAGCGGCGAGCTGGTCGAGTGGCTCTACGAAGACGGCCTGCGCTCCTACCTGGTCGATGCGGTCAGCGAATACGAACGCCTGCCCAACGAACCCTTCTGCGGCAGCCTGGCCGGCAACAAGGAGGCCGTGGACTGGGCGCTGCTGTGGCTGCCGGAAGGCGGCGATTCGGTGCAGGAAAGCTACGTCAACCTGATTCCCACTGCCCAGGGCGGTACCCACGTCAACGGACTGCGCCAGGGCCTGCTGGACGCCATGCGTGAATTCTGCGAGTTCCGCAACCTGCTGCCCCGTGGAGTCAAGCTGGCCCCGGAAGACGTCTGGGAGCGGATCGCGTTCGTCCTGTCGATGAAGATGCAGGACGCCCAGTTCTCCGGGCAGACCAAGGAGCGCCTGTCTTCCCGTGAGGCGGCCGCATTCGTCTCCGGCGTGGTCAAGGATGCTTTCAGCCTGTGGCTCAACGCCCATCCGGAGTTCGGCCAGCAGTTGGCCGAACTGGCCATCAGCAATGCCAGCCGCCGCCTCAAGGCGGGCAAGAAAGTCGAACGCAAGAAGATCACCCAAGGCCCGGCGCTGCCCGGCAAGCTGGCCGATTGCGCTGGCCAGAATCCGATGCGCTGCGAGCTGTTCCTGGTCGAGGGTGACTCCGCCGGTGGCTCCGCCAAACAGGCGCGGGACAAGGAGTTCCAGGCGATCCTGCCGCTGCGCGGGAAGATCCTCAATACCTGGGAAGTGGACGGCGGTGAAGTGCTGGCCAGCCAGGAAGTGCACAACATCGCCGTGGCCGTCGGCCTCGACCCCGGCTCCAGCGATCTGAGCCAGTTGCGTTACGGCAAGATCTGCATCCTCGCCGACGCCGACTCCGACGGCCTGCACATCGCCACGCTGCTCTGTGCGCTGTTCGTGCAGCATTTCCGCCCGTTGGTGGACGCCGGGCACGTGTACGTGGCCATGCCGCCGCTGTATCGCATCGACCTGGGCAAGGAAATCTACTACGCCCTGGATGAGCCTGAGCGTGACGGCATCCTCGACCGCCTGGTGGCCGAGAAGAAACGCGGCAAGCCGCAGGTGACCCGCTTCAAGGGTCTTGGCGAAATGAACCCGCCGCAACTGCGCGAAACCACCATGGACCCCAACACCCGGCGCCTGGTGCAACTCACCCTCGACGACTACGACGGGACTCGCGAGGTCATGGACATGCTGCTGGCGAAAAAGCGTGCTGGCGACCGCAAATCCTGGCTGGAGTCCAAGGGCAACCTGGCGGAGGTGCTGCTCTGATGCGGCGACTGCTCGGCGTCGTGCTGTTTTCGGCTCTGACGCCGGTGCTGGCGGATACCCCGCCACTCGAGGAACTCAAGCTGCTCAGCGAGCACCCGGTCGCCGGCATGGAGTCGGGCAATCTGTCCGGCCTTGCCTGGTGCGGCGATGCGTTGTGGGCCGTGTCCGATCGTGACGATGATCGCCTCTATCGTCTCGACTCGTCCGCGCGGATCTGGCAGGCCGAGGCCGAGCGTTTCGTGGCGCCGCCGGCACCCGTGATGCCGCTGCCCTGGGGCCTGCGCATGCGCGCCTGGGTGTCCGGCCTGGTGCGCGGTGGTCATCTGGATTTCGAAGGTATCGCCTGCGACGCCAAGGGCAATCGCTACCTGGTCAGCGAAAGTCATGCCGCAGTACTGCAGGTGCCGCCCGCCGCCGATGCGCAGTGGCTGGCATTGCCCGAGGGCATGGTGCGCCAGGCACGGGCCAGCGGCATGCTGCTGCACTTCAACTCGCAGTTCGAGGGCATCGCCGTCGATCCGGCTGGTGAGCGCCTGTGGCTGGCCGCCGAGAAAGAGCGGCGTGGCCTGGTGGTGGTGCATCACCGTCGTGCCACCTGGCGCTGCGAAGGGGGATGCGTGCTGCTCAGCGAGGGCGGCCAGGAGGCTTCGCCCGACGCCCTGGGCGGCGCACCGGCTCCCGTCGACTTCTCCGGCCTGGCCTTTCACGAGGAAAAACTCTTTACCCTGGAGCGACAGGCCCACCGTATCTGCCGCCGCACACCGGCGAGCGGTGACGCCGAGCGCTGCTGGTCGTTCGCCGCGGATGCGCTGACCGACGAACGTCGCTATCCGGTCAGCTACGGCGTTGCCGAGGCGCTGTCGGTGGATGCGGAAGGTGCCTGGATCGGTCTCGACAACGGTGGCCACGCCCGTGCGGACGGCGAGAGTCGGCCGGTGGTCTGGCGTTTCGCGGCGCCTGCCGGTGGCTGGGGTGCGACGCGGTGAGCGAGCAGACCGCCGGCCGTCGTGCCGGCCGGGTGATGCTGGTCCTGGCTTGGGGGGCGGGGCTGCTGCTGGCCACGCATTTCTTCGGCAAATGGGAAGAGGACAAGCGCCATCCCAACCGTCAGCCGCAGTCGGTGCATGGTAGCGACTATGTCGAGGTGCGCCTGGCCAGCAGTCCCGGTGGGCATTATCTGGTCGATGGGCAGATCAACGGTGACTCGGTGACCTTTCTGCTCGACACCGGCGCCACCCAGGTCGCGATCCCCAGCCAGGTTGCCCGCAGCCTGGGCCTGCAGTCGGGGGCACCTGTGCAGATCAGCACCGCCAATGGCCGCGCCACGGCGCATCGCACGCGTCTGGAGCGCTTGCAGCTTGGCGATATCGTGCTGCATGACGTATCCGCGCTCATCGCGCCAGGCATGGATGGCGACGAAATCCTGCTGGGCATGAGCGCCTTGAAACAACTTGAATTCAGTCAGCGCGACGGCACCTTGATGCTGCGCCAATCAACCTTGCAATGAGGCACGCATGAGCGAAACCCTCGATCTGAGCCTGGACGGTGTCGAACGCCGCTCCCTTGCCGACTTTACCG
This sequence comes from Pseudomonas flavescens, assembly GCF_013408425.1. Classification (NCBI taxonomy): domain Bacteria; kingdom Pseudomonadati; phylum Pseudomonadota; class Gammaproteobacteria; order Pseudomonadales; family Pseudomonadaceae; genus Phytopseudomonas; species Phytopseudomonas flavescens. Next base: position 4,239,798 of record NZ_JACBYV010000001.1, on the reverse strand, counting down.
AGCAGGCTTATCTCAATTACTCGATGTACGTGATCATGGATCGCGCGCTGCCGCACATCGGCGACGGCCTCAAGCCCGTGCAGCGGCGCATCGTCTATGCCATGAGCGAACTGGGTCTGGATGCCGACTCCAAGCACAAGAAGTCGGCGCGTACCGTCGGTGACGTGCTCGGCAAGTTCCACCCGCACGGCGACTCGGCCTGCTACGAAGCCATGGTGCTGATGGCGCAGCCGTTCAGCTACCGCTACACCCTGGTCGATGGTCAGGGTAACTGGGGGGCGCCGGACGATCCCAAGTCCTTCGCCGCCATGCGTTACACCGAGGCACGCCTGTCGCGCTATTCCGAGGTGCTGCTGAGCGAGCTCGGCCAGGGCACGGTGGACTGGGTGCCGAACTTCGATGGCACCCTGAACGAGCCGGCGACGCTGCCGGCACGCCTGCCCAACCTGCTGCTCAATGGCACCACCGGCATCGCCGTGGGCATGGCCACCGATGTACCGCCGCATAACCTGCGTGAGGTCGCGGCCGCCTGCGTGCGTCTGCTCGACGAGCCCAAGGCCACGGTGGAGCAACTTTGCGAGCATGTGCTCGGCCCGGATTATCCGACCGAGGCGGAGGTCATCACCCCGCGTGCCGACCTGCTGAAGATCTACCAGACCGGCCGTGGCTCGATACGTATGCGCGCCGTGTACAGCGTCGAGGATGGTGACATCGTGGTCACCTCGCTGCCCCATCAGGTGTCTGGCGCCAAGGTGCTGGAACAGATCGCCGCGATGATGCAGGCCAAGCCCTCGAAGGCACCGCAGATCGCCGATTTGCGCGATGAGTCCGATCATGAGAACCCCTGCCGTATCGTGATCATCCCGACCAACAGCCGCGTCGATCACGAAGCGCTGATGCAGCACCTGTTCGCCAGCACCGACCTGGAGTCCAGCTACCGAGTCAACACCAACGTCATCGGTCTCGACGGCAAGCCGCAGGTCAAGGATCTGCGCACCCTGCTGGTCGAATGGCTGCAGTATCGCGTGGGCACCGTGCGCCGCCGCCTGCAGTTCCGCCTGGACAAGGTCGAGCATCGCATGCATTTGCTGGAAGGCCGTTTGATCGCCTTCCTCAACCTCGACGAAGTGATCCACATCATTCGTACCGAGGATCAGCCCAAGCCGGTGCTGATGGAGCGCTTCGGCCTCACCGAGATACAGGCCGAGTACATCCTCGAAACCCGCCTGCGCCAACTTGCCCGCCTCGAAGAAATGCAGATCCGCGGCGAGCAGGACGCGCTGAGTAAGGAACGCGACAAGCTGCTTGCCCTGCTGGGCAGCGAGACCAAGCTGAAGAAGCTGGTGCGCAAGGAAATCATCGAAGACGCCGAGAAGTACGGTGATGATCGCCGTTCGCCGATCGTCGAGCGTGCCGAGGCCAAGGCGCTGTCCGAGCACGATCTGCTGCCGAACGAAAAGATCACCGTGGTGCTCTCGGAAAAAGGCTGGGTGCGCTCGGCCAAGGGGCACGAAATCGATGCCACCGGCCTGTCCTACAAGGCTGGCGATGGCTTCAAGACCGCAGCACCGGGACGCTCCAACCAGTACGCCGTGTTCATCGACTCCACGGGACGTAGCTATTCGCTTGCCGCCCACACTCTGCCATCGGCCCGTGGCCAGGGCGAGCCGTTGACCGGTCGTCTGACGCCGCCGCCAGGGGCCAGCTTCGAATGCGTGCTGATGCCCGATGACGAGGCGCTGTACGTGATCGCGTCGGACGCCGGCTATGGTTTCGTGGTCAAGGGCGAAGATTTGCAGGCCAAGAACAAGGCCGGCAAGGCCCTGCTCAGCCTGCCCAATGGCGCGCGGGTAGTGGCGCCAAGGCCGCTGGCCAATCGCGAGGAGGACTGGTTGGCGGCCGTCACCACCGAAGGTCGTCTGCTGCTGTTCAAGGTCGCCGACCTGCCGCAACTGGGCAAGGGCAAAGGCAACAAGATCATTGGCATTCCGGGTGAGCGTGTCGCCAGCCGTGAGGAATACCTCACCGACCTGGCCGTGCTGGCCCCGGGCGCGACGCTTGTATTGCAGGCTGGCAAGCGTACCCTGTCTCTCAAGGCCGACGATCTCGAGCACTACAAGGGTGAGCGTGGCCGACGTGGCAACAAATTGCCGCGTGGATTCCAGCGCGTCGACGCCTTGCTGGTCGAGTAGCGAACTGCTGGCAAATGGCCTGCTACTGGAGTTGCAGGCCGGTTTGACGGATGATACAGCCCCTTATGGGCCTGCCTGACGGTGGGCCCTATGCCATCTTTTCGGGTCAAGGCGTTCGGTGGCAGGCGCATTGCATATGGACAGGGATTATTCGACACCTCGCCGGGGTTTGCCGGCGCGGTGATTTACCTATTTTTTGTTTTTGACCCTTTACCTGTAGCCATGGTCGCTGGCGATACTGCCAGCTGGAATACATCGATGATTTTCAAGCGGCTTCCTCTCACGCTACTCCTCGCTGGTCTGCTGACGCTGACTGGCTGTTCGCATTTCATGCCTGTCTCGCTCTATCAGCTCGACGGTGGCCCAAGCGCCGCCAAGACCGCTGACAAGGACGGGATGAGCGTATTGCTGGGCCCCATTACCGTCGCCGATTATCTGCAGCGTGAAGCGCTGCTGCAGCGTCAGGACGATGGCAGCTTGAGCACCGCAGGCGGTGCCCGTTGGGCCGGCAGCCTGGCCACCGACCTGGATCGCCAGGTGCTGCGCCAGCTGTCGAGCCGGATCAACAGTCAGCGCCTGGTGCTCGCTTCGGATAACCCGGGCTTCAAGGCCCAGGTGCAGGTACTGCTGTCCGTAACCCGCCTGGACTCCGGTCCCCGTCAGCCTGCGGTGCTCGAAGCGCAATGGCGGCTGGTCGGTCGGGAAGGGCAATTGCTCGATACCCGGCTGGTGCACCTGGAAGAGAAGCACAAGGGGGCGGTCGCCGATCAGGTGCGTGCCCAGAGCGCGGTGGTGCAGCAACTGGTCGAGCAATTGGCGAGCGCGGTGAAGAACCACGGCAATACGCCGATCGCCGCCGAGGAGCCACGCAAGAAGGCACCGACCCCGGCAGCGCGTCAGGAGCCACCGAAGATGCCGGTGGCCGAGCCGATCCGCATCGATGCGGAAGTCTTCCGCTTCTGATCCTGGCGGGTCAGGCCTTGCCTGACTCGTTCAGCTCGATCCGCTGATACCCTTCCAGCATTCCTGCCGTGCGTATCGCCTCGTCGAGGAATACGGTCACGGCGGGATGCTTGCGCTCGCCCTTGCGGTAGGCGAGGAATATCTTGCGCTGGATGGCCGGTGCGAGTCTTACGGCCGTGACGTTTTCCAGTGGGCGCACCAGGCGCAGGCCCGAAACCACCGAGATCGAATTGCCGGATGCGACCATCGCCGCGACCATTTCGAACCCGGCGCAGTGCGCGTTGATACGCGGCGCGAAGCCGGAGCGGCGGCACAGGTTGCCGATGAATTCACCAAAGGAGCTATTGGTCGAGTCCAGCGCCCATGCCTCGTCCTGCAGGTCGGCGATGGTCAGGGTGCTGCGCGATGCCAGCGCATGGCTCGCTGGCAGCAGCACGTGCAGGCGATCTTCGGTCAGTGGAATCAGCTCGTAGTGTTCCTGGCGCGATTTTGCCGCGCCGGCCAGGTCGTCGATCACGGCGACATCGATCTGCCAGGCACTCAGGGCGCTGAGGCTCTCCTGCGGCTCCAGATCCGCCACCACCACGTCCAGGCGCGGATAGGCCTGGCGCAGATTGCGTACGATGGGCGCGACCAGCGCTACCGCGATCGAAGGGAAGGCTGCCACGCGCAGCTCTCCGGCTATTTCGCTGCGCATCTGCGCCAGCTCCGAGCGGGCCTCGTCGAGAATCACCAGAATCCGCTCGACGTGCGCCACCAGTCGACTACCTGCGGGCGTCAGCACCACGCCGCGGCCACGCCGCTCGATCAATGCCACGTCGGTCTCGCGTTCCAGCTGAGTGATCTGCTGGGAAACCGCTGAGGGCGTCAGGTGCAGAAACTCGGCGGTGGCTGCCATGGTGCCGCAGCGGGCGAGCTCGCGAAGGGTGCGTAAGCGGATGAGGTCCATGGGCGGAATTCTATAGGTAAGATTTTCTAATCAATGGGGTAAGAATAAATCAGTATACATAACGAAAGTGGGGTCTTAGATTTTTCTCACCGACGGGTGCATGACCGGGCGCCTGTCTTCACCTCATAAAAGAAAAATACCGCCATGGCCGTTAGCGTATTCGATCTGTTCAAGGTGGGCATCGGCCCATCGAGCTCGCACACCGTCGGGCCGATGCGTGCCGCGGCGCTGTTCACCCACGCCCTGGAAAATCAGGGGCATATGCCCAATGTCGTGCGGGTGGTGGCCGAACTGTATGGCTCGCTGGGTGCTACCGGCAAAGGCCACGGCAGCGACAAGGCGGTATTGCTCGGCCTGAGTGGGTATGAGCCAGACACTGTCGATGTCGAGCAGGTTGCAGGCTATATCGAGGCCATTCGCAGCGAGAAGCGTATCGTTTTGCCTGGTGGTCATTCGGTCGCATTCAACGAAAAGACCGACCTGAAGATGATTCGCAAGGCGCTGCCGCTGCATGCCAACGGCTTGCGCTTCGCGGCGTTCGACGCGGCGGGGCTGCAGGTGCACGAGGCCACCTATTACTCGGTGGGCGGTGGTTTCGTGGTCAGCGAGGCGATCCTCGCCGACGGCTCCAAGCACAAGGTCATCGCCCCGGATGCCACCGCATTGCCATTGCCGTTTCGCAGCGGCGCCGATCTGCTGCGCCTGACCCGCGAGTACGGGATCGGCATTGCCGAGGTGATGCGCCGCAATGAGCGCCACTGGCGTACCGATGAGGAGATCGACAGCGGTCTGCTGGCGATCTGGCGCGTGATGCAAGCCTGTGTCGAGCGCGGCTGTCGCACCGAAGGCATCCTGCCTGGCGGTTTCAAGGTGCGCCGCCGCGCCGCCATCCTGGCCCGCAAGCTGGGTGGCTTTCAGCGCAGCTACACGGAAGATCCGCTGCGCATGCTCGACTGGGTCAACCTCTGGGCCCTGGCGGTGAACGAGGAGAATGCCGCCGGTGGCCGCGTCGTCACCGCACCCACCAATGGCGCGGCAGGCATCATCCCCGCGGTGCTGCATTACTACGCCAACGCCATTTCCGGTGCCAGTGAGCGCGGCATCATCGATTTTCTGCTGACCGCCGGTGCGATCGGCATCCTGTACAAGGAAAACGCCTCGATCAGCGGCGCCGAAGTGGGCTGTCAGGGGGAGGTCGGCGTGGCCTGCTCGATGGCTTCCGGCGCGTTGTGTGCGGTACTCGGGGGCACGCCTGAGCAGGTCGAGAACGCCGCCGAGATCGGCATGGAGCACCATCTGGGCCTGACCTGCGACCCGGTCGGCGGCCTGGTGCAGATTCCCTGCATCGAGCGCAACGCCATTGCCTCGGTGAAGGCCATCAATGCCGCGCGTATGGCGCTGTACGGCGATGGTTCGCACCATGTGAGCCTGGACAAGGTGATCAAGACCATGCGCGAAACCGGCGCCGACATGCTGACCAAGTACAAGGAAACCGCACGCGGCGGCCTGGCCGTGAACATTATCGAGTGCTGAGCCGCTCACCTGCCGAACCTGCGTGATGCGCAGCCTGGAGGGCTGCCATCAGGCTCCGGTCGTCGACAACAATAACAAGTGAGACCTCCCTGCGTGTCCCCGCAAAGCATCTAGATGGCGCTGATCCCGTCCCCCTCCCTTATAATCGCGTGATGTCTTGGGGTGACCTGCCCGGTTGGCGTGGCTCGTGCCCCTGCTGACCTGTCCCCTAATGCCATCAAGCCTAGAATTCTGGACAGCGTCTATTACATGAATACTCTAAAACGCATCGCCTCCGCCTATTCCAATACCAGCCTGGTGCTACGCATCTTCATCGGTCTGGTGCTGGGCATTCTGCTCGCTTATTTCTCGCCAGATGCCGCCCTCAAGGTCGGCCTGCTGGGTGAACTGTTCATCCTCGCCCTCAAGGCGGTCGCGCCGGTACTGGTGCTGGTGCTGGTGATTTCCTCCCTGGCGGCCCATCAGAGTGGCCAGCCCACCCATATTCGTCCGGTGCTGATGATGTACCTGATCAGTACCTTCAGCGCAGCGGCCCTGGCGGTATGCGCCAGCTTCCTGTTTCCCACCATGCTGTCGCTGGACATCAGCTCGGCCGAGGGCAATCCGCCCGGCAGCATCATCGATGTCTTGCACAACCTGCTGACCAGCATCTTCGTCGGCCCGGTGCAGGCGCTGAACACCTCCAACTACATCGCCATCCTGGCCTGGGCCGTGGCGCTGGGCATCTTCCTGCGGCATGCCGCGCCGAGCACGCGCACCATGCTGCATGACGTTTCCAACGCCTTCACCCAGGTGGTGCGGTTCGTCATCAATCAGGCGCCGATCGGTATCTTCGGCCTGGTCGCCAGCACGCTGGCCGACTCCGGCTTCGAAGCGCTGTACGGCTATGCCCGCCTGCTGATGGTGATGGTTGGCTGCATGCTGATCGTGACCCTGCTGATCAACCCGCTGCTCGCCTACCTCAAGATGCGCCGCAACCCCTATCCGCTGCTGTTCACGGTGCTGCGCGAGAGCGCGGTGACGGCCTTCTTCACCCGTAGCTCGGCGGCCAACATTCCGGTCAACCTGCGTCTGTGCGAGAAACTCAAGCTGGACAAGGACACCTACTCGATCACCATTCCGCTGGGGGCCACCATCAACATGGCGGGTGCGGCGATCACCATTTCCGTGATGGCCCTGGCGACCACCCACACCCTGGGCATCAATGTCGACCTGCCGACGGCGCTGCTGCTCTGCGTGGTGTCGTCCCTGGCAGCGGCGGGCGTTTCCGGGGTGGCTGGCGGCTCGCTGCTGCTGATTCCGATGGCGACCAGCCTGTTCGGCATCGACACCGAAATCGCCATGCAGGTGGTTGCCATCGGCTTCGTCATCGGCGTGGTGCAGGACTCCTTCGAGACGGCTCTGAACTCGCACACCGATGTGGTCTTCACCGCGGCGGTGTCCTATGCGGGTGAAGCGCGTGGCGCTGCTGAGCAGGCCACGCGGATCGACGCCCAAGCCTCTCGCAGCTGATCTTGCGGGCAATGAAAAACGCGCCTCATGGCGCGTTTTTTTGCGAAAGGCGCGCTCAGCGACTACACGAACTGCGCCGCTGCATAACCCGAAGCCCAGGCCCACTGGAAGTTGAAGCCGCCCAGGTGGCCGGTGACATCCAGTACCTCACCGACGAAATACAGCCCGGGTGACTTCAGCGACTCCATGGTCTTGGACGACACTTCCTTGGTATCGATGCCGCCAAGCGTGACCTCGGCCGTGCGGTAGCCCTCGGTGCCCGCCGGCACCAGCTGCCAGTCCGCCAGGCGCTCGGCGATGGCCTTGAGCTCGGCCGGGTTGTACTGCTTCATCGGTTTGGACGCGAACCAGTGTTCGGCCAGCAGGCCAGCCATTTTCTTGGTGAAGAGTTCGCCCAGCAGGGTTTTCAGCTCGCTGTTGGGACGCTCGCGCTGTTGTGCCTGCAACCACTCCGGCAGGTCGATATGCGGCAGCAGATCGATGCTGACTGCATCGCCAGGCTGCCAGTACGACGAAATCTGCAGGATCGCCGGGCCGCTGAGGCCGCGGTGGGTGAAGAGAATGTTTTCCACGAAGCTCTGGCCGTTGCAACTGACCCGGCAATCTTCCACCGAAGTACCCGACAGTTCACTGCACAGGATTTTCAGCTGTGGATCCGTCAGCGTGAACGGCACCAGGCCAGCGCGCGTTGGCAGCAGGGTGTGGCCGAACTGGCGAGCGATCTGGTAGCCGAAGCCGGTGGCGCCGAGGGTCGGAATCGACAGCCCACCGGTGGCGATTACCAGCGACTCGCAGCTGACGGGGCCGAGGCTGGAGCTCAGGCGATAGCCATTTTCGCCGCGCTCGATGGCGTTCACCGAGGTATCCAGGCGCAGGTCGACGCCAGCCTGTTCGCATTCGTCCAGCAGCATGCCGAGGATGTCGCTGGACTTGTGGTCGCAGAACAGTTGGCCGAGTTTCTTCTCGTGGTAGGGCACGCCGTGCTTGGCCACCAGGGCGATGAAATCCCACTGGGTGAAGCGCGCCAGCGCGGATTTGCAGAAATGCGGGTTGTGCGACAGAAAGTTGCCCGGCTCGCAGTACAGGTTGGTGAAGTTGCAGCGCCCGCCGCCGGACATGAGGATCTTCTTGCCTGCCTTGTTGGCGTGGTCGAGCAACAGCACGCTGCGGCCACGCGCGGCGGCGCTCATGGCGCACATCAATCCGGCCGCACCGGCACCGATGATGACAACCTGGGGTGAAAGCACGGCAATGTCCTCGCATACGCTAGGCGTCAGGCATCGCTGCGGGCTGACGCGAAACGGCGCAGTTTACCTGAAGGCCGGGTTCCGCTGTCGCCCACGCAGGGTGATCGCATCAGGTTTGTCCGGCGCGGCGCGGGAGGGCCACAAGCGCGTGTTTGCGGATGGACGCGGGTAGCCCGCCGGGTGCCATTCGGACTTTTTTGCGAACCGCGCATTGCCAGGGCTGGTCTAGCGATTATGCTCAATGGATAAAACGGGAATAGCTATTTGCCACTATCTTGTCTGCCGTTACCTCAGGCGCGCCGTCGGCATGTTTCATGCGGCGGGTTCACTCTTGGCTTTCGGGGCACATGAGCATTGAAAAGCTGGCGAGCGTGGTTGCTGTCGCTGTTCCTGCTGCCCGGCGCTGTGGCCGCCGAGCAGTTGCGCCTGGTCGCCGATACCTGGCCGCCGTTCACCGACCAGCGCCTACCGGGAAATGGAGTGGCAGCGGAGCTGGTCGCGACTGCGCTTGAGCGTGCCGGCTACACCAGCGATTACCGCGAAGTGCCTTGGGAACGAGCCATCCTGGGGTTGCAGCGGGGGGATTACGATGTGCTGATCAATGCCTGGTACAGCGACGAACGTGCCGGGTTCGGTCACTTTTCCGAGCCCTATCTGATCAACCGAATCCGTTTCGTGCAGCGCAAGGGCGATGGCATCGCTTTCGCTCAACTCTCCGACCTGTACCCCTACCGAATCGCCGTGCTACGTGGCTATGCGTACTCCGCGCAGTTCGGTGCCGACAAGAATCTGCGCAAGGTCGGCGTCAGCAGTTTCGAAAGCGCCGCGCACATGGTGCAGCACGGTCGGGTGAGTCTGGCGCTGGAGGATGAATACGTTGCGCGCTTTCAGTTCAACCACCAGCTCAAGAGCATTGCCGATCAGCTGGAGTTCCTGCCGACGCCCCTGAGCGAAAACGGCCTGCACATTCTCATCCGTCTGACCCATGGCAACCACCTCGAGATTGCCAGGCGTTTCGACGCCGCGATTGCGGCCATGCGCGCCGATGGCAGCTATGCGGCGATCATGCAGCGTCACGGCCTGTAGGTCGCGAACGTCACTGCCAGAGCGTGCGCGCGCGACCCTGCCGCTTGGCCTGATAGAGCTGCTGGTCGGCGAGGTGCAGGAGGCTTTCCAGGTCATCCGGGGCGCCGTGATAGACGCCGGCACTGAATGACAGCGGCGGCGCGCCAATCGCGTACTTGAGCTGTGCGCACTGCTCACGCAGGCGGTCGAGAGCCTGGCTCAACTGCTCGGCGTTCTGCTGGCTGACCATGGCGAATTCCTCACCACCCAGGCGGCCGAGCAGGGCATCGGGAAACGCTGCGCTCAACGCCCGGGTAAAGGCGACCAGCGCCGCGTCGCCGCTGGCATGGCCATGTTCGTCGTTGATCTGCTTGAAGAAGTCCATGTCGAGCATCGCCACGCTGAGATCGCGACCACTGCGCTGGGCCAGCTGGAATTGCTGGATTCCCTGCTCGTAGAACGCCCGCCGGTTGTTCAACCCCGTCAGTGCGTCGAATTGCGCGGCCTGCTTGAGTGCGCGCATCAGATCACGGCGCTCCAGAGTGGAAATCACCCGACAGTTCAGTTCTTCCGGGCAGAACGGTTTGCGCAGGAAGTCGTCAGCGCCGTGCTTGATGAACATGGCGCTGAGCGAGCCCTTGGTATCGGCGGACAGGCCAAGGATGATCAGCTCGTTGCGCTTCATCTTCTGGCGCAGCAGCTTGACCAGTTCGAAGCCGCTGATGCCGGGCATGCTGTGGTCGACCACCAGCAGGTCGATATCCGGTTGTTCCTTGAGAATGCGCAGGGCTTCCTCGCCGTCGCTGGCGTCGATGATCTGGTAGCGATGCGGCGCCAGCACATGACGAATGAAGTGGCGCGTGGCCTCCGAGTCCTCGGCGACGAGAATCTTCACCTGGCTGTTGCTTTCCAGCCGGTGCAGCAGGCGGAAAGCGTACTCGTAGGAGTGCTGGCTTTCCTTGAGCACGTAATCGACCACGCCCTTGAGCAGCAGGTCATCGCGACGTTTTTCGTTGTACGAGCCGCTGAGCACGATGCACGGCAGGGCGTAGCGCATGACCAGATCGACGCTTTCGCCATCCGGCGCATCCGGCAGGTGCAGATCGACGATGGCAGCGAAGAACAGCTCCGCCGAGGTTTCCAGCATGACCTCGGCTTCAGCCAGAGAAGCGCAGAATACCGCTTGCAGATCCGTTTCCTGGCGGAACAGATGCTCGAGGATTTTCAGGACCAGCGGGCTGTCTTCGATAACCAGAATATTGCGCACGAAACCCCCTGTAGCGGATCTGCAATTTCCTTGAGTTTACAACGTGCGCACGCGTAATGAGCGGCCTTTGATCTTGCCTTCGCTGAGGCACTTGAGTGCTTGCACGGCCAGGCTGCGTTCGACGGCTACATAGGCCTGGAAGTCGAAAATGGCGATCTTGCCGACCTGCGCGCCAGGGATGCCGCCCTCGCCCGTGAGTGCACCGAGAATATCGCCGGGGCGCAGTTTGTCTTTGCGCCCAGCACCGATGCACAGCGTCATCATGAGCGGCTGCAGCGGCGCGCCCCCTTGGTGTTTCAAGCTGCTCAGCGGGTGCCAGTTGAGTGGCGACTTTTGCAGGTTTTCGATGGCTTGGGCACGATGACCTTCGGCCGGGGCAACCAGGCTCATGGCCAGGCCTTTCTCGCCTGCACGACCGGTGCGGCCAACACGGTGAATGTGAATTTCCGAGTCGCGCGCCAGTTCGACGTTGATCACCATGTCCAGTGCGTCGATGTCCAGGCCACGCGCCGCCACATCGGTGGCGACCAGAACGGACAGGCTGCGGTTGGCAAAGGTCGCCAATACCTGATCGCGGTCGCGTTGTTCGAGGTCTCCGTGCAGGGCGGCGGCCGAGATGCCCTTGGCGGTGAGGTGGTCGACGACTTCCTGGCATTGTTGCTTGGTGAAGCAGAAGGCCACGCAGGATGTCGGGCGGTAGCTGTTGAGCAGCTTGACCACGGCGTCCAGGCGCTCTTCAGGCGTGATCTCATAGAAACGCTGTTCGATCTGGCTGTCGTCGTGCAGCGCTTCGACCTTGACCTGCTGCGGGTTGCGCATGAAGGTCGCGGACAACTGTTTGATGCCGGCCGGGTAGGTGGCCGAGAACAGCAGCGTCTGGCGGCGCTCCGGGGTCTGCCCGATGATCTCGGCGATGCTGTCGTAGAAGCCCATGTCGAGCATGCGATCGGCTTCGTCGAGCACCAGGGTATTGAGGCCGTCGAGTTTTAGCGTGCCTTTGGCCAGGTGCTGCTGCACCCGGCCGGGGGTGCCGACAATGATCTGCGCGCCGTGCTCCAGAGAGCCGATTTGCGGGCCGAAGGGCACGCCACCGCAAAGGGTGAGGATCTTGATGTTGTCTTCGCCCCGGGCCAGGCGGCGCAGTTCCTTGGCGACCTGATCGGCCAGCTCGCGAGTGGGGCACAGCACCAGCGCCTGGCAGCCGAAGTAGCGCGGGTTGAGGGGGGCCAGCAGGCCGATGCCAAAGGCGGCGGTCTTGCCACTGCCGGTCTTGGCCTGGGCGATCAGGTCCATGCCCTTGAGCATGACCGGCAGGCTCTGGGCCTGGATAGGCGTCATCTGCGCGTAACCGAGGGACTCGAGGTTCGCCAGCATGGCGGGCGACAGGGCAAGCGAGGAAAAAGCGGTGGCGGTCACGGTACAGAGCCTAGGGAGAGCGTTTAGAGGTGCCTAGTGTAGCAGGCGCCGTGCCCGGTTCCGTGGCGATCGCTGCGTTACTCGTCGACGTCCACCTCCACGCGTCGGGCGCTGCGTCCGTCTTCCGGCGACAGCTGCAGGAAGATGCCTGCCGCCAGTATCGACAGCAGGCCGACGCACAGGTAAGTGGCCTGGAAGGCGCCCAGTACGCCATCTGCAGCACCCTGATTGTCCAGGTTGAAACCGCCAAGCAGTGCCGCGGCGGCGGCGATCCCCATGCTCATCGACAGTTGCACCACCACGGACAGCAGGCCGTTGCCGCTGCTGGCCTCGCTATCGCGCAGGTCGATCAGGGTCACGGTGTTCATGGCGGTGAACTGCAAGGAGTTGATGGCGCCGATGAGGGTCAGCTGAATGGCCAGTTGCACGTGGGAGGTCTGCCCGTCGACCAGGGCCATGCTGGCGATCAGCAGGCCTAGCAGCACGGTGTTGCTGGTCAGGATGCGGCGGTAGCCGAGGCGGTCGATCAATGGCTTGGCCAGCGGCTTCATGGCCATGGCGGCCAGGGCCAGGGGGATCATGCTCATGCCCGCCTGGGCCGGTGAGTAACCCATGCCCAATTGCAGCAGCAGTGGCGTGAGGAACGGCAGGGCGCCGCTGCCCAGGCGGGCGAAGATATTGCCGAGAATGCCCACCGCGAAACTGCGGGTGTGGAACAGGCTGGGCGGGAACAGCGCATTGGGCGTGCGCCCGGCGCGCAGCCAGTACGCGGCCAGACACGCCAGGCCACCGAGCAACAGCAGCATCACCCGGACATGGGGCAAGTGCAGTTCGCCGAGGCCTTCGAGCGCCATGGTGATCAACAGCATGGCGGCGCCGAAGAGCAGGAAGCCGATTAGATCGAACCGCGTGCGTTCGGGGCCGCGCAAGTCCGGCATGAAGCGGAAGGCGGCCCAGCAGCCGATGGCGCCGACCGGCAGGTTGAGCAGGAAGATCCAGTGCCAGCTGGTGTACTCCACCAGCCAGCCGCCCAGGGTGGGGCCGATCAGCGGCCCGAGCAGGCCGGGCAGGGTGATGAAACTCATGATCCGTACCAGCTCGGTACGCGGATAGGCGCGCAGCACCACCAGACGACCTACCGGCATCATCAGCGCGCCGCCGAGACCCTGGATGATGCGTGCGATCACCAGCATGTTCAGCGACTGCGAGACGGCGCACAGCAGCGAGCCGAGGCTGAACAACAGGATGGCGCCAAAGAATATGTGCCGGGTGCCGAAGCGATCCGCCAGCCAGCCGGAGGCGGGGATCAGCAGTGCCACCGTGAGCATGTAGGCGATGACCACCGACTGCATGCGCAGCGGGTCTTCGGAGAGATCGGCGGCCATGCTCGGCAGAGCGGTGTTGAGGATGGTGCCGTCCAGCGTCTGCATGAAGAACGCGATGGCGACGATCCAGGGCAGCAGGCGGGCAGTGCGGGCGTCGAGCAAGGTCATGGTGGTCTCACTACGGGGTGTCATACTCTATCCATGCCGGTCATCCAGGCATGGGTGCTAGGATGAACCGTGGTCAGTGTACTAGGGTCTGTTGACGCTTCACGCACGGCTCGCGCTGAAAGGCCAACAGATACTAGGGAGGGTTCATATGCGCTGTCTGTTGTTGCTCGCTATGCTCTGGTCGAGCCTTTCGGCGGCGGCGTGGTTTTCTCAGCCTGTTCTTGTCGATGGTCAGTTGCATGTCTATCAGCCGACGAATGCAGCCAGTGAGCCCTGGCGTATTTGCGTGCTGATCCCGAATGCCAAGGATCGTTACTGGTGGGGCGTAGCCTGGGGGTTGCAGCAGGAAGCTCAGCGTCTGGGCGTACGGCTTGGCATCTACGAGGCCGGCGGCTACGACCATCCCGAGGTTCAGGTCAGGCAGTTCGACCATTGTGTCAGTAAAGGCGCCGATGGCTTCTTGATCGCTGGCATCAATCCTTCCGACCTGTGTTCACGCATCGCGGTTCAGCAAAGCGCCGGGCGCCCGGTGATCGACCTCATCAATGGCCTTGGCTGTGAAACGCTGAGCTCACGTTCTCGTGTCGACTTCGCCGATATGGCCAGCGCTACCGTGAATTATCTGACCACGCTCAGTGAAGGTCGGCCAATTCGTGTCGGCTGGTTGCCGGGGCCTGCCGATGCCGGCTGGATAAAGGACGCCGAGCGTGGCTTGCACGCCGCTTTGCAGGGAACCGCCATCACGTTGGTGCACGGCGGTTATGGCCCGCTGGATCGCAGTCGTCAGGCGCAGCTGGCGCGCGAGCTGTTCAAGAACGAGCCTGCGCTCGACTACGTGATCGGAAACGCCGAGGCGGCACTGTTCGCCACCGAACTGGTGAACAGCGCCCGTTCGCCCACTCGGGTGTTGTCGCTCTACGCCACGGATCGCGTGCTGCAGCAGGTGCGCGAAGGCGACATACTGGCCGCCCCGACCGACTCTCCAGTGATTCAGGCACGTATCGCCCTGGATCTCGCGGTACGCGGTCTGCAGGGCGAAGTGCTACCCGCCATCATCAGTCCGCAGGTCGAGATACTCGATGCCCGTGCCCTCAAGCGCTTCGATCTCGAGCGCCTGGCACCGCCGGAGCGCTATCGGATGACGACTCAGGAACTGCCGAACTAACTGGCCGTTCGCATCGCTTCGACCGCGCGCTGCGGGGTGCCGCGTACCGGTTTGCCATTGGCGGTGTAATAGGGCGCGGTGCTGCGCGGCAGTGCCTCATTGCCACGAATGCGGTCGGCGATCTTCTCGGCGATCATGATGGTGGTGGCATTGAGGTTGCCGGTGATGATCTCCGGCATGATCGACGCGTCCACCACGCGCAGGCCCTGTACACCATGCACGCGGCCCTGGCCATCGACTACCGCCATGGCGTCCTCGCCCATCTTGCACGAGCAGGATGGATGGAATGCCGTCTCTGCGTGTTCGCGGATGAAGGCATCCAGCTCGGCATCGCTCTGTACATGAGCACCGGGGCTCAGTTCACGGCCGCGGTACGGATCGAGAGCGGGTTGGTTGATGATCTCCCGGGTCAGGCGAATGCCGTCGCGAAACTCCTGCCAGTCCTGCTCATGGGACATGTAATTGAACAGGATGCTCGGGTGCTGGCGCGGGTCCTTCGACTTGACCTGCACGCGGCCGCGACTTGGCGAGCGCATCGAGCCCACGTGGGCCTGGAAGCCGTGCTCTTTCACCGCATTGCTGCCGTTGTAATTGATCGCCACCGGCAGGAAGTGGTACTGCAGGTTCGGCCACTCGAACTCTTCGCGCGAGCGAATGAAACCACCGGCCTCGAACTGATTGCTGGCGCCGATGCCGTCGCCGGCCAGCAGCCATTTTGCGCCGATCCCGGGCTGGTTGAGCATCTTCAGGGCCGGGTACAACGACACCGGCTGGGTGCAGGCGTACTGCACGTACACCTCCAGGTGATCCTGCAGATTGGCGCCCACGCCGGGTAGCTCGTGCACCACGTCGATGTTCAGGCTGCGCAGCAGCTCGCCAGGGCCAACGCCGGAGCGCTGCAGAATCTGTGGCGAGGCAATGGCACCTGCGCACAACAGCACTTCGCGGCGTGCCGTGGCGATGATCGGCGTATTGCCGTTGCCCTGCAGGTAGGCAACGCCGTTGGCGCGCTTGCCGTCGAACAGGATGCGGTCGGTGGTCGCGTGGGTGGCGATGGTCAGGTTGGCGCGCTCGCGGGCCTGATCCAGATAGCCACGTGCCGTGCTGGCGCGGCGGCCTTCCGGGGTCACGGTGCGATCCATCGGGCCGAAGCCTTCCTGCTGGTAACCGTTGAGGTCCTCGGTACGCGGGTAGCCCGCCTGCACGCCGGCCTCGACCATGGCGTGGAACAACGGGTTGTTGTCGGCCTTGGGCGTGGTCACGCTGACGGGGCCGCTGTCACCGTGATAATCGTTGGCACCGATGTCGCGGGTTTCCGCCTTGCGGAAATACGGCAGGCAATCCAGGTAGCTCCAGTCTTCGAGGCCGGGCTGCTTGGCCCAGTTGTCGAAGTCCATGGCGTTGCCGCGGATATAGCACATGCCGTTGATCAGCGACGAACCGCCCAGGCCCTTGCCGCGTCCGCACTCCATACGGCGGTTGTCCATGTACGGTTCCGGGTCGGTCTCGTAAGCCCAGTTGTAGCGGCGGCCCTGCAACGGAAAGGCCAGGGCGGCAGGCATCTGGGTACGGAAGTCGAGGCGATAATCCGGGCCGCCGGCTTCCAGCAGCAGCACGCTGACGCTGGCGTCTTCGGTCAGGCGGGTCGCCAGCACGTTACCGGCGGAGCCGGCGCCGATGATGATGTAATCGAATTCTTGGGACATGGTGGCCTCCTGGTAGGTGGCTGAGCCTTGGGCCAAGCGGATCGCAGGCCCGTGTCCGGCTCATGCAACAGGTTTGCAGCGCTGCCGGGACGCCGGTTGGCGCCGCCTGGCAAACGCAGTCAGAACACCGAGGCGTAATCG
The DNA here is from genome assembly GCF_013408425.1 of Pseudomonas flavescens. Classification (NCBI taxonomy): domain Bacteria; kingdom Pseudomonadati; phylum Pseudomonadota; class Gammaproteobacteria; order Pseudomonadales; family Pseudomonadaceae; genus Phytopseudomonas; species Phytopseudomonas flavescens. The sequence goes on along the minus strand of NZ_JACBYV010000001.1, from coordinate 4,223,149 downwards.
CCCAGTTCGACCTGCACGGATTTGATTCGGGTGTAATGAGCCAGCGTGGTCAGGCCGTTCTCGCGGCCGACGCCGGATTGCTTGTAGCCGCCCACCGGCATTTCGGCAGCGGATTCGCCCCAGGTATTGATCCAGCAGATGCCTGCTTCCAGCTTGTGGATAACCCGGTGCGCACGATTCAGGTCGCGGGTGACGATGCCGGCGGCCAGGCCGTAGTCGGTGTCGTTGGCGCGGCGGATGACTTCCTCTTCGCTGTCGTAGATGAGGATGCTCATCACCGGGCCGAAGATTTCCTCGCGCACGATGGTCATGTCGTCACGGCAATCGGTGAACACGGTCGGTGCCACGTAGGCGCCATTGGCATATTCACCCGTGGTCACCCGCTCACCGCCGATCAGCAGGCGAGCGCCTTGCTGGCGACCCGACTCGATGTAGCCGAGCACGCGCTCCATGTGGGCGAAGCTGACCAGCGGGCCGAAGTTGGTGTTGTCATCCTGTGGGCTGCCCAGGCGGATGCGCTTGACCCGCTCCAGCACCTTGCTCTCGAAACGAGCCTGCAGCGCGCGTGGCACGAAGACCCGCGTGCCGTTGGTGCACACCTGACCGGAGCTGTAGAAGTTGGCCATCAGCGCGATGTCGGCGGCGCGGTCCAGATCGGCGTCTTCGAAAATGATCAGCGGCGACTTGCCGCCCAGCTCCATAGTCACTTCCTTGAGCGATGAGCTGGAAGCACTGGCCATGACCTTCTTGCCGGTGACCGTGCCGCCGGTGAAGGAAATCTTCTCGATCCGCGGATGCTCGGTGAGCCACTGGCCCACTTCACTGCCGCTACCGGTCAGCACGTTGAACACGCCATCGGGCAGGCCAGCCTCGCTGTAGATTTCGGCCAGTTTGAGGGTGGTCAGCGAGGTGACTTCGCTGGGCTTGAAGATCATCGCGTTGCCAGCGGCGAGGGCTGGAGCGGATTTCCACAGGGCGATCTGGATCGGGTAGTTCCAGGCACCGATACCGGCGACCACACCCAGCGGCTCGCGGCGGGTATAGACGAAGCTGGTGTCGCGCAGCGGGATCTGTTCGCCCTCGATGGCCGGGATCAGACCAGCGTAATACTCGAGTACATCGGCGCCGGTGACGATATCGACGTAGCGGGTTTCGCTCAGCGGCTTGCCAGTGTCGAGGGTTTCCAGCTCGGCCAGCTCGTCATTGCGCTCACGGAGAATATCCACGGCACGACGCAGGATGCGTGAGCGCTGCATGGCGGTCATCGCGGCCCAGACTTTCTGGCCCTGCTCGGCACTGACCACGGCACGTTCGACATCGTCCTGGCTGGCGCGCTGGATGTTGGCCAGCACCTCGCCGTTGGCTGGGTTGATGCTTTGCAAGGTGGCGCCGCTGCTTGAGTCGACGTACTGGCCGCCTATATAGAGCTTCTGGTCTGCGAATCGAGCCATGGGGCGTCTCCTGATCGGGCCAGGCACCGTTCGCGGCCTGGCGGATGGATCGGCGTGATCGAGATGAAAAGACATGTCAGCCGATTTGGTTAAAAAACAGCCTACTTTATTTTTATTGATCGATCAATCAATAAAAATCCTGCGGGCGACGAGAAACCAGCCGAATACGACGAGTCGGCGCCTTTTCAGGAGGAATCATTCGCTGCATCTCTGACGCGCAGGCTGAAGATGCAGCCCAGTATTGAGGGCCGTCGTAGGAGCCGGCTTGCCGGCGATAGCAGTGGCAAGATCGACGCATGGGTTGCGGCTGCAACCGCTTCGCTGGCAAGCCAGCTCCTACCAGGAGGGTGCCTGTGCGCGGCAACTGGTGGATGATTGGCGGCTACCGCTTGCGGGCGATCAGCTGGGGTTGGTGTCGGCCTTGGCCAGTTGCAGGTCGAGGTAGTCGTAGGCGATCTGCGCCGCCTGGCGGGTATCGAAGCGTTCCCCGGACAATGCACCGCGCAGCCACAGACCGTCGATCAGCGCCGCCATGCCACGGGCGGCAGCACGGGCTTGCGGTTGCGGCAGCACTCGGCGGAACTGGCCGCACAGGTTGGAGTACAGGCGCTGGTCGTTGACTCGCTGCAGGCGACGCAGGGAGGGGTGGTGCATGCTGCTGGCCCAGAATGCCAGCCAGGTCTTCATCGCTGGGCCGCTGACCTGCGTCTCGTCGAAGTTGCCGTCGATGATCGCGCGCAGGCGCGCCTGTGGGGTGTCTTCGCGCAGCAGCCGGTAGCGGGCATGGACGGCCTCGCTGAGCGCCTGCATCAGGTGGCGCATGGTCGCTTCCAGCAAGCCGTTCTTGTCCTGGAAGTAGTGGCTGATGATGCCGTTCGACACGCCGGCGAGGCGTGCGATATAGGCGATGCTGGCATCGCTCATGCCAACCTGGTCGACGGCTTCGAGGGTCGCCGCAATCAACTGCGAGCGGCGGATCGGCTGCATTCCGACCTTGGGCATCGTGTTCTCCGGTAGGGGCTGTGGCAGCAGTCTATCAGAGGCTCGCGCAGGCTGGCCGCTCAGCTATCCCTATCCACCAGCCGATAGCCGACCCCGGCTTCGGTGATGATCAGCCGCGGTGCGGCCGGGTCGTCGCCCAGTTTCTGCCGCAGGTGAGCGATGACGATGCGCAGGTAATGGCTGTGCTCGACATGGCTGGGTCCCCAGATGTCGCGCAGCAGCTGCTGTTGGGTGACGACCATGCCAGGGTGCCGGGCGAGCGTCTCCAGCACGGCGTATTCCTTGCGCGTCAGGCCGACATCCTGATCGTCCAGAGTGACCCGGCGAAAGGCGAAGTCGACCCGCAGTGGCCCGTTGACCAGTGCTGCCGCAGGCCTTTCGGCCGATGGTCGATTGCGCAGCAGGGCGCGTACGCGGGCGAGGAATTCCTGCACGCCGAAGGGTTTGCTGACGTAGTCGTTGGCGCCCTGGTCGAGCGCCATGACCTTGTCCTTTTCCCCGGCACGCACCGAAAGCACCAGCACCGGCACGCTCGACCATTCACGCAGTCGCGTCAGTACCTGCTGGCCGTCCAGATCCGGCAGGCCGAGGTCGAGCACCACCAGATCCGGTTGCTCCAGTGCCGCCAGTCGCAGGGCCACTTCGCCACCGTCGGCTTCGATTACCCGATAGTTCTGGGCCTGCAGGCCGATGCGCAGAAACTTGCGGATGGCTGCCTCGTCGTCGACCAGCAGAATGGTCGCTTCACTCATGGGAAATGGCCTCGTTTTCGCCGGGTTCATCGTCAGGGGGCGCCGCCAGCGGCAGTTGCAGGGTCAGTGTGCTGCCCTGGCCGACGACCGAGGCGACGCTCACCTTGCCGCCGTGGGCATTGAGCATGCCCTGGCAGATCGCCAGGCCCAGGCCGGTGCCTCCGCCGCCACGGTCTCCCCGTGCGGCGGTGTAGAACATGTCGAAGATGCGTGCCTGCTCGTCCGCGGGAATGCCGGGGCCCTGGTCGCTCACGGCAATGTTCAGCCAGTCGCCGTCGTTACGGACGCGAATGCCGATTTCGCCGCCGGGTGGGGAGAAGCGGGCAGCGTTTTCCAGCACGTTGATCAGCGCCTGCTCGATCAACGCGCCCTGGATCCACAGCAGTGGCGTATCGGCCGGCACATCGTGGCTGACCTGCAGGGGCTGCAGCACCGGCTGCAAGCGTTGCAGGGCGGCGGCGATCAGATCGTCGGCACTCACCCAGTCGCGTTCCAGGCGCAGGCCTCCATGGCCGAGGCGGGTCATGTCCAGCAGGTTCTGGATATAGCGATCCAGTCGCGCGGCTTCGGTGCCGGTGTCCTGCAGCAACTCGTCGCGAACACCTGCGTCGAGGCTGTCGGCGAACAGTTGCAGGGTTTCGATATTGCCGCGCATGGCGGTCAACGGCGTGCGCAGGTCATGGGATACCGAGGCCAGCAGGGCACTGCGCAGCCGCTCGGTTTCGTGATGCAGGCGCGAATGGGCGAGGGCTTCAGCGATCTTCACCCGGGCCAGCGCGTTGCTCAGCAGTGGCAGCAGGGCGCTGATCAGGCGCCGCTGGTCGATGGGCGGCGCGTCGCCCTGCCCGGTGCGCACGCCAAGCAGCGCCAGCGGTCGATCGATTTCCAGCAATGGCCACCACCACCAGTGCGGGCGCGCCAGGCTGTGGCTGTCGTAGCCGCGTGGTTGCGCGTTGCGCCAGGCATGTTCGGCACTGATCCGCTCCAGCTCGCTGAGGTCGGTAGGGCTGCCATCCAGCGTTTGCCAGCGACCATTTTCATCCAGGCCCAGCAGACACAGTTGCGCAGCGGGGATATCCAACTGGCGGGCCATGGCCTGCAGCAGATCAGTGTGATCACGGGCGTTGCTCAGGCGCTCGGCGAACAGCAGCAATTGCTGGGTCTGCGTCTGAGCCTGCTGCAGGTCCCGGTACTGTCGCCGCTGGCGGGCGGCGAGGTTGCCGGTGAGCAGGGCCATCAGCATGAAGAACACCAGGGTGAGGATGTCCTGCTCGCGGTGGATCATCACCGACCAGGCCGGTGGCAGGAAGTAGAAGCCGTAGGCGCCGAACGACAGCAACGCGCACAGCAGTGCCGGGCCGGTGCTGCTGCGCACGGCCACCAGCAGCACGGCGGCGAGAAATATCAGGGAAATGTTCGGCAGGTCGAGCCAGCGCGAAACGCCCAGAGCCAGCAGTGCGCCGACCACCGCCGCAGCGATGGCCAGCAGGTATTCGCTGAACGGCGCCGTGGGCTGCAGCACCTTGCGTTCGGTGAGCCTGCCTGGCAGGTTCAGGACGCCGATCTCGAAACCGTCCCCCTTGCGTAATAGCGAGCCGCTCAGTGAGCGCCGCCCTGTGCCGGCGCACCACAGGCCCGCTGCCTGTCTGGCATGGGCGAAGTCGATGAGCAGGGCAGCGCAATCATTGCCCTGCAGTTGCACGTAACTGCCGCCCAGTTGTTCGCAAAGACGTTCCGGTGTGTGCAGCCGCTCATGCCGAGCACTGCCGCCCACCGCCACGGCGATCCAGGGTCTGCCACGTTGTCGCGCCAATTCGGCGACATGGCCGAGCAGGGCGTCTTCGTTCGCCTGGCCGCTCAGGCAGGCCAGTAGAGGCCCCTGTGGATAACGCAGGGTAGGAGGTACAGCGGTAGGCATGGCGATTTCCGGTCCAGGGCAGTGATGATCATGGCCCGCTGCAAGGTTGGCGTAAAGAACCGCGAGTGGGCGTAAAAATGCCGTAAAAGTTCGCCTGAAGACGCTGTTGGCAGCCGGGTTCAGAGGTATATCTGAAGCATCTGCAGTTCCCAGAGAAATCCAACGTGAGCACCACCACTACCCGCACCTCTCCCATTGCGTTGCTGATCGGCGCGGTCGGTATCGTTTATGGCGATATCGGCACCAGCCCGCTGTACAGCCTCAAGGAAATCTTTTCGCCGCATTACGGCGTCGATCTGTCCCAGGCCAGCGTGCTCGGTATCCTGTCGCTGATCTTCTGGTCGCTGACCCTGGTGGTCACCGTCAAGTACGTGATGTTCATCCTGCGCGCCGACAATGGCGGCGAGGGGGGCATCATGGCCCTCACCGCCCTGGCCCAGCGCGCCGCTGCCGGCCATCCACGTCTGCGTTCGGTACTGATCATGCTCGGCCTGTTCGGCGCCGCACTGTTCTATGGTGACAGCATGCTCACTCCGGCGGTTTCGGTGCTCTCCGCCGTGGAGGGTGTCGGTCTGGTGGTCGACGGCATCGATCACTGGGTGGTGCCGGTGGCGCTGCTGATCCTGGTGCCGCTGTTTCTGTTGCAGCGCCATGGTACGGCGCGCATCGGTTATCTGTTCGGGCCGGTGATGGTGGTCTGGTTCGTGGTGCTGGGTGCGCTGGGCGTACATGGCATCGTGCAGCAGCCGCAAGTGTTGCTGGCGCTGAATCCCTATTGGGCGCTGCACTTCTTCATCGCCAATCCGTTGCTTGGGGTGACGGTAATGGGCGCGGTGGTGCTGACCATCACCGGGGCTGAGGCGCTGTATGCCGACATGGGCCACTTCGGTCGCCGTCCCATCGTGCACGCCTGGCTGTTTCTGGCCTTTCCCGGTCTGATTCTCAACTATTTCGGCCAGGGCGCAGTGCTGCTCAGCGATCCCGAGGCGGTGCGTAACCCCTTTTATCTGCTGGCGCCGTCCTGGGCGCTGATTCCCCTGATCGGCCTGTCGACCCTGGCCACCATCATCGCCTCCCAGGCGGTGATCACCGGCGCCTTCTCGGTGACTCGCCAGGCGATCCAGCTCGGCTACGTGCCGCGCATGCAGATCCTGCACACCTCCAGTGCCGAACAGGGGCAGATCTACATTCCCCTGATCAACAGTTGCTTGCTGATCGGTGTGGTACTGCTGGTGCTCGGCTTCCAGTCGTCCAGTGGCCTGGCCGGCGCCTATGGTGTGGCCGTGACAGGCACCATGCTGTGCACCACGCTGCTGGTGTCGGCGGTGATCCTGCTGTTGTGGCGCTGGCCGAAAGTCCTGGCCGTGCCGCTGTTGGCGGTGTTCCTGCTGGTCGACGGCATCTTCTTCGCCGCCAACGTGCCGAAGATCGCCGGTGGCGGTGCAGTTCCAATGATCGTCGGCATCCTGCTGTTCGGCCTGATGACTACCTGGAAACGCGGTCGCCAACTGGTGCTCGAACGCCTCGACGAACATGCGCTGGTGCTGCGCGACTTCATCGCCAGCATTGCCCTGCAACCGCCCCATCGGGTCGCCGGTACCGCGGTGTTCCTGACCAGCCGGGTGGACGTGGTGCCCCATGCGCTGTTGCACAACCTGCTGCATAACCAGGTCCTGCATGAGCGGGTGATGCTGCTCACCGTGCTCTACGAGGATCGTCCGCGGGTGCCGTTGGCCGAGCGCTTCGAACTCGATGCCTATGACCAGGGGTTCTATCGCGTGCGCCTGCGCTTCGGCTTCCTCGAAGCACCGGACATTCCTCAGGCGCTGGCGCAACTGAGCGAAAAGGGACTCGATTGCCCGCCGATGCGCACCACCTACTTCCTCAGCCGGGAAACGGTGATTCCTTCCGAGCGTATCGGCATGGCCATGTGGCGCGAGCGGCTGTTCGCCGTGCTGCAGAAGAACGCCGGTAGCTCTCTGGGCTTCTTCCGGCTGCCGGTGAACCGGGTGATCGAGCTGGGCACGCAGGTGGAGATTTAGACTGTGAAATGGCGATAGCCGCCGTTCGTAGTCGGGCGCCAATTGGTGGGCTGAAGCCCACCCTACGGTTAGATGCGCGGCTGTAGGGTGGGCTTCAGCCCACCAAACCGAACGGCTGCTATCGCCTTATAGCCGTCACCGAGTCAGGCATCGCAGCGACGCCATACACTGGCCAGCCAGGGTTGTTGCTCGCGTGGCAGGCCAGCTGGGCGGTAGTAATGTTCCAGCTCGTCGAAGCCGGCGGCGGTGAGCAGTTGGCGCCAGCTGTCCAGGTCATGCCAGGCACCATAGCGCTCGCCGCTCCAGCCTTCCTGGTTGTCGCCTCTTGGGTTGGAGCTGAACAGCACGCCGCCCGGCTTCAGGCTGGCACGAAGTTCCCTGAGCACCCGAGGCAGTTCCTGGCTGGGGATATGGAACAGCACGGCGTTGGCGAATATGCCGTCGAAGCGTTCTGCCGGCAGATTCAGGGCGAGAAAGTCTTGGTGCCAGACCTCGCAGCCACTGTCTGCGCGGGCCATGGCGACGAACTGCGAGCAGCCGTCGAGACCTACCGGGCGATGGCCGAGCCTTGCGAAGGTGCGCAGGTCACGGCCGGGACCACAGCCGAAGTCGAGAATGCTCAGGGGGGCGGCCGCGTCGATATGGCGCAGCAGCGCGTCGATATTCTGGCTGACGTCATGGTCGCGGGTGCCCTCGCGAAAGCCTTCGGCGTTGGCCTGGTAATGAGCCAGCGTGCGGCTGGTGATCTGTTGCAACTGATCGGGGTCGATGGGCATGACGGGCCTGCGCAGTACGTGGGCGCCTATTTAACCGCATTGCGCGCAGGCCGTGACGATGCGCGATAACATCGCACCCTGAACAGCATTCGAGGTGGCAGGGTGGATCTACAGCAGGGCTTCGTCCTGACCCGGCACTGGCGCGATACGCCAGCCGGTACCCAGGTGGAATTCTGGCTGTCGACCGACAGCGGCCCGCGTCTCGTCCGCCTGCCGCCGCAAACGTCGGTGGCCTTCATTCCTGTCGAGCAGCGCGCGCGCGCCGAGGCCTTGTTGGGCAAGGAGGCGGATGTCGAGCTGCGCCCGCTGCAGCTGCGCGACTTCCGTCAGCGCCCGGTACTTGGCCTGTACTGCCGCCAGCAGCGCCCGTTGATTCAGCTCGAGCAGGCCCTGCGGCAGGCCGGTGTGGAAGTCTACGAGGCCGATATCCGTCCGCCCGAGCGTTACCTGATGGAGCGCTTCATTACCGCGCCTGTACTGTTCGGCGGTACGCCGACACAGGAGGGGGTGCTGATAGACGCGCAGTTGAAGCCGGCGCCGGACTATCGCCCGCAGCTCAAACTGGTTTCCCTGGATATCGAAACCACCGCCCGCGGCGAGCTGTATTCGATCGCTCTGGAGGGCTGCGGCCAACGCCAGGTGTACATGCTCGGGCCGCCGAACGGTGACGCCGACGTCGACTTCGATCTCGCTTATCTGGATAGCCGCGCCGAGTTGCTGGAGGCGCTCAATGGTTGGCTGGAGCGTTTCGATCCGGACGCCATCATCGGTTGGAACGTGGTGCAGTTCGACCTGCGTGTGCTGCACGAGCACGCGCAGCGTCTGCAAGTGCCGCTACGCCTCGGCCGTGGTGGCGAAGCGTTGAACTGGCGCGAGCATGGTTCCAAGCAGCATTTCTTCGCCAGTGCACCGGGCCGTCTGATCATCGATGGCATCGAAGCGCTGCGCTCGGCCACCTGGAGCTTCCAGTCCTTCAGCCTGGAAAGCGTCGCCCAGCAGTTGCTTGGCGAGGGCAAGGCGATCGACAACCCCTACCAGCGCATGGACGAAATCAACCGCATGTTCGCCGAGGACAAGCCGGCTCTGGCCCGCTACAACCTCAAGGACTGCGAGCTGGTGACGCGCATCTTCGCCAAGACCGAGCTGCTCACCTTCCTGCTCGAGCGAGCTACGGTCACCGGCCTGCCGGTGGATCGCAGCGGCGGTTCGGTCGCCGCCTTCAGCCACCTGTACATGCCGCTGATGCATCGACAGGGCTTCGTGGCGCCCAACCAGGGCGAGCGTCCGCCCGAAGCCAGCCCGGGCGGCTTCGTCATGGATTCGCGGCCTGGGCTTTACGAGTCGGTGCTGGTGCTGGATTACAAGAGCCTGTATCCGTCGCTGATCCGCACCTTTCTGATCGACCCGGTGGGGCTGGTCGAGGGGTTGCGTCAACCCGACGATGCCCACTCGGTTGCGGGCTTCCGCGGTGCGCGCTTTTCGCGCACTCGGCACTGCCTGCCGGCCATCGTCGAACGCGTGTGGCAGGGCCGGGAAGCCGCCAAACGGGCAGGCAACGCGCCTTTGTCGCAGGCGCTGAAAATCATCATGAACGCCTTCTACGGCGTGCTCGGCTCCAGTGGTTGCCGCTTCTTCGATACGCGCCTGGCGTCCTCGATCACCTTGCGTGGCCATGAGGTGATGCGCCGTACCCGCGAGCTGATCGAGGCCGAAGGGCATGCGGTGATTTATGGCGATACCGACTCCACCTTCGTCTGGCTGCGCAGCGCCCACCGCGAGGACGACGCCGAGCGTATCGGCCGCGGCCTGGTGCAGCGGGTCAACGCCTGGTGGCGCGAGCACCTGCAAACCGAGTTCGGCTTGCAGAGTGCTCTGGAGCTGCAGTTCGAAACCCACTTCAGCCGTTTTCTGATGCCGACCATTCGCGGCATGGAGGAGGGCAGCAAGAAGCGCTACGCCGGGCTGATCCGTCAGGCCGATGGCGGCGAGGAAATGGTCTTCAAGGGGCTGGAAACGGTACGCAGCGACTGGTCGCCGCTGGCCCGGCAGTTCCAGCAGGAGCTGTACCTGCGCATCTTCAAGCGTCAGCCCTATCAGGATTACGTGCGTGACTACGTGCAAAGCACTCTGGATGGCGAGTTCGACGAGCGACTGGTGTACCGCAAGCGTCTGCGCCGACGCCTCGATGATTATCAGCGTAACGTGCCGCCCCATGTGCGGGCGGCACGCCTGGCCGATGCCCACAATGATGAGCAGGGACGCCCTCGCCAATACCAGAGCGGCGGCTGGATCAGTTACGTGATGAGCGTGGCGGGCCCTGAACCCCTCGAGCTACGCCGCGCGCCCATCGACTACGGCCACTACCTGAGCAAGCAGCTGCAGCCGGTGGCCGATGCCATCCTGCCGTTCGTGGACGATGACTTCAGCGCACTGATCGGCGGCCAGCTCGAGTTGTTCTGAGACCCATGCCGGAACTTTCGAAACTTTTTGCAAACATTCTGCTTCCGCCACGTGACCCGCGCTTGAGCCGCGCGTCGAACAGAGCGGACTGCTGACAGAGAACCTTGTCAGGTCGGGCCGTATATTCAAAAAAGTAATTTATTAGTAATTATTGATTCTTTTTTGTTTTATTCGCCTTGGCTTAGCCTTGCACCTGCCAATAACTAGCGCTTATCGAGTCTGGCCCAGCCGGCTCGCGATCCATGCCCCGGAGCATCACACCCATGAAAAAATCCACCCTGGCCCTGGCCGTCACCCTCGCCACGCTGGCGCAACAGGCCAGCGCTGCCGGCTTCGTCGAAGACAGCACCGCCAAACTCGACCTGCGCAATTTCTATTACGACCTGAACACCAAGAACACCGCCGACAACACGGGCGAAGCGAATGAGTGGGGGCAGGGTTTTATTTTCAACTACCAGTCCGGCTTCACCCAGGGCACCGTTGGTGTCGGCGTCGACGTGATCGGGCTGTATGGCCTGCGTCTGGATTCCGGCGGCAAGAACACCAAAGCCGGTCGTGATCGCACCCCGGGCCAGCTGTTCCCGCTGGAAACCGATGGCAGTGCCGTCAACGATTACAGCAAGGCTGGCGCTACCGCCAAGTTCCGCCTCTCGAAAACCGAGCTGCGCGTCGGCACCCTGCAGCCGAAGCTGCCGGTCGTGACCTTCAACGACGGCCGTCTGCTGCCACAGCTGTTCAACGGTGGCCAGGTCATCTCCAATGAGATCGATGGCCTGACCCTGACTGCCGGTCAACTGGAGCACACCAAGACCCGCTCTTCTACCGATGACATCGGTCTGCGCATCGGTGGCGCCGCTCGCCCGAATGGTACGGCTGTCGGCACGCCAATCGCCGATACCAACAAGTTCTACTTCGCCGGTGGCGACTACAAGATCACCAAGGACCTGACCGCCCAGTACTACTACGGCAACCTGGAAGACTTCTACAAGCAGCACTTCCTGGGCCTGGTCCATAACCTGGCTCTGCCGGCCGGTAATCTGAAAACCGATCTGCGCTATTTCAACAGCGGCTCCGATGGCAAGAACGGCAACCTGGCGGGCCGTAACGAAGGCTACCGCAGCAGCGGCTACTGGGCTGCTGGCGACACCAAGAGCGGCGAAGTCGACAACCAGACCTGGAGCGCCCTGTTCACCTACAGCCTGAGTGGCCATGCCCTGAGCGCGGGTTACCAGCAGGTTTCCGGCGACAGCGCTCTCCCGTTCCTCAACCAGGGTGACGGCTCCAGCTCCTACCTGATCACCGACCGTCAGATCGGCAAGTTCGCCAGTGCTGGCGAACGCACCTGGCTGGCCGAGTATGGCTATGACTTCGGTACCGTTGGCGTGCCTGGCCTGAAAGCTGTCGTCACTTACCTGAAAGGCGACAACATCGATGCCGCCGATGGCGAGCGCAAAGAGTGGGAGCGCGACTTCCGTCTGGATTACGCCGTTCAGCAGGGTTCGCTCAAAGGTCTGGGCTTCTCCTGGCGTAATGCTTCGCTGCGTGGCAACAACGCGACAGACGCCGACGAGAATCGTCTGATCGTCAGCTATAGCCTGCCGCTGCTCTAAGTTTTCCGGGTGGGGCGAAGCACCGCTTCCCTCGCCCTTTTTATTCGAGCCTGCCTGCGCCAGTCATGGGTTGCAGGCGCTCGTCGCGACAGCGGTTCGCCGCTTCGATCGCGAGCCTCCATTCCTCGTGGTGGAATCTTTACCGGGCGCAAGCCCGGTTTTTTATGCCTGCGATAAAGCTTACGGCCACCGATGTGCAGGTGAACGCAGTTCTGCACGCTGTTCAGCGTCGCCAGGCTCTGGCATGGTCGGCTCCGACTTCATTCTGGTGACCAGGCCCATGCCCTATCATCGTTACCCCGAACTCGCCTTCCTGAAGATCGACCACCTGAGCTTCGATGAGCAGAAGGTGTTCTTTCATCTGCGCAATGGTCAGGTGTTTTCCCTGATCCAGGATGGCTATCTACGACTCGACCGTCTTTCACCCGCGCAGCGGCAGGACTATCGCCTGGAAAATCTGGGGTTCACCGCCAGCTGGCGACATCTGGGAGGCAGTTGCTGGGATGCTCCGGAACTGGCCTGGGAGGACCTGCAGAACCAGGCGTTGCGCCGTCTGGACGAAGCCGCTTGGGACCTCGAGGCGATCGAACTGCGAGATCGACAATTGGTGGCCTTATGGCGTCTCCAGGCCGACTACTACAACGGTGGCCTGCTGCAGTTCTTCGCCAACTGGGGCATGCCGACCTTCGAGTACGCCCAGGCCGCACTCGCCCTGCTGGGCCTGCAGCAGGCCCGTCAATTGTTGCAGGATTTCTACGGTGTATTCGCTCATCTGCAGGATGAGCCGACCGAAATCGCCCTGTGGGACATCCCGCAATGGCTGACCGAGGCGCAGAACGCACGACTCTGCGAGGTGGACGAGCGGTTGGGCGAGGCGATCGAGGAACTGCAGTGGGTGGCGCTTGGACATTTCCTGACGACCTGATTGGCGGAACCCCAGGGGGACTTCAGGTTCACTTACTGCACACCCCCAAAGGAAGCACCCGCCATGGCGCTCAGTGAAAAACACAAAATGCTCATCGGTGAGCTCTATCTGGCCAGCGATCCCGAACTGCAGGCCGAAAGCGCCGCCACCATCGCCTGGCTGGCGCGCTACAACGGCAACCTGGGGCTGTCACCTGCCGAGCGTACCCAAGTGCTGGGCGAGCGCCTGGCCAGCATTGGCCGGGGCGTGGTGGTGCGTTCGCCGTTTCACTGCGATTACGGCTTCAATCTCAGCCTGGGCGACGAGGTGTTCATCAACTTCAACTGCGTGATCCTCGACGTGGTGGCCGTGAGCATCGGCGACAAGACCCAGATCGGCCCCGGCGTGCAGATACTCACCGCGGATCATCCCCGTGCTCCTGCCGAGCGTGAGTCCGGCCTGGAATTCGGTCGGCCTGTGAGCATCGGTCGCAACGTATGGATCGGCGCTGGAGCGCTGATCCTTCCGGGAGTGACCGTCGGTGACGACGCGCTGATCGGCGCTGGCAGCGTGGTCACCCGCGATGTACCTGCTGGAGCGAAGGTCGCAGGCAATCCGGCGCGGCTGCTCGAATAGCGCCATGTCACTGGACAGGCCCGCCGTTGACGAGGTGCTGGCGCGTCTCGAGTCCATTCAGCTGATTTGGTTATAAATAAATCATTATTTATTCTTTTTAATATTCCGTGTTCCTGAGCATAGTGAGCGCCACGCAACGACTCACTTGAGGAGCACACAGCATGAGCATCCGCCTTGGCGACATCGCACCTGACTTCGAACAGGATTCCAGCGAAGGCCGTATCCGCTTCCACGAGTGGCTGGGTAGCCAGTGGGGCATCCTGTTCTCCCACCCTGCGGATTTCACGCCGGTGTGCACCACCGAGCTGGGTTTCACCGCCAAGCTGAAAGACGAGTTCGCCAAGCGCAACGTCAAGGCCATCGCCCTGTCCGTGGACCCGGTCGACTCCCACCTGAAGTGGATCGACGACATCAACGAGACCCAGAACACCGCGGTCAACTTCCCGATTCTGGCCGATGCCGACCGCAAGGTTTCCGAGCTCTACGACCTCATCCACCCGAATGCCAACGACACCCTGACCGTGCGTTCGCTGTTCGTCATCGACCCGAACAAGAAGGTCCGCCTGAGCATCACCTATCCGGCGAGCACGGGGCGCAACTTCAACGAAATTCTCCGTGTGGTCGACTCGCTGCAACTCACCGACAGCCACAAGGTGGCCACCCCGGCCAACTGGCAGGACGGTGACGATGTGGTGATCGTGCCTTCGCTGAAGGACGAAGACGAGATCAAGCAGCGCTTCCCCAAAGGCTATCGCGCCGTGAAGCCCTACCTGCGCCTCACCCCGCAACCGAACAAGTAAGGACATCCCATGTTGGTGGTTTTGCTGGGTGGCAGTCCGAGCCAGAAGTCACGCTCCAACGTACTGCTCGACAGGGCGCGGCAGTGGCTGCAGTCCCATGGTGTCGAGGTGGTGAGTTATCAGGTGCGTGACTTCGAGGCCGAGGATCTGCTCTTCGCCCGTTTCGACAGCCCGCGCATTCAGAGCTTGCAGGCCCACGTGGCTGCTGCCGATGGGCTGATCGTGGCGACGCCGGTATACAAGGCGTCGTTTTCGGGCGCATTGAAGACCCTGCTCGACGTGCTGCCCGAGCGCGCGCTGCATCACAAGGTGGTGCTGCCAATCGCCACGGGTGGTAGCAGTGCCCACATGCTGGCGGTGGATTACGCCTTGAAGCCGGTGCTGTCGGCGCTCAAGGCGCAGGAAGTACTGCACGGCGTTTTCGCCGATGACAGCCAGATTGCCTACACCGATACCGGTGGCGATCTGCTGCCGGTACTTGAACAGCGTCTGGATGACGCCTTGCAGCATCTGATCCAGGCACTCAACCGCCGGCCACAGCCGATCGAGCCGGGGCTGTTAAACGATCGCCTGATCAGTGGGCGCTGGAGCGCCTGAGTCAAGGATTCACACACATTTTCCACATGGGTGAAGGTTCACCCATCAACCACCTTACTAGCCCGCCAACGAGGCAGCAGGTGGCCAAACACTCAATGCAGAGGAGAGCGTCATGCGCACTATCACTTTGCGTCGGAGTCTGGTCGCCTTGTTTGCCGCGGCCATTTCCTTCGGCGCCATTACCCAAGCTCAAGCCGAGACACTGCGTATCGGCTATCAGAAATACGGCACCCTGGTGCTGCTCAAGGCCAAGGGGACGCTGGAGAAGCGTCTGGCCGACAAGGGCGTGGACGTCAAATGGACCGAGTTCCCCGGTGGCCCGCAGTTGCTCGAAGGGCTCAACGTAGGCTCCGTGGATTTCGGAGTGACCGGTGAAACGCCGCCGGTCTTCGCCCAGGCGGCCGGTGCCGATCTGCTCTACGTCGCCTACGAGCCGCCAGCCCCGCACAGCGAAGCGATTCTGGTACCCAAGGATTCACCGCTCAAGTCGGTGGCCGAGCTGAAAGGCAAGAAGGTCGCGCTGAACAAGGGCTCCAACGTGCATTACCTGCTGGTGCGTGCTCTGGAAGACGCGGGCCTGAAGTACAGCGATATCCAGCCCGTTTACCTGCCGCCGGCCGATGCCCGCGCTGCATTCGAACGCGGCAGCGTCGACGCCTGGGTCATCTGGGACCCCTTCCAGGCGGCCGCCGAACAGCAACTGCAGGCACGCACCCTGCGTGACGGTGAAGGCCTGGTCGACAACCACCAGTTCTACCTCGCTACCAAACCCTACGCCGAGAAGAACCCGGAAATCCTTCAGGTGCTGATCGAAGAGGTCCGCGCCGTGGGCGAAGACTCCAAGGCCGACCCGGAAAAGGTTACCGACCAGGTCGCACCGCTGCTCGGCTTGCCACGGGACATCACCGCCATTGCCGTGAAGCGCCAGGGCTACGGCGCTGCAGCACTGACTCCGGAAGTGGTGACGGCGCAGCAGAAGATCGCCGACACCTTCACCGAGCTGAAACTGATCCCCAAGAAATTGAGCATCAAGGACGTGATCTGGACACCGCCGGCGTCCCTCGCAGCCGCTCAGAAAGCCCAGCAGTAAGGCATTCAGCTGCATGGTCACTGGCCATGCAGCGGCCCAATCCCAAGGAGACCACTCCATGAGTCTGAACATTTTCTGGTTTCTGCCGACCCACGGTGACGGCCATTATCTCGGTACCTCGCAAGGGGCCCGTGCCGTTGACCACGGTTATCTGCAGCAAATCGCCCAGGCTGCCGACCGCCTCGGTTTCGGCGGCGTACTGATTCCCACCGGCCGTTCCTGCGAGGATTCCTGGCTGGTCGCCGCGTCGCTGATCCCGGTGACCCAGCGCCTGAAATTCCTCGTGGCCCTGCGTCCGGGCATCATTTCTCCGACCGTGGCTGCACGCCAGGCGGCGACACTGGATCGTCTGTCCGGCGGTCGTGCGTTGTTCAATCTGGTCACCGGCGGTGATCCGGACGAACTGGCAGGCGATGGTCTGAACCTGTCCCACGCCGAACGCTACGAAGCGTCCGTCGAGTTCACCCGCATCTGGCGTCGCGTGCTGGAAGGCGAAGTGGTCGATTACGACGGCAAGCATATTCAGGTGAAGGGCGCCAAGCTGCTTTACCCGCCAGTCCAGCAACCGCGTCCGCCGCTGTACTTCGGTGGCTCCTCGGAAGCCGCGCAGGACCTCGCCGCCGAACAGGTCGAGCTGTACCTGACCTGGGGTGAACCACCGTCCGCGGTGGCCGAGAAGATCGCCGCCGTGCGGGAGAAAGCCGCGGCCCAGGGGCGCGAAGTGCGCTTTGGCATTCGTCTGCACGTGATCGTCCGGGAAACCAACGAAGAGGCCTGGAAGGCCGCTGACAAGCTGATTGCCCATGTCGACGATGACACCATCGCTCGCGCCCAGGCCTCTCTGGCGCGCTTCGACTCGGTCGGCCAACAGCGCATGGCTGCCCTGCACGGCGGTAGCAAGGACAACCTGGAGGTGTCACCCAACCTCTGGGCTGGTGTCGGCCTGGTGCGCGGTGGTGCCGGTACGGCGCTGGTCGGCGATGGTCCGACGGTGGCCGAGCGGGTCAAGGAATACGCCGCGCTGGGCATCGATACCTTCATCTTCTCCGGTTATCCACACCTCGAAGAGTCCTATCGGGTCGCCGAACTGCTGTTCCCACACCTGGACGTGAACCGCCCTGCGCTGCCGGAAGGCGCGAACTATGTCAGCCCGTTCGGTGAAATGGTCGCCAACGACATCCTGCCCAAGGCGGCGTCGGCCAGTTGAAACGCTGCCGGGCGTGGACGCCCGGCCATCCCGTGATGATTGTTGAGGTATGAAATGAGCAACACGTCTTTCCATAGCCTGGCCCTGCGCCTGGCGCCCTGGGCACTGCCCGTGGCGCTGCTGGTTGCCTGGCAGGGTTCGGTCGCCCTGGGGCTGCTGTCCACGCGCATTCTGCCGGCGCCCAGCGCGGTGTTCGAGGCCGGCTGGCAGCTGCTTTCCAGTGGCGAGATCTGGACCCACCTGGCGATCAGTGGCTGGCGCGCAGGGGTTGGTTTCGCCATTGGTGGGGGCATCGGTCTGGCCCTGGGCTTCATCACCGGCTTGTCGAAATGGGGCGAGCGCCTGATCGACAGCTCGGTGCAGATGATCCGCAACGTGCCGCACCTGGCGCTCATTCCGCTGGTTATTCTGTGGTTCGGCATCGACGAAAGCGCGAAGATCTTCCTGGTCGCTCTTGGCACGCTGTTCCCGATCTACCTGAACACCTACCACGGCATCCGCAACGTCGATCCGGCGCTAGTGGAAATGTCGCGCAGCTATGGTCTGTCCGGCTTCGCGCTGTTCCGTCAGGTGATCCTGCCCGGTGCGCTGCCATCGATTCTGGTCGGTGTGCGCTTCGCCCTCGGGCTGATGTGGCTGACCCTGATCGTCGCCGAAACCATTTCCGCCAGCAGCGGCATCGGTTACCTGGCGATGAACGCCCGTGAATTCCTGCAGACCGACGTGGTGGTGCTGGCGATTCTGCTGTATGCGGTGCTCGGCAAGCTGGCCGATGTCGCTGCCCGTGGCCTGGAGCGCGCCTGGCTGCGCTGGCATCCGGCCTATCAAACCAAGGCAGGTGCCAAATGACCGCTCTGCATAGCCTCAAGCGAGGCACGCCGCTGACCATTCGCGGCATTCAGAAATCCTTTGGCGAGCGCCAGGTACTCAAGGACATCGACCTGCGCATCCCTTCGGGCCAGTTCGTTGCCGTGGTCGGACGCAGTGGTTGCGGCAAGAGCACCTTGCTGCGTCTGCTCGCTGGCCTCGACCAGCCTACTGGCGGTGAGCTGCTGGCCGGTAACGGCACGTTGGCGGCGACCCGTGAAGATACCCGTCTGATGTTTCAGGAAGCGCGCCTGCTGCCGTGGAAGCGCGTGATCGACAACGTCGGCCTCGGGTTGACCGGTGACTGGCGACCCAAGGCCCAGCAGGTGCTGGAAGCTGTCGGTCTCGGCGAGCGTGCCAATGAGTGGCCGGCGGCGCTGTCCGGTGGCCAGAAGCAGCGCGTGGCCCTGGCCCGTGCATTGATTCACGAGCCGCGCCTGCTGCTGCTCGACGAGCCCCTGGGGGCTCTGGATGCCCTGACCCGTATCGAAATGCAGCAACTGATCGAGGGCCTCTGGCAGAAGCACGGTTTTACCGTACTGCTGGTCACCCACGACGTCAGCGAGGCCGTTGCCACCGCTGACCGGGTCATTCTGATCGAAGACGGTCAGGTTGGCCTGGATCTGGACGTGAATCTGCCGCGCCCCCGTAACAAGGGCTCGGCACGCCTGGCTTCGCTGGAAGCCGAGGTGCTCAATCGTGTTCTGCAACTGCCCGAGCTGCCACCGCAGCCCGATCCCGTTTCACCGCTCCCGACGCAACTGCGTTGGGCGCTTTAAAGCAGCGACAAGCTTCAAGCCACAAGCTGCAAGTAAAAAGCCCAGGCGCTCTGTTGTCGCTTGCAGCTTGAGACTTGCAGCTAAATTCGACCCTAGGAGAAATTCGACATGACCATTAAAGCCATCAACGTCCGTAACCAGTTCAAAGGCACCATCAAGGAAATCGTCGAGGGCGACGTGCTGTCGGAAATCGACGTGCAGACCGCAGCCGGCATCGTTACTTCGGTGATCACCACCCGTTCCGTGCGCGAGCTGGAACTGGGCGTGGGCAGCGAAGTGATCGCGTTCGTCAAGTCCACTGAGGTGTCCATCGCCAAGCTCTGATCGCTTCGCGCGGGAAAACGGCCGGCCTTGCGCCGGCCTTTTCGTGCCTGCTAGGTAATGCCCCATTCACAGTCCGAGCTGCGCGTTGCCTGCAGACTCCTCGTGTCAGTTGCGTAACGGGTATTGATGGGGAAGACGCCGCCCCCTTGTTCACCGCTTCGCTGGCGCGATGGTGGATGAGAAAGGCGCCATCCACCCCACGGGGGCCTAGCGCTCTTCGCGCAGCCTGGCCATCTGACGTTCGAGCAGCGCCGGATACGGATCGAGCAGGCGCTCGACGCAGCTGGCGCCCTCGGGGCTGGCGATGGCACGGATACGGGCGCGCTGGCGCAGCGTGGCGTCTTCGCCTACGCGTCGTTCCACCAGCAGCAGGTTGCGGCTGTGCTGAGACAGGGCCAGGGCATCCTGTGCGGTTTCGCTCAACAGCAGGTCGCCTTGGCTGAGGCCCTGCAGGTCTTCACCCAGGGTCAGGCCGAGTTGCAGGTGCAGGGTGATGCCGCTGTCGGCAACTTCGATCTGCAGGGCGTGGCCCAGTGCGCGCAGCAGTTCACCGCAGCAGATGGCGTGAGTCAGGTAGTCGTCCTGGCTGTCCTGATGGTGGAAGAGCATCAGGCTGCTGCCATCGTTGAGGGTGTACAGCTGAGCCTTGTAAAGCGCCGCGGCCTTGTCCAGGCAGTTGCGGTAGCTTTCCAGAAGCTCCATCAGGCGGGTACGCGGCAAACGGCGCAGTTGCTCCTGAGCGCCCAGCTGGACCGCCAATACGGCACTCTTCTGCGGCGCAGCAGGTGCCGCTGGAGGGATGTGGGCAGGCGTCTCATCGCGGTCATACAGATCGGCGAAGGCATCGTCATCGGTGTCTTCACCGCGTCTGCGGCTTGGCGGATCGTAATCGTCGGTATCGAAGCGACTGTCGCGCAGGTCGCGAACTTCGAACTGCGGATCGTCGCGGCGATCCACTTCTTCGTCATCCTCGTCGTGCAGGAACTGCTCGTCCAGGTCGTCGAATTCCGGCTCTGGCTCCGGCTCGGGCTCCGGTTTTACCGGCGCGAGGCGAGCCTGCAGCTGCCGCGCCAGGTCGCCAATCTCGTCCTGGCGATTGGCGCCCGGGGCGTAATCATCAGGGTCACGCAGCCAGACCCGCATCTGCATCAGTGGCGTGGAGATCTGTCGGCCCAGGCGCAGGCTCAGCGACAGCGTCAGCGCCAGCAGGATGAGGCTGAGGATGCCCATGCTCTGCAGGCTGATGGTCATTGGCTGCTGGAATTGCTGCATGTCCAGGCTGATGCGCAACTGCCCGGCCATCACCTCCTGGAAAGTGATCGGCGTGGAGTACAGGCCCTCGGTCTCGCCGAGCATGCTCTTGCTGGGGCGGGTGCCGGCTTCCGCAAGGATGCGGTTGTCGACGCTGTAAATGGCCGCGTGCGCCACCAGCGGGTTCTTCACCAGGTTGTTGAGCAGCACGTTGAGGCTGAGGATGTCGTTGGACACCAGCAGTTCGGTGGCCGAGGCAGCCGTCTGCGTGATCAGGCTGCTGCCCAGTGCTTCGGCCTGCTGCTGCATGGCCTGCTTGAACTGCATGCCGATGACCCAGGCATAGATCACCAGCGCCATGGCCACCAGCAGCAAGCTGTGACTGACGACGCGCAATGCCAGCGGCACGCGACGTTGGCGCAGTGCACGGAAGAGCAGAAGGAAGAAGTTATCGGGTTTTACGGGGGCGGGCCGGTTCACAGAGCTCGGCTCTTGTCGACTGTAGATGCGGCGCAGTATAGCGAGCGACCCGCGCAGGGCAAAGCGCCGCGCGTGTCCGGAAGGCATTGAAAGTGGTTAGAATGTGCGTTTTTTCACCGGCCCTGCTGCACATCGCCGTTCGGCAGACCGTTCTTAGTCCTGCGAGCTCCGGAGTACGCCTTGCGCGAAATCGTCCTGATCAACATTACCGGTGAAGATCGGCCCGGCCTCACGGCTGCCATTACCGGCGTACTGGCCCAAGGTGGCGTGAACATTCTCGATATCGGCCAGGCGGTCATCCACGACACGCTGTCTTTCGGCATCCTGGTGGAAATTCCCGATACCGAGCGCGCGTCCTCGGTGCTCAAGGACATCCTCTTCACCGCCTACAAGCTCGACCAGCAGGTGCGGTTCACGCCGGTATCGGAAGACGATTACCAGAACTGGGTGGCCGGGCAGGGCAAGGCACGCCACAGCGTGACGCTGCTGACCCGCAAGGTCACCGCCGAGCAGTTGCAGCGCGTCAGTGCGATCACCGCCCGGTACGGGTTGAATATCGACCATATCGACCGACTGTCCGGGCGTATGCCGCTGGACATGCCGGTCGAGCAGGGCAAGGGTTGCATCGAGTTTTCGGTACGTGGCGAGCCGAGTGATCCGGCCGCTTTGCGGGCCGAATTTCTCAGCGTGGCCCAGGAGCTGAACGTCGATATCGCCTTTCAGGCCGATTCTCTGTTTCGCCGCAATCGTCGCCTGGCCGTGTTCGACATGGATTCCACCCTGATCGAGGCGGAAGTGATCGACGAACTGGCCAAGGCCGCCGGTGTCGGTGAGCAGGTATCGGAAATCACCGAGCGGGCCATGCGTGGCGAGCTGGACTTCCGCGCCAGCTTCAAGGAGCGCCTGGCCCTGCTGAAAGGCCTGGATGTCGGTGTGCTGGATGAGATCGGCGCGTCGCTGCGTCTGACCGAAGGTGCCGAGAACCTGTTCGCCGAGCTCAAGCGCCTGGGCTACAAGACCGCCATTCTGTCCGGCGGCTTCACCTACTTCGCCAAGCAACTGCAGGCCAAGCTGGGCATCGACTACGTGTTCGCCAATGAACTGGAAGTGGTCGATGGCAAGGTCACCGGTGTGGCCATCGAGCCGATCGTCGATGCGCAGCGCAAGGCTGACCTGTTGCGCGAGCTGGCGCACAAGGAGGGTTTGCGTCTGGAACAGACCATTGCCGTCGGCGATGGCGCCAATGACCTGCCGATGCTGGCCATTGCCGGGCTGGGTGTGGCATTCCGGGCCAAGCCGCTGGTCAAGCAATCGGCCAAGCAGGCGATCTCCACCCTGGGCCTGGACGGCCTTCTTTATCTGCTGGGTTTCCGCGACCGCGACGGTCAGCGGTAAGCGAGATGCAGCTGCAACGGGGCGGCCAGGCTGCCCCGTTGGCTCAATCGTCTGACGAGAAGTTGTAATCCATCGACTGACTCGGACCCTGCAGGTAGTAACCCTGAATGTAGTTCGTGCCGGCTTGCCACAGGGTGGCGAGGACGCTGGCGGACTCCACGAACGGCACGATGGTCAGCTTGGCCTGGCTATGCAGGCTGGCGAGCATGGTCTTCAGCGCTTCCTGATTGGCCGGATCGCTGAGGTCCTTGGCGAAGGAGCCATCCACCTTGACGAAGTCGACGGGCAGGTGCCTGAGCGTATTGAACGGGTTCAGCGCGCAGCCGAACTGACTCAGGGCGATATGGCAGTGCAGATCCTTGAGGCCGTGGGTCAGCGCTTTCACCTGTTTCAGGTAGGCAATGGCATCCGGTTCGCTGAACTGGAATACCAGGGCATCGGAAGGCAGGCGCGCGGCCTTCAGGGCGACACTGAGCCAGGGCAGCAGCGTCTGATCCTGCAGGCTGGCGCTGGACAGGTGCACGAACAGGCGTGTCGCGTGCCCTTTGGAACGGTGGTCGGCGAGTAGTTTGATCGAGCTGAGGATCACCCAGCGGTCGATCTTCTCACCCATTCCCGAGTCCCTGGCCACGGCCAGGAATTCCCCGGGCGGGACTTCCTGACCGGATGGGCTGAGCAGGCGCAGCAGCACTTCGTAGTGTTCGTGCTCATCGCCTCGCAGGCTGATGACCGGCTGGAACAACAGGCGGAAGCTGTTCTGTTCCAGCGCCTGCTGCACCATCGCCACGACACTGCCGCGGCTGGCTGCTGCGGCCAGTTCCTCGGCCGGGTCGAACAGTTTGAGGGTGCCCGGCTCGTCGATCTGATCGGCGCAGCGCTGCGCGCGGTCGATCACTTCACCTGCCTTGGGCGTGGTGTCGTTGAGGCCGGCAACGCCGATCGACAGGGTGGTTTGTGCGGTGCGTCCGTTGATGTCGAACAGGTGCGTCTCGGCCTTGCGCAGCAGGGCCTCGAGTTGCGGGCGCTGTTGCTGCGGTGTCATGCCCGCTTGCAGAACGGCGAACACATCGTCGCCGAAGCGCGCCAGATGGGCATCCTGCGGGAAATGCGTGCGCAGCATGCCGGCGAGGTCGGTCAGCAGCAGATCGATGGCGCCCAGGCCCATTTCGGCAAGCAGGGCGGCATAGCGATCGACGCGAATGTAGGCCAGGCTCGCCGGCTGTTCGTCGTTCACCGCGCGATGCGCTGCGGTATCCATCAGCTCGATGAAGTGGGCGCGGTTATACAGGCCGGTGACCAGATCCAGGCTGCTGATCTCCCGCAGCTTCTCTTCCAGTTCGGCGTTGCCGCTTTCGGCGCGGATCACTGCCTGGATGCAGGGCTCACCGTCGTAGGCTGCGGGGGAGAGGGTGACGCGCGCCGAGAACGTGCTTTCGTCGGTGCGCACACCTGCACAGGACAACTCGTGATCGTCCAGATGCTGATAGTTTTTCAGGAAGTCCTTGAAGGCACCCTGGTCGGCGCTGCCGATCAGGTCGATCATCGGCAGGCCTTCCAGTTCTTCGGCGTCGTCGAAGCCGAACAGCTCGAGGTAGGCGCGGTTGGCATAGATGTGCATGCCGTCGTGCACATAGGCGATGGCATCCACCGAGCTGTCCAGCAGCAGCTGGCAGCGCTTCTCCGCTTCGCGCAGGGCTACCTCGGCGGCGCGGCGGGCGCGGCGTTCCTCGAGGTTGACCAGCTCGCGACGGGCCACCAGCACCAGGCGCTCGTCCTCGCCCTGAGGCAACGCATCCTGAGCACCCAGCATCAGCGCCTCGGTGACGCTGTCGGGCTCGTTGTCGGCCAGCAGCAGAATGACCGGAATGTCCTTGCCCTGATGACGAATGCAGGAGAGCGCTTCGTGGGGCTCCAGGCATTCGCTGACGGGGGCGCAGATCAGCAGATCCCAATTGTGCTTGAGGGCTTCGAGCAGATCCTCGCTGGAGATCAGCCGATGTACACGGGTCGCGTTACCGGCATTACGGAACAGGCTGACGAGACGCTCTGCCTCATTCTGCGAATCTTCGAGAATCAGCAGGCGGATGGTTTTCTTTTCGATGGCCATTAGCGAGGTCGAATCTGCGATAAGACAGCAGAAGAAGGCGGGAGGGTTTCCCGCAATCTACAGCGACTTCCAGAGTGAGTCAAAGTCTTCCTCCCCGGCCGGCCGGTGGGTTCCGGAGGCTGTGACGGAGGTCGCGTGATCGACGCTTTTCTGCTCGAGATCGTGATACTCGAACTGGCTGAAACTGCCGGTGCTGGCCTGTTTCTGGCTGAGCACGGCGCGGCGCTCCTTGCCACTGATGTTGATCAGCACCTTGCTACCTTCCTGGAAAGGCAGGCGTGGCGTGATCAGTGTGGCCGGGCGGGAAATGGCGGAGATTTCCGGGAGCAGCAGGGCGCGCAGGTACTGGCTGTTCTGTTCTGCCTTGCGTACCAGTTGCAGGCCGCAGGATTGCGCGTGTGGGGCGATCAGTTCGATGCCCATCTGCGTGCCGCCACCGCGTACCTGGCGAATCCAGCGTACTACGGCCACGCTCCAGCTCTGCTGCGGGTTGTCTCGGATGCCCAGCAGTTCACCGGCCTGCAGCTGGTTGGGCACTTCCTTCGGCCAGGACAGGCAATAGCCGCCAGGGCTGTGGTTGACGATCGACAGCGTGTAGCTCGGGAAGCCTTCGCCCGCCCCGGAGGCCGATTGTTCCTGGTCCTCGACGGGCTTGGGGTATTCGATTTCCTCGAACGGCAGACCATGTTCCCACTCGGTGCCGCGCCGTGCGTCCGGGGCGTTGGACCAGATATCCGGTTCGCTGCTGACCGGCTTGAACGAAGCGGTGGTTTCTATCGGCTGCTTGAGGATCTCGCTGAATGCCCGGCCGTTGGCCAGGTAGTAGTTCAAGGCGCTCATGCCGATGCACAGGGTCATGCTGCCAGTGCCCTGGGTGCGCTGGAAGGTGCGCTCGGAAATGTCGCCCCAGGCTGCAGCGGCATGCTGCAGCATGTCGATGGTGAAGCCATCCGGCACGGGCAGGCGCGACTGGCTTCTTTCCTCGGGCAGCAGATGCAGGTGGTCCTTGATGGCATTGACCAGCGGTGTCGGGTCGATACCCAGGGCGCCTTGCAACTCGCTTGGCTGGAACAGCGAGGTATAGCGCGGCGGCCCGTCCAGCTGGGGGGCGACGGCAAAGATGCTCGATGGATGGCCGCCAGCCTGCAGGTTGATCAGTGTGCTCCAAGCTTCCAGTGCTTCGGCCAGACGGGCGATGGCGCTCTGGCGCATCTGGTTGCAGCGTGAGCAGCCGATCAGCAGCGCCACGATGTAACTCTGCTCGACGCTCAGCCCCTGGGTGTGGCGCGCCAGCGGGTCGCGGATCACCACC
This sequence comes from Pseudomonas flavescens, assembly GCF_013408425.1. Lineage (NCBI taxonomy): Bacteria > Pseudomonadati > Pseudomonadota > Gammaproteobacteria > Pseudomonadales > Pseudomonadaceae > Phytopseudomonas > Phytopseudomonas flavescens. The sequence goes on along the minus strand of NZ_JACBYV010000001.1, from coordinate 4,197,389 downwards.
TTGTGGAGGTCCTGCTGATGAGCGATCAGGTAAAGCTGGTGCAGCTCCAGCCACAGCCCCTCGGGGACCGGACAGTACAGCTGGCTGGTACGAATCAGCGGGCCATTGAGGCTGTGAACGGCACGCTGCAGCGCGGTGCCGAGCAGTTGGTTGCGTTCACGGTTCGGCTGGGCGGCGAGGCGTGAAATGATCAGCTTGTAGCCGATGGCCAGGTGGTTCTGCAGGGCCTGGCACAGATTGGCCACCTTGCGCGGGCGCTCGTCGAGGACGATGGCCTGGTTGAGGAAGTGGCGCTCCAGATGCTGACAGACGAAGTACACCTCGGGCCGCAACAGCTCGAGCAGTTGCAGACGGTTGTCCGAGGGGGTCAGCAACTGGTTGAGCTCGATCAGCGCCTGGTACAACTGGCGCGCGGTTTCACCGATGTTGGCCTTGGGCAGGCCGGCGATCCAGCGTTTCAGGTCACGTGGCGTGGCGTCGCAGAAAGTCAGGCCCTGCTTGGTCGGCGTCGGGACGCGGAGCAAAAGGTGGGGGCTCTGTTTATCCATCAAACTTTCTTACTCCAGCGCCAACATGCGAGCGAATCGTTCGGTAATCGTGAGGCGACTCTAGCAGCATCTGGCCATCGTCGCAGCCTTTGCACCAATCATGGCGAAGGCTGCAGGCCGTGCTGCCGGTTCACTGGCCGAGCAATTGGCCCATGCGCACGGGGCTATTGGCAGCCAGCTCCTCGGCCCATTTCACCTGTTCCGGGCCAAACAGCACGATGGCGGTGGAACCGAGCTTGAAACGGCCCAGCTCCGCACCCTTCTCGAGGCTGACCGGTGCCCGGGCGGCTTCGTCGTAGCGTACGGTCTTCAGTTCCCGCTTGGGCGGCGTGATCAGGCCGGCCCAGACGGTTTCGATGGAGGCGACGATCATCGCGCCAACCAGTACCACGGCCATGGGGCCGCGTTCGGTGTCGAACAGGCAGACCACGCGCTCGTTGCGGGCGAACAGCTCGGGAACGTTTTCGGCGGTGGTCTGGTTCACCGAAAACAGGCGACCCGGCACGTAGATCATTTCCTTCAGGGTGCCGGCCAGCGGCATATGCACGCGGTGGTAGTCCTTGGGAGACAGATACACGGTGGCGAAATCGCCGCCCATGAAGGGCGCCGCGCGTTCGCTGTCACCGCCCAGCAGTTCGGTCACGCTGTAGCTGTGGCCCTTGGCCTGGAATACCCGGCCGTGCTCGATGCGGCCAAGCTGGCTGACGGCACCGTCCGCGGGGCAGAGTACCGCGCCAGGCAGATTGTCCAGCGGGCGGGCGCCTTCTTTCAGGGCGCGGGTGAAGAATGCGTTGAAGTGTTCGAATGCAGTCGGATCCTCGACCTGCGCCTCGCTCATGTCGACCTGATACTGCTTGGCGAACCAGGTGATCAGGCGATTCTTGAACCAGGGTGCCCGGCATTCGGCTGCGCAGCCGATCAGGCGCGACAGCAGGTGATGCGGAGTCAGGTACTGGCTGAGGATAAACAGGCGTTCTTTCATCTTTATTCCTTGGCAGCCCGGCATTTCTTGCCGGGCGAATTACAAGTGGACAATCAAGTCGCACTCACTGTTCGACAGGTGTATCGGAAAGATTGCCCCATTCGCTCCACGAGCCGGCGTAGGCCTTGACCCGTGGGTAGCCCAGGGCCTTGGCCACCAGATAGGTGAAGCCGGAGCGGCGATGGCTCTGGCAGTGGGTGATGATTTCCTTGTCGGCGCTCAGGCCCAACTGGTTCAACTGCTGGCCGATATCCTCGCGGATACGCAGGCCGCGGGCGGGATCCATGCCGGCCGTCCACTCGAAGTGGATGGCGCCGGGAATATGCCCCCCCCTGGCGGCCTGTACCTTTTCGCCGCGGTACTCCTCCAGCGAACGGGCATCCCAGATGGCCAGATCGTCGGCGCCCAGGCGCGACTTCAGGTAATCGAGGCTGGCCGTCGGCTCGTCGCTCAGCGACAGCCGCACCGGTGTGCTTTTCGGTTCGGGCACAGCCTGATCCAGCGGACGCTGCTCAGCCTCCCAGGCGGTCAGGCCACCGTTGAGAAAGTGATAGCGCGGGTGGCCGATTACATCCAGCAACCAGATGAAGCGCCCAGCCCAGCCGCCGCCCTCATCGTCGTAAACCACGTAGGTGGCGTGCGGGTGATGGCCAAGCTCGCTGAACAATTGCTCCAGTGCCGCCTGTTGGGGTAGCAGGCCAGGTGCCGGCGGTCTGCCCAACTGAGTGCGTTTGCTGTCGACGAAACGGGCGCCGGGAATGTGCCCGGCCTCATAACGAGCACGGCTGCTCAGGTCGACCAGAATCAGGCTCGGTTCTTCCAGGCGCGTAGCGAGGTGCGCGGGCTCGATGACCAGCGGCAGTTCGTCGAAGGCAGTCATACGGGCCTCGTTGGCAGAAATGAGAACGGGATTGTAGCGCAGCCATGGCCTGGGAAAAGAGCCGCGGTTCAGCGCTTACGTTTGCTGAACGTGTCCAGGGCGCGCTCTATGCATTGCGCGGTCTTGGCGAACGCCTGCAAAGCGGTATCGCTGATCGGTTTGCCGTGCAGATCGGCGAACAGGATCATCACCACCCGGTCGTTGCTGGCCAGGGAGCGGATCAGCAGGTGCTCACTGGGCAGCAGGGCCTTCAGATTGCCCGGCAGCAGCGCGGAAAACTGGGCGATATTGGCGGGCGTGAGACGCAATTGCGCAGGCGTCTGCAGCAGGCGACGCAGCACCTGGCTTTGCGCCGGGTCGACAGCCAGGCCGCTGGCGGTGGCGTCGACGCCAGCATGCTGTTGCACCTGCAGGCGGCTGTGGGTGCGGTCGGCGAGCAGCATGAGCAGGCGCGACAGGCCGGTCGCCTGCAAGGCCTGGCGGGCGCAGGTGGTGAGTTGCTGCACGTTGCTGAACGCCGTCGGCTGGGCGAGCAGTTGAGCGCACAGTTGTCGCCAGTCGGCGAGTGGCGACGTTGGCGCCGGCTTGGGCGGCTGGAAGTGCCGTACGTTCCAGGGCCAGAGCAGTGCCTCGGCCGGGTGCCAGAGGTCGGTGGTGTCCAGCTGCCGTGCGCTTTGCGCAGCATTCTGATGGATGTGCTGGTGCAGCTCCGGCAGTGGCATCTGCAGGTACAGGCTGTTGAGCCGCTGCCAGCGCCGGGTGTGACTGCCGGTCCAGGCGTTGTGCGCGGAAACGGCCAGCACGTTGGCCAGCAGGATGCTGTTGGCCGGCTGGGTCAGCCAACGCTGCAGCGTCGGGTCGGCGTCCAGTTCCTGCTGCTGACGCAGCGGGTCGTCGTGCTTGCGCGCCAGGCGCAGCGCCTTGGCCAGCAGGCGTCGGTCGTTGAGCAGCAGTTGATAGCCCTGAATGATCCACGCCGGCAGGCGCCAGTGTTCGGCCAGCGCCAGGCACAATTCGAACAGGGAAATGCCCAGCAACTCGCGTTCGACCCGCGCCGGCCGTTCGCCGTTGATCAGTACGCGCTGCTCCCAGGCCTCGAACAGATGAGGGTGAGCCGCCAGCAGTGCCCAGACCGGGGAGAGGAACAGCAGGCTGCCCCAGTGGATTTCCTGCCACAGCCTGGCGAGGCGTGCGGCGAACAGGCCGTTGGCCTGTTGCGCAGCATGCTGGCTGATCAACTGGATCTGCCGCAGCGGCTGGGGAATGTCGGCGACAGCCTTGGCCGGTATGCGCATCAAAAGCTCTTCGGCGCGTTTCAGGCCCAGGCGATTGAGGGCGGTTTCCAGGCTTTCTGCCGCTTCGCCAAGGCTGCTGCTCTTGCGATTGGCTTCGCGCAGCACGCAGAGCACCAGTGCCGGGCTATCCTGCATCAGGTCGGCGATCTCGCGCAGCGAGCGGCGGCTATCGCCCAGGGCGCGGCGAACCTGCTGGTGATAGTGGGTCGGGATGGGCAACACCTGACCGTCCAGCTGCTTGAGCCAGGCATCGAGGGTGCGCGGTAACGGCGTGCTTGCGACCATGGGGATATGCCAAAATGGCTTTTTTTAGACTTAACTGACTATAGTCTCGCGCATCTCTTCCGATAAGTAGAAGGGGTGTTTCGTGCATTCCCTTTCTTTTCACTTCAGTAAGTTTTCCTTATGGCCAAAATCATCGGCATCATCGTTGTCTTCGCTTGCGTCTTTGGCGGTTTCGTCGCGTCTGGCGGCAAACTCATGGCGCTGGTGCATCCCTTCGAGGTGTTGATCATCGGCGGTGCCGCGCTGGGCGCGTTTCTGCAGGCCAACCCGGGCAGCATGTTCATGACCGTCCTCAAGAAGTCGTTGAAGATGTTCAAGTCGCGCTTTACCCATGATTACTACCTGGAAGTGCTGCGCCTGCTCTACGAGATCCTCAACAAGGCGCGCCGTGAAGGGATGATGGCCATCGAGGCCGATCTCGAGGATCCCGCGGCCAGCCCGATCTTCAGCAAGTATCCGGCGGTGTTGGGTGATGAGCGCATGGTCGCCTTCATCTGCGATTACCTGCGCATCATGTCCTCGGGCAACATGGCGCCGCACGAACTGGAAGGCCTGTTCGACATGGAACTGGTTGGCCTGAAGGAGGAACTCGAGCATCCCGCCCATGCCGTGGCGAAGATCGCCGACGGCATGCCGGCCATGGGTATCGTGGCGGCTGTACTGGGTATCGTGATCACCATGTCGATCCTGGCCGAGGCGGACAACGCGCAGATTGGCGAGAAAGTCGGTACGGCACTGGTCGGTACCTTTCTCGGCATTCTCGCCTCCTATGGTTTTTTCGGTCCATTGGCCGCCGCCCTCGAACACGATGCCAAGGAAGAACTGAACGTCTACGAGGCCATCAAGGCTGGCCTGGTCGCCTCCGCTTCCGGGATGCCGCCGTCGCTGGCGGTGGAGTTCTCGCGCAAGACCCTCTACCCGGCGCACCGCCCAAGCTTCAGCGAGCTTGAACAGGCAATGCGCGGGAACTAAGCACCATGGAAAACAACCAGCCGATTATCGTCAAGCGGGTCAAGAAGGTCGCCGGGGGCCACCATGGTGGTGCCTGGAAGATCGCCTTCGCCGACTTCGCCACGGCGATGATGGCCTTCTTCATGGTGATGTGGCTGATGTCCTCGGCCACGCCCGAGCAGAAGAAGCTGATTTCCGGCTATTTCAAGGACCCTATCGGTTTTTCTGAAAGTGCCAGCCCCTACGTCATCGACCTGGGCGGCTCGCCGACCCCATCGCCGGATCGCACCCTCAACGAACAGCCCCAGGAGGCGCCGGGGGACGAAGCGGACACTGATCCCAAGGATCCTGCCGAACTGGACGCCGAGCAGGCCGAGGCCAAGGCCGAAGAGGTGGAGCGCGAGCGTCTGGAGTTGCTGCTGCAGGAACTGCAGAACAAGGTCGAGCAGGACCCGCAGTTGCAGCGTTTCAAGGATCAGATTCTTTTCGAGATTACCCAGGACGGTCTGCGCATTCAGATCGTCGATGCCGAGAACCGGCCCATGTTCGCCCTGGGCAGCGCCCAGTTGCAGCCCTATTTCGAGGACATCCTGTTCGCCCTGACCGACACCATCAAGGCGGTACCGAACAAGATCAGCGTCAGCGGTCATACCGATGCCAAGCCGTTCGCCGGCGCTGGTGGTTTCGGCAACTGGGAGCTGTCGGCCAACCGCGCCAACGCCGCGCGTCGGGTGTTGATCGCAGCAGGTTACGACGATGCTCAGGTGGCGCGGGTGGTCGGGTATGCATCTTCGGCGTTGTTCGACCGCAACGATCCGTTCAATCCGGTCAATCGCCGTATCGATATCGTGGTGCTGACCAAGAAGGCTCAGCGCAACATCGAAGGTGAGCAGGGTGGCGGCGAGCTGGCGCCCGATCCAGCACCGGATGCGCCCGCTGGTGGTGCTGGTGGTACTGGTGCACCGGCTGGTGCGCCGTTATCCAACGAGCAAGTGCGTGAACGGTTGAACATCTTCGAAGACGGCACGCTGCAGGTGGATCAGCCCGAGGAGTGATCGGCCTGCATGGCCAAAGCCCGCTGAGTGGGTACGCCCGGGCAGTGGTGCATGGGCGCTGCTGCCCTCATTCAGTACTCGGCCTCCGGCAGGCTGGCGAGAATGTGCCGGTAGCTGTTCATCCGCTGCGGCTGAATGCGCCCATCCTCCAATGCCTTGAGCAGTGCACAGCCTGGCTCGCGGTCGTGCTTGCAGTCGCGGAAGCGGCAATGGCCGAGCAGCTCGGCGAACTCGATGAAGCCAGCCTCCACGTCGTCCCGGCTAACGTGCACCAGACCGAATTCCCGGATACCCGGTGAGTCGATCAGCTGGCCGCCACCGGGGAAATGGAACAGCCGTGCCGTGGTGGTGGTGTGTGTGCCCTTGCCGGTCAGTTCGGACAAGGGGCCGACTCGGGTGTCGACGCCCGGTAGCAGGCTGTTGACCAGCGACGACTTGCCCACACCGGACTGGCCGACGAATACGCTGATATTGCCATCGAGCTGCTGCTTGAGCTGCTCCATGCCATCACCTTCCAGGGCAGACACTTCCAGCAGCGGGTAACCCAACTGGCGGTACACGCCGAGCAATGCGTTCAGCGCCGTTTCATTCTGTGCATCGATCAGATCGGCCTTGTTGAGCAGCAGCAGTGGGCGGATGCCAGCATGCTCGGCTGCAACCAGGTAGCGGTCGATCAGGTTGGCATGGGGCTCGGGCAGTGGCGCGAAGACGATGACGATCAGATCGACGTTGGCCGCTACCGGCTTGAGTTGGCCACGGGTGTCCGGGCGACACAGCTCGGTGTCGCGTGGCAGTTGGGCGACGATCACGCCAATACCCTGGTTGCCGGGGCGCCACACCACCCGGTCGCCGGTAACCAGAGTCGGCAGGTTGGCGCGCAGGTGGCAGCGGAAAATCTGGCCTGACAGCTCGCCGTCCGTGGCCTCGACTTCCACTTGCACACCGAAGTGAGCGATCACCAGGCCGGTCTGTTCCGGGCCCAGATCGCCGCCTTCCAGGGTTTCCACCACGCGGGATTCGCGTTTGGCCGCACGTGCGGCACGTTCGCCCTGGATTTTTTCGATGCGCCAGTTTTGCCGGCGGTTGAGTTGGCGTTTGGCCATGGGGCTTCCGAGTGTGTGATGCGCTGAAAATGGAGGCGAGTCTAGCATGCCCCGAGGGCGGCAATTTGCGCATGCCAGCGCTAGACTGGCCATCCATCTTTCATTGAGCCTTGTGGCATGGCCGTCTTTTATCGCGCGCTGCATCGGTTGGGTGAGCGCTACCCAGCGTTGCTGGCATTGCTGATCCAGCTCGTCGTCACCCTGTGCATGGGGCTGGCCATTGTCGCTGTCGCGCAGTTGTCCAGCTGGCGGCCAAGTCCGCTGGCGGCCGGTCTGCTGCATGGCCTGCTGTCGGCCAGCCTGGCGCGCTGGTTCGGCCTGTCGCGCTGGTGGTGGTGGCTGAACCTGCTGTTCGCGCCCGCTCTGCTGCTGGCCAGTGGAGCACCGTTGCCGTCCTGGCTGTTTCTGCTCGGGTTCCTGCTGCTGTTGCTGTTCAACTGGAACAGTTTCTCCGAGCGGGTGCCGCTGTACCTCACCGGCGCTGGTAGCCGTCGCGAGCTGGCGCGGTTGCTGGAGGAGCGGGGTGAGCGCTTCGCTTTCGTCGATCTCGGCTGCGGCCCGGCGGGCACGCTGTTATGGCTGGCGCGGCGCTTTCCCCAGGCCCGCTTCACCGGCGTCGAGACTGCGCCGCTGTCCTATGCCATCGCCTGGCTGCGCAGCATCGGTCAACGCAATTGCCAGATTCGTTACCAGAACCTCTGGCGCAGCGACCTTGCCGCGATCGACGTGGCCTACTGCTTCCTGTCCCCGGCGCCCATGCCGGCGCTCTGGGACAAGGCCCGGCTCGAGCTGCCAGCAGGTGCCTGGCTGATCAGCAACACCTTCGACATTCCCGGTGTGGCGCCGCAGCGTGTGGTGCAGTTGAAGGACTGGCGCGATTCGCGCCTGCTGCTCTGGGAGATCGACGGCGCGCAGGGCGCGGCGATTAGCTAGAATGGCGGCACTACAGAGGAGCGCAGCATGCAGAATCCACAGAACCTGATCTGGATCGACCTGGAAATGACCGGTCTCGATCCCGAGACGGACGTCATCATCGAGATGGCCACCATCGTCACCGACACCGAGCTCAATGTGCTGGCCGAAGGCCCGGTGATCGCCGTGCACCAGAGCGATGAACGCCTGGCCGCCATGGACGAGTGGAACACGCGCACCCACGGTGAAAGCGGCCTCACCCAGCGGGTTCGCGAGAGCCGTGTCAGCCAGGCCGAAGCCGAAGCGCAGACCATCGCCTTCCTGGAAAAGTGGGTGCCGAAGGGCAAGTCGCCGATCTGCGGCAACAGCATCGGGCAGGACCGCCGCTTCCTCTACCGCTACATGCCGACACTGGAAGCCTACTTCCACTACCGCTACCTGGATGTCTCGACCCTGAAGATTCTCGCCGAGCGCTGGGCGCCTGGGGTTAAGGATGGCTTTCTGAAAAAAGGCAGCCATCAGGCGCTGGACGACATCCGCGAGTCGATCGCCGAGCTCAAGTACTACCGCCAGCACCTGCTCAAGGTCTGAGGGCGGCAGCGTCAAGCCGCAAGCCTAGAAGCCAGTAGCCTGGGTTGGCCGAAGGCGTAACCCTAGGCGCGTCTGGCGTGTTGATCCAGCGCCCACTGCACGTGCTCGCGCACCAGCTCAGACGGATACTCGCGGCGCGCTTGCAGCGCTTCCAGCACCGGGATGGTCGACGGTGCGTTGCCCAAACCGACGGCCAGGTTGCGCAGCCAGCGCTCGTAGCCGGCGCGGCGCAGCGGTGAGCCCTCGGTGCGGCTGAGAAACTCCTCCTCGCTCCAGCGAAACAGCTCGGCCAGCTCGGCGTTGTCCAGGCTGTGCCGTGGCTGGAAGTCGCCCTGCTCGGTGGCTTTGGCGAAGCGGTTCCAGGGGCAGACCATCTGGCAGTCGTCGCAGCCGAACACGCGGTTGCCAATGGGAGCGCGCAGATCCTCGGGTATCGGACCTTTCAGTTCGATGGTCAGGTAGGAGATGCAGCGCCGTGCATCGAGCACGTAAGGGCCGACGAAGGCCGCCGTCGGGCAGACGTCCAGGCAGGCGCTGCAGCGACCACAGTGTTCGCTGCCGTGGGGCGGGTCCTCGGGCAGCGGGATGTCGACGAACAGCTCACCGAGAAAGAAGTAGCTGCCGGCCTTGCGGTTGAGTACCAGCGTGTTCTTGCCGATCCAGCCCAGGCCCGACTGTTCGGCAATGGCCTTTTCCAGCACCGGTGCGCTGTCGACGAAGGCGCGGTAGCCGAATGGCCCGATGGCCTGCTGAATGCGCTCGGCCAATTGTTGCAGGCGTTTGCGGATCAGTTTGTGGTAATCACGGCCCAGGGCGTAGCGCGAGACGTAGGCCTTTTCAGGTTCCTGCAGGCGTTGCGCCATCTGTGTGTCGCCGGGCAGGTAGTCCATGCGCAGCGAGACCACCCGCAGGGTGCCGGGTACCAGTTCGTCCGGATGTGAACGTTTGCGGCCATGTGCGGCCATATAGTCCATCTCGCCCTGGTAGCCGGCATCCAGCCAGCGCTGCAGGTGCGCCTCGTGTTCGCCCAGCTCCAAGCCGCTGATGCCAACCTGCTGGAAGCCCAGTTCGCGCCCCCAGTCCTTGATGGACTGGGCGAGGCTGGTGAGGTCGGGGGTGGCGTCAGTCATGCTGGGCGGGAATCTGGATAGTCGACGTATAATTCTGCCAGACATCGGAGCACAGGCATGCGGCATTCATCAGACGATCTTCCCGTTGCGCTCTACAGCGCCGCTCAGGTGCGCGCGCTGGACGCCGAGCTGATCGCTGCCGGCACGCCCGGTTTCGCGCTCATGCAGCGTGCTGCGCACGCCATTTGGCGGGCCCTGCGCCGCAGCTGGCCGGATGCCGGTGCGGTCACCGTGCTGGCCGGTCACGGTAATAATGCCGGTGATGGGTATCTGCTGGCCGTGCTGGCAGTGCGTGCCGGGTGGCAGGTTCGTGTGCTGGCGGTGGCCGAGCCGCAGCGTCTGCAGGGCGACGCGGCGCTGGCCCGCGATGAGGCCCTGGCCGCCGGTGTCGAAGTGCTTGCCTGGGAGGCAGGCCACGAAGCACGGGGCGTGCTCGTCGACGCATTGCTTGGCACCGGTCTGGCAGGCGCCGTGCGCGAGCCTTACGCGGCGGCCATCGAATGGATGAATCATAGCGCTCGCCCCGTGTTGGCGGTGGATATCCCTTCGGGTATCTGCGCCGATACCGGCCAGGTGCTGGGCGTGGCGGTGGCCGCCCAGCTCACCGTGACCCTGATCGGCTTGAAGGTGGGCCTGTTTGTAGGCCAGGCGCTCGACCATGTCGGCCGCCTGCTGTTCGACGACCTGCAGTCGAATGTCGCGAACCAGTCGTGGGTGGCGCAGCGTCTGGCCGGCGATGTTCTGCCGCACCTGCCCGCGCGGGCACCAACCGCTCACAAGGGCCAGCTTGGGCATGTACTGGTGGTCGGCGGCGATCACGGCACGGGTGGTGCTGCGCTGCTGTCGGCGCACAGTGCCCTGCGCAGCGGTGCCGGTAGGGTCTCCCTGGCGACCCGCGGCGAGCATCTCGCGGCAGCGCAGAGTCGTCTGCCGGAAGTCATGAGCCTGGCGGTCGCCTCGGCCAATCAGTTGCATGGGCTTGGTGGCAACATCACGGTGTGGGTGGTCGGGCCCGGGCTTGGCCAGAGCGCCTGGGGACGCAGCCTGCTGTCGGTCGCAGTGACGGCGCCGGCCGCGCAGGTCTGGGACGCCGATGCGCTCAATCTGCTGGCCGAGGGGGTGGTGAGTATTCCTCCGGGCAGCGTGGTGACCCCGCATCCGGGAGAGGCTGCGCGTCTGCTGGGCATCTCGACTCAGGCGTTGCAGGCCGATCGTCCGGCTGCTGCCAGGGCGCTGGCCCAGCGTTATCAGGTGATTTGCGTGCTCAAGGGTGCCGGTACGCTGATCGCCGACCCGATGGGCTGCTTGCTGGTCTGCGACCGAGGCGACCCGGTGATGGCCGGTGCAGGCCTGGGGGATGTGCTGGCCGGGCTGATCGGCGCCCTGATCGCTCAGGGTTGCACGCCCTGGCAGGCTGCAGGCCTGGGCGTCTGGCTGCACGCCGGGGCGGGTGAGTATCTGGCAGGAAAAGGAAATGGTCTGGCGGCGAGCGATCTGTGCGACGCTATCCGCCATTTGTTACAGGAGCGAGCCGCTTGTCGGAAATAGAACTGTTCGCCGCCGATGAGGACGCCATGCTGGCGCTCGGCGCGCGTATCGCCAATGTCACCGAAGGACGTGGGGTGATCTACCTCGAAGGCGACCTCGGAGCGGGCAAGACCACGCTCTCGCGTGGCATTTTGCAAGGCCTGGGCCACAGGGGCGCGGTCAAGAGCCCCACCTTCACACTGGTCGAGCCTTATGAAATCGGCACGGTCCGCGCTTTCCATTTCGACCTGTACCGGCTGGTCGATCCCGAGGAACTGGAGTTTCTGGGGATTCGTGACTACTTCGAGGGCGACGCCCTGTGCCTGATCGAGTGGCCACAGCGCGGTGTAGGCGTTTTGCCAAAGGCCGACATGGACATTACCATTACCCCGCGAGCGGGTGGCCGGTCGCTGCTACTTCGCAGCCATGGCGCGAAGGGTGATAGCTGGTGCGCCGAATTGGCTGCCAGAGCATGAACAAGAAAGTGGGGGCGGGTATGCGCATAGGCGCGCGATTGATCGCGGTCGGGCTGATGTTGACGGTCATGGCGGTCGACGTGTGGGCCGCGTCGGATGTGCGCAGCGTTCGCCTCTGGCGCGCGCCGGACAACACGCGTCTGGTTTTCGACCTTTCCGGGCCGGTGCAGCACAGCGTCTTTACCCTGTCTGCCCCGGATCGCATCGTTATCGATATCAGCGGTGCCAAACTGGTGACGCCGCTGGACAAGCTCGCGCTGAGCAATACACCGATCACGTCCGTGCGCTCTGCGCAGCGGACCCCTGACGATCTGCGCGTGGTCATCGACCTGTCATCTCAGGTTACGCCGAAGAGTTTCACGCTGGCACCGAATCAGCAATATGGCCATCGCCTGGTGGTCGATCTGTTCGACCAAGCCTCGGACGCCGCGCCAAGCCTGCCGTCGACCACCACGGCCAGTGCGCCGCCAGTGCCGGTCACGCCGACCCAGGCGCCGCCCAAGCTGGCGCCGGTGCCAGGCGGCAAGCGCGATATCGTGATCGCCATCGACGCTGGGCACGGTGGCGAGGACCCCGGGGCTCTGGGGCCGGTCAAGGGGCAGCTCGAGAAGCACGTGACCCTGTCCATCGCCAAGGAGTTGCAGCGCCAGATCAATGCCCAGAAAGGTTTCCGTGCCGAACTGGTGCGTACCGGCGACTATTTCATCCCGCTGCGCAAGCGCACCGAGATCGCCCGCAAGAAGGGCGCCGATCTGTTCGTGTCCATTCATGCCGATGCCGCGCCCCGGGCTGCGGCGTTCGGTGCCTCGGTATATGCGCTGTCGGATCGTGGTGCCACCTCCGAAACCGCCCGCTGGTTGGCGGATGCGGAAAACCAGTCCGACCTGATCGGTGGGGCCGGCAACGTCAGCCTCGAAGACAAGGACAGGATGCTCGCTGGCGTGCTGCTCGATTTGTCGATGACGGCGTCGTTGTCGTCCAGCTTGAACGTTGGCCAGAAGGTTCTCGGGCAGATGGGCCAAGTCACGCCGCTGCACAAGCGCCGGGTCGAACAGGCGGGTTTCATGGTGCTGAAATCGCCGGACATTCCGTCGATCCTGGTGGAAACCGGCTTCATCTCCAACCCCAGCGAGGCGCGCAAGCTGCATTCCGCCAGCCACCAGCAGAGCCTGTCGCGCTCGATCGTCACCGGCGTGAAGCAGTTCTTCGAGCAGAACCCGCCACCTGGTACCTATATCGCCTGGCTGCGTGACAACGGCAAGATCGCCCAGGGGCCACGCGAGCATCGGGTCAGTTCCGGCGAAAGCCTGGCGTTGATCGCCCAGCGCTACCAGATCAGCCTGGCCACGTTGCGCAGTGCCAACTCCCTCAAGTCCGATGTGATCAAGGTCGGCCAGACCCTGCAGATCCCCGCCACTTCGCTGGCTGCCCAGCCATGAGTGAAGCGATGCGCATCCAGCTGCTGAGCCCGCGGCTGGCCAACCAGATCGCCGCCGGCGAGGTGGTCGAACGCCCGGCCTCGGTGATCAAGGAGCTGCTGGAAAACAGCCTGGACTCGGGCGCCAAGCGGATCGAGGTGGATGTCGAGCAGGGTGGCGTCAAGCTGCTGCGGGTGCGTGACGACGGTCGTGGCATCGCCGCCGATGACCTGCCGCTGGCTCTGGCTCGCCACGCCACCAGCAAGATTCGCGAGCTCGAGGATCTCGAACAGGTCATGAGCATGGGCTTTCGCGGTGAGGCCCTGGCATCGATCAGTTCGGTCGCACGGCTGACCCTCACCTCGCGCACTGCCGATGCCGATCAGGCCTGGCAGGTGGAGACCGAAGGCCGTGACATGCAGCCTCGCGTGCAGCCCGCCGCGCACCCGGTCGGCACGTCGGTGGAAGTGCGTGACCTGTTCTTCAATACCCCGGCACGGCGCAAGTTCCTGAAGGCCGAGAAGACCGAGTTCGATCACCTGCAGGAAGTGATCAAGCGCCTGGCGCTGGCGCGCTTCGACGTGGCCTTTCACCTGCGCCACAACGGCAAGAACATTCTCTCGCTGCACGAGGCCAACGACGACGCCAGTCGCGCCCGGCGGGTCGCGTCGGTCTGCAGTTCGGGTTTCCTCGAGCAGGCGCTGCCCATCGACATCGAACGCAACGGCCTGCACCTGTGGGGCTGGGTCGGCTTGCCGACCTTCTCCCGTAGTCAGGCGGATCTGCAGTACTTCTATGTCAACGGTCGCATGGTGCGCGACAAGCTGGTCGCCCATGCGGTGCGCCAGGCTTATCGCGATGTGCTGTTCAATGGTCGCCACCCGACCTTCGTGCTGTTTCTGGAGATCGATCCGACGGCGGTGGATGTGAACGTGCATCCCACCAAGCACGAGGTGCGCTTCCGTGAGGGGCGCACGGTTCATGACTTCCTCTACGGCACCCTGCACCGGGCGCTGGGCGAAGTGCGGCCTGAAGATCAACTGGCCACGCCGGCGGCCGTCGAAACCATGCTGCGGCCTACCGGCCAGGCTGCTGGCGAATTCGGCCCCCAGGGCGAGATGGGCCTGGCAGCCAGCGTGCTGGAGCGCCCTGCGGAGTCCGTCTGGCGTTCTCCGGGCGCCGGCTATCAGGGGCAGCGCAGCGAGGCGTCGCTACCTGCGGCCGAAGCCCAGGGTGTGTATCGGGAGTTCTTCGCACCGATGCCCGCGGGCAGTGCTCCTGTCTCACTGCCGGACGCACAGGGTGATATTCCGCCTCTCGGCTACGCCATCGCTCAACTCAAGGGCATCTACATTCTTGCCGAAAGCGCTCATGGCCTGGTGGTCGTGGATATGCACGCCGCCCACGAGCGCATCATGTACGAGCGTCTCAAGGTGGCGATGGCCAGCGAAGGGCTGCGCGGCCAGCCACTGCTGGTGCCGGAGTCCATCGCGGTGAGCCAGCGCGAGGCCGATTGTGCGGAGGAACATGGCCAGTGGTTCCAGAAGCTGGGCTTCGAGCTGCAGCGTCTGGGCCCGGAAACCCTGGCGATCCGTCAGATCCCGGCGCTGCTCAAGCAGGCCGAGGCGACGCGTCTGGTCAGCGATGTGCTCTCCGATCTGCTCGAATACGGTACCAGCGATCGTATTCAGGCTCACCTCAATGAACTGCTGGGCACCATGGCCTGCCATGGTGCGGTGCGTGCCAATCGCCGGCTCACCCTGCCGGAGATGAATGGCTTGCTGCGCGACATGGAGCAGACCGAGCGCAGTGGTCAATGCAATCACGGCCGGCCGACTTGGACGCAGGTGAGCATGGACCAGCTGGACAAATTGTTCATGCGCGGCCAGTAACCGGCGGGTCGTGCTTGCGAGTGACGGCCCGTGCCCTGAAAATGGGCCGCCGTTTATCCGAGTCCTGTCGATGTCCTGCCTTCCTCCCGCCATCTTTCTGATGGGCCCGACCGCTGCCGGCAAGACCGACCTGGCCCTGGCGCTGGCGCGCGTGCTGCCCTGCGAGCTGGTCAGCGTGGATTCCGCGCTGGTCTACCGGGGGATGGATATCGGTACCGCCAAGCCCGACAGGGCCACGCTGGAGGCGTTTCCTCACCATCTGGTGGACATTCGTGATCCGGCCGATGCGTATTCGGCTGCCGAGTTTCGTCGCGATGCGCTGGCGGTCATGGCCGAAATCACCGCGCGGGGGCGCATTCCCCTGCTGGTGGGCGGCACCATGCTCTACTTCAAGACCCTGCTCGATGGCCTGGCCGACATGCCCGGAGCCGACGCCGA
Organism: Pseudomonas flavescens; assembly: GCF_013408425.1. NCBI lineage: Bacteria > Pseudomonadati > Pseudomonadota > Gammaproteobacteria > Pseudomonadales > Pseudomonadaceae > Phytopseudomonas > Phytopseudomonas flavescens. The sequence goes on along the minus strand of NZ_JACBYV010000001.1, from coordinate 4,181,906 downwards.
GGTCCGAGCCGGGCTAGAGGCGCGTGGTCAGCGCGACGGCTGGCATGTGCTGCACGAGCAATTGCATGCCGTGGACCCGCAATCGGCGGCGCGCATCCACCCCAATGACCCGCAGCGTCTGGTGCGCGCCCTGGAAGTCTTCAAGGTCAGCGGCATGACCATGAGCGAATTGCGTCTGCGTCAGAACGAAGACAGCTCAGGAGCGGGGCGTTTCCCCTATACTGTCGCGCAACTGGCGATCGCGCCGGCCCAGCGACAGACGCTGCACGAACGAATCGCGCAACGATTTGATCTGATGCTGGAACAGGGCTTCGTCGCCGAGGTCGAACGCCTGCATCGGCGAGGTGACCTGCACGCCGAGTTGCCGTCCATAAGGGCCGTGGGTTACCGGCAAGTGTGGGAACATCTGGAAGGGCGTCTGAGCGCGCCGTTGATGCGTGAGCGGGGTATCATCGCCACTCGTCAACTGGCCAAGCGGCAGTTCACCTGGTTGCGTAGTTGGGAAAATGTGCACTGGTTGGACAGTCTCGATTGCGACAATCTGCCACGTGCCTTGAAATACTTGGCGACGGTCTCCATATTGACCTGAGACCTCGCCGCGGGCCGTCTATCCTTGGGGGAAGACGTGCCAAAGCCGTTTTACTGGTTAAAGAAAACCGTTCAAAAACTATTCAATTATCGATCCATTTAGGAGTGCGGCACATGTCAAAAGGGCATTCGCTACAAGACCCTTACCTGAACACCCTGCGTAAGGAACGCGTCCCTGTTTCCATCTATCTGGTCAACGGCATCAAGCTGCAGGGCCAGATCGAGTCCTTCGATCAGTTCGTCATCCTGCTGAAGAACACCGTCAGCCAGATGGTCTACAAGCATGCTATCTCCACTGTGGTACCGAGCCGTCCGGTTCGTCTGCCGAGTGCTTCCGAGTCCGAACAGGCTGAGTCCGAGCCAGGCAACGCTTAATCCAGGGGGCTGCATTGTTCTTCGAGCGCCATGAAGGGGGTGAACGGGCCATCCTGGTTCATCTGGATAGCCAGAACACCGAGGCGAGCGAGGATCCCCAGGAGTTTCAGGAACTGGCGCTTTCCGCTGGTGCCGACGCCGTGGCGTTTTTCAGTGTGCCGAACAGTCGGCCCACTGCGAAATTCCTGATCGGTAGCGGCAAGGTGGAAGAGCTGCGTGATCAGGTCAAGGCCCACGAGGCCGACCTGGTCATCTTCAACCACGTCCTTACGCCCAGTCAGGAACGTAACCTCGAGCGTGTCTTCGAGTGTCGCGTGCTCGATCGTACCGGACTGATTCTCGATATTTTCGCCCAGCGCGCCCGTACTCACGAAGGCAAGTTGCAGGTTGAGCTGGCTCAGCTCGACCACATGAGCACGCGCCTGGTGCGTGGCTGGACTCACCTCGAGCGACAAAAAGGTGGTATCGGTCTGCGCGGCCCGGGTGAAACTCAGCTGGAAACCGACCGGCGCCTGTTGCGCGTGCGCATCCGTCAGATCAAGCAGAAGCTGGAGAAGGTGCGCAGTCAGCGCGAGCAGGCTCGCCGCGGGCGCAAGCGCGCGGACATCCCCTCCGTTTCGCTGGTCGGCTACACCAACGCCGGCAAGTCCACGCTGTTCAACGCGTTGACCGAGTCGGACGTCTACGCGGCCGACCAGCTGTTCGCCACCCTCGACCCAACCCTGCGTCGCCTGCAGCTCGACGATCTTGGGCCGGTGGTGCTGGCCGATACCGTGGGCTTCATTCGTCATTTGCCGCACAAGCTGGTCGAAGCCTTCCGCGCCACGCTCGAGGAGTCGAGCAACTCCGATCTGCTGCTGCACGTGATCGACGCTCACGAGCCGGAGCGCAATGCGCAGATCGAGCAGGTGCTGGCGGTGCTGGGTGAAATCGGCGCACAGGATCTGCCGGTGCTCGAGGTTTACAACAAGCTCGATCTGCTGGAAGGTGTCGAACCGCAGATTCAACGCAATGCCGATGGTCGGCCTGAACGTGTTTGGCTGTCTGCCCGTGACGGGCGCGGCCTGCCGCTGCTCAAGCAGGCCGTGGCCGAGCTGCTGGGCGATGACCTGTTCGTGGCGACCTTGCAGTTGCCTCAGCGACTGGCGCGTCTGCGGGCGCAGTTCTTCGAGCTGGGTGCGGTGCAGCAGGAGTCGTATGCCGATGACGGCAGCAGTCTTCTGCAGGTGCGCATTCCCCGCGTCGAGTTGAACCGATTGGTCAGCCGCGAAGGCCTGCAGCCGCTAGAATTCATCGAGCAACACACTTTGCAATAAAGCCTGCAGCGGTGATTTTGCCGCTGCAAGCGGGCATTCTGTAGCATTGGTGGGCGCGCCGTTGGCGCGTCTTTGCTTTATCAGTATGGAGAGCGCTATGGCTTGGAATGAGCCGGGTGGCAATTCGAACAATCAGGATCCCTGGGGTGGCGGCGGTCGTCGTGGTAACGGCGGCGGTGGCGGCGGTGACCGCAAGGGACCACCGGATCTCGACGAAGCCTTCCGCAAGCTGCAGGACAAACTCAATGGTTTGTTCGGTGGCGGCAAGAAACGCGGCAGTGACAACAATGGTTCCAGAGGCAAGGGTGGCGGTTTCGGCCTGCTGTTCGTTGCGCTGGCCGTCGTGGGCGCCTTTTGGCTGTACAACGCTATCTATGTGGTCGATGAGCAGGAACAGGCCGTCGTGCTGCGTTTCGGTAAATACCACGAGACCGTCGGTCCGGGTCTGAACATCTACTTCCCTCCGATCGATCGCAAGTTTCAGGAAAACGTCACCCGTGAGCGTGCTTATAGCAAGCAAGGGCAGATGTTGACCGAAGACGAGAACATCATCGAAGTACCGCTGACCGTGCAGTACAAGATCAGCAACCTGCAGGACTTCGTACTCAACGTCGACATGCCGGAGACCAGTCTGCAGCATGCCACCGACAGTGCCGTGCGCCACGTTGTCGGTTCCACCGAGATGGATCAGGTGCTGACCGAAGGCCGTGAGCAGATGGCTGGTGACGTGCGTGAGCGTCTGCAGCGTTTCCTCGACACCTACCGCACCGGTATCACCGTGACTCAGGTGAACCTGCAGAGCGCTGCGGCGCCGCGTGAAGTGCAGGAAGCCTTCGATGACGTGATTCGTGCCCGTGAAGACGAGCAGCGCGAGAAGAACCAGGCCGAAACCTACGCCAATGGCGTGGTACCGGAGGCCCGTGGTCAGGCCCAGCGTCTGATCGAGGATGCCAGTGGTTATCGCGATGAAGTGATCTCCCGTGCCCAGGGTGAGGCGGATCGTTTCACTGCGCTGGTCGCCGAGTACCGCAAGGCTCCCGAGGTGACTCGCGAGCGTCTGTATCTGGACACCATGCAACAGATGATGAGCAATACCAGCAAGGTGCTGGTGACTGGCGACAAGGGGCAGAACAACCTGCTTTACCTGCCGCTGGACAAGATGATCGACAGCCGTGGTGGTAGCGGTGCTTCCAGCAATGCTGCCGGTGCTGGCGCTGGTGCGGCCGATCTGGGCGCACGGGTAGGCAATAACGTTGGGCAGACCGATTTGCGCACAAGGGAGGGCCGTTGATGAGCAATAAATCACTGGTGACTCTGATCGTAGGCGTTGTGCTGGCGCTGGTCGCCTGGAGCAGCTTCTACATCGTCGCGCAAACCGAGCGAGCGGTGCTTCTGCAGTTCGGTCGTATCGTCCAGCCTGACGTGCAGCCTGGCCTGCACGTGAAGATTCCTTACGTCAACCAGGTGCGCAAGTTCGATGCGCGCCTGCTGACGCTGGATACCGTCAACTCGCGCTTCCTGACGCTCGAGAAGAAGGCGCTGATGGTCGATGCCTACGCCAAATGGCGTGTGCTCGATGCCGAGCGTTACTACACCGCAACATCGGGCATGAAGCAGATCGCCGACGAGCGTCTGTCGCGTCGTCTCGAGGCATCGCTGCGTGACCAGTTCGGTAAGCGCACGCTGCACGAGTCGGTGTCCGGCGAGCGTGATGCGCTGATGGCTGACGTGACTGCTTCGCTCAACCGGGCGGCGCAGCGTGAGTTGGGTATCGAAGTGGTGGACGTTCGCGTCAAGGCCATCGACCTGCCCAAGGAAGTCAACCGCAGCGTATTCGATCGTATGAGTTCGGAGCGTGAGCGTGAGGCTCGTGAGCATCGCGCCAAGGGTAAGGAGCTGGCTGAAGGTATTCGTGCCGACGCCGATCGTCAGCAGCGTGTACTGCTCGCTGAAGCCTATCGCCAGGCCGAGGAGCTGCGCGGTGAGGGTGATGCCCAGGCTGCTGCCATCTACTCCAAGGCGTATGGCCAGGATCAGGAGTTCTACTCCTTCTACCGCAGCCTGAACGCCTATCGCGAGAGCTTCTCCGACAAGCGTGACGTGCTGGTGCTGGATCCGAGCAGCGACTTCTTCCGTTATCTGGAAAAGTCCAAGCCTTGATAAGGCTGTAAGTCGCGGGCTACAAGCTGCAGGTCGATGCCATGTGCTCGCCTGTCGCTTGAAGCTTGTGGCTTGAGGCTTTTGGCGTGGTATGATGCGGCAGCCGGGAAAATCCCGGCTTTTTTACGCCTGTGGGAATCATGCGGCACGAACTGAGCGTTACGTTCTGTCTTTCAAGGCTTTTGACCTTGTCCCTTTCCGCGCCCCTGGCGTGGGGGCTTCGTGCAATCAATTCACTGATCGTCTCGATGCCCGTTCCTGGAGCTGACCGGCCTGTTGCCGCGTTCGGCCTTCCATCCGCTCCACTGAAGGCTTGTGCCGCCCGAATCAAGAGGGAAATGGCGAAATGGCGACCTTAGACCGCTGGCTGCTGCCAGATGGGATCGAAGAAGTATTGCCTCCGGAAGCGGCGCGCATCGAAGTTGCGCGTCGTCAGGTGCTGGATCTGTTCCAGCGCTGGGGCTATGAATTCGTGGTAACCCCTCATATCGAATACCTGGAATCGCTGCTGACCGGCGCCGGGCAGGACCTAGATCTGCGCACCTTCAAGGTGACCGATCCGCTGTCCGGCCGGCAGATGGGCTTTCGCGCCGACATCACGCCGCAGGTGGCGCGCATCGACGCGCATACGCTGCGTCGTGAAGGTCCGAGCAGGCTGTGCTATGCCGGTAGCGTGCTGCATGCACAGCCGCGCGCGCTCACCACATCGCGCAGCCCGATTCAGTTGGGCGCCGAGCTGTATGGCGACGCCAGCCCGGCCAGTGACGTCGAGGTGATCAGCCTGCTGGTCGATACCCTCGAGCTGGCCGAGGTACCGGACGTGCACATGGACCTTGGGCATGTCGGTATCTACCGGGGCCTGGCGCGTGCCGCCGAGCTGTCTGGGGAGGTCGAGCAACAGCTGTTCGACGCCCTGCAGCGCAAGGCCATGGACGAGATCGATGCCTTGACCGACGCGCTGCCGGACGCCTTGCGACGCATGCTGCGTTCGCTCGGCGAGCTGTGCGGCGGGCGTGATGTGCTGGATCTGGCCCAGGCCTGTCTGGTCGAGGCGCCGGACGACGTGCACGCCGCGCTGGATGATTTGCTGGCCATCGCCGATGCCCTGGAGTTGCGCTATCCAGAGCTGCCGCTGTACTTCGATCTGGGTGAGCTGCGTGGCTATCACTATCACACCGGTGTGGTATTCGCCGCGTTCGTGCCGGCCGTCGGCCAGGCGATCGCCCAGGGCGGCCGTTACGACGATATCGGTGCCGACTTCGGTCGCGCCCGTCCGGCAACCGGCTTCTCTACCGACCTGAAGACGCTGGTCACCCTGGGGCGTATGCCGCTCGGCGAAGAGCCGGCTGGCATCTGGGCTCCGGACAGTCATGACGTTTACCTGTGGCAGGCGGTTCGTCGTCTGCGCGCCGACGGTGAGCGCGTGGTGCAGGCATTGCCGGGTCAGGAACTGAGCGAGGCCGAGCAGGCCCGCTGTGATCGCCAACTGTTATTGCGGGACGGTCGCTGGCAAGTGCTGGCGCTGGGCTGAGCGACCGCTGTGGTCGTCTATTCTGAATTACTTTCGCCGGCCGTGACCGGCTCAAGCTTGCGCGAAGAGGACAAGTGTTATGGGTAAGAATGTCGTCGTCCTGGGCACCCAGTGGGGTGATGAGGGCAAAGGCAAGATCGTCGATCTGCTGACCGAGCATGCGGCCGCCGTAGTGCGTTATCAGGGTGGCCACAATGCCGGTCACACCCTGGTGATCGACGGTGAGAAAACCGTGCTGCACCTGATTCCGTCGGGCGTGCTGCGTGAAGGCGTGCAATGCCTGATCGGCAACGGCGTGGTGGTTGCGCCTGACGCTCTGCTGCGCGAGATCAACAAGCTGGAAGAGAAGGGTGTGCCGGTGCGCGAGCGTCTGCGTATCAGCCCGTCCTGCCCGTTGATCCTGTCCTACCATGTTGCCCTGGATCAGGCGCGCGAGAAGGCCCGTGGCGAGCTGAAGATCGGCACCACCGGTCGCGGTATCGGCCCGGCCTACGAAGACAAGGTCGCCCGTCGCGGTCTGCGTATCGGTGACCTGTTCCACCGTGAGCGTTTCGCCGCCAAGCTCGGCGAGTTGCTGGACTACCACAACTTCCAGTTGGTGAATTACTACAAGGAGCCGGCCATCGACTTCCAGACCACTCTCGACGAGTGCATGGAATACGCCGAGCTGCTCAAGCCGATGATGCTCGACGTCACTGCCGAACTGCACAACCTGCGTCGTGCCGGCAAGGACATCATGTTCGAAGGTGCCCAGGGTTCGCTGTTGGATATCGACCACGGTACCTACCCGTACGTGACCAGCTCGAACACCACTGCAGGTGGCATCGCCACCGGTTCCGGCGTTGGCCCGATGTACCTGGATTACATCCTGGGTATCACCAAGGCCTACACCACTCGGGTGGGCTCCGGTCCGTTCCCGACCGAGCTGTTCGACGACGTCGGTGCGTTCCTGGCCAAGCGTGGCCATGAGTTCGGTGCGACCACTGGCCGCGCCCGTCGCTGCGGCTGGTTCGATGCGGTGATCCTGCGTCGTGCCATCGACGTCAACAGCATCTCGGGCCTGTGCCTGACCAAGCTGGACGTGCTCGACGGTCTGGAAACCATCCGCATCTGCGTGGGTTACAAGAACGAGAACGGTGCTGTCATCGACGCCCCGACCGACGCCGACAGCTACATCGGTCTCGAGCCGGTGTACGAAGAGATGCCGGGCTGGAGCGAATCGACCCTGGGCGCCAAGACCCTGGAAGAGTTGCCGGCCAACGCGCGTGCCTACATCAAGCGCGTGGAAGAGTTGGTCGGTGCGCCGATCGACATCATTTCCACCGGGCCGGATCGCAACGAGACCATCGTGCTGCGTCATCCCTTCGCCTGAGCGCTGGCGGCTCCTCCTGGAGTCGTGAGCAGGTAACCGGAACGGGCCGCACGTGTGCGGCCCGTTTTCATTTGACGGGCACTCGTGCTCGGGCGCAATCTGGCAATGTGCCGTCATTCGTCACGCGCTTTGCTTCGTCTTGATCCTACCTTGAAGTTGCCGCTCCTCTGGCGGTCGGAGGATTTGCCCGTGGTCGCTGTTCTGTCCCTGTTTCGCAGCCGTCTGTTGCTGCCCGTATTCATTGCGCTGGGTATCGCGCTGTTCGTTCAGGTGCTGCTGGTGCTGGCGTTGACCCGCAGTACGGTCGATGGCCTGGTCAGTGATCTGGAGCGGCAGTTGGGCAGTGATGCCGGGCGCCTTTCCAGCGAGCTGGAGCAGGCCAATCAAGAGGTTTCTGCCAGCCTGGGTGGTCTTTCGGTTCGTACCCGGGAGAGTCTTTCCGCAGGTCTGTCCAGCCGCCTCGGCGAGGAGCGCGTACAGATGCGCGCCAGCCTGGAGAAGAGCCTGAAGGATTCCGCCAATGATCTGGCGCAATTGCTCGCGGCTGTCGCGCCACGCGCCATGTGGGACTCCGATATTCCGGCGCTCTCCGAATTCGCCCGGCGTGCGCAGCGTAACCCCAATGTGCTTTTCGTCATTTACGACGATGCCGAGGGTAACCATCTGACCCGTTACCTCAACCGCCAGAACGAGCAGGTCAAGGCCATGCTCGAGAAAGGAGCCGGTGAGCGCGCGCTGGACAAGGTCATCGACGCTGCCAAGAGCGATCCTACCGTGTACTTCGTCGAGGCCGGTATCAGCCCTAACGGGGTCGAGATTGGCAAGGTGCTGATGGGCGTGTCCACCTCCGCCATCGATGCCGAGCTGGCCGCTATCGACTCACGCTTCGAGGCGTTGCTTGCCAGCGGCGGTCAGCTGGTTGCCGATAGCCTTGCCGGTGCTTCCACCGATAGTGCCGCCGCGTTGTCGGCGCGCCTGGCTGCCGCGCAACAGGCGGCTCAGGGAATGTCGGCCAATACCAGCGCGGCGGTCGACGCTGCGGCCTCGAATCTGCGCTGGCGCATCGGGCTGGGGCTGGCTGTGGTCGGTCTGGGCGTGCTGCTGGCGTTGGCTGTGGTGCTGGGTCGCCGCGTGGTGGTGCGTCTGCGTACCCTGATCGCCGCGCTCGACGATCTGGCGGCCGGCGAGGGTGATCTGACCCGGCGCATCGAGATCGACAGCCGTGACGAGGTCGGCGAGATGGCGTCGGCGGTCAATCGTTTCGTCGCCAAGCTGCAGCCTATCGTGCGTGAGGCTGGTGAGGTGGCGGTGCGTACGGGGCAGGAAATCAATGCGTTGAGCACGCGAAGCGCCGCGGCTGAATCAGCGGCTAAAAGACAGCGTGACGAGGTGGCGGCCAGCCTCCAGGCGTTGGCTTCGATGGCTGACGAGGCGCAGGCCGAGAGTCGCGCCATGCAGGAGGCCCTGCAACGGGTCGAGGCCATTCGCCAGGCGACCCAGGAGAATGCCAGCATCGCCAATCGTGTCGGCAGCTCCATTGAAGAGCTGGTGCAGCGGGTCGATGCGGGTTCGGCGGTGATCGAACGACTTGCCAAGCAGAGTGAGCAGATCGAGGTGGTGCTGACCGTCATTCGCTCGATTGCCGAGCAGACCAATCTGCTGGCGCTCAATGCTGCCATCGAGGCGGCGCGGGCGGGGGAGAGCGGTCGTGGTTTTGCCGTGGTCGCCGATGAGGTGCGGGCGTTGGCCAGCAAGACCCAGCAGTCGACCGGCGATATCCAGTCGCACATCGTTGCCCTGCAGCAGGGCGCCCGTGAGGCGGTCGGCGCGATCGGTCAGGCTGGTCAGCAGGCTGACCAGGGGCTGGCGGCGCTGCGCGAGAGCGCGCGCATCCAGCAGGCGGTACAGCGTTCGGTGGAGGATGTGCATGGCGCCATCAATGCCGCTACACAGGCGGCCGCTCATCAGGCCGAAGGCGCCGATGCGGTGCGAGGGCGGGTCGAGGTGATTCATTCCGAGGCTCAGCGTGCTGCCGAGGCGGTGGCAGCGACGGCCAATAGCGGCCGCGTGCTCGATGGCTTGGCAGGGCAGTTGAAGGCCAGTCTCGGTCAATTCAAGGTCTGAAAGCGCGGCAAGCCATAAGCTTCAAGTGGAAGCAGAGGCTGGCCGTGAGGCTGCAAGGGGCGCTGTATGCCAGCTTGCAGCCTTTCTGCAGGCAATAAAAAACCGAGCCATTGGCTCGGTTTTTTTGAATTTGGTGCCCAGGAGAAGACTCGAACTTCCACGACCTTGCGGTCACTGATACCTGAAACCAGCGCGTCTACCAATTCCGCCACCTGGGCACTGCAGTAATGTTCACCGTTGCCGGTACGGATCATTACATCCGTTATTTGCAAAGTAGGTTATCAAGCTACTTCACGAAATATGGTGCCCAGGAGAAGACTCGAACTTCCACGACCTTGCGGTCACTGATACCTGAAACCAGCGCGTCTACCAATTCCGCCACCTGGGCACTGAAACTGATGATTGGTCATCCGTTCCGTGTTACAACGTCTGCTCGACGCTGTGGGCGCGAACTATACGGTCGTGCTTTTACCTTGTAAACCCCTGGCGTCGAAAAATTATTCGCGTTGAAGGCTGACCCGAAGGGCGCTTTCGCGCTTCAATAGACACATGGCAAAACCGACTCTATAGATAAGGTGAACAGGTTCTAATGGCCGATTGGCAATCCCTCGATCCCGAGGCCGCTCGTGAAGCGGAAAAGTATGACAACCCCATTCCTAGCCGCGAGCTGATTCTTCAGCATCTGGCTGAGCGCGGCTCGCCCGCCAACCGTGAGGAGCTGCTCGACGAGCTCGGGTTGAGCACCGAAGATCAGGCCGAGGCGCTGCGCCGCCGGCTGCGCGCCATGGAGCGCGACGGCCAGCTGATCTATACCCGCCGCGGCACCTATGCCCCGGTGGACAAGCTTGATCTGATTCTTGGTCGCGTCAGTGGCCACCGTGACGGCTTTGGTTTCCTGGTGCCGGACGATGGTAGCGACGATCTGTTCCTCAGTCCGGCGCAGATGCGCATGGTGTTCGATGGTGACCGTGCGCTGGCGCGAGTTTCCGGCCTCGATCGTCGTGGTCGCCGTGAAGGCGCCATCGTCGAAGTGATTTCCCGTGGTCACGAGACCATCGTCGGTCGTTATTACGAAGAGAGCGGTATCGGCTTCGTGATTCCCGACAACCCGAAAATCCAGCAGGAAGTGTTGGTGACGGCAGGACGCAACGGTGGTGCCAAGCAGGGGCAGTTCGTCGAAGTGACGATCACCCACTGGCCGACGCCACGTTTCCAGCCGCAGGGTGACGTGACCGAAGTGGTCGGCAACTACATGGCGCCGGGCATGGAAATCGACGTGGCGTTGCGCAGCTATGACATTCCCCATGTCTGGCCCGACGCGGTGATCAAGGAAGCGCGCAAGCTCAAGCCCGAAGTCGAAGAGAAGGACAAGGAAAACCGCGTCGACATGCGCCATATCCCTTTCGTCACCATCGACGGTGAGGATGCGCGGGACTTCGACGATGCGGTGTTCTGCGAGAAGAACGGCAGCAACTGGCGGCTGTTCTCCGGTGGCTGGAAGCTGTACGTGGCCATCGCCGACGTTTCTCATTACGTGAAAGTGGGTTCGGCTCTGGATGCCGAGGCCCAGGTGCGTGGCAACTCGGTGTATTTCCCGGAACGGGTCATCCCGATGCTGCCGGAAGAGCTGTCCAACGGCCTGTGCTCGCTGAATCCGCAAGTCGATCGTCTGGCCATGGTCTGCGAGATCACCATCTCCAAGACCGGCAAGATGACCGACTATCAGTTCTACGAGGCGGTGATCCACTCCCATGCGCGCCTGACCTACAACAAGGTCAGCGCCATGCTCGAGCAGCCGAAGAGCAGCGAAGGCAAGGCGCTGCGCAGCGAATACAAGGACGTATTGCCCCACCTCAATCAGCTGTACTCGTTGTATCAGGTGCTGCTCGCGGCGCGCCATGAGCGTGGGGCGATCGATTTCGAAACCCAGGAAACCCGCATCATCTTCGGCTCCGGCCGCAAGATCGCGGAGATCCGTCCGACCCAGCGCAATGATGCCCACAAGCTGATCGAGGAATGCATGCTGGCGGCCAACGTGGCCACCGCGGCGTTCATGCAGAAGCACGGCATTCCTGCGCTGTATCGCGTGCACGACGGCCCGCCGCCGGAGCGCCTGGAAAAGCTCAAGGCATTCCTCGGTGAGCTGGGCCTCTCCCTGCACCGTGGCAAGCCAAAGGATGGTCCGTCGCCGAAGGACTACCAGGCGTTGCTGGAAAGCATTCGCGGTCGTGATGACTACCACCTGATCCAGACCGTGATGCTGCGCTCGTTGAGTCAGGCGGTTTATAGCGCCGACAACCAGGGCCACTTCGGTCTGAACTACGACGCTTACGCACACTTCACGTCGCCGATCCGCCGTTATCCGGATCTGTTGATCCATCGTGCGATTCGCAGCGTGATCCGCTCCAAGCAGGATACGCCCCATGTTCAGCGTGCCGGCGCGGTCAGCATGCCCAAGGCGCGTATCTACCCGTACGACGAACCAACGCTGGAGCAGCTCGGCGAGCAGTGCTCGATGTCCGAGCGCCGTGCCGATGAAGCCACCCGTGACGTGGTCAACTGGCTCAAGTGCGAGTTCATGAAGGATCGCGTCGGTGAAACCTTCCCGGGCGTGATCACTGCGGTGACCGGCTTCGGTCTGTTCGTCGAGCTCAAGGACATCTACGTCGAAGGCCTGGTGCACGTCACGGCGCTGCCGGGAGACTACTACCACTTCGATCCCGTGCATCATCGCCTCGCCGGCGAGCGCAGTGGCCGCAGCTTCCGCCTTGGCGACAGCGTGTCGGTCAAGGTCATGCGCGTCGATCTCGACGAGCGCAAGATCGACTTCGAGATGGCCCAGGGTGCCGACGAAGCGCCAGCGGCACGCAAGCGTCGCGACTCCGGTAGCGACAGCCGTGGCGGCAAGAGCTCCCGTGGCGCGTCGACCAGCAATACCGACGTGCAGAAAAGCCGCGATGTGAAGAAAGCGTTGCTCGCCGACTCGAAGTCTTCTGGCAGGGGTGCCAGCAAGGCTGCCGACAAGGGTGGCAAGCCAAGTCGGCATCGCAAGGGGCCGTCGAAGAGCAAGGCCAAGTCATGAGCCAGTTGGAAAAGATCTACGGCGTGCATGCCGTGGAGGCGCTGTTGCGTCATCACCCCAAGCGGGTGAAGCAGATCTGGCTGGCCGACGGTCGCAGCGATCCTCGCGTTCAACCGCTGCTCGAACTGGCTGGGCAGGCGCGCGTCGCCGTCGGCCAGTGCGAGCGTCGCGAGATGGATGCCTGGGTCGAGGGCGTGCACCAGGGCGTGGTTGCCGACGTCAGCCCTAGTCAGGTGTGGGGCGAAGCGATGCTCGAGGAGTTGCTCGACCGTTGCGAAGGCCCGCCGCTGCTGCTGGTGCTCGATGGCGTGACCGATCCGCACAACCTCGGTGCCTGCCTGCGTACCGCCGATGCCGCGGGCGCGCTGGCGGTGATCGTGCCGAAGGACAAGTCCGCGACGCTGACACCGGTGGTGCGCAAGGTGGCCTGTGGTGCCGCGGAAGTGATCCCGCTGGTAGCGGTGACCAACCTGGCGCGCAGCCTGGAAAAGCTCCAGCAGCGTGGTCTGTGGATCGTCGGTACGGCGGGTGAGGCCGAACAGGAGCTGTTCCAGCAGGACATGACCGGCCCGACGGTGCTGATCATGGGCGCCGAAGGCAAGGGCATGCGCCGCCTGACGCGCGAGCACTGCGATTACCTGGTCAAGTTGCCCATGGCCGGTAGCGTCAGCAGTCTCAACGTGTCGGTCGCCACCGGCATTTGCCTGTTCGAGGCGTTGCGCCAGCGCCGCTCGGTCAAGCGCTGAAGCGATCGCTGGCTCATCGCCGGCGATCGCTGTTCAAAATATCACCAGTTCACCTTGCGTGCGGTGGGGCGCTTCTCTAGAATGTCGCCCCTTGCCGTCATGGCAGGCGTTTGCGCGCCTCTCCGTTTCAGCAAGTCAACAGTGTCATTCACTCCTTGCCTGACCGCATTTCGCGGCAGGCTACAACCCGTAAGGAGCATTCATGCGTCATTACGAAATCATCTTTCTGGTTCACCCGGACCAGAGCGAGCAAGTCGGCGGCATGGTCGAGCGTTACACCAAGCTGATCGAAGAAGACGGCGGCAAAATCCACCGTCTGGAAGATTGGGGTCGTCGTCAACTGGCCTACGCAATCAACAACGTTCACAAGGCTCACTACGTGATGCTGAACGTTGAGTGCAGCGGCAAGGCCCTGGCCGAGCTGGAAGACAACTTCCGCTACAACGATGCCGTGATCCGTAACCTGGTCATCCGTCGCGAAGAAGCCGTTACCGGCCAATCCGAGATGCTCAAGGCCGAAGAAAACCGCAGTGAGCGCCGTGAGCGTCGTGAACGTCCTGAAAACGCCGAGTCCAACGACGGCGATGACAGCGACAACAACGACAGCGACAACGCTGACGAGTAATCACCGGATCTATTGAGGAGCCAATCCCATGGCACGTTTCTTCCGTCGTCGTAAATTCTGCCGTTTCACCGCTGAAGACGTGAAAGAGATCGATTTCAAAGATCTCAACACCCTGAAAGCCTACATCTCGGAAACCGGCAAAATCGTTCCTAGCCGTATCACCGGTACCAAGGCTCGTTATCAGCGTCAGCTGGCTACTGCTATCAAGCGCGCCCGCTTCCTGGCCCTGCTGCCCTACACCGACAGCCACGGCCGATAAGATCGGACGATCGACAAGTAGTAAGGGATAAAACGCATGCGCGCCTTGGCAGAATTCATAATGCGCGGCCGTATGCAGGCCACCTTGGTGGTGGTCGGTTCTGCGGCATTGCCGCTGCTGTTCTGGTTGAGTGCTGCCGCAGGTTGCCTGGTGCTCCTGCGGCGTGGTCTGAGTGATGCCATTGGCATCCTCGCCTGGGCTTTGCTGCCGGCCATTGGCTGGTGGTACTTCGGCGAACCGCGCACCTTGTTGGTGTTGCTGGGTGCGCTGGGGCTGGCGTGTGTATTGCGCGCCAATCAGTCCTGGAGACGGGTGCTGTTGTTCAGCATCGCGCTGGGCCTGGTGTATGGACTGGTATTGGGGGCGACGTTCCGCGAGCCCATCGAAGCCATGGCGCAGGAGCTGAGTAAGCTTCTGCCGCAGATGTTCGATGGCGTTCACCAACAGATGTCGGTGGATGATCAGGCGCGTCTTCAGAGTCTTATTGCACCGGTCTTGACCGGATTGCTGGCAGCGTTGCTGCAGGTGGTCAGCTTGCTTAGCCTGATGCTTGGGCGGTTCTGGCAAGCGGCGTTGTATAACCCGGGAGGTTTCGGTTCCGAATTCCGCGAACTGAGATTTCCGCCGATGCTGGCGACGTTACTGCTGGTCGGCATGCTGCTCGGACCCAATCTGGGTGTCGAGATGGCCATGCTTACACCGTTGTGCAGTGTTCCGCTGGCATTTGCAGGCATCGCCCTGTTGCACGGGCTGGTGGCCAAGGGCCGACTGTCGAAGTTCTGGCTGGTCGGGATGTACATAACGCTGCTGCTGTTCATGCAACTGATCTTTCCCTTGCTGGTGGTTTTAGCCATCGTCGACAGTCTGTTTGATTTTCGTGGTCGTCTGGCGGACAAGCCCGGTTCGGGTCCCGCCAACGGTGAAGGTTAAAAGTTAAGAGGTAACACCCAAATGGAAGTCATCCTGCTGGAAAAAGTCGCCAACCTGGGCAACCTGGGCGATAAAGTGAACGTTAAAGCCGGTTACGGCCGCAATTTCCTGCTGCCGCAAGGCAAAGCTACTGCTGCCACCGAAGCCAACGTCGCTGCTTTCGAAGCCCGTCGCGCTGACCTGGAAAAAGCCGCTGCCGACAAGAAAGCTTCGGCCGAGTCGCGCGCTGCTCAGCTGGCCGAGCTGGAAGTCACCATCACCGCTACCGCGGGCGATGAAGGCAAGCTGTTCGGTTCCATCGGCACTCACGACATCGCTGACGCACTGACCGCCTCCGGCGTCGAAGTGGCCAAAGCTGAAGTTCGTCTGCCGAACGGTACCATTCGCCAGGTTGGCGAATACGACGTAGCCGTGCACCTGCACAGCGATGTCGAAGCGACCGTAAAGGTAATCGTAGTAGCCGCTTAATTGCGCTGCTAGGCGGGTTTGCACTCCGGTGCGTTCCCGCTAACATCGGGCACGGCATTGCGAAAGCGATGCCGTGCCTTTTGTTTTTCAACGCAAGCATTCTTTCCAGGCTCCCATGAACGACATCAGCATTACTGAACAGTACGACCTGCAAACCTCTGCCTTGAAGGTGCCGCCGCACTCGATCGAGGCCGAGCAGGCGGTGCTCGGTGGTCTGATGCTCGATAACAACGCGTGGGAGCGTGTGCTGGACCAGGTTTCCGATGGCGATTTCTACCGCCACGATCATCGCCTGGTGTTTCGCTCCATCCACAAGCTGGCCGAGCGCAATCAGCCGTTCGACGTGGTGACCCTTTCCGAACAGCTGGACAAGGAAGGGCAGTTGTCTCAGGTCGGTGGCATGGCCTATCTGGGGGAGCTGGCCAAGAACACGCCTTCGGTGGCCAACATCAAGGCCTACGCGCAGATCATTCGCGAGCGTGCCACGCTGCGCAAGCTGATCGGCATCAGCAACGAGATCGCCGACAGTGCCTATGCGCCCGAGGGGCGTACCGGCGAGGAAATCCTCGACGAGGCCGAGCGCCTGATCTTCCAGATCGCCGAGGCGCGCCCGAAGACCGGTGGCCCGGTGGGCATCAACGACATCCTGGTCAAGGCCATCGACCGTATCGACGAGCTGTTCAACAACGGCGATGCGATCACTGGCCTGTCTACCGGCTTCTCTGACCTGGACGATCTCACCAGCGGCCTGCAGCCGGCCGACCTGATCATCGTCGCCGGACGTCCGTCGATGGGTAAGACCACGTTCGCCATGAACCTGGTGGAAAACGCGCTGATGCGCAGCGACAAGTCGATTCTGGTGTATTCCCTGGAGATGCCTTCGGAATCCATCGTGATTCGTATGCTGGCGTCCCTGGGGCGCATCGATCAGACCAAGGTGCGTGCCGGTCGTCTGGACGATGACGACTGGCCGCGGTTGACCTCGGCGGTCAACCTGCTCAACGACCGCAAGCTGTTCATCGACGATACCGCCGGTATCTCGCCTTCGGAGATGCGTGCGCGCTCCCGGCGGCTCGCGCGCGAGCACGGCGAGATCGGTCTGATCATGGTCGACTACCTGCAGTTGATGCAGATCCCCGGCTCCAGCGGTGACAGTCGGGTGAACGAGATTTCCGAGATCTCGCGCTCGCTCAAGGCGCTGGCCAAGGAATTCAACTGCCCGGTGATCGCGCTCTCCCAGCTCAACCGGGGCCTGGAGCAGCGGCCCAACAAGCGCCCGATCAACTCCGACTTGCGCGAATCCGGTGCGATCGAGCAGGACGCCGATATCATCATGTTCGTGTACCGGGACGAGGTCTATCACCCCGAGACCGAGTACAAGGGCGTGGCGGAAATCATCATCGGCAAGCAGCGTAACGGCCCGCTGGGTACGGCGCGACTGGCGTTCCTCGGCAAGTACTCGCGCTTCGAGAACCTGGCGCCGGGCAGCTACCAGTTCGAAGACGAATAAGCGTATCTACGCCTCGCTGCCGCCGTACACGGCGGTACCCGAGCGCCCCGCTGCCTTGGCCTGATAGAGCGCCTGGTCAGCGGCCTTGTAGAGGCTGGCGAACTGCTCGGCGTGCTGCGGATAGAACGCCACGCCGATGCTGATGCTCACCGTCAGTTTCTGATCGCCATAGGCCACCGGCTTGGCCAGTTCCGCGAGCAGGCGGTCGGCGACATCGTGGGCATGGTCTTGCGCATCCGCCCCGCCGATCAGTACGGCGAATTCGTCTCCTCCGAGCCGGGCGACCGTGTCGCTCGCCCGCACATGTTCCCTGATGCGCCTGCCGATGTGCTGCAGCATCAGGTCACCTGCATCGTGGCCATACCTGTCATTGATCGGTTTGAAGTGATCGAGATCTATCAATAGCAGCGCCAGCGCTTCACCCGACTTGTGCGCGTTGAGCAGCGCGCTCTCGCATTGCGCGACCAGGTGGCGGCGGTTCGGCAGCTCGGTCAGCGGGTCGTGAAACGCCGCGTGGCGCAGCTCCTGCTCGCGCTGTGACAACTGCTGGTTGGTCGCCTTCAGTTCCGCGGTGCGCTGTTCCACGGCCAGTTGCAGTTCGTCAGCGCTGGCTTGTACCTGGGCCAGCCGGGCACTTTTTTCACGGCCTGCCTGCAGCAGTGCTTCGGAGCGCTGGTTCTTCAGCAGTTGAATGCGGTAAGCCAGGGCGAACGAGAACAGAATCGACTCGACGGCTACCGCAACCGGGAAGACGTAGGTGCTCCATGCGGCCGGCTGAATCACACCGGTGGCGCGTAGCAGCAGCAGGTTGACGCTGGCCAGAATCATGCCGTAACCGCAGAAGTACAGGCAGGCCGGAAAGTAGCCCTGGCGCCAGCGCACGAGGGAGGCCCAGAGCGCTGCGGGAATGGCCGTGAACGACAGCAGCACGAAGACCCAGGCGCCCACGGCGCGGTGGCCGATGCCATCCGCCGTGACGGCAACGACGTACAGCACGCAGCTTATGGTCAGCAGGTGATGGGCCCATGGGACATGGCGGCGAGTCTGCAGCAGCGTCTGGGTGAAGCGGCAGGCACCAAAGCCCCATAGCGCCGGCAGACTGATGCGGTCGAGCCAGAAGGGCACAGGTGCATTCGGCCACAGGTACTGGAAGCCGTGGCCGGTCATGCCGAGGATCATCAGCAGCGCCCCCAGGGTGGTGATCACGTACCAGAAGTAAGCCGAGTCGCGCAGCGCGAAGAAAATGAACAGGTTGTACAGCAGCAGGGCGGTGATGACCCCGTAGATCACGCCGAGCCAGAGGTTTTCGTTGGCGCTCAGGGTGCTCAGGTCATCGAGTTGCCAGACCTTCAACGGAAAGGAGTTGCCCGCAGGGTCGAAGCTGCGCAGGTAGAGGGTCAGTGGTTGCTCGCTCAGCGCCGGTAGCTGGAACAGCAGGCGACGGTGGGCATGATCACGACCTTCGTCGAAGGTCACCACTTCGCCGGACTGGCGCAGCTGCCAGCCTCGTTCGCCGTCGGGCAGGAACAGCTGAAGATCGAGCAGGCTGACGGCGGCGACTTCCAGCCACCAGGCGCCCGGCGCTGTCTGGTTGGTTTGCAGGGTGACCTTGATCCACCAGGGGTTGGGGCTCTGGCCGACGCTTGCCTTGCCCTGGGCAGGCACGAAGCGTTGTTGCACGGCCGGGTCGGCCATGTCCGCTATGCTCAGCCGGGCCCCGGGATCTTCGAGCAGTTCGATATGAGGGTTGAGCGCCAGGCCACTGCTGCCGGCATCGAGCGTGATGCTGTCGCCCCGAGCACCCAGACTCAGGCACGAGAGCATCAGCAGCGAGATCAGGAATATGGCTAGCCGCTGCAAGCGGAGGCTCCTTGGTGGCCTGTGCACGACCGTTGTTGTTCTGCTTTGAAGAGTATACCGAGGCGGCAGGTTTTTGATGACTGCCCGCAATCATATTGCACGCCGTCGGATAGGCCGCCAAGCGACGTTTTAACCCAGCGGTACAGTCGGGTTTGGTTAAAAAATGTGCTATATTCCGCGCCCCGTGAAATTCCTGAATAAATCGGTCATCGCCATGCAAGCCGCCAAGCCGCTGTTCGACTATCCAAAATACTGGGCCGAGTGCTTCGGCCCCGCCCCTTTCCTGCCAATGAGCAGGGAGGAGATGGATCAGCTTGGCTGGGATTCCTGCGACATCATCATCGTTACCGGTGATGCCTATGTCGACCACCCGTCGTTCGGGATGGCGATCATTGGCCGTCTGCTGGAGTCCCAGGGCTTCCGTGTGGGCATCATCGCCCAGCCCGACTGGCAGTCCAAAGACGACTTCATGAAGCTCGGCGAGCCCAACCTGTTCTTTGGTGTCGCGGCCGGCAACATGGACTCGATGATCAACCGTTACACCGCGGACAAGAAAATCCGTTCCGACGATGCCTACACGCCTGGCGGTCTGGCGGGCAAGCGCCCGGATCGCGCCAGCCTGGTCTACAGCCAGCGCTGCAAGGAAGCGTACAAGCACGTGCCTATCGTGCTCGGTGGCATCGAGGCCTCGTTGCGCCGCATCGCCCACTACGATTACTGGCAGGACCGGGTGCGCAACTCGATCCTGATCGATGCCAGTGCCGATATCCTGCTGTACGGCAACGCCGAGCGCGCCATCGTCGAGGTCGCCCAGCGCCTGTCCTATGGGCAGAAAGTCGAAGACATCACCGACGTGCGCGGCACCGCGTTCATTCGCCGCGATACGCCGAAAGACTGGTACGAGGTCGATTCCACGCGTATCGACCGTCCGGGCAAGGTCGACAAGATCATCAACCCGTACGTCAACACTCAGGACACCCAGGCCTGCGCCATCGAGCAGGAAAGGGGCAATGTCGAGGATCCCAACGAAGCCAAGGTCGTGCAGATCCTCGCCAGCCCGAAGATGACCCGCGACAAGACGGTGATTCGTCTGCCATCCATGGAGAAGGTACGTAACGACCCGGTGCTTTATGCGCACGCCAACCGTGTGCTGCATCTGGAAACCAACCCGGGCAACGCTCGGGCGCTGGTGCAGAAGCACGGTGAAATCGACGTATGGTTCAACCCGCCACCCATTCCGATGACCACCGAGGAAATGGACTACGTGTTCGGCATGCCCTATGCGCGCGTTCCGCACCCGGCGTACGGCAAGGAGAAGATTCCGGCCTACGACATGATCCGCTTCTCGGTGAACATCATGCGCGGCTGCTTCGGTGGCTGCACCTTCTGCTCGATCACCGAGCACGAGGGGCGCATCATCCAGAACCGCTCGGAAGAATCGATCATTCGTGAGATCGAGGAAATCCGCGACAAGGTGCCTGGATTCACCGGCGTCATTTCCGATCTCGGCGGCCCGACCGCGAACATGTACCGCATCGCCTGCAAGAGCCCGGAAATCGAATCCGCGTGCCGCAAGCCGTCCTGCGTGTTCCCCGGCATCTGCCCGAACCTGAATACCGATCACTCGTCGCTGATCCAGCTCTATCGCAGCGCCCGCGCGTTGCCGGGGGTGAAGAAGATCCTCATCGCTTCGGGCCTGCGTTACGACCTGGCCGTCGAGTCGCCGGAGTACGTCAAGGAGCTGGTCACCCACCACGTGGGTGGTTACTTGAAGATCGCCCCGGAGCATACCGAGGAAGGCCCGCTCAACCAGATGATGAAACCGGGCATCGGCAGCTATGACAAGTTCAAGCGCATGTTCGAGAAGTACTCCAAGGAGGCGGGCAAGGAGCAGTACCTGATTCCTTACTTCATCGCTGCCCACCCCGGCACCACCGATGAAGACATGATGAACCTGGCCCTGTGGCTCAAGGAGCACGGTTTCCGTGCCGACCAGGTGCAGGCGTTCTACCCGTCGCCGATGGCCACCGCCACGGCCATGTACCACTCGGGCAAGAACCCGCTGCGCAAGGTCACCTACAAGAGTGACGGCGTGACCATCGTCAAGAGCGAGGAGCAGCGCCGCCTGCACAAGGCGTTCTTGCGTTATCACGATCCGAAGGGGTGGCCGATGCTGCGTGAGGCGCTGCAGCGCATGGGGCGCGCCGACCTGATCGGTGATGGCAAGCACCACCTGATCCCGACCTATCAGCCGAAGGCCGATGAGTACCAGAGTGCCCGGCGCAAGAATTCCACGCCGGCCGGTAGCAAGAAGGTCGCCGGCAATGGCGGCGGCAAGCCTGCTGGTGGGCGCATCCTCACCCAGCACACCGGCCTGCCACCGCGTGGCAGCGACGGCAGCAAGCCCTGGGACAAGCGCGAGCAGGCCAAGGCGGCTGCCGAGGCACGCAATCAGCAGGCCGCGCGCGAGCGTGCTGGCGCAGGCAAGGGTAAGAAGCCGGTCAAGAAGCCTGCGGTACCGCGTTAAGCGGGTGGGCTTCAAGGCCGTAGCCGCCGTTCAGCGATCCATCGTGCAAGCGCGCCATGCCCGCGAAATCACGGGCATGGCGCGTTCCCGCAAGTGGCAGACGAGCGTCCGCTTTCGTCACTTGCCGCTGACTAGTCGACGCTGAAACGGCAGGTCAGGTAGCGGTTGCTGGCGCCATAGCGCAGGATCGAGAACAGCCGCTTGAAGAGGTACAGCGGGTGGCTGCGGTAGTAAGCCAATACGGCGTTGCCGACGCCTTCCGAGCGGTGCTGGCGGGCCGCTTTCTTGGGCTTCTTGAACAATCCGGAAAACTCCCAGCGCTGGATCTGCTCGAAGCGTTCCCGCGGTTTCAGACCATGGCGGCGGAACAGCGCGAAGAAGCTGCGTGGGCTGAAGTCGTGGAGGTGGTGGGGGTTGCCATCCAGGGTCGGCGTGGTCGGCACCGAGGCGATGATGCGGCCGCCCTTGGCCAGCAGGCTGGCGTAGTTGTCTACCAGGCGAACCGGATCGGGCAGGTGTTCGATGGTTTCCAGGCTGACGATGCTGTCGAAGCCCTCGCTGTCGGCAAAGGTCTCCGCGTTCGCGCAGACGTAGCGCAGGTTGGGTTTCTGGTAGTTGGCCTGGGCGTAGGCGATCGCTTCGGGATCGATATCGATGCCGGTAATCTGCTTGTCCGGGTGCTGTTCGGCCAGCAGTGCACTGCCGTAGCCGCAGCCACAGGCCATATCGAGTACGCGCTGACCCTGCAGCGAGCGGCTGGCGAACTCGTAACGCTGCATATGCAGATCAAGGGTCGCCTGGTCGGCCGCCAGCCTTTCGTCCATTTTCAGCGGGTAGATACGTTCTAGGGTGTGCATGGTGGCCGTCCATGGAGTGAGATCGCGAGAATATAGAGTAGTCGCGATCCCTTGTCCCTATCCGTTCGGTATCAGCCGTAGCGCTTCTTCGCCTCGATGGCCAGCCCGCTGCCGATACTGCCGAAGGTATTGCCTTCAACGTGGCGGGCGTTGGGCAGCAGTGCAGCCACGCTCTGACGCAGCGCCGGTACACCGCTGGAACCGCCGGTGAAGAACACCGTATCGACCTGTTCCAGGCCGACGCCAGCATTGGCGAGCAGCCCGCTAACACTGCCGCGGATGCGTTCGAGCAGCGCGGCGATGCTGTCCTCGAACAGCTCACGGGTCAGCTCGGCGATCAGCCCTGCCTCGATACGCTGCAGGTCGATGGGATGCTGACGCTGCTCGGTCAGGGCGATCTTGCTGTCCTCCACCTGCATGGCCAGCCAGTGGCCGGCGCGCTGCTCGATCAGGCGGAACAGGCGATCGATGCCGGTCGGGTCGACGATGTCGTAGCGCATGTTCTGCAGTGCCCGTTGCGACGCGGCCGAGTAGACCATGTTGATGGTGTGCCAGGTCGCCAGGTTGAGGTGCATGCTGGTGGGCATCGGCGCGTCGCTCTTCATCCGGCTGCCGTAACCGAACAGCGGCATCACCCCTTGCAGGCTGAGTTGCTTGTCGAAGTCGGTCCCGCCGATATGCACACCTCCGGTGGCCAGGATGTCCTCCTGACGCTCGGCCAGCTGACGGCGCTCGGGTGCCAGTCGCACCAGGGAGAAGTCCGAGGTACCGCCGCCGATATCGACGATCAGCACCAGCTCTTCACGCTTGATGGTCGACTCGTAATCGAAGGCTGCGGCGATCGGCTCGTACTGGAAGGAGACGTCCTTGAAGCCCAGCTTCTGTGCCACGGCGGTCAGGGTGTTCTCGGCTTCCTGGTCGGCCAGCGGGTCGTCATCCACGAAGAATACCGGGCGGCCCAGCACCACGGCGTCGAACGGGCGTTCGGCAACCGCTTCGGCGCGTTTCTTCAACTCGCCGATGAAGAAGCCGAGCAGGTCCTTGAACGGCAGCGCGCTGCCCATGACCGCAGTTTCGCTTTTCAGCAGCTTGGAGCCGAGCAGGCTCTTCAGCGAGCGCATCAGACGGCCTTCGTAGCCTTCCAGGTATTCGTGCAGGGCCAGGCGCCCATAGACCGGGCGGCGCTCTTCGAGGTTGAAGAACACCACGGAGGGCAGGGTGATCTTGCCGTCTTCCAGCGGGATCAGCGTTTCGCCGCCCGGGCGCAGCCAGCCAACGGTGGAGTTGGAGGTGCCGAAGTCGATCCCGCAGGCGCGGGCAGGGGTTGAAAAGGACATTGACGCGCGGCTCCTGAAAAAACGGCCGCGTATTCTAGGGGCTGTTGATGCTTCAACGCGAGCCGCGTTGCTGCGAAAAATCTCGCCAAGCTAGGCGGAGGGCGCTGGCAGTGGCTGTTCCCTTGGCAAGTCCTTCAACGATGCATGGCGAGATTTCTCGCGTAACCCGCAGAGCCATAGGTGAAGCGTCAATGGACCCCAGCCGAATGAAGCCGCTGCGCTGCCGCTTCGTCAGGGCAACGGGGGATTTTGTACGCCGTCGCGGCGGATGCGCCATTGGCCCCATTCGAAGCCCAGGACGACGATCAGCGACAGCGCGAACGGCAGCAGCAGATAGAAGCCGCGGAACACGATCAGCGCCGCCAGCACGTCCGGCGCCGGAATTTCCGGCATGGCAGCCAGAAAGCTGACTTCCAGTACGCCCAGGCCGCCCGGGGCGTGGGAGAGCAGTGCCAGGGAGAAGGAGGCCAGGAACACGCCCAGCACCACCATATAGCCGGGGTTGTAGGCCTCGGGCAGTGCGAAGTAGATGATCGCCGCCGCGCAGGCCAGCTCCAGAGGGCCTGCCAGCAACTGACGACCGACGATTCGCAGGCGTGGATACTCGACATGCAGCTTGCCGAACGTCCAGGGTTTGAACTGCAGCCAGGACCCCAGCACGTAGAGACCCACCAGCAGCAGCAGGAAACCGCCAACAGCCACCGATACCAGCGGCGTGACGTCCAGTACACGGTGAATCAGATCCGGCTGCAGCACCAGCACGCAGCCGCTGGCCAGCAATGTGCCGAGCGCAAAGGTGAAGGAGCAGAAGACGATCAGAATGCCGATTTCATGGGGTGTGAGACCCTTGGTGCGATAGGCGCGATAGCGCACTACCGCACCGGAAAACACCGAGGCGCCGATATTATGAGCCAGGGCATAGGTGGTGAACGAGCACAGGGTGATGAACCGCCAGGAGATCTTCTTGCCCAGATGGGCGACGGCGATGCGGTCGTACCAGGCCAGCGCCGAATAGGCGCCGAGGGTGGCGATGGCGGCGAGAATCCAGTTCAGGTGTGGAATCGCCTTGAGGCTACCGGCAATTTCGTCAAGGGAGATATTGCGTACTTCGCGATAGAGCAGGAAGCAGGACGCGACCACGGCGCACAACCCGATCAGCGTCCAGATCAGGTCACTGCGTTTCATCGTGGGCTTGGTACCTTGCAACGGCGATCCCCTGTTTCACGTCTCTATGGACAGTCGGCTCTGCATTCGATGAGCTGTCGCACCCATTGTTCAGAACCTTTCCCAGAGGATGTCCCGGCAGTATGTGGGTGTACAGGGTGCGCAGTATCCCGGAGGTGGGCCGGTTGCTCAACTGGCACCGTTTTTCAGGCCGTTACCGAGTGTGTCCTTTCACCTGCTCAAACCCAGTGTCAGCGCGGCCAGCACGGCATAACGGGTGGTTTTCGCCAGGGTCACGATAAGCACGAAACGCCACAGCGGTTCACGCATGATGCCCGCCACCAGGGTCAGCGGGTCTCCGACCACCGGAAGCCAGCTGAGCAGCAGTGACCAGCGCCCATAGCGCCCGTACCAGCTTTGCGCTTGCTGCAGGCGTTGGTCGCTGACCGGGAACCAGCGGCGACCGCGGAAACGTTCTATATAACGGCCGAGCCACCAGTTGACCAGCGAACCGAGCACATTGCCCCCACTGGCCACCAGCAGCAGTAGCCACACTGGCTGGGCGCCGCCGAGCAGCAGTGCCACCAGCACCGCCTCGGACTGCAAGGGGAGCAGCGTCGCTGCACCGAATGCGCTGGTGAACAGTCCCAGGTAGGCGTAGATGTCCAGCAAGGCGAGGCGTCGTCAGGGCTTCTTGTCCTGCTCGGCATTGGCCATGATCTCTTCCAGCTTGAGGCCGGTCAGACCATGAATGGTGCGCCACAGGTAGTAGAAGATGGCCATCAGCATGATCATCGACGGGATGGCGATCATCGGGTAGCTGAGCAGCGTCATGCGGCCCAGCTCGTCGTTGAAGGCTTCGCTGCCCGCCGGGCTGGTGACGATCCACTTGGCCAGGATGTAGTTCATCGCCGAGGAGAAGAAAAAGGTGCCGCTGAGCCAGTAGGTGGCAAGCATCAGACGCGATTCGAAGCGCTCGGTATGACCGCCCTGTTCCAGGCGATCGTGAATCTTGTCGACGTTGAGCACCGTCTTGTTGAACAGCAGTGTGCGGATCAACGGATAGCGGGTGCGCGTCGACACCAGCACGGCGATGCCGATCAGGCCGGGAATGGCCGCTTCCTTGATCGCCAGCCACTGGTTGTCCAGGTGCAGCAGACCGATGCCGCCGGTGAGGATCACGCTGACCAGGCCGAGCAGGGCGACGAAGTTGAATTTGCGGTACTTGATCAGTTCGAACGCACCCCAGCACAGCGGGAAGGCGAGGGCCAGCACCAGTGCGCCATCCGGGCCCAGGCGAGCTTCGCCGCTGAGCTTCATGAGGATCAGCGAGGGGATCAGAATACTGATCAGCAGATCGATGAACGGGCGAGGTTTGTGTGTCGCGGGGGGCATCTGAGTGATATCGGTCATGTCATTGCGCGCAGGTGGACGAGCCCCGATGATCGCCTGCCTGAGGCTCAGGCGCCAGCCCGAATGTCGGCGCAATCACCACAAAGTCCTTCGGCGTCGTCAGGGGGTTCAAGACAAAGTGAGACAATTTGTCCGCTTGTAGAGGCCAGGGTGCAGTGGTAGCTGAAATTAACCGGGCGCTGCGGTAAAATTGACGGTCATCGCCGTCAGGTTTGCGTCGACAAACCAGTGGTACCGGCTCCGGTACTCGGCCAACTGATTTTATTGAAGCATTTAGGGGATGGCCAAATGGGCCCGTTGCGTCGCTACGGTGTGCTGTTGCTCGTGTCGCTGCTTTGCGCACACGCGAACGCCGGGCTGCGCATCCTTACCGAGCCTGGCCCGCCTACCGCGTTCATGCAGGACGGCGAGCTGCAGGGTTTTGGTGTGGATGTGGTGCGCGAGCTGATTACCCGCACCGGCTCCCAGGCGCAGATCGAGATGATGCCCTGGACGCGTGCCTACACCATCGCCCAGCGTGACCCGGATGTCGCACTGTTCGCCATGATGCGTACGCCGGACCGGGAGAAGCGTTTTCAGTGGGTCGGCCCGATTTTGCACGGCAAGGTGCGGTTCTACTCGCTGAAGTCGCGCAACCTGCAGGTCGACAGCATCGAGGACGTCGCCGCCAGCGGCCCGCTGGCCGTGCCCAAGCAGTGGTACAGCTACGAGGTGTTGAAAGAGCAGGGTTTGCAGAACCTTTATGGCGTACCGACGCCGGAAACCATGGTCACCATCTTTGCCCATGGGCGGGTCAATCTGATCCTGCTGGAGGACATCCTGCTGCGCGACATGCTTGCCCCCGCAGAGCTGGCGCCTGCCGACGTGCAGCCGCAGATGGTGTTCATGGAGTCGTCGTATTACATCGCCTTCTCCCTGGATACCGACCCGGCGATCGTCACTGCCTGGCAGCGCGAGCTGGCGGAAATGCGCCGTGACGGCAGCTTTTCGGCGATTTTCCGCCAGTGGCTGCCCGATGTAGAGCTGCCCGAGGCCCTGCGCTGAGTTGGCGGGATAATTGCTGCTCCCTGGCTGGATCCGCCATGGCCGGTGGCCCGAGACCCCGATTGGCGCGCAGGCAGCCCATGCAGCTGTCGTTCCGCGTCCGTGCCGGTAGCTGCAAGACACGAGAATTCGCTCAACGTGGCCGGAACAAGGCCGCTGGGCACCCGATTCATCTGACGTTTTGGACAATGCCTTATGTCGAACATGCAACGTGCTTCTCACCATGAACTGCGGCGCGCCTTCCGTGCCCTGCTGGCTTCGGACGCCTGCTACCACACCGCGTCGGTCTTCGACCCGATGTCCGCCCGGATCGCTGGTGACCTCGGCTTCGAGGTCGGTATCCTCGGTGGTTCTGTGGCTTCGCTGCAGGTGCTCGCCGCACCTGATTTCGCCCTCATCACCCTCAGCGAATTCGTCGAGCAGGCCACCCGCATCGGTCGCGTATCGAACCTGCCGGTGATCGCCGATGCCGACCACGGCTACGGCAATGCCTTGAACGTGATGCGCACCGTTGTCGAACTGGAGCGTGCCGGCATCTCCGCGCTGACCATCGAAGACACCCTGCTGCCCGCGCAATTCAACCGCAAGTCGACGGACCTGATCAGCGTCGCCGAAGGTGTCGGCAAGGTGCGTGCAGCCCTCGAGGCGCGGGTCGATCGGGAGCTGGCGATCATCGCCCGTACCAACGCCGGCGTGCTCAGCGTCGATGAAGTGATCAAACGCACCGTTGCCTATCAGAAGGCGGGCGCCGATGGCATCTGCATGGTGGGTGTCGAGGACTTCGAGCACCTGGAAAAGATCGCCGAACACCTCAGCGTGCCGTTGATGCTGGTGACCTACGGCAACCCCAAACTGCGTGACAACGCGCGCCTGGCCAAGCTGGGTGTACGTATCGTGGTCAACGGTCATGCCGCCTATTTCGCGGCCATCAAGGCGACCTACGATTGCCTGCGTGAGCAGCGCGAAGCCACTGCCAGTGACCTCAGCGCTTCCGAGCTGTCGCACAAGTACACCCAGCCCGAAGATTACGTGGCCTGGGCCGACGAGTTCATGAACGTCAAGGAATAACCCCGCTTCACCCGCCACGCCGGACAGCGGCCGCGCAACGCGAGCCGATTAGTCCGCCGTCGGCTGCCCCTTGCCAATCGCGTCTGCACGCTCCTATCTTCCGGTCAGCGGTATTCTTTTCGGGAGAGCGATATGGCCACCGGTTGGGCGCAAGACGGCGCCGTGCAGGAACAGATCGACAGCACCATCGAAGACGCCGTGCAGCGCGCGCGCAGTCAGTTACCCACAGGTGAAAGCCTTCGCCACTGCGAAGAATGCGATGCGCCGATTCCCGAAGCGCGACGCAAGGCCGTTCCCGGTGTGCGGCTGTGCGTCAACTGTCAGGCTCAGGCAGACAGCGAGCAGGCCAAGGCCGGTGGCTTCAATCGCCGCGGCAGCAAGGACAGCCAACTGCGCTAGTCAGATGGGGCGAGAGAGGGTCTTGTAGTAGATCGCATTGGCGCGGTACTGGCCGTCCGGGCCGCAGGCATAATCCGGCAGGCCGCCGATACAGGTATAGCCAAGTGCGCGATAGAGATTCTCGGCGTCACTGCCGGCCTCGGTATCAAGGTAGAGCAGACCACGCCGCAAGGCCTTCGCGTGTGCCTCGAGGTGCTGCATCAGTAAACGCGCTATGCCTCGGCGCCGAGCGGCGCTCAGCACCAGCAACTTCTGCACTTCGCCACGATTCAGCCCGTTGGGCTTCAGGCACAGGCTGAGTTGCACCGAACCCAGCAGTTGCCCCTCATCCTCGGCGACCCAGATCGCCAAGGTGCCGCTGCCCAGGCTGTGGCGAACTTCACCGAAGTAGCGATCGGCCTCCTCCCTATCGATACCGGCAAGAAAACCCACCGACGCACCGTTGGCTACGGCATCGAGCAGCAGGGCGATCAGGCCTTGCCGGCAGTCGTCGAAAGCGCTCTGATCGAGCTGGCGGATCTGCACGGTCATGGCGTGCTCCGCTGTGGCGTCAGGATCAACTGCATGAAGGTCAGATCCAGCCAACGGCCAAATTTGCAGCCGACCTGCGGCATCTGCCCGGTGATGGTGAAGCCCAGGCGCTCGTGCAGACGGACCGAAGCACCGTTGCCGCTTTCGATGGCGGCGACCATCACATGTTTGCCTACCTCGCGCGCTCGCTCGACCAGCGCCTGCATCAGCAGCGGGCCGAGGCCCTGGCCGCGCGTGTCATTGCGCACGTAGACGGAATGCTCGACCGTGTTGCAGAAACCTTCGAACGGCCGCCAGTCGCCGAACGACGCGTAACCCAGCACCTCCTCTGCCTCGTTGACCGCCACCAGAATCGGATAGCCCTGAACCGCCCGGGCGTCGAACCAGGCCTGGCGGTTGGCCAGGTCCACGGGACGTTCGTTCCAGATGGCGGTGGTGTTGAGCACGGCATCGTTGTAGATGGCGAGGATTGCGGGCAGGTCGCCGGCAATGGCATCACGGATAACGGCAGGCATGGTGTGTCTCTTGTCGAGTGGGGCCAGTGGATTGGCCCCGGATCAGGTTACTTGTCGCGGTCGACGGCGAACGGCCCCCAGGCCTGACGGCTGGGCATGATTTCCAGGCGGTTGATGTTGATATGGGCGGGCAGGGTGGCAACGTAGAAAATCTGCTCGGCGATATCTTCCGCGCTCAACGGCGTGGTGGTGCTGTACAGCGCATCGGAGGCAGCCTGGTTGCCCTTGGTGCGTACCAGGGTGAACTCGGTTTCAGCCATGCCGGGGGCGATGTCGGTGACGCGTACGCCGGTGGAAACCAGGTCACAGCGCAGGTTGAAGCTGAACTGTTTGACGAACGCCTTGCTGGCGCCATACACGTGGCCACCCGGGTAGGGCCATTCGCCGGCCACCGAGCCGATGTTGATGATGCTGGCACCCTTGCCGGTTTCCAGCAGCTTGGGCAGCACGGCGTGGGTAACGTTGACCAGGCCGGTGATGTTGGTGTCGATCATGGTGTGCCAGTCTTGCAGGGCAACCTTCTGCGCTGCCTCAGGCGCCAGGGCCAGGCCGGCGTTGTTGATCAGCGCATGGATCTTGTCGAACGGTGCAGGCAGGCTGTCGACCAGGGCTTGCACGGCAGTGGCGTCACGCACGTCGAGGGTGGCGATATGCACCGGCACCTTGGCTTCCAGTTCGGCCTTGAGTTCTTCCAGGCGCTCCTGGCGACGGCCGCTGAGTACCAGGCCCCAGCCTGCTTCGGCGAAGCGGCGAGCGGTGGCGCGGCCGAAACCGGAAGTGGCACCGGTGATGAAAACTACCTTGGTCATGTTCTGCCTCTTGTCTGTCGTCAGTGAGAATCGCTGAGCCGGTGCAGGGTTCTGCCGCGTGGCGACTGTCCAGCTCCTGATCGAGTGCCGAGGTAGGCTCGTCGACGCGCATCATCGCCACCGGGAACGCCTGCGGGTTGGCCCGCAGGTGACGACCGCGTGGTGGCGGACGGCAAGGATAACCGCCCTGATCGGGGACGCGTAGATACAGTGACGGGCATTTTCCGCACTGCCTGGTCCTGACGACGGCTCGATGGGGGCACCCGGGCGGGTGTCCAGTCGCCTGCTAGATCGCCACCAGGCCGCGTACGCCATCCGCTTCCATGGTTTCGCCACGCCCCTGCTGGACGATTTCGCCACGGCTCATCACCAGGTACTGGTCGGCCAGTTCGGCAGCGAAATCGTAGAACTGCTCGACCAGCAGAATGGCCATGTCGCCACGGGCGGCGAGCTTCTTGATCACCACGCCGATTTCCTTGATCACCGAGGGCTGGATGCCTTCCGTGGGTTCGTCGAGGATCAGCAAGCGTGGCTGGCTGGCCAGGGCACGGCCGATGGCCAGCTGTTGCTGCTGGCCGCCGGACAGGTCGCCGCCGCGGCGGTGTTTCATTTCCAGCAGCACGGGGAACAGCTCGTAGATGAAGGCCGGAACCTCCTTGGCCTGGCTGCCGGGAAAGCGCGACAGGCCCATCAGCAGGTTTTCCTCGACGGTCAGGCGGCCGAAGATTTCGCGGCCCTGGGGCACGTAGGCGATGCCGGCGTGCACCCGCTGGTGCGGCTTGAAGCCGGTGATCGGCTTGCCTTCCCAACTGACCTGGCCCTGCTTGGCCGGCAGCAGGCCCATCAGGCATTTGAGCAGGGTGGTCTTGCCCACGCCGTTGCGCCCAAGCAGGCAGGTAACCTCGCCGACCTTCACGTCGAAAGACAGGCCGCGCAGGATGTGGCTGCCGCCGTAGTACTGGTGTAGCTGTTGGACTTGCAGCATGGCTTACCCCTTGATCGTTCCCACGCTCTGCGTGAGCAACTCATTTCCCTGTAGGAGCTGGCTTGCCAGCGAAGAGGCCGGCACATCTAGCATCGCCGGCAAGCCGGCTCCTACCCATCATGGTCGTTCCCGCTGTCTGCGGGCGACGACTCAGCGGCCCAGATAAACCTCGATCACCCGTTCGTTGGCCTGCACGGCGTCGAGCGAGCCTTCGGCCAGCACGCGGCCCTGGTGCAGCACGGTGACGTGGTCGGCGATGGTGCCGACGAAGCCCATGTCGTGCTCGACCACCATCAGCGAGTGCTTGCGTGCCAGGGACTTGAACAGCTCGGCGGTGAATTCGGTTTCCGCGTCGGTCATGCCGGCCACGGGTTCGTCGAGCAGCAGTAACTGCGGATCCTGCACCAGCAGCATGCCGATCTCGAGAAACTGCTTCTGGCCATGGGACAGCAAGCCTGCCGGGCGCTGGCGCGAGGCGTCGAGCCGGATGGTGGCGAGCACCTCGTCGATACGGTCGCGCTGCTCGCCGCTGAGTCTGGCGCGCAGGCTGGCCCATACGGACTTGTCGGTCTTCTGTGCCAGTTCGAGGTTTTCGAACACGCTCAGCGCCTCGAAAACCGTTGGCTTCTGGAACTTGCGACCGATCCCGGCCTGGGCGATCTGCACTTCGCTCATCTGCGTCAGGTCGAAGGTTTCGCCGAAGTAGGCGACGCCACTGTTGGGCCGGGTCTTGCCGGTGATCACGTCCATCAGGGTGGTCTTGCCGGCGCCGTTGGGGCCGATGATGCAGCGCAGTTCGCCGACGCCGATGTACAGCGTCAGGTCGGTCAGCGCCTTGAAGCCGTCGAAGGACACGTTGATGTCCTCCAGCGTCAGGATGGTGCCATGGCGCGTGTTCAGGCCACTGCCCGCACTCTGGCCCAGGCCGATGGCGTCGCGGCTGCTGCCTGCCGGGTCGATCAG
Source organism: Pseudomonas flavescens (assembly GCF_013408425.1). Lineage (NCBI taxonomy): Bacteria > Pseudomonadati > Pseudomonadota > Gammaproteobacteria > Pseudomonadales > Pseudomonadaceae > Phytopseudomonas > Phytopseudomonas flavescens. Next base: position 4,149,348 of record NZ_JACBYV010000001.1, on the reverse strand, counting down.
CATTTCCGGAATCGGTGCACTTCTCATGACTTGTCCCCACGTTTGAGCAGGCCGATTACACCCTTGGGCAGAAACAGGGTGACCACGATGAACAGCGCGCCGAGAGCGAACAGCCAGTACTCGGGGAAGGCCACGGTGAACCAGCTCTTCATGCCGTTGACCAGGCCCGCGCCGAGCAGGGGGCCGATCAGCGTGCCACGCCCGCCGAGCGCTACCCACACGGCGGCCTCGATGGATTGCGTCGGAGCCATTTCGCTGGGGTTGATGATGCCCACCTGAGGCACGTACAGCGCACCGGCCAGGCCGCAGAGCACGGCGCTCAGCACCCAGATGAACAGCTTGTAGCCGCGCGGATCGTAGCCGCAGAACATCAGGCGGTTCTCGGCATCGCGCAGGGCGGTCAGCACCCGGCCGAACTTGCTGCGCGCCAGGCGCCAGCCCAGATACAGGCTGCTGACCAGCAACACGACGGTCAGAAAGAACAGCGTGGCACGGGTGCTCGCTGCGGTGATCTCGAAACCGAGGATGCTGCGGAAGTTGGTGAAGCCGTTGTTGCCGCCAAAGCCGGTCTCGTTGCGAAAGAACAGCAGCATGCCGGCGAAGGTCAGTGCCTGGGTCATGATCGAGAAATACACGCCCTTGATCCGCGAGCGAAAGGCGAAGAACCCGAACACCAGGGCCAGCAGCCCAGGCGCCAGCACCACCAGGCACATGGCCCAGAGGAAGTTGTCGGTGCCGTACCAGTACCAGGGCAACTCGGTCCAGGCGAGGAAGCTCATGAACGCCGGCAGGCCGTCGCCAGCGGCTTCGCGCATCAGGTACATGCCCATGGCATAGCCGCCGAGGGCAAAGAACAGGCCGTGACCGAGGGATAGCAGGCCGGCGTAGCCCCAGACCAGATCGAGCGCCAGGGCGACGATGCAGTAGCAGAGAATCTTGCCGACCAGGGTCAGCGTGTAAGCCGAGACGTGCAGGGCATGCTCACCGGGCAGCAGGTGCAGCAGCGGCATGGCGAGCAGCACGACGAGCACCAGCAGGCCGAGGGCCAGCGACACCTGCGGGCCAAGCTTATGGCTGGCGCGGGCCAGTAGCGTTTGGTTGGCGGCGTTCATTGGTGAATCCCCTGTAAGCCGACCTGTGGGAGCGCGCCATGAGCGCGAACGATGGTGGGGATGCAGTCGCTGGCATGGCCAGCTCCCACAGGGCGCGCCAGGTTGTCCAAGTGCGTGCTGCCGACCTGTGGGAGCGCGCCATGCGCGCGAACGATGGTGGGGATGCAGTCGCTGGCATGGCCAGCTCCCACAGGGCGCGCCAGGTTGTCCAAGTGCGTGCTGCCGACCTGTGGGAGCGCGCCATGCGCGCGAACGATGGTGGGGATGCAGTCGCTGGCATGGCCAGCTCCCACAGGGCGCGCCAGGTTGTCCAAGTGCGTGCTGCCGACCTGTGGGAGCGCGCCATGCGCGCGAACGATGGTGGGGATGCAGCCGCTGACATGGCCAGCTCCCTCAGGGCGCGCTGGGTTGTTCAAGTACGTGCTGCCAGCCTGTGGGAGCGCGCCATGCGCGCGAACGATTGCGGTGACGCAGTCGCTGGCATGGCCAGCTCCCTCAGGGCGCGCCAGGTTGTTCAAGTGCGTGCTGCCGGCCTGTGGGAGCGCGCCATGCGCGCGAACGATGGTGGGGATGCCGCTGGCTTGGCCGCCGCCCACGGTGCAGAAGGTCATGGTGCTCAATCGATCACCCTCCCTTTCAGGGCGAACAAGCCTTGCGGACGTTTCTGAATGAACAGAATGATCAGCGCGAGGATGAGGATCTTGCCGAGCACGGCGCCGATCTGTGGTTCCAGGATCTTGTTGGCGATGCCCAGGCCGAAGGCCGCCATGACGCTGCCGGCCAGTTGGCCGACGCCACCGAGTACCACCACCAGGAAGGAATCGATGATGTAGCTCTGGCCGAGATCCGGGCCGACGTTGCCGATCTGGCTGAGGGCCACGCCGCCCAGGCCGGCGATACCCGAGCCGAGACCGAAGGCCATCATGTCCACTCGGCCGGTGGGTACGCCGCAGCAGGCGGCCATGTTGCGGTTCTGGGTGACGGCGCGCACGTTGAGCCCCAGGCGGGTCTTGTTCAGCAGCAACCAGGTCAGCACCACCACGGCCAGGGCGAAGCCGATGATCACGATGCGGTTGTACGGCAGCACCAGGTTGGGCAGCACCTGGATGCCGCCGGACAGCCAGTAGGGGTTAGCCACCTCGACGTTCTGCGCACCGAACAGCACGCGCACCAGCTGGATCAGGATCAGGCTGATGCCCCAGGTGGCGAGCAGGGTTTCCAGTGGACGGCCGTAGAGGTGACGAATCACCGTGCGCTCCAGCGCCATGCCGATGATGGCGGTCACGCAGAAAGCCACCGGCAGTGCCACCAGCGGGTAAAGCGCCAGGGCTTCGGGAGCGAAGCGCTGGAAGAGGATCTGCACCATGTAGGTGGAATAGGCACCGAGCATCAGCATCTCGCCGTGGGCCATGTTGATCACCCCGAGCAGGCCGAAGGTGATGGCCAGCCCAAGCGCGGCGAGCAACAGAATCGATCCCAGGCTCATGCCACTGAATGCCTGGCCGAGCAGCTCGCCGATCAGCAGCTTGCGCTTGACCTGAGCCAGGCTGGTTTCGGCGGCGGTGCGCACGGCTGCGTCGCTTTCCACGCCGGGCTCCAGCAGATTTTCCAGGCGGGTACGGGCCAGCGGCTCGCCGGTTTCACCGAGCAGGCGCACGGCAGCGAGGCGCACCGCAGGGTTGGCGTCGACCAGTTGCAGGTTGGCCAGGGCCAGGGTCAGGGCGTCGCGAATCACGTCGTCGTCCTCGCGGTCCAGCGTCTGGGCGAGCAGGGGCAACTGTGCCGGCTGGGCGCTCTTCTGCAACTGCACTGCAGCACTCAGCCGCTGTGCCGGCTCTTCGGCAAGCAACTGATGGCTGGCCTGGGCGTTGGCGATCAGGCCACGCAGGCGATTGTTCAGGCGCAATTTGCGCGGGTTGTCCACAGGGGATGCTTCACCCTCGGCAGCCTGGTAGCCGTCGCTGGTTTCGATGAACGCGGTCTTTTCGCTATCCGCAGCCACGCGGCCCTGCTGCAGTGCATCGAGCAGCGGCTGGCGCTTCGGGTCGGGCATGGCGGCCCAACTTTCCAGCAGCTTTGCCTGCTGTGCCGGGCTGGCGGCGACGAAATCGTCGGCCTCGCCCGCCTGAGCGACGAACGGCAGCAGGAGCAGCAGGCCTAGAAATAGTCGGACAAAGGTGTTGTGCATGGGGATGTCCTAGGTTGCCCGATAAAACCGGGGAACGTAGGAGCTGGCTTGCCAGCGATCGCTCTTGAGTAGTGAGTCGCTCTGAAGATCGATCGCCAGCAAGCTGGCTCCTACTGATAGCTGACGCGTCGGATCAGTTCGACTTCACCGGGGTGTCGCTTTTCTTGTCGTTGCCTTCGATGTACGGGCTCCACGGCTGGGCGCGAACCGGGCCGTCGGTTTCCCAGACCACGGAGAACTGACCGTCGTCCTGGACTTCGCCGATCATCACCGGCTTGTGCAGGTGGTGATTCTTCTCGTCCATCTTCAGGGTGAAACCGCTCGGTGCGGCGAACTCCTGGCCGGCCATGGCGGCACGCACCTTGTCGACGTCGGTGGTGCCGGCCTTTTCGACGGCCTGGGCCCACATGTGAATGCCCACGTAGGTGGCTTCCATCGGGTCGTTGGTGACCACGGTGTCGGCGTTCGGCAGCTTCTTGGCCTTGGCGTAGGCTTTCCAGTCGGCGACGAATTTCTCGTTGACCGGGTTCTCCACCGACTGGAAGTAGTTCCATGCGGCCAGGTGGCCGACCAGCGGCTTGGTGTCGATACCGCGCAGTTCTTCTTCACCTACCGAGAAGGCCACCACCGGTACGTCGGTGGCTTCGATACCCTGGTTGGCCAGTTCCTTGTAGAACGGCACGTTGGAGTCACCGTTGACGGTGGAAACCACCGCGGTCTTGCCGCCGGCGGAGAACTTCTTGATGTTGGCGACGATGGTCTGGTAATCGCTGTGGCCGAACGGCGTGTAGACCTCTTCGATGTCCTTGTCCTGAACGCCCTTGCTGTGCAGGAAGGCGCGCAGGATCTTGTTGGTGGTGCGCGGGTAGACGTAGTCGGTGCCGAGCAGGAAGAAACGCTTGGCGGCGCCGCCGTCTTCGCTGAGCAGGTATTCCACCGCCGGGATCGCCTGCTGGTTCGGCGCGGCGCCGGTGTAGAACACGTTCGGCGACATTTCTTCGCCTTCGTACTGCACGGGGTAGAACAGCAGGCCATTGAGTTCTTCATAGACCGGCAGCACCGATTTACGCGATACCGACGTCCAGCAGCCGAAAGTCACCGCGACCTTGTCCTGGGTCAGCAACTGACGGCCACGCTCGGCGAACAGCGGCCAGTTGGAGGCCGGGTCGACCACCACCGCTTCGAGCTGCTTGCCGAGCACACCGCCCTTGGCGTTGATCTCGTCGATGGTCATCAGCGCCATGTCTTTGAGCGAGGTTTCCGAAATGGCCATGGTGCCGGACAGCGAGTGCAGGACGCCGACCTTGATGGTCTCGGCGGCCTGGATGCTCCAGCTCAGGCCCATGGCGACGATGGACGCGGAAAGGGTGAAGGCCTTGATCAGGCTGCGACGTTGCATAGGACGATCTCCATTGACTGACGAGTTTTATGTTGTTGGCAGTGGATCAAGGGACACCACATCAGCCCTGCGCCTGTACGGCCCGCTCGCGGGCGTTGTGCAGCATGTGCAGGGTGATCTTGCGCACTTCCGCCTTGCTGACCTCTATGTGGGTCTTCAGCAACAGCTGTGCTTCTTCGCAACGACGCGACAGGATCGCGCCGAGGATGCGTGCGTGCTCTTCGTAGGTGGCTTCCACCCGAGGCGTTTTGGTGAAGTCCAGGCGACGGACGATACGAATCTTTTCGCTGATTTCGCGGTGCAGGCGAGCCATCTCGCGGTTGCCGGTGGCCTCCACCAGCTGGCAGTGGAAGCGTTCGTCGAGCAGCGACACTTCGCGGCCTTCTGGCGGGCGTTGCTCGGGCGGTGCCGTCCAGATGTGGCGCAGTTCTTCCAATTGTTCTGGCGTTTCACCCGCCGGGCGGTCGCACAGACGCCGAACTGCCGCCAGCTCGAGCACGATGCGCACGTCGTAGAGCTCTTCGAAATGATGGAAGTCGAACGGCTTGACCTGCCAGCCGCTGCGGAAATACACCTCCAGGTAACCCTCGCGCTCCAGGCGATAGAGCGCCTGGCGCACCGGTGTGCGGCTGGCGGCCATGCGCTCGGCCACCTCACCTTCGCTGAAACGATCGCCCGGCAGCAGGCGGAACTCGGAAATGTCGTCCTTGAGCTGCCCGTAGATACGCTCTGCGAGGTTCTCCGGACGCTCCTTGCCGCGCTTGATCGGGTCGACCAGTTGCATGTCAGGCCGCCTCGCTCGGGTCGAGGATCAGCAGCACGTCGCCCGGGGTGACCGCCTTGCCCGGCTGGCAGCGCACGGCCTTGACCGTTCCCGCTGCCGGCGCGAGCACGGCCAGCTCCATCTTCATCGCCTCGACCACCAGCAACGGCGTACCGGCTTCGACATACTGGCCAGGCTCGACCAGTACCTTCCAGACGCTGCCGCACATGTCGGCGCTGACCACCTGACCATCGACGGCTTCGTCCTCCTCGCTGCTGGCAACGGGCGCGGCGTGGCTGTCGGCGTCGTCGTCGCGCCACAGCTGCACTTCGGCGTTGAAGGCCTGCTTCTGCAGTTTCTGGAAGCTGGCGATGCTGCTGGCGTTGTCGGCCAGGAAGCGCTGGTATTCGGCGAAATCGAAGGTGCTCTGCTCGATACGGATTTGCGCGCGGCCTTCACGGAAGGCGTCGCGGAATTCATCCAGCTCGGCTTCGCTGACCGGGTAGAAACGCACCTGATCGAAGAAGTGCAGCAGCCACGGCTGGCCGTTGGCGAACTGGGGGTTCTTCACGAACTTGTTCCAGATCGGCAGGGTACGGCCGACCAGCTGGTAGCCGCCGGGCGAGTCCATGCCGTAGATGCACATGTACATGCCGCCGATACCCACGGTGCCTTCGGCGGTGTAGGTACGTGCCGGGTTGTACTTGGAGCTGAGCAGCCGGTGGCGCGGGTCGAGCGGCACGGCGCAGGGCGCGTCGAGGTAGACGTCGCCGAGGCCGAGGATCAGGTAGCTGGCCTCGAAGAGGATGTCGCGCACGTCCTCGCGGCTGGCCAGGCCATTGGCGCGCTGGATGAAGTCGACGTTGTTCGGCAGCCACGGGGCCTGGCTGCGCACGGTCTCGCTGTAACGGGTGACGGCAGCGAGGGTGGCGCTGTCTTCGAAGGCCATCGGCAGGTGAACGATGCGGGTCGGCACCTTGAGCGTGCTGACATCACCCAGCTCGCGCTCGAGGCGCAGCAGGTGATCGAGCAGCGCCTGTTGATGCAGTACGCGGCTGTCGTAACGCAGTTGCAACGAGCGGACGCCCGGCGCCAGCTCTTCCAGACCGGTGAGCGGAGTCGCCTTGAGCGCTTCCATCAGCAGGTGCACACGCAGACGCAGCGCCAGGTCGAGCACGTTGTCGCCGTATTCGAGCAGGATGTAGGCATCGCCAGCCTGGCGGTAGACCGCGCGCGGGCGGCTGCCATCGGCTGGCAGCTCGGCCAGCACGGTGGCCGATACGGTGTCGCCCGGCTGCAGGCTGGGCGCCGGCAACTGTAAGGCGCTGACCGCGCTGAGCCGTTCGAGGCTGCCCAGTTGCGCCTGCTCCAGCGCCTGAGCCTGCTCGAAGCTGATCGGATGAAAACGCAGGGTGTCGCCTGGCTTGACCTGGCCGACTTTCCACAGCTCGGCCTTGGCGATGGTCACCGGGCAGACGAAACCGCCAAGGCTCGGGCCGTCCTTGGTGAGAATCACCGGGAAGTCGCCGGTGAAGTTGATCGCGCCGATGGCGTATTCGCAGTCATGCACGTTGGACGGATGCAGGCCGGCTTCGCCGCCGTCGGCGCGGGTCCAGCTCGGCTTCGGCCCGGAGAGGCGCACGCCCAGGCGGTTGGAGTTGTAGTGCACCTGCCAGTCGGCGGCGAAGAACTGCTCGATCGTTTCGAGCGTGAAGAAGTCCGGCGCACCGTGGGGGCCATAGAGCACACCGATGTTCCAGGTCGTGCCGTACTCGGGAACCAGACTGGTATCCAGCGCCTGGGGCTCGCTGACCGGCGCCGGCGTGGTGCAGGCGGGCAAGTCCTGGGAGATGGCCAGCATGTCGGCGGTGCGCAGGGTGCGCCCGGCATGGCCGCCGAATTCGCCGAGGGCGAAGGTCGAGCGGCTGCCCAGGTACACGGGCACATCGAAGCCGCCGCGCACGGCGAGGTAAGTACGGCAGCCACTTTGCGCGCGGCCGAGCTTGAGCACTTGACCTGCCTTGATGGCGATTGGCGCCCAATAGGGCACGCTCTCACCATCCAGCTCGGCCGGGCAGTCAGCACCGGCCAGGGCGATCAGCGCATCGCTGTGGAAGCGCAGGCTCGGGCCCTGCAGGGTGAACTCCAGCCCGGCAGCGCTCTGGTGGTTGCCGACGATGCGGTTGGCCAGGCGGAACGCGTAGTCGTCCATCGGCCCGGATGGCGGTACGCCGATGTCCCAGTAGCCGAGGCGACCGGGGAAATCCTGCACGCTGCTGTAAGTGCCGGGCTCCAGCACTTCGACCACCTGCGCCGCGTAGCTGAAGGTGTCGAGCAGGCGGGTCCAGATCTGTGCGGCGTGGAAGCGCGGCTCGGCAACTACCTGGCGCAGGTAGTCGAGGTTGCTGGCGATACCGTGCAGACGGGTTTCGCCCAGCGCTTTCTGTAGCTTGGCAATGGCCTCGTCGCGCGTGGCGGCGTGGACGATCAGTTTGGCGATCATCGGGTCGTAGAAGGCCGACACTTCGCTACCGGTACTGACCCAGCCATCGACACGGACGTCGTCCGGGAAGTGCACGTCGGTCAGCACGCCCGGGCTGGGCTGGAAGTTCTTCAGCGGGTCTTCGGCATAGATGCGCACTTCGATGGCCGCACCTTGCGGGGCGCGGCTCAGAGCGACCCAGTCCAGCTCGTCGCCTGCGGCCACGCGCAGCATGCACTCGATGAGATCCAGGCCGGTGACCATCTCGGTCACCGGGTGCTCGACCTGCAGGCGGGTGTTCACTTCGAGAAAGTAGAAATCGTCGCGAGCGGCGTCGTAGATGAACTCCACGGTGCCGGCACTGCGGTAGCTCACCGACTCGCCCAGCTCGACAGCAGCGGCATGCAGGCGCTCGCGGGTGGCTTGCGGCAGGTTCGGTGCCGGGGTTTCCTCGACCACCTTCTGGTTGCGCCGCTGCAGCGAGCAGTCGCGCTCTCCCAGGGCTGCCACGCGGCCTTTGCCATCACCGAATATCTGCACTTCGACATGACGCGCCTGGTCGACGAAGCGCTCGAGGAATACCCCCGAATCACTGAAGAACTGCTCGCCCATGCGCTTGACACCGTCATAGGCGCTGGCCAGGGCCACGGCGTCGGCGCAGCGGGTCAGGCCGATACCGCCGCCGCCCGCGGTGGTCTTGAGCATCACCGGGTAGCCGATGCCTTCGGCGGCCGCCAGGGCTTCGTCGAGGCTCTGCAGCAGGCCGGTGCCGGGCGCCATCGGCACCTGCGCGTCGGCGGCCAGCTCGCGAGCCCGGTGCTTGAGGCCGAACTCGCGGATCTGCGTCGGCGTCGGGCCGACGAAGGCGATGCCCGCGTTTTCACAGGCCTCGGCGAATTCGGCGCTTTCCGAGAGGAAGCCATAACCGGGATAGATCGCCTGGGCGCCAGTTTCCTTGGCGGCAGCGAGAATCTTGTCGATACGCAGGTAGCTGTCGGCGGCCTTGTCACCGCCCAGCGCCACGGCCACGTCGGCATCACGTACATGCTGGGCATTGCGGTCGGCGTCCGAATACACCGCCACGCTCTTCACGCCGAGACGCTTGAGGGTGCGGATGGCGCGGACGGCGATCTCGCCACGGTTGGCGATCAGGACTGTTTCAAACATGGTGGTTCTCCGTGGCGAGATCGCCGTGACGGGCTGCGCCCGCCCGGCACTTTGACTTCGTCGCTGCGCCGCTGCGCGGCTGGTCGCCACGGTTGGCGATCAGGACTGTTTCAAACATGGTGGTTCTCCGTGGCGAGATCGCCGTGACGGGCTGCGCCCGCCCGGCACTTTGACTTCGTCGCTGCGCCGCTGCGCGGCTGGTCACCGCGGTTGGCGATCAGTACGGTCTGGAACATGGTCTTGTCCTCGACGTAGGGTGGATCGCGCTTTATCGATCCACCATGCGGTTTCATGGGTGAGGGAAAGGCACCAGGGATGTGCGCAATCCACCCTACGGTTTCAGTTCTTGGCTGCTTGCTGGCTGGCGATAAAGGCGCGCCATCCACCGAAACTGGTGATGTCTCGGGCATCGGCCAGCGCCCAGGGCTCGCAGATGAAACCCTTCACGCTGCGCCCGCCCGCCAGGGTCAGGTTGCCGATACCCAGCGGCGCGGGGATTTCGGCGACGAATTCGCCGAAGCGCGCCAGGGGGATGTCCCACAGCTCGACGATGATCGAGGTGCCGTCGCTGCTGCGCGCCAGGCCGGGTTTGGGCGGCACGGTGCCGGCCAGGGCGTAGAGGCGATAGTCCGGCGAGGTCAGGGTCTGCTCGACCAGCACCGCGTTGCGGGTGGTCAGCTGGAAGTTCAGCGGCATACCGGTCAGGTGTGCGCCTACCACGGCGACTCGCACGCTGCCGACAGGCACAGCCGTGGCCGGGGTTTGCGGTGGCAGCGCGCGACCGGTGGCGCCGAGCGGCAGCTCCAGGCTGGCCTGCCAGCGTTTGCCGAAAGCCGCCAGGGCCAGGTCATGCCAGGCGGGGGCGAGCAGGGTGATGCCGGCGGGCAGGCCGTCGTCGCGCAGGCCGGCGGGCAGTGCCAGAGCAGAAAGGTCGGCGAGGTTGGTGAAGTTGGTGTAGGTGCCGAACTGGCTGTTGAACAGCACCGGCTCCTGACGCATTTCATCGAGGCTGCGAATGGTCGGAGAAGTCGGCACCACCAGCGCGTCGACACCTGCCAGCGCGTCGTTGATCCTGCGGCTCAATTCGGCGCGCAGGTACTCGGCCTTGTAGGCGTCGCAGGCGCTGTACTGGTGGCCGCTATCGACGATGCCGCGTACCACCGGATCGAGGTGCTCCACCGGCACGCCTTCCACGGCGACGGTACGTTCGGCGACCCAGGGGCCGTAGTACAACTGCTCGGCAAGCTCACGGAAGGGGCTGAAATCGATGGTCTTGAGGGTCACACCAAGGCTTTTCAGCTGCCCCAGCGCCTGCTCGAACACGGCCTGGGTCTGGGTATCGCCGAAGAACTCCAGGCTGTCCGGCACCGCGAAGGTCGGTGCGGACTTCATGCCGACAGGTGCGCTGTTGGGATTGCGGCGCGAGTAGCCGTCCTCGGCGTCGTAACCGCCCGCGAGGCAGGCGACGGTTTCGGCGTCACCGACCGTGAGGGCGAACACCGAGATGCAATCCACGGTACGGCACGCCGGTACCAGGCCGGTGTTCGGTAGCCAGCCCTTGGTCGGCTTGAGCCCGACGATATTGTTGAAGCCCGCTGGCACTCGGCCCGAGCCGGCCGTATCGGTACCCAGGGAGAACGGCACCAGGCCGCGTGCGACCACGCTGGCCGAGCCGGAGCTGGAACCGCCGCTGACGTACTGCGGATTGAAGCTGTTGGCGACCGCGCCGTGGGGCGAGCGGGTGCCGACCAGACCGGTAGCGAACTGATCGAGATTGGTCTTGCCGATGAGGATGGCCCCGGCGGCGCGCAGGCGCGCTACCACGGTGGCATCGGCCTCGGCGTCATAGGCGAATTCGGGGCAGGCGGCGGTGGTGGACCAGCCTGCGGCGTCGATGTTGTCCTTGATGGCGAACGGCACGCCGTACAGCGGCAGCTTGTCCTGCTGGCCTTCAGCCTTGTCGAGCAGGGCCTGCAGATGGCTCAACTGGGCGTCGAGCTGGGCAGCGCTGGCCAGGCAGATCCAGGCGTTGTCGTCACGGCTCAGTTGCGCGAGCAGGTCACGCAGCAGTTCCGCTGGTTGCGCGGCATCACGGTAAGCCTGTTGCCAGTCGGCGAGGGTAAAAGCGAAGGAGGCGTTGGACATGCTCTGAGATTCCATCTTGTATCCAAGTTGGAATTACTAGAGCAAGAGCAATGCCAGTTTTTAACTAACTGATTTTTATGAATTTTATTTTATAAGGGGGTTTTTTATGACTATTCCTGCACCGTAGCGGAGCCGCGCTGAAGCCTTTTGGTGCGCGGTGGGCGGCTCGGATAAGTATTGGACTGGCGCCCACCCCACGAGCCAGAGTAGATCTTCTGGGTGAGCGCAAAAATCTGTGGGAGCGGGCCATGCCCGCGAAGCGATCTGAGGTATGACGACGCTCTCGCCGATTGGCTGCAAGATTTCGCGGGCATGGCCCGCTCCCACAAAATGGCAGGCTGTAGGGTGGGCTTTAGCCCACCAAATCGAAGGTCCGCTATCGCCACTCACCAGCCGCTCAGCCCGTTCAGTAGCGCCCGGTAATCCCGCACGGCCTCGAACTCTTCGGTGTCCTTCACGCCCTTGCGGCTATCCGGCTCGAGGACCGCCAGCAGGTGCTTCACGCCGAAGCGTTGGGCGCTGCGCAGGATCGGCACGTTATCGTCGATGAACAGGCTGCGCGCCGGATCGAAGGGCAGGTCCTGCTGGAGGGCGAACCAGAACTGCGCGTCCTCCTTGGGGAAACCGTAATCATGGGAGCTGATCAGGCGGTCGAAGTAGGGCGCCAGTTCGATGCGTTCCAGCTTCAGGGACAGCGAGTCGCGGTGGGCGTTGGTGATCATCACCACCTGTTTGCCGGCCTGGCGGATGGCGGCGAGAAAGGTGTCGGCGTCCGGGCGCAGGGCGATCAGGTCGGCGACCTCACGCTTGAGGTCACGGATCGACAGGTTCAGCTCGCGGCTCCAGAAGTCGGTGCAGTACCAGTTCAGTTGGCCGGCGTGCTTGACGAACAACGGTTGCAGTTCGGCATCGGCCAGGGCACGGCTGACGCCATGGTGCTCGGCATAACGCTGCGGCAGGTGTTCGAGCCAGAAGTGATTGTCGAAATGCAGATCGAGCAGGGTGCCGTCCATGTCCAGCAGTACGGTGTCGATCTCGGACCAGGGCAGGTTCATGGCGGGGCGGCTCTCTAAGGTAGAAATGGGCGAACGGTGCTTGCTGGTCGTCAGTGCGCGCTTTTAGAGCGCAGACAATCCAGGCAGGCGCGGTATGATAACCGTTCCGGTCAGCCCAGCAGCAGGACTCACCCATGCGTCAGAAGCCCACCGTCATCGCCCGAGAAATCGTCGCCAGCAGCCGCCTGTTCCGTGTCGAGGAAATCCAGTTGCGCTTCAGCAACGGTGCCGAGCGCACATATGAACGGCTGGTCGGGCGAGGCACCGGGCACGGTGCGGTGATGATCGTGGCCATGGTGGATGACGAGCACGTCCTGCTGGTCGAAGAATATTGCGGCGGCACTGGCGACTACGAGATCTCCCTGCCCAAGGGATTGATCGAGCCGGACGAGGATGTACTCGATGCTGCCAATCGAGAATTGCAGGAAGAGGCCGGTTTCGGGGCCCGCAAGCTGGAGCATCTGACCGAGCTGAGCCTGTCTCCCGGCTACATGAGCCAGAAGATCCAGGTGGTCCTGGCCCGCGACCTGTATCCACAAACGCTGCCCGGCGACGAGCCGGAGCCGCTGCGCGTGGACAAAGTCAGTCTGCGTGAGCTGTCCGCCCTGATTCAGCATCCGCAGTTCAGCGAAGGCCGCGCTCTGGCAGCCCTGTATCTGGTGCGCGATCTGCTGGAGCAGCGTGGGGAACTGAGCCGATGAGCCATCCGTTACTGCCTGCCGTGCTGGCGCTGGTGCAGCAGGCGGGGGCCGCCATTCTGCCGTTCTGGCGCCAGGGTGTTCAGGTGGTCGAGAAGGCCGATGCCTCGCCAGTGACCGCCGCCGATCTGGCCGCGCATCGCATCCTCGCCGATGGCCTGCAGGCGCTGGATGCGAGCATTCCCGTGCTGTCCGAAGAGGATGCCGATATTGCCCTGAGTGAACGTGCTCTCTGGGCGCGCTGGTGGCTGGTCGATCCACTGGATGGCACCAAGGAATTCATCGCCGACAGCGAGGAGTTCACCGTCAACGTGGCGTTGATCGAGGGTGGGCAGGTGGTGTTCGGGGTGGTCGGCATTCCTGCCTCGGGCGTTGTCTATTACGGCGGCAGCGGCCTGGGCGCCTGGCGCGCTGAGCCGGGTGAGGAGCCGCAGGCGATCGTCGTACGAGAAACCCCGGCCAGTGGTCTGACCGTGGTTGCCAGCCGCCGGCATGGCAGCGCCTTGCAGGAGCAATTGCTGGCTGCGCTGGTTGCGCGTTTTGGCGATATCGAGCGAGTCAGCGTCGGCAGTTCGCTGAAATTTTGCCAACTGGCCGAAGGCAGCGCCGACTTCTATCCGCGCCTGGCACCCACTTCGCAGTGGGACACCGCTGCGGCGCAGGGCGTGCTGGAGGGGGCGGGTGGTGTGGTGCTGACGCTGCAGGGCGAGCCGCTGCGCTATGAGGCGAAGGAGTCGCTGCTCAACCCCTTCTTCCTGGCGTTGCCAGCTGACGTCGAGTGGCGCGCGGTGCTGGTCGAGCAAGCCAAGCGGCTCACCCCAGCTAATTAGCGCAACCCCGGCAACCGCCATTTGGCCAGCGCGAAGAACGCGGCATGGCCACAACCGTTCGCGCCGGGGGCGACGTTCCTACGGGGTTGTGGCGATGCGCTTTGTGTAGGAGCCGCGACCTCGCGGCGAATCGTCTGGCCGGCGCGAAAAAAGCGGCATGGCCACAACCGTTCGCGCCGGGGGCGACGCTCCTGCGGGGATGGCTTATGCCTCAGTCGAGCATGTCGCGGTAGCGATCATCCTGCTTGAACACCAGCGGCTGGGCGAAGCCCGGAACCTTGATCTGCTCGCTGCCGATATCGATCTGCGTGTCGTCGATCAGGTCGTTGCCGAAGTTGTAGATGATATCCAGCTGGCCCTTCATTGCCTGCTCGTCGTAGGCACGGGCATTCACGCGGGTCTGCTCGCGACGCTGCTGGTAGGCGCTGAACGCCGCTTCGCCATGGCGCTTGCGCAGCATGCGCTCGACCACGTGGGGGGCGAGTACCACGGCGCTGGCGTTGTTGCCGCCAAAACCCTTGGAGTTGATGAAGCACACGTCCATGCGCTGGTCGTGACGGTCCACGTTGCTGATGCTCAGGTGCTGCTGGTGCACGTCCGCAGCCACTTCATCGATGGTCTTGATGCCAGGAATGATGCCGTACTTGAAGGTGCCCAGCGCGGAGATCACCTGGTCGCCACTGGCGGTTGCCAGGGAATGGCCGACGAACGCCTTGACCGCGGCCACCGGCCAGCTGTCGATGGCGAAAGCCGCTGCTACGCGATCCAGCAGTTCGGACTCGGTGACCCGGTTGGCCGGGGTGCTTGAACCGTGGGCATGTACGAAGCTGCGCTGACGCACGGCATCGACACCCAGTAGCTGCACGGCGCTGGCCACGGCCTTGGCGACGGTCAGGTAGTTGCCTGGGCCGGGCGCGGAAATGGATTTCTTGAAGCCGTCGGCGTTGATGAACACATCGGTGGCGGCGCCGTGGATGTCGGCACCCAGTTGCAGGGCCAGCTCATCGTCCATCAACACCACGAACTGGCAGGCTTCCGACAGGGTGAAGCCGCAGTTGTCGCCGAACGGGCGGCTGGCGCGACGGAAGTCGACGTCACCCTGGGCCGTGTCGGTCTTGCCTTCGATCAGGCGCAGGCCGTCTTCGGTGGCCAGTGCGCCCATGGCGCCATAGCCCTCGATGCACTCGGCGTTGATCGGCGCCTCGCTGTTGCCGACGATCACTACCCGCGCGGTGCCGGCATTGATCTGCTCGATGCCTTTCTGCAGGTTGTAGAGGAACGTGGCACAGGCGCCGGTGATGCTGCCGGTGGTGCCGACGCTGCCCAGCACATAGGCGTTGATGAAGTCAGCGGGCATGGTGTTCAGGCCCAGGGCCAGTTGCTTGGAGCTGACGCGATGGCCCTTGAGGCGCGACTGCATCAGGCCGCCGAAGCCGTTTTCGTCGAGCTGGCTCATGATGCTGCCGGCGAATACCGCGATTTCGTCCGGCGCTACCTGGTCGACGATGGTCTGCCAGGGCAGGCCGGTGGCGCGCAGGGCGTCGGTGACGCCGACCACGGCCATCTGCAGGCCGCGGGGGTGGAAGCGCGAATTGTACAGTTCGCCCGGCTCGAAGCCGGTTGGCAGCTGGCCCGCGGATTTCACCGGCAGGGCGCGGTAGCTGTCGACCTTGAATTCACAGGTGTCGTGCAGGGTGACGCGCACCTCGTTGCCATCGAGCTCGTCGACCGACCAGTTGGCTGGCAGTGGCTCGGGCAGCTGTTTGCGGGTACTGATGAAGGTCAGGCTGCCGCCTTCGCCGTTCAGGGCGATGCTCTTGTGCCAGTGGGCGGCGTCGGGGTCGAGGTGCTGTTTCTCGATGCGGCGCACCAGGGTGGAGGCCAGTACCTGCTCGGCATAGCGGCGCTCGATCTCCACGCCGGACAATGGCTCGCCGTCGTGGCTCTGATAGGCGCCGTCGACCACGCGTACCAGCTTGGTCATCACGGCCAGACCGATGAGGGTTTCGCGGCGTGCCTGTTCGTCCAGCGATTCGATCACCGTGCGGCGGAAACCGTGGTGGAAGGAGCTGCGGCCGGCGGCATTGTAGCCACCGAAACCGACGATCACAGGCAAACGAGACTTCACGCGGACACTCCTTCAACTAATTAGATCGGCATGCGGAACAGGCGCATACCGGGTCAGCGGATCGAGGCGAGGCGCGCATTTCTCGACGGAAAGGCGCCATGACGGCTATTCGGGTGCCTATGGTGACGCGATCCATGACCCACAAGTCACGACTTGATACAAGGTTACCCGTTATCGCGGGCGGCGGCACGAACCGGATGCGCATCGCCATAACGAAGAAGCCCGGCACTATGGCCGGGCTCTCGTTTTTACGCGCTAAGCGTCAGTTCATGCCCAGCCAGTTCGGCAGCCCCAGCGAGATAAACGGCACATAGGTCACCAGGATCAGGAATGCCAGCATCACCAGCAGCCATGGCGATACCGCGCGCACCACGCGGGTCAGCGGCATGCCGGTGACCGCCGAGGTGACGAACAGGTTCAGACCTGTGGGCGGCGTGATCAGGCCGATCTCCATGTTCACCACCATGATGATGCCCAAGTGGATCGGGTCGATGCCCAGCTGCATGGCGATCGGGAACAGGATCGGCGCCAGGATCAGGATGATCGCCGACGGCTCCATGAAGGTACCGGCGATCAGCAGCACGATGTTCACCACGATCAGGAACTCGATCGGGCTGAAGCCCTGGTCGACGACCCAGGCGGTGATCGACTGCGGGATCTGCTCGGTGGTCAGCACGTGGGCGAACAGCATGGCGTTGGCGATGATGAACATCAGCACCACGCTCAGCTTGCCGGCCTCGACGAACACCTTCGGGCACTCGCGAACGGTCATGTCCTTGTAGATGAAGATCGCCACGAAGGCCGCGTACACCGCCGCCACCGCAGCGGCCTCGGTCGGCGTGAACATGCCCGAGTAGATGCCGCCGAGGATGATCACGATCAGCGCCAGCCCCCAGCCGGCCTTGCGCCCGGCAGTGAGGATCTCGCTCATCGACGCCCGCGGCAGCGACGGCATGTTCTTCACCCGGGCGATGATGTAGATGGTGATCATCAGGAACACGCCCAGCAGCAGCCCCGGCACCACGCCGGCCATGAACAGCTTGCCCACCGAGGTCTCGGTCGCGGTGGCGTAGACCACCATGACGATCGACGGCGGAATCAGGATGCCCAGGGTACCGGCGTTACAGACGATACCGGCGGCGAACTCCTTCTTGTAGCCCGAGCGCACCATGCCGGCGATGACGATCGAACCGACCGCCGCCACCGTGGCCGGCGACGAGCCGCTCAGCGCGGCGAACAGCATGCACGCCAGGATCGCGGCGATGGCCAGGCCACCCTTGATATGGCCGACGCAGGCGTTGGCGAAATCGATCAGCCGACGGGCCACGCCGCCGCTGGTCATGAACGCACCCGACAGCAGGAAGAACGGAATCGCCAGCAGCGTGTAGTGCTCGCTGGTCTCGAACAGCTTGATCGCCAGCGAACGCACCGAGTCGTTGCTGAAGAACAGGATGGTCATGGCCCCGGACAAACCCAGGGAAATCGCCACCGGAATGCCGATGAACATCAGCGCGAACAGGGCGACGAACAGAAATGCGATGGTCATCGTTTAGCCTCCGTCTCTTCGGCGAGTTTGATGGCGTCTTCGACTTCGCCGTGACCACCAAAACCAATCTGCTTGTCCTGGATCACCCGCACCAATACCTGGGCGAAACGCAGGAACATGAGAGAGAAGCCAATCGGCACGATCATCACGATGTGCCACTGCTGGACGCCGAAGCGGTCCAGGTCCTCGGCACCGGTGCCGATGTTGAACAGCACCGCGACCCACTGCTCGCTGGAGTAGGCCATCAGCGCGCAATACGCCAGGCAGATGATCAAGGCGATGATCGCCACGGTTTTCTGCAGGGCAGGCTTGAACATGCGCACCAGCAGGTCGACGCCGATGTGCGCACCGATGCGCACGCCCCAGGCCAGACCGACGAAGATCAGCCAGCCGAACATGGCCTTGGTCAGGGCCACGCTCCAGGTCATTTCCTGGGCGACATAAAGGATGCCGTCGCCAATGCTGAACATCGCATCGTTGGCGAACGGCAGGGAATCACCCAGGGCGTAGAAAACGCCGTAGAGGTTGTTGAATACCACGTACGAGAAGGTGACCAGGGTCATGCCTGCAAGCAGGAATGCCACCATCACCTCTTCGGCTTGGTTCCAGACACGAGCGACAGCGTGCATGGGTTATCTCCGTGTATGAGAGCGGTCGCGAGGCGACGTAAGAGACAGCGGCACCCGGGGCTCGGCAGCGGCGCTGCAGCCATCGGGTGTCGATATCGGCAAAGCGGGTGACGACCCCGTTCAGGAGTCGCCACCGGATGGCTCCAGGATGCGGAGCCGGGCGGCCTCAGTTGGCCTGGTTGGCGGCTTCGGCAGCCTTGATCAGATCGGCACCGATCTCGCCTTCGAACTTCTTCCACACCGGACGCATGGCTTCACGCCACAGTTCGCGCTGCTCGGGCGTCAGGGTGACGATTTCGGTGGTGCCGGCATCGAGGATGCGCTGCTTGTCTTTCTGGTTCAGCGCTTCGGCCTGCTTGTTCACCTCGACGGTGACCTCGGCCAGGATAGCGGTCAGCTCGGTGCGGATGTCTTCCGGCAGGCCGTCCCAGAACTTGGTGTTGGTGATCACCATGTAGTCCAGAACGCCGTGGTCGGACTCGGTGATGAACTTCTGCACTTCGTGCATCTTCTGGCTGTAGATGTTCGAGTAGGGGTTCTCGGCACCGTTGACCACGCCAGTCTGCAGGCCTTGATAGACCTCGGCGAAGCTCATCTTGCGCGGCGCGGCGCGCAGGGCCTTGAACTGCTCGTCGAGCACGGCGGAAGCCTGTACGCGGAATTTCAGACCACGGGCATCTTTCGGCTCGACCAGTTTCTTGTTGGCCGACAGCTGCTTCATGCCGTTGTGCCAGTAACCCAGGCCGGTGATGCCTTTGCTCTCCATGCTGGTCAGCAGGGATTTGCCTTCAGGGCTTTGCTGGAAACGATCGACGGCGCTGATGTCGTCGAACAGGAACGGCAGGTCGAAGATCTGGATCTGCTTGGTGTAATGCTCGAACTTGGCCAGGGACGGGGCGATGATCTGTACGTCACCGAGCAGCAGCGCTTCCATTTCCTTGCCGTCGCCGAACAGCGAGGAGTTCGGGTACACCTGCACGGTCACCTTGCCGTCCAGACGCTCGTCGACGAGCTTCTTGAACAGCAGCGCGCCCTGGCCTTTCGGAGTGTGCTCGGCAACCACGTGGGCGAACTTGATGGAGATTGGATCGGCAGCCTGGGCCAGGCCTGCGATGCTCAGCGACAGGGCGCAGACCAGCGCCTTGGCAGTGAAATTGAACATGGGATGCTTCCTCTTGTTATTGCCTGTCTTGTTGTTGGATGGCGCACCCTCGATGGGGGCGCTGAAACGAGCGAACAAGGGCAAGTCGAGGATTGCCGTGGAGACGGCAGCATCGGTTGGCAGCGATTGGCCTGGACTTGTACTTGTTTTTCGCTGGATCGGACTAGAGCAAGCGCTGTGCCAGGGTGTGGCGAAAATACGCAGGACAGCTTTGCGCAGGGCGCAAAGCCTTGCCCGGCATGGGGTGCTTGATTTGACGAGCTGATGACGCCAGCCCTTGCGGCTGGCGGTTTGCGGAGGGAGCGGCGAGGACGCTGAAAGAGTCGGCAATAATCCGCTTGTTTACTCGATGTCCTCTGGCGAGCTTCCGCCAGCATCCGCGAAGTTCAGCCCGTGCTTGCGCAGTTTGTCGTGCAGCGTCTTGCGTGGCACCCCCAGGGCTTCTGCCAGGCTACGCAGCGAGCCGTGATTGCGGGTCAGCTCAGCGGCGATCAGCGCGCGCTCGAAGGCCTCGACCTGCTCGCTCAGGCTTCCGGACAGGGGGGCGTTGTGCAGCGGGCTGTCATGGGACAGTTCCAGCCCAAGGTCCAGCCCCAGCGCGAAACGCTCGCCAGCGTTCTGCAGTTCCCGCACGTTGCCTGGCCAGGGATGACGCAGCAGCAGGGCACGTTGGCCAGGCTGCAGTTCGCGCTGGGTCAGGCCATGGCGGGTGCTGGCGTTGTTGGCGAAGTGCTGGAACAACACGAGGATGTCTTCGCCACGTTCGCGAAGTGGCGGAATACGCAGCGGCGCGACGTTCAGCCGGTAATACAGGTCAGCGCGGAAGCGGCCCTGATCGGCGGCGGTGCGCAGGTCTTCCTTGGTGGCCGCGATCACACGGATATCCAGGGGGATCAACTGGTTGCCACCGAGGCGCTCGACCACACGCTCCTGCAGCAGGCGCAGTAGCTTGACCTGCACCTCCAGGCTCATGCTCTCGATCTCGTCGAGGAACAGGGTGCCGCCGTTGGCGAACTCGAATTTGCCGATGCGGCGTTTCTGCGCGCCGGTGAAGGCACCAGGCTCGTGGCCGAACAGCTCGCTTTCCACCACCGACTCGGCTAACGCGCCAGCGTTGATGGCCACGAATGGCCCGTCACGTCGGCTCGACAGATCGTGCAGCGCACGCGCCACCACTTCCTTGCCGGCACCGGTTTCACCGAGGATCAGCACATCGGTGCTGATCCCCGCGAGGGAGCCGATCTGCTCGCGCAGGCGCTGGATCGCGGGCGAGTGACCGACCAGGCGAGCGGACAGTTGCTGGCGGTCGGCGAGGGCCAGACGCAGGCTGCGGTTGTCCAGCACCAGGCGCCGCAGGGCCAGGGCGCGGCGCACGCTTTCCAGCAGGTCTTCGCTGGCGAAGGGCTTCTCCAGGAAGTCGTAGGCACCGGCGCGCATGGCCTGTACGGCCAGGGGCACGTCGCCATGGCCGGTGATCAGTAGAACCGGCAGCTCAGGGTCCTGTTCGTGCAGTTGCTTGAGCAGTTGCAGGCCGTCGACGCCGGGCATGCGGATATCGCTGACCACCACGCCGGGCCAGTCGCGGTCGATACGCTCGGCGAGGCCCTTGGCATCGGCCAGGGTGGTGACCTTGAGGCCGGCCAGGTCGAGGGTCTGGCTGAGGGCCTGGCGCAGGTGCGGGTCGTCGTCGATCAGTAGAACCTGGGTACGGGCGTCGATGATGGTCATACGGCGAAGTCCTCTGGCGGCTGGATGTTCACGCCGTTTTCGGCGCTGTGCAGGCGCAGGATCAGGTGAGCCCCCCCTTTGGGGTGGTTGCTGAATAGCAGCTCGCCACCCAGGGCGCGCATCAGGGTGTCGCAGATCGCCAGGCCGAGACCGAGGCCCTGGGCGCTGGTCTTGGTGGTGAAGAAGGGTTCCCGGGCGTGGGCCAGGGCCGTCTCGGAAAAGCCCGGACCGTTGTCGCGCAGGTGCAGCTCGACCAGGTTGTCGTGCAGCTCGGTGCTGATCCAGATACGTCGCGGTTGTGCCCGTTCGCCGAGGGCATCGAGGGCATTGGCCAGCAGGTTGCTGAGCACCTGACGCAGGCGGGTTTCGCCGGCCTGGACCCAGAGCGTGGCATCGGGCAGGTCGCGGATAAGCTCCACGTCCATGGCACGACGGCGCTTGGCCAGTAGCGCCAGGGCATCGTCGATGGCCGGTTGCAGGGCCACGCTTTCCGGGGCATGGCGATCGCGCCGGGCGAAGGCCCGCAGGTGAGCGATGATCGAGGCCATGCGCTCGGTGAGCTGGCTGATCAGCTTGAGGTTGCCGCGAGCGTCTTCGGTGCGTTCGTGGTCGAGCAGTACCCCGGCGTTCTCCGCGTAGCTGCGGATGGCTGCAAGTGGTTGATTGAGTTCGTGGCTGATGCTGGCACTCATGGTGCCAAGGGCCGTCAGCTTGCTGGCTTGCACCAGTTCGTCCTGGGCCTGTACCAGTTCCTGCTGAGCCTGCTCGCGCTCCAGTACTTCCTGCTTCAGACGGCTGTTGAGGCGCTCAAGATCCTGGGTTCGCTCCTGCACGCGCTGCTCCAGTTCCTGACGGGCCCGGGTGCTCAGGGCGATGCGGTCGAGGTAGTGACGGCGTCGCTGCATCATCAGGCCGAGGAGCAGAATCAGCACCAGCAGGGCGCCACCACCGATGGCCACCACGGTGCGTACCGAGCGATCGAGCACCACGCGGGGGGCTAGAATGCTGACGCTCCAGCCGGTCTCGTCGAGCACCCTGCTCTGGGTCAGCCAGACATCGGCATCGAGGTGCAGGGGCGGTGGCGATTGGGTCGGATACGGCTGGATGGCGGCGATGGAGGCGCGCTCGGCCTTGTCCAGCGGACGGCTGGCGTGAAACCGCCAGTCCGGTCGCGACGTGAGTATCACCACGCCATTGCCGTCGGTCACCAGTAGCTGTTCCGGGGTATTGCCCCACAGGCTCTCGGTGTGGTCGAGGTCGACCTTGATCACCATCACGCCAATCTTCTGGTTGCCATCGTAAACGGCGGAGGCGAAGTAGTAGCCACGCTTGCCGGAAGTCGTGCCAAGACCGAAGAAGCGCCCCAGGCGGCCGGCCAGGGCTTCCTGGAAGTAGGGCCGGAAGGCGAAGTTGCCACGCACGAAGGTGTCCTGCTGATCCCAGTTGGAGGCAGCCAGGGTTTCCCCGGCGGGGTTCATCAGGTAGATCACGTCGGCACCAGTCTGCTGGCGAACCCGTTTGAGCAGCTGATTGGCCGCGGCCTGGGCCGCTTCGTCTGCCGGCGTCGCGAGGACGGTACGCAGGCCTGGCAAGTCGCCAAGAATCGGTGGCAGTACCTCATAACGGCGCAAGGTGCCCAGCAGGTTGGCCACATACAGGTCGAGGGTCTGACGATTCTGCTCGGTCAGTTCGGCGCGGTAGTAACGCTCGGCGAGGTGCTGCAGCGGCCACAGCAACGGCGCCAGCAGCAGCGCCAGCAGGGCCAGGCTGCGCCAGCGTGGGCGTTTGGGCATGGTGGTGGGAATCGTGTTCATGAAGTAGGCGCCGGGAAGACCCGGGCATTATGAGCGCATAAGCTTTCAGCCGGGTAGCCCGGGTCGAGCCTGCGATGCTTGGCAAGAGCCGTGTATCGCTGCGCTCAACCCAGGCGGCGCAGTGGCGTCAGCGCGGGCTGTTCAGGCATTCCAGCAGGCCGTCCTGCCAGTCCGGCAGGCGTACGCCCCAGTCCTGCTCCAGACGAGTACCGTCCAGGCGCGAATTGAGGGGGCGCTGCGCGGGTGTCGGGTAGTCCGTGGTGGCAATCGGCGCCAGCTGCGCGACGGATCTGCCTTGGGCCTGCAACTGTGCGGCGATGGCTTCGGCGAAACCGAACCAGGAGGTCTCGCCGCGCGCGGTGAAGTGATAGAGACCCCAGGCATTGGTCTGCTGCGTTTGCCAGCGCTCGATCAACTGAGCGGTGGCCGCTGCGATGCTGCCTGCCCAGGTCGGTGCACCAACCTGATCGGCCACTACGCTGAGCTGCGCTCGATCCTGCAGCAGGCGCTGCATGGTCAACAGGAAGTTGCGTCCGTGCAGGGAATACACCCAGCTGGTTCGCAGGATCAGGTGCTTGCCACCGACCGCGGCGATGGCCTGCTCGCCGGCCAGCTTGCTGCGCCCGTAGACGCCCAGCGGATTGGGCGTGTCCTGCTCGTGGTAGGCAGCGGGGTTGCTGCCATCGAACACGTAATCGGTGGAGTAGTGGATCAGCGGCACGTCGAGGTCGGCCGCTTCCTCGGCGAGTACACCGGGAGCGCTGGCATTGATCGCGAAGGCCGCGTCCGGCTCGCTTTCTGCCGCATCGACCGCGGTGTGTGCGGCGGCATTGACGATCAGTTCGGGGCGCAGGTGGCGTACGGCGTCACGAACGCGCCCGGTATCGGCAAGGTCGAGTTGCTCTCTGCCCAGCACGATGAGTTCGTGATGCTGACCAAGCAGCAATTGCAGCTCGCGGCTGACCTGGCCGTGCTGGCCGAGCAGTAGGATCTTCATGGAAACAGCTCGGCCTCGTCGAAGCTCAGGCCCTGCTGATCCTTCGCCGAGAGTTTGGGATCGCCTTGCAGTTGCCAGTCGATGGCCAGCTTGGGATCGTCCCAGCGGATGCAGCGCTCGTGGGCCGGGGCGTAGTAATCGGTGGTCTTGTAGAGGAATTCGGCGAATTCGCTGAGCACCAGAAAACCATGGGCGAAGCCTTCCGGCACCCACATCTGGCGCTTGTTGTCCGCGGAAAGGTAGGCACCGACCCACTGGCCGAAGGTTGGCGACTGGCGACGCAGGTCAACGGCGACGTCATAGACCTCGCCTGCGCTGACGCGCACCAGCTTGCCCTGGGCCTGTTGCACCTGATAGTGCAGGCCGCGCAACACCCCGCGCTGCGAGCGGGAATGGTTGTCCTGCACGAAGGTGGGGTTCAGGCCGGTCGCTTCGGTGAAGGCCTGGGCATTGAAACTCTCGAAGAAGAAGCCCCGCTCATCACCGAACACCTTGGGTTGCAGAATGAGTACATCGGGGATTTCGGTTTGGATGACTTGCATCAATTGTCCTCGGCCAGCCCGAACAGGTACTGGCCATAGCCGGTTTTGCCGAACGCCTTGGCCTGTTGCAGCAGGCGGTCACGATCGATCCAGTCCTGCCCATAGGCGATTTCTTCCAGGCAGGCGACCTTCAGACCCTGGCGGTGCTCGATGGTTTGCACGTATTGCGAGGCTTCCAGCAGGCTGTCGTGGGTGCCGGTGTCGAGCCAGGCGAAGCCACGGCCGAGGCGTTCCA
This sequence comes from Pseudomonas flavescens, assembly GCF_013408425.1. Taxonomy (NCBI): domain Bacteria; kingdom Pseudomonadati; phylum Pseudomonadota; class Gammaproteobacteria; order Pseudomonadales; family Pseudomonadaceae; genus Phytopseudomonas; species Phytopseudomonas flavescens. Next base: position 4,124,728 of record NZ_JACBYV010000001.1, on the reverse strand, counting down.
CGCGCAGATCGCCGCGCTGAAGGTAAGCGTTGTTGATGTCGGTGATTTCCAGTTCGCCACGTGCCGAGGGTTTGACCGCCTTGGCGATCTCGATCACGTCGTTGTCGTAGAAGTACAGCCCGGTCACCGCATACTGAGAGCGCGGTTGCGCCGGTTTTTCCTCGATGGAAATGGCCTGGCCCTGGGCATCGAACTCGACCACGCCGAAGCGCTCGGGGTCCCGGACCCAGTAGCCGAATACCGTGGCGCCCTTGTCCGCTGCGGCGGCACGCAGCAGTTTCTCGGTGAAGTGCTGACCATGGAAGATATTGTCGCCAAGGATCAGGCACACCGAATCGTCACCGATGAACGACTCGCCAATGATGAAAGCGCGTGCCAGGCCATCCGGCTCGGGCTGTTCGGCGTAGCTCAGTTGCAGGCCGAACTGGCTGCCGTCGCCAAGCATCTTCTGGAACTGCGGCAGGTCGTGGGGCGTGGAAATGATCAGGATCTCGCGGATGCCGGCCAGCATCAGCACCGACAGCGGGTAGTAGATCATCGGCTTGTCGTAGATCGGCAGCAACTGCTTGGACACGCCCAGGGTGATCGGGTGCAGACGGGTGCCGGAGCCTCCGGCGAGAATGATGCCTTTCACTGTTGTTGCTCCTTGGGGGCGCCGAGCCGCTCACGCTGATAGCTGCCGTCCTGTACGCGGCGGCACCAGTCGAGGTTGTCCAGGTACCAGCGCACGGTCTTGCGCAGGCCGCTGGGGAAGGTCTCTTGCGGTGTCCAGCCCAGCTCGCGCTCGATCTTGCTGGCGTCGATGGCGTAGCGCAGGTCATGGCCGGGGCGGTCGGTGACGAAGGTGATCTGCTCGCGGTAGGAGCCCGCCGCACGCGGCTGCAGCTCGTCGAGCAGGTCGCAGATGGCATGCACCACGTCGAGGTTCTTCTGCTCGTTGTGGCCGCCGATGTTGTAGGTCTCGCCAACCGCGCCGCGGCTGACCACCTGCAGCAGGGCCCGGGCGTGATCCTCGACGAACAGCCAGTCGCGCACCTGCTGGCCGTTGCCATATACCGGCAGCGGTTTGCCATCCAGGGCATTGAGGATGACCAACGGGATCAGCTTCTCCGGGAAGTGATACGGGCCGTAGTTGTTCGAGCAGTTGGTCAGCAGCACCGGCAAGCCATAGGTTCGCTGCCAGGCGCGCACCAGATGGTCCGAGGCGGCCTTGCTGGCCGAGTAGGGCGAGCTGGGTGCGTAGGGTGTCTGCTCGGTGAACAGATCGTCGACGCCGTGCAGGTCGCCATACACCTCGTCGGTGGAAATGTGGTGGAAACGGAATGCCTGACGGCGCTGTTCGTCCAGCCCCAGCCAGTAGGCGCGGGTGGCCTCGAGCAGGGCATAGGTGCCGACGATGTTGGTCTGGATGAACGCCGCCGGGCCGTCGATGGAGCGGTCGACGTGGGACTCGGCAGCCAGGTGCATGATGGCGTCCGGCTGAAAGTGCTGCAGGGCATCGGCCACTGCGGCCTGATCGCCGATGTCCGCCTGCACGAAGCGGTAGCGCGGGTCGTTCTCGACCTGCTGGAGGGATTCCAGATTGCCGGCGTAGGTCAGCTTGTCGAGATTGAGCACCTCATGATCGGTATCGTTGATCAGGTGGCGAATCAGCGCGGAGCCGATGAAGCCCGCGCCGCCGGTGACGAGAATGCGCATTGAAGATAGCCCGACGGTAAAAGTGTGAAGTATGCCTGCCCGGCAGGTTTTGCGTACAGCGGGCAAGCCCCGGCCGCTTCCGTGAGCCGGGTGCGGCTGGCGGTTTACAGCCGCGCGCTGGAAAAGGTGTCGCAGGCACTGACCTGGCCACCCTCGAAACCGGTGGTGAACCAGCGCACGCGCTGCTCCGACGTGCCGTGGGTGAAGGAGTCCGGCACCACCCTGCCACGGGCCTGTTGCTGCAGGCGGTCATCGCCGATGGCGTTGGCGGCGTTCAGGGCTTCCTCCAGGTCGCCGGGTTCGAGCCAGTCCAGGCGCCGCTGCGCATGGTGTGCCCAGATACCTGCCAGGCAGTCTGCCTGCAGCTCCTGGCGAACCAGCAGACCGTTGGCACCCTCCAGATTCTCGCCGCGCTGGCGCGCCGCGTTGACCTTGGCGGAGACGCCCAGCAGGGTCTGCACGTGGTGGCCGACCTCGTGAGCGATCACATAGGCCTGGGCGAAGTCGCCAGCCGCGCCGTAGCGCTGCTCCAGATCGCGGAAGAAGCTCAGGTCCAGATAGACCTGCTTGTCGCCCGGGCAATAGAAGGGGCCCACCGCCGAACTGGCGAAGCCGCAAGCGGAGTTCACACCGCCATCGAACAGCACCAGCGTCGGGTCCTGATACTGGCGATTGGCGGACTGGAAGATAGCGCGCCAGGTGTCTTCGGTATCGCCGAGAACCGCCCGCACGAATTGCGACTGTTCGTCATCCGCCGCTGGCTGCTCCGTCTGGCTGGTGGAATAGCCGCCCGACTGGCCAGCCAGTTGGCCGAGAATCTGTAACGGATCCTGGCCCATCAGCAGGCCGACCACCACGACGATGGCGATACCGCCCAGGCCCAGGCCGCGGCCACCGCCAAAGCGCGACCCACCGCTGCCGCGGGCATCCACCACGTTGTCACTGCGTCGTGCTCGTTTCCAGCGCATGGCATTGTCCTTTCAATCAGTTGCCCGGGTAGCTACTGACCACGCTTTCCTCGCCTCGTGCGTCCAGGCCGATGACCTGGTAGGCATCGCGGATGTCGCCGCGCTCCATCCCCGGCGAGCCGGTGGGCATTCCAGGTGCGGCGATGCCGAGCAGATCCGGGCGCTGGCGCAGGGTGAGGATGTCCGCCGCCGGGACATGGCCCTCGACGAATTTGCCGTCGATCACAGCGGTGTGGCAGGAGCCCAGATGCTCGGGTACGCCGAGGCGCTGTTTGACCCTATGCATGTCGGTCTCGACATGGTCGTTGACCTGGAAGCCGTTGGCCTGCAGATGGCTGATCCAGCCCTTGCAGCAACCGCAGTTGGCATCGCGGTGGACGTCGATGGTCGGTGGCTCGGCGGCCTGGGCTATGCCGGCGAACAGGCCGGCCAGCAGAAGCAGTGGGCGCATGCTGGAATCCTCGATTGGGTTGCACGAGCATAGCGCCGCGACGATGCATTTACCTCATTCGATGGCTTCGTAGGGCAACCCCACGTAATTCTCGGCGATGCTGGTGCGGCCCGCCTCGGAGCCGACGAAGTAATCCAGTTCGGTCTGGCGCATGCGCACGGTGAAGGCGTCGGTATCCGGAAAATTGTGCAGCAGCCCGGTCATCCACCAGGAAAACCGCTCGGCCTTCCAGACTCGCCGCAGGCAGATCGCCGAGTAGCGTTCGAGCAGCTCGGTACGGCCTTCGCGGTAAACCTTGAGCAGGATGCGGTACAGCGTGTTGACATCGCTGGCGGCCAGGTTGAGGCCCTTGGCGCCGGTCGGCGGCACGATGTGCGCCGCGTCGCCGAGCAAGAACAGGCGACCATACTGCATGGGCTCGACGACGAAGCTGCGCAGCGGGGCGATGCTTTTCTCGATGGACGGGCCGGTCACCAGACTGGCCGCGGTTTCGCTTGGCAGGCGCGCTCTGAGCTCGTCCCAGAAACGCTCGTCCGACCAGTCCTCCACCTGCTCCTCGAGCCCCACCTGCACGTAGTAGCGGGTGCGCGTCGCCGAGCGCATGCTGCACAGGGCGAAGCCGCGCGGGTGGCTGGCGTAGATCAGCTCCTCGGCCACCGGCGGGGTGTCGGCGAGGACGCCAAGCCAGCCGAACGGATAGACCCGCTCGAACACCTGCAGGGTTTCGGCGGGAATCGATTGCCGCGACACGCCATGAAAGCCGTCGCAGCCGGCGATGTAGTCGCAGTCGAGGCGCTGCTCGATGCCATCCTTGCGGTAGGTGACGTGGGGCGAACCGTCCTTCAGGTCGTGCAGGCGCACGTCGCTGACTTCATAGTGAGTGGTTGCGCCGCTGGCTGCACGGGCGTCCATCAGGTCGCGGGTGACTTCGGTCTGGCCGTAGATCATCACCGTCTTGCCGCCGCTCAGGCCCTTGAGATCGATGCGTTCGCGACGGCCGTCGAAGGCCAGCTCGAAACCGTCATGCACCAGCCCCTCTCGATCCATGCGTGCGCCCACGCCAGCTTCGCGCAGCAGATCCACCATGCCCTGTTCGAGCACCCCGGCGCGTATGCGGCCGAGCACGTAGTCAGGCGTTTGCCGTTCGAGAATGACGGTGTCGATGCCCGCCTTGTGCAGTAGCTGGCCGAGCAGCAGGCCGGATGGGCCTGCTCCGATAATGGCGACGGAGGTTTTCATGGCTGTCCTCGATATTGTTGTTTGGACCCTTTGTGCTTGTATTTTTGATTGGACTTGGCCGGCGGATAAGGCAAATTCACGTCGTTTACTTGGACTTTCATAAACTCCGTTCGCCTATCGGCCATTTCTTCGAGGAGGGCGCCATGAGCCAGCAGCAGATCGCCGTGCCGGCATTCAAACTGTATGGCGATGCCCTGGAGTGGCCGACCCCCGACCTGCTGCACTGCGAGTCGATTCCCAAACGCAGCCGCCTGCATGACTGGGTGATCGAGCCCCATCGCCATCCGGATCTGCTGCAACTGCTGTATCTGCGTCGTGGCTGGGCGCTGATCGAGGTAGAGGGCGTGCAGTCGCGTATCGAAGAGGCCGCGCTGCAGGTCTTGCCGCCGCTGTGCGTGCATGGTTTCCAGTTTTCCGATGACGTGGACGGCTACGTGCTGACGCTGGCCGCGCCACTGGTAGCGCAACTGGAGGTGCATCTCGGCGCGCAGCATCCGGTTTTCAGCGCACCCGCGCTGTATCCGGCGGGCGGCGATCAGGGCTATCTGGATAGCCTGTTCGACGCCATCGACGGCGAGTACGGGCAGAGCGCACCGGCACGCAACCTGCTGCTGCAGTCGCTGGTCGGCGTGCTGGCGGTCTGGCTAGGGCGCCAGGTGCTGGTGCGCCAGGCCGCTGATCGGCCGGCGCGCGGTGAGCAGCATCTGACCGCCTTCACACGCTTGGTGGAGCTGCATTTCCGTGAGCAGCTGTCGATCGAGGAGTACGCCAGGCGCCTCGGCATCACCACGGCGCACCTCAACAGCATGACCCGTCGTTACGCCGGGCAGAGCGCCCAGGCCCTGGTGCATCAACGCCAACTGCTGGAAGCCAAGCGCCTGCTGGTGTATTCGTCGATGACCCTCAGCCAGATCGCCGACGCCCTGCAGTTTTCCGAGCCCGCGTATTTCTCGCGCTTCTTCAAACGCCTGACCGGCCAGACGCCCAGCGCCTTTCGGCAGCAGCGTTGAGTGGCCTATGCTCAACTGACCTTGGAGGGTCATGCCATGTTGTTCGCCCGTATTTTTCTCGCTGTGCAGATTCTCGTGCTCGCCGGATTCGGCGTGGCGTATTTCCTGCGCCCTCAGGAGATGGGCGCGGTCAGCGGCATGCTGCTGATGGAGGCCGCTGCGGTGACCGATGTGCGGGCCTATTACGGCACCCTGCAAATCGGCGTGGCGTTTTTTCTCGGCCTGGGGCTGTGGCTGCGCGACCTCACCCGACCGGCGCTGATCCTGCTGCTGGTCGTCTACGCCAGCCTGGCGCTGGGGCGCATCGCCGGCCTGTGGCTCGATGGCGGCGCGCAGCAGACGTTCAATCTCTGGGCCGCGCTGTTCGAGGTGGTGTCAGCCGCTCTGGCAGGCTGGGCACTGCAGCGCTGGCGAGCGGTATGATGGGGCTTCCTACGAGGGGGGCGAGGGCGTGATGTACAAATCCGGACAGCGGGTACTGGCAGCGTTGCGGCAGATGATCGCGTCTGGCGAGCTGGTGGCCGGCGAGCGTATCGCCGAGATCCCTACCGCCGAACGGTTGCAGGTTTCCCGTACGCCCGTGCGCATCGCCTTTCGCACGCTCGAACAGGAGGGTTTGCTCTGCAAGGCGCCTGGCCGCGGTTACACGGTACGCGCGGTGACCGACGACGATATCGCGGGCGCCGTGGAGGTCCGCGGCGTGCTGGAGGGGCTGGCGGCGCGCCAAGCGGCCGAGCGAGGCCTGTCCGAAGCCATTCGTAGCCGTCTGCATGCCTGCCTGGTGGAAGGCGATCGCCTGTTCGAGAAAGGCCATGTGGTGATGGAGGAGCTGGAGATCTACCACGACCTCAACAAACGCTTTCACCAGGCGATCATCGAAGCCAGCGGCAACAGTGCCATCGCCGTGGCCCTCTCGCGCAACGACCATCTGCCGTTCGCTTCGGTCAGTTCCCTGGCGGTGGATGGCAACGACATGCCGCGCGAGTACCGGCGCTTCAGCTTCGCCCATATGCAGCATCACGCCGTCTACGACGCGCTGATCAACGGCCAGGGCGCCCGCGCCGAAGGCATCATGCGCGAGCACGCCAACGCCACGCTGCGTTACGCTCGCACGGTGCAACTGGGGGATTCGAGCGAGACGGCGATGACCGTGTTGCGGCATGGCTGAACCCTGCATTCGCCGCGCACTCGAGGGTGATGCCGAAGCGCTGAGTCGGGTGATCGTGGAGACCCTGCGGCTCAGTAATGCCGAGGATTATCCACCCGAAGTGATCGACCGGGTGGTGGATAATTTCGACGTCGCTGGCGTGCGTGCACTGATGGCCTCGCGGCAGGTATTCGTAGCGCTCGATGAGGCCCGAGTGGTGGCCACTGCGAGCCTGGCGGACGATGTGGTCAGGTCAGTGTTCGTGTTGCCCGAGATGCAGGGCCGTGGTCTGGGCAAGGCGCTGATGAACCATGTCGAAAGCGTGGCGCGTGATGCCGGCGTTCACCAACTGCTGGTGCCGGCTTCGCTGACGGCCGTGGGCTTCTACTCGGCCCTCGGTTACAGCGTGGTACGTGAAGTCGTCGAAGGTGACGAGCGAACCCTGGTGATGGCCCGCCCGATCGGTGATGGCTGATCGCCTCAGCACGCTGTCGGAGATTCGACTTGGTGGGCTGAAGCCCACCCTACCGTGAGCTCAGGCCGTGGATTCGATTTGGTGGGCTGAAGCCCACCCTACCGTGGGCTCAGGCCGTGGATTCGATTTGGTGGGTTGAAGCCCACCCTGACGAAAGCTCGGGCTGTAGGGTGGGCTTCAGCCCACCATCGCTGGCGGCAGGGATCAGATATCCAGCACCAGCCGCGCGCTCTTCGAGCGTGAGCAGCAGGGCGTGAACTGGTCGTTGGCGGCCTGTTCGTCCTCGGTGAGGAACAGGTCACGATGGTCCGGCTCACCTTCCAGGACGCGGGTCAGACAGGTGCCGCAGATGCCTTGCTCGCAGGACACCGGAATCTCCACGCCGATGCCACGCAGCACCTCCACCACACTGATCCCTACCGGTACCTGCAGCACATCGCCGCTGCTGGCCAACTGAATCTCGAAGCCCTCCTGAGGCTGGTCATCGGTTTCGGCGCTGAAGTATTCGCGGTGCAGGTTGTCGCCTGCCCAGCCCAGGTTGCGGGCGCTGTCGAGCACATGCTCCATGAAGCCGCCGGGGCCGCACACGTACAGATGGGTTGTCGCCTGCGGCGTGCCGATCAGCGCTGCGCTATCCGGGCGTTTACCGGGGTCGCCTTCATCGAAGTGCAGGTGCACGCGGTCGGCGAACGGCGATTGCCGCAAGCGTTCGACGAAGGCGGCCTGCTGCGCCGAGCGAGCGAAGTAGTGCAGGGTGAAGTCGGCGCCGGTATGGCTCAAGCGTTCGGCCATGCAGAGGATCGGGGTAATGCCGATGCCGCCAGCCATCAGCAGGTGACGGCTGGCATCGTGCTGCAGCGGGAACAGATTGCGCGGCTCGCTGATGCTCAGCCTGACACCTTGCTGCAAGCCATGCATGGCTCTGGATCCACCGCGGGACTCGGCGCTTTGCAATACGGCGATCTGGTAGCGATGACGCTCTTCAGGATGGTTGCACAGCGAGTACTGGCGAATCAGCCCATCGGGAAGGTGCACGTCGATGTGAGCACCCGCGCTGAAGGCCGGCAGGGGGGCATCATCTTCACGGGCCAGGTCGAAGCTGAGAATGTTCTGGGCCTGCTGCTCGATGGATTTGACGACGACGTCGATCATGATGGTTCTCTCACGAAAATTCGCTCCGCTCCCCACATCGGTGGCGAGCGCTACGGGCGGACGAGGTCTCAGCCGACCTGGCGGACGTCGATCTTCTGGGCGGCGCTGGCCTGTTCCTCGTTGATCAGCCGTTCGATGATGCGCCGCGATTGCACGCCGCCGGCGTCGATATTGAGCTTGAGCAACTGGCGCTCGGGCTGCCAAAGCAGGTTGCGCTGCTGCAGTTCGAGCATCTCCAGGTCCTCGCTGAAGATCTTGCCCTGCCCTTCGCGAATGCTGTCGGTGAGGGCCTGGTCCTCGGGCTTGAAGCTGCGTGCCATGCCCCAGAAGTACCAGATCGAGGTATCGCTCTCTGGGGTGATGAAGTCCACCACCACGCTGGCCGCCTTGACCTCCGTGGGTGCCTCGTAGCCGCCATGGCCGGCATGAGCCACACCGACTTCGATCATCACGTGGCTGGGCGGGCTGAAGCGGCAGATCTGCCAGCGGTCCACCGGTACATCCTCGGCCAGGCCATTGCCACGCAGCGCCATGCGCCAGAAAGGCGGGGCCATGATGTTTTCCATATGGCGGCTGGTGATCACTTCATCGCCGTCCACCTTGGTGACGGGTGGGGCCTCGTCGATTTCCTTCTGGCCGATGCTCGACGCGTGCACGTAGGTCTCGTGGGTCAGGTCCATCAGGTTGTCGATCATCAGGCGGTAATCGCAGTTGATGTGAAACAGGCCGCCGCCATATGCCCACTCTGGGTTTTGCGCCCATTCCAGGTGGTGAATGGTGGCCGGATCGGCCAGTTCCTGATCGCCCGTCCACACCCAGATGAAACCGTGGCGCTCCACTGCAGCGAAACGGCGGATGCCCGGGAAGCCACGAACGCGCTGGCCAGGCATGGCCACGGTCTTGCCTTCGCAGCCCATCTCCAGGCCGTGATAGCCGCAGATCAGGTTGCCGTTCTCCACATAGCCGAGCGACAGCGGCGCTCCGCGGTGCGGGCAGAAATCTTCGAGTGCCACGACCTGCGCATCGGCGCCTCGATAGAAGACGATCTTTTCTCCGCAGATCTGCCGGCCGAGGGGCTTTTCGGCGATCTCGTCAGGGGTGCATGCGACATACCAGGCGTTTTTCGGGTACATGAGTGACCTCTATTCTTGTTGGTGTTATTGGATCCAATGGTTGATTTTTAAACAGCCTAATGTCAATGGCCGTTCGGAAAAATAGTTAACAAAACAAACTGTCCGATCATCGAACGTAATATTCAGATCAGCCAAGTAGGCCTGGCACCCGGTTTTCGGGCATCGCATCGATTCAGAGCCGTCCAAGGGCTTTTTCAGGCAGTTTCCATGGATTGAGAGTTGGATCCATTTCTGCGAGTTTGCTGTTCAGCTGTTCCCCATAAAAACAATCAAGGGTTTGCGCTGATGAACCATCCTTTCTCCTTTCTGGACGTCGCTGCCGTGGGCAGCCTCCGCTCGCCTGCACCCGCACGTCACCCGCTCGCGTTCTCCACCTTCGATGCGGGAGGTGCGCAATGAGCGATCTCAGGCAGGTCGTCGACCAGGGGCCGATGCGCGGCTTTCAGTGGGTCGCCATCGGGGTGTGCATCGTCCTCAACATGATCGATGGCTTCGATGTGCTGGTAATGGCCTTCACGGCGTCGTCGGTGGCGGCGGAGTGGCAGCTCAGTGGTGCCGAGATCGGCCTGCTGCTCAGTGCCGGTCTGCTTGGCATGGCGGCCGGTTCGCTGTTCATCGCGCCCTGGGCGGATCGTATTGGCCGGCGCCCGCTGATCCTGCTGTGTCTGGTGGTTTCCGGCACCGGTATGCTGCTGTCGTCTCTGAGCCAGACGCCCACCCAGCTGGCGCTGCTGCGCGGCCTAACGGGTCTGGGTATCGGCGGCATTCTGGCCAGCAGCAACGTGATCGCCAGCGAGTACGCCTGCAAGCGCTGGCGTGGTCTGGCGGTCAGCCTGCAGTCCACCGGCTATGCGCTGGGCGCCACCCTCGGCGGCCTGCTGGCGGTGTGGTTGCTGTCGCAATGGGGCTGGCGTTCGGTGTTCTTCGCGGGTGGTCTGATGACCTTCGCGGCCATTCCGCTGGTGCTGCTGTGGCTGCCCGAATCCCTGGATTTCCTGCTGTCCAAGCGGCCAGCGAAGGCGCTGGTACGGGTCAACGCGCTGGCGGTTCGCCTGGGGCAGCCGAGCCTTGCAGCACTGCCGCCGTTGCCGGCGGGGGAGCAGGGCAGAGGTGGATCATTCGCACGCCTGTTCGGCCCCGAGCAGCGTCGCAGTACCTTCCTTATCTGGCTACTGTTCTTCCTGGTGATGTTCGGCTTCTACTTCATCATGAGCTGGACGCCCAAGCTGCTCACCTCTTCCGGCCTGTCGGTGCAGCAGGGCGTAACGGGGGGGGTATTGCTGAGCATCGGCGGGATCTTCGGTGCGGCGCTGCTCGGCCTGCTGTCGGCACGTTTCTCCCTGGCCCGGGTGCTGGCGTCGTTCATGCTCATCACCGCGGTGATGCTGGTGGTGTTCACCAGCATCGGCTCGTCGTTCACGGCCGCTCTGTGCATGGGACTGCTGATCGGCCTGTTTTCCAACGGCTGCGTGGCCGGCCTGTACGCGCTCTCGCCGCTGATCTATGGCGCTTCGGTGCGCGCCACCGGGGTGGGTTGGGCCATCGGTATCGGGCGAGGTGGCGCGATCCTGTCGCCGACCGTAGCTGGTTTCATGCTCGATGGCGGTTGGCAGCCTCTGCAGCTGTACACCTGGTTCGCGCTGGTGTTCGTGGCGGCTGCACTCCTGTTGCTGACCCTGCTGCCCGCGCAGAAAGCCGGCGGGTTGAAGCCTGCGCAAGCGTGATCATCGTGCAGCGCGAGGCGCATGCCTCGCGCTACCACTTTTATCACCACACCCTCGCTGGCCCGCCTTGGGCCAGGCTTCTCGGCTTTGGCGATGAAGGGGGCTGGTGATTCCGGCCCTCTCTGCCTCGTTTCATCGGCCGACATGCTGGTGTCAGCCAGAAGCGTGCTGCTCGACCGATCGACAGATGAGCTTGCCGTCCGGCATGCGCAGGGCTGCATCATCGATCGGCGCGACGCGAGACCTGTCTGGTCTCATCCTTCTCCATGAGTGGTGAGCTGTATCGAGCGGATGGGGGTGGCCTTCTTTATTTGAATATAATTATTGTAATTCGATAATTTATTTCTAATAATCGGCGCGCACTTACCTCCCCATAAGGAAATACCCGTATGAATACCCACATCACTGGCCTGGCCCGGAAGCGGTTGCGCTGGGTCGGCATACTCGCCGCCATGCTGGCTTGGGGCATGGGCGCGATCGAGTTCATCAGCTATGTCGCCATCTGGGTCAGTGACAGGAATGGAATGCTCACCGTCATCCTCAGCGCCTTCGCCAATGGGGTATCACCGCTGCTCGATCCTTTCACCGACGCTGGCGAGGTATGGATCAATCCCGGGTTGATGCTCTCACCGCTGAGTGCGGCACTGATCATCGTCCTCGATGCCCTGCCTCAGGTGCTGGTGGCCTACATGCTGTGGCTGACCGGAGTGTTTTTCCTGCGCCTGTCGAGAGGCGAAACCTGGACCGACCGCAACGTACGCATGCTCTGGATCATCGGCGTGCTGTGCATCATTTCTCCGGCCACATTCCCCATCGCATTGACCTTGCAGAGCCTGGCGCTGTCCATCGATCTGCCCGCGGGAGAGCGCATCGTTCACGTTTCGGCAGGCATGTCTTCCTACGCGGCTTCCGAGGTGGTCAAGGGCATACTGCTCTGTTCGTTTTCCACTATCATGCGCGACGCCAAAGTGCTCAGCGACGAGCAGAGCCAATACATATAGAACAATGAAATGACCATTATCATTCGTCTTGACGTTGTCATGGCCAAACGCAAAATTCGCTCGAAGGAGCTCGCCAGCACCCTGGGAATCACCGAGGCGAATCTGTCGTTGCTGAAAAATGGCAAGGTCAAGGGAATGAAGATGGAAACGCTGGCCAAGCTTTGCGCCGCGCTGGATTGCCAGCCCGGTGACCTGCTGGAGTATCAGAAAGACTGAGCCGCCTCGAATCACGGCGCCCTGCGATGCCGGGGGCCTGACTCACGAGGCACGGCTCTTCGTCGCGCAATGGCACTTACATGAATCGATACAGACTCTTCGCGCTGCTATGTCTGCTCGCGCTGGTCAGCGGCTGCGCCAGCAAAATGGATGTGGCGATCAATGCGACCCCCGACCCCGATTACCCTTTCGACCGAAATGCCGCGGTACTGGTGACCACCGCCGACGGTGACGATGAAAACGCTCTCAATGCCCGCTACTACCTGCATGACATGGTCAGCGCATTGAAGGGGGAGGGCTTTCGCAATGTCTTCACCGATCGCACCCGTCCATCCGTCGACACGGCGGCGGACCTGACCTTCACCCTCGATGTCGGCAGCAAGCGCACCCGCTACCGCTATACCGCCAACGATTACGGGCAGGTCACGACGCATACCTCGACCGTCTGCCGGGAAGACAGGAAGAGCAAGAAGAAGGACAAACGCCTCATCTGTACCCATACACCGCAAAGCCACTACGGCGTGGTGGGAACTTCGGAGCGCACCGGTCAGACCACCCGTTCGACATTCACCCTGACGGCCTGGGACCGGCACCTGCGGCGAATCGTGTATCGGCTGCGGGTTACGGCCTACAACGAGAACTGCCAGAACGGCAAGGTCGAAGCCTTTCTGGTGCAGCAGGGCCTGCAGTACCTGAATTTCCACGAACGTATCGAGCAGAAGCGAACGGTCGCGTTGCCTGAAGGCCGCGGCTGCTAACACAGGCCCACGGTCTCGGATGAGCGCTTCATCCTGCGCATCATTGGTCACCACGGCCAGCGATGCGCGAGCACCGACTGGCCTGGTGATGATGGACTCCAATCATGCCGCGTCGCGGGTAGTTGGCTCTCGCCGAGGCCCGTCACCAGAGCGCCAGGGTGTAGTCGATGTGCAGGCGGGTCTGGTTCTCGTCGCGAAACGATGCGGCAGCGGGGAAATCATTGCGGTAGATCGAGTGACGTGCCTTGAGCCCGACGCCCTTGAAGGTGCCGCTTTGAATCACGTAGCCCACTTCCAGCTGCAGTTCCCGCTCCTTGAGGTCGCTGCCGCCGAGGGCGACCAGTTCGATGTTGTCGCCACGCAGATAGCGCAAGCGGGTCTTCAGGCCCGGAATGCCGGTAGTGGCGAAGTCGTGATCGTAGATCGCCTGCCAGGTGCGTTCTTTCGGATTGACGAAGTCCGAGCTCATCGCCATTTCGCTGATCACCATCGACTCCGTGCCGGAAATGTAGGGTTTGGCGCTGTCGCCGCTCTGGTGCATGTAGCCCAGCGTGAAACGATGGCCGTCGATGGCGTAGGCGAATTGCGCCGCCAGGTTGCGGTTGTCGACCTTGCCGGCCCTGGCGCTGCCGTCCTCGCCGCTGTCGAAAGCGCGTAGATCGGTGCTCAATACGCCGGGGCCAACGGGCAGCTCGTGCAGTAGACCAAGGTATTCCTGGCGATACAGTTCGGCGACTTCGGTGTGGTAGGCACGCAGTTTCAGGCGTTGGCTGACTTGATAGTCGCCCCCGAAAAATACCGCGTGCGAGCTTTCGGCTGTCGGGTTGAAGCGTCGGTTCGGCGAGGCGACCGTCATCGCCTGGTAGTTGCTGGAGTCGCGGCGGTTGATGCGATCGAGATAGCCAGCGTGCAGCGTCAGGTCGTCGACTTCCATGGACTGCAGATACGCGCCGCGGAATGACTGCGGTAGCAGCCTGGCCGGACTGGCGACGATAGAGGGCAGGAACGGCGAGACATCGCCCACTTTCAATACGCTCTTGCCGGCGCGTACCTTGGCCGTAGGCGCCAGGCGTGAATATTCGTCCGCCGCGCGGCCCGTGCTGGCCGATACCGGCAGCAGCTCGGTGCCGCTGCGCTCAGGCGAGGAGTCCAGCTTGACGCCCAGCAGGCCGGTAACATCCAGGCCGAAGCCGATCTCGCCAGGTGTGTAGCCCGATTCCATCTTCAGGATGAAGCCCTGGGCCCATTCGCGGGCCGCGGATTTTGCCCCGCCATCTTTGTAGTCCCGGTCCATGTAGTAGTTGCGTGTGGTCAGCTTGGCGGTGCTGTCTTCGATGAACCCTTGCGCCACGGCGTTGCCAGCCAGTGCCCAGGGGGCCAACAGAATGCCCAGCAGAGGGGCGCCGTAGCGCCAGTGGATAGAAGGGGGAGTCGTGGTGGTGTTCACCCGATGGGTCTGCATGTCATTGTCCTTTTATTCTTGTTGTTGGCGCGTTGCGGCGGCAGCCTCTCGGAGGGGCCTGTGCCGGTGCAGGAATGCGTGCCTGCTGGGTGGCGAGAATGGAAAGGCAATGACGGGCGGTCAATGTGCGGTGATCGATAATCGAACGTTAAAATTGTTAATTATTTTTAGTTTTAATCGTTTCCTTCGGGTAAGTGGCTGATTCCTATCCGGTAATCGCTCGAAGCAGCATTCAATAAAGATTACTTTCGTTATTCATTATCTTTGTTAATCTTTTCATGGGTCTTCAAACGACTACCCGTCACGGGCGGTAATCGGCCGTTTTCGGGGGCGGATACAACAACAATAAAATCGAGGTTTATCCATGGACACGCCATCGCGTCGCTCGACGCTGACCGTCACGCTGTGTTTCATCGTCGCGCTCATCGAAGGGCTGGATCTGCAGTCGGCAGGTATCGCTGCCGCCGGAATTCGCCAGGCCTTCGAGCTCGATCAGAAAATGATGGGCTGGATGTTCAGTGCCAGCATCATCGGCCTGCTGCCCGGCGCCTTCTTCGGGGGCTGGCTGGCCGATCGCATCGGTCGCAAGCGAGTGTTGATCGGTGCAGTGATCATCTTCGGCATCTTTTCCCTGTGGACGGCCTATGTCGGCAGTGTCAATGCGCTGCTGCTGGCGCGCTTCATGACCGGCCTGGGCCTTGGTGCGGCATTGCCCAACCTGATCGCGCTGTGTGCCGAGGCCGTCGACGAGCGGCGTCGCGGTACGGCCATCAGCATCATGTACTGCGGTGTTCCTCTGGGGGGTGCGATCGCGGCGGTGGTCGGCATGCTCGGTGGTGAAAGCTGGCAGGCGGTGTTCATCGTCGGCGGCGTGGCGCCGTTGCTGGTAGCGCCCCTGCTGATGGTGCTGCTGCCCGAGTCCCGGGACTTCCGTGAGCAGCGCCAGAGTGCGGCGCCGGTTCGCGAATCCACCCTGCACGCGCTGTTCGGCGAGAACCGTGCGGGTGCAACGCTGGCCCTGTGGGTCAGCTACTTCTTCACCCTCACCGTGATGTACATGCTGCTCAACTGGCTGCCTTCGCTGCTGCTCGAACAGGGTTTCAGCAAGTCCCAGGCCGGCACCATCCAGATGCTGTTCAACATCGGCGGCGCTATGGGTTCGCTGCTGGGCGGGGTATTGCTGGATCGTCGTGGTCGCACTGGTGTGGTCCTGTTCGTCTATGGCGGCGTGCTGGCATCCCTGGCCGGCCTGGGGCTGGCCTCGGGCATGCTGGCCATGGCGATCGCCGGGTTCGCCGCCGGGCTGTTTGTCATTGCCGCACAACTGGTGCTCTACGCACTGGCTCCGCCCACCTATCCGACCTCGGTGCGCGCTACCGGTGTTGGCGCTGCGGTGGCCATAGGTCGTCTGGGTTCGGTATCCGGGCCGTTGGCTGCCGGGCAGATCCTGGCAGCAGGTGCCGGTACAGCCGGCGTATTGCTGGCCGCCTCGCCCGGGCTGGTGATCGCCGCGCTGGTGGTGCTCGGCATGAGTCGTCGACGAGCTGCCGATGCGCCCGTGGTTTCGCCGACTTCCCACTGAGAGGGCCGTGCCGATGAAAAGACTGACAGCTGTACTGGCAATCATCCTGAGCCTGGCAGGCGGCCTGGCCTGCGCCGATGTGAATGCACCGCCGCCGATAAAGCTCGAACCCCTGGCGCGTTTCACCGTGAATCTGGAGGCGCCGGTCTGGGAGCTGGGCGCCGTCGGCCCCCAGGGCCAGCGGCGAATCATCCCGATCACCAGCGGTCATTTCGAGGGGCCCGGCTTCAAGGGCAAGATCCTCGACAACGGCGCGGACTGGCAACTGGTCGACAGCAATGGCCTGGCCATCATCGATACCCGTTACCTGCTGCAGACCGATGATGGCGCGCTGCTCTATCTGCAGACCAAAGGCTATCGCCATGGGCCAGCCGAGGTACTGCGCAAGGTCGCCAGAGGCGAGCCGGTGGATCCGTCGCAGTACTACTTCCGGGTGACTCTGCAGTTCGAAACCAGTGATCCTAATTACAGCTGGCTCAACGGCATGGTCGGCGTAGGCAGTGCCATGCGCCTGCAGAAGGCCGTGGTCTATGACGCCTTTCTGGTGAAGTGAGTGAAAGGCGCGGTGGCCCTATGGTCGCCGCACTTTTCCACAGGCAATAAAAAACCCGCCGAAGCGGGCTTTTACTGACCAATGCCAACATCCTGTCGGCGCGCCATCCTGGCTATGGTCATGTCGTCCATGACCCTGAGCACGTCCTGTGCTGCAGGTATGGGCATAGATTACGGCGCCGCCTGGGTTGTCACCAGAGCCAACCGGCGCACTGTCGTGTAAGCCTTTCGCTATACCGAAGCGGCGATGTGCACGGGTCGAGGTTATAAAGGGCGGCCTGTGTCGTTTACAGCGTGCATTTATACGGTCGCCAAGGAAATGATGATTTTGATTAATGGTTAATTGACATAACTATTTTTCAGGGCTAGCTTCTGCTCATCGACAACAGACAACAAGAGAGCAATTCGATGAGCAAGTACGAAGGCCGCTGGCAAACCGTCAAGGTCGATGTCGAAGAAGGCATCGCCTGGGTCACCCTCAATCGTCCTGAAAAACGCAACGCCATGAGCCCGACCCTCAATCGCGAGATGGTCGAGATTCTCGAGGTGCTGGAACAGGATGCCGAGGCTCGCGTGCTGGTGCTTACCGGTGCCGGCGAGTCCTGGACCGCGGGCATGGACCTCAAGGAATACTTCCGCGAAGTGGACGCTGGCCCGGAAATCCTTCAGGAGAAGATCCGTCGCGAAGCCTCGCAATGGCAATGGCGCCTGCTGCGCTTTTACGCCAAGCCGACCATCGCCATGGTCAATGGCTGGTGCTTCGGAGGCGGTTTCAGCCCGCTGGTGGCCTGTGACCTGGCGATCTGCGCCGACGAAGCCACCTTCGGTCTGTCGGAGATCAACTGGGGCATCCCGCCGGGCAATCTGGTGAGCAAGGCGATGGCCGACACCGTGGGCCATCGTCAGTCGCTGTACTACATCATGACCGGCAAGACCTTCGGTGGTCAGAAAGCCGCCGAGATGGGGCTGGTCAACGAGAGCGTGCCTCTGGCGCAACTGCGTGAAACCACCCTGGAGCTGGCGCGCAACCTGCTGGAGAAGAACCCGGTGGTGCTGCGCGCGGCCAAGCATGGCTTCAAGCGCTGCCGCGAGCTGACCTGGGAGCAGAACGAAGATTACCTGTACGCCAAGCTCGATCAGTCGCGTCTGCTCGACGAGGAGGGTGGCCGCGAGCAGGGCATGAAGCAGTTCCTCGACGACAAGAGCATCAAGCCCGGCCTGCAGGCCTACAAGCGCTGATCGCTGTGCCTTGCTTCATGTGGCGCTGGCGACAGCGCCGCAGTGTTGCCGACACAGGCAGCTCCCGATAAAGACAATAAGAGGAATCATCATGCTGGACGTGCCCCTGCTGATCGGCGGCCAATCGTGCCCCGCCGGTGATGGACGAACCTTCGAGCGCCGCAACCCGGTGACCGGTGACCTGGTTTCGCGTGTCGCTGCCGCCACGCTGGAGGATGCCGACGCGGCGGTTGCCGCGGCCCAGGCTGCCTTTCCCGCCTGGGCTGCGCTGGCCCCCAACGAGCGGCGTACACGCCTGCTCAAGGCGGCCGAGCAGATGCAGGCACGGGCCGGCGAGTTCATCGCCGCCGCCGGGGAAACCGGGGCGATGGCCAACTGGTACGGTTTCAACGTGCACCTGGCGTCCAACATGCTGCGCGAGGCGGCGTCGCTGACCACGCAGATCAACGGCGAGGTGATTCCCTCCGACGTCCCCGGCAGTTTCGCCATGGCCTTGCGGCAACCCTGTGGCGTGGTGCTTGGCATCGCGCCCTGGAACGCGCCGGTGATTCTCGCCACCCGCGCCATCGCCATGCCGTTGGCTTGCGGCAATACCGTGGTGCTCAAGGCATCCGAGCTGAGCCCGGCGGTGCATCGGCTGATCGGCCAGGTGCTGCAGGATGCCGGCCTGGGTGATGGCGTGGTCAACGTGATCAGCAACGCGCCGGCCGATGCCGCGGCGATCGTCGAGCGGCTGATCGCCAACCCGGCGGTGCGACGGGTCAACTTCACCGGCTCGACCAAGGTCGGGCGCATCGTCGGTGAGCTCTCGGCACGTCACCTCAAGCCGGCACTGCTGGAACTCGGTGGCAAGGCTCCCTTGCTGGTGCTCGATGACGCCGATCTGGATGCCGCCGTCGACGCCGCGGCGTTCGGTGCCTACTTCAACCAGGGGCAGATCTGCATGTCCACCGAACGGCTGCTGGTGGATGCCCGGGTTGCCGATGCCTTCGTGGCCAAGCTGGCCGAGAAGATCGCCACCTTGCGTGCCGGTGACCCGGCCGACAGCGCTTCGGTGCTGGGTTCGCTGGTCGACGTGTCGGCAGGCGAGCGTATCAAGGCATTGGTCGACGATGCCGTCAGCAAGGGCGCGCGCCTGGTCGCGGGCGGTCAGGTCGAAGGCAGCATCATGCAGGCCACGCTGCTCGACGGGGTGACCCCGGCGATGCGTCTGTATGCCGAAGAGTCCTTTGGCCCGGTTGCCGTGGTGCTACGCGGTGACGGCGACGAGGACCTGCTGCGCCTGGCCAACGACTCCGAGTTCGGGCTGTCGGCAGCGATCTTCAGCCGTGACACCGGCCGTGCGCTGGCGCTGGCGCAGCGCGTCGAGTCGGGCATCTGCCACATCAATGGGCCGACCGTGCACGACGAGGCGCAAATGCCTTTCGGTGGCGTCAAGTCCAGCGGCTACGGCAGCTTCGGCGGCAGATCGGCGATCGAGCAGTTCACCCAACTGCGCTGGGTCACCCTGCAGAACGGCCCGCGGCACTATCCCATTTAGCCGCGGCCGGTCCAATACCGTACCTGCCTGGCTGCGTCTGCCTGCCGTCCTTTCAGCGGGGCGGCGGCGCGACAGAAGAAAACAAGAACAACAGTGGCGGACCGATCCGCCCAAATGGAGAAACGCAAGGTGAACTCCGATATCAGACCGCGTTATCGCCAGGTTTCCATCGGCCATCCGGCCGTGGAAGTCAGTGAGCGCAAGGGCATTCTCCACATGCGTTCGCTGGAGCCGTTGGCGCCGCTACCCGAGCGCCTGCTCGATCGTCTGCTGCACTGGGCCGAGGTGCGCCCGCAGCAGACCTTCCTGGCCGTGCGCGACAGTGCGGGTGCCTGGCAGCACACCAGCTATGCACAGATGCTCGGCCAGGTGCGCGCCATCGCGCAAAGCCTGCTGGGCTTCGGCCTGAGCGCCGAACGGCCGCTGGCGATCCTCTCCGGCAATGGCCTGGAACATCTGCAGATCGCCCTCGGCGCGATGTACGCGGGCATCCCCTATTGCCCGGTATCGCCGGCCTACTCGCTGCTCTCCCAGGACTACGCCAAGCTGCGCCACGTCTGCGATCTGCTGCGCCCCGGGCTGGTGTTCGTCGCCGATAGCCAGCCGTTCCAGCGCGCCATCGAAGCGGTGATCCCAGGCGATGTGCCGGTGATTGCCGTACGCGGTGAAGTCCACGGCCGGCATTGCCTCCCCTTCGCCAGCCTGCTGGAACAGCCAGGTGGTGCCGAAGCCGAGGCGGCATTCGCGGCCACCGGGCCGGACAGCATCGCCAAGTTTCTCTTCACCTCCGGTTCGACCAAGCTGCCCAAGGCGGTGGTCACCACCCAGCGCATGCTCTGCGCCAATCAGCAGATGCTCCTGCAGACCTTTCCGGTGTTCGGCGAAGAGCCACCGATACTGGTCGACTGGCTACCCTGGAACCACACCTTCGGTGGCAGCCATAACCTGGGTATCGTGCTCTACAACGGCGGCACCTTCTACCTCGACGAAGGCAAGCCCACGCCCCAGGGCATGGCCGAAACCCTGCGCAACCTGCGAGAGATTTCGCCCACTGCCTACCTCACCGTACCCAAGGGCTGGGAAGAGCTGGTCAGTGCACTGGAACAGGACGCCGCCCTGCGCGAGACCTTCTTCGCCCGCATCAAACTGTTCTTCTTCGCCGCTGCCGGGCTGTCGCAGAGTGTCTGGGACCGCCTCGATCGGGTCGCCGAGCAGCACTGTGGCGAACGTATCCGCATGATGGCCGGGCTGGGCATGACCGAGGCCGCGCCGTCCTGCACCTTCACCACCGGACCGCTGTCCATGGCCGGCTACATCGGCCTGCCGGCGCCGGGCTGTGAAGTGCGTCTGGTACCGGCTGACGGCAAGCTGGAAGGTCGTTTCCGCGGGCCGCACATCATGCCCGGCTACTGGCGTGCTCCGCAGCAGAGCGAGGAGGTGTTCGACGAGGAAGGGTTCTACTGTTCCGGTGACGCCCTCAAGCTGGCCGATCCGGCAGATCCGCAGCTCGGCCTGATGTTCGACGGGCGTATCGCCGAAGACTTCAAGCTGTCTTCCGGGGTGTTCGTCAGCGTCGGCCCGTTGCGTAACCGCGCAGTGCTCGAAGGCTCGCCCTACGTGCAGGACGTGGTGGTCGCCGCGCCGGATCGCGAATGCCTGGGGCTGCTGGTGTTCCCGCGCCTGCACGAGTGCCGGCAGCTGGCCGGGCTGGATGCCGTTGCCAGCGATGCCGAGGTGCTGTCCAGTGCCGGGGTGCGCGACTGGTTCGCCGGCTGGCTGCAGCGTCTCAACCGTGAAGCGACCGGTAATGCCACACGTCTGGAGTGGCTCGCGCTGATGGACCAGGCGCCTTCCATCGACCGTGGCGAGATCACCGACAAGGGCTCGCTCAACCAACGTGCCGTATTGCAGTGGCGTGCCGATAAGGTCGAAGCGCTGTATCGCGGGCAGGACGATTCGATCCTGCGGGCCGAGACGGGTTCGTGAACGGCGGGCAGTTCACGGGCTTCGACGATGTCGCGATCATCGAGGCGGTGCGCACGCCCTGGGTCGACCTCAATGGGGCGCTGGCCCAGGTCTCGCCCATCGATCTGGGCATCAAGGTCGGGCGCGCCGTGCTGGCACGAGCAGGTCTCGAGCCAGGCGCGGTAGACAGCGTGCTGGCCGGCTGCATGGCCCAGGCCAGTTTCGACGCCTACCTGCTGCCAAGGCATGTCGGCCTCTACAGTGGCGTGCCACGACAGGTGCCTGCTCTGGCCTTGCAGCGGATCTGCGGCACCGGCCTGGAGCTGTTGCGCCAGGCCGGCACGCAGTTGCGTGACGGTGTGCAACTGGCACTGTGCGTGGGCGCCGAGTCCATGTCGCGCAACCCCATCGTCGCCTATGCACACCGCGCAGGGTTTCGCCTTGGCGCAGCAGTGGAGTTCAAGGATTTCCTCTGGGAGGCCCTTTACGACCCGGCCCCGGGCGTGGACATGATCGCCACCGCAGAACGCCTGGCCCATGACTATGGCATCAGCCGCGAGCAGGTGGATGCCTATGCGCTGAGCAGTCACCAGCGAGCCCTGCAGGCTCGCGACGGTGGCTGGCTGGCCGAAGAGATCGTCGCCGTCGGCAATGAGCGCTTTGAACTGGATGGCTATCAGACGCGCGGCATTCAACTGCCCAGGCGGGTTGCCGACGTGGCGCAGGATAGTCATCCACGGCCTACCGATGCCGAGGCGCTGGCCCGCTTGAACGCCATTCATCCCAGCGGTGTGCAGACCGCTGGCAACAGCTGCGCGGTGGTCGATGGCGCGGCGGCGGCCCTGGTCGGCCGCGCGTGCGACTGCACGCGCTCGCCTCTGGCGCTGCTGCGCGCTGCCAGCGTGATCGGCGTGGCGCCGGAGAGCATGGGCATCGGCCCCGCGCCCGCCATCCAGCTATTGCTGAAGCGCAGCGGCCTGAGGCTCGATGAGATCGGTCTGCTGGAAATCAACGAGGCTCAGGGCGCCCAGGTACTAGCGGTCAGTCAGGTGCTGGAGCTGGATCCTTCGCGTCTGAATCAACGCGGCGGCTCCATCGCTCTTGGCCACCCACTGGCCGCTACCGGCCTGCGTTTGGTGATGACCCTGGCACGGCAGCTGCGCGACGCCAATCTACGTTACGGCATCGCCGCTGCCTGCATTGGTGGTGGACAGGGCATGGCGCTGCTGATCGAGAACCCAGGCTATCGGCCTTGAGGCTTCAACCGGTACTTTGCGAGGTGCTTCATGTGGCATTACCAAGCGCCTCTGCGCGATATGCAATTCGTTCTCGAACACTGGCTGCAGGCACCTGCGGCCTGGGCCGAGCTGCCGTCTTTCGCTGACGTCGATCTGCCGTTGGCGCTGCAGGTGCTGGAGGAAGCCGGGCGCTTCAGTTCAGGCGTGCTGGCGCCCCTGAACGGCAGCGGCGATCGTCAGGGTTGCCGCTGGCACGATGGCGAGGTGAGCACGCCCGAGGGATTCGCGGACGCCTACCGCGCATTCGTGGAGGGCGGTTGGCCGGCGCTGGCCTGTGACCCCGCCCATGGTGGCCAGGGCTTGCCGCAGTTGCTCGACGCAGCGCTGCAGGAAATGCTCTACGCCAGCAACCACGCCTGGGCCATGTACACCGGCATCGCCCATGGTGCCTACCTGTGTCTGCAGGCCCACGCGCCGGAGGGCATCAAGGCACGCTACCTGGAAGCCGTCGTATCCGGGCAGGCGCTGCCGACCATGTGCCTGACCGAGCCGCAGGCCGGCAGCGATGTCGGCTTGCTGCGTTGCCGAGCCGAAGCCCATGCGGATGGCAGTTACCGGATCACCGGCAGCAAGCTGTTCATCTCCGGCGGCGAGCACGACCTGACCGACGATATCCTGCATCTGGTGCTGGCCCGGCTGCCGGATGCGCCAGCCGGCAGCCGAGGCATTTCGCTGTTTCTGGTGCCCAAGTACCTGAAGGATGGCCAGCGCAATGCCCTGCGTTGTGACGGCATCGAGCACAAGATGGGCATCAAGGGCAGCGCCACCTGTTCGCTGAATTTCGACGGCGCCCAGGGGTGGTTGATCGGTGAGGCGCATCGCGGGCTGGCGGCGATCTTCGTGATGATGAACTCGGCGCGCCTGCACGTCGGTCTGCAGGGCCTTGGGCATGCCGAGGCCGCCTGGCAGAACGCCGCGGATTACGCCCGTCAGCGTCAGCAGATGCGGGCACCGGCGCGCCCTGCCGG
Organism: Pseudomonas flavescens; assembly: GCF_013408425.1. Taxonomy (NCBI): domain Bacteria; kingdom Pseudomonadati; phylum Pseudomonadota; class Gammaproteobacteria; order Pseudomonadales; family Pseudomonadaceae; genus Phytopseudomonas; species Phytopseudomonas flavescens. Next base: position 4,101,150 of record NZ_JACBYV010000001.1, on the reverse strand, counting down.
GGTGGCTGCTGCTGCTGGCGCCGACCCGATCCATTACCACCCGGCCATGCGTCTGGCCCTGCTGCGCCTGCGCACGGTCAGCCAGGGTCTGCGGGTCATCGGTTACTGGGGGGCGCATCTGCTGGACCAGGCCGAGCACGCCGTCGCCGAGCCGACGCGCCAGCAGGCTCAGCGCCTGGCGGGTCTGCTGACGCCAGTCATCAAGGCATTCTTCACCGATCAGGGCTTTCACCTGGCCAGCGAGGCGCTGCAGGTCTTCGGTGGTTACGGCTACATCGGCGAGTACGCCGTCGAGCAGACCCTGCGCGATAGCCGTATCGCCATGATCTACGAAGGCAGCAACGAGATTCAGGCCAACGATCTGCTGCTGCGCAAGGTGCTCGCCGATCAGGGCCTGGCCTTCACCGAACTGCTCGCGCTGTTCGACGAGGAGAGTGCCGCTGGCGGTGCGTACGCCGGGCTGTTGAGTGACCTGTGCAGCACGCTGCGCGGGGTCTTGCTACGGATCCGTGAAGGCGTCGAGGGCGACGCTGAATATCCCTACCGGATCGCCGGTGACTTTCTCCATCTGATGGGCTGGGCACTGCTGGCCCATGCCTGGGCGCGCTCGGCACGCCTGGCGCGCACGCTGCTGACGGAGGATGAGGGGTATCAGGAAAAGCTCGATAGCGCGGCGTTCTTCTTCAGCTATCTGTTGCCGGAAATCGACCTGCGTATCGCGCGAATCGAGGCCGCCCGTGCGCCGTTGGCCTTTCTGCACTGAGCCAGGTGCAAGCACCTGCAGCGCGTCGACAGGCAACGCGAGCCTTGTCGCTCGACGCTGCGCTTAGCCATTGACCTTGCGCAGCAGGTGCAGCAATTGCACGCGCTCATCTTCGTCGAGGGCGGCGGTGGCGGCATCGTCGCTGGCCACGGCGACGGCCTTGAGCTGCTCCAGCAGGGTCAGCCCGGCCTTGGTGAGGAACACCCCGTAGGCGCGCTTGTCCTGCACGCCCCGTACGCGCTGCGCCAGGCCGCGGGTTTCCAGCTTGTTGAGCAGAGGCACCAGTTGCGGCGGTTCGATGGCAAGCTGGCGGGCCAGATCCGCCTGCATGAGGCCGGGCTCGTTGTCGATGATCACCATGGCGGTGAATTGTGCAGGGCGCAGGTCATGTTCGGCGAGATTGCCCACCAGATGCTGGAACACTTTCAACTGGGCGCGGCGCAGGGCGTAGCCGACCAGCGTGTCCAGCCAGTTGTCGCTGAGGGCATCGGCCCCGTGCGAGGTGCCTGGAGCGGTATCGATCTGACTGGAGGGGCTGCTCATGGGGGCTCTTCTTCGGTTAAGCGTGTTAAGCATTTTGCATGCTCGTGCTGCAGCTGGCCAGTGGCGCGGTTCTGCACATTCGTTAAGCGCTGCTCAACAAGCTTTAACAACCTTTAACAACACCGCTTGGTCATCCCTCCCTAGTCTTCGAGTCGTTGCAGGAAAGCCCGCTCACCGAGGTGGTTTTCCTGAAACCGGCCATCACCGCTGGTGGTGCCGCCAATTACCCTTAGAACCGTTCGGAGATATCCCATGGCTGAGACTCCTGCAGTAAACAGTGGCAACTCAGACGCCGCCATCGACAAGATGTCCGCAGTATTCGATATGGCGATCGAGAAGTCCGCCAAGATCACCGAGATCACCACGGCCAAGAAAGCCGAGCTCGACGCGACCAAGCAGCGTCCGCAGAACTGACCCGGGCTGCAGGCGGCGCTCGGCGTCGCCTGCAACCTGTGTCTGCGCCGTTATCGGCATCTTTTCCATCGAGTGCGTGGTCGAGCCGTTCTGGCCCGATGCGTCGTTCGATAGTGCAATCCCTGAGCCCAGGCGCGAGCCGCGAACCCGGTGAGTCATATGACTGCGATAGCCTCTAGTTCCGTCCTGCCGAACAGCGGCGACCTGCCCCGTCTGGATGTGACCGCCGGCATCCACCGTGGCGTTTCCCTGCCGCTCGATGAAGCGGTGTACAGCATCGGCAGTGGCGCTGCGGCGAACCTGATGCTGCGTGACGCCGGGGTTGCGGAGCGTCACCTGACCCTGCGCTTCAGTGCCCGCCACGTCGGCGTGGAGGCCACCGGCGGCGACGTACGGGTGATCCGCGGCGGGCGTGAAACCATGATCGCGCGCGGGCACGGCTACCGCGGTCGACTGCCTGTGGATATCCGCGTCGGCGACGCCACCCTGCGTCTCGCCATGCCGCAGCGTGGCACGGCTGCCAACCCCGTGTGGTACGGCAAGGCGCAATGGGCCATCGCCGCGCTGTTCATGTTCATCTGCGCGGGCGCCCTGGCGATGCTGCGCGACTCCCCGATGTACGCCGCGGAACCCGAGTCGCTGCAGCGGCTGACGATCGCCGAGGAGCAGCCAGCGCAAGTGCCCAGGGCCGCGTCATTGCAACTGGCCCGCGCCGACCTGGCCAGCCAGGCCAAGGCCGCCGGGCTGAACAACCTCAAACTGGACGCCAGTGCCGGGCAGTTGCGCGTCAGCGGCACCGTGGAGCCTGGTCAGGAGCAGGACTGGCTGGCCCTGCAGCAGTACTTCGATGGCCGTTACGGCCGCCAATACGTACTGCGCGGTGATGTCAGCGTGCGCGAAAACGCCGCCCGCCCCCGGGTCAATTTTCAGGCCGTGTGGTTCGGCGACAACCCCTACGTGATCAACGCATCAGGTGCGCGCCTGTACCCCGGTGCCCCCCTCGAAGGTGGCTGGAAGCTCGAGCGTATCGAGGATGGCCAGGTGGTGCTGGCGCTCGGTGACGAGCGTTTCGCCCTCACGCTCGGACCTTCGCCAGTGCCTGAGGGCTAGCATGAAGATCGATTCACGCGCCCCGTTAGCTCCAGCGGATGCAGCGTCGGATGTTCGTACGCGTCCGAGCGAGCTGTCCCCCGCATCACCCACGCCGCCACCGGCCGTCCGCCAGCCCAGCCTGCCGCGCACGCCACCTCTGCCATCGGTACAGGATGACCTGCAGGCGCTGGAGCTGGCCGCTGGTGTGGAACCGGGGCTGTTCGCCGGTTCGCGGCCCGCGGAAATTCTCGAGGACATTCTCGAACGCATCCTGCCGACGCTGCCGCTCGACGGCGAAACCAGAACGCTGGCCATGGCCCTCGTCCGTGAAGAGCTCGACACCCGTCAGGCACTGGACCGGCAGCGGGTCGAAACCGAGACGGGGGAATGATGCAGCGCGACGATCATGATGCCGCCAAGCTGTTGCAAGGCCTGGGCGATCTCTATCTGCGGGTTGGCCAAGGGCAGCGCGCGCTGGTGCTGTTGCTGCTGGCCGTGCAACTGAACCCTGACGATCAGGTGTTGCTGGCCCGCCTGGCTGCGGCCTTCACCGCCATCGGCGATGGCGAGCGGGCGCTGCGCACTCTGGATCGCCTGCATGCGCTGCAGGGCGAGTCGGCAGCCTGGCTGCTGCTGCGCAGCCGCGCCCTGTGGAGCTGCGGCCAGTACACCGAGGCCCGCGCCTGTTTCACTCGCTACCGGCAACTGCGCCAGGAGCGTGACGCATGATGGCGCGTCTCAGCGCCCTGGCGGGCATGGCCGCGCAACGTACCGAGGTGGTGATCGTCGCCTTCATGATGATGGCCATCGTGATGATGATCATCCCGCTGCCGACCTACCTGGTCGACACCCTGATCGGCATCAGCATCGCCCTCAGCATCCTCGTGCTGATCGTCGCGTTCTACATCAGCAAGCCGCTGGAGCTGTCTGCGCTGCCAGCGCTGATCCTGCTCAGCACCTTGTTCCGGCTGGCTCTGTCGATCAGCACCACGCGGCTGATTCTGCTGCACGGCGATGCCGGGCACATCATCGAAGCCTTCGGCAAATTCGTCATCGCCGGCGAAGTGGTGGTCGGTCTGGTGATCTTCCTGATCATCACCGTGGCGCAGTTCGTGGTGATCACCAAAGGCGCCGAGCGGGTCGCCGAGGTGGCGGCGCGTTTCAGCCTGGATGCCATGCCTGGCAAGCAGATGAGCATCGACAACGACCTGCGCAACGGCGATATCGATGCCGGCGAGGCCCGTCGTCGACGTTCCGACCTGCAGCGCGAGAGCCAGCTGTTCGGCGCCATGGACGGCTCGATGAAGTTCGTCAAAGGCGACGCCATCGCCGGCCTGGTGATTCTCTTCGTCAACCTGATTGGCGGCCTGCTGATCGGCATGCTGTCGCGTGGCATGTCCTTCGCCGAGGCCGGGCACACCTACTCGCTGCTCACCGTGGGCGACGGGCTGATCGCGCAGATCCCGGCCCTGCTGATCGCCGTGGCGGCCGGTACCGTGGTTACCCGGGTCAACAACGAGGCCGAGCAGGCCGACCTGGGTACCGAGATTATCCGCCAGATGGGCAATAGCCAGCGGGCCCTTACGCTCACGGCGCTGATCCTGGCTGCCGTCGCCTTCATCCCTGGCTTCCCGGCGCCGGTGTTTCTCGGCCTGTCGGCGGTGCTGGGGCTGTGCGCCTGGATGCTGATGCGTCGCCAGCGCCGCGAGCAGGAAGCCGAGGCGTGCGCGGCCGAGGTGGTCGAAGCGGCTGCTGTGGAGGTCGAGCCCGAAGCCGAGGCCTCTCCCGCCACCGCCGACTCCCGCGTGCTGCTGTCCATCGGTCCGGGGCTGGCCGAGGTGGTGCCTCTGCAGCCCTTCAAGCAGCGCCTCGAGGTGCTCTGCCACGATCTGCACAACGAGCTGGGCATCGAATTTCCGCTGCCGTCGGTGCGGGTCGACATGGCCGCTGCAACGGGCAGCTACCGGGTCGAGCTGGAGGGCGTGCCGGTGGATCAGGGCGACCTGAATCCTGCCCAGGTACTGCTGCGCGACGACCCCGTGCACCTGCAACTGCTCGACATTCAGGGCGAGGAGCGCGCCTCGCCGCTGAGCAGCCGCCCGGGCCTGTGGATCCCTGGCGAGCACCAGGCCGAGCTGAGCGATGCGGGCATCGTCTACCTGCGCCCGGATGAAATTCTTCGCGATGTGATGGCGCGCACCCTGCGCCGCTACGCCGGGGACTTTCTCGGTATCCAGGAAACCCGTCAGTTGCTCGCCCATCTGGAGGAGAGCCATGGCGAACTGGTCAAGGAAGCCCTGCGTGCCGTACCTCTGCAGCGTGTCGCCGATGCCCTGCGTCGGCTGGTCGCCGAAGGGGTATCGATCCGCAATCGCCGTGCGCTGCTCGAAGCGATGGTCGAGTGGGGGGGCCGCGAAGGTGACGTCGGGCGTTTTAGCGACCACCTGCGTACCGCGCTGGCCCGCCAGATCAGCCATCAGCATGCCGATGAAAAGCGGGTGATCGCCGCCTTCGTGCTGGGCTCGGCCCTGGAGGCTCAGTTGCTGGAGGCGGCGCGCCAGCAAGACACCGGCCGCGGTGAAATCCGTGCCCGGGAGGCCACCCGCGGTCTGCTCAAGGCACTGCGTCAGCAGTGTGCGCAACTCCCCGAACAGATCAAACCGACCCTGGTGGTACACCCCGAGCTACGCCGCCGGATCCTGCGCCTGTGCATTCGTGACGAACTGGAGATGGCCGTGCTGTCCTTTACCGAACTGGCTCCGGAATACAGCCTGCAGGCGATCAAGGTGATCGGCTCACCGGCCACCTCGCGGGCGGAAAGAAACGAGCCCGCACCTGCTGCTCTGGCAGGTGCCACATGATGCGCGGGCTGCTGCTGATGCTCTGCTGCATACCGTTGCTGGCCGTGGCGCAGTCACCGTCAGGAGGCAGCATCGACCTGGCGACGGGGGAGGGGCGCATCATGCGTTTCGCCGAGCCGGTGGATGCGGTGATGGTCGCCGAGCCTGGCGTCGCCGACCTGCAGGTGGTGTCGCCTGGCGTCATCTACCTGTTCGGCAAGCGTGCCGGGCACACCACGCTGGTGGCCCTGGGCAGCGACGAGCGAGAGATCGCCTCGCTGCAGATCAACGTCGGCAGCAATGGTCGACCGATCAGCAGCGCGCTGCGCAGCCGCCATCCGCAAAGCGCTACCGAAGTGAAAGGCGTGGGCAACCGCCTGGCGGCCCGCGGCCAGGTCAGCAGCGTCGGCGAGGCGCTGGACCTCAATGCCATGCTCGACCCTACCGGGCAGGAATGGCAGGGCGCGGTGAATACCGCGACCTACCCGGGGTCGGCGCAGGTGAACATTCGCGTACGCTTCGCCGAAGTGTCCCGCGAAGAGCTGCTGCGTTACGGGGTGAGCTGGAACGCGCTGTTCAACAACGGCACGTTCTCGTTCGGCCTGCTCACCGGAGGCAATCTGGCGGCGGAGGCTGCCGCGGGCGCCTCCAACCTGATCGGCGTAGGCCTGGACAGCGGCAACTTCAATATTGATACCGTGCTCGAGGCGCTGCAGAGCAACGGCGTGCTGGAGATTCTCGCCGAGCCCAACATCACCGCCATGACCGGTGAAACGGCGAGCTTCCTGGCGGGCGGCGAAGTGCCGGTGCCGGTGCCGGTGAACAGCGATCTGGTGGGCGTCGAGTACAAATCCTACGGTGTGTCGCTGCTGTTCAGCCCGACACTATTGCCCAATGACCGTATCGGCCTGCAGGTGCGTCCGGAGGTCAGCAGCCTGATGGGCGGCAGCACGCTGGAGGTGTCCGGGTTCCGCGTGCCGTCGTTCCGTGTGCGCCGCGCCGATACCCGTGTCGAGGTGGGCAGCGGGCAAACCTTCGCCATCGCGGGCCTGTTCCAGCGAGAGAACGCTCAGGATCTGGAGAAAGTCCCGCTGCTCGGTGACATGCCGATCCTCGGCAACCTGTTCCGCTCCAAGCGCTTCCAGCAGAACGAAACCGAGCTGGTGATCCTGATCACGCCCTATCTGGTCGAGCCGGTGCAGACCCAAGCCATGCTCACGCCCCTCGATCGCACCCTCGGGGCACGTGCCGATGCACCGGCGCGCAGCAGCTCCTTCGGGTTCCACGTGCAATGAACGGGGGTATCGCGATGACGCGTCTGAGCGTGCTGTCCACCTGCCTGCTGCTTGGCGCCTGCCAGACGGAACTGCAGGCGCCGAGCTATTCCCACGGCTACCAGACCCTCGTCGACGCCAACGGCCAGCCCTTGCTGGTGCCGGATGCCTGCCGTCGCGTCAGTGAGGAGGGTCAGCCGGTCGACGAGCGTGAGCTGCTGCCACTGCCGCCTGGCTGCGCCAACAACGCCAATCTGCTGCAGATGGTCGAGCGCCGCGGTGATCTGCTGCGCGGCAGACAGACGGGGCCGACGCTGGCCGCGCCGGTGGGCCGGGCAGCTCAGTCGTATCTGGAAGGCTTCGAAACCGACGAGAAGCGCCGTCGCCGGCAGGAGCAGGCGGCGCAGAGCGATACCGGGGGTGGGCAATGAGCCAGGCGATCACGCGGTCGCCACTTTTATCTCCCAGCGCTCAGCCCCAGGGCCCGTGCCCGTTCGGCGGGGTCACTGATGGCAGCGATGCGCCGGGCTTCGGCGATCAGCGCCTGGCGCTTGGCCGCGCTGGTGTCGTCGAGCTGCACGCTGGCCGGTTTGCCGCGCTCGCCAGCCAGCACCTGGACCAGCAGCGCGTTGCGCTGATGGCGCAACTGAGCGGTTGGCGCGCGATCGATGCCGTCGATCTCGCGCAGCGCATTGGCACTGTCGCCATTGAGGGCGTAGGCCAGCGCCAGGTTGCTGCGCGCATCGAGATCGCCGGGAGCCAGCTTGCGCGCGGTGGCGAAGGCACGCTGCATGGCGGCGATATTGCCCAGTTGCGCTTCGGCGGCACCCAGGCGGGCGAAGGCCTGGGCATCGTTGGGCAATTGCTCGGCGGCACTGGCGAGCAGGGGCTGGGCGCGCTCCGGGTAACCCAGGCGCAGCTGCGCGGTGCCCAGGCCGAGCAGGCCCACTGGGTTGTCCGGCTCCAGCGCGACGGCTTTCTGGTACGCCTCTTCAGCACCCCGGGTATTGCCGCTGTCCAGCCGCGCGCGGCCCAGTCGCTGCCAGGCCTCGAAACCGGCGCCGGGTTGTTCGGCGGCACGCTGATACAGCGTTGCGGCGGTACCACGGTCACCACGCGCCTCGACGTCATTGGCCAATTTCATCAGGCGTTGGTAGGCGTCATCGCTCGCTGGCGCGGACGGATTGCTGGGCGCGTTGCTGCTGCAGGCGCCCAGCAGGGCGAAGCTGGCGAGCAGCACGAAGTGGCGGGGGGAAATCGACGGCAAAGGCGCTGCTCCTGGGTTGATCCGGCACGTGCTGGGCATTCTATAGAGCCATCTTCGGCGGGGTATGTGAAGCGGCTGCGAAATCTTGTGATTGTTGCCGGCCGGCGGTTGTTTCATCGCCCTGCCTGCGCCGATAGTGGTTCCGTCAGGCGCGGCCTGGCGCTGTCGCTGCTGTTGCTGGCGGGCAGTGCGGGGCTGGCGCGCGCCGAGGCGATGCCGCAGTGGTACGAGCAGCCCTATGCCTACGTGGTGATCAATCAGGATCTGCGCAGTGCGCTGGAGGCCTTCGGGCGCAACCTCGGTCTGCCGATGGCGATTTCCAACCGGATCAAGGGGCGTGCACAGAGCAACCTGCGTGCTTCCAGCGCTGGCGAGTTTCTCGACGCGCTGTGTGGCAACAGCGGCCTGACCTGGTTCTTCGACGGCAACATGCTGCACGTGAACAGTGAGGAAGAGATCGAGATTCGCCAGTTCGAACCCAGCGGTTTTCAGCTCGACGAGTTGCAGAGCTCCCTGGACGAGCTGGGCGTGGCAGGCAAGCACCTGTCTCTGCGCAGCAGTTTTCACGGTGACGGCATGCTGATTTCCGGGCCGCCGCCCTATATGGCGCTGGTTCAGCAACGTATCGATCAGCTGCAGAGCCCGGTGGCGGCGGAGCCCGAGGTGGTTCGCGAGCGGGGGGTGCGGGTGTTTCGCGGTAGTGCCGGCATCCAGGTGGTCAAGGGTGCGGACCAATAGCAGGTAGCTTTTCAACATCCAGGTGAAAGGAGAGATTCCATGGCAGTCAGCTCGGTAGATGGCAACACCGCGGTAGAGAACACCCCCGAGGCCGAATTCGACCAGGCGTTGGAAAACGCCCAGGCCGAGGACGAACTCACCAACGACATGATCACCCAGGCGGTCATCCTCGGTGGTCAGTTCATCGTCATGCCGCGGGCTCAGGAGATCCTCAAGGAAGCCACCGCGGACGACGAAGAATAATCACGGGGATCGGCCATGACAGTCAGCGCAGCAGTCGCCACAGCGGCCCCCTCGGCCGCTGGTCAGGATGTCGCCCAGGTCTCGCAGAACCTGTTCGAGCACATGGCCAACCAGGCCAAGGGCATGCCGCAGGGCGCCAGCCCGAACCAGATTGGTGAGAACCTGATGGAGCGCCTCAACGGTTTCATCGACCGCTCACGGGGTTTCTCCGACGCAGCGGCAGTGGAGCGCACGCCCTACGTCAGCAGCTCGCCGGTGGACAAGGGCGCTGGTGTCGAGCCGGGCAAGGTCAACGAACAGCAGATCGACCGGCTGGTCGGCTCCCTCAGCCGGGTCTTCGATTACTCCATCGAAACCCAGATGGTGGTGCGTGGCGCCACGCAGATTTCCGGCTCTGCCAACACCCTGCTAAGGGGCCAGTGACCATGCGCGGGCATCCCTTTCGGCTGGTCGCGCTATTGCTGTTGACGCTGCTGTTGCAGGCCTGTGACGGCATGGTGCTGTACAGCAACCTGGGCGAGCGTGAAGCCAACAGCATGGTCGCTGCCCTGCTGCGTGAGGGCATCGCCGCCCAGCGCCAGGTGCAGGAGGATGGCCGCATCACCGTCAGCGTGCCCCAGGAGCGGCTCTCCGATGCCGTGGCCCTGCTCGACGAGGCCGGCCTGCCGCAGCAGCAATTTTCCAACATGGGCGAGGTGTTCAAGAACAACGGCCTGGTGTCCTCGCCGGTGCAGGAGCGGGCGCAGATGGTTTACGCCCTCAGCGAGGAGTTGTCGCATACCGTGTCGCAGATCGATGGCGTGCTGTCGGCGCGCGTGCACGTGGTGCTGCCCGACAACGACCTGCTCAAGCGGGTGATCTCGCCGTCTTCGGCATCGGTGCTGATCCGCTATGAGCCGGATACCGATGTCGATCAGTTGATTCCGCAAATCAAGACCCTGGTTGCCAACAGCATTTCCGGGCTGAACTACGACGGCGTTTCGGTCACCGCGATCAAGGCGGCGATGCGCAATCTGCGTGACGATGCCCGGCCGCCGCTGAGTTCCTTCCTGGGCATCTGGATGCTCGATGAAAGCGTGTCGCGGGCACGCACCCTGTTCTTCGCCGGGCTGCTCCTGGTGCTCGGCATGGCCGGGGCCATCGCCTGGTACCTGTGGCGCGAGCGCCAGGGTCAGGGTACCTACGTACTGAGGGAAAGCGAGTGAGCCAGGCGTTGCGCGACGCCTGGCGCGCGCTGCTGGCTCGACCGATGCAGTTCGTCGCCGAGGACTGCCTGGAGGCCGCGCTGCTTGGCGCGGTGTCCCGCGAGCGGGTGACCGATCTGGCCACACAGCCGCGCTTCGAGAGGCGCATTGGCGGCTTGCTCGCGTCCTATTACGGGCTCGAGCCACTGGCGAGCGTCGGCCAGATCGCCGATGACGACCTGCCTGTGGTGCTGCTGTCCCGGCAGCGGTTCGCCCGTCTCGCCCCGACCTGTGGCGCCTGCCAGCATGCCGCCTCTCTGGCGCGGGAAATTCGCGGTCCGCTGGTACAGACGTTGCGCGAGCAGCTTGGTGACGATACCTACGACCTGGCCGTGAGCTGGCGCGAGCCGCCAGTCGGCAAGCCGGCGATCCTCGCGGGCGATGCGCTGCTCGCCGCCATCGACCAGGAGGGTCAGCGCTGCGTGGATGCCTGGCTGGGCGCCCAGCCGGCCCCGCTGCAGGCCTGGCTGCGCCTGCGCTTCGGGCTGGCTGCGCCGCTGTCGACAGGCAGCGCCGATGACATCCAGCGGGTACGCCAGGTGGCCGGTGCCCTGACCTCCCGCGAAGAGCGGGGTGCGGCATGAGTGGCCTGCCAAGCAAACCGGGCCAGCGCATTCTGCGTGGCGAACAGGCCGCCCAATGGATCGACGGCTACGCCTTTCTGCAGGCGGCCCGCGACGAAGCCACAAGAACCCGCGACGACATGCAGCGACTGCGCGATCAGGCGCGAGACGAGGGCCTGGCGGCCGGGCGTGCCGAGGGGCAACGCGAGGCCGCGGAGCTGCTTGCGCGCACGGCGCTGCAGGTCGATGACTACCTGGCCGGGCTGGAAGCGCAGATGACCGATCTGGCCCTGGGTATCGCCCGCCAGGTGATCGGTGAACTGGATGACGGTACGCGTCTGGCACTGTGCACGCGCCGGGCATTGTCGGCGTTCCGTGAGGGGCAGCGGCTGCGTCTGCACGTCCGCCCCGATCAGCTCGACGCGGTGCGCGGGCAACTGGCCGATCTCGGCGAGCGTCTGCAGGTGGAGGCGGCTGATGGCCTCGCCGCTGGCCATGCCCGTCTGAGCAGCCCCCTGGCCAGTGTCGAGCTGGATTTGCATACCCAGCTGCAGGGGGTGCGCCAGGCGCTGTTGCCCGGCGTGCTGGAGGGCGGTGCATGAATGCGCCCCTGAACGACCTGTTGCCAACCCTCAGCGCCCGCCTGGACGATGCCCAACCGCGGCCGTTGCGCGGGCGAATCCGCAGTATCCGCGGCACCCTGATCCAGGCCAGCGTACCGGACGTCGGCATCGGCGAACTGTGCCGTCTCAGCGATCCCGCCAGTGGCCGCGTGCTGACTGCAGAGGTGGTGGGGTTCGAAGGCGATGAGGCGATTCTCTCGCCGGTCGGTTCTCTGGAAGGCCTGTCGACCCGAACCGAAATCGTCGCCACGGGCGAGAACCAGAGCGTGCTGGTGGGCGACGCGCTGCTTGGCCGGGTGATCGGGCCGCTGGGCGACTGCCTCGATGGCGGCCCGCCAGCCAGTGGCCTGGTGCGCTATCCGTTGCAGGCCGAGCCGCCTGCGCCGTTTTCCCGGCAATTGATCGAACAGCCGATGCCGCTCGGTATCCGTGCCATCGATGGCCTGCTCACGGTCGCCCGCGGCCAGCGCATGGGGATTTTCGGCGAGCCCGGCGTGGGCAAGTCGTCGCTGCTGGCGAGCATCGTACGGCGCAGCGAGGCTGAGGTGATCGTCATTGGCCTGATTGGCGAGCGTGGACGTGAAGTGCGCGAGCTGCTCGACGTCCATCTGGGGGCAGAGGCCCGTGCCCGCACCGTCGCGGTGGTCGCTACCTCGGATCGCCCGGCCACCGAGCGGGTCAAGGCCGCTCTGGTGGCTACCGCCCATGCCGAGTACCACCGTGATCAGGGCCGCCATGTGCTATTGCTGCTCGACAGCCTGACCCGCTTCGCCCGTGCCCAGCGCGAGATCGGCCTGGCCATCGGCGAGCCGCCGACCCGCCGTGGCTACCCACCGTCACTGTTTTCCGCCCTGCCACGCCTGCTGGAACGCTCCGGGCCCGCAGCCACCGGGAGCATCACGGCGCTGTATACGGTGCTCACCGAAGGCGATGCGTCCCTCGACCCGGTAGCCGAGGAAGTGCGCTCGATTCTCGATGGTCATCTGGTGCTCAGTGCCGAGTTGGCCCAGCGCAACCATTTTCCGGCCATCGACGTGCTGCAGAGCCGCAGCCGCCTGATGGATCGCGTGGTCGAGCCCGAGCAGCGGCAGCTCGCCGCTCACCTGCGTGCACTGATGGCGAGGCATGCCGATATCGAACTGTTGGTGCGTACGGGGGACTACGTGCCCGGCAGCGATCCGCTGGCCGACGAGGCCATCGCCCGGCAGGCTGCCATCGAACGGTTCCTGCGCCAGGATGCCGCCGAACCGAGCAGCCTCGACGACACGCTGCGCGCGCTGCGCAAGGTGCTGGCATGAGCAGCGCCCACGCCGTGCAGCAACTGGACGAGCTGCGTCGCCTGCGCGAGCGTCGTGCCGAGGCGCAACTGGCCAGCTGGCGCGTGCGTTGCCAGGAGGCGGCCCAGCGGCTGGCCGCAGCGCAAGCCGAGGTTCGCGAGGCACTGACGTTGCTCGAACAGGAAGCCATGCAGCTGCAGACCCTGCTCAGCGAAGGTGCGCTGCCGGTGGGGCAGTACCGCAGCGCCCTGGACCTGCTCGACGCGCTGGAGGCGCAGCGCGGGCATCTCGCGGAGCAGGCCAGCGAGGCGTCTCGGCACCTGGCCGAAGTACAGGCCAGTCGTGATCAGGCTCACCAGCTCTGGTTGCGACGCCAGTTGCAATGCGAGGCACTGGAGCCCTTGTTGCAACGCCATTACCGCATTCAGCAGCGGGCCGCCGAGGCGGTCGAGGAAAGCCTGGCCGAAGACCGTCCCCATGGAGCCACACGTCGATGAATTGCCATCAGTCGTCGCTGCCCGCGCCTCTGCTACCGTCGCTGCCGCAGCTCGATGTCGCCCGGCAGGCGCTGCACAATCGTCTGTTGCGGCGCCGCCAGCCCTGGCAGGGGCACGTGGCTGGCGAGCGGCTCGAGGTCGCCGTCAACGGCCAGCCAGCAGCATTGGACGCGGCCATCGTGCTGCCTGCACGGCTTGGCGACGCAGCGCTGCAAGTGCATCTGGATGCGCCCCTGCTCGCACACCTGCTGGCACCCCTCGATCTGCAGCGGGATTTTCACAGCCTGCCGCAGCCCCTGCAGAGCGTGCTGCTCGAACATGCGCTGTTGCCCTGGATCGAAGCGCTGGAACAGGAACTGGGCGAGACGCTGACGCTGGATGCCGAGGCGCAGCCATGGGATTTCATGCTGACCCTGCAACTGAGTATCGCGGGCGCGCGGGGCGGCGTTCTTGGCTTGGGCCTGAGCGCTGCTGTGGGCGAAGCGGTGGCCGGTTTGCTGGATCGCCATTTGCAGCCGGCGCGCCATGCTCTGCCTGGGCTGCAACTGGGCCTGGCGCTGCAGCGCGGCTGGCAGACCCTGAGCCTGGCCGAACTGCGCAGCCTGCAGCCGGGCGATGTGCTGATGCTCGATTGTCCGCCGGGTGCAGATGGTCTGCTGGTAATCGCCAATGGCCACCGGCAGGCCCGTTTCAAACGCCAGCAGTCCGGTCTGGAACTGCTCGAAGCCTTGCAACCGATCAACCCGAATACGGAGAACGCCATGGGGCAAGACGCCGATGATGCGCAACTGGACGATGTGCCGCTGACGGTGATCTGTCAGATCGGCAGCCTGGAGCTACCGCTGGGGCAACTGCGTGAACTGGGCGAGGGCAGTGTGCTGGCCCTGCCGGATGGCGATGCGCAGCGGGTCGAGCTGATGGTCAATGGGCGCTGCGTGGGGCGCGGCGAGCTGGTCGCCATCGGTGATGGGCTCGGTGTGCGCCTGACCCGGTTCGCCAGCCTATGACGGATTACCAACCGAACCTGCTGGAAATCATTCTGGTCGTCACCACGATCGGTCTGATTCCCCTGGCGGTGGTGACCCTGACCGGCTTTCTGAAAATCTCCGTGGTGCTGTTCCTGATTCGTAACGCCCTGGGCGTGCAGCAGACGCCGCCGAACCTGGTGCTCTACGGTATCGCCCTGATTCTCGCCGTGTACGTGACCACGCCGCTGATCGGCGAAATGTACCGCGAGGTGGAAGGCCGCTCGATCAGCTTGCAGAACGCCGAGGAGCTGCGCGAGCTCGGGGACGCCCTGCATGCTCCCTTGCAGACGCACCTGTCACGTTTTGCCAACCCGTCCGAACGGGCGTTCTTCGTGCAGGCCACGGAGACGGTGTGGTCCGAGGAAGCTCGCGCCGATCTGCGCGACGATGATCTGGTGGTGCTGATTCCGGCCTTCGTCAGTTCCGAGCTGACCCGTGCCTTCGAGATTGGCTTTCTGCTCTACATTCCGTTTCTGGTGATCGACCTGCTGGTGGCCAACGTGCTGATGGCCATGGGCATGATGATGGTGTCGCCGACGCTGATCTCGATCCCCTTGAAGATCTTTCTGTTCGTCGCCGTCAGCGGCTGGTCACGGCTGATGCACGGCCTGATCCTCAGTTACGGAGGAGGGTGAAGCATGGGCCAGGACGTATTTCTCTCGTTGATGAAGCAGGCGCTGATGACCGTGCTGCTGCTCAGCGCACCCGCGCTCGGCGTGGCCATCCTCATCGGCCTGGGGGTTGGCCTGTTGCAGGCGCTGACGCAGATCCAGGACCAGACCCTGCCACAGGCGGTGAAACTGGTGGCGGTGCTGCTGGTGCTGGTGCTGATCGGCCCGTTGCTGGCGACCCAGGTGGCGGCGCTGGCGAGCCATGTGCTGGACAATTTCCCCGCCTGGACACGCTAGGGCATGGATGCCGACATCGGCCTGGGCATCGCCGAGATCGCCTACCCGGTGATCAGTGCGGCGGCCCTCGCGGTCTGCAGAGCGCTGGGTCTGGTGTTCATCACCCCGGCATTCAACCGCCTGGGGCTGACCGGGATGATCCGCAGTTGCGTGGCGGTAGCGATCTCCGCGCCGATGTTCCTGCCGGCCTTCTCCGCGCTGACCGCCCTGGAGGATTACGGCAGCTTCTTTCTCGCCGGTCTGATGGTCAAGGAGTTCCTCATCGGGGTGACCGTGGGGCTGCTGTTCGGCATTCCGTTCTGGGCCGCCGAGGTGGCGGGCGAGCTGGTCGACCTGCAGCGCGGCTCGACCATGGCACAGCTGGTGGATCCCTCCGGCGCTGGCGAGTCGGGGGTTACCGCGACCCTGCTCAGCGTCACGCTGATCACTCTGTTCTTCATGTCCGGTGGCTTCATTCTGATGGTCGACGGCTTCTACCACAGCTACCAGCTATGGCCCGTCACCGCGTTCACCCCGGTCATCGCCAGCTCGGCGCTGGAGGCGGTGCTGGCCATTCTCGACCAGGTGATGCGTATCGGCGTGCTGATGGTGGCGCCGCTGATCATCGCCCTGCTGGTGGCCGACATGATGCTCGCTTACCTGTCGCGCATGGCGCCGCAGATGAATATCTTCGATCTCTCGCTATCGGTGAAGAATCTGATCTTCACCTTCCTGATGGTGCTCTACTGCGGCTTCCTGATCCCGCTGATGCTCGAGCAGTTGGCCGAGTTCCGCTGTACCGTCGAGGTGCTCAAGACGCTCTCCGGCGCAGGTGAGCCTTAGTGGCGGGTAACAGCGGCAGCGAGGAAAAATCCCAGCCGGCCTCCGACAAGAAGATGCGCGAGGCCCGCCAGAAGGGCCAGGTCTCGAAGAGCCAGGACATGGTCTCGGCTGCGGTACTGCTTGGCTGTACGGTATGCATCGCCTTTCTTGCCGGGGTCGCCGAGTCACGGGTGCGGGGTTTGCTCGACTTGGCCGCGACCATCTACGTCGAGCCCTTCGCCACGGTCTGGCCGCGCTTGCTGGAAAGCGCTCAGCAGGTGTTGCTGCGTACCGCCTTGCCGATCCTCGGGGTAACCGTGCTGTGCGTGGTGCTCACCAATATCGTGACCATGCGCGGCGTGCTGTTCTCCGGCGAGCCGATCAAGCCGGATATCGCGCGTATCAACCCGGTCGAAGGGGCCAAGCGCATCTTCTCGATGCGCAACGTCATCGAGTTTCTCAAGAGCCTGTTCAAGGTGCTGGTGCTGTCGATCGCCTTTTACGTGGTCGGGCGTATCGCCTTGCAGGCATTGATGGAATCGTCGCGCTGCGGCGCCGGGTGCATCGAATCGGTGTTCTTCCTGTTGCTCAAGCCGCTGGTGGCCACGGTCATCGTCACCTACCTGGTCATCGGCGTCGTCGACGTGCTGCTGCAACGCTGGCTGTTCCAGCGTGAAATGCGCATGACCCGCAGCGAACAGAAACGCGAGCGCAAGGACATGGACGGTGATCCACTGATCAAGCGCGAACGTCAGCGTCAGCGCCGCGAGATGCAGGCCCTGAGCAGCCGCAAGGTAGGTATCGCTCATGCCACGCTGATGATCGGCAGCGAAGACGGCTGGTTGGTAGGCGTGCGCTACGTTCGTGGCGAGACACCGGTGCCGGTGCTGGTGTGCATCGCCTCGGCCCAGGACGCGAAAGCCTTGCTGGCCCAGTCGGCGAGCCTGGGCTTGCCATGCAGCGCCGACGCCAAGCTGGCTGCCGAGATCGCCAAGCGTGCGGTGAAGGGCGAGCCGATCCCGGCCAATACCTTCCAACCGGTGGCCGATGCGCTGGTCGCGGCGCGATTGATCTGACGGCCAGGCGTGACGTTGCAGCCGGATTCGTTGTGGGTCTGTAGATCAGATGGTTCCCGACGCTCCGCGTGGGATCCATCGATATTCGCCCTGGTGGGCTGAAGCCCACCCTACGGGTTGCTGGTTGTAGATACCGTCTCGCCTATTACCTCGCAAGCGCTAATTCGGCATCAAAAGGCATCCCCGATGTCAGGCCGTAGGGTGGACAACGCTCTTTTTGTCCACCGTTGCATTCGGGTTGGTGGACCGAGGCCCATCCTACGCAGGGGCTGGTTGTAGGGTGGGCTTCAGCCCACCAACTGATCCCCTCGCCAGCCGTCCCGAACGCTTATAGCGCGCCGCCGCTCAACCAGCCCTCCGCCGTTCTGCCGGCTGATGTTGCTGCTGCTCCACGCGAGGCCGCGACGAGCGATCCCTGTAGGGGCCAAGGCCGAGTGCCGCCAGAGTCAGTTCCAGGCCCAGCGACTGGTTGCCGTCGGTGGAGCAGGCCCAGGTCAGGGCCGAGCGGATGGTGTCGCTTTCCGCGCCGTAGAGGTTCTTCCAGGCTTCCGGCACCACGGTTTCCAGTTGGCTCGCGGCTTTCTTCACCACGGCCAGCGCATAGGCGGCGTGACGGGCGACGATCCGTTGGGTGTTGCCGGTCTGGTCGAGTTTTTCCAGGGCATAGAGACGCTCGGTCTTGGGCATCTGGTAGAACTTCAGGGTGTCGTCGCGGTGAGCGATCAGCAGGGACTTGTCCACCAGACTTTCGATCAACGGCAGCGGATCGCCCGATAGCAGTTCGTCGCCTTCGACGATGGCGCGCACTGCATTGAGGGTGAAGGTGCCGTTGAAGATCGCCACCAGTCGCAGCATCGCCTGCTCGGCAGGTGCCAGCGTCCGGTACGACCAATCCAGTGTGGCGCGCAGCGAGCGATGACGTGGCGGGGCGGTACGGCGACCTTCCATCTGCAGGCGGAATTCACCGTCCAGCAGCTCGGCGAGCTGCGCCAGACCGAAGGCGCTGGCGCGGGTCGCGGCGATTTCGATGTCCAGAGGAATGCCGTCGAGCTTGCGGCAGATGCTGATCACGTCCGCCACGTTGCCGTCGTTGAGGGTGAAGGCGGTGTCGCTGGCCTGCACCCGGTCGACGAACAATTCGATGGCCGGGTAGGCCAGCGCCTGCTCGCCGTTCGGGTGTTCACAGGCCGCCGGCAATTGCAGGGGCAGCAGGCGTTCGACCTGCTCGCCCGCAGTGCGCAATGGCTCGCGGCTGGTGGTGAGAATGGCGCAGTCGGGGGTCCACTTGAGCAGGGTTTCCACCACCAGAGCGGTGCCATCCAGAGCCTGTTCGCAGTTATCGAGAATCAGCAACTGGCGGCGTTGCTGCAGGTGTTGCACCACGTCACGCAGAGGGTCGCTGCCCGCCTGCAGACCCAGTGCTTCGGCAAGGGCGTGGGGGATAAGGCTGTCGTCATCGATTTCGCTGAGGTCGACGAAGCAGGTACCGTGGGACATCTCGCCGGCGAGTTGATTTCCCAGCGCCAGGGCTACGGTGCTCTTGCCGATGCCGCCGGGGCCGACCAGGGAGATCAGGCGAGTCTGCAACAATTGCTCGCTCAGGCGCTGCAGCACCGTATCGCGGCCCAGTGGCCGGCTGATCAGGCTGGGCAGCGACTGCAGGCGCTCTGCCACGGCAGGCTCGCTGGACGCTTCATAACGCTCGGTACGGGCCACGAAGCGGTAGCCGCGACCTGGAACGGTGACGATGTATTCGAAGCCACTTTCATCTTCACCGAGTACCCGGCGCAGTGCGACGATCTGCGCGCGCAGGTTGCACTCTTCGACGATGACCTTCGGCCATGCACAGGCGATCAGTTCGGCTTTCTCCAGCAGCTCACCCGAGCGTGAGGCCATCGCGATGAGCAGGTCCAGCGCACGGCTGCCGAGGCTGACGGGCTCGCCGTTCTTCAGTAGCAGATGCTGGCGTGGATAGAGGATGAAGGCGCCGAACCGCAAGGCGCCTTCGCTGCTGAATGGTGCATGGTCATAAGGCGTCTCGGTCGGCGTGGTGGTGCCGAGAGTGGTCGAATACATGCCTATAGTCCCTCGAGGATTATGGTTGTTGTACGCACTGGCGACGGTTGCGTGCAAACGCACCCAGTCATGCTCGGGATCGGCTCGTGTGGTGGCCCGACGAGACGGGTGCAGATGAAACGTGCCAGTGCGGCAGTTTGAATAGGCAAGAAGAAATCCCCCCAAACGTCGTTTGTTTTTGTATATCACCGCATCGCTACAACACGGTGTCGATCAGAGGCAGGAGTACTCATCGCAATTTACGTGCCGCGCCGAGGCGTGACGCGATGGTCGCTAACTGATTGATTGTGAATGGCCGGTACGGTTCACCAATGAACGTGCGTTCGGGAAATCGGATAACGGCCGAAAACGCGTTCGGAAATCCGTCCGCGGCGAGGTCGATCGAGCACGAATGAGCTGGCATGTCGCGGTACTCCTGACAGTCCGTTCAGCGCCGCCCCTGCATCCTGTTAAGGGCCATGTGGCGCTGTGAAAAGCTGCGAAATCCGTCGCGATCAGGTTGTTACATCAATGTGACGATTGCTTGAATGAGGGAGCCGCAGGTCCTGACTTTTTGCGTGCGCCGTTCTCGTTTTCGTCATTTCGCGAGTCGTCACGCACAGCTCTGCGCCGTTCAACAAGTGCCACAGGCACTCTCTTTTGCACAAGGATCGCCATCCGGTTTTGCGACCTTGTCCACTTATCGAGCTGGAGCGCAGACGCCGATGAGCACCATCGATACAACACGACCAGAACGAGTGACCGGGCAAACCGGTGACAGTGATTTCGATGACAAGCTGCGCGAGGCGCAGAACAAGGGCGGGCAGCTCGATAAGGAAGGCATCGAGGCTTACAAGGAGCACCGTGGCCCCTACCTGGACGGCAAGCCGCCGTTGGCCGAGAGCAACCACCAGTGGAAGGAAGAAGACATCGCCAACGTCGAGAGCGAATGGCTGTCTTCCAGCGGCCATCGCCTGATGTTATGGGACGACCTGCTGCTGGTGACCATGAAAAATGGCGATCAGGTGCTGGTGCACGCAGGCGTCAATCCGCGCCTGCATGAGGTCGCCAAGGAAAAGATGGACGCTGGCGACGTCAAGGGCCCCCCGGCCTGGACGGAGAAAGGGCTGTCCGACGAGCACGAAATCTGGCTGGGCCAGCGCGAAGCCGGCGGTTTCGAAGTGGTCACCTCGGGCGAGCAGATTCCCGAGCTGGGCGATCTGCGCTTCATCGAAGACGGTTACATGGACATGAGTGCCTCGGTGTATCACCCCGGCAACGGCTTTCAACTGACCGTCGACGACAGCGGTGCCTATGGCGCGAACGACACCGCACTCTTCACCACCGCAGATGGCAAGAAGTACGCGGTATCCAAGGAGGTATCCCCCGAGGCCTACAAGAGGGTGAAGGAGCTCGCCGAGGTACGTGACAAGATCGAGAACAAGATCGACGACGAAGGCTACAAGGTGATGAGCGCCCGGGACGACATTCCAGTGCTCACCGACGATACCAAGGTGGAGTCCCTGGCTCCTGGCGTACTCGCCGTCGAAACGCCCCGGCGTGGCAAGTTCATCGTCATCGAAAGTGTCACCCCCGAGCACTTCGCCAACCTGGAAGGTTCTCAGGTAGAGAAGCAGCAGGGGGCCGTGGACAAGGCCTTCGAGGATCGCGATCTACCACCGGCCAAGGACACCGACCTGATGCTGGCCGAGACCAGCGAGAAAAAGGATGGCAAGCCGAAAACCGTCGGCGAGCTGTATTACGAGAAGCTCAAGGAGCAATACAAGGACAAGCCGGACGACTCCAAGGAAGCCAAGTATCTGCGCCTGCTGGAGGCGCGGGCCATGCTCAACGGCGGTTTCCAGTTCCTGCCTTATGTCACCGAGGATGGCGCCTTCGCCGGCACCACCAACACCAGCTATGGCAAGGACCCCAAGGAAATGAGCGCGGCTGAAATGCGCGGCCTGGTCGACGAGGGCAAGCTGGGCGAAGAGCTGCTGGCGTTGATGACCGACCCGGACATCGCCGCCGACAACGACCGCCTGCTCAAGGAGGCCATCGACAAGGTCGAGGACAAGGACGGCTTCAAGGACAAGTTGGCCGACAGCTTGCGCGATCCCGAGTACAAGAAGGCCATGGAAGCGCTGGCGAAGGACAACCCCGAAGGTGCGGCAGCCCGCTATTCATCGGACATGCAGTCGCTGAGCCTTCTGGATCCCGAACTGGCAGCGCAGATCGACACCGAATACAAGTTCGGTATTCCCATCGAACAGCTCAACGAACTGTACAAGGACGGCCTGGAGGGGGTCGGCGAAGAGAACGTCGACAAGGCCACCAGCGACATGGTGTCCACCCTGCTGACCACCCTGATGACGTCGGTGCTGGGGACCAAACGCGGTACCGATATCTACAACTACTTCTTTGGCGGCGGCAAGGAGAGCGGCCAGGCCAAGCCCGAGTTGAATGCCGAGGAGCAGAAGCTCGTCACCTCGGTGGAGAGCTCCCGCGGGCCGCTGACCCAATTGCTCAAGGACAGCGCCAAGGCGAGCATCGCCGATCCTTCCGGGCAGTCCGGCGCCATCACTGCCGAGAAAATCGAAAAGGCTGTCGAGAAGGTGCCGCTGGCCGAACGCGACGGTGCCGCCGGCGTGCTCGGAAAGCTCGGCAAGACGGGCGTGCTGAGCTCCAGCGCCGGGCTGATCTCGATGGTCGCGGGTATCTACAAACTCGCCGATGGCGGCCTGAATTTCGGCGAGACACCGGCCGAGCGCATCGAGGCGGCGAAGAACTTCGTCACCACCATCAGCATGATCTCGCCAATGGCCACCATGGTCACCGGCGCGTATGAAGAGCTGTTCCGCAAACCGGGAGCCGCCGATTCTCTCGGGCTCGGCAAGAGCCTCAAGGAAACCGTCTGGGACAAGCATTTCAAGCCGAAGGATGCCCCCGAATCGGAGGCCATTGAGCTCAAGGAGATCCAGAAAAAACTCGATAAATTGCCGGAAATCGATTTTGGCGACAAGTTCACGCCGGAATCTTTCTGGAAGGACTTCGACACCCATACGCGCGATTCTCGCCCATCGATCGAAGACATCATCGAGCAATTGCCTGCCGAGCAGCAGGAAGAGGTGAAAAAGAACATCACCAACATTGGCAGCAGCAATCCGAATACGAAGGACATTCCGGAGGCCGACCGCTTACGTTGGGTCGGTGGTGCGTTGTCGACCGTTGGCGGTATCGCCGATGTAGCTGGCGGGGTGCTCGACCTGGTACTCGGTGGCATGGGCATCGACAAGCTGCGCAAGGAAGGCGGCACGCCCGAGGAGTTCGCGGCCAAGAGTCTGCAACTGGTTGGCGGTACGGCCGGTCTGGTCATGGGCGGCGCCGGGCTTGCCGCCGCCATTGGCGTTGGCTCAGGGGCCGTTGCCGGTGTCGTCGCTGCCGCTGCCGGAGGTGTGGGGGCCGTGCTCGGCTTCATCGGCGCCATTATCGGTGGGGTGGTCGCACTGAAGAAAAGCGAAGAGACGGTCGAGAAGGTGCGCGACTACTTCCGCGAACTGGACAAGGATGGCGTGCTCGAGAAGGAGTGGGGCGACAAGCTCAATTATCTTGTTCACATGAGCTACGAATACAAGTACTACGAGGGCAAGTACGAGGACCGTTTCGACGCCTGGTACCCCGAGGACATCCCGGTGTGGGAAGCCCAGCCCGAGCACTTCAAGGCGTTCACCGAGAAGGTCGAGGAGAAAGGGCGTATCGGCAATGACTGGTTCCGCGACAGCATGCCGGATCTGGTGACCTACAGCGGCAAGTTCGACGCCGAGTTCTATCGCGAGAACAAGGACAAGATCGACCGCATCGTCGACAACTGGGAGCAATGGCAAGGCAGCGACGATATCGTCAGCGACAAGGACTTCAACAAGCTGCTCAAGGGCGACGACCGCTTCGACAACTCCAGAGAAGACATCGAGGCCGTGCAGTTCCTGATGGATAACAAGGAATTCTTCGAATTCCTCGACACCATCCGTTTCCATCCCAACAACGTCAAAGCCGACGGCAAGATCAGCCGCAAGGACGTCGACAAGTGGCTGGAACAGGTCAGCTGATAACGCGCTAACGGCCCGCACGCTGGAGCGTGCGGGCCATTAAGATGGCTGTTTCAAGGCGATAGAGGTCATCGGTGCAGTACCTGTGGGAGCGGGCCATGCCCGCGATTTTTTCGCGGGCATGGCCTGCTCCCACAGAATGTAGACCGAGCTTCTACTCCCACCATTCAGCTGTAGGGTGGGCTTTAGCCCACCAAATCGAAGGTCCGCTATCGCCTTAACGACGACGAACCAGCAGCACCCCTGATTCCATGTGGTGGGTATAGGGGAACTGGTCGAACAGCGCGCAGCGCTCGATGCGGTGGGTGTCGTGCAACTGGGCGATGTTCTGCGCCAGGGTTTCCGGGTTGCAAGAGATGTACAGGATGCGCTCGAAGCGGCGGGTCAGCTCGCAGGTGTCGGTGTCCATGCCGGCACGGGGTGGGTCGACGAACACGCTGCCGAAGTCATAGCTCTTCAGGTCGATCTCGGCCAGGCGACGGAACGGGCGAACCTCGTTGAGCGCTTCGGTCAACTCCTCGGCGGAGAGTCGCACCAGGGTGACGTTGTCGATCGCGTTGTCGGCCAGGTTGGCCAGTGCCGCATTGACCGACGTCTTGCTGATCTCGGTGGCCAGCACCTTGCGCACGCGGGTAGCCAGCGGCAGGGTGAAGTTGCCGTTGCCGCAATACAGTTCCAGCAGATCGTCTTCGCGTTCGCCGAGTACGTCGTAGGCCCAGCCCAGCATCTTCTGGCACACCTCGCCATTGGGCTGGGTGAAGGCTCCCTCTGGCTGGCGGTAGCGGAAGGTACGGCCAGCCACGTCCAGTCGTTCTTCCACATAGGGGCGTCCAACCACGATGCGTTTGCCCCGCGAACGGCCGACGATGCTCACATCGAGCTCGTCGGCGAGCACTTTGGCGGCAGCCTCCCAGGCATCGTCCAGGGGGCGGTGGTAGCAGAGGGTGATCAGCGCATCGCCGGTCAGGGTGGTGAGGAACTCCACCTGGAACAGCTTGAAGCCCAGCGTCTGGCTGGCCTGCCAGGCGGCCTTGAGGCGCGGCATCAGCGCATTGATGCGCAGGCTGGCGATGGGGAAGTCTTCGAAGAAGATCGGACTGTGCTTGTCACCGGCTTCGAACATCGCGTAGTGACGATTCTCGCTGCCGGCTTCGCGCCACAGGCGGAACTCGGTACGCAGGCGGTAGTACTCGCGCGGCGATTCGAACACCTCGGGCTCCGGGGCGGTGAAGGGCGCCAGCAGCTCCACCAGGCGAGCCTTTTTCTCGGCGAGTTGGGCGTCGTAGGCGGCGGGGTCGAATGCGGGACGGCTCATCGGTCACTCGTGCGGCAGGAAAACGGGGCGCCATTGTAGCGATTCCGCTGCCGGCGTGCCGTCACCGTCGATCATCTGCGCTGCGTGACGCGGAGCGTCCGGGGAGGCATTCCCACGCAGAGCGTGGGAACGATCGATGCATTACCTGTGGGAGCTACATGACCGATCGGGTGGCAGTGAGCGGCGTAGGGTGGGCTTCAGCCCACCGATGAGCGAATGCCTGATCGAAGGCGAAATCTCAGAACAACGCCAGCTTGATCACGCAGAAGATAGCCAGCGCCACCAACATCCCGTTCAGCTCACGGAAACGCCCGGCCAGGGTCTTGGCGGCGACCCAGGTGATGAAGCCGAAGGCGATGCCGGTAGCGATCGAGTAGGTCAGCGGCATCGCCAGGGCAGTGACTACCACGGGGGCGGCCACGGTGATGTCGCTCCATTCGATCTCGGCCATGCCGGAAGCCATCAGCACGGCGACGAACAGCAGCGCTGGCGCGGTGGCGAAGGCTGGCACGCTGCCGGCCAGCGGGGCGAAGAACAGGGCGAACAGGAACAGGATGGCGACCACGATGGCGGTCAGCCCGGTGCGCCCGCCAGCGCTGACGCCAGCCGCCGATTCGATGTAGCTGGTGGTGGTCGAGGTACCCAGCAGCGAGCCGCCCAGGGCTGCAGTGCTGTCGGCGATCAGGGCGCGGCCCATCTTCGGCAGGTGACCGTCCTTGCGCATCAGCCCGGCTTTCTTGGCCACGGCGATCAGGGTGCCGGAGTTGTCGAACAGGTCGACGAACAGGAAGGCGAAGATCACGCTGATCAGGCCGACATCCAGCGCCCCGGCAATATCCAGCTGCATGAAGGTCGGTGCCAGGGAGGGCGGCATCGACACCAGGCCGCCGAACTCGCTGACCCCGAGCAGAATGCTCAGCCCGGTGACCACCAGGATGCTGATCAGCACCGCGCCGGTGATGCGCAGCGCCTCCATGCCGATGATCAGAAAGAAACCGAGAATCGCCAGCAGTGCCGCGGGCGAGCCCAGATCGCCGAGACCGACCATGGTCGCCGGGTTGGCGGCGACGATGCCGGCGTTCTGCAGGGCGATCAGTGCCAGGAACAGGCCGATGCCAGCGGCAATGGCGGAACGCAGCTCCAGCGGAATGCTGTTGATGATCCATTCGCGGATCTTGAAGATCGACAGCAGAAAGAACAGGCACGCCGACAGGAACACCGCACCCAGTGCGACCTGCCAGGTGTGGCCCATGCCCATCACCACGGTATAGGTGAAGAAGGCGTTGAGGCCCATGCCCGGTGCCAGCGCGATCGGGTAATTGGCGATCAGGCCCATCACCGCGGAACCGAAAGCGGCCGCCAGGCAGGTGGCGACGAACACCGCGCCCTTGTCCATGCCCGTTTCGCCGAGGATGCTCGGGTTGACGAACAGGATGTAGGCCATGGTCAGGAAGGTCGTGACCCCCGCGAGTATTTCGGTGCGCACGTTGGTGTTGTGCGCTTTGAGTTGGAACAGTCTTTCCAGCATGAGGGGCTCCGAGGGGCAGCGGACGCGTGTTGATAGGTGCAGAACCCAGGCGAAGCACTTCACATGCCAAGGATTGCCGGTTCTCGAAAGCGCGGCATCATAGCAGTTCGTTTGCAGGCTGGAATCATGCCCGAACGGACAGATTCGTCCGGGCATTGGTAGCGGCAAACGTGTGGTGATACCGGCCGTTGGTCTCGCTGCCTGTGGGAGCGCGCCACTCGCGCGAAAAGTCATGGGCATGGAGGGCCGGGCGTCCCCGCCCACTCCCACATTGTCACCGGCCGGCCGCTCTTGCCGTTCTACCGCCCTTACGGTTTTTCGTCACCCACCAGCGGATCATGGATACGGTCGCGGCTCGACAGCGCCGGGAACAGTTTGATCCACAACACGCTGATGGCGATGGCGCCTACGCCGCCCATCAGCACGGCCGGTACGGTGCCGAACCAGGCGGCGCTGACGCCGGCGCGGAAGTCGCCGAGCTGGTTGGAGGCGCCGATGAACAGGCTGTTCACCGCGCCAACCCGGCCGCGCATCTCGTCCGGCGTTTGCAGTTGCACGAAGGCACCGCGGATCACCATGCTGACCATATCCGCCGCGCCGAGCAGCACCAGGGTCGCCAGGCTGAACCACAGCGAGGTGGACAGCCCGAAACCGATGGTCGCCACGCCGAAAATCGCCACCGAACCGAGAATCACCGGGCCGACCCGCCGCTCGATGGGATGGCGCGCCAGGTAGATCGACATCAGCAGTGCACCTACGGCCGGCGCCGACCGCAGCAGGCCGAGGCCCCAGGGGCCGGTGAGCAGGATGTCCTTGGCGAACACCGGCAGCAGCGCGGTGGCGCCGCCGAGCAGCACGGCGAACATGTCCATGGAGATGGCGCCGAACACTTCCGGGCGGCTGCGGATGAAGCGGAAGCCGGCCAGCAGCGATTCCACCGAGATCTTCTGCTTCAGCGGCTTCTGCTGCGACGGCAGGCTGAGCATCAGGGCCATGGCGATCATGTACAGCACCAGCGCGGGGCCGTATACCCAGGCCGGTGCCACCGCGTAGAGCACGCCGCCGAGGGCGGGGGAGACGATGGTCGCGGTCTGCATCGCCGAGCTGGAGGCGGCCACGGCGGCAGGGAACAGGCCGGGCGGCACGATGTTCGGCAGCAGTGCCTGGGTGGTGGGCATCTCGAAGGCCCGTGCCGTGCCCATCATGAAGGCGATGAGGAAGATCATCTCGCGGGTCAGGCTGCTCGTGCTGCTGCCGATCAGCAGGGTGATGGCGACTGCAGCCTGGCCGCACTGGCACAGCGCCGCGACCTTGCGACGGTCGAAACGGTCGGCGACGTGGCCGGTCAGCAGGATGAAGAGGATCTTCGGCAGGAACTCCACCAAACCGACCAGGCCCAGATCGAGCACGTTGCCGGTGAGGCTGTACATTTGCCAGCCGATGGCCACGGTGAGCATCTGAAAGCCACTGGCGGTGAACACCCGCGCCAGCCAGAAGCGAATGAAGGGCGTGTGATGACGCAGCAGCAACTGACCATGAACGGACATTGGAATACTTAGGCGGCTAACGGTGGCCGCCCAGACTAGCACGTCCTCTGTAACATTTGGATGCAAGAAGCTTCAGGCCGCGACGAGGGGCAACTGCCGGGGTTCACCCCGCCCAGGACGGGATGTTTCGAGGCGCTAGCGAATCAGACCGCTGAGTAGCCACAAACCGAGGAACAGCCAGATCAGCCCGGCGATCACCGAGCCGCGCATGAACGAGCGTACGGCGCTGTAGAGCAGGATCAGGCCGATCAGCAGCACGCCGATGCTGAGCAGCGACGGGGTCACGCCCAGCGCCCCGGACATACCATCGATGAAGCTCGCCACCGCGCCACCCAGCAGGGCGATCACGCCACTCAGGGCATCGACGATGAAGCGGATGAACGAACCGAACGCCTCACCGAGGGATTCGAAAAAGCCTTCTACGCGCATGGACAGATTCCTGGAAAACAGAGGAGACGGTCAGAAATGGCCGGGAGCGATTGCCGACGTCGCTTGCGGCGGGGCAACCAGGGAGGGGCCACAAAACCGCCGTGCTGGCATATTGGGCTGCCTGCCGGTGGTGGAGTTCCCGGAGTTTGCAGATGGCGTATTGGCCCGATCGCCTGCGCCGCGCCCTGGTGCTGAAGATCAGCCCTCGAGCATCGTCTTGATCTTGCTCGCCAAGGCCTCGAACGAGAACGGCTTGGCGATCATCTCCATGCCGCTGCTCAGGTAGCCGTCGCGCACCTCGGCACCCTCGGCGTAGCCGGTGGCGAACAGCACCTTGAGGTTCGGCTGTCGATAGCGTGCGGCGTCGGCGAGCTGACGGCCGTTCATGCCGGGCAGGCCGACATCGGTGAGCAGCAGGTCGAGCGGCCAGTGCTGTTCCAGGAGGCTCAAAGCGCTCTGCGCGTCGCCAGCCTGAATCAGCTGGTAGCCGAGCTCTTCGAGTACCTCGACGATCAGCATGCGCACCACCTTGTCATCCTCCACCACCAGAATCCGCTCGCCGGTGCCCCGTGGCGCTGGCAGCGGTGCGGTGTGGGTCGGCTCGGTCGGCGCGACGTGCAAGCGTGGCAGGTAGAGGTTCAGGGTGGTGCCGCGGTCGACCTGGCTTTCCAGTTGCAGGTAGCCGCCGGTCTGCTTCACGAAGCCATAGACCATCGACAGACCCAGGCCGGTGCCCTGGCCGATCGGTTTGGTGGTGAAGAATGGCTCGAAGGCGTGGCGAATGATCTCCTGGGACATGCCGCAGCCGGTGTCGCTGACCGCCAGCAGCAGGTAGTCGCCAGCCGGCACCTGGTGGTTCTTCGCGTCCGCCTCGCTGAGCTGCGTATTGCGGGTCTCGACGCGCAGCGTGCCGCCGTCGGGCATGGCGTCACGGGCGTTGATGGCCAGGTTGATCAGCGCATTTTCCAGTTGATGACCATCGCTGCGGGTCGGCCACAGGTCTTCGGCCAGCTGGATTTCCAGTTTGATCTGCTCACCCAGGGTTCGGGTCAGCAGTTCCTTGATGGCCTGCACCAGGGCATTGACCTCCACCGGACGCATGTCCAGCGACTGACGGCGGGCGAAGGCCAGCAGGCGGTGGGTCAGTGAGGCGCCGCGGTTGGCCGAGGCGATGGCAGCCTCGACGAACCTCATCAGTACCGGGTTTTCAGCGGCCGGCAGTTTGCGCTGGATCAGCTCCAGGCTGCCGAGAATACCTGCCAGCAGGTTGTTGAAGTCGTGGGCGATACCGCCCGTGAGCTGACCGATGGCTTCCATCTTCTGCGCCTGGCGCAGCAGTTCCTCGGCCTGGGTGCGCTGCAGCACCGCTTCGCTGACACGCTCTTCGAGGTTCTGGGTCAACTGGCGCAGGGCCAATTCGGTCTGCTTGTGCTTTTCGATATCGATCAGCACGCCGGGGAAACGCAGGGGTGTGCCATCCGCCGCCAGTTCGCAGTGGCCGTTCGCTTCGGTCCAGCGGTAACTGCCGTCTGGCTGCAGCAGGCGGTATTCGGCACGGTAGTCGCCGCCCGTCTGCATGGTCCGCGCGATCAAGGCTTCAACCCTGGAGCGGTCGTCCGGGTGGATGGCCGGCGTAACGCGTTCCAGCTTCATGCCCTGGCGGGCTTCCTGCGGATCGATGGAGAAGACCCGGGCGAATCGCTCATCGCCGCTGACGCTGTCGTTGGGAACGTCCCATACCCAGGTGCCAAGCACTGCGCCGGCATTCAGCGCCAGTTCGATACGCTCGTTGGCCTCGCGCAACTCGGCTTCGGCCTGGGCTCGTTGCTGGGTGGCGACCATCTGTTGGGTGGTTTCCACCGCGATGCACATCATGCCGTGCGAGTTGCCCTGGGCATCGAGCAGCGGGTTGAAGTACAGGTTCATCCAGGCATCGTCCTGCAGGCCCGGGCGGCGCAGCGGCAGGTAGAGGTTTTCCTGGGATATCGATTTGCCCGCCAGGCCCGTGGCGATCACGTGGCGGTTCCAATCGGCGATCTCCGGCCAGGCCTCCTCGGCGGGCACACCGAAGATTTCCGGGTGGCGCAGGCCAGCGAAGGTCGCGTAGGCGTCGTTGTAGATCAGCACGCCACTCGGCCCGCACAGCAGCACGATGGGCGTTGGCGAGGAGAGGATCAGGCGCGTGCTGCTGACCAGCACGTCCGGCCACTGGTTGATCGGGCCGAGCGAAGTGGCGGCCCAATCGAAGCGTCGGATGATATCGACGGTGTCACCGGACTGGCCGGCAAACAGGCAGGATTCTGAGGGCATGATCTAGGTCGCGAGCAGTGGTCGGGACAGGCTAGCGCAACGGCGCCACCCGTGCATGGAGCGCCGTTGGGCCGTGACCGATGGCAAGGGCTTGCCACCAGTCGCAGGCTGCGTATTCAGCTGGACTTGCAGCTGGCGAAGGCATACTGGAGCTTTTCCGCCAGTTCTTCGCTGCGGTAAGGCTTCTGCACGATGAAGGCTTCATCGGCGTCAAGCCCGCCCAGTTCGGCATAGCCGGTAACGAACACCACCGGCAATGCCGGGTAACGCTGGCGAGCGATCTGCGCCAGTTCGGCGCCGTTCATGCCTGGCATGGCGAAGTCTGCCAGCAGCAGGTCGATTTCGCCGTCGAGCTTGCTCAGGGCCTGCGCACCGCTTTCCGCTTCGCGTACCTGATAGCCCAGGGCGTCCAGCGTCAGTGCGGTAACTTCGCGTACGCGTGGATCGTCATCGACGAGCAGAATCGTCCGTTGTGCACCATGTTCGGCAACCGGTAGCGGTTGGCTGGAGATGGCATCATCGGGCTGTATGACGTTGCGCAGGCCCGGCAGGTATACCTTGACCGTGGTGCCAACGCCCATTTCCGTGAGGATGCGGGCGCCCCCACCCGACTGTTTGGCAAAACCGAACACCTGGGCCAGGCCAAGACCCGAGCCCTTGCCGATCTCCTTGGTGGTGAAGAAGGGTTCGAAGGCTTTGGCCAGCACCGCCTCGCTCATGCCGCTACCGGAATCCTGGACCGACAGCACCACGTAGTCGCCGGGCTCCGGGTCTTCCGGGCGGCGTGGCGTCTCGGTGATGACCTCGTTGCTGGTGCCCAGGCGCAGCGTGCCGCCTATCACCATGGCATCACGGGCATTGATCGCCAGATTGAGGATGATCAGTTCGATCTGCGTCGGGTCGACCCGTGCGTGCCACAGTCCGGGTTCGGTCGTGGTTTCGATCAGTACGCTGCCGCCCAGGGTGCTCTTGAGCAGTTCCAGCATGCCGAGCACGGTTTCGCCCAGGTTGACCGCTTCCGGCACCAGGCGCTGGCGCCGCGAGAAGGCCAGCAACTGGCCGGTGAGCTTGGCGCCGCGCTCGCCGGCATCGGTGATGTTCTGCAGACGGTTGCGGGCCTTGTCCAGGTTGCCCTTTTCCAGGTCGCGGATCAGGAAGCTGGTACTGGTCAGCACCACCGTCAGCAGGTTGTTGAAGTCGTGGGCAACGCCGGCGGTGAGCTGGCCGACCGCCTCGAGGCGCTGCATCTGTTGCAGGGTCGCCTCGACGCGTTCGCGTTCGGCGATCTGTTCGCGCAACTGCTGGTTGGTCGCGGCCAGCTCTTCCACTACCGCCCGTTCATGGGTGATGTCGCGCACCGCAGCGTAGAGCAGGTCGTCGTCGCGCACCAGAATCCAGGACAGCCAGTGGTAGTCGCCATTGGCATGGCGCACGCGGTTGACGAAGCGTACCGATACGTTCTCCGAGGTCACTTGCTCGATCTGTTGCAGGGTGTCGGTGAGGTCTTCGGGATGCACCAACTCCCAGAGCGGCCCCTGGATCAGTTCCTGACGCGACCAGCCGAGGGTTTGTTCCCAGGCCGGGTTGAGCGCGCTGGGATGCATGTCGAAGCGCAGCACCGCGAGCAGGTCACGAGACAGCTCCCAGTTGCGGTCACGCTCGCGGGTACGCTTCTCGACGCGCTCACCGAGCATGTCGTTGAGGCGCAGCAGGGCTTCGTTGGCCTGCTTCTGTTCGGTGATGTCATGCAGCACACCGAGGAAGCGCGTGCAGGTGCCCTGGTCGAAAAAAGCCTGACCGCGGGCGGAAATCCAGCGTTCGCTACCATTGCTCAAGGGCAGGCGGAATTCGGCCTGGAACTCGTTGCCGGTGTCTTTGGACAGCGCTTCGGCAACCTGTTTGCGCAACTGCAGGCGATCATCGGGGTGGCAGCGCTCGTAGAAGACCGCCATGCCGACGTCATCGTCCGCATCCAGCTCATAGAGCGCCCTGCAGCGTTCGTCCCAGATCATGCTGTCGGTCGCTGGCACGTAATCCCACATGCCCATGCGTGCTGCACCAATGGCCATTCGGGCACGGGCTTCGACCGCTTGCAGGGTATCTTCAACGCGCCTGCGTTCATGGCGCTCGTTGACCTCGGCCATGGCCCGGTCGATGGCCTTGGGCAGGAATGGCAGATTCTGCTTGAGCACGTAATCGACGGCACCGAGGCGCATCATCTCCACGGCGTGTTCTTCACCGAACATACCGGACAGGAAAATGAAGGGCGTTTGTGGTGCCAGGCGGCGCGCCACTTCCAGTGCCTGAGCCCCTGACGATCCCGGCAGCAGGTAGTCGGAAAGAATCAGGTCGAAGCTGTCTTTCTGCAGTGCGAGTTCGGCCGCCTGATGGTCATAGACCAGAGTGCTGTCGACCAACAGTCCATTGCGTTCCAGCGCTAGCAGGGCCAGTTCCGCATCACGCGGACTGTCTTCGATGAACAGCAGTTTCAGGGGCTCGAGCGGCATGGAATGGGTCGTCAGTTACTGTCTGGAGTAGGCCCGCGCTTCAAGCGAAAGCGTATTGATCGTCAGTCGCCGTCGGATTCCGACTCGGTCTCTGAACTGCGTCGGTGCAGACGCAGCGAGCCAGGAGGCGGCTCGTTGAGCACCGCCCAGAATACACCGAGATCGGAAATCGCAGACACGAAGGCCTTGAATTCGACCGGCTTGACCACGTAAGCGTTCACGTTCAATTCGTAGGCACGCTGCAAGTCAGGGCCTTCACGCGAGGAGGTGAGCATGACGATGGGAATGCTGCGCAATTCAGACGATTCGCGAACCGTCTCCAGCACTTGCAAGCCGTCCACCTTGGGCAGCTTGAGGTCGAGCATCATGATCGCCGGGTTGCCGGGCAGGCGGTCGGCATGGGCGCCGCGACGAAACAGATAATCCAGCGCCTCGGCGCCGTCACGCATGACGATCACGTCATTGGCCAGTTGACTACGCTCCAGCGCGATCAGCGTCAGTTCCAGATCGTGGGGGTTGTCTTCGACCAACAAAATCGGTTTGAGCATTCAAGTCCTCTTCCCGTCAAGAAAGCGCGGGGTGGTGGCGTTTGGGTAACGCGAAGTAAAAGGTGGCGCCCTGGTCAATTGTGCCCTCTGCCCAGACTCTACCATCGTGGCGCTCGATTATACGTCGTACGCTGGCCAGGCCTATGCCTGTGCCTTCGAATTCTTCCATGCGGTGCAGGCGCTGGAAAACCCCGAACAGTTTGTCGGCGTACTCCATATTGAAGCCGACGCCATTGTCGCGTACGAACACCACGACCTCGTCATCGTCCTCTTGGGCGCCGATGACGATCACCGCCGGATTGCGATCGCGACTGTACTTGATGGCGTTGGCCAGCAGATTGCGCAGCGCCAGGTGCAGAAACACAGCGTCGGCGATCACCATCGGTAGTGGTCGCACGTGCCATTCCAGGTTGCGTCCTTGGTAGTCTGGCTTCATCTCCTCGCGAATCGAGTCGACCAGAGCCTGCAGGTTGACGTCGGAGAAGCGCAACGCCGAGCGGCCCATCTGCGAGAAGCTCAGCAGGTTGTCCACCAGGGTGCCGGCAAACCGAGCCGACTCGCTGATGTGATCGAGGAAGCGCACGCCGCGCTCCGACAGGTTGCTACCTTCGAAATCACCGAGCAGCTCCGCATAACCGGCGATATGCCGCAGTGGCGCGCGCAGGTCGTGGGAGACGCTGTAGGAAAAGGCCTCCAGTTCCTTGTTGGATTTCTTCAGGTCGCTGGCCAGTTGGGCCATTTCCTCGGCTTTGCGCAGTACGATGCCAAGCACCGCGTTGCGCAGCTCCAGCGCGCTTTCCGGTTCCTGTGCGTGCCAGGGGGTGGAAAAACCACCGATGTCTTCCTGCCAGCGCGCAAAGCTGTTGCGCGGGTTGAGCACGCCGCTGGAGCTGATCGACTTCTCTGGCTTGCCAGCCCAGGTGACGATGCGCGTCTGCTCCGGCTTGAACCAGATCAGGTAATGCGAGTGCAGCTCGGAGATGGCGACGGCCAACAGGCCGCCGACATGTTTGGCGAGCCCAGGCAGCTCCGGAATGTCGCGACTGACGTTGTCGGTCTGGAACAGGTCTTCGCCGGTTCGTGCACCTAACCAGTGCACCAGCGCGTTGACCTGGTCGCGTGGCGGCGTTTGCCCAAGCAGGTCGCAACGCGACGCGGAAATGATCGCTCCCCCACTGGCCTGGGCGAAGTTCAAGAAGGTATCGGGCAGTGACAGCAACCCGTCGCTGATACTGTCGCGGTCGGCCATGGCAGAGAGCATCTGCACGATCTGCTGGCGCAACTGCAGCAGATGCTGGGTGCGCGCCTGAGCGATCTTCGCTTCGACCTGCAGCGACAACATGCGCCCCAGCAGCTCACAGGCGGTGCGGGTCTGGAAACCCACCGAGCGGGCTTCGGCATGGTGGCAGGAGATCAACCCCCAGAGCTGCCCTTCGACCACGATGGAAATCGACATCGAAGCGATGGTCTGCATGTTGCGCATGTACTGCAGGTGCACCGGCGACACGCTGCGCAGCGCGGCGTAGCTCAGATCCAGTGGTTTGCCGGTCAGCGGGTTGAGCGCCGGGCGCAGTGGCGACGGCTGGTAGTTGGCATCCTCGATCACCCGAATGCGGTTGCCGACGTACAGGGCGCGCGCCTGGGGCGGAATGTCTGCGGCAGGAAAGCTCAGGCCGAGGTAGCTCGGATAACCCGGGTCGACACGTTCGGCGAGCACCAGGCCATTGCCCTCGGCATCGAAGCTGTAGGCCTTGACCCGGCCGAAACCGGTGATGCGTTTGACTTCGTCGACCGACAGGCGGCACAGCTCGTCGACATCGTCAGCGTCCTGCAAATGGCCGATGAAGGTGCGCACCACCGGATAGAGGTTGTTGTAGGCCGCGATCACGTTGCTGGTCGGCTCGAACTCGGCGATCAGCACGCCGTCGTAGCGGTGCACCATCATGGCGATCAACTGGCCGTTGCGACTGCCCTCACGGAACCGCACGTCGCCGACGTGGAATGGCGTGGTTTCATCGTGAGACAGCTGCTCCAGACGCTCGGCGAGCATGGCGCTGTCTTCGAGCAATGCGTCCAGATGCCGGCCCAGCAACTGATCGGGATCCACGCCCAGCCATTCGGCGACGTTCTCGCTCACTTGCAGTACCGTCAGCGCCTGCTCGTGGAACACCATCAGAAATCCCTGGGGCTGGATGCTGCCGGGAATATGGATGGGTTCCTTGGCGCAGTTGGCGATGGCGCTGCTCAATGAAGTGATGGTTTCGCTGGACGCCAAGATGTTCTCCTTCGGTTCCAGGCCGGTCTGCATGAGCGGTCTCGAGGGCGGATGCGTTGGGAGGCAGGGACGCCGCGGTCGCCAGGGGCAATGGCGCCATGAAGTTCTCTGCACGTATGTAGTTCCCTGCACAGTCAGTCTGCACGGTCTCGCAGGCCGGGTAAACCGTAATGCGGGGGAGCGCGGGTTGCGTCACTGCGCGCAGAATGCCGGGCGGCGAGGAACTTTGCATGCGCGCGTGCCTCTCAAAGCGGTCCCCGTCTTATCGACGGACTGCAACATTCTCCAGGCAGACTGCCTGCATCCGTGAACTCGAGAATCGCCATGATATCTGCTGCCAAGCGGGCCTTTTCCCGTCTGCCCGTCCTGCGCCCGTGGGCGTGGCTGCTGTTGTTGATCCTGCTCGTTGCCGGCTATCAGATGCGCGCTCTGCACCTGGACGACCGCCTCTATTACTGGCTGACCACCCCAGCGATCTCGCAATGGGCACCGAACAGCCTGCTTTCCCACAGGTACAAGGTCCAGATCGACGCCAAGGTGGTCGGTGGCGTCAGCGATAACCTCTCGGCCCTGAGCTACGACGACCAGCGCGATCAGTTGTGGGCGGTGCTCAACAACCCCGAAGAACTGTTGGCCATGAGCAAGGATGGCGAAGTGCTCGCGCGTTACCCGCTGAGCGGCTTCAGCGATGTCGAGGGTGTGACCTACCTGGGCGATGGCATGCTGCTGCTCGCCGAAGAACGCGAGCATGCGCTGGTGGTGGTGCCTGTACCGGAACGCGCCGGGGCGCTGTTTCGCGAGGACTATCGCGCCCTGACGCTGGGCATCCAGCGTGACGGCAATCAGGGCTTCGAAGGGGTGGGCTACGACCGGGCGCGGGATCGGCTGTTCGTGGTCAAGGAGCATTCGCCCATGAAGCTCTACGAAATCCGCGGTTTCAAAAGCAGCGTGAAGGGTAATTTCGGCCTGGAAATCATCGATCACGACGACTGGATCCGCGATTCGGTATTCGCGTCCGATCTGTCGTCCGTTCACTTCGACGAACATACCGGCAACCTGGCGCTGCTCAGCGACGAGTCGAAGCGGATCATGGAGCTGGATGGCGAAAGTGGTGAACTGATCGGTTTCCGTACCCTGGACAGCGACTTCGCCGGCCTCGGAAAGGCCGTGCCTCAGGGCGAAGGCATGACCTTCGACGATCAAGGCAACCTCTATATCGTCAGCGAACCCAACCTGTTCTACCGTTTAGGGCGCGGTTAGCCCGGCAAGGACATTTCAGCGCAGGCGCCGCGCCCCCGGGCGAAGGGAGCGGGTGGCGCCAACTGGATACTGCCTCGGCGGCCCTAGCGCGGTGGATACTGGCTCAGCACCCGGCCCACGGTTTCACGGATCACCGTCTCGCGCTGGGAGGGGTTGCCCTCGTCATTGCGCATGATGCGCTCGTCACTGCCGCGCCAGACCAGTTTGCCGTCCTTGCCATCGAACAGGTCGATCTGCACCGTCGCGACCTTGTAATCGACGGTACGGGTTTCATTGTAGGCGGGGCCGCCCCAGTAATTACCCCAGTAGCCGCCGAAGCCGCCACCGAAGCCGGTGCTGACCTGCTGCTGGCGTTGATCGACGATCAACCACACCTGTACATGCAGATCGCCCGAGGCCCCGGCCGCAGCAGGACGCAGGCCGCGCTGGTCGAGCTGCCCGCTCACTGCGCTGCGCAGACGCTGCTCGGTCAGGTCGCTGCGAACACGCGGATCATCGGGTTTGTACTGCACGGCCGGCTCCTGCCAGCTCCAGCTGCGGTAGCCGGCGAAGTCGCGGCTGGCATCGAAGTCACGGTTGATCTGCTGGCTCTGGCAGGCGCCCAGCAGCAACAGGACGGGGATCAACAGCAAAGGCAGGCGGCGCATAAGAGTTCTCCTGAATCGGTCAGAAAGCGGGGGTCATGCTGGGGGGTATTCGCCAAGAGCGTCGCTGACCGCCTTGCGCAGGGCCTCGGCGCGTTCGGATTGGCTGCCGCTGCTGCGCATTTCCGCCTGCCCGCTCCACACCTGTTCCCCGCTGCGGCCGTCGAAGAAGTCGATACGCACCACCACGATTTCTTCTTCATAGGTTCTGGTCAGCGGTACGCGGGCGCCCACACCGACACCGTTGCCGTAATAGCCGCGGTTGCCGTAACTGCCATAACCGCCTCCATAGTAGGGGTCGTAGCTATCGGCGACCTGGCGTACGCGGCGCTCGAGGCGAGTGTCCGTGCGCACCTTGAGGTCGGCCGCAGCGTTGCCCTGGGCGGGGCGCAGGCCGCGCTGATCGAGGGCATTGTTGAGCGCATCCTGGACCAGGTCCGCGCTGGCCCAGGCGCTGCCGGCCGGACGCTGCTGCCAGGCCCAGCTACGGTAGGCCGCATAGTCACGGGGCGCGGCGGGGTAGGCACTGCGGTCGAAGTGTTGGGCTGCACCTGGCGGGGCCGGTGGCATCGGCACGGAGTCCGTGGTGTACGGGTTCTGGCTCTGGCAGGCCGCCAGGGCAGTGGTGAGCAGCAATAACGCGATGCGTTTCATGGCGGTTCTCCTGGCAGAGCAGGCGTTCAGCGTGGCCGACAGATCCAGTGCAGGTAGCGTCCGAGTCCGGCGAAGGCCGGGTGACGACGGTGTGCCAGTTCCATTTCCAGCAGGTCGGCGAGTGCCGCCCTGGCCTGGAATTCCCGTGGCATGTAATCGTGGAAGACTCTCACCCCGCTCTCCACTTCGACCCGCCAGTGAGCGGCAAGTTGCGACTTCAGTTCGCGTGGATCGAGGGGCCGCTGTGGCGTCAGGCTCTGCTTTTCGCCGGCGAACTCTTCCTTGCGCAACTTGCGCAGATGGCCCTTGAGCAGGTTGCGGTAGATCAGCGCATCCTTGTTGTAAAAGGCCAGCGAAAGCCAGCCATCCGGCGCGGTCAGGCCATGCAGGGTCGGGAGAATGGCGGCCGGCTCGGCCAGCCATTCGAGCACCGCATGGCAGATGACCAGGTCGAAGGGCGCCGCGAAGCGCCCCGGCAGTTCCTGCCACGGCGCGTGAAGGAAGGTTGCCTCGACACCCGCCTCGGCGAAGCGCTCGCGGGCGCCAGCCAGCATGGGCTCGGCTGGCTCGGCCAGGGTTACCTGATGGCCGCGCTCGGCCAGCCACAGGGCCATGTGGCCAAGCCCGGCTCCGACGTCGAGCACCCGCAGTGGGCGCTCGGGCAGCGTCTCGCTGAGGTCGGCCTGCAGCACGGCGAGGCGGATAGCGCCCTTGGCGCCGCCATAGATCTTTTCGGCGAAGCGGGTCGCCAGCTCGTCGAAGTGACGGTCACTCATCAGCTGAACCGCCGTTCGCTGTCGGCCAGCTTGGCGCGGACCACCTGTTCCATGTCCAGGCCCAGCTCGCTGCACAGCAGGAGCAGATAAAGCACCACGTCACCGACTTCCTGCCCGGCATGCTCGAGCTTGTCGGCCGGCAGGCTGCGCGACTGATCCTCGCTGAGCCACTGGAATATCTCCACCAGCTCGGCCATTTCCACGCTGGCCGCCATGGCCAGGTTCTTCGGTGCGTGGAACTGGCGCCAGTCGTTGCGATCACGGATGGCGTGCAGGCGAGCGGTGAGTTCGGCGATATTCATGCGGTGCCCCCAGGCGATAGCCGCACATTCTTTCACGACGCTTATATGACCTGCCAGTACCCGGCCAAATGCGGCACATCCTCTTTGCCGAGCAGATCGAACTGGCCTTCGGCCGCGGGCAGGCTGGCGCGCATGCGGATGCTGCTCGGTAGCAGCACCGGTTTCTGGAAGCGCACTTCGACGCTGTACCCCGAGGCCGGCAGGTGCGCCTGCAGCGCCGCCAGGGCCCGCGCCTTGTTCCAGAGACCGTGGGCGATGGCGCGTGGGAAGCCAAAGGGTTTGGCGGTCAGTGCCGACAGGTGGATGGGGTTGTAGTCGCCGGAGATTCGCGCATAGCGGCGGCCGATGTTGGCAGGCGCCTGCCATTGAGTCAGCTCGTCCATCGGCAGGCTGGCAGGGTCGCTGCGCCCGACCGTCTGGCCGTCCAGTTTCATGCCTCGGCAGAGCAGGCGGCTGTCACCTTCCCAGAGCAGCCCGAGCTGGTCCTCGAGGCGGGTGATGACACTGAATACCGCGCCCTTGTCATGGGGCGCCAGGTTGCTGGTCTCCACGCTCAGGGTAAAAGGGCCCAGCCCGGCGAGCTGGCGAATCACCCTGATACGATTTTCCAGGTGCACCAGGCCGAGCAGGGGAAAGGGAAAGTCGGCTTCGGTGAGCAGCTTCATCTGCAGCGCGAAAGCCAGCACGTGGGGGTAGGTGGCAGGCAGCCGGGCATCGTCGGCAAATCCGCACAACTGGCGATAGCGGGCCAGGTGGCTGGGGTCGACACTGACCTGGCAGCGCAGCCCTCGATGCGGCAGCACCTTGCCGGTGATACCACGACGCATCGCCGCGCGCAGGAGCAGGCCAGGCAGAGCCGGCGGGGTGTGCAGATCGAGCCATTCGGTTGCCATCGTGCGCTCCGGTGCAAAGTGGAATTCAGCGTACTTTCGCCGAGATTTAGGACAGTAGCCAGCCTGTATTGGTGCCCGCCGCGCTTGGGCCGGGCGCAAATCTTCAAAGCCGCCTACGCTTGTCGTCATTCAGCCAGGCAAGGAAGACGCCAGCATGCATGAAATTACCCGGCGGGCTGCGCCCTGATGCGGTCGATCACCGATACGCCGCAGCTCTCATACCTGCTCAATCCGCTGCTGCGACGCTCGTTGGGCGAAGCGCGCCTGGACCTGGTCAGCCAGGTGCATGAGCTGATCGATCAGTTACTCGCCGAAGGTGCCACCCTCGAGCAGGTCGCCACGCGCCTGCAGATGCCCGCCCGACGGCTTCGTGAGCAACTGTCGCAGGCCAATGTGCGCTTCAACGACATGGTCAACGATCGTCGTAGCCAGTTGGCCAAACGCCTGTTGCTGGAGACCGACGAGCGCATCGAGCTGATCGCCGAACGCACCGGGTTTTCCGAGCCCAGCACCTTCTACCGCGCGTTCAAGCGCTGGGTCGGCGAAACGCCGGTGGAGTTTCGCCGCCGCGGCCGGCTGCAGGCAGCCGAGCGCGGCCCAGTCTGATCAGGCACCCAGCAGGCTCTGCCCGCATACCCGCAACACCTGACCACTGACCGCGCCGGAACCGGGCTGGGCGAACCAGGCCACGGCTTCGGCGACATCCTGAGGCAGGCCGCCCTGATTCATGGCGTTCATGCGCCGGCCGGCCTCGCGGATGGTGAAGGGGATGGCGGCGGTCATGCTCGTTTCGATGAAGCCCGGGGCCACGGCGTTGATGCTGATGCCACGTTCGGCCAGCGTCGGCGCCCAGCTTTGCGCCAGGCCGATCAGCCCGGCCTTGCTGGTTGCATAGTTGGTCTGCCCGACGTTACCGGCGATGCCGCTCAGCGATGCGATCAGCAC
Source organism: Pseudomonas flavescens (assembly GCF_013408425.1). Taxonomy (NCBI): domain Bacteria; kingdom Pseudomonadati; phylum Pseudomonadota; class Gammaproteobacteria; order Pseudomonadales; family Pseudomonadaceae; genus Phytopseudomonas; species Phytopseudomonas flavescens. Next base: position 4,059,865 of record NZ_JACBYV010000001.1, on the reverse strand, counting down.
CACTCGGCCGTTATCGCGCAGGGTACCGGCTTGCAGCAGGGCATCGGTGAGCTGCTGCGGTGCGCGCAGGTTGACGTCGATCACCGACTCCCAGAGCCCCTCGCTCATCTTCGCCAGGGTCTTGTCACGGGTGATACCTGCGTTGTGCACGACGATATCCACCCCGTGCGGCAGGGCCTCGACCAGTTTCGCGGGCGCGTCGTCGGCGCATATATCCAGCGCCAGGCTGCGTCCGCCGAGGCGCGAGGCCAGGGCATCGAGGGCATCCTTGGCCTGGGGTACGTCCAGCAGCAAAACTTCGGCGCCGTCGCGCGCCAGGGTTTCGGCGATGGCGGCGCCGATACCACGGCTGGCGCCAGTGACCAGTGCGGTGTTGCCGGCCAGTGGGCGGGTCCAGTCGTTGACCTGCTGCGCGTAGGGCTGAAGGCGCAGTACCTGGGCCGACACATAGGCGCTCTTGGGCGAAAGCAGGAAGCGCAGGGCGCCCTCCAGCTGATCTTGCGCACCCTGATCGACGTGCAGCAGTTGCACGGTGCCGCCACGGCGGATCTCCTTGGCCAGGGAGCGGGTGAAGCCCTCCAGGGCACGCTGCACGCTGGACGCCTGAGGATCGTCGAGCGTCTGCGGGGCGCGACCGAGCACCACCACGTGTGGGCAGCGACCGAGGTTCTTCAGGGCAGGCTGGAAGAACTGACGCAGGGCATCGAGCTCCTCGAAGCGGCTCAGGCCACTGGCATCGAACACCAGCCCCTTGAGCTTCGGGCCATGCTCGGCGGTCCAGCGCGGCAGGCCGTACTGGTCATCGAGAGCGGCGAAGGTTTCGTCGGTCAGGCGGCTGGCGAAGGCTGCCACTGCAGCGCCCAGGTCGCCGTTACCGCCGATCAGCAACGCACCTTCCAGAGGCCTGTTGCGGCCCGCCACCCAGCGTTCCAGAGGCAGCGGAGCGGGCAGCCCGAGCGCGCCGACCAGGCGGCGTCCGGTAGGCGTATTGGCGAAGTTGAGGTAGCGATCGGACATGGAACAGACTCCAGGGCTGAAACTCAAAGAGGTTGACCACTGTACGCCATCACTCGTTTCATGCATCGACAGCAGCCCAATGACCGGCCACCGTGTCGGTGAATCGGCACCCTAAAGTGCCGCAGAATATTACCCGCAAGGAGCCGTACATGAGCCTGCCGCGCCGGGTCGCCATCGTTGGTGGCAACCGCATTCCCTTCGCCCGCTCCAATACCGCCTACGCCACGGCCAGCAACCAGGCCATGCTCACCAGCGCGCTGGAGGGCCTGATCGAGCGCTACAACCTGCACGGCGAGCGCCTTGGCGAAGTGGTCGCAGGGGCGGTGCTCAAGCACTCGCGGGACTTCAACCTGACCCGCGAATGCGTACTCGGCTCGCGCCTGGCCCCCGAAACCCCGGCCTACGACCTGCAACAGGCCTGCGGCACCGGGCTCGAAGCCGCGCTGCTGGTGGCCAACAAGATTGCCCTGGGGCAGATCGAAAGCGGTATCGCCGGTGGCGTGGACACCACCTCGGATGCGCCCATCGGCGTCAACGAAGGCCTGCGCAAGATCCTGTTACAAGCCAATCGCGGCAAGAGCACCGGCGACAAGATCAAGGCGCTGCTGCAGCTGCGTCCACGGCACCTGGCGCCCTCGCTACCGCGCAATGGCGAGCCGCGCACCGGTTTGTCCATGGGCCAGCATTGCGAGCTGATGGCGCAGCACTGGGCCATCCCGCGTGACGAGCAGGATCAGTTGGCCGTGGAGAGCCACCGCAAGCTCGCTGCCGCCTACGCCGAAGGCTGGCAGGACGATTTGCTGACGCCGTTTCTCGGCCTGACCCGAGACCAGAACCTGCGCCCCGATATCGACCTGGCCAAGCTGGCCACCCTCAAGCCCGTGTTCGAGCGTGGCCAGCGCGGCACCCTGACCGCAGCCAACTCGACACCGCTGACCGATGGTGCGTCGTTGGTCCTGCTGGCCAGCGAAGAATGGGCCAAGGCCCGTGGTCTGCCGATTCTTGCCTACTGGCGCGATGGCGAGGCGGCGGCGGTGGATTTCGTCAAAGGCAACGAGGGGCTGTTGATGGCGCCGGTGTATGCGGTGCCGCGCTTGCTGGCGCGCAATGGCCTCACGCTGCAGGATTTCGACTACTACGAAATCCACGAAGCCTTCGCCGCTCAGGTGCTGTGCACGCTCAAGGCCTGGGAGGACGCCGACTATTGCCGCAGCAAGCTGGGTCTGCAACAGCCGCTGGGCGGCATCGACCGTGCGAAGCTCAACATCAAGGGCAGCTCCCTGGCGGCTGGCCACCCGTTCGCAGCGACGGGTGGGCGCATCGTCGCCAACCTGGCCAAGCTGCTATCGGTGGCCGGCGAAGGCCGTGGCCTGATCTCCATTTGCGCCGCCGGTGGCCAGGGCGTTACCGCGATTCTGGAGCGCTGAGTCGGCCGACCAGGGCGACCGGCTGGCCGATCAATCGTCGCGCCGCGTCGTCTTGGCTTCGGCCTCGAGCAAGGCGGCCTTGCGTGCCACGCCCCAGCGGTAGCCGCCGAGGCTGCCATCGGCTGCGGTGACGCGGTGGCAGGGCACCAGCAGGCCCAGCGGATTGCTGGAGCAGGCTCGGGCGATGGCCCGTGGGTGGCTGCCCAGGTTGGCGGCCAGTTGTCCGTAGGTTCGCGTCTGACCCATTGGGATGGCCCGCAGGGCCTGCCATACCTGCTGCTGAAACGCCGTGCCTTGCAGATCCAGCGGCAGGCAGGCAGCGCGTGCCGGTTCCTCGAGCTGCATCAGCACCGCGTTCAGCCACTCCTCCAGTGCCTTGTCGTCACGCTGCAGCGTTGCCGCAGGAAAGCGCTGACGCAGCTCCGCCTCCACCGCGTTCGCGGATTCGCCGAACAACAGGGCGCAGAGGCCAGTGTCGCTGCTCGCCACCAGCAGGTAGCCCAGTGGGCAGGGCGCCACTGCCATGCGCAGCGATTCCCCGGCGGCACCTTTGCGTCGGCTGGCCGCGCTCACCCCATCGGCCCGCTCGTAGAGTGCGCGGGTACTGGAGTAACCGCTGTTCAGCGCAGCATCGAGCAGCGAACCGGCCTGGGGCAGTTCGAGCGCCAGGCGCTCACGCTGGCGGGCGCTGCCCCAGGCCTTGGGGGTCATCCCGGTACGTGCCTTGAAGGCTCTGGCCAGGTGCGACGGTGACAGGCCGATGCGCGCGGCAAGTGCTTGCAGAGTCGGTGGTCTTTCCGCTTCGTCGAGCAGGCGGCAGGCTGCAGTCACCAGTGCGTCGAGCTGCTCGGCCAGGCTGCTGCCCCGGGGCGAGCAGCGTTTACAGGGCCGATAACCCGCCGCCTCGGCGTGTGCGGGCGTGGCGTGGAAACTGACGTTCTCGCGTCTTGGCCGGCGTGCCGGACAGCTGGGGCGGCAGTAGATGCCGGTCGAGCGCACGGCGAAGACGAATTCACCGTCCTGCGTGGCATCGCGTTCGCATACGGCTTGCCAGTGGCGTTCTTCCGACATGTTCATCTCCTGTAACAGACACTGGATTGTCGGTATCGACCAGATTACGCGCCAGTGCCAATCACGCTTTCAAAGTGTATGAGTCGGCACATTTTCCATAGAGACTGTGCGCTGCCCGAGGATTGCCGTATAAAAGGGCCGCATAGCCCATTGAGGACCCTAATAAAAGCTGATGAAGACGCCAAAACGCATTGAGCCCCTGGTCGAAGACGGCCTGGTGGACGAGGTGATTCGCCCTTTGATGAGCGGCAAGGAAGCAGCGGTCTATGTTGTGCGTTGCGGTACCGAGTTGCGTTGCGCCAAGGTCTACAAGGAAGCCAACAAGCGGGGTTTCCGCCAGGCCGCCGAGTATCAGGAAGGTCGCAAGGTACGCAACAGCCGTGACGCGCGGGCTATGGCCAAGGGCTCCAAGTATGGTCGCAAGGGGCAGGAAGACGCCTGGCAGAACGCCGAGGTGGCAGCCCTGTTTCGTCTGGCCAGCGCCGGGGTCCGGGTGCCGAAACCCTATGACTTTCTCGAGGGTGTGCTGCTCATGGAACTGGTCGGGGACGGCGAGGGTGGCGTAGCGCCGCGCCTCAACGACGTCGACCTGCACCCCGAAGACGCCCGCGAATTCCACGCTTTCATGATCGAAGAAATCGTCAAGATGCTCTGCGCCGGCTTGGTGCATGGCGACTTGTCCGAATTCAACGTGCTGCTTGGCCCGGAAGGCCCGGTGATCATCGACCTGCCCCAGGCGGTGGATGCGGCCGGCAACAACCACGCCTTCAAGATGCTCGAGCGTGACGTCGGCAACATGGCCGCCTATTTCGGCCAGTTCGCACCGGAGCTCAAGTTCACCAAGTACGCCAAGGAAATGTGGGCGCTCTACGAAGACGGCAAGCTGACGCCGGATAGCGTGCTGACCGGGGAGTTCGATGACCCCGAGGACGAGGCCGACGTCGACGCCGTGTTGCGTGAAATCAAGGCCGCCCTGGCCGATGAGGCACGCCGTCAGGCCGCGCTCAACGCCGAGGACGAGCCCAAGGACCAGGAGCCGCCTCCGCCCTGGGAGCGGTGATTGAGCTTGATGCAGTGGTGGGCTGAAGCGGATCGCCGCCCGGCCCACCCTGTACGGCTGCGATCCACCGCGGGCGCGGGCCGTGCCCGCGATTTCGCGCGCATGGCGCGCTCCCACAAGTTGGTGCGCCTTCGCGCGCATGGCGCGCTCCCACAAGGTAGTGCGCCGAAGGGCAGCTCGCAGGATGGGTGAACATCCATCATGCGTCCGCGAATCTGGCTGAAGAGTCGCAGGAAACGGCCGTTCTGCAGTCCACTGTGGGAGCGGGCCATGCCCGCGATTTCGCGCGCATGGCGCGCTCCCACAAGTTGGTGCGCTGAAGGGCGGTCCGCCTGATGGATCAACATCGACCCTGCGCCCGCTGACCTATCTGAAGAATCGCAGGGAACGACCGTTTTGCAATCCACTGTGGGAGCGGGCCATGCCCGCGATTTCGCGCGCATGGCGCGCTCCCACAAGGTAGTGCGCTGAAGGGCAGCTCGCAGGATGGCTGAACATCCATCATGCGCCTGCGAACCTGCCTGAAGAATCGCAGGTAACGGCGGTTCCGCGATCCACCGCGGGCGCGGGCCGCGCCCGCGATTTCGCGCGCATGGCGCGCTCCCACAAGGTACTGCGCCGAAGGGCAGCTCGCAGGATGAGTGAACATCCATCATGCGCCTGCGAACCTGCCTGAAGAATCGCAGGTAACGGCGGTTCCGCGATCCACTGTGGGAGCGGGCCGCGCCCGCGATTTCGCGCGCATGGCGCGCTCCCACAGGTACTGCGCCGAAGGGCAGCTCGCAGGATGGGTGAACATCCATCCTGCGCCCGCGAACCTGCCTGAAGAATCGCAGGGAACGGCGGTTCCGCGATCAACTGTGGGAGCGGGCCATGCCCGCGATTTCGCGCGCATGGCGCGCTCCCACAGGTACTGCGCCGAAGGGTGGCTCGCAGGATGAGTGAACATCCATCATGCGTCCGCGAATCTGGCTGAAGAATCGCAGGGAACGGCGGTTCCGCGATCCACTGTGGGAGCGGGCCGTGCCCGCGATTTCGCGCGCATGGCGCGCTCCCACAGGTACTGCGCTGAAGGGCAGCTCGCAGGATGGGTGAACATCCATCCTGCGCCCGCGAACCTGCCTGAAGAATCGCAGGGAACGGCGGTTCCGCGATCCACTGTGGTAGCGGGCCGCGCCCGCGATTTCGCGCGCATGGCGCGCTCCCACAAGTTGGTGCGCTGAAGGGCGATCCGCCTGATGGATGAACATCGACCCTGCGCCCGCTGACCTGTCTGGAGAACCGCAGGGAACGGCGGTTCTGCGATCCACTGTGGGAGCGGGCCGTGCCCGCGATTTCGCGCGCATGGCGCGCTCCCACAGGTACTGCGCTGAAGGGCAGCTCGCGGGATGAGTGAACATCGACCCTGCGCCCGCTGACCGATCTGACGAATCGCAGAGAACGGCGGTTCCGCGATCAACTGTGGGAGCGGGCCATGCCCGCGATTTCGCGCGCATGGCGCGTTCCTACAGGCACTGCGCCGGCAGGTAGCGCTTACCCGACCTGCGCCCACGAATCCGCTTGGGCTGCCCCGAAATGGTGAGTTTCAGGATCGCCTGCTTCATCTTGGTTCGTATCCTGCGCCAGTCGCGCCGATCTGCAGGAGCCTGCCAAGCCCTTTGCCATGGGCCTTCCCGGCTTTTTCAAGGCCTTGGCATGCAACCTGCTATCAAACCTGTGCACCCATCATCGATGGGGCCGGTGAACAGGCCATGACCTGATACTCACCCCACATAACTGAATCCAAGGCAAAGACGCCTGAAGCTGACAACAGCTCCAGGCGTCTTTTTTTTGCGTTGCAGAAAACCGTGATACCGCAGCAGACAGAGGGCAGGCTATGAATTCCATCGTCACATCGATCAAGCGCGAGAACCTGATCGTCATCGGCAACGGCATGGTCGGCCACCACTGCGTGGAGCAGCTGATCGCCAGCGGCGCCCTGCATCGCTATCAGGTGCACGTGTATGGCGAAGAGCGCCAGCGCGCCTACGACCGTGTGCACCTGTCCGAGTATTTCTCCGGCAAGGATGCCGAAGCCCTGGCCCTGGGCGAGCCTGATCTGTACGCCCGCAACGGCGTGCATCTGCACCTCGGCGAGCAGGTGCTGGAGATCGACCGCGAGAACCGCGAAGTCGTCACCACCAACGGCCGTCGCGGCTACGACCGGCTGGTGCTGGCCACCGGTTCCTATCCGTTCGTGCCGCCGATTCCGGGCGCCGAGGGCAATTCGCGCCTGGTCTACCGCACCCTGGACGACCTCGACGGCATCCGCGCTGCCGCGGCCAGCGCCCGCCGTGGCGTGGTGGTGGGCGGCGGTCTGCTCGGTCTCGAGGCGGCCAATGCCCTCAAGTCCCTTGGCCTGGAAGCTCATGTGGTGGAGTTCGCGCCACGCCTGATGCCGGTGCAGCTGGATAACGACGGTGGCGACGCATTGCGGGCGCGCATCGAGGCCCTGGGTGTGGGTGTGCATCTATCGCGCGCCACCCAGGAGATCGTCATCGGTGAGGAATACGCCTACCGCATGAAGTTCAATGATGGCGAATTCCTTGAGACCGACCTGATCGTGTTTTCCGCCGGTATTCGTCCGCAGGACGCCCTGGGCCGTGCCGCCGGGCTCGACATCGCGACCCGCGGGGGCGTGGTGGTCGACAACGACTGTCGCACCAGCGACCCGGCGATCTTTGCCATCGGCGAATGCGCGTCCTGGAATGGCCTGGTCTTCGGCCTGGTCGCGCCGGGCTATTCGATGGCCCGCAATGTCGCCGCACAGCTGGCTGGCGCGCCCCACGAACTATTCACCGGCGCCGACATGTCGACCAAGCTCAAGCTGCTTGGCGTCGACGTCGGCTCCATCGGCGATGCTCACGCCGCCACGCCGGGGGCTAAGAGCTACCGCTACATCGACGAAGCCAATGCCAGCTACCGCCGTCTGGTGGTCTCGCCGGATGGTCAGCACGTCATCGGCGCCGTGCTGGTCGGCGACAACAGCTACTACGACACCCTGCTGCAGTACGCCCAGAACGGCATCAAGCTGCCGGCCGATCCGTCCAGCCTGATTCTGCCGCTGTCCGAAGGCGCGCCGACCCTGGGCGCCGATGCGTTGCCGGATACCGCGACCATTTGCTCCTGCCACAACGTCAGCAAGGGCGCGGTGTGCTGCCAGGTCGACGCCGGCATCACCGACCTCGGCGAGCTGAAGGCCATCACCAAGGCCGGCAGCGGTTGCGGTGGTTGCAGCGCCTTGCTCAAACAGGTCTTCGAGCATGAGCTGAGCGCCCGCGGCGTGGCGGTGGACAAGAGCCTCTGCGAACACTTCGCCCATACCCGCCAGGAGCTGTACGCCATCGTCCGGGTGGAAGGCGTGCTCAGTTTCGAAGAACTGCTGGCCAAGCATGGCCGCGGCCACACCGGCTGCGATATCTGCAAGCCAGCGGTCGGCTCGATTCTCGCGTCCTGCTGGAACCAGCCGATCACCGACCCGCTGATGATCCCGCTGCAGGACACCAACGACACCTTCATGGCCAACATGCAGAAGAACGGCACCTACTCGGTGGTGCCGCGTATTCCCGGTGGCGAGATCACCCCGGACGGGTTGATCGCCATCGGCGCCGTGGCGAAGAAATACGACCTCTACACCAAGATCACCGGCGGGCAGCGCATCGACCTGTTCGGCGCTCAACTGCACGAGCTGCCGGAAATCTGGAGCGAGCTGATCGCCGCCGGCTTCGAGACCGGGCATGCCTACGGCAAGTCGCTGCGTACCGTGAAGTCCTGCGTGGGCAGCACCTGGTGCCGCTATGGCGTGCAGGACAGCGTCGGCATGGCGCTGCGCCTGGAGGATCGCTACAAGGGCCTGCGCTCGCCGCACAAGATCAAGTTCGCGGTCAGCGGCTGCACCCGTGAGTGCGCCGAAGCGCAGAGCAAGGACATCGGCGTGATCGCCACCGACAAGGGCTGGAACCTCTACGTGTGCGGCAACGGCGGCATGCGCCCGCGGCACGCCGAGCTGTTCGCCACCGACCTGGATGACGAAGCGCTGATCCGCACCATCGACCGCGTGCTGATGTTCTACGTGCGCACTGCCGACAAGCTGCAGCGCACCTCGGTATGGCGCGAATCGCTGGAAGGCGGCCTGGATTACCTCAAGGCGGTGATTCTCGACGACAGCCTGGGCCTTGGCGCCGAGCTGGAAGCGCAGATGCAGCTGGTGGTCGACCGTTATGAATGCGAATGGGCCGGTGCCCTCAAGGACCCGGAGAAGCTCAAGCGCTTCCGCACCTTCGTCAACGACAAGCGCGGCGATCCGGACATTCACTTCGTCAAGGAGCGTGGCCAGCGCCGACCCATGACCGCCAGCGAGTTACATCTGATTCCCGTTACCGAGGAGGTGCTCTGATGAGCCAGTCCAATGCCGTGCGCGCCCAATCGCTTCCCGCCACCGAATGGCAACCGCTGTGCAGCAGCCAGGATCTGGTCGCCAACTCCGGTGTGGTGGCCTGGCTCGAGGGTGACCAGATCGCCCTGTTCCATCTGCCCCACAGCGAGGCCGGCGAGCAACTGTTCGCGGTGGAAAACCGCGATCCGAAATCCGGCGCCAACGTCATCGGTCGCGGCCTGATCGGCCAGATCAAGGGTGACCTGGTGATCGCTTCGCCGCTCTACAAACAGCATTTCCGCCTGGTCGACGGCACCTGCCTCGAGTACCCGGAGCAGCGCCTGCGCGTATGGCCGGTGCGGCTCAATGGCGACACCGTGGAAATCGGCCTGACAGGCTGAACGCTCGACGACTTACCGCGAAGGCCGGAGAAGAACGCCAAGCAGGCGCCCCGGCCCATTCGCTCCCTCCCGTTTGCATACCTGAAAAGAGAGCATCTCCATGTCCTACCTGGTTCCTGCCGAATTCGTCACAAAGATGGTGGATGCCGGCGAGTCGAAGATCTTCATGTCGACCCGCGATACCCTGATCCGCGCCTTCATGGCCGGTGCGATTCTGGCCCTGGCGGCGGTGTTCGCCATCACCATCACTGTCCAGACTGGTTCGCCGCTGCTTGGCGCAGCGTTCTTCCCGGTCGGTTTCATCATGCTGTACCTGATGGGCTTCGACCTGCTCACCGGGGTATTCGTCCTCGCTCCGCTGGCGCTGCTCGACAAGCGCCCGGGGGTCACCGTCGGTGGCGTGCTGCGCAACTGGGGGCTGGTGTTCATCGGCAACTTCGCCGGAGCACTGACGGTCGCCGTGATGATGGCTTTCGTCTTCACCTATGGCTTCTCGACCAGCGCGGGTGAGATCGGCGAGAAGATTTCGCACATCGGCGAGTCACGCACTCTGGGCTACGCCGAGTTCGGCACGGCCGGCTGGCTGACCATTTTCCTGCGCGGCATGCTGTGCAACTGGATGGTGTCCATGGGCGTGGTCGGCGCGATGATCTCCACCACCGTCAGCGGCAAGACCATCGCCATGTGGATGCCGGTCATGCTGTTCTTCTACATGGGCTTCGAACACTCGGTGGTGAACATGTTTCTGTTCCCCTTCGGGATGATCATGGGCGGCGATTTCTCGGTGATGGACTACATGATCTGGAACGAAATCCCCACCGCACTGGGCAACCTGGTTGGCGGCCTGGCCTTCACCGGTCTGACCCTCTACACCACGCACGTCAAGACCGCACCCAAGCGCTCCTACAACTGAGTACCGTCGATGGCCGCTGCTGAAAACCTGCGCACGGGCAGGAAGAGCCAACTGCAGGTCAGCATCGGTCAGTGCTCGGACAAGGGCCGCAAGGCACGCAATCAGGACTTCCATGGCCTCTGCGTGCCCCATGAGCCGCAACTGAGCAGCAAAGGCATCGCCATCGCCCTGGCTGACGGCATCAGCAGCAGTGACGTCAGCCACATTGCCAGTGAAACGGCGGTGGCGGCGTTCCTCTCCGACTATTTCAGCACCAGCGAAGCCTGGTCCGTGAAGACCTCGGTGACTCGCGTGCTCAGCGCCACCAACGCCTGGCTGCACGCCCAGACGCGGCGCGGCCAGCATCGCTACGACATGGACCGCGGCTACGTGTGCACCTTCAGCGCTCTGGTGCTGAAGTCGACCACCGCGCACCTGTTCCATGTCGGCGATACCCGCATCTACCGCCTGCGCGACGGCTCCCTGGAGCCGCTTACCCGCGATCACCGCGTCTGGGTCGGCCAGGACAAGAGCTACCTGAGCCGTGCCCTGGGCATCCAGCCGCAATTGGAGATCGACTATCAGGCACTGGCGCTGGAGAGCGGCGACCTGTTCCTGCTGGCCACCGACGGCGTGTACGAGTTCGTCGATTCGCGCTTCATGATCGAGTGCATCTCCGCCGCCGCTGACGACCTGCAACGGGCCGCCCAGCATATCGTCGACCAGGCCCTGGCCAATGGCAGCGACGACAACCTGACCCTGCAACTGGTGCGCGTCGACAGCCTGCCGCGTGCCGAGGTCGATGAGTTGCAGCACAAGCTCGGCGAGCTGCCGTGCCCGCCGATTCTGGAAGCGCGCATGCCCTTCGACGGTTACCGCATCGTCCGCCCGCTGCACGCCAGCGCCCGCAGCCACGTGTACCTGGCCACCGATGAAGACAGCGGTGCCACCGTGGTGATCAAGACGCCCTCCCAGGACCTGCAGCACGACGCCGCTTACCTCGAGCGCTTTCTCATGGAGGAGTGGATCGCCCGGCGCATCGACAGCCCCCACGTGCTCAAGGCTTGTGCACCGACCCGCAAGCGCAATTTCCTGTACGGCGTCAGCGAGTTCATCGAGGGCCGGACCCTGGCGCAGTGGATGATCGATCACCCGAGCCCGGATCTGGAAACCGTGCGTAGCATCGTCGAGCAGATCGCCCGCGGCCTGCGTGCTTTCCACCGTCTGGAAATGCTGCATCAGGACCTGCGTCCCGCCAACCTGATGATCGAGGCCACCGGTACGGTGAAGATCATCGATTTTGGCGCCACCCGGGTGGCAGGGCTGCAGGAGATCGCCAGCCGCCAGGCGGACGACCCGATACTCGGCACCGCGCAGTACAGCGCCCCTGAATACTGGCTCGGCGAGCCCGGCACGGTACGCTCGGACGTGTTTTCCCTGGCGGTGATCGCCTACCAGATGCTCACCGCTCGGCTGCCTTACGGGGCCAGCATGGCACGGGCGCGAACCCGCACAGCCCAGGCGCGGTTGCGTTACGCACCGCTCGGCCAAGGGCGCGAGCTGCCTTCGTGGCTCGACGACGTGCTGCGCAAGGCCTGCCACCCGGACCCGCTGAAGCGCTATGCCGACCCGGACGAATTCGCCCACGCGCTGCGTCATCCCGGTCAGGCGTTGCTGCGCCGTGGCCGGGTACCGTTGCTGGAGCGCAATCCGCTGTTGTTCTGGCAGGTCAGTTGTTTGGCGCTGGCGTTGACGGTGGTGGTATTGCTGGCGCGCTAGCGGTTGCCAAGGGCGCTTTACTGCCGGGTGTTTCCGAGGGGGGGCATGGCTGGCCGGCACGTTGCACGAGCGCTTCGTATCGCGCTTCGCGTGAAAACCGTGCAGGCCCCGCCAGTGCACGGTTTCAGGGCGTAGATGGAAAGGTAACTTAATGAAATAATTTGTCGCAAATTGTCATATTTGTTCTCTCGGCAACAAGACAGAATGCGGCTTCTGTTCAGCCATAAAGTGCGTGATCGTGGACTATCTCCTGCAACTAGCTAGCGACCCAACTGCCTGGGTCGCCCTTGCCACTCTGGTGGTAATGGAAGTGGTACTCGGCATCGACAACCTGATCTTCATCTCCATCCTCACCAACAAGCTACCCGAGCATCAGCGTGAAAAAGCGCGGCGCTTGGGTATTGGTGCGGCGCTGGTTCTGCGTCTGGGCCTATTGGGCACCGTGGCGTGGATCGTCCAACTGGTGGAACCGGTGATCGAGCTGTTCGGCCAGGCGTTCTCCTGGAAGGACATCATCCTCATCGCCGGTGGCCTGTTCCTGCTCTGGAAGGCGACCAAGGAAATCCATCACTCCATGGACCCGGAGCCGGAAGGCGACATGTTCGTCGGCCGTACCGCTACCCTGGGTTTCAGCGCCGCCATCGTGCAGATCCTGCTGCTCGACCTGGTGTTCTCGGTCGACAGCATCATCACCGCCGTGGGCATGACGCCGCACGTGCCGATCATGGTCATCGCCGTGGTCGCCGCCGTTACCGTGATGCTGGTCGCTGCCAACCCGCTGGCGCGCTTCATCGCCAACAACCCGACCGTGGTGATGCTGGCCCTGGGCTTCCTCATCATGATCGGCATGACGCTGATCGCCGAAGGCTTCGGCGCTCACGTGCCGAAGGGCTACATCTACGCCGCGATGGCATTCTCCGCCATCATCGAAGGGCTCAACATGTTGTCTCGCCGGGCGCGCCGCAAGGCGGCTGCCGAGGCCAACAAGGCACCTTGACGCCGCGCACCTCCCTCTGCCACAGCGGGGGGAGGTGGCTGCATTTCTCCGCTCCACGCCACTTTCCCTCCCGGCAAAGACTGACCGTTCAGTCATATTTTGCTGGCACGGTGCCATCTTGCACGGCAGAATCTCCCCCATGACCAGTGAGTGGGCGGGCCGGCATGCCTGTTTTCGCCAAGCTGAAAGCCGTCCGTAACGCCCATCCGCTCCTGCAACTACACTCAATGCCATGACCAGAACCGATCTGCCTGGCGCCTAATCGTCCACGAGCGCAACGGTGCACTGGGGTGGCCTTCCTGTGAGCCGGGATAACAGGCTCCTTGATCGATCGAGTGACCTTTTCGCGCACGACTCCTCTGGCCCGACCCGCCGAGGATCGCGCTGTTACGGATTCTCAGGACCGCCACCATGCTCCCCACTCATCCCAATGCCGACGTGATGTACCGCCTGTTGGTGCAGAGCGTGGTGGACTACGCCATCTACATGCTCAGTCCCGAAGGCGTGGTAACCAACTGGAATGCTGGCGCCCAGCGCGCCAAGGGTTACCTGGCGGCGGAGATCGTCGGCCAGCATTTCTCGGTGTTCTACGGCGAGGCGGAGCGCGCCGCTGGCGTGCCCGAACGTGGCCTGCAGCAGGCTCGCGACACCGGGCGTTTCGAGGCCCAGGGCTGGCGCCTGCGCAAGGACGGTACGTCGTTCTGGGCCCATGTGGTGATCGATGCCGTACACGATGACGATGGCCAACTGATCGGCTTCGCCAAGATCACCCGTGACTGCACCGAGCAGCGTCAGTTACAGATCGAGCAGCGCGAGCAGGAGCGGCGTTTTCGCCTGCTGGTACAGGGCGTCACCGACTACGCCATCTACATGCTCGATCCCCAGGGCCATGTGGAAAACTGGAACGCCGGCGCCGAGCGTGCCAAGGGCTACAAGGCCGAAGAGATCGTCGGTCAGCACTTTTCGGTGTTCTATACCCCCGAGGACCGTGAGGCCGGCCTGCCCGCCAAGGGCCTGGAAACCGCTCGTAGCGAAGGGCGCTTCGAAGCCGAGGGCGTGCGCCTGCGCAAGGACGGTTCGCCGTTCTGGACCAGCGTGGTGATCGACGCCATCTACGATGACGACCGCCAACTGATCGGTTTCGCCAAGATCACCCGTGACATCACCGAGCGCCGCCAGAACGAACTGGAGCTGCTCAAGGCCAAGGAGCTGGCGGAGAGCTACAGCGAAGAGATGGCCTCGCTGTCCCGCTTCCTCGACTCGGTAATCTCCAACATTCCGGCCAGCGTCATCGTGCAGGACTCCACCAGCCGAGAAATCCTGCTGGCCAACCCGCGGGCGGAAAAGCTGTTCGGCTGCAGCACCAGCGAGATGCTCGGGCGCCGTGCGGAGCAGTGCCTGGCGCCGGCGATCGTCGATTACATCGCCGAGCAGACCGAGCAGTGCATCCGCAGTGGGGCCCCGCATCTTTCCGAGGATTGCCTGGACACCCAGCTGGGCCCGCGCATGCTGCGTACCCGTGTGCTGCAGAGCAGTGGCGTCGAGCAACAGAGCAGCTACCTGCTGATGATCGCCGAGGATGTCACCGACGAGCTCGCCGCCCACGCACAGATCCACCACATGGCCCACCACGACGCGCTGACCGGGCTGCCCAACCGCACGCTGTTCGGTGAGCGCCTCGACGAGGCGCTGCGTGAGGGGGAGGAAAAACAGCGACTGACCGCGGTGCTCTGCCTGGACCTGGACAACTTCAAGAACATCAACGACGCCCTCGGCCATGCCTTCGGTGACCGCCTGCTGCGCTCTCTGGGCCAACGCCTCAAGGGTGTGCTGCGCGAGCGCGACACCCTGGCACGGCTGGGGGGTGACGAATTCGCGGTGGTGCTCAACGGCCTGGAGAGCGCCGAGGATGCCCAGCGCACCGCCAAACGGCTGATCGCCGCCGTGGCGCCCGTGTTCCTGATCGACGGCCACAGCTTCTCGGTCGGAGTGAGCATCGGCGTCGCCCTTTCGCCGGACGATCACCAGCAGGCCGATCAACTGATGCGCTACGCCGACCTGGCGCTCTACGAAGCCAAGCGTAACGGGCGCAACCGCTACGAATGCTTCCACCCGGAGCTCGATGTTGCCGCGCGGCGCCGTCGTACCATGGAGATGGACCTGCGCACGGCCCTGCACCTCGGGCAGTTGCAGCTTTACTACCAGCCCATCGTCGATAACGGCAGCAACCTGATATCCGGCTACGAAGCGTTGATGCGCTGGCAGCACCCGAGTAACGGTCTGGTCATGCCGATGGACTTCATCCCCATCGCCGAGGAAACCGGGCTGATCCACGATGTAGGCGCCCGCGCGCTCAACCTCGCCTGCCAGGAGGCGGCGAGCTGGTCAGGCAAGCAGACGGTGGCGGTCAATCTGTCGCCCGTGCAGTTCAAGAACGCCGATCTGGTCAAGGTCGTCGGTCTGGCCCTGGCCGACTCGGGGCTGGAGCCCGAGCGCCTGGAACTGGAGATCACCGAGTCGGTATTGCTGGAGAACAGCGAAGGCAACATCGACACCCTCAAGGCGCTCAAGGCACTTGGCGTGAACATTGCGCTCGACGACTTCGGTACCGGCTATTCTTCATTGGGCTACCTGCGATCCTTCTCCTTCGACCGGATCAAGATCGACAAGTCCTTCGTTCAGGACATGGGTGAGAGCCGCGAGTCGCTGTCCATCGTGCGGGCCATCACCGGCATGAGTGGCAGCCTGCTGATCAAGACGACCGCCGAGGGCGTGGAAACCGATGCACAGTTCGAGCAGTTGAAAGCGGAGGGCTGCTCGCACTTCCAGGGGTACCTGTTCGGCCGTCCGCAGCCGGCCAGCGAGCGCATCGAGGTGCTGGAATAGGGCAGGCGGGAGCCGGCCAGTGTGACGGGCGTCACCAATCTCCATGTTCGCCCGCCGGATGGCGATCTATCGCAGACCGGCAACACGTCAACGACGGGCGTATGAACTAGAATTCAACAATCGCTGGCGTCGGAATGTTGGCAGCCCTTGCTGCCTCCGCGCTCCAGTATTAACTCAGGTCGACCGGCAACGCCCATTCCGTTCTTCACGGCAGTGGCTACAGGGCTGGGGCGACCTTTTAGCGCGCACGAGGATATCGAGTTGATTAAACGTTGCATGGGAACGCTCCTGCTGGGTCTCAGCCTGATCAGCTTCGCCAGTTGGGCCGAAATGAAACCGCTGGAGGCGATGAACATGGCGGGTCTGCAGCGCAGTCTCGGCCAGATCATGGCCAAGGATTATTTGATGATCGGCTCCGACGTGAAGGTCGATGACGCCACCAAACAGCTCAACACCAGCATCGCGCTGTTCGAGGATCATCACGCCCAGCTCAAGGCTCATCCCACCAATGATGAAGTCCGCGCAGCCCTGGCTCAGGTCGAGGTGATCTGGACGGCCTATCGCGCCATGATCACCGCCACGCCGGACAAGGCCCAGGCCCCCGCCATGCTCGCCAAGGCCGAAGAGCTGGTGAAGCAGTGCCAGCACGTTACCGACCTGTTCGAGAAGCACAACGGCGACGCCGCCTCGCATTCGATCAACCGAAGTGGCTGGAACCGTGTGCTCACCCAGCGCACCGCGATGTTCTACATGGCGCGTGCCTGGGGGGTGCAGGCGCCCAATCTGGATGCCAACTTCGACGCCTCGGTGAAGGAATTCGACAGCATCATGAAGGAGCTGCAGGCCAACGGTGCGCCGAATGAAGCGATCGCCGCGGCGCTGCGCAAGACCGATGCGCGCTGGCAGTTCGCGACCAAGGCCTTTGCCTCCAAGGACTTCGTGCCGACCATCGTCGCCGTGAATGCCGAGTCGATGTTCCGCCAACTGAACGAAATGACCCGCCTCTACGCCGGCCTGCAGGGCGACCAGCTCTGACCCGGTGGTGCTCATCCCGCCCGGGATGAGCATCCGCTCGTACCTCGACCCGCTACGCCCTCAGAACGAATCGATGATTCGCCCCAGCGTCGCCATGGCCTGCTCGCTCTGCGTGCTCCACGGGTGGCCGTGGTTGAGCCGAGCACAATGGCCGAAGCCGCGGGTTGCCGAGAAGATCGGCCCCGGCGCCAGGCTGATGCCCTGGGCCAACGCCATCCGGAACAGCTGCAGCGCATCCACCCGTTCGGCGAATTCGAACCACAGAAAATAGCCACCGCTCGGCCGGGTTACCCGTGTGTCCGCCGGAAAGTGCCGCGCTGCCGAGGCCAGCATCGATGCCTGCTGGGTTTCCAGCTGATGACGCAGCTTGCGCAGGTGACGGTCGTAGCCGCCGTGCTGCAGGTAGTCGGCGAGGGCCGCCTGGGCAGGTACCGAGGGTGAGATGGTGGTCATCAGCTTGAGCCGCGCGATGCGCTGGGCATAGCGGCCACCGGCGACCCAACCGACCCGGTAACCCGGCGCCAGGCATTTGGAAAACGAGCCGCAATGCATCACCAGGCCCTCGCGGTCGAAGCTTTTCACCGGCTTGGGCGGCTGGGTGCCGTAGTACAGCTCGGCATACACGTCGTCTTCGATCAGTGGCACCTGATGGCGTTGCAGCAGCTCGTAAAGACCGCGTTTCTTGTCGTCGCTCATGCTCGCGCCGAGTGGGTTCTGCAGGCTGCTCATGAACCAGCAGGCCTTGATCGGCAGCTGCTCCAGGCTGCTCGCCAGGCTGTCCAGGTCGATGCCTTCGCGTGGATGCACGGGAATTTCCACCGCCTTGAGCTTGAGTCGCTCCAGCACCTGCAGGGTGGCGTAGAACGCCGGGCTCTCGATGGCCACCAGATCGCCCGGCTCGGTCACCGACTGCAGGCACAGGTTGAGTGCCTCCATGGCGCCGGTGGTGATCACCAGCTCTTCCAGCGGCAGCCGCACGCCGCTGACCATGTAGCGCAGAGCGATCTGCCGGCGCAGGTCCGGGTTGCCCTCGGTCATGTCAGCGATCACCGCGTGGCTGGGCATGTCGCGCACGCTGTGCGCCATGGAGCGGGCCAGGCGCGGCAGCGGGAAGAGATCCGGGCTGGGGAAGGCCGAGCCGAAGGGCACGGTGTGCGGGTCCTTCAGCGAACCCAGCACCGAGAACACCAGTTCGCTGACATCGACATCGGTGGTCTGCGCCGTGCCCGCGCGCACTTCCGGTTCGTGCAGCGGGCGCCGGGCGTGCTCGCGGACGAAGTAGCCGGAGCGCGCCCGAGCGTGGATAAGCCCTCGGTCTTCGAGCAGGTAGTAGGCCTGGAACACGGTCGAAGGGCTTACCCCGTAGGTGCGGCTGGCGTGGCGCACCGAAGGCACCTTTTCGCCAGGCGCGAGCACGCCGGTGCGGATCAGCCCGGCTATTTCATCGGCGAATTTTTCGTAGCGTTTCATGCTGTCCTGACTTGGCGGTTGGGAGGCGGGCAGCGCCGCTGTTCGTCATCGTGTGGGCGCGGAGGGTGGCTCGCCGACGATTTTGGTAACAGATCCAGAAATCTCCATGAAATACGGATCAGGTCTGAGGGGCCTATGCCATATGGGTTTTTCAGGATACAAAAGGTAGCAGTTTCTGCTTCTGATATGGTTTTTTCAGTTTTATCTGCGTCTGTTTCGAAATGCGCCTCTTGTCCATAGTGCTGGCCTGTATGCCGTGTGTGGCGGCAATGAGGGCCTTGCATGTATCACTACGACGAGTACGACCACGCGCTGGTGCGCGAGCGCGTTGCGCAGTTTCGCGACCAAGTGCAACGGCGCCTCAGCGGCGAGCTCAGCGAAGAGGAGTTTCTCCCGCTGCGCCTGCAGAACGGTCTGTACATGCAGAAGCACGCCTACATGCTGCGCGTGGCGATTCCCTACGGCACCCTGTCGGCGCGGCAATTGCGCACCCTGGCGACCATCGCGCGGGATCACGACCGCGATTACGGGCACTTCACCACACGGCAGAACATCCAGTTCAACTGGATCGAGCTGGAGCAGGTGCCGGATATCCTCGAGCGCCTTGCCGAGGTGGAGATGCACGCCATCCAGACCTCGGGCAACTGCGTGCGCAACATCACCACCGAAGCCTTCGCCGGGGTGGCGGCCGACGAGTGGCTCGACCCCCGCCCGCTGGCCGAGATCCTGCGCCAGTGGTCGACGGTCAACCCGGAATTCCTGTTCCTGCCGCGCAAGTTCAAGATCGCCCTGTGCGCGGCCGAACAGGACCGCGCCGCGGTGCCCATGCACGACGTCGGCCTGTACCTGTATCGCGATGCGGCCGGTGAGCTGCTGGCACGGGTGCTGGTCGGTGGCGGCCTGGGGCGCACGCCGATCCTCGGGCAGGTCATTCGTGACGGTCTGCCGTGGCGGCACCTGCTGTCCTACGTCGAGGCGATCCTGCGCGTGTACAACCGCCATGGTCGGCGCGACAACAAGTACAAGGCGCGCATCAAGATTCTGGTCAAGGCGCTGGGCATCGACGCCTTCGCCAGGGAAGTCGAAGCCGAATGGCAGCACATCAAGGACGGCCCCGCCGAGCTGACCGCCGCCGAGTATCAGCGCGTCGCCGCAGCCTTCGCGCCGCCAGCCTATGCTGCGCTTTCCCATGCCGACCTGGACTTCGGCACCGCCGTGGCCGCCGATGCCGCCTTCGCCCGCTGGGTGTCGCGTAACGTGCAGCCCCACAGGGTGCCGGGCTACGCCAGCGTGGTGCTGTCCACCAAGCCGGGTGCCAGCCTGCCGCCAGGCGACGTGACCGCCGGGCAGATGGACGCCGTTGCCGAGCTGGCCGAGCGCTACGGCTTCGGTGAGGTTCGCGTGGCCCACGAACAGAATCTGGTGCTGCCCGATGTGCGCAAGGCCGACCTGTACGCACTCTGGCAGCGGGCCGTGAGCATTGGCCTGGGCAGCGCCAATATCGGTCTGCTCAGCGACGTGATCGCTTGCCCGGTCGGGGATTACTGTTCCCTGGCCAACGCCAAGTCGATTCCCATCGCCCAGGCCATCCAGCAACGTTTCGAAGATGCCGAAACACTGCACGCGCTCGGCGACATCAGCCTGAACATCTCCGGCTGCATGAATGCCTGCGGCCACCACCACATCGGCAATATCGGCATCCTCGGCGTCGACAAGAATGGCAGCGAGTGGTACCAGGTGACCATCGGTGGCGCCCAGGGCAAGGCCAGTGCGCTGGGCAAGGTGATCGGCCCGTCGTTCAGCGCCGCCGAAGTGCCGGACGTGATCGAGCGTCTGGTCGAGACCTTCGATGAGCAGCGCGAAGGCGACGAACGCTTCATCGACACCGTGCAGCGTGTCGGCATCGAGCCCTTCAAGGCGCGGGTCTACCGCAAGGCGGGAGAGCCAGCATGAACAACCTGATCACCCTGCGCGATGGTGCGGCATGCCTCGTCACCGACGATCCCTGGGCCTTGCTGCGCGAGACCGATGCGCCCGCAGAGAGTCCGTTGATTCTGCCCCTGACGCGCTGGCGCGAACTGCAGAGCGAGGCCGTTCTGCAGGGCAGCGAGGCCAGCCGCGACGGGCTGTGCCTGAGCCCCGACGACGACCCCGTCGAGCTGCAGCCCTGGCTCGCCGTGTTGCCGCTGATCGCCATCGATTTCCCCAGCTTTCGCGACGGCCGCGGCTACAGCCAGGCCTACCTGTTGCGCACCCGCCTGGGCTGGCGTGGCGAACTGCGCGCGGTGGGTGACGTACTGCGTGACCAGCTCAGCCATATGCGCCAGTGCGGCTTCGACAGCTTTGCCGTACGCGAAGACAAATCCGTGCACGACGCCCTCAAGGGCCTCGCCGGCATGAGCGTGCAGTACGGCCGCTCGGCCATCGAGCCCAGGCCGCTGTTCAGACGCCGCTCTGCCACCTGATTCCCACTGACCCAAGGAGCCCGTGCGCCGCCAGCCGGCGCCGATTCGACACATGCTCGGAAAACTGACCCTCGACGCGATACCCCTGCACGAGCCCATTCTCGTCGTCACCATGATCGCCGTGGCGCTCGGCGGCCTGGGCCTGTTCGCTGCGCTGACCTACTTCAGGAAGTGGGGCTGGCTGTGGCGCGAATGGCTGACCTCGGTCGACCACAAGAAGATCGGCGTGATGTACATTCTCGTCGCCCTGATCATGCTGCTGCGCGGCTTCGCCGACGCCATCATGATGCGCACCCAGCTGGCCGTGGCCACCGGTGGTGACGGCGGCTACCTGCCGCCCCATCACTACGACCAGATCTTCACCGCCCATGGCGTGATCATGATCTTCTTCGTCGCCACGCCATTGGTGGTCGGCCTGATGAACATCGTCACGCCGCTGCAGATCGGCGCCCGTGACGTCGCCTATCCGCTGCTCAACTCCCTGAGTTTCTGGCTGTTCGTCGGTGGCGTGCTGCTGACCAACATCTCGTTGTTCGTCGGTGAATTCGCCATGACCGGCTGGGTGGCCTATCCGCCGCTCTCGGGCATCGAGTACAGCCCCGGGGTCGGGGTCGACTACTACATCTGGAGTTTGCAGCTCTCCGGGCTGGGCACGCTGCTCACCGGGGTCAACTTCCTGGTCACCATCCTCAAGATGCGCGCGCCGGGCATGACCCTGTTCAAGATGCCGATCTTCACCTGGACGATCTTCTGCACCAGCGTGATCATCGTCGCCGCCTTCCCGATCCTCACCGCCGCCCTGGCGATGCTGACCCTGGACCGCTATCTGGACTTCCACCTGTTCACCAGCACCGGCGGCGGCAGCCCGATGATGTACGTGAACCTGGTCTGGGCCTGGGGCCACCCGGAGGTGTACATCCTCATCCTGCCGGCCTTCGGGGTGTTTTCCGAAGTGACCGCGGTGTTCGCCCGCAAGCGCCTGTTCGGGTATGCCTCGATGGTCTGGGCGACCATCGCCATCACCTTCCTGTCGTTCGTGGTCTGGCTGCACCACTTCTTCACCATGGGCTCGGGGGCCAGCGTCAACGCCTTCTTCGGCATCGCCACGATGATCATCGCCATCCCGACCGGGGTGAAGATCTTCACCTGGCTGTTCACCATGTACCGCGGCCGCCTGGAATTCACCACGCCGATCCTGTGGACCCTGGGCTTCATCGTCACCTTCTCCATCGGCGGCATGACCGGCGTGCTGCTGGCGGTGCCGGGCGCCGACTTCCTGCTGCACAACAGCCTGTTCCTGGTCGCCCATTTCCATAACGTGATCATTGGCGGCGCCGTGTTCGGCTACATGGCCGGCATCACCTTCTGGTTCCCGAAAGTGTTCGGCTTCAGGCTCCACGAAGGTTGGGGCAAGGCATCGTTCTGGTTCTGGTTGACCGGCTTCTACCTGGCCTTCATGCCGCTCTACATCCTGGGCTTCATGGGCATGACCCGGCGTCTCAACAGCACCACCAACCCGGAATGGGAGCCCTACCTGAACGTCGCCGTGGTCGGTGCCGTGCTGATCGGCCTGGGCATCGCCTGCACGCTGATCCAGTTCGCCGTATCGATCATCAAGCGCAAGGAACTGGCCGACCACACCGGCGACCCCTGGAATGCCCGTACCCTGGAATGGTCGACCTCGTCACCACCACCGTTCTACAACTTCGCGGTCACCCCGCGTGGCGACCGCATCGACGAATTCCACGAGATGAAACGCGACGGTCTCAAGCCCGCGCCGACCACCTTCCGGCCCATCCATATGCCGCGCAACACCGGAATCGGCCTGATCGCCGCAGCCTTCATGACCCTGATGTGCTTCGCCTTGATCTGGCACATCTGGTGGCTGGTGGGCGCCAGCTTCGTGGCCAGCATCGCCTGCTTCATCGTGCGCAGTTACGACGAAGACACCGACTACTACGTGCAACCCGACGAGATCGCGCGGATCGAGGCGGCGGGGTGGGGGTGACGCGCAGGCAGCAGCACTGACTCAGCGATGGCAACGCATGAGGGCGGATTCTGAATTCGCCCTCGACCTAGGCCCCATCGCCCCATGCCCCCAGCGTTGACTCAGGGCAGACAGTGCGCTTTATCATGACCCCCCGCACACAACCTCCGGAGGTTCGGATGGCGCTCGTACTCCGACCAGGCCGCATCACCGACCTTCCTCTGGTTTATCGCGGAGAGGAGGCCTACATCCGGGCTTGGGAGCCTGCCCATGAGAATGCCTGGCGGCTTCAGATGGAGCGGCATCTCACCAGTTGGGTGGAGAACATCGACCGCCTCACGGTCGCCGAGGTGGACGGCATGTTCGCTGGCTATTCGTTGTGGATGTCGGAGCAGGACCATGCCGAGCTCTGCACGATCAGCGTCAGCGATGCTTACCGACGAAACGGTATCGGCCGGGCACTGCTCGAGGCGTATATGGCTTCGGCAGCGGCGCAGGGGTTCACCCGGTTGGGCCTGCATGTGCGCCCAGACAACCCCGCAGTGATCCTGTACGAGCACGCGGGCTTCGTTCATGCCGGAGCCAGCGCTCAGGGCTACCTTCGCTATCAGCGGTCGTGTTAATCGGGCCTCGACGTATTCACGGAAATCGAGAGCTGCTACTCAAGAATGGCAACTCATCGCTTTTGCGATGAATTGCCATTTACAAATCTAACTCGTTTACATAGTCTCGCGCGGTTTTTGCCGATGTCATCCCGATATCGGTGCATGCCCAGCGTGAGCTTGATCGTTCCGGTACGGATAGCAGACCGGATGCGGCGATGCCTGCCCGGACGAATCCGTCTGCTTGCACATCCCGCACGTGTTTCAGGGAAGAGAGCGGTGACGCCCGAAGCGCTATTGTCGGAGCCTCTCATGTCCCATAACAAAACCTCTCGTCAGCAGGATGCCGGTGCCAGTGCTTCGTGCATGAATCTCTGCTCCCTCGCGCTGGCCGTGCGCCTAGTGGCTGCCGGTGCGCTGCTCGGCGCTCCCCTCGTGCATGCCCAACAGGCCGAGCAGGGCGCACCACTGGAGCTCGGTGCGACCGCCATCACTGATACCGTCACTCCCGCTGATGATGCCGTGACCGAAGGTACCCAGTCCTACACCAGCCGTGCTGCGCGTACCGCCACACCGCTGAACATGTCGCTGCGTGAAACGCCGCAGTCGGTCGGCGTGGTGACTCAGCAGCGCATACAGGATCAGAACCTGCAGACCATCACTGACGTGGTCAATAACACCACTGGCATCTCCATGAACCGCTACGAGACGGATCGCGGCCAGATCAACGCCCGCGGCTTCGAACTCAACTCGCTGATGATCGACGGCGTACCCACCATCTGGGATCAAGCTTGGAGTTCGGGGGAGATCTTCAGCAGCCTGGCCATGTATGACCGCGTTGAAGTGGTGCGTGGCGCCAACGGCCTGATGACTGGGGTCGGTGATCCTTCCGCCTCGCTGAACATGGTGCGCAAACGTGCCAACAGCCGCGAACTCACTGGTTCGGTCGAAGCCAGTGGTGGCTCCTGGGATACTTACGGCACCAAGGGCGACATTTCCATGCCGCTCAACGAGTCTGGCACCGTGCGTGCTCGCCTGGTAGGGGAGCTCAATGATGGCGATAGCTGGATCGACATGAAGTCGAGCAGGCGTGAAACCCTCTACGGCACCATGGATATCGACCTGACTCCCGACACCACGCTGTGGTTCGGCTTGAGCCACCAGACAACCGATAACAAGTCGCCGATGTGGGGCGGCCTGCCCGTCTGGTATGCGGATGGTACGCGTACCAACTGGAGCCGCTCCAAGACCTCATCCGCAGGTTGGAGTCGTTGGGAAACCACGTACGACACCTACTTCATCAATCTGGATCACACCTTCGCCAACGATTGGCAGGTCAACCTCAGCTATAACCGCGGTGAGCGCAAGTCCGAATCCAAGCTTCTCTACGTGTCCGGTAACCCCGTCATGGGGGGCGGTACACCGGCACTCTCGACGTTCCCGGGTTGGTACAAGCCGGAGACCGTCCAGGATGACTACAGCATCCGCTTCAATGGCCCCGTCTCTCTGTTCGGGCGCGACCATGAATTGGCCTTTGGCTATATCAACAGCCAGCAGGACTTCGATGTCGATTACCACGCTCCGGTAACCGGCTTTGAAGGTATTGCCAACTTCGATTCCTACAAAGGTGGTTTTCCTGAGCCTACCTGGGCGCCTCTGGCAAGTTATGGCTACAGCGACGTAGAACAGAAATCCCTGTTTGCGGCGACCCGGCTGAATCTGACCGACGATCTCAAGCTGATTCTCGGGGCGCGTGATACCAGCTACAAGAAAACCAGCGACGATATCTTCTCGGAAGTGAGCAAGATCGACGCCCGTCATGAACTTACGCCCTACGCCGGTGCGGTTTATGACCTGACCGAAAACCTCTCTGCTTACGTCAGCTATACCGAGATTTTCCTGCCGCAATCCGAGCGTGGCAGCGACCTGAAAGTGCTGGAACCGATCGTCGGTGAAAGCTACGAAACAGGGTTGAAGGCCGAGTTTCTCGATGGTCGATTGAACACCTCTGCCGCCATCTTCAGAATCAAGCAGGACAATCTGGCTCAAAGCACCGGTACTCTTCTCACTGGCGGAATGCCCGGCGAGTTCGCTTATGAGGGGACTGATGTCACCAGCGAGGGCTTCGAACTGGAGGTCTCCGGCGAACTGGCCGAAGGTTGGAATGCAACCGTCGGCTACACCCAGTTCAAGGTCAGGGACGCTAATGGTGATGCCGCCAATACCCTCTTCCCGACCAAGCTGCTGCGTACCTTCACCACCTACCGGCTGCCCGGCGTGTTCAACAAGCTGACCATCGGCGGTGGGGTGAACTGGCAGGACTCCAGCTATACCGATGCGCTGAACCCACAGGGTGTAAACGAGCGAATCAACATCGACTCTTACGCGCTGGTCAACCTGATGGCGCGCTACGACATCACCGACAACCTGTCGGCGCAGCTGAATGCGGACAACGTGACCGACGAGAAGTACTTTGACGTGTTCGACGCATTTGGCTCGCTCACCTACGGCGCTCCACGCAGCCTGACCGCATCGGCCAAGTACCGCTTCTGATGCGTTTCACTCCGCGACCTGCACGGTCGCGGAGTTCTCTTCTCGTCGGCCGTTCGGCCCATCGCTGATGCACGCTTCGTGCAACGCCTCGCAAGCCTCAGCCGAGGCCTGAAGGCATCGGCATGCTCATTTGCGCCCTCGATTGGCGATTGCTAGGGTAATCACTCTCATGGAAGGGAGTGTTCGTTATGAAAGGGATGTCATTCGTGCCGTTATCGCTAATCGCATTGGGTTCGGCTGCCGCAGGTGCGGCTACCGAGCAGGTATCCATTCACGCGCTACCTCAGGGCGAGATCGCCTACCTGTACGAAAGCGTGGGCGGGGCTGGCGCTAGAGAGCGCGCCGCGATGATCGACTTCATCGTCAGTCAGGCCAGGCAGCCGAAGAGCACGATGGTTGCGGATGCGGACCTGAAGAGTCGGCTCAGCGAAATCTCGGAACTGCAGGCACGCTCGAAGGCGCGCGAGCCATCAGCGCCTGCCGGCCGCGCCGAACCTACTCCGCCGCCTGCGCAAGTCGCCCCTTCGGCCTTCGTGAAGTGCACGCTCCAGAACCCTGGTATGGGCGTTCTGCATACCAGCAAAAAGGAAGTGATAAACGCGTATTACTACAGCTGCCCGGACGGCGATGTTTTCATCCGTGCCCTGTCGTTGTCGCGCACCCAGCACCGCACCATCAAGGAGCTCTCGAACGTCAAGGTAGGCGATGCCTACGGCTATCTGTACGAATCGAGAGACGACAAGGGTAACGTGTTCACGCGGCTTACCTGGGCGACGAGCGACACGCACTTCCTGGTCGACAAGGCCGGCCGTTCTTCGGACGTACACGATTGGCTGGTCGATTATGCACAGGCCACAGTCAGGTAATTTCCCGCTCATGACTGGTCGCTGAATGCCGCTGCCAAGGGGGCGACCACTACGACCGCGGCTCGTAGCCTCCAGCCCCCCACAAGCATGAAAATTCCGACCTGTAGGAGCCCGCTTGCGGGCGATACGATGGCGGCCTTCCCGCTGAATCTGCGTTGGCCCGATGATTCGCCCGCAAGCGGGCTCCTACGGTGGTGGTGGCGTTTACAAAATGGATGTTCGACACCCGCGAAATAGGCGCGTCGACCTGCGATTCCTACAAAAACATGAAGATTCCGACCTGTAGGAGCCCGCTTGCGGGCGATACGATGGCGGCCATACCGCTGAATCCGCGTTGACCCGGTGATTCGCCCGCAAGCAGGCTCCTACGATGGTGGTGGCGTTTACAAAATGGATGTTCGACACCCGCGAAGTAGGCGCGCCGACCTGCGATTCCTACAAAGTGAAGACTCCGACCTGTAGGAGCCCGCTTGCGGGCGATACGATGGCGGCCTTACCACTGAATCTGCGTTGACCCGATGATTCGCCCGCAAGCGGGCTCCTACGGTGGTGGTGGCGTTTACAAAATGGATGTTCGACACCCGCGAAATAGGCGCGTCGACCTGCGATTCCTACAAAAACATGAAGATTCCGACCTGTAGGAGCCCGCTTGCGGGCGATGCGATGGCGGCCATACCGCTGAATCTGCGCTGGCCCGATGATTCGCCCGCAAGCGGGCTCCTACGATGGTGGTGGCGTTTACAAAATGGATGTTCGACACCCACGAAATAGGCGCGCCGACCTGCAATTCTTAAAAAAGCATGAAGATTCCGGTCTGTAGGAGCCCGCTTGCGGGCGATACGATGGCGGCCATACCGCTGAATCTGCGTTGACCCGATGATTCGCCCGCAAGCGGGCTCCTACGGTGGTGATGGTGTCTGCAACATGGATGCTCGACACCAACGAAATAGGCGCGCCGACCTGCGATTCCTACAAAAGCATGAAGA
Organism: Pseudomonas flavescens; assembly: GCF_013408425.1. NCBI lineage: Bacteria > Pseudomonadati > Pseudomonadota > Gammaproteobacteria > Pseudomonadales > Pseudomonadaceae > Phytopseudomonas > Phytopseudomonas flavescens. Next base: position 4,031,957 of record NZ_JACBYV010000001.1, on the reverse strand, counting down.
TTCCGACCTGTAGGAGCCCGCTTGCGGGCGATACGAGGGCGGCCATACCGCTGAATCTGCGGTGACCCGATGATTCGCCCGTAAGCGGGCTCCGACGGTGGTGATGGTGTCTGCAACATGGATGCTCCACACCCGCGAGATAGGCGCGTCGACCCGCGATTCCTACAAAATCATGAAGATTCCGACCTGTAGGAGCCCGCTTGCGGGCGATACGATGGCGGCCTTGCCGCTGAATCTGCGTCGGCCCGGTGATCGCCCGCAAGCGGGCTCCTACGGTGGTGATGGCGTTTACAAAATGGATGTTCGACACCCGCGAAGTAGGCGCGCCTACCTGCGATTCCTACAAAAGCATAAAAATTCCGGCCCGTAGGAGCCCGCTTGCGGGCGATACGATGGCGGCCTTGCCGCTGAATCCGCGTTGACCCGGTGATTCGCCCGCAAGCAGGCTCCTACGATGGTGGTGGCGTTTACAAAATGGATGTTCGACACCTACGAAGTAGGCCCGCCGACCCGCGACTCCTACAAAAGCATGAAGATTCCGACCTGTAGGAGCCCGCTTGCGGGCGATACGACGGTGGCCATACCGCTGAATCCGCGTCGGCCCGATGATTCGCCCGCAAGCGGGCTCCTACGGTGGTGGTGGCGTTTACAAAATGGATGTTCGACACCCACGAAATAGGCGCGTCGACCCGCGACTCCTACAAAAGCATGAAGATTCCGGCCCGTAGGAGCCCGCTTGCGGGCGATACGATGGCGGCCTTACCGCTGAATCTGCGTTGGGCCCGATGATTCGCCCGCAAGCGGGCTCCTACGGTCGTGGTGGCGTTTACAAAATGGATGTTCGACATCTGCGAAGTAGGCGCGCCGACCTGCGATTCCTACAAAAGCATGAAGATTCCGACCTGTAGGAGCCCGCTTGCGGGCGATACGATGGCGGCCTTCCCGCTGAATCTGCGGTGACCCGGTGATTCGCCCGCAAGCAGGCTCCTACGATGGTGGTGGCGTTTACAAAATGGATGTTCGACACCTACGAAGTAGGCCCGCCGACCCGCGATTCCTACAAAAGCATGAAGATTCCGACCTGTAGGAGCCCGCTTGCGGGCGATACGAGGGTGGCCTTGCCGCTAAATCCGCGTTGACCCGATGATTCGCCCGCAAGCGGGCTCCTACGGTGGTGGTGGCGTTTACAAAATGGATGTTCGACACCCACGAAATAGGCGCGTCGACCCGCGACTCCTACAAAATCGTGAAGATTCCGACCTGTAGGAGCCCGCTTGCGGGCGATACGATGGCGGCCTTCCCGCTGAATCTGCGGTGGCCCGATGATTCGCCCGCAAGCGGGCTCCTACGATGGTGGTGGCGTTTACAAAATGGATGTTCGACACCCACGAAATAGGCGCGTCGACCCGCGACTCCTACAAAAGCATGAAGATTCCGGCCCGTAGGAGCCCGCTTGCGGGCGATACGATGGCGGCCTTCCCGCTGAATCTGCGTTGGCCCGGTGATTCGCCCGCAAGCACAGCCCGCTGCCACGGTATGCAGCTGCTGGCGCAACGGGCCAGTCGAATGGAGGCCCAGCCCCCTCTGGTGTCAGCGGGCGTTTGCCATGACACTGAAGCGAAGCCTCCAGATATCCGCAGTGTAACCCCCAGGGAGATGGCGAAATGAGCACCCGTATCGAGATCAAGACCAACCCCGGAGAGGACGAGCGCTCGGCGATTCTCCGGCCCTTGCGGGCATACAACCTGGCCCAGGCGGGTGACCCGAAGCCGGAGGCGATCGCCTTGCTGGTTCGCGACGAACGCAGCGATGAGGTGATTGGCGGGCTCTATGGCGAGATTTTCTATCGCTGGTTATTCATCGAGTTGCTCGCCATCCCGGAGCAAACGCGAGGGCAGGGCACCGGTTCACGGCTGATGAACATGGCCGAGGAGGTGGCGCGCGAGAAGGGTTGCGTGGGCATCTGGCTCGACACCTTCAGCTTTCAGGCCCCCGCCTTCTACGAGAAGCATGGCTACAGCCAGTTCGGTGAACTGGATGTTTATCCGGCAGGGCACAAACGTCTATTTTTCCAGAAGCGTTTGCTGTGAGGTTCGTTGGAACGGGCTCACTTTGGCAGGCGCATGAGGCATTAATGGGAGCTGCCAGCAAGCTCACTTCTGCCTCAACACCAGCGTCGTCCCAGGCCCCGGCACGTGGATTTCGGATGCGCTGATTACCTCGATGGGTTCGCCGGTTCCAGGAAACAGCACGGCGTCGCCTTGCACCTTGGCGAAGGTCATCACCGAGCCCACGAAGTCATAAGCCGCTGAGCCCTTGAACTCGTAATTCTTGATATGAGCCTTCTTGGTGATGATCTGGTTCTCGCCAAACTCGAAGCTGATGGTCATCGGGTAGCCGTCCTGCTCGGCGGTGCCGGTGTACAGCCCGCGCGGCAGTTGCTCGGGGGTTGGCTTGGCCTTGTAGGTGTCGACGATTTCCAGCTTGGCCGGGCTCACCGTTGGCGGTTTGCTGCGGAACGCGTCCATCGATTTCTTGTGTTCGTAGGGTACGTAGATCGTCACGTAGGCACCCCAGGCAATGAGCGCGATTACCATCAGGCTGAACAGGTGGCCGGATCCGCGCTGTAACGTCTTCATCGTATTCTTCTCTGGTTGCGGTGGTAACCGGTGCCTTTCATGGGAGCCATTCCATCACTCCCACCCGCTGCACCCTATGCGCCTGGCGCGTTGATAATCCGCCCAGGCGTCCGAGATCATCACGTCCCTTTCGGCCTTGTCATCCCAGCCCTTTTCGTCTCGCTGCGCGATCATCAACAGCAGCCAGTCGTAGTGCGCACGGCGCACGTTACATTCCATTTTTGCCTCGGCTACGCTCGTTGGCATTGGCTTGTAGATGAGGCTCTTTTCGTACTCGGAGAACGGGCCGAATGCCGAGCACGCAGGCAGTGCGAGAACGAACGCGACCAATGGTACGCGGTACATCGGCTTCCAGATTGCTGACATGCCTATCCCTCCATGGCGGGAGCTCCAGTCTCCCTTTACCGATGCACTAGGATATCAAGCGGCTTCACTCGTTGCAGAGTCAGCATGGCGCCTTTCGTGTGCACGCGCCGGGTACGGGGCTGTACGTCGAGTCAGAAGGACGAGCTGCTTGGACCCTGGACACGAGGCGGCCCCAGAAAGAGCCGCTTCCGGGCCCAGCCAAGAGGTTCAGGAATGACAAGAACGACGGGCCATCTCCTCAAGTCAGTGAGGGTAAATCAATACTGCTTGATGACGTTTTCGTGACGCATGGATAGCTCCGGGCTCGCCAGTGGTCTACTGGTCGCGAGAGCATGCCAGGCATGGTCGGTTTCGATGCCTGTCGGTCCAGCCACTCATGTGAGCACTACGGAGGATGGGATATGAGCGAAAAACTACGGGTCTTGTTCGTCTGCGTCGCCAACGATGCACGTTCCCCCATGGCCGAAGCGTTATTGCGCCACCTGGACAGCGAACACTTCGAGGCGCATAGCGCCGGAACCCAGCCGGGGCAACTCGACCCTCGGGTCACCACCACCCTGGCGCACGCCGGAGTCAGCCCCGAAGGGCTGCGCAGCAAGTCGATGGACGAATTCGCAGGCCAGCACTTCGATTATCTGATCGACCTGTGCGACAAGTCCTCCGACGAACCTCTGCTTTTGCCATCCTCCAGAGAAGCACTGGTGTGGAATTTCGCCGATCCCACTGCCGATGAACACGATGACGCCTTCCGCCATACCTTCCAGGAAATCAGCGAACGCGTACGCATGTTCACCCTGGTCAAGAACAAGGTCGTGAATGCCTAGGAGGAGCATGGGCAATTCCGCCGCTCCTCTGGCTGAAAAGAACGCGCTCGAGTGCTACCCGGCAAGCAGCCGCTCCATTTGCTTTGGAGCACTCGGGATGTCCGATTTTGCGGGGACTTACAACTCCGATGATCCGTAGTGCATTGCCCAATGATGCCAAGGCCATTGCCAGCGTTCACATCAGAAGCTGGCAGCAGGCTTATGCCGAGTTGCTGCCGAGCGAGTATCTGGGCTCGCTGGATTCGGCCTTGGCAATGCGAGAGGCATTCTGGGCTCGCGCAATCGAGACTGGGCGAGAGACCATTCTGGTCGCCGAGCTCGATGAGCAAGTGGTTGGCTGGATTTCAGTCGGAGCCAGTCGAGATAGCGATGCGGTGGCCGGAGTCACTGGCGAGGTCTTGGCCATCTATGTACTGGCCGAACAGTGGGGCTCAGGCGTCGGCCTGGTATTGTGGGAGGCGGGGCTGCAGCGTCTGGCAGACCACGGCTATCGCCAACTGACACTCTGGGTCCTGGCGGCCAATGCCAGGGCCAGGCGTTTTTACCGCAAGGCCGGTTGGGTGGCGCAAGCGCAGCATGCGCGTAGCCTCGAGCGTGGCGGTGTGAAACTGGAGGAGATTCGATACGGATGGCCAGTAAGGAGATGCAACCCATGAACGACCGCAACGTACGAATCGTTGCGCAACATACCCTCTCGGATAACTGGTACCTGCTCAAGAAGATCGAGTTCGAGCAGCAGCGGCGGGATGGCAGTTGGCAAGCGCAGACCCGCGAAGTCTATGACCGGGGCAACGGCGCCACGATCGGGCTCTACAATCTGGCGAAACGCACGGTCATCCTCACCCGGCAATTTCGCATCCCGGCATACGTCAACGATCATGACGGTTACCTGATCGAAGCGGCTGCGGGCCTGCTGGACAACGCCAGCCCCGAAGAGCGAATCCGCCTGGAGGCCGAAGAGGAAACCGGTTATCGGGTCAAGGCGGTGCGCAAGGTCTGCGAGGCGTTCATGAGCCCCGGCTCGGTCACCGAGCGCGTGCATTTCTTCGTCGGCGAATATCAGCCTGAGGACCGGGTCAGCGACGGTGGTGGCCTGGCCGCTGAAGGCGAGGATATCGAGGTGCTGGAGCTGCCTTTCGACCTGGCGCTGGAGATGGTCGACGACGGACGGATCATGGACGGCAAGACCATCATCCTTCTGCAGTACCTCAAGCGACTCATGCCATCCTCCGGCCCCCGGATGATTCTGGTCGCCGGCCCCTACCGTTCTGGCACCGATGACGACCCCGCGCTGCTGGCCGCCAACCTGCAGGCCATGCACATGGCTGCCGGGGCGCTCCTGCAGGCGGGCCATTTTCCGCTCATTGCCGAATGGGTGGCGTTACCTCTGGTCCAGCTCGCGGGTTCGCGCAACATTGGCGATCAGCTGTTCCAGGCCCATTTTCACGAGTATGCCAAGACGCTTCTGCAGCGCTGTGACGCCGTATTGCGCATCGGCGGCGCGTCGCAAGGGGCGGACCTGATGGTCGAGCTGGCTCAGCAGCGAGGGCTGGTGATCTACCGCGACCTGAGCGAGATCCCCGCTTGGCAAAAGCCGTAGGCCAGTGCTGACAGCGTTAGCCCGCCCAGGTCGTGCTACGCCGACACGACCGGTAGATGAACCGTGAACACGGCACCGCCTCCAGCGGCGTCGTTGACCGTGATGCGGCCCCGGTGAGCGCGCACGATCTCCTGCACCAGATGCAGCCCGAGGCCGTGGCCGGGAACATCGGTCTTGCCACGGTAGAAGGGGTGGAAGATGTGCTCGCGGTCCTCGCTCGCCACGCCCTTGCCCTGGTCGGCGACCGCCACGGTTCCGCGTGGCGCCACGGTGATGCTGATGGTCCCGGTGCCTTCACCGTGGATGAGCGCGTTCTGCACCAGGTTGGTGATCACGCGGCTCAGTGCGCTGGCCTGGCCGAGCACCCACACGGGCTGGTCGGGCGCATTCAGTACCAGGTCATCGCAGCGGGAGAGGGCCACCGGCGCGATGTCCGAGACCAGGTCGCGGGTAAGGGCCACGAGGTCGACGCGCACGAACTCGACCTGGGGCGACTGCAGCCGCTGCAGGTCCAGCAACTGTTCGGCGACGGTGGCCAGGCGGCTCAGGTCGATGAGCAGCACCGGTTTCAGTGGGTGTGAAGGCATGCCGTCGATACGCGCCATCAGCACGGCGATGGGCATGCGCAACTCATGGGCCGCGTCCCGCAGGAAGCGATCGCGGGCGTGATAGGCCTTGCTCAGGCGTTCCATGGCGGCATTGAAGGCACTGACCAGCGGGCGGATTTCCCGAGGCACGGAATCCTCTGTCAGGTGCGCATCCGGGGTGGAGATATCCAGCGCCGAGGCCTCCTTGGTCACCCGCCGTACACCGCGGGTCGCATGCAGCACGACGATGGGGGTGGCGAGCAGGGTGAACAGAATCAACGGCGTCAGGAAGTAGGGGCTGAGCAAGCCGGTCGCCTGCAGAATCAGGCTCTTGAAGTCGGACATCGCCACGCCGCCGACCATGATGTGCACCTGCTGGTCCTGAATCGGCTTGACCTCGATACGCATCGTCAGCTCGTTCTGCTCCGGCAGCGCGCGCATCTGCGAGACGCCCAGCAAGGGCAGGCTGCGTTCCAGCGCCTGATACGCCGACGGCACGTCACCCAACTGCTGACGATGGCCTTTGGCGTCGCGAATCACCACCCAGAGCTGCGGGTTGTCCGCCTGTAAACTGCGCAGCTCATCGGTGCGTTCGAACGCCAGGCCATCGGGCTGCACGGCAATGGCACTCACCAGCGTGTCGATGACCGAGTCGCTCATGAAGGTAAAGCGGTCGTCGATGATGTAGTACAGGGTGCCCGCGATCGAGGTCACCAGTACCACCACCTGCATGAGGCACAGCGACCACAGCAGGCGGCCGATGAGCGAGGGGCTGTGCAGCGCTTTCATTGGCCTTCCTTGAGCAGATAGCCGACACCACGAATCACCGCGATCTCGACCCCGGCCTCCGCCTCTTTCAAGGCGCGCCGGAGCTTCGAGACATGCGCATCGAGGGCATTCGACTGGATCTCGTCCGCCAGGCCGTAGACCGCCTCATGGAGGTTCTCTCGCAGCACGGTCCGCCCCTGGCGATAGATCAGGGCTTCCAGAATCAGCAACTGGCGCCGCGGCAGGTGAAGCGGCTGGCCATCGACGATGGCCTCACCGGCGGTGAAGTCGAAGGACAGCGCGCCGAGGGTGGCGGTGGGCAGAATGACCGTGGCCGGGCGCCGCGCGATCGCGCGTATGCGGGCCAGGAGTTCGTCGGCGGCAACGGGTTTGACCACGTAATCGTCCGCCCCGCCATTGAGGCCATCGACCCGCTCCGCGACCTCCCCGCGGGCGGTCAGCAGCACGATGGGCAGGGCAGGCGTCAGGCGCCGGGCCGTGGCGATGAAATCGAGGCCATCGCCATCCGGCAGACCACGGTCGAGGAGCAACAGATCGTGCACGTGCAGGCGCAAGGTCGACGCCGCTGCGGCGAGCGAATGGACCATGTCCACGATCAAGCCATGCCGCCCCAGCGCTGCCTGAAGGGCCTGGGCCATAGGTAAGTCATCTTCGACCAGAAGGATTCGCAAAGTCGCTGCACCGCGCCGTTTTACCGAAGCGCCACATAGTAGCGGAGCGCAAAAGTTTGCGACGCAATGTTCAGGCAATGTTCGACGGTGACTATGCCAGGACAACTGCTCCCAGGGACCGGGATTTCATGCGTCGCCGCGGCTTTCTCTGCCTAGCCGGTGCACAGGCCCTGCCGGGACATGTACTACCTGCAGACCTTTGCCAGCAGAGCACCGCTATTGGCGAACCCAGCTCGCGCAGTAGCTGCCCGCAATCGTTAGGTAGGACTGATCATGAGTAGAACGCTTGTGGTATTCGGTGCGCAGAACAGCGCAGGTGCCTTGGCCGCTCGCCAGTACGGCAACGACGGCTACGACGTGGTGCTGGTGGCCGACGATGCACAGTGCGTGCGCGCGCTGACGACCGTGCTGGAAAGCGAAGGCATCTCGACACGGACCTTCACCGGCGACGTCTCCAGCCCCGAGCACGCCAAGGCGATGATCAGGTCCATCCGCAGCACCGTCGGCCCCATCGACGCGGTGTACTACGGCCTCGACCCGCTCAATACGGCGGACTACACCGCCGCCCTGAACCCGGCCAGCGGCACCGAGGCATGCGCGCTCACCTACCTGAATATGACTGCCGTGGTCGACGAAGTGCTGCCGGAAATGCGCTCGCGCAAGTCGGGCGCCATCCTCGTCGAGCACAACGGCACCGAAGCCGCCGCGCAACCCACCCCCGGTGACGACGACCCAGCGGCCGCCGCCTGCAGCTACCTGCAAGGCCTGCAACAGGAGCTGGCGTGCGACGGCGTACATATCGGCATGCTCAGCATCGGCTCGCTGTTCTGCCGGCATAACGTGGGGTTCGTGCAGCGGAGCAGCGGGCCTTTCACCAAGGCCTGACCCGCTAGCCTTGCGACCGCCCCGCTGCCTTCTCCACCGAAGGTATCAGCGCCGGCATGTCCCGCCATTTGACCCAGGCCTCGTTCCGCCAGTGCAGCAGGCTCACGGACAGGCCTGCCCACTGCAGTGAACTCAGGCTGGGCGCTTGCTCGGGCGTGGGCGCGCAGGTCGCCCGCAGCGTGGGGATCACTTCATGGGTGAGCCAGCGGCGCAGGTTCTGGTTCTCGGGAATGTGGTGATAGACCATCAGCGCATACATGCCGGATTCGCTGACCATCAGCGTGGGCCGGACATTGCCGTGATGATTGAGGCTGATGATGCGGTGCTGGTCGTCATCGAGCTTGCGGATGAGCCGTTCGTTGAGGTGGCAGCCCATCAGGCGGCCGAGATCGACGACGCTGAACCATGCCTGGGAATCGAGCATCAGGGCGTGCAGGAAACGGTTATGACGGGTGAAGCGGAGGGATTCGAAGTGTTCGTTCATCTTGATATATCCACTAGTAGTGACATGCCGCCTCCTGACGCCAATCAGGGTGGGCGGAACCGTATGGGTTGGCGTACCGGCTAGTGGATCCGGCGCATCCGAAGATGCCCACATACGGCCCGCCCATAACGCAGGCAGCCACACGCAGGACACAGAAAAGCCGCGATAGCAGCTGATGTGTCTTCCACTTTCCAGGACGCCAATCCTGTATCGCCGATATGCGGCGACGGTCGAACCTTACTGCCTGCTAGGGCATTGAACAAGCGCAATCGTGTGTCTGGCCCACGGGTGTAAGCGAAGCGGTCTATGCTCGAAAATGACAGCTGCCAGCACTACCTATCCTTCAAGATTTTCAGCCTCGGGCCGATGCACTGATACCTACTTTGGAGTCCTTGTCGTGTTCAACTCTCGCCTCAAACAAATCAACAGTGAGCTGGAAGCTCGCTTAGCGATGCAGGAGGAGGTAAGGGAGAACCTCGAAAAGGAAATGATCATCATCCAGCTCAGCGGCGATGGCCGTATCGAGCGTGTCAACGACCTGTTCCAGAGCGAACTCGGCTATCGGGCCGGGGAAGTCGAGGGGCAGTACCTGACCCAACTGTCGCCCTCGGATCTGGCGCGGGACCCGCACCAGTTGCGCGCCCTGTCGGCGATCAAGGAACGCCGTCACTTCAACGGCGCCCTGCGTTTGCTGGGCAAGGACGGCCAGCACGTATGGCTGCGCTCGGTGGTCATCCCCATGAGCGATCATCTGACGGGCGCTAAGCAGATGGTCATCCACTCCAGCAACCTGACGCGCACCATCGAGGCGTCGCTGGAGAACGAGAGCCTGGTCAAGGCGCTGCTGCGTTCGACCGCTGTGATCGAGTTCAATCTGGACGGCACCGTCATCACCGCCAACGACTCCTTCCTGCGCGGCATGGGCTACAACCTGTCGCAGGTGGTCGGCAAGCACCACAGCATCTTCTGCACCGCCGAAGAAAGTGCCTCGGACGCCTATCGCCAGTTCTGGGAACGCCTGCGTCGTGGTGAGTTCGTCGTCGCCCGTTTCCGCCGTATCGACAGCGGCGGCCGGGATGTCTGGCTGGAGGCGTCCTACAACCCGATCACCGACATCCACGGCAAGCTCTACAAGGTGGTGAAGTTCGCCACCGTGATCACCGAGCAGGTGAACCTGGAAAAAGCCGTCGCCGAAGCCGCCAACCTGGCCTACAGCACCTCGCTGCAAACCGACACCAGCGCCAGCAAGGGCCGTGAAGTGATCCGTAATACGGTCGAAGTGCTGCACCGTTTGGCCAACTCGATGGAGAACGCCACCCAGGGCATCCAGGCGCTGGATCAGCAGGGCCAGATGATCGAAGCCATCGTCAAAGCCATCAGTGGAATCGCCGACCAGACCAACCTGCTGGCACTCAACGCCGCGATCGAAGCTGCGCGTGCAGGCGAGCAGGGCCGTGGTTTCGCCGTGGTGGCCGATGAAGTCCGCCAGCTCGCCTCACGCACCTCCAAAGCCACCCAGGAAATCGTCGGCGTGGTGCAACAGAACCAGGAACTCGCTTCCAACGCCGTCGACGTGATCAACCGCAGCCGCGAACTGGCCGGCGAAGCACTGACACTGGCCAACGCATCCGACACCGTGATTCAGGATATCCAGAAAGACGCGGAGTGCGTCGTCGCCGCCGTAAGCCAGTTCTCCAGCCAGGTCGCGAACTGATGTGAAGCGCTCGGTGAGGTGCCCTGCGGGTGCCTTATCGGGCGCTTCAACTTTCTTTGAGTGAAACTCACCAGCCTTTGAGCACTGGTGATCTGCAGTACATCGCTCGCCCTGCCTGATATCTAGATACGTTGCCTGGCCCATTGGCAGGCAGCGCGGCGATGATGTTGGCGGAGATTCTGGTGGTGGTTACTATAACTACTTCGACGAGTGCGGATGATGGCGATGTTAGGAGCCTCGGGCCAACGGTTTTGCCGTCTGCTTACCTCCGCTCGGGCTTCTTTGGTTCTTTGAGTACAGTCAACCGCAACTCCGTAACGCGAGGCCATCACCATGCTCTATCCCATCGCCATTCATCCTGGTGACGACACGCACGCCTGGGGCGTTGAAGTGCCGGATATTTCGGGCTGCTTCTCTGCGGGTGACGATCTGGACGACGCCTTGGCAATGGCCCGTGAAGCCATCGAAGGGCACCTACAGCTTCTGGCCGAAGAGGGCGCGCAGATCCCGCAAGCGAATACCTTGACCCACCACGCTGCCAATCCCGCATACGCCAGCAGTACCTGGGCTGTGGTAGATATCGACGTAACCAAATACATGGGCAAGGCAGAGAAGCTGAACATCACGCTCCCTGGCCATCTGATCAGCCGCATCGACGAGTACGTAAAGGCCCATCCCGAGCAGAAAAGCCGCTCAGGCTTTCTGGCCAAAGCGGCCCTCAGGGTGCTCGATCACGTTTGATACCAGGGCTCATGCCCCAGTGATCATCATCCGGGCTCTGCTGCAGAAGATCCGTAGTTCGTTTGAACGGCCTCTTACTGTGGCGGGGCAGAGTCCTTGGGGAATCGCTTTGCAAAGCGAAACAGGTTAAGGCTCCACGGCGGATTTTCTACGGCACTTCAGAAGCCAAAACAGCGTGAGCGCCGTGGGCCAGAACAGCGTGTTGACGATGTCATGAACGCTTGCCTGCCAGCGCCAGTATCCAAGGCTCTCGATATCGTCTCGCCGGTCCACCCATTCGCCAGCACAGGCGATGATGAAAACACCCAGCCAGGCAATGTACGGCCTGAGTCGTCGGGTGACCGCGACCAACGCCAGATACACCGCCATGCCCACATAGATATGAAGTGCGTCCTTCGACAGCCCCGCTGCCGAGACGATGGCCAGCTTGATGCTTTGTGCGGTTGAGATGTCCACATGCCCCCTTGTCAGGTAAACGCCAGGGTTGTCTTCAATCCTTAACCTTAGCCCTGATCTGCAGCAGCGCGCTCGCGTCACATGGCAAATGTGTGGGTGGCTGCTTCTTGAATATTTTGTGGACGTTGCTTGAGCGACCGCCAGAAGCGACATGGCCCGAATTTTTGCGAGGCCTTTTGTTGTATGGTGCGGCACCAGGAGTCGAAAAAAAACTTAACTAATTGAAAAATAAATGAAATTAATAATTGGCAAACAGGTTGCTACCTCTTAGCTTATCCTTAATGATAATTAGAGTTCAATGCTTGGGTGATGGGGGCAGAATTGAATAGTGAATAAGATGAATAGGCTAGCTAAAATATGTGGCTGCCATTATAGGTGCTAGTAGCATTCACAGTATCTACTACTTGTTAGTTTGTTTTATTTCCGCTTTATCAATTAGGTGCGCTGTGATTCCGTCTCGGAAGTGGTAGAAGGATGCCACAAAAAACCAAATTACTTGAATTGCACCTAGCGACATAGTCGGTTTAATAATCATCCCGCAATAAATAACGGCAGAAATAACAACAAGTGAAAAACGGTGAGCTGTAAATAGTCCATAATGCTGCGCATTAGCTCTAGCTTTTGCGACTGATTTTGAAATTTTATATGTGACTTGCCCGAAAACTATGCATGCTCCTAATGCCCAATCAGAAGATAAAAATATTTCCTGCCAACTTGCTAGGTAAAATTTAATTCCGACCAGCAACATAAATGGCAATGAAATATACAAATAATCTGCCGTCAGATCGGCAAGCAGGGCTCGCCTAGCACTACGATTAGACGTCGAGCGCATTTTGATAGTCTCGATTTCTATGGATGTTCAATATTTTGTGAATTTTTGCTTTTCTAATCTGAGGTCTACCTTTACCATCAGGTGGTGTATAAATTGAATATGAGAGCTCTGCATCCATTATATCTAAAGGGCCAATCGGTGCAATCAAGCCCGCTTGGTATCGCTGTAGCCAATCCTTGTCCACGATCTTGGCCGGAAACTTACGCTCCATTGCAGCGCTTTTGAATGACCATACAGAGTTTCCCTCGTTTACTTGTATCATTGTGTATAGCTTATCTCTCCCGTTGAAGTCTGATGTATCACCAATAAACATCTTGCTGGCATCTCCGCTGAACCTCCAGTCAACGTTGAACTTTGATAAATAATCACTGTTTGCTGCGCCTAGCTGCACTACTTCACCCGATTGAAGTTTCTTATTTGCATTAGAGAATTCAGTAAGGACATATGCCAATCCTTGCCTATCTATGTGTGGCGGAACAATGTTGCTATTTATTTTTTTTCTTATATCCGCTTCCAAAGCGATTGCAATTGAGTTTACCTCTGCCTCTGTTTCCGTTTCAGAAACGTCCATTAGTTCAGAGCTAAGTGCGCTTCCAGAGGAGTACAAAGCTTCTTCGATGTAGTTGGCAATGGAGCTGCTTACACTGCTAAGCTTGCTAATTATAGAACCTGTAGATACAGAGTTAAGTTCAAGTTCAAAAGCAACCTCCAGATCTACTGAGTTTGCAAGCAATTGGCAAAGATCTTGATATGCGTTTATATATAAACCCATAGCTTCAAAAACTTGAGCGGGGTTTTTTCTTTTCTGGAGGTAATCGATTTTTATAGCTAACTCAGTATTCATTTTAAATCCATTTAATATAGATATTTACTAATTTTGGCTGGTGTAGGATGTGGAGGTAAGGCATGATGGCATGTGGCCGCTACTTTTTCGACAGGATTTTTTCGCAGCGTATTTGAATAAACTTGACGCCTGCTATCGAAAAGTCCTAGATTCGAAGCAGGCACCATATAAAAATCTAATATGTCCTAATTGATGGCATCCTAAAACATCTTGCGTTGCATCTATATCACCGCTTGTAGTGTGATCTGATCAAGTGTAGATATTTCATCCTTCGATGATATCTTGGCGCTTATTAGGTCAGTTCCCATGCTGGCAGCTGCTAGTAGCTCTGAAATAGAATAGGTATGCCCGTCCTGTGCCTTGCCTGCCGCCGCCGCTATAACGCGATATGTGGTGGCAACGTAGTCAAGAAGATGAGTTACTAGTTGAGGACGAACACCTCGGAAGTGTCCAGTATGTGCAATTTTGTTTCTGAGAAAATAAATTCTTCTAAGTTGACGGTTAACGTCTGTCTTAGACTTCGCTAGTCGTACTGATATGGATTTGTTGTTTTCAATTTCCTTGAATATTTTCATAAGCTTGAATTTCAGATGTTCTTTTTTCTCGATGCTGTAAAAAAGCTCCTTTGCCGCGTCAGCATTCCTGAGTATGAGAAATACCTGCTCATCACTTAGTGAATCGGTGAAAGTGGTACTTTCAGAATAAATGCTGTCAGCAATTAGTGGTGTCACCGTTATGTTGTTAGCTGTGAGAAGTTCGCGCAAAAATCGTACACGTCTAGGTATCCCCGCAACCGCATAAAATGGAGGAACAAAATCTAAGATGTTCCCAATAATGCTTGAGCCCGTATTTGTAAATAGGGATTCAAGTGCGATCCATAGGTTTAAAAGTTTTTGCTCTAGGGAGACCGAGACTTTTGCTAGTCTCAAGTGTCTAAGAGATCTACCTAATTGCTCCTTCGCAGGCTCATTCAGACTTTTAAATACGTTGTGTATGGCGAGGCTGTCGTGTGGAATGGCGGTACCATTTTCGCTAGAAATAAATGCGAGTAGCTCTCCGACGTTTAGTTTTCTTCTATGGGGAAGTTGACCTTGCCGTATCGTTATGCAGTTATCTGAAATCCGAAATTCGCTCCCAAACTCAAATGCAGTAGTGGTATCTAAAAAGCGATCAATTTTTTCCTTTGCTTGAAGAGCGGCCGAAATATAATCAGTTGATGTCAGTGTCAGTTTTGCAAGAACATTAATATCCGTGTCCTTCTGAGCATCCTTAAGTTCGGCAATTTCCTTTGGTGCGTCACTTAAAATTTTCATGCCTGGCTCATCGTTTACGGAAAGCAAAATGTTCGGTTTAGCTGCATGAAATCCGTAATAGATATCAAACTGAGACTGTTGGTTCCTCAACCGTTCAGTCACCATTCTGAATTGCTCGGAGAAATTTCTTCCCGAGTAATTATTTTTTCGAAAGAACATAGCGCAACGGTTATAAAGATAAGTAGGTGAATAACCTTGGTTTAGTAAGAATGTGGTATATAGGCCGGTGAGGCGATCAATTGAAGCAGTTATGCGCTCTGTCTGCGCCAAGTCGCACGTTCCAACTATCGCCTCCTCCAGTCGTTCTAAAAGTATGCTAAGGTATTTTTGCTGCCGTCCGATTATTGTGCGGCATAGTACCTTTAGCCGAGCCTGTACGTTTGAGTCAAGTTCGCCAGATTTAACCTTCTTGGCAAGGTCAGCCTTTAGGGCTGCAAGCTCACTAAAAATCTCTTGAGCGATAGGGTCACTTTCCCAGCACTCGATAATTTCGTCCATAGAGGAGAGGATGTACCCTCCATTTTTATCGTTTTCTTGATAGGCATCGACATGCTCTATCATTTCTAAGCAAGCGCTAAATGTATTTAGCAATCGTGATTGATAAAAATGTGGAGTATACATCCGCAGTTTCTCGCTATATGACTCAACAAAAAACCGCGGCCGGAAATCTTCAAACGGCAATTTTTCCCAAACAGCGTCTTGCAGATACCGTAACGTACTCATTATGCCTCCGAGTAGCGCATTGCTTTAAGTACGGAAATGACCTGTTCGGGACTTAGGTGGCGAATTCCAGAAAGGGATGCTCGAATTGGTTCGAATACCTTATACATCCGGGCATATGCTGGAATTAATGGTGCGTGGGAATTTATTTCTCGCCCCTTGAATCGGCTGAATCTACCCATGTCATCTACTAAAATTCTGACGATTGATAGGGCATCATGTTCATTGTTTCCGTCAAACCCTGGAAAGCGCACGTGCTTGCCAAACGGCTCAGCTTCACAAGCAATTTTTTCCTTGCTGGCTGAGTCAAATAAGCTATACGCCTCCTCAAGGAATGACCACATATCTAAATAGTCTACTATCTCACTAACCAGTGGGGGAGTCGCTTCTACCTCGCTTCCAAAAACGCCGGACATCTCCCAATCGATTGCCCAAGTATTTTCAGAGTGGATGGCAGAGCGGAGTAGATGAGTGTCTACATCATTTAGTTCTAGCTTGTCATAAATCTCACTAAGCATAAGAATAATTAGTTTTTCTGGGTTTGATATTTTCATGGTTTCGATAGGTCCGATGGTGTTGAGGTGAAAGCTCGCAGTAAATAACGTGCGAGGTATTAAAATTTATGGGCGTAACAAGTTCTGGCTTTATATTGCGTTTCCTAGCTTTCCATTTGCAATCGACGAACTTTTAGGTAACTCATATACGCGTCCTCTGTTCAGCTGAACTGTAGGGGTAAATTAACTCTTACAGAAATCTATCTTCATTCGGATCGCCGGCTGATTGCAATCATCTAGATCGCTGATCTGCCAAGATTTTTGTAACCGATGAACGATCAAGTTTATGGTCAGTAGATAATAGTATCGCGTCGATCCAGCATGCTGATTCACATAGAAGTTTAGAAACCATGCTAGGTGCTTACGCTGCCATGTCCAGGGATTATCGCGTTTCCAGCGTTCCGCGATCGCCGTTTGGATAGCTTTGGCTTGGCGGAGATGGCGTTGCCGAGTGGTATGCGAGCCTGCTAGAACTCCCGCTAGGAACAGTTCCATATCGAATGTCTTGGTCATTCTCGGCCACCGATGTAGGCCGATGCCACGTCGATTCGGCTGTGTCCCAGCTCATAGCTGATTTGAAATCGTGCCTCTCGATCAAGGCGCGGATTGAGCCGCCTGCACCTGCCACCGTTGATGGGCGCTAGGTGGTGGGTGATCTGTTCATAGCGTTCGCACGCATAGGCCGCGCGTAGTTCGTGGAAGCCTTTGAGGTTGTACGTATGGAGGATATCTCGGGCGGGGCGGACGACACTCGGTTGGAAATCGAGGTAGCTCTCGTTAGGTGCAAGCAGGTTGCGGCTGCCGTCGGGCGAGACCTGTTCGGCAAACCTCAGCGCCTCACGAATTTGCTCATCTACCGTAATCCAGCGAGGCGCCGACGCGCCAGAGCGACCACCTTTGGTACCATCCTGGATATTGATCTTGCTGTATTGTTCGGCCTCACGTTTTAGACGCGGCAGGTCGGCCAAGATCGCCTCGCGCAAACGCATGCCGGTGGCGCGTGCCAACTGCACGATGGCGGCGGCACGGGGATGCTGTTCGCGGAGCGCATCGACGATGCGCATCACGTGTTCGCGATCCTGGCCTTGTGGAACTGTCATGCGGATGGTGGTGCGCTGCATTTCCAGCGCCTTGCTCGGACTCGGCACTTTCACATACTGATCACCGCGAAGCGCGGCCATGGTTCGATTCACACTGGACAACCGGTTTTGCGCAGTGGCGATAGCGAGCTCACCTTGTTCAACTTGTTGGCGCAGATGTCCGGTGTAGTCCAGCAAGGTCTGCCGATCAATCTGTCGCGCATCGTTGACGCCTGGCCCATCCTCCGACCGACACCAGCGTACAAACGCCAGCCACCGATCACTGTGTGCTTTGACCGTCCCGTAATGCCCACCGCCAAACAGGTCTTTCAATGCCTGCGGTCCGGCATAGCTCAGTTGCCGACCATAGCCAAAATTGCGTCCATCTCGCCTGCCTACCAATGCCATGATCGAACTCTTCTCGAAGCCAATACTTTTAAAACCTTCCCCACGTCATCCCGCCAAGAATGTTGAGTGTTATCAGGGATCAAGGCCCCTGCGACCTGTGAGGGTTGTCCACTAACGCGGGACTGACGGCTCTTTACGACCGGGAGCTTGGGCATCTCATGATCTGGCCTCCTGAACACTTCCGAAGAAGTGGGCGGGTAGAGGCTGCACTGGCTGACGAGACCGGTGCCGCGAGATTCTGAGTCTGGTGAAGGCAGTGATGCGATGACCGGGGCATGCCTGACTGTCAGTCAGGTGCCGTCCATTCCGTAGGCTGCGGCACCATCATCGGCATCGCTGTTGCTGGTGACTTCGGTGTTTGTCACGTCGATTGTCACGAGGGGGAATGCCCCAAAGCCTTGTACGTTGTGGGCTGCAGCAGTGGTAGGAGCGCCCGTCTCTTTCCGGGAGAAAGAGACGGGCGCAGGTTGGCGCACGGGAATGGCCAAGTGGATAGGTTGCTGCAGGGCAGCTATGAAGGGGGATGAGTTGCCGCAGTGGGCACACTGGTAAAAGTAGGCATCCATCACATCGCTGTGACCGTGCGATCCGCCGGACGCTAATCGCACTTTGGGAGAACCACCACGGTGTGGCGTAGCCTTAAAGGTTCTGGCTACCTGGGGTTGCTGTCAGCGACAGCGCTTTGCCCGATCTTTTCTACGCCTGTGGATAATTCGGGTCAAGGCTCGAATTTTCGGGAGTTCTGCTGCTGTGGATGAAATTATCCACCGGTGGAAATCAGTGGTTTTCCACAGACAGTTTGCGTGGGCTTTAGTTTTTTTAAATGAGGTCCATCCAAGCAGGGCGGCTTTGCAGCCCTGTTTGGATGGACCCGCGTGGACAAGCGGATCATCTAGATTTCGAACGCTGTGTTATCCCGCCCCATCTGACCGACTGTTTGTATTTTCTCTATTCAGGGCTCGGAAGCGATGTGCGTTGCGGTTTACCGGCTGTCTGCCTAGACTCCGTGGCTAAATAACATCAGTCCATCAGCAATGTCTTGGGTTGAGTGGCGAGAGTAGTCAACGGGCGTAACCTCGTGTTCGACAGCTAATGTCGTGCGTTAGACCGCGCCACCTGGAGGCATCCTTGGCATTGCGTCTTCGTTTCTTGTTAGACACCAACATCCTGATCCCGCTTCAGGACTCCATGGTGGTACTGCAGCCCAGTCTTACAAACTTCGTTAGGTTGTGCAGTGCGCACGGCTACCAACTGCTTTACCACCCTGCGTCAGCCGCGGACATCAGGCGTGACACTGATGAGGCTCGGCGCGAGCGCACTTTGGCTAGGCTCGGTCAGTACACTCAACTGCAGGCTGGGCCGGCTTGTCCATGGAACTCGCCTGAAACTTCGGTAAACGACGCTTGTGACAATGAAATTCTCTACGCGTTAGAGAATGATGCAGCGCACGTTTTGGTGACCGAGGATCAGGGGTTGCACCGTAAGGCGCGGGCACGCGGACTGAGTAGCCGCGTGTACTTCATCCAGACTGCCGACGACTGGCTGCGCCGGCTCCATGAGCCTGGTGAGGTGCGACTCCCGCACATTGAAGACGTTGAAATCCATACGTTGACCCACCAACTGGCTGGGCCATTCTTCGACAGTATCCGTGCGGGCTACGATGGTTTTAACGATTGGTTTCGTCGTAAGGCCATGGAGGGGCGTCGTGCTTGGGTCTATCGCGAAGACGCTCATCAGGCTATAGCGGCTATCTGTATTTACGCTGTTCAGGCCGACCAGGCTGTAACGGACGATGGTGAGGTGCTTGTCGGCAGGGCATTGAAACTCTGTACGTTCAAGGTTGGCGAAACCGTTCGTGGAAGGAAGCTCGGAGAGCTGTTTCTCCGGGCTGCCTTTAAGTACGCGACAAACCACCAATGCGAGTCGATTTTCCTGCACGCTAACAACGTTCAGCAATCACAACTGATCACTCTGATTGAAGACTTCGGTTTTCGCTACGAGGGGCTTTACCAAGGGGACGCGGTTTACGTAAAAGCGCATCCTGTCGCTCCGCCTCCGCTACAGATGGACCCGTTCCAGTACGTCCAGCTCTATTATCCGCATTACATGGGCGGTGATGATGTCCATAAATTTATAGTGCCAATTCAGCCTCAGTACCATGACATTTTGTTCCCTGACTATCAGCGTCCAGGACATGCATTGCCTGATAACCATCCGCAACGGCATGTCAGCAATGCGATCAAACTCGCATACCTTTGTCACACTCCCAGCAAACAGCCGCGTCCAGGCGATGTCGTAATGTTCTATCGCAGTGGCGACATGCGTGCGTTGACGACGCTGGGTGTTGTTGAACGATATGTGTGGTCGGAAGCCGCCGACGAGATCGCTCAGATTGTGAGCCGTAGAACCGTGTACTCTGACCAGCAAATAGTGGAAATGGCCAGGGCTGAGACCAAGGTGATGCTATTCCGTCTGATATGCCACTTCGAGCCCCCCCTTGATTATGCGCACCTTAAGCGTTTGCGGATTGTCAGAGGGCCTATTCAATCGATCACGAAAATAACTGATGAGTCTTTTTCCCGAATCATTCGAGCAACCCAGCGGTAGGGCGGTCCTGCTTTCGATAAAGCCCAAATACGCTGACCTGATCCTTGCAGGAACGAAGCGTGTTGAGTTGCGTCGCAGCTGGCCGTCCAACGATATTGGCGTCATGGTGTTGTATTCATCAGCACCAAAACAAAGGTTGGTAGGGGTAGCCTTTATCGACCGGGTCGAGGAGTGTGATTTTGAGAGTCTCTGGACCTTGGCGGATGCCAACGGGGGCGGCGTGACCTATGACGAACTCAAGACTTATGTCAAAGGAAAGAAGACTGCGTTCGGTGTGATGATCCAGCGCATAAAGATCGCCGAAGTTCAGGTCGATCCAAAGGATCTTTTCGCGAACTTCACACCACCTCAGTCCTTTCTCTATCTAGGTCCGAACGATTTCCCACGCGTAATGCGCGCAATGTTTCCATCGGAGGGATCAGTGTGAACATATTCGTCGCAGGTGTACACGGTGTTGGTAAGACTTTCCTAGCCTCTCAACTTCCTAAAGCCTTAGGTCTAACGCAAACCTCAGCTAGTAAGCTGATCAAGGAGGAGCGCGCGTTACCTGACTGGGGGACGGATAAACGGGTCGGTGATGTGGACGCCAATCAGATAGCACTGGCGAATGCTGTCACTCGCCACAATGAGGCTGGCACTCGGTTACTGCTGGACGGGCATTTTGTGTTGCTGGATGCTCAGGGTGAATTTTCACCTTTGGCTGCGGACGTTTTTAAGGCTCTTCGCCTCGATGGAGTTTTGCTGCTGGAGGCGGACGCTAATACAATTGCGACTCGCATACGAGAACGAGATAGCCGGGAATTGGATATTGACCACACTATCAAGTTCTTAGCCGCGGAGCGCGCTCAGGCGCAGTTAGTGTGCGATGAACTCGGAATACCACTTCACATTCTAGGGGAATGTGGCCCTGATACCTTCGCCGCAGCGGTCGCAGCAGTAATTTTGAAAGCCGACCAATAAGCAATTCTACCCAAGTGAAAGGCCGGACGACGTGCACGATCCTGCCTATGCTGTGGGGATGCGTACTTTGGCTTCACTTCGACCGGCTAGGGGAGAATGCAGCCAGTCGTCAAAGGCCTTGCTATTCAACGTTCATGCAAGCGGTAATCAATACAAACCCATTTTCCTTGTGTGGAGCTGTGGCCCGGAGGCCGAGCGCTTAGTCTGTTGCGCCACGTTTTATCCTTAGCCGAGTGACATTTGCGCCGGCCTGGTTCGCAAATTCGTGCGGGGTGACATGCTCCTGCTGATTGACCTCAAGATACCGGCTCCACCAGTTCATGATCAGCCTCCTCTCTTCGATGAACTCAGCCTTGTGGATATAGGCCGCTCGGACGTTATTCCTCTCCTTGTGGCTCATCTGCCTTTCAATGGCTGTCTCCGACCACAGCCCTGACTCAATCAGCGCGCTACAGGCCATCGACCGAAACCCATGGCCGCAGATTTCGGTTTTGGTGTCGTAGCCCATCTTCCTAAGCGCGCTGTTCACTGTGTTTTCAGACATGGGTTTCCAGGGCTTGGCATCGCCTGCAAACACCAGGTCGAATTTGCTGGTGAGGACGTGGATCTGTTCAAGCAGAGTCACGGCTTGCGGCGATAAGGGTACAAGGTGGATGTCCCCCGCCATCTTCGTACCTCTTGTTGAAAAGGGTACTCCGTCCAGCGCGGGTCGAGTGTCCGGTATCTCCCAGGTGCCGCGCTTGAGGTCGAACTCGCTCCAGCGGGCGAAGCGCAGTTCGCTCGAGCGGACAAACACATGTAGAGAGAGCATGACTGTCAGCCGAGTCAGCGTTCGTCCTTTGTAGGTGTCGATGCGCTCCTGCAATTCAGGCAGGCGCGATAAGGGTAAAGCTGGGCGGTGAACTACCCTCGGGGCTTTGATCAAACCTTCAAGGTCGGAGGCAGGGTTTGCTGCGATCTGTCGAGCACGTTTCGCCTCGCGCATGATGCTTTGCAGGTAGTTTTGTACCCTTAACGCGACGTCAATCGTGCCACGCTTCTGGATTGCTTCCAGAGGTTGCATCAAGTCGTGAGTGTCTAGGTCGACAATAGCGCGATCACCGATTAGAGGAAAAACATGGGTTTTGAGGCGGCTCAGGACCGTCTTGGCATGGCCCGGAGCCCATTTGGCAGACATCGCTTTGTGCCAGTCCAAGGCTGCGTCCTCAAAGGTTCGGCCTCGGATTGTGGCTTGCGTCTTGGCTTGATGTTTGGACTCGATGGGGTCGATGCCTTCCGCCAGTATCCGCTTGACCTCCAGCCGCTTCTTGCGCGCATCGGCGAGGCCGACCACGGGGTAGTTGCCAAACGAGGTCAGTCCTTCACGACCATCAGGTTTTACATACCTGAAACGCCAGCCTTTGCGGCCATTGGGTTGGACTAAAAGGTAGAGGCCGTCGCCGTCGAAAAGCTTGTAGGCGCGGTCGGTGGGCTTGGCTGAACGGCAAGCCGAATCAGAGAGCGGGGCAGTGGTGCGCGACATAAGGGTACTCCTCCCTTTATCGAATGACCTTACCCCTATCTTTATCCTTAAAACGGCTGGTATCCATAAGATTTTGGCGGAATCCGACGGAACGCCAAAACGAAAAAAACCGCCAGAAGGCGGGTTTTTCGGGGGTTTCAGAGATTTTGAAAGCCTTCTCTGGAACCTTGTATGGTGCCGGCACCAGGAGTCGAACCCGGGACCTACTGATTACAAGTCAGTTGCTCTACCAGCTGAGCTATACCGGCATTTGAGGGTCGCCATTATAGCCATTGGTAAAACCTTGTAAACCGGCTTATAGCTTGTTTCGCTGAAATCTTTGCCTTGTTGAGTGCTGCTGCGCAGCGCGAGTCTTCAATGAGAAATCAGGCTGCACCCGGGTATCAGTGAAAAGTCAGGCTTCAATCCTGAAGTCGGGTTGCAGAGCGCGCCAGTGGGCCCTCAGGGCTTTCTTGTGTTGCTCGGCCATAGGGCTTTCCGCAAGCGCCTGTGGCCAATGCACGCGGGCCGCGTTGATTGCCTGTCTGAGGTTGTAGTTGATCGCTGATTTCGGCAGGTCTGCCCGGTCTGCCCAAGCCATGAAGTGCTCCATGGTTACGTCGTACCAGCGTTTGGTGCCCGCCATCGACAAGCCGAGCTCTTGCTCGTCTCCCATGTACACCCTGGTGAAGAGGATGTCATAGGCCGGTGAGAGAGAGGGTGTTATCCCATCTCTGTAAATGATGCTCCAGTTCTTCTTGTGGGCATCGCCATTGCCCAGAAGGATGTTCGCCAGCAGGCGTATGGCCATCTGAATGACGTCGAGCTGGCCTGCATAGACGTTCTTGTAGATCAGCCCGGCGATCGATTCATAGCTTGCTGCCTCGTATTTTTGCGCGGCATAGCTGAAGGTCACCTGGGCGAAATCTTCAGTATGAATCCGCTGGTTCGCTTCCCGGTCGAAGCGGCGGATTGCGTAGGCTACGGACTCGTTTGGCAAGTTGATTTCAGGAAGTTGCTCCAGCTGCTCTATGCCTACCAGGCGGATCTCCGGGATGGCCACCCCGATCAGGCCGGCTAGCGTCATGCAAGTGAACTCATTCGCTGGAACGTATGGGTGCCTGGTCGAAGGGGTTTTGATGATCCAGTCTCCCGGCTCCTTCGAGTCGCCCATGATGTAACGACCATCGCGGTTGCGCATGGAGAACTTCATCTGCACCCCAGCCAGCGAAAAGTGCGCTACCCGATCCATGGCATCTATCGCGATTCGGTCCAGCCTGCCGCGGTCGCCGAATGCGTAGTCGGGTACGTCATCGGCTGGCACCGGCTCAGCGAGCAGGGCCCCGGGAAGATCGGCACCCAGGTGAACCATGAGCGGGAACTCATTCATCTGGTCGATTTTCAGTCGTTGCGCGAGCAGCTCTCGTAGTGCGCCCTCCGGCAGCAGATTGCTCAACAGAGGGTGGAGCTGCATGCGGCGCGCCAGGGGGAAAAGCCGAGGTGCAATGGCCTGGAACTTGTTCTGGGATGACATCGATAGCGTCAGCGACAGGCGCTGCGGGTTGTCAATGTATTCGGGCGCGAGCGAAAGCAAGTTCCGGTTGCTGTCGAACCCGGCTACGTAGCCGACCAGCTGGCCCTGCAAGGACAGACGCAGCGCCGAAACCTCTTCGGCTGCCATTACGCTTGTCCTTCTGCCATTGCCAGGATCGCCCATGGGTCACCGACGTCGTCACGTTCTTCATTATGATCGGCATCAGGTGCGGCATCGCTCATGGAGTGAGTGAGACGAGGACGCTGATTGGTGGCTGCCGTCTTCACGATGCCCTGCACGTCGCGGAGAACTTCCTTGGGGATCAGCATGAGTTCTGCCTCCAGGCCCTCCGCTATCTTGTCCAGAGTCTCCAGGTTCGGGTTGCCAGCTTTCTCGATCAGCCCGTATTGCTGACGGTTGATGCCCGTCCGCGCAGGCATATCGATACCCTTTAGCCCCAGCTGCTTGCGGCGCCGTTTGATTTGCTCAAGAAGGGTCGTTCTCATCGAGTATCTCCAGAAGCACTTTTGAAGTATCCATACTTCAATTCCATTGAGTGAAGCTTATATGACTCAATTTTGATATTTGAAGTATGCATAATTCATGGTTATTCGGATGAAGTATCAGTGTTGCAAAATACGGCTGTGAAGTATTGATGTTTCGAATGTCGGCGAAGCAGTTATTCGCGCTACGTTTGAACGGGGCAGAATCAATCTGCCTGGCTATTGAAGTGCCATTTTCATATCCGTTCATTCGCACGAGTAAAGCCGCTTGCGGCAGGTTTTTGCTGCTCTTTTTCTGACGCCTTGGAGCGGCTTATGCACAAATGCAGGGCGGGTAGATCGTTTTGGCTATTTCCTACGCAGCCTTTAGCAGCTTTTACAAGATATTGTTCTATATGGATTTTTTGTCTGATCAAAAAATGATCAGCTTTGATTGGGCCTTGCTGGAGGGGGCTTGGCGGCTGTTGCTCAGAATCTGTGAACAGAGTTATCCACAGATTGTGTGCGCAACTCAGGCGCGTTCGGCGAGCAGCAACAGGTTGCGGGGCGTGAGGTGGGCGGGGCAGAACTGGCCGAGGCGCACGCTGTAGCCTTGTTCCTGCAGATACAGCGCGCGGTCGAGCACCAGCCAGAGCTCCAGTGGGCGACGGAACAGGCCGCGCAGCAATTCCAGATTGCGTACTTCGGCGAGGCGCTGCCAGCCGGCCGCTTCGAGCGCCTGCCAGTCGCGCTCTTCGGGCGGTGGTAGGCCTTTCAGTGCCGCCAGGTCGCGGCAGTAGGTGGCGAAGCTTTTCTTCAACCAGGCGGGCGGCAGTGATGGGGTGGGCAGGTAGTCGTCCACCCCGCGCAATTCCCGTTGCAGCAGGTCGAAGGCCAGGCGCCGGGCCATGGACTGATCGCGCTGCTGGCGCACACGGTTGCCGGCGGTGACGGTTTCGCTCATGGGCAGGGCCAGGTCATCCAGTGACAGGTCGAGAGGCGAGCTCTGGGCCGCTGTGGATAAC
Source organism: Pseudomonas flavescens (assembly GCF_013408425.1). Lineage (NCBI taxonomy): Bacteria > Pseudomonadati > Pseudomonadota > Gammaproteobacteria > Pseudomonadales > Pseudomonadaceae > Phytopseudomonas > Phytopseudomonas flavescens. The sequence goes on along the minus strand of NZ_JACBYV010000001.1, from coordinate 4,006,342 downwards.
GCGCGGTAACTGCCTGCCGCAGTGCGGTTGTAACAGCACGGAGCGATCGCCAGTTGCTGGCAGCCTGCCGCGCTGGCCAGGTGCATCAGGCGCACGTGCAGGCCGCCGCAGGCATGCAGGGCGACGGGCGTATGGGTGGCGAGCACTCGCTCGCTGGCGGTGTCAGCGAGCACATCCTGTTCGATGTGTTGTGCAGTTATCCCCAGGCGCTGGCTAAGGTCGCTGCCGCTGGCGACCAGAGCAGGATCGTACTCCAGGCAGGTCAGCGCCTGGCCGTCATGGGCGAGCACGCGGCCGAGGTGGCCTTTGCCCGCGCACCAGTCCAGCCAGTGCCGGGGTATGCGCTGGAACTGCAGGCTGTCGCTGAAGGCGCGGATCTGTTGCCACTTGCGGCCTGGTACATCCACCGAAAAGCGTGACGGCAACTGGCGAGACGCGTGCTGGGGCAGGTCGCCAATTTCACTCAGCAGTGCCGTTTGGGCGGCTAGCTCGGGAAAGGGCGCAGGAGCGGCCTGCAATGCTGTCGGTTGATTGTGGGCCGCTTCGGCTTGTTCGAGCGTGCGGCCACGCAGCCAGTTGCCCAGCTCGGGGTATTGGCTTTCCCAGGGCAGCAGGCGATGGGTGAAGGGGCGTGGCTTCCACAATGCCTGGTGCGCGCAGAGCAATGCGTCCAGCGCCTGGAAGCGCTGGAGCAGGGCATCGCCACTGAGTGGCTGGAGAGAGTGAGTGCGGGTCATGGCGAAGGGTGACGGGGCGCGGGCCCCGTCACTTCAGCGGCCCTGGCAGGCGTCGACGCGCAGCCAGCGTTCCAGCAGTTTGAAGGCGTTGATCAGCACGAAGGTGATCACCAGATAGAACACAGCGGCGGTGAAGAAGAACTCCATGTTCACGTAGGTGCGCGCGTTCAGCGTGCGCGCCATGCCGGTGAGGTCCAGCAGGGTGACGGTGCTCGCCAGCGCACTGGCCTTGAGCATCAGGATCACTTCGTTGCTGTACGCCGGCAGGCCGATGCGAGAGGCACGCGGCAGGATGATGTGCAGCATCGATTGTGCCCGCGACATGCCCAGCGCCCGTGCCGCTTCGACCTCGCCCGGTGGTACGGCCTGGATGGCGCCCCGCAGGATCTCGGCGATATACGCAGTGGTGTGCAACGTCATGGTGATCACCGCGCACCAGTATGGATCGCGCAGGTAGGGCCACAGTGGTCCCTGGCGCACCGCATCGAACTGCGCCAGGCCGTAGTAGACCAGGAACAACTGCACCAGCATCGGCGTGCCGCGGAAGAAGAAGATGTAGCCGTAGGGCAGGGCGCGCACGTACCAGAGGCGCGAGGCGCGGGCGATGCCCAACGGTATCGCCAGGATCAGGCCGGCCACCACGGCGACCGCGAGCAGTTCGATGGTCAGCAACGCACCTTCGGCCATTTTCGGCAGGTGCTTGATGATCAGCTCCCAATTCATTGAGTGCTCCTTACGAAGCCGCGCGAGGCTCTCTTCTCGAGGAAGTGCAGGCCGATCATGGAGATGATGGTCAGGCTCAGGTAGATGATGGCGGCGACCAGGTAGAAGGTCATGGCCTGCTTGGTCGCGGTGACGGCGATCTGCGACTGGCGCATGATTTCGGTCAGGCCGATCACCGATACCAGGGCGGTGTCCTTCATGAGGATCATGAACAGGTTGCCCAGGCCTGGCATCGCGATGCGCCACATCTGCGGCATGATCACCCGCCAGATGATGCGCGGCTTGGACAGGCCCAGGGCCTGGCCGGCCTCACGGTGGCCCTTGGGAATCGCCAGGATGGCGCCGCGGAACACTTCGGTGGCGTAGGCGCCGAAGCACAGGCCAAGGGCGATGACGCCCGCTGCGAAAGGGCTCAGCTCGAGGCTGCCGACGCCCAGGCTTTCGCCCAGCTCGCGCAGTACGTTGACGGTGCTGAAGTAGATGAGCATCACCCACAGCAGCTCGGGCACGCCGCGGACGATGGTCGAGTAGGTGCCGCCAAGCCACTGCAGCGGCTTGTACGGAGAAGTCTTGGCGAAGGCGCCGAGCAGGCCGAGCACCAGACCAAGGCACAGTGCGCTGAGCGCCAGCTGGATGGTCATCAGGGTGCCGGCGGCCAGGGCCGGGCCGAATCCGGAAAGGTCGAAATTCATGGAAACTCAAGCGCCCGCGCCGTCATCGACGACGCGGGCAGGCTGCTTAGTAGATGCTGAAGGGGAAGTACTTGTCGTTGATCTTCTTGTAGGTACCATCGGCGACGACTTCGGCCAGGGCCTTGTTCAGACGCTCGCGCAGGGCATCACCCTTGCGCACGGCAATGCCGATCTTGTCGTTGTCGAATACCGGGTCGCCCTTGAATTCGAAGTCCTTGCCGGCGTCGCTCTTGAGCCATTCCCAGTTCACGAAGGTGTCGGCCAGCACGCCGTCGACGCGGCCGGAAGCCAGATCGAGGTAGGCGTTTTCCTGGGTGTCGTAGAGCTTGATGTCGACCACGCCATCGAGGTTGTCTTCCAGCCAGGTACCGGCGATGGTCGCGCGCTGGGCACCGATCACCTTGCCTTTCAGGCTGGCTTTGTCGCTCTTGAAGTCACTGCTCTTGGGCGCGATGAACTGCAGTTTGTTGGTGTAATACGGGTCGGTGAAATCGACCGCTTGCTGGCGCTCTTCGGTGATCGACATGGAGGCGACCAGGAAGTCGAACTTCTTGGCGTTCAGGGCCGGGATGATGCCGTCCCAGTCGGAGGTGACCACTTCGCATTCGGCCTTCATCTTGGCGCACAGGGCCTGGGCGATTTCCACGTCGAAGCCGCCGACCTGGCCGCTGGCGTCGATGAGGTTGAAGGGCGGGTAGGCGCCTTCGGTACCGATCTTCAGTTTGTCGGCAGCGACGGCACTGGTGCCGAAAGCCAGGGTGGCGGCAGCTGCCAGCAGAATCTTTTTATAGCTATGCATGCGTGATTGCTCCGTGTTTTAACGATTGCTGGACATGAATTGTTTGCAACGCACCGATACGGGGTTGTCGAACACCTGTTGCGGCGACCCCTGTTCCTCCACCACACCCTGATGCAGGAAAACCACTTCACTGGAAACCTGGCGGGCGAAGTTCATCTCGTGGGTCACCAGCAGCATGGTGCGACCTTCGTCGGCGAGCGCGCGGATCACATTAAGCACTTCTTGTACCATTTCCGGGTCGAGCGCCGAAGTCGGTTCGTCGAACAGGATCACCTTCGGCTGCATGGCCAGGGTGCGAGCGATGGCCGCGCGTTGCTGCTGGCCGCCGGAAAGCTGGTTGGGGTAGGCGTGGCGCTTGTCGGCGATGCCGACCTTGGCCAGCAGCGCCTCGGCGATCTCGGTGGCTTCGGCCTTGCTCTTGCCGAGCACGCGGCGCGGCGCTTCGATGATGTTGTCCAGCACGGTCATGTGCGGCCACAGGTTGAAGTTCTGGAACACGAAACCGATTTCGCTGCGCAGGCGATTGATCTGTCGGCTGTCGGCGGCGACCAGTTCGCCGTTCTTCTGGCTCTTCAGCTTGAGCTCTTCACCGGCCACGATGATCTGGCCCTGATGAGGGTTCTCGAGCAGGTTGATGCAGCGCAGGAAGGTCGACTTGCCCGAGCCGGACGAGCCAAGGATGGAAATCACATCGCCGTCGCGTGCGGTAAGGGAAACGCCCTTGAGCACTTCGAGGTCGCCATAGCGTTTGTGCAGATTGCGGATTTCCAGCGCGGGCGTGGCCTCGGCCATCGAGCAGTCCTCTTGATTCTTGTGCGGATTGGATCCGTGTACGGCAGGGCTGTGGGCTGCAAACCTAGCATAGGCACCTGGGGGCGCCAAGTTGGTGCTGGCCCGCTGCCGCTACGGTTGCGGGGGGTGTCGCATCAGCGCAGTTGCTTGTCGCCCCGCCGCAAAAACAGGGAGAACGCAGGCTGCATTTTCAAAAAGACGCGAACCCTACTCACATCCGCCTCGCAATTCCAGTGCCAGTACGCGGTTTGGCCGATCCGAGGCCTGAACTGTCAGTTGCCGAGCATGCCTTGTACCTTGTCGCGCAGGGCATCGAGAGAAAAAGGTTTGCCAATGATGTCGGTGCGGGTAGCCGGCTCGCTCTTGTCGATCTCGACGCTTTCCGCATAGCCGCTGGCGAACAGCACTTTCAGCTCCGGGCGCAGTTGGCGAGCCGCGACGGCGAGCTCCTGGCCGTTCATGCCGGGCAGGCCGATGTCGGTCATCAGCAGGTCGATGTGTTCATCGCTACGCAGTATCTCCAGAGCCTGTAGCGCCTCGGCGGCTTCGCTCACCTGATAGTCGAGTTCTTCGAGCACTTCCACGGTGAGCATGCGCACCACATCGGAATCTTCCACCAGCAGGATGCGCTGGCCGGCAGGCGATGCGTTGGGAGCTTGGTCGGACACAGCGTTACCTCTGTAAGGGATGATGAAACTGCAGGTCGAAAAGCCGGGCGGTTGGCCCTGCATTCGATCGAGCCTCGGAGCCGGGTGGACGGCAGGTCGTTTAGCATGGCACGAATTGCGGGCTTGATCTGCACCGTGGAGATGCCGCTGGGCTGAAAATTACCGTATTTACAGGTTGGCCCGTGCGAGCGTGGCGTGCGTCACGCATCACGAAAAAATAAGTCGAACCTGGCGCCTGCGCGCACCATCCAAGCGCGCGGGCCATTGAGCGCTGATCGTTGGATTAACTTCTGCTAGCGCATTACCATCACCCGTTTACCGAACCACCATGCAGCCTCATGCATCAGCCAACCGCGGCCAGGGATTTCCGATGACCAACACCTCTTCCATCGATGAGAACAGCTTCAAGCGCATTCTCAGGCGCAACGTCGCCTTGCCGCTTGGGGTGGGGGTGGTCAGCGCGATCTTCTTCGTGGTGCTGATCGGCTATCTGCTCAACGTGCTGGGCTGGGTGCAGCACACCGACCGGGTGCTCAACAACGCCAATGAGGGCCTGAAACTGTCGATCGACCAGGAGACCGGGTTTCGCGGTTATCTGCTGTCTGGCGATGTGCGCTTCCTGCAGCCGTTCGAAGTCGCCAAGCCGCGGATCAAGGCGGAGATGGAGATTCTCTCCGAGCTGGTTTCGGACAACCCGGTGCAGGTCGATCGCCTGCGCGCCATCGCGGCGCTGCAGGACGAGTGGAGCAACTTTGCGCAGACGGCGATCACCGCCAAGCGCGAGGGCGGCAATTTCATCGACCCGGTGCGTGATGGTCGCGGCAAGCAACTGACCGACGCCATTCGTGCCGAGTACGCGGACTTCGTCGCCCACGAGCAGCGCCTGCGCAAGGAGCGCAACGATGCGGCCAGCAGCACGGCGACCGTCACCATCGTCCTGTTCCTGCTCTTCACGCTGCTGTTCAGCGGCTCGCTGGCGCTGTTCGGGCGTCGCGAGCTGTTGAGCCTCACCAACACCTATGGCGCCATCCTCAAGAAACAGGATGAGCACAACGAACGTCTGCAGGCCCAGGCCTGGCTGCGCAACGGCCAGACCGACATGTCCGAGCGGCTGATCGGCCAGCAGGCGCTGCCGGTGCTGGGCCGCAACATGCTGGAGTTTCTCGCCAGCCATCTGGGGGCCGCAGTCGGTGCTCTTTATGTGCGCGAGGAGCATGGCGGCCTGCGTCGCGTCGCGTCCTACGGGTTTTCCCGTGAGCAGGAGAAGGCCGAACAGTCCTTCTACAGCACCGAAGGTCTGGTCGGCCAGGTGGCGCAAAGCCGTCGCCTGCTGACCCTGGATCACTTGCCAGCCGATTACCTCAAGGTCAGTTCGGGGCTCGGCCAGGGCGAGCCGCTGACCGTGGCGCTGCTGCCCATCGACAACGACGGTGAAGTCAACGGCGTCATCGAGCTGGGCTTTCTGCGCACGCTGAGCGAGCGCGACGGCGAGTTCCTCAAGCAGATCGCTTCCAGCATCGGCGCTTCGGTCGAAGCGGCTCGCTATCGCCACCGCCTGCAGGAGATTCTCGCCGAAACCCAACAGCTCAACGAGGAGCTGCAGGTACAGCAGGAAGAGCTCAAGACCGCCAACGAGGAACTGGAAGAACAGTCCCGCGCGCTCAAGGAGTCCCAGGCGCACCTCGAGACCCAGCAGGCGGAACTGGAACAGACCAACGAGCAGTTGTCTTCGCAGCGTGACGCCCTGGATGACCGCAACAGCGCCCTGCGCGTTGCCCAGCAGCAGCTGGAAGAGCGCGCCGAAGAGCTGCAGCGCGCCAGCCGTTACAAGTCCGAATTCCTCGCCAACATGTCCCACGAGCTGCGCACGCCGCTCAACAGTTCGCTGATCCTGGCCAAGCTGCTGTCCGACAACCCCAAGGGCAATCTGGACGCCGAGCAGGTGAAGTTCGCCGACTCGATCTATTCGGCCGGCAACGACCTGCTCAACCTGATCAACGACATCCTCGACATCTCCAAGGTCGAGGCCGGCAAGCTCGACCTGCGCCCCGAAAACGCCAACGTGGTGCGCCTGGCCGAGAGCCTGGAGGGCACCTTCCAGCCACTGGCCGGCGAGAAGCACCTGGGCTTCAACGTGCAGGTCGGCGAAGACGTGCCGCGCTCGCTGTACACTGATCGTCTGCGCGTCGAGCAGATCCTCAAGAACCTGCTTTCCAACGCCATCAAGTTCACCGAGCAGGGCTCGGTCAGCCTGACCGTCAGCCGGGTCGACGAGGGCGTGGCGTTCGCCGTGCGCGACAGTGGCATCGGCATTCAGGCCGATCAGCAGGAGTACATCTTCGAGGCCTTCCGCCAGGCCGATGGCACCACCAATCGCCGTTTTGGCGGCACCGGCCTGGGCCTTTCGATCTCCCGCGATCTGGCCGTGCTGCTGGGCGGCTCGATCAGCGTGTCCAGCGTGCTGGGCGAGGGCAGCGTATTCACCCTGGTGCTGCCGCAAAGCTATTCGCCTCTGGAGGCCGACACCGATGAGCTGCCGGCTGCACCGGTCGTCTTCTCTCGCAGCCATGCGCCGCGTGCGCCCGAGCCCGTCAAACCGGTGAAGGATGTAGTGGTGGAAAACGCCGTGCCGACCTTCCTGGACGACCGTGGCATGTCGGTGCTCGGCGGCCGCAGCGTGCTGGTGATCGAGGACGAGCCGCAGTTCGCTCATATCCTCTATGACCTGGCCCATGAGCTGGATTACCGCTGCCTGGTCGCCCATTGCGCCGAGGATGGCCTCGACCTGGCCACCACCCATCACCCCGACGCCATTCTGCTCGACATGCGCCTGCCGGACGTTTCCGGTCTGTCGGTGCTGCAGCGCCTCAAGGAAAATCCCGGCACCCGGCATATTCCGGTGCACGTGATTTCCGTCGAAGACATGGCCGAGGCCGCTTTGCAGATGGGCGCCGTCGGTTATGCGCTGAAGCCGGCCACCCGTGACCAGCTCAAGGGCGTGTTCAGCAAGCTCGAAGCCCGCCTGACCCAGAAGATGAAGCGCGTGCTGGTGGTCGAGGACGACAAGCTGCAGCGCGACAGCATCGCCCGCCTGATCGGTGACGACGACATCGAAATCGTCGCCGTCGAGTTCGGCGAGCAGGCGCTGGAGCAACTGCGCCATCACATCTTCGATTGCATGATCATCGACCTCAAACTGCCGGACATGCAGGGCGACGAGCTATTGGCGCGCATGGGCAGCGAGCACATCCGCAGCTTCCCGCCGGTGATCGTCTACACCGGGCGCAACCTGACCCGCGCCGAGGAAGCCGAGCTGCTCAAGTACTCGCGCTCGATCATCATCAAGGGCGCGCGCTCGCCGGAGCGCTTGCTCGACGAGGTCACCCTGTTCCTGCACATGGTCGAGTCGGAGCTGTCCAGCGAGCGGCAGACCATGCTCAAGACCGCCCGCAGCCGCGACCGTGTGTTCGAAGGCCGGCGCATCCTGGTGGTCGATGACGACGTACGCAACATCTTCGCCCTCACCAGTGCCCTGGAGCAGAAGGGCGCCCAGGTGGAAGTGGCGCGCAACGGTCGCGAAGCCATCGACAAGCTGGAGGCGGTGAGCGATATCGACCTGGTGCTGATGGACGTGATGATGCCGGAGATGGATGGCTACGAAGCCACCCGACGCATTCGCGAAAACCCGCGCTGGCGCAAGCTGCCGATCATCTCGGTGACCGCCAAGGCGATGAAGGACGACCAGGACCTGTGCATGAAGGCCGGTGCCAACGATTACCTGGCCAAGCCCATCGACCTGGATCGCCTGTTCTCGCTGATCCGCGTCTGGCTGCCGAAGCTGGAGCGTATCTGAGATGTCCGACCGTACGCAGGATATCGAGCTGCGTCTGCTGATCGAGGCGATCTACCTGCAGTACAGCTACGATTTTCGCGACTACTCCGGCTCTTCGCTGAAGCGCCGGATGGTGCACGCCATGCGCCAGTTCGACTGCGCGAGCATTTCCGAACTGCAGGCGCGGATCATCCATGATTCGTCTGCGTTCATGCAGTTGCTGCAGTTCCTCACCATTCCGGTCAGCGAGATGTTCCGCGACCCGTCCTACTTCCTGGCGCTGCGCCAGGAGGTGGTGCCGTTCTTGCGCACCTACCCATCGCTCAAGCTCTGGGTAGCGGGTTGCAGCACCGGTGAAGAGGTGTATTCCCTGGCCATTCTGCTGCACGAGGAAGGGTTGCTGGAGCGCTCGATCATCTACGCCACGGACATCAATCCGCACTCGCTGGAAAAGGCCAAGAAGGGCATCTTTCCCATCGACAGCATGCGCCTGTACAGCGAGAACTATCAGCGCTCGGGTGGCAAGGGCTCGCTCTCCGACTACTACACCGCTGCCTACGATGGCGCGCTGTTCGAGCGCTTCCTGTGTGCCAACGTGACGTTCGCCGACCACAGCCTGGCGACCGACAGCGTGTTTTCCGAGACCCAGTTCATCTCCTGTCGCAATGTGCTGATCTACTTCAACAAGTCCCTGCAGGATCGCGCCTTCGGGCTGTTCCATGAGTCCCTTGGCCACCGCGGGTTCCTTGGCCTGGGCAGCAAGGAAAGCCTGGATTTTTCCGCGTATGCGGGGCATTTCGAAGCCTTGAATCGACAGGAACGGGTGTTTCGCAAGCTATGAGCGCGAATCCGCGGCAACTCGAAGCGGTGGTGATCGGCGCCTCGGCAGGTGGTGTCGAGGCGTTGCTGATGCTGTTCGAGGGGCTGCCCGCCAACTACGGTCTGCCGCTGGTGGTGGTGCTGCATCTGCCCGACAGCCGCGAGAGCCTGTTGCCCGCGCTGTTCGCCCGGCGCCTGGCGTTGCGGGTCAAGGAGGCGCAGGACAAGGAAGCGCTGCAGCCGGGAACGTTGTACTTTGCAGCACCGGGTTATCACCTGTGCATCGAAGCCGATGGATGCTTTTCCTATAGTCGTGACGAGCCGCTGCACTATTCGCGGCCATCGATCGATTACCTTTTCGAGTCGGCGGCCGATACCTATGGCGCCAACGTGATGGGCATATTGCTGACCGGCGCCAACCAGGATGGCGCCGCCGGCCTAAACACAATAAAGCAGCGGGGTGGTGTGACCGTGGTGCAGGATCCGCAGGAGGCGCAGGTTCCCACCATGCCCGAAGCGGCTCTGGCGCTGCATCGTCCCGATTACATTCTTTCTTTGCGGGGCATTCTCGCATTGCTAGCCGAACTGGACTCACGCCCATGTTGAGTAGCACCGGATGCAAACTACTGATCGTCGATGACCTGCCGGAGAACCTGCTGGCACTGGACGCGCTGATCCGCCGCGAAGACCGTGAGGTGTTCCAGGCCCAGTGCGCCGACGATGCGCTGGTATTGTTGCTCGAGCATGAGTTCGCGCTGGCCATTCTCGATGTGCAGATGCCGGGCATGAACGGCTTCGAGCTGGCCGAGCTGATGCGCGGCACGGAAAAGACCAAGCACATCCCGATCGTCTTCGTCAGCGCTGCCGGGCGCGAGATGAACTACGCGTTCAAGGGCTACGAAAGCGGTGCCGTGGACTTCCTCTACAAGCCGCTGGACATCCAGGCGGTGCAGAGCAAGGTGGCGGTGTTCGTCGACCTCTATCAGCAGCGCAAGATCATGGCCCAGCAGCTCGAGGCCCTGAAACGCTCGCGGGAGGAGCAGGACGCCCTGCTCGCCGAACTGCGCTCCACCCAGGGCGAATTGCAGCACGCGGTGCGCATGCGTGACGACTTCATGTCCATCGTCTCCCATGAGCTGCGCACGCCCCTCAATGGCCTGATCCTCGACACCCAGCTGCGCAAGATGCACCTGGCCAAAGGCAACATGACGGCGTTCAGTGAAGACAAGCTCGGCGCCATGTTCGACCGCGACGAGCGGCAGATCCACAGCCTGATCCGCCTGATCGAAGACATGCTCGACGTGTCGCGCATCCGCACCGGCAAGCTGTCGATTCGCCCTGTGGAGTTCGACCTGGCGCAAACCGTGCGCAACGTGGCCGAGAACTTCGCCCAGCAGATGGCCGTGGCAGGCTGCGCCCTGCAACTCGACAGTGACGGCGTGCTGCGCGGCAGTTGGGATCAGTTCAGGATCGAGCAGGTGATCAGCAACCTGCTCAGCAACGCCCTGCGCTACGGCTCGGGTCGGCCCATCGAGGTCCGGGCGCGCGCTGACGAAGGTGGCGTGCGTGTCGAGGTTCGCGATCACGGCATTGGCATCTCCGAGGAAAACCAGCGGCGCATCTTCCAGCAGTTCGAGCGTGCGGTGAGCAGCGAGTCGGTGGCGGGGTTGGGCCTCGGGCTGTTCATCTCCGACCAGATCGTCAAGGCGCATGGCGGGCGCATCGAAGTGCAGAGCAGCCTGGGGCAGGGCTCGCTGTTCAGCGTGTGGCTGCCACAGAGCAAGCGCGCAGATATAGGTTGAACTCACTCCGCCGGCAAGGTCGAAGCGAAGGAGTAAAAAAGAGAGCCAGGAGCAGGGCAATGAACCAACCCACACGAACCGTACTGATCGTCGAAGACGATCCGCTCCTGCTCATGCTGCTGGCTGAATACCTGCAGGGCGAGGGCTATAGCGTAATGAAGGCCGATTGCGCCACCGATGCCTTCGCCATCCTCGCCACCAAGCCGCACCTCGATCTGTTGATCACCGACTTCCGTCTGCCGGGCGGCGTCTCCGGCGTGCGCATTGCCGAACCGGCACTGCTGCTGCGCCCGGATCTGAAGGTCATCTTCATCAGCGGCCACCCCGCCGAAGTCCGCGAAACCGGCAGCGCACTGCTCGACTCCGCCCCACTGCTGAGCAAGCCCTTCACGCTGGAAACCCTGAGCACGCAGATCGCCCATCTGCTTGATTGAGGGGCGAGACGGCCGCGCGCTCCCACAATCTCATTTCAGCCTGGCCAGATAGCCCGGAGCTTGGGTGAAGGTGCTCCCCGATCTAATGTCCTGCGCACATCTTCGTGGGAGCGCGCCATGCGCGCGAAAAATCCCGGGCCTGGACCAGCCTTCCCGCCCGTCCCACAAACCCATCCCAGACCGGCCTGATAGCCCGCTGCTTAGTTGAAGGCGCTCCCCGATCCGATGCCCTGCGCACATCTTCGTGTGGGAGCGCGCCATGCGCGCGAAAAATCCCGGGCATGGACCAGGCCTCCCGCCCGTTCCCACAAACCCATCCCAGACTGGCCTGATAGCCCGCAGCTTGGGTGAAGGCGCTCCCCGATCCGTTGCCCTGTGCACATCTTCGTGTGGGAGCGCGCCATGCGCGCGAAAATCCCGGGCATGGACCAGGCCTCCCGCCCGTCCCCACAAACCCATCCCAGACTTGCCTGATAGCCCGCAGCTTGGGTGAAGGTGCTCCCCGATCCGATGCCCTGTGCACATCTTCGTGTGGGAGCGCGCCATGCGCGCGAAAATCATGGGTATGGACCAGGCCTCCCGCCCGTTCCCACAAACCCATCCCAGACTGGCCTGATAGCCCGCAGCTTGGGTGAAGGCGCGCCCCGATCCGATGCCCTGTGCACATCTTCGTGTGGGAGCGCGCCATGCGCGCGAAAAATCATGTGCCTGGACCAGGCGTCCCCGACGTTCCCACAAACCCATCCCAGGCTGGCCTGATAGCCCGCAGCTTGAGTGAAGGCGCTCCCCGATCCGATGCCCTGTGCACATCTTCGTGGGAGCGCGCCATGCGCGCGAAAAATCCCGGGCATGAATCAGGTTTCCCGCCCGTTCCCACAAACCCAGACCGCTGCGTTGACGGTCCACCCCTCACCCTGTGTGAATACCTGCTTTCCCGGGTATCGCAACGCTCAACCCTGGCGGCCGGACATTCAGCGCTTTTCCGGAGCAGGCTTCCCGGGCTCCTGGATGGGCCGCTGCGGGCTGAACGGACTATCCGGGTCATCGACGATGGAGCCCGGGTCTTCGTTACCCGGATCGTTGATCGGCTCTTCGTGGGGATCGACCGCAGGAAGCTTCGGGTCGTTGGCGGCATTCAGGGCAATTTGGATATGCATGGCTGGCTCCGGCTGCGATGAGGCTCGGCATGAAAGCGCGAGGTCCGTGCATTTGGAGGAGGTGTTGCGCAGGCGTGTTCAGGCTGTCGGCTGGACGGTACTTTTTCGCAGGCAATAAAAAACCGGCTCAAGGCCGGTTCTCTATTTTCTCATGTGATGCTGGCACCACCTGAGAAGAAAGGTGGTGCCCAGGGACGGAATCGAACCGCCGACACGGGGATTTTCAATCCCCTGCTCTACCGACTGAGCTACCTGGGCAACGGGGCGTATTAGACGGTTTTCACCTTTTGCTGTCAAACGTTTTTTGGAAAATATTTAAATATTCCGGGCGCTTACGTCTTCAGGCCTTATTCGCTGGGTGGAACGTAGCCTTCCGCTTGTGCGTAGTCTTCGCCGGACAGGAACTTGTCCATCTCGGCCTGCAGGAATTTGCGATCTTCGGCGTTCATCATGTTCAGGCGACGCTCGTTGATCAGCAGGGTCTGGTGCTTCTGCCATTCTTCCCAGGCCTGCTTGGAGACGTTCTGGTAGATGTCTTCGCCTTTGGCGCCAGGGTAGGGCGCGCGATCCAGGCCGGGCAGTTCTTGTTTGTGCTTGCGGCACATCACGGTGCGGGTCATGCCATTTCTCCTGTATGCAGTGCGTCGGCCGCGCGTTTGAGCAGTTTCTTCACCGGAGCGGCGAGGCCCAGGCGCGGCGGGGTGGCGAGGTTATACCAGAGCCAGTCGGCCTCGGCCACGTAACCGGGAACGCCGTCGACTTCGATCAGCCAGGGTTCGATGGCCAACTGGAAGTGGCTGAAGGTGTGGGTCAGGCCGTCGAGCTGGCGACGTTCACCGAGGCTTAACTGGTGCTGATCGGCAAGTGCAGCCAGGGCGTCGATATCGTCGAGCTCTGGGAGGCTCCATAAACCTCCCCAGAGACCCGTCGAAGGGCGTCGATAGAGCAGGATGGCGCCATCGCGGCTGGCGAGCATCGGCATTAACGTGCGCTTCTGCGGCACTTCTTTGCGTGGTTTGGGGATCGGGTAGCGGATCTCCAGGCCCAGCAGGTGCGCTTCGCAGCCGCTCTGCACCGGGCAGAGCAGGCAGGTGGGCTTGCTGCGGGTGCACAGCGTGGCGCCCAGGTCCATCATCGCCTGGGTGTAGTGGTTGACGCGTTCTTCGGGTAAAAAACGCTCGGCCACGGCCCACAGCTGTCTGGCCACCTTGGGCTCGCCTGGGTAGCCTTCCTGAGCCACGTAGCGGGCCAGCACGCGTTTGACGTTGCCGTCGAGAATCGGCGCCCGCAGGCCCATGCTCAGGCTGGCGATGGCGCCGGCGGTGGAGCGGCCGATGCCGGGCAGTTCGGTAAGCGCCTCGACATCGCGGGGGAATTCGCCGCCGTGTTCACGCATGACGATCTGTGCGGTCTTCTGCAGGTTGCGGGCGCGGGTGTAGTAGCCCAGGCCGGTCCACAGGTGCAGCACTTCGTCTTCCGGGGCTTCGGCCAGGTCACGCACGGTGGGCAGCGCGCTCATGAACCGGTCGAAGTAGCCGAGCACGGTGCTGACCTGGGTCTGCTGCAGCATGATTTCCGACACCCACACGCGGTAGGGCGTGATGTCCTGCTGCCAGGGCAGGTCCTTGCGTCCGTGGGTGTCGTACCAGCGCAGTACCGCGCTGGAGAATTGCTCGGGTGTCATCGGTTGAACAGGCCCTTGAGTGCGTCTTTCAGTTCGGGGCTGACCTTGTCACCGAGCTTCTCTTCGAGTTTTTCGTTGATGCGATCGCCTGCCAGTTTGGCGGCTACCTTGCCCATGCCTTCCTGGTCCAGGCGGCAGGCCTTGGCGCCCAGCTCCAGCGGGCCGCGGCAATGCAGCGGCCAGGCCACGCCAGCGTAGCGACGGTTGACCTCGCAGGCAGGGTCCGGCATTTCGCGCTGGTCGCCTTCGATGGTGATGCCGACGCGGTAGTCCAGGCCCAGCACGCGCAGGTCGAGGTCGCCGTCGCCGGTCACGGCGAGCCCGGGGATGCGCGCTTGCAGATCCGGGTTGCTGGCCACGCCGTTGCGGATGTTGAGGCTGCCCTGCAGGCGCTCGAACGGGGTGTCCTTGCTGCGCGGGTCGCTGCTCAGCGATTTCCGGTTGAGGGTGGCGATGCCTCGGCACAGCTGTTGTTCGAGGTTGGCGTCGACCAGCACACCGTTGTTGAGCAGGAAGCTGGCGGTGCCGTTGAGTGCGTCGATCCAGGCCTTCTGGCTATTGCCGCTGGTGGTCAGGTCGCTCTTCAGGTCGAGCAGCCCCTTGAGCGGCGAGGGGCGCTGTTCGTCCTTGAGGAAGGGCTCGACCGGGATGCCGTTCAGTTGCGTGTGCAAGCTGAGCACGGGCACGGCCGGGCGCACGTCGGCGTCGGCCTTGATGGTGAAATTGCCGCCGCCGAGGTTGCCACGCAGCTCTTCCAGATTCAGCGTGCCGCCCTGACTCCGAGCCTTGACGCTGAACTTGTCGATGGCCTGCTTGTGCACCGTCAGTTGCTCGAGGTTGAGGGTGGCTTGCAGGTCGAGTTTGCGTAGCGTGGGGATCGGCAGCACTTCGCTCGAACTCCAGGCCTGCTGGGTCGGCGCGTTGGGCACCGGCGTGCTGCCGGCCTGCCCGGCGTTGGCGACGGTTTCACGCACTTCGGCCTTGCGAGCGGTATCGCTGTCCTTCTTGTCCTTGCTCGCCGGTGGCAGGTATCGGTCGAGGTTCAGCTTGTCGCCCTTGAGCTGCACGCGCAGCGCCTGCTTGGCGAAATCGGCGACGGCGATCTTGCCCGTGAAGGTGCTTTCGTCGAGCTTGAGGGTCAGCTCGTCCAGCGCCAGGCTGCTCGGCGTGCCGCCGAGCTTGGTCACCAGTTCGAACTGCGACAGGGTCTTCTCATCGCTCATCGGCGGCAGTTTCTGGCCGAGGCTGGCGAGGAATTCGCGCAGGTTGACCGGGGCGACGGACAGGCCGCCGGACAGCTTGGGTTCGCTCTGCAGATCGCGAATCTTCAACTCGCCCAGGGCGCGCAACTGATTGGCCGAGAGCTTCAGGCCGTTCCACTCGGCCACTTGGGCCGCCAGGTCGACCAGCAGTTGGCCCTGGGCGGCGTAGGTGAGGGTTTGGCCATTGAACGGCTCGCCGGACGCCTCGCCGGACAGGCGTGCGTCTTCGAGCTGATAGCGCTTGAGTACGCGGTCGAAACGCAGTTCGCCCTGCAGTTCGGTACGTGCGCGCATCACTGGCTGGTTGCTGCCGAAGAAAGCACTGAGCTTGATCGGCACCCCGGCGCCTTCGCGAATCGCGCCGGTGGTGAGCTGGATGCTTTCGGCGCTGAATTGCTGGCCCTTCTGGGCATCGCGGTAGTCCACGCGGGCGCCGTTGACGATCAGGCTGTCGATGTCCAGCTTGATTGGGGCGCCGCTGTCCTGGGCAGGTTCGGATTGCGGCTGCTGCGGCTCACCGGCTGCGGTCTGCTCGGCCGGTGTTGCGCCTGGCTTGGCGGCAGGGCGGCCGACGTCTTCCCAGTTGCCGTGGCCATTCTCGTCGCGCTGCAGGTCGAGGTTGAGGCCATCGACGCGGATGTCGCTCATCTGCACTTCCTTGCGCAGCAGCGGCAGCACGCGCACCGAGAGGCCGAGCAGGCGCAGGTTGGCGAAGGGTTTGTCCGGCGTGCTGGCGCTGGCCAGCGTGGCGTCGGTCAGCTCCAGGCCCAGCCAGGGGAACAGGCTCCAGCCAATGTCGCCGTTGAGGGTCAACTCGAGGTTGGCCTTGTCCCGCGCCAGTTGGCGGATTTCATCTTTGTAGTCGTTGGGATCGAAGAGGTGAGTCAGGGCAAAGCCCAACGCCACGATGATCAGCAGTAGTCCGAGGAAGAACAGACCCAGGATTTTGCCGAGCGCTTTCATGGACGAGTCCTATGCAGTGACGAGAAATTTGAATCCGCGAGTATAACGCCGACGGCGCGCCCGCGGCTAAAGCCTGTGGGCGATGCGCTCGGCGATGGCCAGGCTTGCCGTGAGGCCGGGCGATTCGATACCGAACAGATTCACCAGTCCTGATAGACCATGGTCAGCCGGCATTTGCAGCATAAAATCTTCCGCCGCTTCGCCGGGGCCGCTGAGTTTTGGCCGAATGCCGGCATAGCCCGGCGCCAGGCGGTTGCTGTCGAGCGCCGGGAAATAGCGGCGGATGGCGCTGGCGAAGGCTTCGCGCAGGGTCTCATCGACGCGGTAGTCGATGCTGTCGAGGTAGCGGGTATCGGGGCCGAAGCGCAGTTGGCCGGCCAGGTCCAGCGTGGCATGCACGCCCAGGCCGCTGGTGTTGGCCTCGGGCATCGGGTAGACCAGATGGCTGAACGGCGATTTGCCGTTGTAGTTGAAGTAGTTGCCCTGGCACATGTGCAGCGGTGGAACGCGCTGCGCCGCAAGGCCATCGGTGCGCTGGGCCAACCGCTGGGCGAACAGCCCCGCAGCGTTGATCACGCGCTGGGCTTTCAGGCTGAACGGCTCGCCTGCGCTGATACCGCTGGCGATCCAGCCATCACCGTCATGGCTGAGGCTGTCGACGCGGGTCTGCAAAACCAGTTCGGCGCCCTGGCGTTCGGCGCAGGCCAGGAGTGACTGCAGGAAGGCGTGGCTGTCGATGATGCCGGTGTTGGGCGAGAGCAGGGCGGCAACGCCACGCACTGCGGGCTCCAGAGCGCGGAGGCGAGCACTGTCGATGGGCTGCAGCGCGTCCACGCCACTGGCCAGGGCATTGTTGGCCAGCGCATCGAGCTTGCCGCGCTCTTCGTCGCTCACCGCCACCAACAGTTTGCCCAGGCGCCGGTGCGGCACCTGCCATCGTTCGCACCAGGCGTACAGGCGTTCGCGGCCTTCGAGACACAGTTCGGCTTTTAAGGAGCCCGGTGGGTAGTAGATGCCGGCGTGGATGACTTCCGAATTGCGGCTGGAGGTATGGCTGCCTACCAGGGTTTCCTGTTCGACGATCAGCGTGCTGCGTCCAGGCTCCGCCAGGCGTGCCGCGCAGGCCAGGCCAAGCGCGCCAGCGCCGATTATCAAGGTGTCGATGCTGTCCATGGCTGCTTTCCGGTGGGGTGAGTGCAGAGCGTAGCAAGAGGCCGTGAGCGTTGGCCCTCACGGCAGCCTGGCGAAGACACGTTGTTGCAATGCCGGGTATTCGGGCAAGCCGTACAGGCCTGCAAGCGTCGGCGTGCGCAGCAGTATCGGCAAAAAGCCGCAGTTCGCATGGGCGGCCTGCTGCACCACGGACATGGCCTGGTCGGGTTCGTCGAGCAACAAGTAGGTCGACGCCAGCAGGGCCTGCTGGCTGCGGTCCGTGGGGGCGTGACGCTCGATCAGGCGCCGCGCTTCGTCATCGGCGCCGCAGCGGGCCAGCACGAAGGTCAGGGAGGCGGTCGTGAAGGTCCAGGCTTGCTCGCCCGGCGTTATCTGGCGGGCGCGCGCCAGCAGCCCCTCGTGGGGTTTCTGGATGGCGTCGCGGCTCAGGCGCCAGATGGCGGCCTTGGGATTTTCCGGGTGGTCATGATGCGCTTTATCCACCCAGCGGCTGAACTGTGGCTGATCGTCGGCGATCAGGCTGGCGTGTGCGAGCAGCAGGGTGATCGGCAGGGAGTAGGGCGCCAGCGTCTGAGCGTGTTGCAGTACCTGTATGGCCGTCTCGACTGCGCCGCAGGCAATCAGGTGCCAGCCGTGGTGAAAGTGGCCTTTGGCATTCTCAGGGTCTTTTTGCACGGCCAGCAGGTGCAGGGGGCGTGCTTCGTCGAATCGCCAGGCACAGTCGAGCAGGTGCGCCTTGAGGGTATTGATGCCGGTCAGGCCGGGTGCTTCGCGGCCAACCTCGTCGAGCAGTTCGATGGCCCGATCCAGCTCCTCTGGCGACAGGTCACGGCCGCTCGCGACCATGTCAGCCAGGCACTGTGCGTGGGCGACCTTGGCTTCCAGCAGGCTGGGGGCGTTCTGCATCACCTCTCGAATCAGCCCGTTGGCCTTGTTCAGCGAAGCTTCGCTGCCCAGTTGCATGCGTTGGTGGGCGTAATCGAGCGTTTCCAGCAGGGCGACGTTAGCGCCCGTCTGGTGCTTCGCGTTCGATGCCTGCGCCTGAATCACCAGTTGATAGCCGCGACCGTAGACGGAGCGTATGGCCAGCCCCGGGATCGGGCTCAGCAGGCGGCGCAGGTTGGCCACGGCCCTGGCCAGGCCCTCGTCGGTCATGCCGCCATGCCAGAGATGCAGGTCGAAGTCCTGTTTGGAAACCTGCGCAGGCCAGCTGCGCAGCAGCAGGCGCAGTACTCCGCATTCCTTGGGTGGCAGCTGCAGCGGCGTGCCATGCAGGCAGGCATCACCATTCATGGCGACGGTCAGTCCGATTCTTTCAGGCGTGCAAGTCGTGGCAATAGACATCTATACGGCTCAGGTCGTCAGGCGGCTGGGAAGGCACTCCGCAGTGGTGGGCAATATTTAGCGCACTATTGATTGGCGGGCAGAGAACTCGGTTCCAAATTGCCATCGTCATGTTTTGATCAAGGTTGTTGTGTGATGGCCATTTAATATTTGCCTTTTGGTCTGCATTTCTTTTCGCTACGTCACTGGGTGTAGCGCGAGTTGCCGGCCTTCACCACCTTTTCAGATAAATCTCCATGTCCGCTGCACTGCGAATTGCCTGTAAAGGGCTGACCTCTCACGAGCAGGGACTGCTTACTCAGCAACTGAAGATGCTCAAGGGGCGTACGGCACAGTCGTGGGTCTACGTGGGGGAAAGCGATCACGCAGAGCTGCTGATCCTGCGTGGCCGTGATGAACACGACGAACGTGCGCAGGTGCAGCGGCGCATTGGCGCGCAGCTGCAGCCGGCGCATGCTATCGAGTGGCCGTTGCGGCTGTTCGGACTTCTCGAGTTGCTGGTCGATTACGAAAAGCAGCGGCAACCGGGCGAGGTTGCGGTTGCCGAGCTCTGTGAGCGGTTGGCGGCTTTGTCCGCCGAGCGTCTCTACCGCGTTGGCGATGATCTGATCATCGTGCCCAGGGATGACCTGGTGCTGACTCGGCAGCCTGACTTCGCTTCGGCCCTGCAGTGTCTCGCTGCGGTTGGCGGCGACCCGGAGCCCCTGGCACTGGTCCCGCTTGGCGAGCTCTCCCAGTTTCCTCAGCGTTTTTCCTTCAAGAGTCTGCTCTGGTCGTTGGCATTGGTGCGTGGTGAGCAGATCGGCGGTGATTTTCGCGCTCACGATGCCACCTTCCGGCTCGGTGCCTGGCCACTGTTGAGCGAATGGCAGAGTTCGCCGCCCCTGTTGCGTCTGGCGGCGCTGTATACCCGGCAGTTCGCGAGCATCGAGCGCGGTGTCGCGTTCTCGGGGGCGAGCCGGGAGCAGGTGCAGGCATTCCTGTTCGCCTGCAAATGTTGCGGCATGGGCCTCGACGCCCGGGTGGAGCGCCAGGACGTTGCCGTGGCGGCGCCGGCGGAAAAAACATTGTTGCAACGCCTGCGCATGCGCCTCGGGCTGGGCTATGGGAAGTCGAAACAGGCATGAAGATCCTTTTTATCGGCCCCATGGGCTCGGGCAAGACCACTGCCATCAATGCGGTCAGCGATATCGCCACGGTTTCCACCGAGGCCGAGAACAATGACCTCGAGGTCAATGCCAAGGCGACCACCACCGTTGCCATGGACTACGGCGAGATTCACCTGAGCGATGGCGAAACCGTCGCGCTGTATGGCATTCCCGGGCAGGCGCGTTTCGATTTCATGTGGACGATCCTCGCCGAAGGGGCCATGGGGGCGGTGTTGCTGCTCGACCACGGTGACCAGGATGCCTGTGGCCAGCTGGCCGTCTACCTCGACGCCTTCGCCGAATTGGCCGGGCGCGGCGCGCTGGTCATCGGCATCGGCCACACCCGTTTGCCGGCAGCCGAAGTGCTGGGGCCTTACCAGCAGTTGCTGCGCCAGCGTGGCCTCGCACTGCCGCTGTTCATCACCGACGTGCGTGAGCGCTCCAATGTCCTGCTGCTCATCGAATCGCTGATCGCCAATGCCGAAGTCAATCAACTGATGGAGAACTTCTGACCATGTCTCAGGCCATGCCCACGCTGCGCAGCCTCTGTCTGCAGCATCTTCAGGAGCTGAAGGATGGCACCGAGCATCTGGTAATGGCGGCGGTGTCTTCAGCCGACGGTTTCCCCATCGCGCTGCTTGGCGCAGAGCCCCAACTGGGGCGCAAGGCGACCGCCATGGCCGCTGCACTGGATGGCCTGAGCAAGTCGATCGCCAAGGAGTTTTCCCTGGGTGGCCTGGAGGGCACGGTACTGGAATGCGAGTTGGGGCTGGTGCTCTGCCGGCAGGTGCACACACCCAAGCGCAACCTGGTCCTGCTCATGGTCATGAGCAAGGACGTGACTTACGGACACGCCCTCTGGGCAATCAAGAACGCGGCCAGAGCCATGGCCACTTCACTGCAGACGTCCATCGAAGTTGGCGTCGCACCTACACTCACCAGCGTAAAGGAATGATCTGTGACCAGCATTACTGAAAACCTCAACCAGTTGCTCGAAGTCGATGGTGCATTGGCTGCTGCCGTCGTGGACTACTCCAGCGGCATGCTGCTCGGTTCGGTCGGCCAGGGCATCGACCTGGATATCGCCGCCGGCGGCAACACCGAAGTGGTACGCGCCAAGCTGAAAACCATGAAGATGCTGGGCCTGAATGAAAACATCGAGGACATCCTGATCACCCTGGGCACCCAGTACCACCTGATCCGCCCGCTGACCAGTACTCAGGAGTTGTTCATGTACTACGTACTGGACCGTTCCAAGGCGAATCTGGCGCTGGCGCGTCGCAAGCTCCAGGCCGTCGAAGGTCAGATCGCCATCTGATTTCCAGTCAGCTGACAGCTCTAGGGGGCTGTCGGCTGTCGGGAAGCCTGAGAAAGGCGTCTCAGACGCTGAAAAGTGCCGTTTTGGTGGCTGCACAACCGCTATGGCTATGTGACACAATGACGCGGGAACTCTAGCGTCATGCTAGCTGCGAATGATTCGCTGAAATATATGTGCTGTGTAGTGAGGCCTCTATTTCGGGCCTCGCAAGTAATCGTCTTGTTTGCCAACTTAAACTCAGAGAAGAAAAAATGACTGACGCCATCGTGCAAAACGGTGCTTCAGCGACCCCTGCGTTCCTTTCCAAGGCGCGCATCATCGCTAAGCCCGGTTTCAACCGCTGGCTGGTTCCGCCAGCTGCCCTCGCCATCCACCTGTGCATCGGCATGGCCTACGGATTTTCCGTATTCTGGCTGCCGTTGTCGAAAGCCATCGGTATCGATGCTGCCGTCGCCTGTGCGCCGGACATCGGCTTCTTCGAGCAGATCTTCGCCAGCAACTGCGATTGGCAGATCTCCATGCTGGGCTGGATCTACACGCTGTTCTTCGTATTCCTGGGTTGTGCGGCTGCCGTGTGGGGCGGTTGGCTGGAGCACGCTGGTCCGCGCAAGGCCGGCCTTGTTTCCGCCGTTTGCTGGTGTGGTGGTCTGCTGATCTCCGCGCTCGGTATCTACACGCACCAGATCTGGTTGATGTGGGTGGGTTCCGGCGTGATCGGCGGTATCGGTCTGGGCCTGGGCTACATCTCCCCGGTATCGACCCTGATCAAGTGGTTCCCGGACAAGCGCGGCATGGCGACCGGTATGGCCATCATGGGCTTCGGTGGCGGCGCGATGGTCGGTGCTCCCCTGGCTGCAGCACTGATGGGTCACTTCTCCAGCGAAACTGACGTCGGTGTATGGCAGAGCTTCGTGGTCATGGCGGTGATCTACTTCGTCTTCATGGTCGGTGGCGCACTGTCCTACCGCGTTCCGCCGACTGGCTGGAAGCCGGCAGGCTGGGTCGCCCCGGCAGCCAAGGCCAACAACGCCATGATCACCAAGGGCCACGTACACGTGAACACCGCGTGGAAGACCCCGCAATTCTGGCTGGTCTGGGCGGTTCTGTGCCTGAACGTATCCGCTGGTATCGGCATCATCGGCATGGCTTCGCCCATGCTGCAGGAAGTGTTCGGTGGCAAGCTGATCGGCGTGAACGTGCCGTTCAGTGAGCTGAGCAAGGATCAGTTGCTGCAGATCGCCGCAATCGCTGCCGGCTTCACCGGCCTGCTGAGCCTGTTCAACATCGGTGGCCGTTTCTTCTGGGCATCGTTCTCCGACCTGATCGGCCGTAAAGCGACCTACTTCGTGTTCTTCGCGCTGGGTTTCGCCCTGTACGCGCTGGTTCCGTGGACCGGTCACCTGGGCAGCATCGCGCTGTTCGTATTCGCTTTCTGCCTGATCCTGTCCATGTACGGTGGTGGTTTCGCAACCGTTCCGGCCTACCTGGCGGACCTGTTCGGTACTCAGATGGTTGGCGCCATCCACGGTCGCCTGCTGACCGCCTGGGCGTTCGCTGGCGTGCTGGGTCCGGTACTGGTGAACTACCTGCGTGAATATCAGCTGAGCATCGGTGTCGAGCGCGCTGCTGCCTACGACATCACCCTGTACATTCTCGCTGGCTTGCTGGTTCTGGGCTTCATCTGCAACCTGCTGGTTCGCCCGGTGGATCCGAAGTACTTCATGACCGAAGAACAGCTGGCCGCTGAGCGTGCTCACGGCGAAAAATCCGCACCGAGCGCCAGTGAACTGGAGTGGGCTGCCGATCCGTCGAGCAAGCCGCTGGTCATCGCTGCCTGGCTGGCCGTGGGTATCCCGCTGGCCTGGGGTGTGTGGGTGACCCTGCAGAAGACCGTCGTGCTGTTCCAGTAACGGTTCGTCGTTGGTAAAAATCCCGCCGGTGCCCTGTGCACCCGCGGGATTTTTTGTGGGTGTCACTTTTTCCAGCCAGGCCTCACGCGTTTTTCGTCCATTTTTGCCGTGTGGCTTTATAGGTTCGCTGCTTATCAGCCTATAATGGCGGCCCTTTCGCCCAACGATTTTGTGGAGCAGGTGATGGCCGAACGTACGGCATCCGTCGAGCGCAATACCCTGGAGACCCAGATCAAGGTCTCGATCAATCTGGATGGTACCGGCAAGTCCAAGTTCGATACCGGTGTGCCATTTTTCGAGCACATGCTCGACCAGATCGCCCGCCATGGCCTGATCGATCTCGACATTTTCTGCAAGGGCGACCTTGAGATCGACGACCACCACACCGTCGAGGATGTCGGTATCACCCTCGGCCAGGCGTTCGCCAAAGCGGTCGGCGACAAGAAGGGCATGACCCGTTATGGCCATTCCTACGTGCCGTTGGATGAAGCGCTGTCGCGCGTGGTCATCGATTTCTCGGGGCGTCCGGGCCTGCAGATGCACGTGCCGTTCACCCGCGCGGTAGTCGGCGGCTTCGATGTCGACCTGTTCCAGGAGTTCTTCCAGGGTTTCGTCAACCACGCTCAGGTCAGCCTGCACATCGACAACCTGCGTGGCGTGAATACCCACCACCAGATCGAAACCGTGTTCAAGGCCTTCGGCCGCGCGCTGCGCATGGCCGTGGAGCTTGACCCGCGCATGGCCGGGCAGATGCCATCGACCAAGGGCGTGCTCTGATGCAGACGGTTGCAGTCATCGACTATGGCATGGGCAACCTGCACTCGGTGGCCAAGGCGCTGGAGCACGTTGGTGCCGGCCGGGTGCTGGTGACCAGTGACGCTCAGGTAATTCGCGAAGCCGACCGCGTGGTGTTTCCCGGTGTCGGTGCGATCCGTGATTGCATGGCCGAGATCCGCCGCCTGGGCTTCGATGAGCTGGTGCGTGAAGTCAGCCAGGACCGTCCGTTCCTCGGCATCTGCGTCGGCATGCAGGCGCTGCTCGAGCGCAGCGAGGAGAACGACGGCGTCGACTGCATCGGCCTCTTCCCCGGCCAGGTGCGTTTCTTCGGCAAGAGCATGGTCGAGGACGGCGAGCCACTCAAGGTGCCGCATATGGGCTGGAACGAAGTGAGCCAGGCGGTCAATCACCCGCTGTGGCACAGCATTCCGGATCAGGCGCGCTTCTACTTCGTGCACAGCTATTACATCGAAGCCGGCAAGGCGCAGCAGGTCGTTGGCCGTGGGCATTACGGCAAGGATTTCGCCGCTGCCCTGGCCGATGGTTCGCGCTTCGCCGTGCAGTTTCACCCCGAAAAGAGCCACACCCACGGCCTGCAACTGCTGCAGAACTTCGCCGCTTGGGATGGCCGCTGGTAATGGCCAGGCTCAAGAGCCCGATCCTCACGCTCACGCCCGAGCAGGAAAGCGATGCGGTGCACAAGCTGCAGCGCTTCCTGGCCGACCGTTACGAGCTGGAGCTGGGTTCCTTCGAGGTGCTGGAGCTGCTCGAACTGTTTGGCCGTGAAGTGGCGCCGCATTACTACAACCGGGCGGTCAACGATGCGCACGGTCTGCTGCGCGAACGCTTCGAAAGCCTCGAAGTCGACCTGTGGGCGCTCGAGAAAGATTGATTCCAGCCACGCTGATTGAACTGAACAAGGTGTACAGATGCTGATTATCCCCGCTATCGACCTCAAGGACGGCGCCTGTGTGCGTCTGCGTCAGGGCCGTATGGAAGACTCCACGGTGTTTTCCGATGACCCGGTGAGCATGGCTGCCAAGTGGGTCGAAGGCGGTTGCCGTCGTCTGCATCTGGTCGACCTCAACGGTGCGTTCGAAGGCAAGCCTGTCAACGGCGACGTGGTCACTGCCATCGCCAAACGCTATCCGAAGCTGCCGATCCAGATCGGCGGCGGTATCCGCTCTCTGGAAACCATCGAGCATTACGTCAAGGCAGGCGTCAGCTACGTGATCATCGGCACCAAGGCGGTGAAAGATCCGCAGTTCGTGACCGATGCCTGCAAGGCCTTCCCAGGCAAGGTGATCGTCGGTCTGGACGCCAAGGACGGTTTCGTCGCCACCGACGGCTGGGCTGAAGTCAGCACCGTGCAGGCCACCGACCTGGCCAAGCGCTTCGAGGCCGATGGCGTCTCGGCGATCGTCTACACCGACATCGCCAAGGACGGCATGATGCAGGGCTGCAACGTCGAGGCCACGGCGGCCCTGGCGGCCGCCAGCCGTATTCCGGTGATCGCCTCGGGCGGTATCCACAACCTGGGCGATGTCGAGAAGCTGCTGCTGGCCCGTTCGCCCGGCATCATCGGCGCCATCACTGGCCGTGCCATCTACGAAGGCACCCTGGATGTCGCTGAAGCGCAGGCTTTCTGCGACAACTTCAAGGGCTGAGCATCCGCCTGACGCCGTATTTCGGAGAAACACCATGGCATTGGCCAAACGCATCATTCCTTGCCTCGACGTGGACAACGGCCGTGTGGTCAAGGGCGTCAAGTTCGAGAACATCCGCGACGCCGGCGACCCGGTGGAGATCGCTCGCCGATACGACGAGCAGGGCGCCGACGAGATTACCTTTCTCGACATCACCGCCAGCGTCGATGGTCGCGATACCACGCTGCACACCGTCGAGCGCATGGCCAGCCAGGTCTTCATCCCGCTGACCGTGGGCGGCGGCGTGCGTACCGTGATGGACATTCGCAACCTGCTCAACGCCGGTGCCGACAAGGTCTCGATCAACACCGCCGCAGTGTTCACCCCCGAGTTCGTCGGCGAGGCGGCTTCGCGCTTCGGTTCGCAGTGCATCGTCGTCGCCATCGATGCCAAGAGGGTCTCCGGCCCGGGTGAAACGCCGCGCTGGGAAATCTTCACCCACGGCGGGCGCAAGCCCACCGGCCTCGATGCCGTGGCCTGGGCGCAGAAGATGGAGGGCCTGGGCGCAGGCGAAATCCTTCTGACCAGCATGGATCAGGACGGCGTCAAGAGTGGTTACGACCTCGGCGTGACCCGGGCCATCAGCGAGGCCGTCGGCATTCCGGTGATCGCTTCCGGTGGTGTCGGCAACCTGCAGCATCTGGCCGATGGCATCATCGAAGGCAAGGCGGCGGCGGTGCTGGCTGCGAGCATCTTCCACTTCGGTGAATACACCGTGCCGGAGGCCAAGGCCTACATGGCCAGCCGCGGTATCGTGGTGCGTTGAGCACCTCCTGTGCGGGTTGGATGTGCCACACGTCCAACTTGGTGCATTTGCGCTTTTGGATGCCCGCTAATGGCGCTAAGCTAGCACTCGTGTGACAGGGATTGGTCTCGAGCCAGGGCGTCTAGCCCGGTAGTATGAGCGAATCGCCTGGTCGCACCGGGCGTGACCTTTCCGGCCGTCCGTCAACGCTCTGAATTGACAGGTAGTCGAGTACATGTGGAAACGTCTGTGGTTGGCAGCGGCGGGTGCCCTGCTTTTGATGACATCGGCGGCGCGCGCCGAAATCGATCCGAACTACAACGTGGTGTTGCTGACGGAAAACTTCCCGCCGTACAACATGGCGATCAATGGCAAGAACTTCGCGCAGGAAGACAACATCGACGGGATCGCCGTCGATGTGGTGCGCGAGATGTTCAAGCGTGCCGGCGTGTCCTACAGCCTCACTCTGCGCTTCCCCTGGGACCGCATCTATAAACTCGCACTGGAAAAGCCCGGCTACGGCGTGTTCGTGACCGCGCGTCTGCCTGAGCGCGAGGAACTGTTCAAATGGGTCGGGCCGATCGGCCCGGACGACTGGATACTGCTCGCCCGTGGCGACAGCACCCTGGTGGTCAACAACCTGCAGCAGGCCAAGCAGTACCGGATCGGCGCTTACAAGGGCGATGCCATCGCCGAGCACCTGGAGAAGCAGGGGCTGAAGCCGATTACTTCGTTACGCGATCAGGAAAATGCCAAGAAGCTCGAGAGCGGTCAGATCGACCTGTGGGCCACCGGTGATCCTGCTGGCCGTTATCTGGCACGTCAGGAAGGTGTCAGTGGCTTGAAAACCGTTCTGCGTTTCAACAGTGCACAGCTCTATCTGGCCCTTAACAAGGACGTGCCGGACGAGGTGGTACAGAAGCTGCAGTCGGAATTGGACAAGATGCGCGCTGAGGGTTACGTCGACAAAATCCTCAACAGTTATCTTTAGGCATGAAGGTCATTTAGCTGCACGTCGCGAGCGCTACCGAGGGGGCGCTCGCGTGGTCAAGAACTGGCGTTCATGCTGCAATGCAGCGTGCCTTCGGCATGCGGTAGTCATTGCCATGGAAGGTGATGGTGCGGGGATTCGGCAGGAAGCCGCCAACCATAATCATAACCACGCGGCGGGGACGACTGATGTTGAACACTTTGAAAGCGCTTGGGCTGTTGCTCACTTTCGCGGCTTGCACCGCCAGGGCCGAGCTGCCACCTGACTACAAGATGGTGCTGCTGACCGAGAACTTCCCGCCGTTCAACATGGCGGTGGACGACAAGAACTTCGCCCGCGAAGACGCCATCGACGGCATCAGCGCCGAAGTGGTCCGTGAGATGTTCAAGCGCGCACAGATCAATTACACCCTGACGCTGCGTTTCCCCTGGGATCGCCTCTACAAGCTGACCCTCGACAAGCCCAACTACGGCCTGTTCTCCACCACCTTCACCCCCGAGCGTCAGCCACTGTTCAAGTGGGTCGGCCCGCTGGCCAAGACCAGCTGGGTGTTGCTGGCGGCTCCCGGCAACAACCTGACCGTCAACAGCCTGAAGGAGGCCAGCCAGTACACCATCGGCGCCTACAAGAACGATGCGGTCAGCCAGCACCTGGAAAGTCAGGGGCTGGCCCCGGTCAACGCCCTGCGTGATCAGGAAAACGTGAAAAAGCTCACCGGCGGCAAGATCGACCTGTGGGCCACCACCGATCCGGTCGGCCGCTACCTGGCCAAGCAGGAAGGCGTCAGTGGCCTGACCACGGTACTGCGTTTCAACGAAGCCGAGCTGTATCTGGCGCTGAACAAGGACACGCCGGACGAAGTGGTGCAGCGCCTGCAGAAGGCCCTGGACGAGTTGCGCAACGAAGGCTTCATCGAGCAGATGACCAACAACTATCTGTAAGAGCGTCGCCAGAAATCGGTATGGGCCAATGCCGATCAGCAGGTCGCCTGCGCAGGTGCGGTAACACGGACCTTTGCAGGCCTACGCACTCCGTTTTGCAGGACGGTTGTAAGCGTTTCGCCCCGGGGGCGGGGCTCCTACGAGATGGTTGATACGCAAGAGCGCGCCGCGGCGAATGGCGGCCTTGACGCGTAATCGCGCAATGACCAGCATCGCTTCGCCCGCAAGCGGGCTCCTACGGGGGTAAGCCTAGGCACTCCGTTTTGCAGGATGGCAGTAACCGCTTCGCCCCGGGGGCGGGGCTCCTACGAGATGGTTGATACGCAAGAGCGCCCCGCGGCGAATGGCGGCCTTGACGTGCAATCGCGCAATGACCAGCATCGCTTCGCCCGCAAGCGGGCTCCTACGGGGGTAAGCCTACGCACTCCGTTTTGCGGGATGGCAGTAACCGTTCCGCCCCGGGGGCGGGGCTGCTACAGGGTCATGTGTCACC
Source organism: Pseudomonas flavescens (assembly GCF_013408425.1). Lineage (NCBI taxonomy): Bacteria > Pseudomonadati > Pseudomonadota > Gammaproteobacteria > Pseudomonadales > Pseudomonadaceae > Phytopseudomonas > Phytopseudomonas flavescens. The sequence continues at coordinate 3,977,432 of NZ_JACBYV010000001.1, read as the reverse complement.
CATTCATAGCCAAGAAAAAGCCCCATTGCAGTCGCCTGCAATGGGGCTTTTCGTTACCGCTGGCGCTTAGTCGGCGCGGGTGACGTTCAGGCCCTTGAGCAGGTTCAGTGCCTGGCTCAACTGGTAATCGTCATCCTGCGGACGAGCCGCCCTGCCAGCACCGCCCTGGCTCGGACGGTCGGCGCCGCCGTTGCCGTTGCCCAGGTGACCTTGCAGATCGGCTTCCTTGAGGGTCGGGTCGTCGCTCTCGCGAGTCAGCTTGGCGCGTGCCACCTCCACGTCCGGAACGATGCCCTGAGCCTGGATGGAGCGGCCATTGGGGGTGAAGTACAGCGCGGTGGTGATCTTCAGGGCGCGGTCGTTGTTCAGCGGCAGCACGGTCTGTACCGAGCCCTTGCCGAAGCTGTCGGTGCCCATCACCACGCCGCGTTTGTGATCCTGCAGGGCGCCGGCGACGATTTCCGATGCCGAGGCACTGCCACCGTTGATCAGCACCACCAGCGGGACGCCTTCGCTGGCGTCGAGCGGGTCGGCCGAGAAGCGCAGCTCCGAGTTGGGGATGCGGCCCTTGGTGTAGACGATCAGGCCCTTCTTGAGGAAGTGATCCGCCACTTCCACGGCCGACTGCAGCACGCCGCCCGGGTTGTTGCGCAGGTCGAGGACCAGGCCGCTGAGCTTCTTGCCGTTTTCCTTGCGCAGCTTGTTCAGCGCCTTGCCGACTTCTTCGCCGGTGTTGACCTGGAACTGGGTGACGCGGATGTAACCGTAGCCCGGGTCGATCAACTGGCTACGCACGCTGGTGACCTTGATCACCGCGCGGGTCAGTTCCACGTCGAACGGCTTGCCGCCTTCGCGTACCAGGGTGAGCAGAATCTTGCTGCCGGCCTTGCCACGCATCCTGTCCACGGCTTCCATCATCGACAGGCCCTTGGTCGGCTTGCCGTCGATCTTGACGATCAGGTCGCCGGGGTGGATGCCGGCCTTGGAGGCGGGTGTGTCATCGATGGGCGAGACCACCTTGATGAAACCGTCTTCCGTACCGACTTCGATGCCCAGGCCGCCGAATTCGCCGCTGGTGCTTTCCTGCAGCTCGGCAAAGGCTTTCGGGTCGAGGTACGCCGAGTGCGGGTCGAGGTTGCTGAGCATGCCCTTGATGGCGTTCTCCAGCAGTTCCTTGTCGGTAACCGGCTCTACGTAGGCGGCCTTGATGCGGTCCATCACCTCGGCGAAGGTGCGCAGCTCCTCGAGCGGCAGTGGCGCTGCGCTCTGGTCGGCGGCCGGCGGAGGCGTGATTGGAGCCTGGTCGGCATGCAGCACAGGTGCGCCACCGAGCAGGGCAATCGCCAGGGCCAGGGAGGTGAGGCGAGACAGTTGCGGCATTCGAACTAACTCCTACGACAATGAGATGGCGCTTATCCTTGCGCCCGACACCATTGGGCCGGATCGCTGGCGCGGCCCTGCTGGCGAATCGCGAAATACAGGGCCGGCGTGTCCTGCCCGCCGCTGGTACCAACGGTGGCGATGGGGTCGCCGGCCTTGACGATGTCTCCGGCGTCCTTGAGCAGGCTCTGGTTGTGCCCGTACAGGGTCAGATAACCGTTGCCATGGTCGAGGATGACCAGAAGCCCGGATCCGCGCAACCAGTCTGCGAAGACCACCCGACCACCATGCACAGCGCGTACCTGACTACCGGCGGCGGCGCCGATCAGTACGCCGTCCCACTTAGTCCGAGCGTCTTCGCCGCGAGGGGTTCCATATCTCGCCACCAGACGTCCGTTCACCGGCCACGGCAGCTTGCCCTTGGCATTGCCGAAAGGGCCGCCATAGGTGGCCCCGGAGCTCACCAGCGGGCCATCCGCAGGTTTTCTGGCAGCAGGCGTCGCGGGCTTTTCACGGGCCGCGGCGAGGGCACGCTGACGTTCCTGCTCGGCTTCACGGGCCTGGCGGGCGAGGGTTTCCTCGATGGTCTTGAGTACGCGGCCGAGCTCGGCCTGTTCCTGCTCGCGGGCCTTGAGGCGCTCACCGCGGGCGGCGTAGTCCTTGTTCAGCTTGGCCAGGGCGATCTGGCGTTCCTTGCGTACGGCCGCCAGCTCGTTGCTGCGCGTGTCCAGCTGGCTTTTCTGTTCCTGCAACTGAGCCTGGTGATGGCCGATGTCTTTCTCGACGTTGACCAGTTGGCGCAGCGTTTCGTTGAAGGCCGTCAGTTGCTCCATGCGGGCTTCAGCGAGGTAATCGTAGTAGGTCAGGGTGCGGGAGAACTTTTCCGGATTCTGCTGGTTGAGCAGCAGCTTGATGTATTCCTGACGCCCCCCCTGATAGGCGGCGCGCGCCTGAATGCCGATCAGCCGCTGCTGCTCAATGCGCGCGTCCTGGAGTTTTTTTTTCTCCTGGTCGAGGCGCTTGAGTTCCTCTTCGCTCTCCTGCAACTCGTCACGCAGGCTCTTGACCTGGTTTTCCAGATCGCCCATTTCGGTTTCGGTGGACTTGAGCTGCTTCTGCACGCCGGATTTCTCCTGCTGCAGTTGCTCGAGCAGCTTCTTCAGCTCGGCGACGTCGGAGCGTGCGGCCTCCAACTGCTTTTGCGTTTCCGCTTTCTGGTCGGCGAAAGCAGGCACCAGCAGGCTGGTCAGGAGAACGAGGATGAGGGCACGAAACATGGGGCAGGCGGTACCTGGCGGGGAACGCGCCTAGTATGCCCTTGGCGCGGGTTAAAAAGAACGCCCCGGATCGCGGATTGCGACCCAAGGCGTGCCGCTGTCGACCGATGGCCGATGTCGTTCAGTTGAAGGTGACGATGCTGGTGCCGGTCATTTCCTTGGGGATCGGCATGCCCATCAGCGTCAGCAGGGTCGGTGCCACGTCGGCCAGCACGCCGCCTTCGCGGATGCTCACGTCGCGCTTGCCGACATAGATGAACGGCACCGGCTCGCAGGTGTGGGCGGTGTGCGCCTGACCGGTGCACTCGTCCTGCATCTGCTCGACGTTGCCGTGATCCGCGGTGACCAGCGCTTCGCCACCGACCTTGTCGAGTGCTTCGACGATGCGCCCTACGCAAGTGTCCAGGCACTCCACGGCGGCCACGGCGGCCTCGAAGACACCGGTGTGGCCGACCATGTCACCGTTGGCGTAGTTGACCACGATCACGTCGTAACGCTGGTTCTCGATGGCATCGACGATCTTGTCGGTGACTTCGGGCGCATTCATCTGCGGCTGCAGGTCGTAGGTGGCGACGTTCGGCGACGGAATGAGGATGCGTTCTTCGCCGGGGAAGGGTTCTTCACGGCCACCGGAGAAGAAGAAGGTCACGTGGGCGTACTTCTCGGTCTCGGCGATGCGCAGCTGGGTCTTGCCGTGGTTGGCCAGGTACTCGCCAAACACGTTGACCAGCGGCTCGGGTTTGTAGGCGCTCGGTGTGTCGATGCTCGCTGCGTACTGCGTGAGCATGATGAAGCCGGCGGTCTGCGGCACGCGGGCACGTTCGAAGGCATCGAAGCCCGGCTCGACGAAGGCGCGGGTCAGTTCGCGGGCACGGTCGGCACGGAAGTTCATGAACACCACGGCGTCGCCGTCTTCGACGCTGACCGCTTCGCCGATGCTGGTGGCCTTGACGAACTCGTCGCTCTCGCCACGCGCGTAGGCGGCTTCCAGGCCAGCCACGGCGGTGTCTGCGCTGAACTGGCTCTGCCCGGCGGCGATCAGGTTGTAGGCCTGGGCGACGCGATCCCAGCGGTTGTCGCGGTCCATGGCGAAGTAGCGGCCGATCAGCGAAGCGGTGCGGCCTTTGCCGAGCCTGGTGAAGGTCGCGTCGAGCAGCTCGAGAGAGGCCTGGGCGCTTTTCGGCGCGGTGTCACGGCCATCGAGGAACGCGTGCAGATAGATTTTCTCGGCACCGCGGCGGGCAGCCAGTTCGGCCATCGCCACCAGATGGTCCTGATGGCTGTGCACACCGCCATCGGACAGCAGGCCGAGGATGTGCACGGCCTTGCCTGCGCCAACGGCTTTATCCACGGCACCGGTGATGGCAGGGTTCTCGAAGAACTCGCCATCGCGGATCGCCTTGGTCACTCGAGTGAAGTCCTGGTACACCACACGGCCGGCCCCCAGGTTCATGTGGCCGACCTCGGAGTTGCCCATCTGGCCGTCCGGTAGACCGACATCCATGCCGCTGCCGGAAATCAGCCCATGGGGCTGGGTGGCACGCAAACGGTCGTAGACCGGCGTGTTGGCGGCGAAGATGGCATTGTGCTCGGGCGTGTCGCTGTGGCCGAAGCCGTCGAGAATGACCAGAACCAAGGGTTTGGGCGTTGCGCTCATACTGGGCTCGCTCTGCTTGAGGGACGCATAAAAAAGATCTGACATTCTACGACCAAGGAAAGATCCCGTCACCGCCGTACGGCCTTTGGTGGGACTCTCGTGGCTGTGTATACTGGCCGGCATTTTACCGTCCCCGGAACCGCGTGATGCTTGCCAACCTGATTGAATTCGCTACCACCCACTTCATCCTCAGCGGCCTGTTCGTCATCATCCTCTCGCTGCTGATCTTCACTGAGCTGCAAAAGGGTGGTCAGAGCCTGAGCAGTCGCGAAGTCACCGCGCTGATCAACCGCGACGAAGGCGTAGTGATCGACATCCGCAACAAGAAGGACTTCGCCACCGGCCACATCGTCGGCGCGCTGAACATTCCCCTCGACAAGCTGACCTCGCGTATCGCCGAGCTCGAGAAGCACAAGGCCAAGACCCTGATCATCGTCGATGCTCTGGGCCAGCAGGCCGGCACCGCTGCTCGCGACCTGAAAAAGGCCGGTTTCACCGCAGCGCGTCTGGGCGGTGGTATCGCCACCTGGCGCAGCGACAACCTGCCCGTGGTGAAGTGAGATGGCCAAGGTCGTCGTCTATTCCAGCGACTGGTGCCCTTACTGCATCCGCGCCAAGCAGCTGTTGACCAACAAAAGCGTGGCGTTCGACGAGATCCGCGTCGACGGCAAACCGGACCTGCGGGCAGAGATGACCCGCAAGGCCGGTCGCACTTCGGTGCCGCAGATATGGATCGGTGATACCCACGTGGGTGGCTGCGACGACCTGTTTGCCCTGGAACGGGCAGGCAAGCTCGATGCACTGCTCCGTGCCTGATAGACCCAGAACCTTTCTTTAAGTCCATACAGCAGAAGGCTTTGCCCATGACCGAACAAGTTACCGGTGCCGCCCAAGGCGACCAGAATCCTCAGTTCTCCCTGCAGCGCATCTACGTGCGTGACCTGTCCTTCGAAGCGCCGAAGAGCCCTGAGATCTTCCGTCAGGAGTGGACCCCGAGCGTCGCGATGGACCTCAACACCCGCCAGAAAGCCCTGGAAGGCGACTTCCACGAAGTGGTGCTGACGCTGTCGGTGACCGTGAAGAACGGTGAAGAAACCGCCTTCATCGCTGAAGTGCAGCAGGCAGGTATCTTCCTGATCAAGGGTCTGGATGCCGGCTCCATGAGCCACACCCTGGGCGCGTTCTGCCCGAACATTCTGTTCCCGTACGCACGCGAAGCGCTGGACAACCTGGTCGTTCGCGGTTCGTTCCCTGCCCTGATGCTGGCGCCGGTGAACTTCGATGCCCTGTACGCTCAGGAACTGCAGCGCCAGCAAGCGGCCAACTGAGTCATCGGTCCTTGTATGAAAAAACGCCCTTCGGGGCGTTTTTTTATGGCTTACCCAGATATCCGCAAGGCCGTAGCCTGCCGTCGAGCGCAGCGATACCCAGGGATACCGTTACCGGGTTTGGCTGCGCATCCAGCACTGATCTGCCGAGGTCTCTCAGCCCATGCTGAAGCCGTGCTGGCGCCAGGCTTCGTAAACGGCCACCGCCACCGTGTTGGACAGATTGAGGCTGCGGCACCCCTCGCGCATCGGCAGGCGCACACGTTGCTGTTCCGGCAGGGCGTCGCGGACTTCCTGAGGCAGACCGCGGCTTTCCGGGCCGAACAGAAAGGCGTCGCCTGGCTGGTAGCGCACTTCGTGAAATGGCTGCGAGCCCTTGGTGGTGAAGGCGAACACGCGGGGCTGGCCGAGGCTTTCCAGGCAGGCCTCGAGGCTGGCGTGGCGCAGTACGGGGGCGTACTCGTGATAGTCCAGCCCGGCGCGGCGCAGACGCTTGTCATCCAGTTCGAAGCCAAGGGGTTCGATCAGGTGCAGGTGGCAGCCGCTGTTGGCACAGAGCCTGATAATGTTGCCGGTGTTGGGCGGAATTTCCGGTTGAAAAAGGATTACATGAAACATGCACGGCTCCGAGCCAGAAGACGGCAGACATTCTACGCCCGATAAGCCGCCAAGACCGCGTCCGTGGTTGCGTGTGATCGGTTCGTTGGCGATCTTCGGCTTTCTGGTCGGCTTGATGATCGGCCGCCTGTTCCATCCCGATGCGATGCATCTGAAGGACGTGGACGCGGGCGATGAGCGACTGGTGCTGTGGTTCAACGTCGAGCCGCAGGTGCAGGTCAGCGATTTTCAGGGCACGTTCCTGCTGCGCTTCGAGGGGCTGGGCCGCGAGCGGCAGGGCCAACTGCAGATCGCCGGGCGCACGGCCAACTGGCGTGTGGTTCGTGAAGGGAGAGAGCTGGAGGTGCGTGTCCTGGCGGCTCGCCCCTTGCGTGGTGAGTTGACTGCCGAGGAGGTCGATGGTCGCTGGCGCCTGACGGTTCGTCTGGCGCCGCAGTAGCGGATAAAAGAGGGGGACACCCGGCCTGCCTGTACCAAGGCCCCCGAAGAAAATGGGGAGTATCTGATCTGCCTGTATCAGAGTCCCCGAAGAAAGAAGGGAGTTCCCGGCCTGCCTGTACCGAGGCTCCCAAAGAAAGAGGGGAATCCCCGGCCTGCCTGTACCAAGGTCCCCGAAACTGGGTTATCCATACCATTGCAGATGGCGTGCCAGTTTTCGTTTTTCACCTGTAGGCCCCGTGGTTGCTGGCGTGTGGTCGATCAAGGCGGTATCGGCGAGCGTAGAGCCTGGGCGCAGGTGGTGCACGGGTGTGGTTTTCGTGCGCTGATGGCGTGCATTCGCCGTGCTCGCTGCTGGGCAAAAGCGCAAGCGCGCCCGCGAGCACGCTATCGGTTTCGATGAATCAACGGGGCGACCGATTCATGCGGGTGTCGCGAGATCGCGGGCATGGCCCGCTGCCACGCTGGAGCGCCGCTCGGGCTTTTCAGGTGCTCATAAAAAACGCCGCGCCCTGGTCGGGACGCGGCGTTCCTGTCGTTGCGAGCGCGGCTCAGTTGTCGTCGCTGTCGTCTTCTTCGGAGCCGTCCACGTTCATGCCCAGCTCCTTGATCTTGCGGGTCAGGGTGTTGCGGCCCCAGCCGAGCAGGATGGCCGCGTCACGGCGGCGCCCTGCCGTGTGCTTGAGGGCCGTCTCGATCATGATCCGCTCGAACGCCGGTACGGCGCTGTCGAGGAGGTTCGACTGGCCACGGCCCAGGGCCTGATCGGCCCACTGGCGCAGTGCCTGTTCCCAGTTGCTGACCGGTGCATTGTCCTGGGGCTGGACGAGCAACTCCGGCGGCAGGTCGTCGACATGCACTTCACGCCCCGAGGCCATCACCGTGATCCAGCGGCAGGTGTTCTCCAACTGGCGCACGTTGCCCGGCCACGCCAGCTGCTGCAGGTAATCCTCGGTTTCGCTCTTCAGCAGCTTGGGCTCGACCGCGAGCTCCGTGGCGGCACGGCTGAGGAAGTGCCTGGCCAGGGTCGGAATGTCTTCGCGGCGATCGGACAGGCGCGGGATGTGGATGCGGATCACATTGAGGCGGTGGAACAGGTCTTCGCGAAACTTGCCGGCCGTGACCAGGCTTTCCAGATTCTGGTGGGTAGCGGCGATGATGCGTACATCCACCTTGACCGGCGTGTGCCCGCCGACCCGGTAGAACTCGCCATCGGCCAGCACGCGCAACAGGCGGGTCTGGGTGTCGGCCGGCATGTCGCCGATCTCATCGAGAAACAGGGTGCCACCATCGGCCTGCTCGAAGCGCCCGCGCCGCTGGTTGGCCGCGCCGGTGAAGGCGCCTTTTTCATGGCCGAAGAGCTCGGACTCCATCAGGTCCTTGGGGATCGCCGCCATGTTGAGGGCAATGAACGGCGATGCTGCCCGCGGGCTGTGACGGTGCAGGGCATGAGCGACGAGCTCCTTGCCGGTACCGGACTCGCCATTGATCAGTACGGTGATATTGGAGTGCGACAGCCGGCCGATGGCCCGGAATACCTCCTGCATCGCCGGCGCTTCACCGATGATTTCCGGGGTGCGCGCTTGTACGACCGGCACGTGAAGGCCCTGCTGCTCCTGGGCATGCTGATTGGCACGCTTGACCAGCGATACCGCTTCGTCGACATCGAAGGGTTTGGGCAGGTACTCGAAGGCGCCGCCCTGATAGGACGCTACGGCGCTGTCCAGATCCGAATGGGCGGTCATGATGATCACCGGCAGGCGCGGGTGCATCTCGCGGATTCTGGCCAGCAGCTCCAGGCCGCTGGAGCCAGGCATGCGAATGTCGGAGATGATCACGTCCGGCTGCTGACGGGTCAGGCGACCGAGCACGCCATCGGCGCTGTCGAAGCTCTGGGTGCTCATGCCCTCCTGCTGCAGGGCCTTTTCCAGGACCCAGCGGATGGAGCGGTCGTCGTCAACGATCCATACGGTTTCACTGCGGCTCATGTCGGAGTTGCTCCTTGTTCCAGCGGCAGAAAGATCGAGAACACGGTGTTGCCAGGATGGCTCTCGCATTCGATCAGGCCTTGATGCTGACTGATGATGTTCTGGGTAATCGCCAGGCCCAGCCCGGTGCCGTCGGCACGCCCGCTGACCATGGGATAGAAGATGGTTTCCTGCAGTTCAGGCGCGATACCCGGACCGTTGTCGATGATTTCGATCTTGGTCACCAGGCGATGGCGAATGTAGCCAATGGTGAACTGCCGCAAGGTGCGCGTGCGCAGGGTGATGCGCCCAGGGCGCAGGTCGGGCTTGGAGCCTATCGCCTGCATGGCATTGCGCACGATGTTGAGTACGGCCTGGATCATCTGTTCGCGGTCGATGATCAGGTCCGGGATGCTCGGGTCATAGTCGCGCACCAGCACGATGCTGCCCTGGCTCTCGGCTTCGACCAAGCTGGCGACGCGTTCCAGTACTTCGTGCACATTGGTGACCGCCAGCGATGGCAGCTTGTTGGAGCCGAGCATGCGATCGACCAGATTGCGCAGGCGGTCCGACTCTTCGATGATGACGTTGGTGTAATCCTTGAGGCTTTCCTCCGGCAGCTCGCGGGCCAGCAACTGGGCCGCGCCGCGAATGCCGCCCAGCGGGTTCTTGATTTCGTGGGCCAGGCCGCGGACCAGCAGTTTGGTGGTCTCCTGCTTGGAGAGCTGGGCTTCTTCCTTGGTGATGCGCAGCAGGCGATCACGAGGATGCACCTCGAGCAGCAGCATGGTTTCGCCGCGGCTGAGTACGGGCGTGACGGCGTAGTCGACGGTCAGGCTCTGGCCGGTCTGGGTGGTCAGCACGGCCTCGCGTTTGTTGAACGGATGCGCCTCGGCGACCGCCTGGCGCAGAGCGCCCAGGGCTTCCCGGGTTTCGGTGAACAGTTCGCTGATGAACTGGCCGTGGCTGCGTTGACCGCTGACGGCCAGAAGCATTTCGGCGGCAGGGTTCATGTATTCCAGGCGCAGGTCGGCATTGAGCAGCAGCGTGGCTGTGGTCAGGTTGTCGAGCAGCAGGCGGTGCAGGGCTTCATTGATGATCATCGGGCAAGCTCCAGGGGCTTGCCCGCAGTGCATCCGCCAGCAGGGGATGTCTGGACAAGGCGATGGCCGTTGTCTGGCAACGTGGCGCAGCTTGGCGTGTCTCGTTGCGGGTGTGGGCCAGCCAAAATTCGTTCCTCGTGCGGTTTGCTGCAGAAGGGCCGGAGGGTATGGCGGTCGAGGCGCACCTCGGGCCATCCGGCAGTGCGGGAGAAAATGCAAGAAGCAAACCAAAGCCCTCTAAAGACGCGCGCAAAGGCGCAATGGGCCGGATTTGGCAACTTTTCGGCGCAACGATGAAAATCGTCGTGTGCCAATTTGGGACGAGTATAGAAATAGGTGCGTTGATGCGCACCTTATTGGTGCGAAGTGATTTGAGGCGGAGTGTCTTGCGGCGCCGGTCGTGTCGCCGCGGCGGGTATTACAGGAAAGGCAGGATGCTGATGATGCCCTTGTCTTCCTCTTTCGGCTTGTCCTTGAGCGGGCATTCCGGACGCACGCCGTAGTCGGTTTTCTCGCAGGGGCGAACCTTGCGCTTCTGGGCCAGGGTTACCCGCTTCATGTGGAAAGGCTGGCTGGGCGTGCGCTCGACGATGATGCCGCCCTCGGTGATGATTTCCACGGCGATCTGGTGAGTGCCTCGGTCGACGTTCTCGAGGGGGAATACCGGACTACGCCCGGCGCTGCCGACCGGTTGGCCGTCCAGTAGCAGGCGATAGCTATGGCCCGGGTGCAGAGCTGGGTCGCTGTTGACGGTGACGATCAGGTTGCCGGCGTTGTCGTTGATGGTCGCGTCCGGTTGCGGAATGGTGATTCTCAGTAGCTCGTAGCCAAGCACCGGCTGGGGTGCGACTGGTGCGGTAGGGGGCGTGCTGCGCGGTTGCGCAGGCTCGATGCGGTTGGATGGTGCCATCTGCACCTGCTGGGCGTTGCCGTCTCGCGGTTTATCGGTGAACACGCGATTACCCTCTGCATCCACATAGGTATAAACCTGGGCGAGGCAGGGCAGGGCGATCAGCAAAAGGCCGAAAAGCAGGGCGCGCATGGTGATCACTTACCTCGGGCCGGGCTGTTGGTGCTGGTGCGTTGCACCGTGAAGGTGCGCGTTTCGCTCTGCTGGACGATCTGCTCGCCCTGCATGACGGCAACCGCCAGGCTGTGCTCGCCACGGTCAATCTGATTCACCTGCAGGCGCGGCACGTTACTGGGCGAGCCATAGGGTTTTCCATCCAGTATCAGGCGCAGGCTGTGGCCGGGACCCAGGCGGGGCTCGATGGTGACGCCTACCGAGAAGGTGCCGTTGTTGGCGCGTAGCGCTTCGTCACTGGGCAGGTCGCGCAGCGCCAGTATCTGATAAGGGTTCTGAGGCATCTCGCTCAGTCGGGGCGTGGCCGGCTGCGCGGGCGCGGCCGCCGGCTCCGTGGTATTGATCGGCTTCAGCTCGACACTCTCGGCCTTGGTGCCCTCGGGGGGCTGATTGGTGAACACCGTGTTGCCGTTGGCATCGGTGTACTTGTAGATCTGTGCGCTGACCGGCAGGGCCAGTATCAGCAACAGGCAAGCGAGCGTGCGGCGCATGGGGCCGGTCTCCGATCTGGATGATGTGAGTAGCCTTGCACCGCGGCGGCGCGCTGGCAAGCGTGCGACGCCAAGGATTTGCACTGCGCCCATGAAATGGCAGGCATAAAAAAACCTCCCCGGCAGAGCTGGGGAGGTTTCTGTCACGCCGCTATGTGCAGCGAGGCTGGTTTAGACGCTGTAGTACAGGTCGTATTCCAGCGGGTGCACGAAAGTGCGCACCTTGATTTCTTCTTCCGATTTCAGCTCGATGTAGGCATCGATGAAGTCGTCGGAGAACACGCCGCCCTTGGTCAGGAATGCGCGGCCCTTGTCCAGCTCTTCCAGGGCTTCTTTCAGGCTGCCGCAAACCTGCGGGATCAGCTTGCCTTCTTCCGGCGGCAGGTCGTACAGGTTCTTGTCCGCAGCGTCGCCAGGGTGGATCTTGTTCTGGATGCCGTCCAGGCCGGCCATCAGCAGTGCTGCGAAGGCCAGGTAGGGGTTGGCAGCCGGATCCGGGAAGCGCGCTTCGATGCGGCGGGCTTTCGGGCTGGAAACGTATGGGATACGGATCGAGGCGGAACGGTTGCGAGCCGAGTAGGCCAGCATGACCGGCGCTTCGAAGCCTGGAACCAGACGCTTGTAGGAGTTGGTCGACGGGTTGGTGAAGCCGTTCAGGGCCTTACCGTGCTTGATGATGCCGCCGATGAAGTACAGCGCGGTTTCCGACAGGCCGGCATAGCCTTCACCGGCGAAGGTGTTCTTGCCGTCTTTGGAGACCGAGATGTGTACGTGCATGCCCGAACCGTTGTCGCCGTACAGCGGCTTCGGCATGAAGGTGGCGGTTTTGCCGTAGGCATCGGCCACGTTGTGCACGCAGTACTTCAGGGTCTGGGTTTCGTCGGCCTTGGCCACCAGGGTGTTGAACTTCACGCCGATTTCGTTCTGACCGGCAGTCGCCACTTCGTGGTGGTGAACTTCGATGACCAGGCCCATTTCTTCCATGGCATTACACATGGCAGTACGGATTTCGTGGTCGTGGTCGCACGGCGGAACCGGGAAATAACCGCCTTTGACGGCTGGGCGGTGGCCCTTGTTGCCGCCTTCGATGTCGGCGTCGGTGTTCCAGGAACCCTGTTCGGAGTAGATCTTGAACATGGAGCCGGAGATGTCGGACTTGAACTTCACTTCGTCGAAGATGAAGAACTCTGGCTCCGGGCCTACGAATACGGTGTCACCGATACCGGTGGTTTTCAGGTATTCCTCGGCGCGACGAGCGATGGAGCGCGGGTCACGATCGTAGCCTTGCATGGTGCTCGGCTCGATGATGTCGCAGACCAGGATCAGGGTCGGCTCTTCGGTGAACGGGTCGAGAACGGCAGTGCTGTCATCCGGCAGCAGGATCATGTCGGAGGCTTCGATGCCTTTCCAGCCATGGATGGAGGAACCGTCGAACATCTTGCCGACTTCGAAGAATTCGTCGTCCAGGGCATCACGGGCCGGCATGGTCACGTGGTGCTGCTTGCCCTTGGTGTCGGTGAAGCGCAGGTCAACCCACTTCACGTCGTGTTCTTTGATCAGTTGAACAGCCTTAGACATGTTGTCCTCCAGGTGGATAGGGTCTTCTATTGACCCTTCTTTGAGTTCGTGACGCCGGGCAAGATGGTCTGCCAGGACACCCTGCCTCACAAGGGAGCAATTTGCATGCCAGTGCCCCGTGATGGGCTCATGCCCTGAAAACCAGCGCTGGCGCGGGTATCCTCTCATCAACGCGCATCGGCGTGGCTCCTTATTGGTGCGAATATTTAACATCGTGCTCGATATTGGTGCGATGGCGGAATGTTTGAGGATTTTTGGTCAAAGCTTGAGCAATTTCCGCTATAATCCGCGCCCCTGTTTTTCAGGCCCTGGTGCCCGACATTTGCTCCCATGAAACTGATCGTCAAAGTCTTTCCGGAAATCACCATCAAGAGCCCGCCGGTTCGCAAGAACTTCATCCGGCAGTTGGCCAAGAACATCCGTGCAGTCACGCGTGATCTCGATCCGCAACTGCAGGTGACCGGTGTCTGGGACAATCTGGAAGTGAAGACCGAGGTCACCGAGGCCAGGCTTCTGCACGAGCTCGTGGAGCGCCTTAGCTGCGTGCCGGGCATCGTGCATTTTCTGCAGATCGACGAATACCCGTTGGGCGACTTCGACGATATCGTCGAAAAGTGCAAGCTTCATTACGGCGACCTGCTGCCGGGCAAGATCTTTTCAGTGCGCTGCAAGCGCGGTGGCCGGCATTCTTTCTCCTCCATCGATGTCGAGCGTCATGTCGGCAGCCAGTTGCGCCAGCAATGCGGCGCTGCAGGTATCGACCTGAAGAAGCCCGAGATCGAGGTGCGCATCGAGATCCGCGATCAGCGCCTGTTCGTCATTCATCACCAGCATCCGGGCATGGGCGGTTATCCGCTGGGCTCGCTGGAGCAGACTCTGGTGCTGATGTCCGGTGGTTTCGACTCTACCGTCGCCGCTTACCAGATCATGCGCCGCGGCCTGATGACCCATTTCTGTTTCTTCAATCTCGGTGGTCGTGCCCACGAACTGGGCGTGATGGAAGTCGCCCATTATCTGTGGCAGAAGTACGGTCGCTCGCAGCGCGTGCTGTTCATCAGCGTGCCGTTCGAGGAAGTGCTCGGCGAGATTCTCGGCAAGGTCGACAACAGCTACATGGGCGTGACCCTCAAGCGTATGATGCTGCGCGTCGCCAGCCGTCTGGCCGATCGCCTGCAGATCGATGCGCTGGTCACCGGTGAAGCGATCAGCCAGGTATCCAGCCAGACCCTGCCGAACCTCTCGGTGATCGATTCGGTCACCGACAAGCTGGTACTGCGCCCGCTGATCACCAGCCATAAACAGGACATCATCGATACCGCCGAGGCTATCGGCACCGCCGAGTTCGCCCGGCACATGCCAGAATACTGCGGCGTGATTTCGGTGAACCCGACCACCAAAGCCAAGCCCAATCGCGTCGTTTATGAAGAAGAGCAGTTCGACATGGCCGTGCTCGAGCGCGCCCTCGAGCGGGCACGCCTGATCGCTATCGATCGGGTGATCGAAGAGCTGGGCCAGGACGTGCAGGTCGAGGAAGTCGCCGAGGCGTTGCCGGGCCACGTGGTGATCGATATTCGTCACCCCGATCAGGTCGAGGACGAGCCGCTCGAGCTCGCCGGTATCGACCTGCAGGCCATGCCGTTCTATGCCATCAACAACCGTTTCAAGGAACTGGATGCTAGCCGCCAGTACCTCCTGTATTGCGACCGAGGGGTGATGAGTCGCCTGCATGCCCACCACCTGCTGAGCGAGGGACATGCCAATGTGCGCGTTTATCGTCCGGCATAAGACGCCCGGGCTCAATGGCGGCAGCATCCGCCATCGCCCTCCCGACCCGATTGGCGACGAGTTTGTCGCCACACATCGTTAACAGACTGCCTTTATCCTTAATCCCGATTTTTCGCGTTGGGCCGCTGAATGCAACTGCTGGGTAGCCCGACCCAACCTACGAGACCACTACTGTGATCGAGAATCTACGCAACATCGCCATCATCGCCCACGTTGACCATGGTAAGACCACCCTGGTTGACGCCCTGCTGCGTCAGTCCGGCACCCTGGAGCGCAGCGAGCTCAACGACGAGCGCGTGATGGACAGCAACGACCAGGAGAAAGAGCGCGGCATTACCATTCTGGCCAAGAACACCGCCATCAAGTGGAACAACTACCGCATCAACATCGTCGACACCCCCGGCCACGCCGACTTCGGCGGTGAAGTAGAGCGCGTGATGTCGATGGTCGACTCCGTGCTGCTGGTCGTTGACGCCCAGGACGGCCCGATGCCGCAAACCCGTTTCGTGACCAAGAAGGCCTTCGAAGCCGGCCTGCGTCCGATCGTGGTGATCAACAAGATCGACCGTCCGGGCGCGCGTCCGGATTGGGTCATGGACCAGATCTTCGACCTGTTCGACAACCTCGGTGCCACCGAAGAACAGCTGGACTTCCAGGTTGTCTACGCCTCGGCCCTGAACGGCATCGCCGGTCTGGATCACACCGACATGGCTGAAGACCTGGCCCCGCTGTACCAGGCCATCGTCGACCACGTTCCCGCGCCGAACGTCGACATCGACGGTCCGTTCCAGATGCAGATCTCGGCACTGGACTACAACAGCTTCCTGGGCATCATCGGTGTTGGCCGTATCGCCCGTGGTCGCGTCAAGCCGAACACTCCGGTTACCGCCATCGACGTCAACGGCAAGAAGCGTAATGGCCGTATCCTCAAGCTGATGGGCCACCACGGTCTGCACCGTGTGGACGTCGAAGAAGCCACCGCTGGCGACATCGTCTGCGTCAGCGGCATGGACGAGCTGTTCATCTCCGACACCCTGTGCGACCAGAACAACGTCGAAGCGATGACCCCGCTGACCGTCGACGAACCGACCGTATCCATGACCTTCCAGGTCAACGATTCGCCGTTCTGCGGCAAGGAAGGCAAGTTCGTCACCAGCCGTAACATCAAGGAGCGCCTGGACAAGGAGCTGCTGTACAACGTTGCCCTGCGTGTTGAAGAAGGTGACTCGGCCGACAAGTTCAAGGTCTCCGGCCGTGGTGAACTGCACCTGTCGGTACTGATCGAGAACATGCGCCGCGAAGGCTTCGAAATGGGCGTTGGTCGTCCGGAAGTGATCATCCGTGAAGTCGACGGTGCCAAGCACGAGCCGTACGAAAACGTCACCATCGACATCCCGGAAGAATCCCAGGGCAAGGTCATGGAAGAAATGGGTCTGCGTAAAGGCGACCTGAGCAACATGGTGCCGGATGGCAAAGGTCGCGTACGTCTGGAATACAACATCCCGGCGCGTGGTCTGATCGGCTTCCGTAACGCCTTCCTGACCCTGACCAACGGTGCAGGCATCCTGACCTCGATCTTCGACCGTTACGACGTGATGAAGTCGGGCCACATGTCCGGCCGTCAGAACGGCGTACTGGTGTCGATCGATACCGGCAAGGCGCTGACCTACTCCCTGGAAACCCTGCAGGCGCGCGGCAAGCTGTTCGTCGAGCACGGCCAGGAGATCTACAACGGTCAGATCATCGGTCTGAACAGCCGCGACAACGACCTGGGCGTCAACCCAACCAAAGGCAAGAAGCTCGACAACATGCGTGCTTCGGGTAAGGACGAAACCATCGCTCTGGTTCCGCCGGTCCGCTTCACGCTGGAGCAGGCTCTGGAATTCATCCAGGACGACGAGCTGTGCGAAGTGACGCCGAAGTCGATCCGTCTTCGCAAGAAGATCCTCGACGAAGGCGAGCGCACCCGCGCTGCCAAGAAAGCCAAGAACTGATCCGGTTCTAGCTGACTAGAGAGCCCCCGCCGGCGTGAGCCTGCGGGGGCTTTTTTGTGGGCGTTGATCGCGCTGACAACGGCAAGCGCACCCGGAAATCTTGCCCGCTGCCATGACAAGTCACCTTTCACGTTGTCAGTATCGGTGCGAAAAATTGCCGGGTTTTGCCGTTCCATTGCCGTCGTCCACAATTGTGAGCGACGCCATCATCTGAACGTGTGAAGCCCATATACTGCGGGGTCTGTCAGGCCTGCGCCCGGCATGGATGGTTTTCTCTTCAAGGATGCGAGTGCATGCAGTGGATTTTCATGCTGGTCGGACTGGTGCTCGGCGCGCTGTTGCTGGGCGCGACGAATGGCGAAGCGATGGCCGGGGCGGCGCTGGGTGCCCTGCTTGGGCTGGCGGCAGGGCAGGCGCTCGCGCTGCATGCGCTGAAGCTTCAGCATGAGGCGCTGCGTAAATCTCTGGCGGAGCTGATTGCCCGCTTCAACCATGGCACCGGCGACCTGCACGAGCGCCTCCTGCGCCTGGAGCAGGGCGCTGCGCAGCCGCGCACCGATACGCTGCCCGAACAGCCCGACGTAGCGCCAGTCCGGACTCCTGTGGAGTCTGCCGCTGCGGCGCCTGTCGCGCCGACCGTCGAGCGTGACTGGGAACTCGACCTGGTACTGCATGCTGCCAAGCCGGCTGCACCACCTGCACAGGTGAGCCCGCAGCCCACCTTGGAGCTACTTGTCGCGACGCCTCTACCGGCTGCCGGGCAGGGCGCCGAGCCGCCGGCGCCGACCTGGCTCGAACGTGGCATCACTGCGGCGCGAGACTGGCTGCTCGGCGGCAACACCGTATTGCGCGTGGGGCTGGTGCTGCTGTTCCTGGGCCTGGCTTTCCTGCTGCGCTACGCCTCGGAGCGGGTGGTGGTGGCCATCGAGTTGCGCTACGCAGCAGTGGCGCTGGCGGCGATCGCGCTGCTGGCACTGGGCTGGTGGTTGCGTCAGCGGCGACCTGCCTATGCCTTGCTGATGCAGGGCGGGGGGATCGCCGTGTTGTACCTGACGGTATTCGCGGCCATGCGTTTGCATCCTCTGCTTTCCCCGCAGGTGGCCATGGTGCTGCTGGTGGTGGTGACCCTCTGCTCGGCCGTGCTGGCCATCCTGCAGGACGCCCGTGGCCTGGCCGCGGCGGCGGCGCTGGGCGGTTTCGCCGCACCGATCCTGGCCTCCAGTGGTGGTGGTAGTCACGTCGCCCTGTTCAGCTATTTCGCCCTGCTCAACGCCGGGATCTTCGCCATCGCCTGGTTCAAGGCCTGGCGCGAGCTCAATCTGATCGGTTTCGTCGGCACCTTCGGTATCGGCCTGGCCTGGGGCCTGCGCTCCTACACCACGGACCTGTGGCCCAGCACCCAGGCGTTCCTGCTGCTGTTCTTCCTGATGTACGTCGCCATCGGCCTGCTGTTCGCCCGGCGGCGCCTGATCGAGGCACCGACCGAGCCGGAAAACGACTCCCGCGAGGCGCTGCTCAAGTGGTCGGCGCGTCAGGCCGGTTACGTCGATGGCAGCGTGCTGTTCGGTACGCCGCTGGTGGGCTTCGGTCTGCAATACGCGGTGGTTCAGCACCTGCCTTTCGGTCCTGCTTTCAGCGCCCTGGCCATGGGCCTGCTGTACATGCTGCTGGCCCGGGTACTGGTTGCGCGTGCGCCAGGGCGTGCCGTGCTGTTGATGGAAACCTGCCTGGCGCTGGGCGTGATCTTCGCCACCCTGGCCATTCCACTGGGTCTGGATGCGCGCTGGACGTCCGCGGCCTGGGCGGTCGAGGGTGCTGGCCTGTACTGGCTGGCAGTGCGTCAGCAACGGCTGTTCGCGCGTCTGTTCGCCCTGCTGCTGCAGGTGGGCGCTGCAGTGGCGTACCTGTGGGGCCTGCGCTTCGGCGATGAGACCTTGCTCGAAGGCTCGGCGCTTGGCGCGCTGATGCTCGGTGTGGCCCTGCTGTTCAGCTTCCTGCAGGTGCGTGGTGCAGGCGATCGGCTGGCGGATCGCGAGCGTCAGCTGCAACCGGTGCTGGCCTGCGTCGGTCTGGCATTTCTCTACCTGATGGGGCCTCTGTGCTTCGGCCCCTACGGCACTGCCGCCGCCTGGGCCGTGGCGGGCGTGGCGACGCTGCTCGCCGGGCTGTATCTGGGGGCGCGCAGCGTGCTGATCAGTGCCTTCGTCGTGCAGGTGCTTGGTGGGATGATCTACCTGACCTTCAGTGACGGCCTCGGTCAGAGCGTGGTCGCCGAGGCCCTGCGACCGCTGGCCCACCTGACGTTCTGGGCGCCTGCGCTGCTGGCCTTGGCGGGCCTGTTCTGCGCCTGGCGCCTGCACCTCGCGGCGCGTGTGACCCGCTCCGATCTTCTGCCGCTGGACTTGCAGGAGTTGTCGCATGTGGCGTTGTTCTGGTGCGCGGCCTGGTGGTCAATGGCCGCGCTGAGCGAAATTTCGCGTTTCGTGCCGGACGACCTGCAGGGGCACGGATTCCTGCTGGTTGCCGTGGTCAGCCTGGCCGTTACCACCCTGTTCGCCGTGCGTCAGCGCTGGCCAGCACTGGCGGTGTTCAGCCTGGCGCTGGTGCCGTTGGGATTCGGTGCCGTGCTGCTCACCTGGCACCTTGGCTATCACCCGCTGGCGGCGCTCGGCTGGCTTGCCTGGCCAGCGCTGTTCGCCCTGCATTTCCTGATGCTGCGCCGCGTTCAGGGGCTGGCTCCGGAGGCATTGATCCGGATCGGCCACGTGCTCGGTTGCTGGTTGTTGCTGGGCATACTGGCGCTGGAACTGCGCTTCCTGTTCTCTGCCCTGGCCGAACACTACAACGCCTGGCGCTGGCTGGGCTGGGTACTGGTGCCCTGTGCCTTCCTGATGCTGATGAGCCTGCGCCGCGCGTTGCCCTGGCCGGTAGCGGCTTATCCACAGGAGTACCGCAGCTATGCGGCCACGCCGGTGGCAGTCCTTCTGCTGGGCTGGTTCTGGCTGGTCAATCTGCTCAGTGACGGTTCTGCGGAGCCGCTGCGCTACGTGCCGCTGCTCAACCCCCTGGAAATGGGCATGCTGTTCGTGCTCTTCGCCGTACAGCGTTGGGCCCGGGACGGGTTGGCCGCGTTGCCTGTCGACTCGCGGCAGATGCAATTGGCGGCCCAGGCGGTGATCGGCGCCTCGTTGTTCGCGCTGTTGACCATGATGGTCTGTCGCACCGCATTCCATTGGGGGCAGGTGCCGTTCCAGATGGATGCCTTGATCGATTCGCGCCTGGTGCAGGCCGGCCTGTCCATCGTCTGGACACTGATCGCCCTGAGCCTGACCATTTTCGGACACCTGCGCGCTCGTCGTGATCTGTGGATGACGGGCGCGGCGCTGATCGCGGTGGTGGTCGTGAAGCTGTTCTTCGTCGATCTGGGCAACAGCGGCAGCCTGGAACGGATCATCTCCTTCATCGGCGTCGGCGTACTGTTGTTGGTGGTAGGCTATTTCGCCCCGCTGCCGCCCCGCCAGCAGCGTGCAGCGGAGGTGTCGGCATGAGCCTGCGTCGCGCAGTTGCGCTGCTCGCGCTGAGCCTGAGCCTGGCTGCAGTGGCCGCCGAGGTCAGAGAAACCCCCGGCGATTATGCCGTGACCGTGCCGCTTACCCTGAGCGGAGAGGGGCCCTGGTATCGGGTGCAGTTGCCGATGGAGGCTCATTTCGCCGCCAGGTATGCCGACTTTCGCGACCTGCGCGTGTTCAATGGCGCAGGTGAGCGTCTGGCCTACAGCCTGATTCCCGGTGCGCAGCGCTTCGCCGAGAGCCAGCAGCGTGCCGATCTGCGCCTGTTTCCGCTGCATGGTCCGGCGGGGCGCCGCGACGCCGTGCCGACGTTGCGCGTGCAGCGTGGCGATGATGGCTCGATCATCGAGCTCAACGCGGGCGCCGAGTCCTCTGCCACTGCCGAGGTATTGCGAGGCTGGTTGCTGGATGCCAGTGCCACGGACTTTCCGCTGCAGCGCCTGCATCTGCAGTGGAGTGCCGAGAGCGAAGGTTTTCAGCGCTTCAGCATCGAGGCCAGCGATGATCTGGACCACTGGCGGCCACTGGGAGAGGGGCAGATCGCCCAGCTGAGTTTCAATGGCGAACGCATCGACAAGAGCGAAGTGGAATTGCCGCCCACCCGGGCGCGCTACCTGCGCCTGCTCTGGCTGGCGCCGGAGCAGGCGGTGAGCCTCGGCGCTGCCAGCGTCAGCGGCACGCGCAGCACTGCCGAACCGGCAACGCTGATCTGGTCCGCAGCGCTGCAAGGTCAGGCGGGTGAGCAGGGCGTTACCTGGACATTGCCGCTGGCCTTGCCCCTCGAGCGTCTGCGTATCGAGGTCGAGCAGGCCAAAAGCCTGGCTCCGGTGTCGCTGCAGGGGCGCAGGGACAGCGCTGCGCCATGGACGCCGCTGGCACGCTCGGTTCTTTACCGTTTGCCCATCGATGGCCACGAGGTGGTGCAGGATCAGGTCGAGTTGCCGCAATTGCCGGTCAGCCAATTGCGCTTGCAGGTCGACAGCCGCGGCGGTGGCCTGGGGCAAAGCGAGCCGCGTCTGAGCGTGGCCATGCGCGCTACCGAGCTGCTGTTTCTGGCCCGTGGCAATCCACCCTATCAGTTGGCCCTTGGTCAGGTGGATGCCCAGGCTGGCAGCCTGCCGGTCACCACCCTGGTACCCGGTTTCGACTCGCAGCGCCTGGAGGGCATGGGCCAGGCCACCATCAGCGGCGCGATCGCGGACGTCGAGGTAGCGCCCGCGGCCGCCCCGGCGAAGCCAGGGGTCGACTGGAAGCGCATCGGCCTGTGGGCTGTGTTGCTGGTTGGCGTCGGCGTGCTGGTGCTGATGGCGTCCAGCCTGTTGCGCGCGTCCGCAAAGCGCTCATGACCGGCATACCAGGAGCGCAAGGCAGGATGGCTTGCGCCCTGTGGGGCGCGGTGCTCAGGCTCGGGCTGGCGCGGCGTTCAGCAGCAGTTCATCAATCGCCTCTCCGACCTGCTCGAACAGCGTGCCGGCCTCGTCGTTCTCGTCGAGATCCTCGGCGCAGGCGACGATGACCAGAGCCCTTTCATCCTGCGGATTGGCGATGCCAATGTGGCACGCGCGGTGCTGCTGGGTGCCGGTTTTCTGTATGAAGGGCAGGTCCTTGTTCAGGCCAGCCTCCAGGCGGTAGGCGTCGTAACCACCCAGCCCCATGATGTCGTACAGCAGCGCCGAACTGTCGCCGTTCAGCAGGTCGCCTGTCGCCAGCTTGCCCAGCAACTGACCGTAGGCGACCAGGGTGGCGCTGTTCAGGCCGCTATCGTAGTAGCGGCTATAGGCTTCATCGAGGTCACTGATCTCGAGCTGATCGGTTTGCAGGTCCAGCACATTGGCTACCGCCTCGACGCGCTGGGGGCCTAACGGTGCCGCGGCGATTTCGACGATCTTGCGGTTCTCCAGCGAGCGGGCGTCCGGGTGCAGTTGTCCGTACAGTTCGTGGCGTACCCGCAGCAGCGTGGTGATCTGGCCGAAATCACCGCCTGACGCGTCCTCGATGCGACGGTTGAGCAGGTCCTCGCCGATCACCCGAATCAACATGTCCGCGGCGGTATTGTCGCTTTCCTGAAGCATTTCGCGTATCAGCTCGCGCACGCTGTAGCGGGCACCCGCATCCTCCCAGACCAGGCCGCCGGAACCATCCACGCGGTCACTTTCTTCCAGGGTTATCTGCTGGTCGAGCTGCAGGTTTCCCGCATCGACTTCCTGCAGCACGGCAATGGCTATCGCAGCCTTGGTGGCCGAAGCCAGGTACCAGGCTCGATCGGCATGGTAGTTCAGCTGGCTACCATCGGCAGGGCGTAACAGGTAGACGCCGAGCCGCCCGGGGGAGGCCTCGTCGAGCTCGCCGAGGCGCTGCTGCAGCGCGTCGAAGCGTTCGTCGTGTTGCGGGGCGGCCCACAGCCACAGGGAAACGGCCGCGCAACCGAGCAGAGCAGTACCAGCCAGCCATACCTTCACGGGAATATCCTCAATTGAGTGCGTCACGTTGCAGCACGCCGGACGCGGTCAGCGCTTCGCCAACCTGGCGCAAGCTGCGCTCGGCCTTGGCCAGGGAGGGTTCGCCTTGTACGCAGGCGACGATCAACACCGGTTGGGCCGAACCGCGAGCGGGCGTCTCGATCAACCCTGAATCGCAGATGCGCTCGCGCTGGGTGCCGGTCTTGTGAGCGAAACGGGCATCGTCCGGCAGGCCGGCGACGATGCGTTTGCTGCCGGTCTTCACCCGACCCATGACGCCGAGCAGGTACCTGGTTTGTTCGGCACCCAATGCCTGGCCGTCGGCCAATCGCTCGAGCAACTCGCCATAGGCGCTGAGCCGCGCGGCATTGAGGTTGCTGCGGTAGTAGTTGGCGTAGGCGGTACTCAGGCTGATGGGCGCCAGCTCCTTGCGTGGCACGCCGAGCAGCGACGCTAGCCTGTCCAGTCGCTCGCCATCCTTGCGGGCCTGGCGCAGGCGCAGCAGGTCGCGACCGCCAAGGTGCTCCGCTGAAGGGTGCAACTCGCGGTAGATATGCCGACGCACATCGCCCAGCGTGGTGATGGGCTCGAAGCCCTCGGACACCAGTTCGCCGACCAGTGCGTTCACCGCATCCAGGCCAGCCAGACGAATCAGGCGGTCGGTGGCGGTGTTGTCGCTATAAATGATCATCTGCTCGAGCAGAAAGCCTACGCTCAGGCGCTCGCCCGGCCCGTACTGATTGGTGCTGCCGGCGCCATCGACGAAATCATCGGCGGCCAGTGCCAGGCGGGAGTCGAGGTTCCAGTCGCCACGTTCCACGCCCCTCAGCACGGCAATGGCCACCGGCACCTTGATGCCCGAGGCCATGTACCAGAGTTCTTTGGCATGCAGCGTCACGGCGAGGTTGCTGTGCAGATCCTTCACGTAAACGCCGAGTTCGCCGTCCTGCTTGGCCGCCAGCGTCTGCAAGCGCTCCAGCAGCGGCTCTTGCCAGCCAGGTCGCTGGCCGTCGGCCGACGCAGGGCTGGTCAGCAGGGCAAGGGTGACGAGCGCGGGATACAGGAGTGGGCGGTGGTGCATGCGAATCCTCCGGGTGGCGGTGCGAGCCGGCTGTGGAGGATTCGAGGCGCCAGTGCGCCGGGGTGTTCAAGCAGGCGGGTAACCGGAAGTTGCAGGCCTACTTCGGTCGCCACGCGCAGTAGCCCGGGCGCGGGCCGATCTTCGGGTGATTGCGGCAGGTATCCGGACGGCGTTCGTAGATGGTGCACAGCCGGCTCTTGCGATCCAGGTAGTAGCAATCGTTGTTGCTCATGCGCGTCAGGGTGAAGATCCCGGTCTTCTGGCTGAAACGCTCGACCAGACCGTCCTTCTGCAGGCGCTTGGCGATGTTCTTCGGCGGATCGCCGCGCTCGAATTCGTCGACCACGCCAATGCGGATCAGGTCGGCGATGCGTACCTCGACCGGCAACTGACAGCAGCTGGAAATGCAGCTGTGGCACATGTCGGCGGTATAGCGCGCCCAGGTATCGAGGCGGTCTATTTCCGCAGCGGCGATCAGATTGCTTTTCATCTCGGGAGGTTTCGCGTGGTTGGCGGCGCGCGATAATAACGATGTTGGCGAATTTGTGAACAGGCATCCGCCGGCTGGTGAGTCCATGCGCACATTTTCAGGTGGGCAAGGCGATAAAAACCTCCTGAAAAGCAGGTGATTTGCAGTATCTTAGCGCGCGCGTTCCGCCGTACCGATCTGCCGCCCCAGAGGCTCGCCTTTCGGATCGGCGGCGCGGCGTCAGGCCCTGTGCGCTGGCCTCTATCCCGAGCCGTGTTGGAATGGAAACGTCTTCCTTGCTTGCCCCCCTATCGCGCCGCCCAGGCCCTTCGTTTCGAATCGTCGTTCGCCGCTGCGTGGCAGGCGGGGGCAAGGCATGAACGCCTGTATCAAGTCCGCCTGGCAATTCGACGCTGCCGTGCTGCTCACGCTGGTGGTCTGTATCGGCGGTGTGCTGCTCGCTCGCTGGGTGATCCATCAACGGGATTTCCCAGGCCGCGACACGTTCATCCTGATGCACCTGGCGAGCATGTGGTGGATGGCCATGGCTGGCCTCGAGGTCGCTGCGGCGGCGTCCGATTGCAAACTGTTCTGGGCCACCATGTCCTGGCCGGGGATCGTCTCGGTGCCAACCTTCTGGGCGGTATTTCTCTGGCAGTACGTGAGCAGCGTGCGCAAGCCGCTGCCTCGGCGCTCGGTGCTTGGTCTGATCGTCGCGCCGGTGCTGATCTGGTTGGTGGTGCTCAGCAACCCGTGGCACGGCCTGTTCTATGGCGCTGAAACCGGGCCGATATCTGCCGAGCCGGGCGCGCCGATTCGTTATCAGCATGGCCCGCTGTTCTATGCCACGGCGGTGTACGTCTACCTGTTCATGAGCTTCAGCCTTGGCGTGGTGCTGCGCGCTGCGCTCACCAGCCATGGCGTGCACAGGCGCCACTACCTGGCCTTCGTGCTGGTTACCGCAGTGCCCTGGTCGGCGAACATCGCCTACGTGGGCTTTGGCGTGGTGGTGTTCGGCGTCGATCCCACGCCATTCAGTTTCGTCTTCACGCTGGTGGCGTTCTCCTGGTTGATTCTCGGCGTGCGCCTGTTCGACCTGCTGCCGGTGGCGCGGCACCTGCTACTGGAGGCGCTGCCCGACCCGGTGCTGGTGGTCGATACCCAGTGGCGGGTGCTCGAGGCGAACCAGGCCGCCCTGAAGCTGGGTGGCTTCGACCCCGATTGGCAGGGCCGTAGGCTGCAGCAATGGCCCGTGTTCGGCAGTGAGCTGCAGGCTCTGCTGCTGGAGCAGGACACCCAGCAGGATCAACTGCTCATGCTCACCAGCTCCGAGCGCTATTTCGAGGTGCGCATGCGCGCGATCGAGCGGCTCACTCGCCAGGGCACTCTGGTGCTGGGGCAGATGCTCTATTTGCGTGACGTCACCCAGCGCCAGCTCAGCAAGCTGAGCCTGGCCGAGGCGCTGGCGCTCAGCGAGGAGCGCCTGCGTACCATCACCAGCCTGCACGAGCAGTTGCGTGAGCAGGCGCTCTGCGACCCGCTGACCGGCCTCTACAACCGACGCTATCTGGATGAGCTGTTCGGCCGCGAGCTGGCCCGCGTCAGACGCGAAAACGGTCCCCTGTCGCTGGCGCTGATCGATCTGGATCACTTCAAGCAGCTCAACGACGAGCACGGCCATCTCGACGGCGACGATGTGCTCAAGAGCGTGGCGCAGCATCTGCTGGTGAACTTGCGCAGTTCCGATACGGTCTTTCGTATCGGCGGCGAAGAGTTCCTGCTGATTCTCCCCGGTGCCGATGCGCTCGAAGCGAGCAAACGCCTCGAAGCCATCTGCCAGGGGCTGGCACAAAAGCCGATCGAAACCCGTAGTGGCGTGCGTCAGGTAACCCTGTCGGCCGGTCTTGCGCTGTGGCCCGATCAGGGCCTGGTGCTCGACGACTTGCTGCGGGCCGCCGATGCCGCCCTGTACGAAGCCAAACGTGGTGGGCGTAACCGTGTATGCAGCCTGCTGCCGCGCGCCGTGTCGCCAGCTGCTGAGGCGCCCGTTCCTGGAAAGGGTTAAACTCCTTCCGATTACCTTCCATCTCGGAGTCCTTCATGTCCCGCGTTACCCTCAGTCGCTACCTCATCGAGCAGACCCGTAGTCAAAATACCCCGGCCGATCTGCGCTTCCTGATCGAAGTAGTGGCGCGTGCGTGCAAGGAAATCAGCCATGCGGTCTCCAAGGGCGCCCTCGGCGGCGTGCTCGGCAGCATGGGCACCGAAAACGTACAGGGCGAAGTGCAGAAGAAGCTCGACGTGATCTCCAACGACATTCTGCTCGAAGCCAACGAGTGGGGCGGCCACCTGGCCGGCATGGCTTCCGAGGAAATGGACAACGCCTATCAGATCCCCGGCAAGTACCCGAAAGGTGCCTACCTGCTGGTGTTCGACCCGCTGGATGGTTCATCGAACATCGACGTCAACGTGTCGGTCGGCACCATCTTCTCGGTACTGCGTTGCCCGAACGAATACCTGAGCCAGAACGAAAGCCTCGACGAAAAGGCCTTCCATCAGCCGGGCACTCAGCAGGTCGCTGCCGGTTACGCCATCTATGGCCCGCAGACCATGCTGATCCTGACCCTGGGCAACGGCGTGAAAGGCTTCACCCTGGATCGCGAACTGGGCAGCTTCGTGCTCACCCACGACAACATCAGCGTGCCGGAAACCACTGCCGAATTCGCCATCAACATGTCCAACCAGCGTCACTGGGAAGCCCCGGTACAGCGTTACGTGGACGAACTGCTGGCCGGCAAGGAAGGCCCGCTGAACAAGAACTACAACATGCGCTGGATCGCCTCGATGGTTGCCGACGTGCACCGCATCCTGACCCGTGGCGGCCTGTTCATGTACCCGCGCGATGACCGCGAGCCTGGCAAGGCCGGCAAGCTGCGCCTGATGTACGAAGCCAACCCGATGTCCTTCATCATCGAGCAGGCCGGTGGTGCTTCCACCGACGGCGTACAACGCATCCTCGACATCCAGCCGACGTCCCTGCACCAGCGGGTGCCGGTCTTCCTGGGTTCCAAGGAAGAAGTCGAGCGCGTCACCGGCTACCACAAGGGCTGATCGATGCAGATGCAGCCCTGGGAGTCCTTGCTGGACTGGTGGTTCGGCTCTTCCACTTCGGCTGTGGAAGCTGCCGCCGCACGCAACGGGCTGTGGTTCGGCAAGCGTGACGAGCAGGATGCCGAGGCGCGTGAGCGCTTTGGCGCCTTGGTCGAACAGGCGCTCGCTGGCGGGCTGCAGGAGTGGTCGGCCGATCCTCGCGGTTGGCTGGCCAAGGTACTGTTGCTCGACCAGCTGCCACGCATGATCTATCGCGACACGCCTCTGGCCTTTGCCGGCGATGCGCTGGCGCAACCGCTGGTCGAAGAAGGCGTCACCCTCGGCTGGGATCGGCAGTTGCCGGCGATCCAGCGGGTATTCATCTACCTGGTGTTCGAACATGCCGAAAGCGTTCCTCAGCAGCTGCGCGCCATGCAACTGTTCGGCGAACTGAGCGAGTCTGCAGCGGACGCCGAGCGTGAGCTGTTCGCCGGCTTTCTCGACTACGCTGAACGGCATCTGCGCATCATCGAGCGCTTCGGGCGCTTCCCCCATCGCAACGAAACCCTCGGGCGCAGCAGTACCGATGCCGAGTTGCGCTTTCTGCTGGAACCGGGCTCGAGCTTCTGACGTCGAACCGGCATGTGACAACTGGACTACTGGAGTTACCCCTCATGCGCTTGCGTTCTCTCGTGCTGCTGGCGACCTGCGTCGTTCTGGCGGCCTGCGGCAAGGTCAATCAGGACAATTACGCCAAACTCTACTCGGGCATGACCAAGGCAGAAGTCGAAGACCTGCTCGGTACCGCCACGGAGTGTTCCGGCGCGCTCGGCATGTCCAGCTGCACCTGGGGCGACCAGGTGAGCTTCATCAGCGTTCAGTACGCCGGTGACAAGGTGATGATGTTCTCTGCCAAAGGGTTGAAGTGATGAACAAGCTTGCGATGAGTTGCCTGGCGCTGGGCGCCGCATTGTTGGTCGGCTGTGCCAATTCCGGCACTGGCGTGGCGCCACCGAAAACCGTCGAGTCGGTCGATCTCGAGCGTTATCAGGGCACCTGGTACGAGGTGGCGCGCCTGCCGATGTTCTTCCAGCGCAATTGCGTGGAGTCCGAAGCGCGCTACGGCCTGCAGGATGATGGCAGCGTGTCGGTGACCAACCGTTGCCGCAATGCCGACGGTGAGTGGCAGCAGGTCGAAGGTCGCGCCGTACCTCAGGTCGAGGGCAAGACCGACAAGCTCTGGGTCACCTTCGACAACTGGTTCAGCCGTCTGCTGCCGGGCGTGAGCAAGGGCGAGTATTGGGTGCTGGATCTGGATGACGAGTACCAGACCGCGCTGGTCGGCCATCCGAACCGCAAGTACCTGTGGCTGCTCTCGCGCACCCCGAAAATCTCCGATGAAGTTCGCGATGAAATCCTTTCGGTGGCCCGCGCCCAGGGGTACGACACCGACGAGCTGATCTGGCGCGAAGGTGCCAAACCGGCACGTTGAGAGGTCGTTCATCCGCAGAGGATGGGCCGCGGCGATGTGTATCGAGCGATCCCACCAGATCGATCACGCCTTGACCCACCCTGCGCCGGCGGCGCGACGCATCAATCGGTCGTGCGCCGTCACTGCAGGGTGGGTGAAGCGGCGCCGTGCATTGGCCTGTCAGGCCGCGCAGTTGTAGAGCGTTGCCTCGCCCTCCAAACGATCTCGGCTTATATGCCGACGACGCCTCAATCCCATTCCAGCCGTGCCAGCTTCCATTCTCCATCGTCCTGCCACCATTCGAGCTTCACGCTGAAATGCCGTGCGCTGTCGGGAATCAGGCCCTCGGCGCCGGTCAGTGCCACCTGCGCGTCGGTGTAGCCCTTGTCGCGGTAGGTAGCGTCGACTCGGCTGTCCTTGCCCAGGGCGATTACCTTGACGTTGTTATGGCGCAGGAACAGCAGCGTCATGGTGCGTTTTGCCCAGTCGCGATCATTGACCTGCTGGGCGAGAAACTCGCCGTGCAGTTGATCGAGTACGGCAGCGGTCTTCTTCGCCTGCAGATTGTCCTGCAACTGCTGCACGGCCGATTCGAGCGCTGCCTGCGGGTCATCGTCCTCGCGGCACCCCGCCAACAGGATGGCGAACAGCAGGGGCAGGGCAAATTTCCGGATCGACATGCTGAATTCCTTTTTCATGGTTATGATGCCCGGACGAGCGCAACAGCCCATTCGACGTGCGGGCGGCCCGAGCCTATCTCAAATCTTCCTCAGGAGCGCACCATGCAGACGCTGTATCCGGAGATCAAACCGTACGCCCGTCACGAGTTGGCGGTAGACGCCCCGCACGTTCTCTATGTCGATGAGAGCGGCTCGGCGGATGGTCTGCCGGTGCTGTTCGTGCATGGCGGCCCTGGCGCCGGTTGCGATGCGGCGAGCCGCTGCTACTTCGATCCCAACCTGTATCGCATCGTCACCTTCGATCAGCGCGGCTGTGGCCGCTCGACGCCCCACGCCAGCCTGGAAAACAACACCACCTGGGATCTGGTGGCCGACATGGAGCGTATCCGTGAGCACCTGGGCATCGACAAATGGGTGCTGTTCGGCGGTTCCTGGGGCTCGACCCTGTCGCTGGCCTATGCCCAGACCCACCCGGACCGCGTACACGCGCTGATCCTGCGGGGCATCTTCCTGTGCCGGCCGCAAGAGTTCAAATGGTTCTACCAGGAGGGCGCCAGCCGGCTGTTCCCCGATTACTGGCAGGATTACCTGGCGCCGATTCCAGCCGAAGAGCAGGGCGACCTCATGCAGGCGTTCTACAAACGCCTGACCGGCGCCGACCAGATCGCGCAGATGCACGCGGCCAAGGCCTGGTCGTGCTGGGAAGGGCGCACCGCCACGCTGCGGCCCAACCCGCAGGTGGTCGACCGTTTCGCCGAAAGCCTGCGTGCGCTGTCGATCGCACGGATCGAATGCCACTATTTCGTCAACGATGCCTTCCTCGAACCCAACCAGTTGCTGCGCGACATGCCGAAGATCGCCCACCTGCCGGGCATCATCGTGCATGGCCGTTATGACGTGATCTGCCCCCTGGACAACGCCTGGGCGCTGCACCAGGCGTGGCCCAACAGCGAGCTGCAGATCATCCGCGAGGCAGGCCATGCCGCTGCCGAGCCGGGCATCGCCGATGCACTGGTGCGCGCCGCCGACGAAATCGCTCATCGCCTGCTCGACCTGGCACCGGACGAAGCGTGAAGGCGCTGCTGCAGCGCGTCGTCAGCGCCAGGGTCGACGTCGCCGGAGACACCGTCGGTGCCATCGATCAGGGCCTGCTGGTGCTGGTTGGCGTCGAGCCGCAGGACAGCGAGGCCAGTTGCGCCAAGCTGCTGCACAAGTTGCTCAACTACCGGGTGTTCAGCGACGAGGCGGGCAAGATGAACCTGTCGCTCAAGGATGTCGGTGGCGGTCTGCTGCTGGTGTCACAGTTCACCCTGGCTGCCGATACCCGCAGCGGACTGCGCCCGGGCTTTTCCACCGCCGCGCCACCTGCCCAGGGTGAGGCGCTGTTCGCTCATCTGCTCGAGCAGGCCCGCGCGCAGCATCCTCAGGTCGCCAGCGGGCGTTTCGGCGCGGACATGCAGGTGCATCTGATCAACGATGGGCCAGTGACCTTTCTGCTGGAAACCTGACGCCTGGCCTGCTTCTTGCTCTCCCGTACGCCTCTGGCTGGTACTGTTTGTCGCTGATCAGGCGTTGATATCTCGCTATCTGCTTCGATCACGGTTAGCATGCCGCGCCGCCTTTCCGCCCATGGCCTATCACCTGCACCAGCACGGTGCGTGATGCTATTCGGGCGCTCATGACTGTCTGCCCCTCAGGAGCAAGAATGAAAAAGCTTGTCGCCTCACTGTTGTTATCCGTCTGCGCCTTCACCGGCCTCGCCCAGGCTGGCGTCATCGATGACGCGGTCAAGCGCGGAACCCTGCGCGTCGGTATGGACCCGACCTACATGCCCTTCGAAATGACCAACAAGCGTGGCGAGATCATCGGCTTCGAAGTCGACCTGCTCAAGGCCATGACCAAGGCCATGGGCGTCAAGCTTGAGCTGGTGTCGACCTCCTATGACGGCATCATCCCGGCACTGCTGACCGACAAGTTCGACATGATCGGCTCGGGCATGACCCTGACTCAGGAGCGCAACCTGCGCATCAACTTCTCCGAGCCCTTCATCGTGGTCGGTCAGACCCTGCTGATTCGCAAGGAGCTGGCAGACAAGGTCAAGAGCTACAAGGACCTGAACAGCGCCGACTACCGCATCACCTCGAAGATCGGTACCACCGGTGAGATGGTCGCCAAGAAGCTGATCGCCCAGGCCAAGTACAGCGGTTTCGACAACGAGCAGGAAGCGGTGATGGACGTGGTCAACGGCAAGGCCGATGCCTTCATCTACGACGCGCCGTACAACGTCGTCGCGGTGAACAAGGCCGGGGCTGGCAAGCTGGTGTTCCTCGACGAGCCCTTCACCTTCGAGCCCCTGGCTTTCGGCCTGAAGAAGGGTGACTACGACAGCATCAACTGGATCAACAACTGGCTGCACCAGATCCGCGAAGACGGCACCTACGATCGTATCCATGCCAAGTGGTTCAAGAGCACCAACTGGCTCAAGGATATGGAATAGGGCCTACCGCTCTGCTCCGCTGTACCCAGCGCGCGGCTTGTCCGCGCGCTGTCATGTTTGCAACTCAATGGGTAGACACTCGCCGTGGCTAAACAGAAGAAAGCCCAGTGGCCCTGGCACCTGCTGACCGGTCTGATCCTGGTCGTGGGCGCCGTGCTTATATGGTATTCCACCTCGCTGATTTCCTATGAGTGGCGCTGGAATCGCGTTCCCCAGTACTTCGCCTATCACGCTGAAGAGGCGCAACGGGCGGCTGACTACAGCCGCGTCGAGAGCGTCAGCAGGCAGGGTGACGAGGCACTGGTCACGCTGCTTGGCGAAAGCGGTGAGCAGCAGCAACTGAGCGTGGCAAGCGACAGCCTGCAGTTCAGTGAAGGTGACGATGTCGCCGAGGGCGATGTCATCGGCGTCAATCGTCACTGGGCCGCCGGCCCCTTGCTCTGGGGCCTCTGGACGACGCTGTGGATATCCGTGGCGGCGGGCGTGTTTGGCCTGTTGATCGGGCTGGTCACCGGCCTGTGCCGGCTCTCGGCCAACCCGACGCTGCGTCACCTGTCGACGGTCTACGTCGAGCTGGTACGCGGAACGCCGCTGCTGGTGCAGATTTTCATCTTCTATTTCTTCATCGGCACGGTACTCAACCTGTCTCGCGAATTCGCCGGGGTAGCGGCGCTGGCGCTGTTCACCGGCGCCTACGTGGGCGAGATCGTGCGTGCCGGCGTGCAGTCCATCGTTCGCGGCCAGGACGAGGCTGCACGCTCTCTCGGGCTGAGCGCGGCGCAATCGATGCGTCACGTGATTCTGCCGCAGGCTTTCAAGCGGGTGCTGCCACCACTGGCCGGGCAGTTCATCAGCCTGGTCAAGGACACTTCGCTGGTCTCGGTGATCGCCATCACCGAATTGACCAAGAGCGGCCGTGAAGCCATTACCACCTCGTTCTCCACGTTCGAGATCTGGTTCTGCGTGGCCGCACTCTATCTGGTGATCAACCTGCCGTTGTCGCAGATCGCCAATCGCCTGGAACGGAGGCTCGCGCAAAGTGATTGAAGTCCGTGATCTGATCAAGGTGTTCGACGCCCGCGGTCAACAGGTTCGCGCCGTCGACGGTGTGACCACCCAGGTGGCGCGCGGTGAAGTGCTGGTGGTGATCGGCCCGTCCGGCTCCGGCAAGTCGACTTTCCTGCGCTGCCTGAACGGCCTGGAGGAGCTCGACGACGGTTCGGTGAGTATCGACGGCCTCGACCTGGCCAACCCGAAAACCGATATCAACGCCTACCGCCGG
This sequence comes from Pseudomonas flavescens, assembly GCF_013408425.1. NCBI lineage: Bacteria > Pseudomonadati > Pseudomonadota > Gammaproteobacteria > Pseudomonadales > Pseudomonadaceae > Phytopseudomonas > Phytopseudomonas flavescens. The sequence goes on along the minus strand of NZ_JACBYV010000001.1, from coordinate 3,944,134 downwards.
GAAGTCGGCATGGTGTTCCAGCACTTCAACCTGTTCCCGCACATGACCGTGCTGGAAAACCTCTGCCTGGCGCAGAAAGTGGTACGCAAGCGTGGCAAGGCTGAGCGCGAAGCCAAGGCCCGTGCGTTGCTGGACAAAGTGGGTATCGGCCAGAAGGCCGGCGAGTTTCCGTCGCGGCTGTCCGGCGGTCAGCAGCAACGTGTGGCCATCGCCCGGGCCCTGTGCATGGACCCCAAGGTGATGCTGTTCGACGAGCCAACCTCGGCCCTCGATCCGGAAATGGTCGGCGAGGTGCTCGACGTGATGAAGCAACTGGCCGTCGAAGGCATGACCATGGTCTGCGTCACCCACGAAATGGGCTTCGCCCGTGAAGTGGCGGATCGCGTGCTGTTCTTCGATCACGGCAAATTGCTGGAAGACGCACCGCCCGCAGAGTTCTTCGCACAACCGAAGGACCCACGCGCGCAGGCTTTTTTGCGTCAGGTGCTGTAGCGCGACGGGCAGGGTCGTTTTAAGGCGAAAGCAGCCGTTCGTAGTCGGGGGCCAATTGGTGGGCTAAAGCCCACCCTACAGCCGCGCATCTAGCTGTAGGGTGGGCTTCAGCCCACCAAATCGAAGGTCCGCTATCGCCTTGTTCCGGTCCCACGGCGCCGCCACCGGACAATGATTGCCCCGGGTGTAGGGTGGGCTTCAGCCCACCAGATCGAGAGTCCGCTATTGCCTCGTCGCGGGCCTTGGGCACCGTTTTGGACAATGATTGTCTGTCAGGTTTTTAGAACCATCCGCTCGTGATCAAGTCCCAATGCTCTCCATTCAGCATAAGGACTCTCTGGCGTGAAAACCGTTCTAGCCCTGCTGGCTGCTGTCGTTACTCTGCCGGCAATGGCCAATCAGCCGACCCTGTACGGTCGCTACGAATACATCCAGCTGCCGCAGATCGGCCAGACTCTCAAGGCCAAGATGGACACCGGGGCGATGACCGCCTCATTGTCGGCTCGCGATATCGAGCAGTTCCAGCGTGATGGCGAAGACTGGGTGCGTTTCCGCCTGGCCATCGACGATGCCAATGATCAGGTCTTCGAGAAGCCCCTGACGCGCGTCACCGAAATCAAGAATCGCGCAGAAGAGGGCAGTTCCGATGAGCCTTCCTACTCCGCGCGGCCCGTGGTCGACATGGATATCTGCCTGGGCGAAGAGCGGCGCACCATCGAGGTCAACCTGACCGATCGCAGCCACTTCGACTATCCACTGCTGATCGGTGCGAGTGCCATTCGCAAGCTGGACGCTGCCATCGATCCTGCCAGCCGCTATACCGTCGAGCGGCCCAAGTGCTGAATCGCTAGTCTGCACTTCCAATATTGGCTATCCGGTGTGATTCTTGCCTCGAAATGGCACATTGCCACGGCGTTGTGTGTCTGTGGTACCTGTTTCGAGGTGGGTTATGTGGGGATTGCTCAAGCCGGGTGTGCGCGTGCTGGAACGCGTCAGTTTTGCCCGCAAGTTCCAGTTGCTGTTCGTGTTGTTCGTCATTCCCCTGGGCTATGCGCTCTGGGTAATGCTGAGCAGCAATCTGGAGCGTATCGAGATCCTGAACCGCGAGTTTGACGGTATGCAGGGCGTTCACGCTCTGGGTGCCGTGGAGCAGGAGCTGCTCGAGCAGCGCTTTCTGCTGGCCCGCTGGAAGGGCAACGAAAAGGCTGCCGAAGGCCTGCTGCGTGAGCGCAGCAGCAAGCTCGGCGAGGCGCTGGCTGCAGCCACCGAGCAACTGAAACTGACTCCTCTTAGCGACGAAACCGAGCGCCAGCTCGATGCGTTGCGGGTATCGCTTGGTGAGTTGGATCTGGCCGTGCTGGGTAAAATGGCACTGCTCGACGCGCTGGAGCGTTACCAGAACACCCTCTCGCGCCTGGTGGTGCTACGTGAGCTGGTCGCTACCGATAGCGGCCTGATACTCGATCCGTACCTCGATACCTATCTGATGATGGAGCAACTGACGCTAACGCTGCCACGCCTGGCGGAGAACCTCGGCAGTTTCGCCAGTCAGGGCTACGGGTCGCTGGTCGCCCAGCATTTCACCTTGCAGAACCGGGTAGCCGTGCGTGACCTGCGCCGCTCGCTGGAACAATCTGGTGCGCAGATGGCCAAGGCGCGCACCGCGTTGGAGCGCACCTCGGCAGCCGCCATGGTCCGCCTGCAACAGCCTTTCGCGCAAGCCGAACAGGGCCTGCAGGGCTTCCTCGGCGAGGTCGATCGTGACATGTTCGAGGCCAGCCCCATGGTGATGCAGCCTGCTCAGTTCGTGCAGCACGTGCAGACGTTGCAGGAACAACTGCTGGGGCTGCGTCAGGCGGTGTTCGAACAGTTCAACGCCAGCCTTGGCGATTACCGAGACCAGGCCCGGCAGGACATGCTGCAAACCGTGCTGATCTTCGCCGCGCTGACCATTCTGGCGCTGTATCTGCTGCTGTGCCTGAACGCCTCGATCCGCCGCAGCACCACCGGCATCATCCAGGCTACCGAGGGTCTGCGCGACGGTGATCTGCGGGTTCGCATGCAGGTACACGGCGCCGACGATCTGGCGGCGATCTCCACGGCGCTCAATAGTGCGGTCGCCCAGTTGCGCGACTCCATGCAGGGCGTTGGCCGCGAAGGTCAGCAGCTTGACCAGACGGTTCAGGGCCTCGGCAACCAGGCCAGCAGCTCCCTGGCAGCGGTCGAACAGCAGCAGGCGCAGATGAGCCAGATCGCCACGGCGGCCACGCAGATGGCAGCTACCGCCCAGAGTGTGGCGCAGAGTTGCGAACAGGCCGCTCAGGAAGCCGGTCAGACCCGTGAGATCGCCAACCAGAGCAACCTGCGCAGTGCCCGCACCAGCGCCAGCATGCGTGAGCTCAGTGGCCGTCTGGCGGGCAGCGCCACGACCCTGCAGCAACTGCGCAAGCAGACCGAGCAGATCACTCGGGTGGTCGACGTGATCAAGGGCATCGCCGAGCAGACCAACCTGCTGGCGCTCAACGCCGCCATCGAGGCGGCGCGGGCGGGTGAGCAGGGGCGTGGCTTTGCCGTGGTCGCCGATGAGGTTCGTTCATTGTCGCAACGGACGCAGAATTCCACGGCGGAAATCGCTCAGACGGTGGGTGATCTGCACAAGGTGGTCGGCCAGTCGGTCACCGAAATGGAGCAGGCCATGCAACAGGCCGAAGGCGATGTGGGCAACGTACTGGCGATGAGCGCGGATCTCGATGGCATCGTCGAGTCGGTGCAGCGCGTCAGTGATCGTCTGGCGCAGATCGCTACGGCTGCCGAGCAGCAGGCCGCTACCGCGGATGAGGTCAGCCACAACATCCAGCAGGTGGACCACGCGGCTACCGCTCTGCTCGGCGGGGCGCGCATGGTCAGTAACGCCAGCGAGCAACTGCGCCGTGGCAGTGAAAGCCTGGCGCAGAACACCGGGCGTTTCCGGGTGGATTGATCGCATCGCGGCCGCGCCGCTCAAAAAGTGAGCGGTTCTCTGCAGGCCATGCGTGGCATGGCCTGCAGCGACTATTCCCAGGGTTGTCCACAGGTTCTTCCACGGTAACTGTGTACAGAGAACAGCCTGGTCAGCCGCAGTTTCGACCCCTGTTCGAACACTTCATGTCAAGCGAATACACCGAATTCAAAGGCTTTTGGACAGCCTGTTCGAAAATTGCACAGCTCTCTGCAGGCCCCACCCGGCTAGCCCTGCCACCTGTCATCCCGAGCTTATCCACAGATTACTCCACCACAACTGTGCATAGATGAATCATGCTTTGGCATCTGTTGACGCCACGCGAACCTGTCGTTCGGATTTTTCAACCATTTTCATGGGCTTACCGGGACTGGTCATAAAATGTACGATGCCTGGCAGGCCACGTATCACCTGGCGTCGCGCTGTTCATACAAAGATTATCCACAGCTTCGTCCACGTAAATTGTGCACCGATCCATGATGCCGAAGATGCATTAATCTGTTGACTAAAATGCTTTGTTTACAAAGGTTTGGCAGAATCAGGTCTGTGGGTAAGTCGTTGGTCAAATAATGATCGCTTGGCCGTGGCGCCCGGTATCCGAGGGCTTCAGCGCTTCATGCCGAGCTTATCCACAGATTGATCCACGTCTTTTGTGCATAGCCGTTGGAGGTGCTGACTATTGACGAGGGCGGTGGCCTCGCGCAGGCTCCGCAGCCCGAGTGCAGCAAGGATGCCACCATGGCGACCATCCTGATCGTCGAAGATGAAGCCGCGATTGCCGATACGCTGGTGTACGCCCTGCAAGCCGAGGGTTTCGCTACACGCTGGTCGACCCTGGCCGGTGAAGCGCTGACGCTGTTGGAGCGTGAAGCCTTCGATCTGGTGATTCTCGATGTTGGGCTACCGGATATCAGCGGTTTCGAAGCCTGCAAACGACTGCGGCGCTTTTCCGAAGTGCCGGTGATGTTCCTCACCGCGCGCAACGATGAGATCGACCGCGTGGTGGGCCTGGAAATCGGCGCGGACGATTATGTGGTCAAGCCCTTCAGCCCCCGTGAAGTGGCGGCCCGGGTCAAAGCCATCCTCAAACGTGTCGGCCCTCGCGAGGTCGCCGGCAAAGCCGTCGATGGGCCGTTCCGACTCGACAGCGAGCGGGTGCGCATCGATTATCACGGCCATACCCTGAGTCTGACCCGTTTGGAGTTTCAGCTGCTGCAATGCCTGCTCGGGCAACCGGAACGCGTCTTTAGCCGCGAGCAGTTGCTCGATGCCCTGGGCGTCGCGGCGGATGTCGGTTACGAGCGCAATATCGACAGCCACATCAAGAGCCTGCGTGCCAAGCTGCGCCAGGTCGCGCCCCAGGCCGAGCCGATCCAGACCCACCGTGGCCTGGGCTACAGCCTGAAGCTGGAGTAGGCCGATGCTCACCTCTCAGGAGTTTCGCTGATGCCGCTCGGGGTACGTATCTTCCTGGTGTATTTCCTGTTCGTCGGTTTGTCCGGCTGGTTCGTGCTGAGCACGGTGATGGAGGAAATCCGTCCGGGTGTGCGTCAGTCCACCGAGGAAACCCTGGTCGATACCGCGCACCTGCTGGCCGAGATCCTCCGCGAGGATGTCAAATCAGGTCATCTGACCCAGGGGCGACTGCCCGAACTGCTCAAGGCCTATGGACTGCGTCAGCCCCAGGCGCAGATCTGGGGGGTGCCGAAGAACCAGGTCAACCATCGCATCTACGTCACCGACGATCGCGGTGTCGTGCTGCTCGACTCCAGCGCCTTGGCAGTGGGCCAGGACTACTCGCGCTGGAACGACGTCTACCTGACGCTGCAGGGGCGCTACGGCGTGCGCTCGACCCGTGAAGACCCCAACGATCCGGATTCTTCGGTGATGTATGTGGCGGCGCCCATCATCGACGGCGGACGCATTCTTGGCGTGGTGTCGGTGGCCAAGCCGAATCGCACGCTGCAGCCCTATATCGAGCGCTCGCAGCGGCGCCTCGGCTGGCTGGGCGCGGGGCTGATCGGCCTGGGTTTGCTGATCGGCGGTCTGCTCAGCTGGTGGCTCAGCGGCTCGCTGCGGCGCCTGACCCGTTATGCACAGGCTGTCAGCGAGGGGCAGAGAGCGGAGCTGCCCCAGGTTCGTGGCGGTGAGCTGGGGCAGCTGGCTCTGGCGGTGGAGCGCATGCGCACCGAGCTGGAGGGCAAGGCCTACGTCGAGCGCTACGTGCACACCCTTACCCATGAGCTGAAAAGCCCCCTGGCGGCGATTCGCGGGGCGGCCGAGTTGCTGGAGGCCGATATGCCCGAAGCCCAGCGTCAGCGTTTCGTGGCCAATATCGCGGAGGAAAGCGAGCGGTTGCAGAACCTCATCGAGCGCCTGCTGCATCTGGCCCAGGTCGAACAGCGCCAGGGCCTGGAGGAGCGCGTGGCGGTACCGCTGCAGCCGCTGATCGACAGTCTCGTGCAGGCGCAGATGGCGCGTGTGGAACGCAGCGCCCTGCGTGTGGATAACCTTGTGGCGACCAGCCACGCGGTGCTGGGCGAGCGTTTCCTGCTGCGTCAGGCGTTGGCCAATCTGCTCGACAATGCTCTGGACTTCACACCTGCGGGCGGGTTGATCCGCTTTTCCAGCGAAAGCGATGATAACCACCTGTTGCTGCGTCTGTTCAATCAGGGGCCGGCGATTCCCGACTACGCGCTGCCGCGCCTGACCGAGCGCTTCTACTCCCTGGCGCGGCCAGCTACCGGACGCAAGAGCACCGGCCTGGGGCTCAATTTCGTGCAGGAAGTGGTCGATCTGCATGACGCGACGCTGAGTATCGCCAACGTCGCCGATGGCGTGGAAGTGACTGTGCGCTTCGCGCGCTGAGCCCGTTGCAACGACGCCGACGATGCTGGCGGCGACGCACCCGATATGCCCCTCGCACAGAAGCCTGCGCTTTGGCTATTCTGAAACGGATCGCCAATCGACCGGGACAGGAAGAACGCGCATGAAAAAGACCGTGGCCGAAGTGCTGAAAAGCAAACCCATTTCCAACGTATACAGCGTCGCCCCAGACAGCAGTGTATTCGTAGCGGTGAAGCTGATGGCCGAGAAGGGGATCGGTGCCCTCGTGGTGCTCGAGGGCGAGCGCCTGGCCGGTATCGTCAGCGAACGCGACTATGTGCGCAAGGTGGCCGTGCAGGAGCGTTCGCCGAACAATCTCAAGGTCAGTGACATCATGACCAGCAAGGTGATCACCGTGAGCAGCGGGGAAGACAGCCGACGCTGCATGGAGCTGATGACCAGTGGCCGCCTTCGTCACCTGCCTGTGGTGGATGATGGCCAACTGATCGGCCTGCTGTCGATTGGCGACCTGGTGAAGGACATCATCAGCGCCCAGGAAGACCTGATTCAGCATCTGGAACAGTACATCCGCGGTGAGTGAGCCCCGCCGTCGCCCGCAGACGGTGACGATCGGCGTTTCCTGACGCCGGATCATCCGTCTGCCGTTTCCGCTCAGGCGCCTCAAGCGTCTGGCTAACCGCACAATCGCCACACAATCTCCATCTCTACTCCACGCTGCCTCCATGGGGCGTGGCCAGACTGCGTGCATCCCAACTGCACGGAGCGCTGTGCCATGAACCGAAGCCTGATGTTGAAACTGGGCACCATCGCCCTGTTGATTCTGTTGTTGATGATTCCCCTGTTGCTGATCGATGGCCTGGTCAATGAACGCCAGAGTCTGCGTAACGACGTGCTGCGCGATATCGCCCGCAGCTCCAGTTACGCCCAGCAGATCACCGGGCCGATTCTGGTGGTGCCCTATCGCAAGAGAGTGCTTACCTGGAAAACCCGCAAGGACAGTGAAGAGCGTTATCAGGAGGAGTCGATCGAACAGGGCCGCCTGTACTTCCTGCCGGAGCGTTTCACCCTCGATGGCGATGTGCGCACCGAGCTGCGTTACCGCGGTATCTATCAGGCGCGCCTGTATCACAGCGATAGCAACGTCAGCGGCGAGTTCCGGGTGCCGGCCAACTACGGAGTCAGCGATGTCGAGGCCTTTCGTTTCGGCGATCCTTTCGTGGCCGTCGGCATCAGCGATGTGCGTGGCATCGGCAATGACCTCAAGCTGCAGCTCAACGGAGCCAGCCTGAGCTTCGAGCCGGGCAGCGGCGACGAAAGCTTCGGCAGCGGCGTGCACGTTCCACTACCCGCGCGTGACAGCCGTGACGAGCAGGCCTACACCTTCGCCTTCGACCTGAAACTGCAGGGCACCGAGCAATTGAGCATCACCCCGGTCGGCCGCGAAAGTCAGGTAACCCTGCGTTCGGACTGGCCGCACCCGAGCTTCGTCGGTGAATTCCTGCCGAGCCAGCGCGATGTGACCGAGCAGGGCTTCACCGCCAAATGGCAGACCAGTTTCTTCGCCACCGACATGCAGGATGCCCTGAGCAGTTGCGTCAGCGGCTCCTGCTCGGCCATGCAGAGCAGGGCGTTCGGCGTGAGCTTCATCGAGCCGGTAGACCAGTACCTCAAGGCAGATCGGGCGATCAAGTACGCGCTGCTGTTCGTCACCCTGACCTTCGCCGTGTTCTTCCTCTTCGAGGTGCTCAAGCGCCTGGCCGTGCACCCGGTGCAGTACGCCCTGGTGGGCTTGTCGCTGGCGCTGTTCTACCTGCTGTTGCTGTCGCTGTCCGAGCATTTGGGGTTCGCCATCGCCTATGGATTGTCCGCTCTGGGCTGCGTGGCGCTGAACACCTTCTACGTCAGCAGCGTGTTGCGTAGCTGGTCGCGAGGTGCTGCCTTCGGCGTGTTGCTGGCGGCCTTGTACGGGCTGCTCTACGGCCTGCTCGGTGCCGAAGACTACGCCCTGCTGATGGGCTCGCTGCTGGTGTTCGGCGTACTGGGCTGCGTGATGGTGCTGACCCGCAAGCTCGACTGGTACGGCGTGGGCCGCCCGGCCAGCGGTGAACCCCGGATAACCCCCTGATCACCTTGCCGGGGCGTGCGGGTCGCACGCCCCCTGGAGACTGCCATGCGCCTGTTACTGCAATTTTCCGCCTGCTTCGCCCTTGGCCTGTGCATCGCCGGCGTACTGCTGATCGCCATGATGTTCGCTGGCCGCTTCGACTGGATCGAGCTGCTGATGCTCAGCGGCTGGCCCTTCGCTCAGCTTGGCCTGCACCTGTTGCCCGAGACCTTCTGGGCGGCCTTGACCGGCGTGACCGATGCGCCGGCGAACAGCGCCGTGCAGTCGTTTCTGCAGTTGTGCGTGGCGATGATGCAGATCGCTCTGCTGTTCGCGCTGGGCTTCTTCCGCCTGTGGTACCGGCGATGAGTGGGCGCGTCGGGTTGCGTGAAGAGCGCAGCGCAGGGCGGCAACTGGCACGCTGCATCGCCCGGTTGTTTCCCGTGCCTTGGCCGGCAGGTGTCGATGGCCGGCGGTCGCCGAAGCCAGTCGAGCGTGCGCCGCCATAGACGCAGATCAATGGTCGTGGTGGCCGAGGTCCCTAGAATCGTCGGCCCTGTTTTTCCGTGAGTCCTCGTGGTCATGCCCAGCTCCGTGTTTCGCCCCGAACTGCTGTCACCGGCCGGCAGCCTGAAGAACATGCGTTACGCGTTCGCTTATGGCGCCGATGCGGTGTATGCCGGGCAGCCGCGCTACAGCCTGCGAGTGCGCAACAACGAGTTCGATCACGCCAACCTCGCCCAGGGGATTGGCGAGGCTCATGCCTTGGGCAAGCGCTTCTACGTGGTGGTCAACATCGCGCCGCACAATGCCAAGTTGAAGACCTTTCTGGGCGATTTGCAGCCGGTGATCGACATGGCGCCCGATGCACTGATCATGTCCGACCCGGGGCTGATCATGCTGGTGCGCGGGCGTTATCCACAGGTGCCCATCCATCTCTCGGTACAGGCCAACGCGGTGAACTGGGCCAGTGTGGCGTTCTGGCAGGGGCAGGGGTTGACGCGGGTGATCCTCTCGCGGGAGTTGTCCCTGGCTGAGATCGAAGAAATCCGCGCTCAGGTACCGGACATGGAACTGGAGGTGTTCGTCCATGGCGCCTTGTGCATGGCCTACTCCGGGCGTTGCCTGCTGTCGGGCTACCTCAATCGCCGTGACCCCAACCAGGGGGCCTGCACCAATGCCTGCCGCTGGCAGTACGACGTGAAGGCTGCGGGTGAGAACGAATTGGGTGAGATCGTTCATCAGGTGCAGCCTACCCTGGGTATCGGCGCGCCGAGCGAGCAGGTATTCCTGCTCGATGATGGCGATGGGCAGATGCCCATGTTCGAAGACGAGCATGGCACCTACATCATGAACTCACGGGACCTGCGCGCCGTGCAGCACGTCGAGCAACTGGTGAAGATGGGCGTGCACTCGCTGAAGATCGAAGGACGCACCAAATCCCATTTCTACTGTGCCCGCACCGCCCAGGTGTATCGCCAGGCCATCGACGACGCGGTGGCGGGCCGGCCCTTCGACCGCGGCCTGATGGACAGCCTGGAATCCTTGGCCCACCGCGGCTACACCGAGGGCTTCCTGCGCCGCCATGTACACGACGAATATCAGAACTACCAGCACGGCAGCTCGCACGCCGAGCGCCAGCAGTTCGTCGGTGAGCTCACCGGCGAGCGCCGTGGCGAACTGGCCGAAGTGCGGGTCAAGAATCGCTTCGCAGTCGGGGACGGCATGGAGCTGATGACCCCGAACGGTAACCTGCGCTTCACCCTGGAGCGTTTGCAAAACAGAGCGTGGGAGACCATCGCCGTCGCGCCCGGCGATGGCCATGTCGTGTACCTGCCCGTGCCGGCAGGCGTGGAGTTGCAGTTCGCGTTGCTGATGCGGGATGTGTGATGCCGGGCTCGATCGACCCGCGTGTGGCAGGTAATGAAAGGGACCGTGGCATTCAGTGCGGCAAGGCTGCCGCTGCCAAATCGCATCGCCGGCAAGCGGGCGGATGTTAATCGCGCCGCAGGGTTCGCGGGGTGGCAGCGTCAACCTCGCGCGCCAAGCGCTAGGGCTCGATGTTCAGGCGGCGGATGTGGCCGGCTGGCCGCTCGGTTGCCCATGGGCGACGTTGGCGCAGCTGTCGATGTAGGCGGCCAGGTGATGCAGTTCGATGAACTTGGGCGCCTTGGCGCTGCTGTCCAGGGTGGTGATCGGCAGGTTCAGTCGCCCGGACGCGATGGCGCGAATGAAGTTGTCCGGGCTCAGGTGCCGAAAGTACACCGTACGCACTCGGTCGATGGGCACCAGCACGTCGCCGTGGGTGCGGAAAAGTAGCTCCAGCGTCTGGAGCGGCAGGGGCGGCTCAGGCTGAGTGTTCATGGCAATGGCTCGGTATCGGACGGCTCTCGGTTGGTGACAGGACGGGTGATCAATCTTCGGCGAAGCGCGAGGATTTGAGGATGCCGCCCACCAGGTGAATCTTGCTGACGTTGTGCTGCGGAATATGAATGGGCGGGTGATTCTGGTTGACGCTGTCGAAGCGGTACATGCCATCGCGCAGGTAGATGTATTCCTTGATCATCGCCTGGCCATCGAGGGTGCGCACCATCACCTCATCGCCGGCATGGAAGGCCTTGTTCGGTTCGATCAGCACGTACTCGCCGTTCTTGATCCGTGGATGCATGCTGTCACCACTGACCCGCAGGCCATAGGCGTTCGGGTCGTCACTGTGGATGCGCAGGTAGCCGTCTCCATGGCCGACGGGAAAGTCGATCTCTTCGAAATACCCGTGGGTGCCCAGCTGCGCATGCCCCACCACCGGCACCGCGCCGCCACGGGCGTGGCCCACGTCCAGCGTGTCACTTGCCGCACTCGCAGGCTCGGCTAGCGCCTCGCTGCCAGCGAGCTCGGCGATGCTCACGCCAAGTGCCGGTGCGAGCAGCAGCAGGTCCGCCAGGCTGGGCTCACGCAGGTCGCTTTCGTAGTTGCCGATGCGTGACTGCGATGACCAGCCACAGGCCTCGGCCAGCAGCTGCTGGCTGAGACCTGTGCTCTTGCGCAGGCGTTTGATGCGCTTGCCGAGGGTTTCCATGAAGGTGCTCCGTTAATCACGATGTGAAATATTTATAGCGCAGTTTTCGTCTTGAATAAAACACGATTCGTGATTATTTTTAGTTTGTCGATCACCGGTATGGCTCGACGAGTTCTCGAGCCCGATAAGCGCCAATGCGCCGAGGGCCCATCCGTTATCGCCACCAGCGGGGTGGCAGGAGGATCCTGATGATTGCCTACATTGATGAAGCGCTGCAGATATGGGCTGACAAGAAGCTGGGTAAGGAGAGTGAACTGGCGTCCGGGTTCGGTGGCTCTGTCATCGCCGCGCTGATGGCTACACAAGGTGTGTTGATTCGCAGCGAGCGTGGTAGTCGCGTATTGCTGGACAGAACCGCCGAGATCGACTGGATCGTCGGCAAGCACCTTTCGCTCGAACAGCGCCAGGTCGTCATCGAGCACTATTGTGGTGACGCCGCTTCGCTCAGCCAGAAATGGGCCGCGTGCGGTTGCAGCCGCTCGCAGTTCTATCGGCGCCTGGGGCAGGCGCACAAGGTCATTCAGTCACACCTCCTGAAGCGCGCCGCCTGAGCGCGCTTATCACATCCGCCCTACCGATTCCGCCCGCTGAAAGCACCTGCTGCGGCTCACTGCAATCTCGACGCTCCACCGACGCGCCCCCTGCAAGCGCGCCGGTGGAGGCGCGTGCGCTGATTTTTCGGGCGACCAGACGTACCAGACCCGATCGTGTCCGCTTTTTTTCAGCGCGTCTCCGCTGATGGCCGCAGGTGCCTTGTGACCCTGAGAATCGGGGGTTATAAATTGATCAACGTCAACGAGGTGGGCCAGCAGCCTGCCTCGTAAAGCCCGGCCCGCCAAAGCCGGGTTTTTTGTTTCTGTCACCAGGTGGCCTGATCGGGCGATCCGTGACCAAGGGCCCTGCAGACGTGCGGGGCTTTTTTATTTCCGCCGTTCGACGAGATCAGGGGCTTGCCAGCAGGCAGGCCTCCCCTCGTGGCTGCGGCTTCTAACAACAAAACCCTGTGCCTTTGGGGGACGTCGTCGTGGCCGCTGGCCACGGGGAGGATTTTGATAATGAGCGAGCCCGGTAGCGTGTTAATGGCTAGCACCTTGGGAGTGAACCTGCCCACGATCCTAGACAGCATCAACGGAGAGGCCGCGGTTGGGGCCTTGTTTGGAGCACTGGTCTACTTCACCACTACACAAGAGCTGCCGCTATGGAATCGCCTGACGTTCTTCATGACGTCGTTCGTGATGGGGTATCTGTTCACTCCGGCGATCGTCGATTTCGAATTCTACGGTATGCGTCCCTTTGCCTATTCCGGGCCGGCAGGGTTTGCCGGTGCGGGGCTGGTGGTAACGATCATGCTGGCTGCAATCAAGCGTCGCGGGGCCCCGCCTGGGGCCGAGGCGCGAGGAGGCAACGATGATTAGTCTCGTACTCACGCATGCGACGTTCTGCCTGTGTGGCGCTGTATTCGTACGCTTGTTCACCTACCGCCGGCAGGGCGCACGTTTCAGGCGCGGCATGAGTTGCATGGCCATGTTGCTGATGGGCAGCTCGGGGTCGGCGATGTTGCAGATCGCCCTCGGCGACCTGAGGTTGCCAGCGCAGGCATGGTCGCTGGTGCTGTTACTGGCCGTGTTCGCCGTCGCGGTGTTCCGTTCGGGGGGCAACCTGGCTGGCGTCATCCGTGAGTGCCCACCCCATTGCTCCGACGTGCATGCCGAGCGTGTCGAGGATCGGACTTAGAGCTACACCAGGCCGCCGCGCTGGCGTCGGCCTGTAACGAGCATGTGACGCAGCCTGCCTGCGATCAGGTGCCATGACCCTTGGGGCCGCTGGCTGGCCCTTTCACTCAAACGTTGCACTTCATCAAGGCCCGCGGCAATGCGGGCTTTTTTTCGTCTGGAGGAAATACCATGAGCATTAAAACCTTTGACCAGATGGCCGCAGCCGGTGAGTTTCCGCTTATCGGTTTCAACGCTGCGGGGTTGGGTAACAACCCCTATGTGGACGCCATCACCACTGCATCGCTCGATACGCACTACCGCACCATCGCGCCTCGAGGCCATCAACCCGACTACATCAAGTCCTATGCGGGCGGCCTGAACGGCAAGCCATTCGCCGCGCGCTTGCCGTTCGCCGGTGAGCGCATCGCCATTCTCGATGGCGCAGGCGGTTTCAGCTTGCGCCAGGGTTACGTCGAGGAGATCCGCAAGGCCATCCGCCATGTGCACAGTTGGGGCGGATATTGCCTGCTCGACATGCACAACTACGCCCGCTGGTACGTCCGCGCCTCTGGCCCGGTGGCCGGCCGCACCGTGCAGTCCTTCGGCGGCGGATACGCCTTGTGGACGGCGATTGGCGCCCCCGATTGTCCCGTCGATTACCCACTGCTGGCGCGCATCTGGACGGCCATCGTGCAGAAGTTCAAGGACGAGCCCGGCGTGCTCGGCTATGGGCTGATGAACGAGCCCCACAACGCCGGTACCAAGGCCGATGGCGGTGTGAACGTCGAAGCGCTGTGGACTGCCAATGCGCAGCGTCTCATCAACGCTGTTCGTACCGAGGATTCGCAGCATTTCATCACCGTGGCGGGCAATGCCTTCAGTACGGCACTGCACTGGCCGGCTCGTTCCGACGCGCTCAAGAACCTCACTGATCCTGCTGATCGCCTGCTTTACGAGGCGCACCAGTATCCGGACAAGGAAGGTGTGGGCGGCGGCAAGTGGACGGTGGCCAGCGAGTCGGTCAGCTACCGCGATCGTGTGGCGGACTGGCGCCCCTACGTCGACTGGCTCAAGGCCAATGGCAAGCGGGGTATCGCTGGCGAGTTCGGGGGGCCGGATCACGTGCCCGGTATGCGTACCTACTTCACCGAGCTGCACAAGTACTTTGATGCCAACCACATCTTGCGCTTCCAGTGGTTGGCCGGCCCTGGTGACGACGACGATGCGCCCAATGGCATGGACCGCAACGACGGCACCCTGAAGCCGAACACGCGCTCGCTGATGGCGCGTATCGGTAACACCACCACGGCCTACGGGCCCCGTTAAACCCATCGACATCAGGCCGTGTGACCGAGCGCAGTAGTTTTCACACAGCCTGACATGGCCCGCTTCGGCGGGCCATTCCTGATAGGAGAATTCTCATGGCCCGTATCACCGCTGCCCAGGCGGGCGGCACCAATGTGCTCGCCTTTCTCGACATGCTCGCCTGGAGCGAAGGCACCTCGACCATCGATCACAGTGACGATGGCTACAACGTCCTTGTCGGCGGCACGCTGTTCAGCGACTACAGCGCGCATCCGCGAAAGCTGATCGACCTGCCGCGCTACGGCATCAAGTCCACGGCGGCCGGGCGCTACCAGTTCCTGGCCCGTACCTGGGACTCGCTCGTCAGCCTCTACCACTTCCGCGGCCGCTTCACGCCCGCGGCGCAGGATCTGGCCGCAGTGAAGCTGCTGGATGAGTGCGGTGCGCTCGGGCTCATTCGCGAGGGGGAGATCGAACAGGCCATCACGGCTGCCGCACCGATCTGGGCCAGTCTGCCTGGGGCTGGCTATGGCCAGCGCGAACATGAACTGAGCGCACTGTTGTGCAACTACGAAGAGGAACGCGCTGCTCAAGCCTGTGACAAGCCCGACTTGTTGGCCAGGTACAGCGCATGCGGCGGGCAGGTGGCGGCATGAGCTGGCTATCGCTCATCCCGCTCAAGTACCGCGTGCTAGCAGGCGCAAGCCTGGCTGTGACGCTGCTGGTCGGCGCCGCCGGCCTTGGCTGGCTCGCCCAGGGCTGGAGGCTGGGCGAGCGGATGGCCGAGCAGGGTCGCGAGCTCGAACAGCAGATTGCCGTGCGCGACAAGCTGCATGCCGACACGCTGGCCATGGCGCAGAGCGCCGCAGC
The DNA here is from genome assembly GCF_013408425.1 of Pseudomonas flavescens. Classification (NCBI taxonomy): domain Bacteria; kingdom Pseudomonadati; phylum Pseudomonadota; class Gammaproteobacteria; order Pseudomonadales; family Pseudomonadaceae; genus Phytopseudomonas; species Phytopseudomonas flavescens. Next base: position 3,928,727 of record NZ_JACBYV010000001.1, on the reverse strand, counting down.
CGGTGAGGCGCGGCGTGCGAATGAAAAACGTCTGACGCTGGAACAGCAGCTGCAGGCCGCATCCCAGAACCAACACAGGAGACTTACCGATGCTGAAAAAACTGCTGCCCGCCTGCGTGATCGTCTCGCTACTGCTGAGTTACGGTTGTCAGTCCTGGTCGCCAGCCCAGGTGCCAGCGATGCCGGTGGTGGCGCAGTGTCTTCCACCGCCAGTGCCGGACGCCTGGTGGATGGAGCCCGCCGAGCCGACATTGACGCAGGATCTGCTCAACGAATTGTCGGCATCGTCGAACGAGGAGATCGGGCGATCATCGCCTTAGGGATGTGCCAGGCCTATGCACGGACGATAAGCCTGTCGCCCTAGCTCGACCGGCCGCCTGCTAGGGATGGGTATCCGTTGCCGGCGGCTCGGCCCTGGCATGCGGCGTCCGCTGAGCGTCGGTGCTCAGGGTCGGCAGCCGGGCGGTGAAGGATGTACCGTCCGTTTCATTGGAAACGACGCAGATCGTGCCGTTGTGCCCTCTGACGATTTCCGACGCGATATAGAGCCCCAGGCCCAGCCCCTCACGCTGGCCCACTTCCGAGCGGGTATAAGGCTGAAACAGCTTTGGCATCAGTTGCGGCTCGATCGGCACGCCCTGATTCCACACACTGAGCACCAGATGCTCGTCTTCCACGCTGACATCCACCTTGATCGTGGTGCCGTGGCGGCCATGGGTGACAGCGTTGGCCAGCAGATTGGATAGCAGTTGGCAGAGCCGGACCGGGTCGCACAGGTTCGCCTGCGGCACACTCACCGACCGCTCGATGACCGCGGTTGGGTAGGCTTCTGCAATTTCGCTGATGACACGGTCGAAATCGGCCTGCAGGTTGCCGACCACTCGGTGTTCGACGGGAATGCCGCTGCCCAGCCGACCGCGCGCGAAGTCGAGGATGTTCTCGATCAGTGAGCCCATGCGTCTGGCACTGCTTTGAATCGCCGTGGCCAGTCGGCGCTCTGGGCGGTCCAGCAGTTTGGATTCGAGCAGGTCGGCCCCCATCCTGACCGCGCTCAAAGGCGTACGCAGGTCGTGGCCGAGTACTGCGATCAACTGTTCACGCAGATGCCCGGTCTCCCTCTCGACCTCGAGTTCTCGCTGGCTTTGCTCCACGGAGGCCTGCATGTCCAGATTGGCGGCGATCAGTTGGGCGAAGAGCGTGAGCGTTTCGGTAATCACCGGCGTATCGAGATCAGCCGGAGCCGGGTCGATCGCGCACAGCGTACCGAAGAACTCGCCGTTGCCCCGGACGATCGGGATCGACACGTAGCTTTCCAGGCCATAGAGCCTTGGCGTGTGGTGCCGAGAGAACACCGGGTGTTCACTGGCGTGACCGAACAGCACCGGCGTACGGTGTTGCCGGATCTCGTCGCAGATGGTCGTTTCCAGTGCGAGCTCGTCGCCGGGCTTGAGCCCGAACTCGATCGAGTCGTCGACCGCGCAGGTGATCCACTGTTTGTCGGTGACCCGCGCGACGGCAGCGAATCGTAGCCCGGTCACGTGCTTGACCATGCGCAGGATCATCGGAATCGCCTCGATCTTCGCGACGGCACGAAGGTCGGGGCCAAAATTGATCGTCGACATCTTGGCCGTTCCGATTGCAAAGAACACAGGGTACAGCAGTCGGTTTCACCGCTCACCGAACTTTACAGTGGCGCAAGGGCGCGCGCGAAGAGCCACTGGCGCTGATCGATCCGCGATCCGGCAGTGTGATATTGCGCGCGTTAGCGCTGTGGGCTACTGTGCGGGCAGATAAACGCGAGACCTTCCCCGTGAATGCCAGCAGCACCCTTCTGATGCGAGTCATCAAAGCCCACGCCCGTTGGCGTTGGCGCGCCTGATCTTTTTCTCCGGCCATGCCGGATGATTCTCTCTGCCTTGCTCCAGCCCCCTACGATCCGTGTTCCCAGCATCGATGATGCGGGTACCAATGAGGGCGTGGAAAACAGGGCGATTGGCTGAAGAGCAGTAAATCAAAGGGTTAAATATAAAATGCTGCTGATGATCGACAACTACGATTCCTTTACCTACAACGTGGTGCAGTACCTGGGCGAGCTGGGTGCCGATGTCCACGTCATTCGCAACGACGAGCTGACCGTCGCGCAGATCGAGGCGCTGCAGCCCGAGCGTATCGTCGTCTCCCCAGGCCCGTGCACGCCCACCGAAGCCGGGGTGTCCATCGAGGCGATTTTGCATTTCGCCGGCAAGCTGCCGATCCTCGGTGTCTGCCTGGGTCATCAGAGCATCGGCCAGGCTTATGGCGGCGATGTGGTGCGCGCGCGTCAGGTGATGCATGGCAAGACCAGCCCGGTCTTTCATGAAGACAAAGGCGTGTTCGCCGGCCTCAACAATCCGCTCACCGTGACCCGCTATCACTCCCTGGTGGTCAAGCGTGACAGCCTGCCGGAGTGCCTGGAAATCACCGCCTGGACTGCCAATGAAGATGGTTCCGTCGACGAGATCATGGGCCTGCGCCACAAGACCCTGAACGTCGAGGGCGTGCAGTTTCACCCCGAGTCGATTCTTACCGAGCAGGGCCACGAACTGTTCGCCAACTTCCTCAAGCAGACCGGAGGCGTGCGCGCATGAACATCAAGGAAGCCCTCAACCGCATCGTCACCCAGTTGGACCTGTCCACCGAGGAAATGCGCGGCGTGATGCGCGAGATCATGACGGGGCAGTGCACCGACGCGCAGATCGGCGCCTTTCTCATGGGCATGCGCATGAAGAGCGAGACCATCGATGAGATCGTCGGTGCCGCCAGCGTGATGCGAGAATTGGCCGCGCCGGTGGAGATCGCTGCCGAACGGCTGGTCGATACCTGCGGTACCGGTGGCGACGGCATGAATATCTTCAACGTCTCCACCGCTGCGGCCTTCGTCGTCGCCGCGGCCGGTGGCAAGGTGGCCAAGCACGGCAACCGGGCGGTGTCGGGCAAAAGCGGCAGTGCCGATCTGCTCGAGGCGGCTGGCATCTATTTGGGCCTCACGCCGGTACAGGTGGCGCGCTGCGTCGAGACCGTCGGTGTCGGCTTCATGTTCGCGCCGTCCCATCATGGCGCGATGAAGCACGCCATCGGTCCGCGTCGTGAGCTGGGCCTGCGCACGCTGTTCAACATGCTTGGCCCGATGACCAACCCGGCTGGCGCCAAACACCAGGTGGTGGGCGTATTCAGCCAGGCGCTGTGTCGGCCCATGGCGGAGGTGCTGCAGCGCCTCGGCAGCCAGCACGTGCTGGTGGTGCATGCCCAGGATGGTCTCGATGAGATCAGCCTGGCCGCGCCGACCTTCGTTGCCGAATTGAAGAACGGCGTGGTCAGCGAGTACCGCATCCAGCCCGAGGACTTTGGCATCAAGAGTCAGAGTCTGATCGGCCTGACCGTCGACGGCGCCGGGCAGTCGTTGGAGCTGATCCGTGATGCGCTGGGCCGCCGCAAGAGCGAGGTCGGCCAGAAGGCTGCCGACATCATCGTGCTCAATGCTGGCGCTGCGCTCTATGCCGCGGACCATGCCGACAACCTGAGCGATGGCATGAGCCTGGCTCATGACGCGCTGCACACCGGCCTCGCCCGGGAAAAGATGGAAGAGTTGGTATCCTTTACCGCGGTATTCAAACAGGAGAATGAAGGGTGAGCATTCCCACCGTTCTGGAAAAGATCCTCGCCCGCAAAGCCGAGGAGGTCGCGGCCCGACGTGCGATCGTCAGCCTGGCCGAAGTCGAGCGCGAAGCACGCGCGGCCGATGCGCCACGTGGCTTTGCCTCTGCGTTGATCGAAAAGGCCAGGAGCAAGCAGCCGGCGGTGATCGCCGAGATCAAGAAAGCATCGCCGAGCAAGGGTGTGCTGCGCGAGAACTTCGTTCCGGCGGAAATAGCCCTGAGCTATCAGGATGGCGGTGCGACCTGTCTGTCGATCCTGACCGATATCGACTTCTTTCAGGGCGCTGACCGTTACCTGCAGGAAGGGCGTAGCGCCTGCTCCCTGCCGGTGATCCGCAAGGATTTCATGATCGATCCATACCAGATCGTCGAGGCGCGGGCCTTGGGTGCCGACTGCGTGCTGCTGATCGTCTCGGCACTGTCCGATGCGCAGATGGGCGAACTGGCGGCAACGGCCAAGGCCTTCGATCTCGACGTATTGGTGGAGGTGCATGACGGCGATGAGCTGGAGCGTGCGCTCAACGTGCTGGACACGCCGCTGGTCGGCGTCAACAACCGTAACCTGCACACCTTCGAGGTCAACCTGGAAACCACTCTGGATCTGCTGCCGCGCATTCCCCGCGACCGCCTGGTGGTGACCGAAAGTGGCATCCTCAATCGTGCCGACGTGGAGCTGATGGAAATCAGCGACGTGTATGCGTTCCTGGTCGGTGAAGCGTTCATGCGTGCGGACAACCCGGGCGCCGAACTGGAGCGCCTGTTCTTTCCCGAGCGCAAGCGACTGATCGTCAGCCCTGACGTGGACTGACGAATACGACAACGGCGCCCTCGGGCGCCGTTGTCGTATTCAGGATCGGCTCAAAGCGACAGGCGCATCGACAGGTCCACTGCCTTGACGTCCTTGGTCAGGGTACCGATGGATATGTAATCCACGCCGGTCTCGGCAATGCTGCGCAAGGTGGTCTCGTTCACGCCGCCAGAAGCCTCGAGCTTGGCGCGACCGGCATTGATGGTCACCGCGCGGCGCATGTCCTCGAGCGACAGCTCATCGAGCATGACGATGTCGGCGCCGGCAGCCAGGGCCTGTTCGAGCTCTTCCAGGCTTTCCACTTCCACTTCGACCGGTTTGCCGGGGGCGATCTTGCGTGCGGCAGCCACTGCGGCATCGATGCCTCCACACGCGGCGATGTGGTTCTCCTTTATAAGGAAGGCGTCGAACAGGCCAATTCGGTGGTTGTGGCAACCGCCCTGGGTCACTGCATACTTCTGCGCCAGGCGCAGCCCGGGCAGGGTCTTGCGGGTATCGAGCAGCTTCACGTCGGTACCCTGCACCCGTTCGGCGTAGTGCTGGCAGCGGGTCGCCACGGCCGACAGGGTTTGCAGGAAGTTCAGCGCACTGCGTTCGCCGCTGAGCAGGGCGCGCGCCGGACCCTCGAGATGAAACAGCGCCTGGTTCGGCGTTGCCCGTTGGCCGTCCTGCACCTGCCAGTGCACCGCGACGCGCGGGTCGAGCTGACGAAATACCTCATCCACCCAGGCGGTGCCGCAAATCACCGCGTCTTCCCGAGTGATCACCGTGGCATGGGCCAGGCGTGATTCGGGGATCAGTTGAGCGGTGATGTCGCCACTGCCGATGTCCTCGCGCAAACTGCGGCGGACATTGGCCTCGATTTCGGCGCGGAGCTCGGTGAGCAGTAGGTTCGGCATGGGGCCTCCGATTGGCTGAGGCGGGGATTATAGAGGCAATCTCGGTGAGTGTTACGTTCATCGGCTGAAAATGAACCCTGGCGGTCACACCCGGTCACATGCGCGAGCCTGGTGACGACTGCGTCCCGGGTACCTGTGACGCAGGTCATATCTGCAGGAATTTGCCTTGGTATCTCCTGCAGCATTCCTATAATGTTTTAATTCGGATGTATTGGCGTCATATCGTTGACGTTAATATGGCGCTCGCATTTCTGTTTGAGCTTGCTCCGCCAGCGCAGTGCGCAGGAGATCGTGATGAAAACCGATGCCAACGTAGTGCATCTGAACAAAATGGTTTCTGAAACGGCTCACCCCGCTGCCGGCAGGCTACCTGCGTCTCTTCTTCAGGTCCGCGATCGGGCTGCCACGCAGCTCAAGCAGGCCCTGCAGGCGTTGTTCGACAATGCCGATGACACCCTGTTCGACATGGCGGACCGCGCCACCAGCAACGCCGAACAGAATGCGTTCTTCGAAGCCATGCGTGACCTGCGCCTCAAGCGCAAAGGTATCGAGCGTGGCTTTCTGCAGAAGGTTTTCGAGTCCTTCGCCAGCTTGAATCAGTACGTGGTCGGCAAGCCGCCGTCACTCGACACGGTGTCTTTCGACAGCCTGTCACTCGTACAGAACGATGAGCTGGAAGAAACCGTCGCGCTGGATTCGATGATCGCCAAGGTATTGAGCCGCGACCACGTCGCCCTCACTCACCTCACCACGCGCCTCAATGCGGTCGTCAGCAAGAAGCTCGACGACAAGTCCAACCCCCTCGGACCGGTTTCGCTCAGCGAGCTGTTCCTCGATTCGTGCAGCGGGCTGGGTGTCGAGATCAAGGTCAAGCTGATCATCCTCAAACTGTTCGAGAAGTACGTGCTCAGTGGTCTGGAGCAGCTCTATGGCGATGCAAACGGCATTCTGGTCGAGGCAGGCGTATTGCCCGAGTTGAAGTCCGCGCCGCCTCGTCGTGCCGCCAGCCATAATCGACCGAGCCGCCACGACCAGGCGGAAAGCGTCGACCTGTCCTGCGCCGGTTATGGCGACGACGAAGTGCGTGAAGTTTTCAGTGCATTGCAGGAATTGCTGTCGCAGTCCCGGGAGAGCGTTTCGGTGCGTCGTCAGGCCCCGGCCAATGCCATGCCGATCTCCACCAACGACTTGATGCGCCTGCTGTCGCACATGCAACAGCGCGCGCCGATCCAGGCCCCGATGGATGTCGATCTGCGTGCTCAGCTCGAGCATCTGTTGACTCGCGCCAGTGCCAAGAGTGGCCGCGTGCGGGTAGTCGGCGAGGTCGATGAAGACGTCATCAACCTGGTGTCGATGCTCTTCGAATTCATCCTCGATGACCGCAGCCTGCCGGATTCGCTGAAAGCGCTGATCGCGCGCCTGCAGATCCCCATGCTCAAGGTCGCGGTCCTCGACAAGACGTTCTTCAGTCGCGGCAGCCATCCGGCGCGCCGCCTGCTCAACGAAATCGCCACTGCCGCCCTCGGCTGGGGTGAGCACGACCACAGCCAGCGTGACAGCCTTTATCAGAAGATCGAACAGGTCGTGCAGCGGCTGCTCAACGACTTTACCGATGATCCTGCGATCTTCTCCGAACTGCTGGCCGACTTCCTCGCCTTTACCGGTGACGAGCGTCGCCGTAGCGAGCTGCTCGAGCAGCGTACCCGTGATGCCGAAGAAGGCAGCGCCCGTGCCGAGCTGGCGCGTCGCGAGGTCGAGCACGCGCTGAACGAGCGGCTGTTGGGCAAGACGCTGCCAGAAGTGGTGGTGCGTCTGCTGCGTGAAGCCTGGAGCAAGGTGATGATGCTGACCTGCCTCAAGCACGGCACCGACTCCGAGCAATGGCATGCGTCCCTGGCCACCATGGACGACCTGATCTGGAGCGTGGAGCCCCACGAGAATCCGGAAGCGCGCCTGCGTTTGCTCGAGCTGGTGCCCGGCTTGCTCAAGGCGTTGCGTGAAGGGATGGCCAGTGCGGCGTTCGATCCTTTCTCTACCAGTGAGTTCTTCGGTCAGCTCGAAGCGCTGCACGTACAGGCTTTCCAGCGATTCAAGCGGGCCATGCCGGATGTCGAGCGCAGTGCGCCAACCGAATCCGATGACGTGCAGCGCACCGCACTCTCCGCCGTTGGCATCGAGTTGCCTCTACTGGAACTGCCGCCCGAGAGCGAAGAGGGCGTGTCGGCCATGGTCGAGGTGGTCGAAGAGATCGTGTTGCTGGCGCCGGGGCAAACTCGTGTCGAGGAAGAAGAGCCGATGCTCGCCGACGATGACGAGGCGCTGCTGCATGTCGATGCGCTGCGTGTCGGCAGCTGGGTCGAGTTTCAGGAAGACGAAGAGCACAAGGTTCGCTGCAAGCTGGCGGCGATCATCAAGCCGACCGGCAAGTACATCTTCGTCAACCGGACCGGTATGAAGGTGCTCGAGAAATCCCGCGTGGGCCTGGCTGTCGAGTTTCGCCGCAATGCCGTGCGCCTGCTGGATGATGCACTGTTGTTCGACCGGGCTCTTGAATCGGTGATCGGCAACTTGCGCCGACTCAAGAACGCCTGACCCTGGCGCATCGTTTTTCGCGTTCCCAGCGCGGATCTCCCTCTCGCGGCCTTGTCAGGCCGCGAGTCGTTTCTGGCGTCCGATCCTCCTTAACTTGCGCTGCAACGTTAACAGCCCCTAGAGTGTGCGCTCGTTCGGGGAGCACGTATGCACAAGCAACTCGAAGACGGCTGGTATCAAGGGATTCAGCACTGTCCTTCGCCCAATTTCAATGAGCGCCCGCAGGCTGAGATTTCCCTGTTGGTGATTCATAACATCAGCTTGCCGCCTGGCCAGTTCGGCACCGGGCAGGTGCAGGCGTTCTTCAGCAATTGCCTGCAAGCCGATGCCCATCCGTACTTCGCGGGCATCGCCAGCATGACGGTGTCAGCCCACTTTCTGATCGAGCGTGACGGTACCCTCGTCCAGTTCGTGTCGTGCCTGGATCGTGCCTGGCACGCCGGCGTCTCCTGTTTCGATGGCCGGGAAAACTGCAACGATTTCTCCGTGGGGATCGAGCTCGAAGGAACCGATCACCTGCCGTTCACGGATGCGCAGTACGCTGTGCTGACGGAACTGACCCGCGTGCTGCAGAGCGCGTACCCGGCGATCACCGTCGAGCGTATCTGCGGGCACAGCGATATCGCGCCTGGACGCAAGACCGATCCGGGCCCTGCATTCGATTGGGCTCGGCTGCGCCGCGCATTGATGACTGATAAGGAGGCATCATGAGTTTCCTGGTGTTGCTGCTGGTGCTGTGGATCGAAAAGTTTTCTTCATGGCGCCAACGTGTTCAGCACGACGAGCCTTGGCTGCGCGCCCTCGGGCGCCTGGAGCGCAGCGGCACCAGCAGTGATTCGCCGTGGCTGGCGATCGTGCTGCTGGTCGGTGTCCCGCTGCTTGTCGTCGCGCTGGTCCTCACGCTGCTGGCGCCACTGGCCTACGGCTGGCTGCTGCTGCCCGTGCACCTGCTGGTGGTGCTCTACAGCCTTGGCCGTGGCGATCTGCTGGCCGCTCTAGGGCCTTTTCGTGACAGCTGGCGGCGCGGCGATGGCGAGGCGGCCTACCTGGTCGCGCAGCGTGATTTGGGGGTCGACGGCGAGGGCGAAGCCACGCTGCTGCCTAACGTGCAGACGTTCATGGTCTGGCAGGCGTACCAGAGCTTTTTTGCGGTGATCTTCTGGTATGTCCTGCTAGGGCCTTTGGCTGCGCTGGCTTATCGGTTGCTGGCGTTGCTCGTCGAGCATGCTCAGTCCGATGCCCTGCGTGAGCGTGCGGCACAGTTGCGGCATGCCTTCGACTGGCTGCCGGTGCGTGTGCTGGCTGCCAGCTTCGCGCTGGTCGGCAATTTCATCGCCGTGAGCCGTGCTCTGCTCCATGAAGCCCTGAGCTGGGATATCTCGGCTGCCCAGCTGGCTTCCGGGGCCGCCCGCGCTGCCGCCGAAACGCCAGAGCCGCTATTGGGCGAAGCCGGTGTGGCAACCCTGGATAGCCTGTGGCAATTACTGGTGCGCACGGCAATTCTCTGGTTCGCTGCAATCGCCCTGTGGACACTACTGTTCTAAGCCTGCCAGCCGAACAGTTGCATGGCGTTGCGGCTGCTGGCCGCCGCCAGCGCCTCCGGGCCAACCCCGAGCAGCGGCGCCAGTTCACGGCAGATGTCCGGCAGGTGAGCGGGACTGTTGCGTCGGTTCGGGTGCATGGCCGGCGCCATGTCCGGTGAGTCGGTCTCGAGCACGATGGCATCCAGCGGCAGCCGCGCGATCACCTGGCGCAGGCGGTTGGCCTGGGGCCAGGTCGGCGCTCCGCCCAGGCCGAGCTTGAAGCCCAGCTTCAGGTACTCCCTGGCTTCCTCGTAGCTGCCGGCGAAGGCGTGGATGATCCCCGCACGGGGCAATCTGAAGCGCTTCAAGGCGGCGATCACCGGCGCATGGGCACGACGCACGTGCAGCAGTACAGGCAGCTCGAAGCGCTCGGCCAGAACCAGTTGCGCCTCGAAGAGTGACTGTTGGCGATCACGGTCCAGATCCTCCAGGTAGTAATCCAGGCCGAACTCGCCGATGGCGCAGAGCTTTTCATGGCCGTGCAGGCGCTGCAGCCAGTCCTGCATTGACTGAAGATCCTCGGCACGGTGCTGGTTCAGATAGACCGGATGCAGGCCGAAAGCCGCGTACAGCCCCTCATGTTGCTGCACCTGATCCCACAGGCGTTGCCAGTTGCCATGCTCGACGCCCAGTACCACCAGCCGCTCGACGCCGAGCGTGCGAGCCTGCGCCAGTACCTCGTTGCGGTCGTCGTCGAAGTCGGGAAAGTCGAGATGGGTGTGGGTGTCGATCAGTTGCATAGCGTTCTGCCGGGCAGGTGAACAGAGGATTGAACAGGGTTTGCATACACAGCGGCTGCAACATTCTGTGAGTCATTCACGCCGTTGGCCAGTCGAACCTCACAGGGACGGCGGTTGTGGGGATCGCCGAAAGCAAAGGGCGGCCGCATGATGCGTCTTCGCAAGATACTTGGCTGGTGCCTGGCCAGCCTGTTGTTGTTGATCGCAGCGCTGATGTTGTTTCTGGTGCTGTTTGACTGGAATCTGCTCAAGCCAACGATCAATTCGCGAGTGTCCGAAGCACTCAACCGCCCCTTCGCCATCGAAGGCAACCTGGCGGTGACCTGGCAGCGTGAGCGCGACGAGCCGGGGTTGCGTGCCTGGATTCCCTGGCCGCACGTGTCTGCCGAGCAGCTTAGCCTGGGTAATCCCGAGTGGGCCAAAGGGGATCACTTCGTCAGCCTGCAGCGTGTCGAGGCCAGTCTGTCGCCGTTGCCGCTGTTGTGGAAAACCGTATCCATCCCGCGCATTCACCTGACTGGCGCCGACGCGGCCTTGGAGCGGCTCGCCGACGGGCGTGACAACTGGACCTTCGATCTCGGCGAGCAGGAGCAGCCGGACGAGGAGCCCGCAGCCCCCTGGATCATGGACATCGGCACCATAGGTTTCGACAAGGCACAGCTGCGTTACGACGATCAGACCTTGCAGGCCAGCGTGAGTTTGCTGGTGCAGCCGCTCGGCGAGCCCATCGCGTTCGACGAAATCGTCGGCAAGACCGCCAGTCAACGGGACGAAGCCGTCGTGACGCCCCAGGATTACGCCTTCGCCTGGCAGGCCAAGGGGCGTTACAAGGGGCAGGCGCTGACCGGCAACGGCAAGATCGGCGGCCTGCTGGCGCTGCAGGATGCCCGCCAGCCGTTCCCGGTTCAGGCGGATGTGCGTGCTGGCACCACCCGTGTGCAGGTCGCCGGTACGTTGACCGATCCGAAGAACCTCGGTGCGCTCGATCTGCGCCTGCGGCTCTCCGGCGCCAGCCTCGGCAATCTCTATCCCCTGACCGGCGTGACGCTGCCGGATACCCCGGCTTACTCCACTGATGGCCGTCTGGTCGCGCAGTTGCAGGACCCCGATGGTCCGCTGTTCCGCTACGAGAAATTCAATGGGCGTATCGGTGACAGTGACATTCACGGCGACCTCACATTCGTGGCTCGCGAGCCGCGGCCCAAGCTGTCCGGTACGCTGGTCTCCAATCAACTGCGTTTCGCCGATCTGGCGCCGCTGATTGGTGCCGACTCGAATGCCGAGAAGAAAGAGCGTGGTGCCGCCAGCGTCCAGCCGGGCAACAAGGTGTTGCCGGTCGAGGCGTTCCAGACCGAGCGCTGGCGCGACATGGATGCCGACGTCAGTTTCACTGGCAAACGCATCGTGCACAGCGAGGAGCTGCCATTCACCGACCTGTTCACCCACGTGGTGCTCAATGCAGGCATGCTCAGCCTCGAGCCCCTGCGTTTCGGTGTGGCCGGCGGGCGCCTGGATTCCACGCTGCGTCTGGATGGTCGTGGTACGCCGCTCAAGGCTGAGGCGCAGTTGCGCGCCCGTAATTTCCGTCTGCGCCAGCTGTTCCCCAGTGTGGAAGTGATGCAGAGCAGCCTGGGGGCGCTCAATGGCGATGCGACGATCAGTGGCACCGGTAACTCAGTGGCGACCCTGCTGGGCAGTTCGGACGGTCGGGTCAAGCTGCTGATCAACGATGGGCGGGTCAGTCGCAACCTGATGGAGATCGCAGGGTTGAACGTCGGCAACTATGTGGTCGGCCGCCTGTTCGGTGATGACGATGTGGAGATCAACTGCGCGGCCGCCAACCTGAACATCAGACAAGGCGTGTTGAAGCCGGAGTTGATGGTGATCGACACCGAGAATGCTTTGATCGGTATCGACGGTACGGTGAATTTCGGCAACGAACAGCTCGACCTGACCATCACCCCGGAGTCCAAGGGCTTCCGGGTTTTCTCGCTGCGCTCGCCGCTGTACGTGCGCGGCACCTTCAAGGAGCCTCGACCGGGCGTGAAGGCCGGCCCGCTGGTGTTGCGCGGCGCCGGTATGCTGGCGCTGGGCGCGTTGGTGGCACCCGCTGCGGGGCTGGTGGCGCTGGTTGCGCCGAGCGGCGACCAACCCAACGAATGCGCGCCGCTCCTGGAGCAGATGCGTCAGGGAGCTAACCGTTGAAGCGGGTTTTCAGGTGCCGCTCGATAGCGTCCAGGCCGGGTTGATAGGCTCCGTCCAGGGCGTCGAGCAGGCGTTGGAACACCCGGTCGGCTATCCGCTCATGCTGCTGCGAGATGGCGTTGACCCGCATGGGCAGAAAGTCCAGTAGCTGGGCATCGCCGAAGGTGCCGAGGCGTAGGCGGCTGGTATCCATTTCCGGGTGTTCGTAGAGTGCGTCCAGCACACCTTCGAGCAGCACGTAGGCGGTGGTCACCAGTACGTCAGGCAGGGTGCCCTGCGCCATCAGCTCGCGCATCTGCCGGTGGCCCCACTGACGGCTGAACTGCTCGCCATGACTGACGCTGACCAATCCATCGAAATCCGCCAGTGCGTCGCGAAAGCCCTGTTCGCGGGCCCGGCTGATCGGCAGTTCCGGGCGGGCGCCGATCAGGGCGGCCTGGCGTGGCATCGGCTGTAGCAGGCTTTTGGTCAGCAACTCGCCAGCCTGACGATCATCGCTGATGACCGAATACAGGTGCATGGGGTCCAGCGCGCGGTCCACGGCAATCACCGGGGTGCCGGCCGCGATCAGCTGACGGTATTCGGGGGCGTCTTGAGGCAGGCAACTGGCGACGATCAGCGCGTCGCAACGGCGCGAGCGGAACAGCTCGAGCAGTTGTCGCTCGCTGTCCGGCCGATCATCGGAGCTGGCGATCAGCAACTGATAACCGGCATCTCGGGCGCGTTGTTCGAGCAGTTTGGCCAGGCGCGCGTAACTGGGGTTTTCCAGATCCGGGAGGATGAACCCGAGGCAGCGACTTTCCCCACGCCGCAGGCCGGCGGCCTGTGGGTTGGGACGATAGTCGTGCTTCTCCACCACTTCCAGCACCCGCTGAACGGTCGCCGCACTGATCCGGCGCTTGGCAGCCTGGCCATTGATCACGTAGCTGGCGGTGGTCAGCGATACGCCAGCCAGGCGGGCGATGTCGGTCAGTTTCAAGGTACGTCTCCTCTGGCGGACTTCAAGGATTACCGATTATCAGGTAACGTGCCAGCGCTAGATGAAACGATTCAGCAAACGAGTCGACTAAGCTAACAAGAATGTCCGCCAAGCCCGTGCACCGCGCCGGTCTTGCTCGAGGAGAAACGTCATGCTCGAACTACACCCTTCGCAGATCCAGATGGGCCGGCAGGCCGCGGACAAGCAACAGGCGCTGGCCGATCTGGCCGACAGCCTGGTCACCGACGGCCTGGTCGCGTCCGGCTATCTGGATGGCATGCAGGCCCGCGAACGGCAGGGCTCGACTTATCTGGGGCAGGGCATCGCCATTCCGCATGGCACGCCGGAAACCCGCGATCAGGTGTTCCAGACCGGCATGCGTCTGATCCAGTACCCCGAAGGCGTGGACTGGGGCAATGGCCAGCGTGTGTACCTGGCCATCGCGATTGCCGCACGCTCCGACGAGCACCTGCGTCTGCTGCAACTGCTCACCCGGGCGCTTGGCGAAGGTGACCTCAGCCAGGCGTTGCGCGAGGCTCAGGATGCAGATGCCATCCTTGCCCTGCTGCAGGGCGCCCCTCAGGAGTTGGCTCTCGATAGCCAGCTGGTTGGGCTCGGCGTCAACGCAGAAGATCTGGACGAGTTGGCCTGGCAAGGCGCCCGCCTGCTGAAGAAGGCCGGCTGCACGGCATCCGGCTTTTCCGGCAGCCTGGTTCAGGGCGAGCCGTTGCCCTTGGGTAACGGGCTGTGGTGGCTGAGCAGCGAGCAGGGCGTCGAGCGCCCGGGTCTGGCCTTCGTCACCCCGGCACGGCCGCTGCAGCAGGCTGGTCAGCCGGTAGCCGGACTGTTCTGTCTCGCCTGTCTGGGCGAGGGGCATCGCAAGGTGCTCGAGCGTCTCTGCGATCTGCTGATCGCCGGGCAGGGTGATGCCCTGGCGCACGCGACCACCAGCCGTGGCGTGCTTGAGGCGCTGGGCGCCGAGCTGCCTCCCGACTGGCCAGCGCTGCGCATCACCCTGGCCAACGCCCATGGTTTGCATGCCCGTCCGGCCAAGGCGCTGAGTGAGCTCGCGCAAGGTTTTAATGGTGACATCCGCGTACGTCTGGCCGAGGGGGCTGCGGTCGGCGTATCGGCCAAGAGTTTGAGCAAACTGCTGGCGCTCGGCGCCCGCCGCGGTCAGGTGCTGGAGTTCAGCGCCGAGCCCGCGATCGCTGACGACGCATTGCCGGCCATCGAGGCGGCTGTTCGTGCCGGTCTCGGTGAAGAGGTCGAGCCGCTACCCCCTGAGTCAGCCGAGCTGGTCGTCGATTCGCCGCCCTTGCCTGAAACTGATGCGGCGCCCAGCGCGCCGTCTGCCGGCACTCGCCTGCAAGCAGTCGCCGCGTCACCAGGTATCGCCAGCGGCCCGGCCTTCGTGCGCCGTGTGCCGCGCCTCGATTATCCCGCCGAAGGTGAGGGCGTCAGCGTGGAACGGGAGCGCCTGGATGCGGCTCTGCAGCATATCGACGGCGAGATTCAGCGGCTGGTCGAGCGTAGCCAGGAGGCCAGTGTGCGCGACATTTTCGTCACTCATCAGGCGATGCTGCGTGATCCGGCTCTGCGTGAGGACGTCGATGCCCGCCTGGCTGCGGGTGCCAGTGCGCAGGCTGCGTGGATCGGCGAGATCGAGGCGGCCGCGACCCAGCAGGAGTCGCTGCGTGACGCGCTGCTGGCCGAGCGAGCTGCCGATCTGCGTGATGTAGGCCGCCGCGTGCTGGCGCACCTCTGTGGTGTCGAGGCGCCTCAGGAACCCGCGGAGCCCTACATTCTCGTGATGGGCGAGGTCGGCCCTTCGGACGTCGCCAGCCTCGACCGTCAACGCGTCGCCGGTATCGTCACCGCTCGTGGTGGCGCTACCGCGCACAGTGCGATCATCGCCCGTGCCCTGGGGATTCCCAGCGTGGTCGGTGCCGGTGAAGGCCTGCTGGCCTTGCAGCAGGGCACTCGATTGCTGCTCGACGGTGACCGTGGTCAGGTCTGGGTCGCTCCGGACGATGCCACCCTGGCCCAGGCCGAGCGCGAGCGACAGGCCAGCGAGCAGCGCCGCGAACGTGCCCATGGCGAGCGTATGCACCCGGCGCGTACCCGTGATGGTCATGCAGTCGAGGTCGCCGTGAACATCGGCGCCAGTGGTGAAGCTGCCGCTGCGGTCGAGCTGGGCGCCGAGGCAGTGGGTTTGCTGCGCACCGAGCTGGTGTTCATGGATCACTCCCAGGCGCCGGACGTGGCGACCCAGGAGGCCGAGTACCGGCGTGTGCTCGATGCCCTGCAAGGCCGGCCGCTGGTCGTGCGTACGCTGGATGTCGGTGGTGACAAGCCCTTGCCTTACTGGCCGATGCCGGAGGAGGAAAACCCCTTCCTCGGTGTGCGCGGCATACGTCTGACCCTGCAACGCCCGGACATCATGGAAACCCAACTGCGCGCCTTGCTGCAGGCTGCCGATGGGCGCCCCTTGCGCATCATGTTCCCGATGGTCGGGCAAATCGAAGAATGGCGCGCGGCGCGCGCGATGGTCGAGACGCTGCGTCAGGAGATTCCGCTGGACGATCTGCAACTGGGCATCATGATCGAGGTGCCATCCGCTGCGCTGATGGCGCCGGTGCTGGCCCGTGAGGTGGACTTCTTCAGTATCGGCACCAATGACCTGACCCAGTACACCCTGGCCATCGACCGCGGCCATCCCACTCTGTCGGCCCAGGCCGATGGCCTGCATCCCTCGGTGCTGCGCCTGATTGGCATGACCGTCGAGGCTGCCCACGCCGAAGGCAAGTGGGTCGGTGTCTGTGGCGAGCTGGCCGCGGACATGCTCGCCATCCCGCTGTTGGTCGGTCTGGGCGTCGACGAGCTGAGCGTCGCCGCACGCAGCATCCCGCTGGTCAAGGCGCGGGTCCGCGAGCTGGACCTTCATCACAGCCAGGTGCAGGCACAGCAGGCCCTGACTCTGAGCAGCGCTGCCGCGGTGCGTGCGCTGGTCGAGGAGACACACTGATGGCGCGTATTCTCACCCTGACCCTGAACCCGGCGCTGGATCTCACCGTCAGCCTCGATACCCTGCAGCCCGGGGCGGTCAATCGCAGCCTGGGGATGACCAGTCATGCGGCGGGCAAGGGGCTCAATGTCTCCCAGGTCCTCGCCGATCTCGGCCACAAGGTCACCGTCAGCGGTTTTCTCGGCCAGGCCAATGCCGCGCCGTTCGAGCTGCTGTTCCAGCGTCGTGGTTTCATCGACGCATTCGTGCGAGTGCCCGGCGAGACCCGCAGCAACATCAAGCTCGCCGAGCGTGATGGCTGCGTCACCGATCTCAACGGCCCCGGGCCGGAAGTCGACGCGGCGCATCAGCAGCAACTGCTGGAGCAGCTGGAGCAGATCGCCGTGGGGCACGACGCTGTGGTCGTTGCTGGTAGCCTGCCGCGCGGTGTGACGATCGAATGGTTCGCTGCGCTGTTGCGTCGCCTGGTGAGCCTCGGCTTGCCGCTGGCGCTGGATACCAGTGGTGCAGCCTTGCGTGCCGGCTTGACGGCGGGACCCTGGTTGATCAAGCCCAATGAAGAAGAACTGGCCGAGGCTTGCGACCTGGCGTCGGCATCTCCCGAGCGCCTGGACGACGCCATCCGCCAGCTGCAGCAAGGCGGCATCGAGCATGTGCTGCTGTCGCGCGGCGCCCAGGGTGCTGACTGGTTCGGTCCCCATGGTGTGCTGCATGCGCAGCCGCCACAGGTCGAGGTGGTCAGCACTGTCGGTGCTGGCGACTCGCTGCTCGCCGCCACCTTGCACGGCCTGCTCAGTGAATGGCCTGCCGAGCGCACGCTGCGCCTGGCGACGGCGGTGGCCGCCCAGGCGGTCACGCAAATCGGATTCGGAATTCACGATCGGCAACAGCTCGCCCGCCTGGAAGCGGCGGTGGCTGTGACGTCGAAACAATAACAAGAGGTCGTTGCAATGAATGTGCTGATCATTACCGCCTGCCCCAACGGCCAGGTCACCAGCGTTCTGTGTTCGCGCCTGTTGCAGGCCGCTGCCGAGCGTCTGGGTTGGTCCACCCAGGTTGAGGTGCATGACCCCAAGGCGATCGGCTCGCCGCTGAGCGAAACCGATATCGCCGCAGCCGAACTGGTGCTGGTGGTGAAAACCGGCGAGCTGGATCTGCAGCGCTTCGTCGGCAAGCGCGTGGTGCAATCCACGCCGTCCGAAGCGCTGGCTGACCCGAAGCAGTTTCTGCTGATCGCTGCCGAACAGGCGCAGGTGCTCGAGAAGGCTGCGCCTGTGGCCACGGCCTCTTCCGGCGGCAAGCCGAAGCTGGTGGCGATTACCGCTTGCCCAACGGGTGTCGCCCACACCTTCATGGCTGCCGAAGCGCTGCAACAGGCTGCGGAGCAACTGGGTTATGACCTGAAGGTAGAAACCCGCGGTTCGGTGGGCGCGCGCAACCTGCTCGACGACGCCAGCATCGCCACGGCCGATGTGGTGTTGCTGGCCACGGATATCGAGGTCGAGACCGAGCGTTTCGCTGGCAAGAAGGTCTATCGTTGCGGCACCGGCGTCGCCTTGAAGCAGCCCAAGCAGACCCTGCAGAAGGCGCTGGCCGAGGGCGTGCAGCAGCAGGGGGCAGGGCAACCGCAAACTGCCGATGCCGGCAAGTCGGGCAGCAAGAGCGGGCCATACAAGCACCTGCTCACCGGCGTGTCGTTCATGCTGCCGATGGTCGTGGCCGGTGGTCTGTTGATCGCCCTGTCCTTCGTGTTCGGTATCGAGGCGTTCAAGCAGGAAGGCACCCTGCCTGCTGCGTTGATGAAAATCGGTGGTGAAGCGGCCTTCGCGCTGATGATCCCGGTACTGGCCGGTTACATCGCGTACTCCATCGCGGACCGTCCCGGGCTGGCGCCAGGGATGATTGGCGGTATGTTGGCCAGCGCCCTGGGTACCGGTTTCCTGGGGGGCATCATCGCCGGCTTCCTTGCGGGTTATCTGGCCCTGGCGCTGAATCGCTGGTTACGCCTGCCGCAGAGCATCGAGGCACTGAAGCCGATTCTGCTGATACCACTGCTGGCCAGCCTGGCCACGGGCCTGGCGATGATCTATGTGATCGGTACGCCGGTCGCCGGAATCATGGCTGCCTTGGAGGTGTTCCTGCAGAACATGGGCACCACCAATGCAATCCTGCTCGGACTGCTGCTCGGCGGCATGATGTGCGTGGACCTCGGTGGACCGATCAACAAGGCGGCCTACGCGTTTTCCGTCGGCCTGCTGGCATCGCAGAGTTATGCGCCGATGGCCGCGACCATGGCTGCCGGTATGGTGCCGCCCATCGGCATGGCCATCGCCACGGTTCTGGCCCGCCGCAAGTTCAGCCAGACCGAGCGCGAAGCCGGCAAGGCAGCCGGTGTGCTGGGGTTGTGCTTCATTTCCGAAGGGGCGATTCCCTTCGCCGCGAAGGACCCATTGCGGGTCATCCCCGCCAGCATCGCCGGTGGCGCACTGACCGGTGCGCTGTCGATGTACTTCGGCTGCAAGCTGATGGCGCCACACGGTGGCTTGTTCGTGCTGCTGATCCCCAACGCGATCAACCATGCGTTGCTGTATCTGCTGGCGATCGTGGCGGGCAGCCTGGTGACCGGGGTGGTCTACGCGCTGATCAAGCGCCCTGAGGTCGAAGCCCTGACGGTGGCTGCCAAGGCTTGAAAATGGCGCAGGGCATCCGCGGATGCCCTGCCCGTGGTTCAGCGTGTGCCGAAGACCACCATGGTCTTGCCTTTGACGTGCACCAGGCCCTGTTCTTCCAGGGCCTTGAGCACGCGCCCGACCATCTCCCGCGAGCAACCGACGATACGGCCGATCTCCTGACGAGTGATCTTGATCTGCATGCCGTCCGGGTGAGTCATCGCATCCGGTTGTTTGCACAGGTCGAGCAGGGTGCGAGCAACGCGACCGGTAACGTCGAGAAACGCCAGGTCACCCACCTTGCGGGTGGTGTTGCGCAGCCGCTCGGCCATCTGCGTACCCAGCGCGAAGAGAATGTCTGGATCCTGCAGGGTCAACTCGCGGAACTTGGCGTAGCTCAGTTCGGCAACTTCGCATTCGGTCTTGGCGCGAACCCAGGCACTGCGCTCTTTCTCCGCACCGTCCTTGCCGAACAGTCCCATCTCGCCGAAGAAGTCTCCGGGGTTGAGGTAGGCGATGATCATTTCGCGGCCGTCGTCGTCTTCGATCAGGATGGTGACCGAACCCTTGACGATGAAATACAGCGTTTCGCTGCGGTCACCTGCATAAATGATCGTGCTCTTGGCCGTATAACGACGGCGGTGGCAATGGGCGAGCAGTTTGTCGAAGTTTTTTACTTTGGGTGTAAGAGTGATTGCGACCATGCCTGAGTCCCGAATATAGAAAGATAAGCCTGGCAGACGTGTTAGATGAAGCCGCTCAGACCCAAGTGCTTGACTATCTCGCAAGGCAGATGCCAGCTCTCCAGTGCGTGAAACGATGTCCGAATCGTTTCGCAAACAGTGGATGCCCACATTTTTGCAGCGGAATATGGCGTTGCATGCAATGCGTTGTGATCGAT
Organism: Pseudomonas flavescens; assembly: GCF_013408425.1. NCBI lineage: Bacteria > Pseudomonadati > Pseudomonadota > Gammaproteobacteria > Pseudomonadales > Pseudomonadaceae > Phytopseudomonas > Phytopseudomonas flavescens. The sequence goes on along the minus strand of NZ_JACBYV010000001.1, from coordinate 3,908,628 downwards.
AGCGCCCTGGTCAATATCTTGTTCTTATCGACTGATAACGATGTGTCGCGCTTCGATAAAGGGATTGTGCCACTAAAACGGCATCATCATGAACAGTGATACTTCCAGAGGAACTGTTTTGTGAGGTATTGCACGTTCCGCTTGTGAACTCTAGCAGCATCTGTGGCACCCGTCGTAAAAGTCGCCCTGTGATAAGCTTCCGGCCTTTTGAAGGAGGGGCGGCAACGATGAAAGCTCGCGTTCAATGGGCAGGCGAAGCGCTGTTTCTAGGCGAGTCGGGTAGTGGCCATGCTGTAGTGATGGACGGTCCGCCGGAGAATGGTGGCCGTAATCTGGGCGTGCGCCCGATGGAGATGTTGCTGATCGGCCTGGGCGGCTGCAGCAATTTCGATGTGGTGAGCATTCTGAAGAAATCTCGCCAGCCGGTGGAAAGCTGCGAAGCCTTTCTCGAAGCCGAGCGCGCCAGCGAGGATCCCAAGGTGTTCACCAAGATCCATCTGCACTTCGTGGTGAAGGGCCGTGGTTTGAAAGAGGCTCAGGTCAAGCGTGCGGTCGAGCTGTCTGCCGAGAAGTATTGCTCGGCTTCGATCATGCTTGGCCGTGCCGGTGTGGAAATCACCCACGATTACGAAATCGTCGAACTGGGTGCTTGAAGCAGAAGGGTGATCATTTATCGCCCTTCTGCTACTGATCAGATCCGATAGGTAGTCTTGGTCATGACCTTCGAAAGTAGTGTCATGCCCAGTTTGACCGGCGCCGGGAACCGCGCACCGCCGGCATCCAGCGCACTGTTGGCATGCTCCTGCTCGTCGCGGCGCATCTGTTCGAGGATGGCTCTGGATTTGCCATCTTCTTCGGGGATCTGTTCGAGGTGTTCGTCGAGGTGTTTGACCACCTGGTCTTCGGTTGCCGCGACAAAACCCAGGCTGACCCGGTCGCTGACCAGGCCGGCTACGGCACCAACGCCGAACGACAATCCATAGAACAGCGGATTCAAGACGCTCGGGTGGCTGCCCAGCTGGCGAATGCGTTGCTCGCACCAGGCCAGGTGATCGATTTCTTCATCCGCCGCATGCTCCATGGCCGCACGCACGCGTGGCAGCTTGGCGGTCAGTGCCTGACCCTGATACAGCGCCTGCGCGCAGACTTCTCCAGTGTGGTTGATGCGCATCAGGCCGGCGATGTGGCGAGTCTGTTTCGCGTCGAGCTGCGCCTCGGGTTCGACGATGGCTGGCGATGGACGGCTCGGCTGGCCACTGAAAGGCAGCAGCGTGCGCAGCGCCATGTCGGCTTGCAGCAGCAGGCGGTCGGCGGGCGAATAATGGCGGTCGTTGGCCATGAGGGTTCTCCGGCGAGGACATGAGCAGCCAGTCTACCGTAAATGGTCCGTCGTGTTCGGCGGCCTGCATCGGCACTGAGCGCAAACGTGTCGTGCCTCTCCAGTTGTGCATCCGGCTCTTGCCCGACGCTGTCGGTTGGCGGGAGTATGGGCTTGCCTCTGGGGCATAAGGAGTTGCTGTGAAGAACGATATTCACGACCTGGGATTGGTACTCGATTCCAAGGTCACGCTGGTGCTCATCGAATCATGGGATGAACGGCGGGTACTGGATACGCTGACCGGTCTGGCGGTACGCCGCGGCCTCGGCCTGCTCACCTGGTCGGTTACCGAAGGGCTGCAGCGCGCCGGCTTTGCCGGTGAGGCTTTCGCCGAAAGCGGCAGCAGCGAACCGGAAGCTGCGTTGCGGCTGATCAAGGCCGACCCTCAGGCAAACCTCTACGTGTTGTGCGACCTGCATCCCTTTCTGGTCGATAACCCCAAGCTGGTGCGCCTGCTCAAGGAAATCGCCATGGCCGATGGCAGCCAGGCGCCGACGGTGGTGCTGGTATCCCATGCCTGCAAGTTACCGCCAGAAGTGCAACGCTACGCGGCGCGTTTCAACCTGGCGTTGCCTGGGGAGGACGAACTGCTGGGGATCGTCCGTGATGAGGCCACGCGCTGGAGCGAGCGCAACCGCAATCGTCGTGTCCGCACCGATAACCGCACCCTGCAGCAGGTGGTGAAGAACTTGCGTGGCATGAGCCACGCGGAAGCACGGCTGCTGGCGCGCAACCTGATCTGCGATGACGGCGCCATCACCCAGGAAGACCTGCCGGAACTCAACAAGGCCAAGTTCGAGCTGCTCGACCTCGATGGCGTACTCAGTTACGAGTACGACACCGCGCGTTTCGCCGATGTGGGTGGCCTGAGCAACCTCAAGCGCTGGCTCGGCGAGCGGCAGCGAATCTTCTTCGACGGCACCGGTGTCGACCTGCCCAAGGGCGTGCTGCTGGTCGGCGTACAAGGCTCGGGCAAGAGCCTGGCGGCCAAGGCGGTAGCCGGGCTGTGGGGCTTGCCGCTGCTGCGCCTGGATTTCGCCTGCCTGTACAACAAGTTCTTCGGGGAAACCGAGCGCAATCTGCGCGAGGCACTGAAGCTGGCCGAGCAGATGTCGCCCTGCGTGCTGTGGGTCGACGAGATCGAGAAGGGCCTGGCAAGCGGCGATCAGGACGGCGGCGTCAGCCAGCGCGTGCTCGGTACGCTGCTGACCTGGATGGCCGAGCGCAAATCATCGGTGTTCATGGTCGCTACCGCCAACGTCATCGGTCGCCTGCCGCCCGAGCTGGTGCGCAAGGGGCGCTTCGACGAGTTGTTCTTCGTCGATCTGCCGGACCTGGAAACCCGCGCCGAGATCTTCCGTATCCATCTGCAACGCCGCGAGCTGGATGCCACGGCCTACGACCTGCCGCAGTTGGCGGCGGCAAGCAGCGGTTTTTCCGGTGCCGAGATCGAGCAGGTGGTGGTCAGCGCGCTGTACGCCTCTCAGGCGCAGCAGCAGTCCGTCGACCACGGCATGCTGTTGCGTGGCATCCAGGCCACGTCGCCATTGTCGGTGATCATGGCCGAGCCGCTGGCCGAGTTGCGGGAATGGGCGCGGGGGCGGACGGTCAGCGCAAATTGATGGGGTCGATCAGGCGCGGCCGAAACGTCGGTTGAGCCGCGCCGCGAATCGGCGCACCAGCAGTCGTGGGAAAAACCTTGGGGCCAGGGTCAGCAGGCGGTTGCGCCAGCCGGGGACGATGATCGCCTGGTTCTTGTCCAGGCCACGCACGGCTATCAGGGCAACTTCCTCGGCGCTGAGCATCAGCTTGCCGTTCTCCAGCGCGCTGGCATCGAGCTGAGCGTTGCGAAAGAACGCACTGCGCGTCGGCCCAGGGCAGAGCACCGACACCCTCACACCGTAAGGTCGCAGCTCCTCGCGCAAGCCTTCGGAAAAATGCAGCACGTACGCCTTGCTCGCGTAGTAATTGCTCATCCATGGCCCCGGCTGGAAAGCGGCTATCGACGCCACGTTGAGGATCTGCCCGCTGCCACGCCCTGCCATCACCGTGCCGATTGAGTGGCACAGGCGCGCGAGTGCCAGCACGTTCACTTCCAGCAGTTCCTGTTCGCGACTCCAGTCCTGGGCAACGAATGAGCCGGCGCTGCCGAGGCCCGCATTGTTCACCAGCAGCTCGATGACGAGACCGTTCTGCTCGAGTTCGTGCATCAGCCCGGATAACTGCAGGGGTTCACTGAGGTCGCAAACACGGAACAGGACTTCGACGGAGAAACGCTGTGTCAGCTCGTAGGCGATGCTTTCCAGGGCATCGCGCTGGCGAGCGATCAGAATCAGGTTACGCCCGCGGCGTGCCAATGCTTCGGCCAGGGCAAGGCCGATACCACTGGAGGCACCGGTGACCAGGGCATAGCGGGACATGGGGTTCTCCTGATGCTGTCCGTGACGGGCGTATAGCCTATCCGCAACAGGCCTGTCAGCGCTGCACTGGCAACGCCGGCAGGGAAAATAAATGCAGCGGTATCGATCAGGACCCGCTCACCACCTGGTCGAAGAACATACCGAACACCGCCAGGATGGCAAAACCGCTCAGGAACAGCGTCAGCAACCCGCCGACCATCAGAACGATGAACAGGCCGGCCAGCAGATTGACTGCCAGGCTGTTGGGTGGCGGTTCCGGGCCGAAGCGATTGCTGCCGACGGTGCCTGGTACCACCAGCATGATGATCCAGAATACGCTATTGACGATCGGCACCAAGTTGAGCAGCCACAGCCAGCCCGTCCAGCCCATGTCGTGCAGGCGCTGCACGCCGATCTGCACACTGATCACCAGCATGCCGATACTGACACCGATGACGAGAATGCCGCTCAGGGTTTCCGAGAGCAGCGCAACGGCCGACAGCGCGGCAACGACCGCCGCGAAGGCGAACATCAGCACCAGCGACCACGCCAGGTATCGCATGCGGCCGATACGGCCATTGAACGAAGCGACCTTCAGTTCGCCGACCTGGCCGGCCTGAGTGTCGATATTGGCACGAGGTGGGGTGTAGGGCGTGTGCTGTGCTGGCGATGCGCTCTGAGCCGGCTGCGCCGGGGTGCTTTCGGCCAGAGCCGCCTGCCGAGCCAGATACTTCTCGATGATCACGCCGCACGCGGAGCACTCGGGGGCGGTCATTTGTTGATGGCCGCATTTCGGGCAGTCCATCGGTTGCTGAGACTGTTCGGCAGGCGGTGCGCTGGCGGCCTTTTCCTCATCGGTTTCAACCAGGCTCAGTGCGGCGGCCAGGTCGGGCTCCTTGCGTGCTCGTGCGCCGGCACGCTGCAGCACGGTCAGATACTGGTCGGCTTCATCTTCAGCCAGGTCGCGCTTCAGGGCGATGGGCCCACGGCCGAACAGGGTGTCGATGCGCGCGCGGTCGCTCTTGAACAGGCTGGCCAGATTGGCCTTGACCGTGTCCATCGAGGTGTCGGGCATCAGGCTGCCATCGAAGACGATCTTGTAGCGGAGCTGGCTCATGCGAGCGTCCTTGTCTGCACGGGAGAGAATGGGCAGACCCTATCGCTCCCTCAGATCTTCGGCAAGTGGCCAAGGGCTACTTTCGCATGTGGCTGAGCGGTGGTTCTCAGCTTGCAGAAAGCTTCGACCGCATGGCCCGTCGGTATTCGTCATCCAGGCGAGCGATCAGCTCACCTGCTGACGGCAGGTCACTGATTCCGCCGACGCCCTGACCCGCCGACCAGACGGTCTTCCACGCCTTGGCTTCCTCGTCGAGCGGCTTGAGCTTGGCATCTGGGGGAGCGCCCCGCAGGGTGCGCAAATCGAAACCCGCTCGTTCCAGGCTCTGGCGCATGAAGCTGGCCGGTACGCCGGACACCGCAGGCGTGTGAATGATGTCGCTGGCCCGCGCCTCGATGATCATCTGCTTGTAGTCCTGCGCGGCGGCGCTCTCCTGGGTGGCGACGAAACGAGTGCCCATATACGCCAGGTCGGCCCCGAGTATCTGCGCAGCGAGCATTTCATGGCCGCTGTTGAGAGCACCTGCCAGCAGTACGGTCTTGTCGAAGAACTGGCGGATCTCCGCGATCAACGCAAAGGGACTCCAGGTCCCCGCATGGCCCCCGGCGCCCGCAGCGACCGCGATGAGCCCGTCGACACCCGCCTCGGCGGCCTTTTCCGCATGCCGGCGCGTGGTGACGTCATGAAAGACCAGGCCACCATAGGCATGTACGGCATCGACGACCTCTTTCACCGCACCGAGGCTGGTGATGATGATCGGCACCCGGTGGGCTGCGCAGATGGCCAGGTCCTGCTCCAGGCGCGGGTTGCTGGCATGGACGATCAGATTGACAGCGAAGGGGGCGCTATCCTGCTGCAGGCCCGCTTCGATTTCCTCGAGCCAGCTCTCGAAGCCTTTACTGTCACGCTGGTTCAGGGCGGGGAAACTGCCAACGATGCCGTTGTTGCAGCAGGCGGTTACCAGTGCAGGGTTGGAGACCAGGAACATCGGCGCGGCGACCAGCGGAAGGCGCAGGCGGTTTTCCAGCAGGGGGGGCAGGGACATTGAAGGCTCCTTGGCAGATCCTGTTCAGAACGGTTTGACCACCACCAGAATGACGATGGCGATCAGCAGCAATACCGGTACTTCGTTGAACCAGCGATAGAACACGTGACTACGCTTGTTCTCGCCACGGGCCAGGCGCTTGTACATGGCGCCGCAAACATGGTGGTAGCCCACCAGCAGCAGCACCAGTGTCAGTTTGGCGTGCATCCAGCCCTGGCTCATCCAGCCCGGCACCATCACCAGCAGGCCGATGCCGAGTGCGAGAGTGGCGATCATCGCCGGGGTCATGATCCCGCGATACAGTTTGCGCTGCATGGTGCTGAAGCGTTCACGGCTTGGCGCGTCCTCGCTCATGGCGTGGTACACGAACAGACGTGGCAGGTAGAACAGACCGGCAAACCAGCAGACCATGGCGACGATATGCAGAGCTTTGATCCACAGGTAGAGCATTGCCGTTCCTCTCGGTAATAAGTGCTTCGATACTAGTGCCCATGGTCTCAATAGTCATCAAGACGGTTGGCCGCAGGCAGATCGGCCTTTATGATCGTCATCTCTTAGCATTCTCGAGGCACCCGATGCCCGCATCCGCCTTCACTCCGACAATACTGCCTGCTCGCCGTCGCAGCCTGCGCGGGCGGCTTGCCTGATGTCGGGTTGGGAAGTCCGCCCCAGTAATCGCGCCCATGAACGGCGTCTTCGTGTTGCGTTGGTCCTCCTGCTGATGGCCGTGCCCAGCGCTTTCTATCTGGGAAGCTGGTGGCAGGCCAGGGCGACGCAGGAGCAGGGCGTCGAAGCGCAGGCGATGCAGGTTCGCCTGGACGAACAGGCGCGGGAGCTCGACGAGCTGCGTCAGCGCATGGCGGTGCTCAGCAGCGGCGAGCAACTGGCTCAGCAGTCCAATGAGCAGAGTCGTCTGAATATCAAGTTGCTCGAAGAACAGAACTTCAAGCAGCAACAGGAGCTAGCCTTCTATAAGGGAGTATTGGCTCCGGACAGCCGCGTCGATGGGCTGCTCATCCGCAGTGTCGACATCCATCCCACTGAGCAGGCGGGGTTGTTCCGCTTCAAGATCATGCTCAGTCGGGTCGGCAAGGATGACAAACCCTTGCAAGGGCGTTTGCATGTGCAGGTGGATGGGCGCCAGGCAGGCAAGGCGAAAAGCCTGCAGTTAGGGCAATTGAGCGGCGATTTGCCAGAGGGGTCGACCGACCAGTCGATTCCATTCGCCTTCAAGCACCTGCAGGCGATTCCGGAAGGCGGACGTCTCGGCGAGCTGCAGCTCCCCGAGGGGTTCGAGCCGAAGCAGATACGTATCAAGGCCGATGTCGAGGGTGGCAAGCCCGTCGAGCGTCAAATCGAATGGACTGACTGATAAGTGATGGTTCGCGATGTGGAATAAAGGCAAAGGCAAGGCAGACATGCAGCGTTTCACTGGCAAGACCAGCCTGATCGCCGCAGGCGCGGCATTTCGCGGTGATCTGGAGTTTCAGGGGGCCGTGCAGATCGATGGCAGGGTGCTTGGCGATATTCGCACCGAGGAAGGCCTGGTGCGGGTCAGTGTCGATGGCCAGGTTGAAGGTGAAGTGCGAGCCCCCCATATAGTGATCGATGGCGAGATCATCGGTGATGTCTACGCCACTCAGCACGTCGAGTTGGGGCCTAAGGCTCGGGTGCGCGGCAACCTCTACTACGGCCTGATGGAAATGGCCATGGGGGCGCAGGTCGAGGGTGGTTTGCGGCCGATCAAGGAACAGGGTAGACCGTTGGAGCTACCGGAGAGCGTGGACGACGTAGAATAGTTGACCGCTTTTCTAGGGTAAGCGGATAATGTAGCGCTACAACGCAGTATGGCGCCTGGCGCCGGGAGAGAAACATGAGCGTCGAAACCTTCACCCCCACCGCAGCGATGCAGTTCACGCAAGGGGCGGCAAGCAAGGTTAAGAACCTGGTTGATGAAGAGGGCAACCCGCGTCTGAAGCTGCGCGTATTCGTCACTGGTGGCGGCTGCTCCGGTTTCCAGTACGGTTTTACCTTCGATGAAGACGTTGCCGATGATGACACCATCATCGAGCGCGAAGGTGTCGCTCTGGTCGTCGATCCGATGAGTTTTCAGTATCTGGTAGGCGCCGAAGTTGATTATCAGGAAGGCCTGGAAGGATCGCGTTTCGTGATCAAGAACCCCAATGCGACCACCACCTGTGGCTGCGGGTCTTCGTTCTCGATCTGACCCGCCTTGCCATACACGAAAACGCCGCGCATTTGCGCGGCGTTTTTCGTTCTGGGCGTTGGTTCTAGGCCGGGTAGATGGCGCCAAGGATTCTTGGCCCCCGGGCGCCGGTAACCTCTGGACGATTGGCCGGGATCCCGTTGAGGCAGCAGTGGGCCAGCCAGGCGAATGCCATGGCCTCTACCCAGTCAGCCGGCACGCCGTGATCGTCCGTGCTGCTGACCCGAGCGCCCGGCAGCAGCGCCTGCAAGCGCTCGATCAATGTCCTGTTGTGAGCGCCGCCGCCGCACACCAGCAGTTCGCTGCAATGTGGCTGAGCCTGTTGCAGTGAAGAGGCGATGCTCGTTGCGGTCAGTTCGAGCAGCGTGGCCTGCACGTCTTCTACCTTGTAGATGGGCTGTCTTGCCAGCTGTTCCATCAACCATGGCAGGTTGAACAGCTCGCGGCCGGTGCTTTTCGGGCCTGTGGCCTGGAAGAAGGGATCGCCGAGCAGCGCGCTGAGCAAGCCATCCTGCACCTGGCCGCTGGCCGCCCATGCGCCGTCGCGGTCATAGGCATGCCCTTGATGATGCTGAATCCAGGCGTCCATCAATACGTTGCCAGGGCCGCAATCGAAACCCAGCGCTGGCTTTCCTTCTTCCAGCAGGCTCAGGTTACTGAAACCGCCCACGTTGAGGATCGCCCTTGCCGCGTCACGGCTGGCGAACAGCGCCTCGTGGAATGCCGGCACCAGCGGTGCGCCCTGGCCGCCCGCCGCGACATCGCGGCGACGGAAGTCCGCCACCACGCTGATTCCGGTCAGTTCGGCGAGCAGTGCGGCATTGCTGATCTGGATGGTGAAACCCCGTGCCGGCTCATGGCGCACGGTCTGGCCATGGCTGCCAATAGCGCGGATGGCTTGCGGTTGCAGATTCTGTTCGGCCAATAGGCTATGCACGCCTTCGGCGACCAGATGCGCCCATTGCTGCTCGGCGACGGCTGCACGCGCGAGCTCGTCCGGGCCAGAGCTGCAGAGTGCCAGCAACTGTTCACGGAGCGCGTCGGGGAGGTGCTGGTAATGATGAGCGAGCAGCCTGGTGTGCTCGCCTTGTTCGATAAGGGCGATGTCCAGCCCGTCGAGACTGGTGCCGGACATCACGCCAAGGTAGAGCATCGGCTTAACGCTTGTTCAGCGCGAGCATGGTGGCTTTTTCCTGATCCATGCGCGCCATCAGCGGCTTGCTCATCTGCAGGAAACGTTGTTTTTCCTGGCGAGCGATCGGGTCGGACATGGGCAGCTTCTGGCTCAGCGGGTCCACGTGAGTGCCGTTGACCTGAAACTCATAGTGCAGGTGCGGCCCGGTGGACAGGCCGGTCGTACCGATGTAGCCGATGATCTGGCCCTGCTTGACGCTGCCGCCGGTACGTACGCCTTTGGCGAAACCCTGCATGTGTGCATAGAGGGTACGGTAACGGCTACCGTGCTGCAGTACGACGGTGTTGCCGTAACCGCCCTTGCGGCCTGCGAGGATCACCTTGCCGTCACCGGCCGCTTTGATCGGAGTGCCGCGCGGGGCTGCGTAATCCACGCCTTTGTGGGCGCGAATCTTGTTGAGGATCGGGTGCTTGCGGCCGTTGGAGAAGCGCGAGCTGATGCGGGCGAAGTCCACCGGGGTACGGATGAATGCCTTGCGCATGCTGTTGCCATCGGCATCGTAGTAGCTGACGTTGCCCTGCTTGTCGGTGTAACGCACGGCAGTGTAAGTCTTGCCGCGGTTGGTGAAGCGCGCGGAAAGAATGTTGCCGGTACCAACGGACTTGTCGGCAACGACCTTCTCCTGGTAGATGACTTCGAATTCGTCGCCCTGGCGAATATCCATGGCGAAGTCGATGTCGTAGCCAAAAATGTTGGCCAGATCCATGGTCAGATTGTGCGACAGACCGGCGCGCTTCGCGGACACGAACAGCGAGCTGTTGATTACCCCGTGAGCGTAGGAATCACGTACGTCCGGCTTGACCAGCTCGCGCTTGAAGTCGTAGCCCTTTTCCGTCTTGTTCAGGCTGACGCTTTCCAGGTCGCTGAGCTTGCTGTGCAGGCTTTCCAGCTGACCGTCTTCGCTGAGCTTGAACTGCAGCTCCTGGCCGACCTTGAGGCGGCTCAACTGCTTGGCGTCCTTGCTGCTGTTTATCACGTCATGCAGGGTGTTGGCCGACAGGCCGACCTTGCTGAATACCGTGGAAAGCGTATCGCCATTGGCCACAGCAACGGTTTTGCTGAGAGGATCTTCCGGCGGCTGTTCGGCTACCTGGGGCTCGGCTTCCAGCTCGGCGTTCTGGGTGTCTTCGTTGCCTTCAATTTGCGCGAAGGGCGATTCATCGGCAGGTTGATCCTGTGCCACGTCTGCCGGAGGCGTCGGCAGGTTCTGCTGTACCTGTTCCGAGCCGTTGTCCATGTCGAGATTGAGAAAGGTCTTTTTCGCTTCTACTTCCCGGGAAGGGAACACCAGGAGGGCCAGGCTGAGCAGTGCGGCTACGCCGCTCGCTGCAATGATGTGGGTTTTGGGATAGAGCGGCGGCGCTTTAGTTGTCGAGGTCATAGGGCTGCTTTTTTTGAAGTGAAAAGATGAAGAGGAAAAGAAGATACTGATGAATATGCAGTAACTGTATAAAATATAACCAAATCCACCTTGAGGCAACCCTGAAGGTGATGGCTGGTAAGCCTGTGGCTTTACGCTGGGCAAAACTTGTCATTTGTCCGTGATCTTGTATGGTTGGTTCCCTTTTGAATTTGGTGATTGTGAGTCCTTATGAAGTCGGTTGAAGAGCAGCTCGCGCTGATCAAGCGCGGTGCGGAAGAAGTCCTGGTTGAGGCGGAGCTGATCGACAAGCTCAAGCGTGGCGAGCCGCTGCGTATCAAGGCTGGCTTCGACCCGACCGCGCCGGATCTGCATCTGGGCCACACCGTGCTTATTAATAAGCTGCGCCAGTTTCAGGATTTGGGTCACCAGGTGATCTTCCTGATTGGCGACTTCACCGGAATGATCGGCGACCCTAGCGGCAAGAGCGCCACTCGCCCGCCGCTTACCCGCGAGCAGGTTCTCGAGAACGCCGAGACCTATAAGCAGCAAGTGTTCAAGATCCTCGATCCGGCGAAGACCGAGGTTGCCTTCAACTCCACGTGGATCAACGAGCTGACGCCTGCCGATTTCATTCGTCTGGCTTCGCAGTACACCGTGGCGCGGATGCTCGAGCGCGACGACTTCGACAAGCGCTACTCCGGCAATCAGCCGATCGCCATTCATGAGTTCCTTTACCCGCTGGTGCAGGGGTACGACTCCGTTGCCTTGCGTGCCGATGTCGAGCTGGGTGGCACCGATCAGAAATTCAACCTGCTGATGGGGCGTGAGCTGCAGCGCGCCTATGACCAGGCCTCTCAGTGCGTGGTCACCATGCCGCTGCTCGAAGGTCTGGATGGCGTCAAGAAGATGTCCAAGTCGTTGGGCAACTATATAGGTATCCAGGAAGCGCCCGGCGTCATGTACAATAAGCTGGTGTCCATGCCGGATGCGCTGATGTGGCGCTACTTCGAACTGCTGAGCTTCCGCTCCATGGACGAGATCGGGCAGTTCAAGACGGATGTCGAGAATGGCGCCAACCCTCGTGATATCAAAATCAAGCTGGCCGAAGAGATCGTCGCGCGCTTTCACGGCGAAGAAGCCGCTGCAACCGCGCACCGCTCTGCCGGTAACCGTATGAAGGACGGCGAGCTGCCGGAGGACCTGCCAGAGGTTGAGCTGGCTTCTGCCGAAGACATGCCGATCGCCGCTCTCCTTAATAAGGCAGGTTTGGTGAAGAATGCGGCAGTCGCTCGCGACCTGCTGGGTTCAGGTGGTGTGCGAGTGGATGGTCAGGTTGTCGATCGAGCCTTCGTGTTCAAGCTGGGTGCGACGCATGTCTGTCAGGCCGGCAAGAAGGCTTTCGCGCGTATTACGCTGAAATCCGAATAAACCTGAAATAAGCCCTTGACCTGATTTCGTGGGGGCCTATAATGCGCACCACTTCCGGCGCGGCCTGATCTGAAAACTCCTTGCTAAACAATGAGTTAGACGAAAATAAAGGTTGCACGGACGGCGAATTCGAGTAGAATGCGCCGGCATCGACAGGGTGGTTTGAGTGGTTCTGTTGATGGTTCGATCAGGTTTGATCGAAGGCGGTAAAGAGGGTGTTGACAGCGGTTTGTAACGCTGTAGAATGCGCCTCCCGCTGGAGAGAAGATGATCTGGTGGGGCGCTGCAAGGTGTTGAGAAGAAAGAAAAAGTTCTTCAAAAACAGCTTGACAGGAAATGAGGCTGCTGTAAGATGCGCGCCTCGGTTGAGACGAAAGACTTAACCAAACGTTCTTTAACAACTGAATCAAGCAATTCGTGTGGGTGCTTGTGGGTTAAGACTGAGTGATCGCAAGATTATCAGCATCACAAGTAAACACTCGTTAATTCGAGAGTTAACTCTCTAGCGATAGAGAGGTTTGCGATTGCTGAGCCAAGTTTAGGGTTTTCTCAAAACCCAATGCAGTATTGAACTGAAGAGTTTGATCATGGCTCAGATTGAACGCTGGCGGCAGGCCTAACACATGCAAGTCGAGCGGTTGACGGGAGCTTGCTCCCTGATTCAGCGGCGGACGGGTGAGTAATGCCTAGGAATCTGCCTATTAGTGGGGGACAACGTTTCGAAAGGAACGCTAATACCGCATACGTCCTACGGGAGAAAGCAGGGGACCTTCGGGCCTTGCGCTAATAGATGAGCCTAGGTCGGATTAGCTAGTTGGTGGGGTAAAGGCTCACCAAGGCGACGATCCGTAACTGGTCTGAGAGGATGATCAGTCACACTGGAACTGAGACACGGTCCAGACTCCTACGGGAGGCAGCAGTGGGGAATATTGGACAATGGGCGAAAGCCTGATCCAGCCATGCCGCGTGTGTGAAGAAGGTCTTCGGATTGTAAAGCACTTTAAGTTGGGAGGAAGGGCAGTAAATTAATACTTTGCTGTTTTGACGTTACCGACAGAATAAGCACCGGCTAACTCTGTGCCAGCAGCCGCGGTAATACAGAGGGTGCAAGCGTTAATCGGAATTACTGGGCGTAAAGCGCGCGTAGGTGGTTTGTTAAGTTGGATGTGAAAGCCCCGGGCTCAACCTGGGAACTGCATCCAAAACTGGCAAGCTAGAGTACGGTAGAGGGTGGTGGAATTTCCTGTGTAGCGGTGAAATGCGTAGATATAGGAAGGAACACCAGTGGCGAAGGCGACCACCTGGACTGATACTGACACTGAGGTGCGAAAGCGTGGGGAGCAAACAGGATTAGATACCCTGGTAGTCCACGCCGTAAACGATGTCAACTAGCCGTTGGAATCCTTGAGATTTTAGTGGCGCAGCTAACGCATTAAGTTGACCGCCTGGGGAGTACGGCCGCAAGGTTAAAACTCAAATGAATTGACGGGGGCCCGCACAAGCGGTGGAGCATGTGGTTTAATTCGAAGCAACGCGAAGAACCTTACCTGGCCTTGACATGCTGAGAACTTTCCAGAGATGGATTGGTGCCTTCGGGAACTCAGACACAGGTGCTGCATGGCTGTCGTCAGCTCGTGTCGTGAGATGTTGGGTTAAGTCCCGTAACGAGCGCAACCCTTGTCCTTAGTTACCAGCACGTTATGGTGGGAACTCTAAGGAGACTGCCGGTGACAAACCGGAGGAAGGTGGGGATGACGTCAAGTCATCATGGCCCTTACGGCCAGGGCTACACACGTGCTACAATGGTCGGTACAAAGGGTTGCCAAGCCGCGAGGTGGAGCTAATCCCATAAAACCGATCGTAGTCCGGATCGCAGTCTGCAACTCGACTGCGTGAAGTCGGAATCGCTAGTAATCGTGAATCAGAATGTCACGGTGAATACGTTCCCGGGCCTTGTACACACCGCCCGTCACACCATGGGAGTGGGTTGCACCAGAAGTAGCTAGTCTAACCTTCGGGAGGACGGTTACCACGGTGTGATTCATGACTGGGGTGAAGTCGTAACAAGGTAGCCGTAGGGGAACCTGCGGCTGGATCACCTCCTTAATCGAAGATCCCAGCTTCTCATAAGTACCCACACGAATTGCTTGATTCATTGCGAAAGACGATTGGGTCTGTAGCTCAGTTGGTTAGAGCGCACCCCTGATAAGGGTGAGGTCGGCAGTTCGAATCTGCCCAGACCCACCAATTGTTGAGGGTGCAGGCCTTGGAAGTATTTGGGGCCATAGCTCAGCTGGGAGAGCGCCTGCCTTGCACGCAGGAGGTCAGCGGTTCGATCCCGCTTGGCTCCACCACTTACAGCCGTTGTTGATGTGAATTAGAGTTCAGAAATGAGCATTCCTGTTTAGGCAGAAGAGTGTTGATTTCTGGTCTTTGACCAGTCAGAAAAATCGTTCTTTAAAAATTTGGGTATGTGATAGAAGTGACTGATTGATTACTTTCACTGGTAATTGATCTGGTCAAGGTAAAATTTGCGTTGTTCTCAAGTGCAAATTTTCGGCGAATGTCGTCTTCACGTTATAGACAGTAACCAGATTGCTTGGGGTTATATGGTCAAGTGAAGAAGCGCATACGGTGGATGCCTTGGCAGTCAGAGGCGATGAAAGACGTTGTAGCCTGCGATAAGCTTTGGGGAGTCGGCAAACAGACTGTGATCCAGAGATCTCTGAATGGGGGAACCCACCTAGCATAAGCTGGGTATCATGCACTGAATACATAGGTGCATGAGGCGAACCAGGGGAACTGAAACATCTAAGTACCCTGAGGAAAAGAAATCAACCGAGATTCCCTTAGTAGTGGCGAGCGAACGGGGACTAGCCCTTAAGTTGATTTGAGATTAGTGGAAGGCTCTGGAAAGTGCCGCCGTAGTGGGTGATAGCCCCGTACACGAAAATCTCTTTTCAATGAAATCGAGTAGGACGGAGCACGAGAAACTTTGTCTGAATATGGGGGGACCATCCTCCAAGGCTAAATACTACTGACTGACCGATAGTGAACTAGTACCGTGAGGGAAAGGCGAAAAGAACCCCGGAGAGGGGAGTGAAATAGATCCTGAAACCGTATGCGTACAAGCAGTGGGAGCAGACTTGTTCTGTGACTGCGTACCTTTTGTATAATGGGTCAGCGACTTATATTCAGTGGCGAGCTTAACCGAATAGGGGAGGCGTAGCGAAAGCGAGTCTTAATAGGGCGTTTAGTCGCTGGGTATAGACCCGAAACCGGGCGATCTATCCATGGGCAGGTTGAAGGTTGGGTAACACTAACTGGAGGACCGAACCGACTACCGTTGAAAAGTTAGCGGATGACCTGTGGATCGGAGTGAAAGGCTAATCAAGCTCGGAGATAGCTGGTTCTCCTCGAAAGCTATTTAGGTAGCGCCTCGTGTATCACTGCTGGGGGTAGAGCACTGTTTCGGCTAGGGGGTCATCCCGACTTACCAAACCGATGCAAACTCCGAATACCAGCAAGTGTCAGCACGGGAGACACACGGCGGGTGCTAACGTCCGTCGTGAAAAGGGAAACAACCCAGACCGTCAGCTAAGGTCCCAAAGTTATGGTTAAGTGGGAAACGATGTGGGAAGGCTTAGACAGCTAGGAGGTTGGCTTAGAAGCAGCCACCCTTTAAAGAAAGCGTAATAGCTCACTAGTCGAGTCGGCCTGCGCGGAAGATGTAACGGGGCTCAAACCATACACCGAAGCTACGGGTTCATCTTAGGATGAGCGGTAGAGGAGCGTTCTGTAAGCCTGTGAAGGTGAGTTGAGAAGCTTGCTGGAGGTATCAGAAGTGCGAATGCTGACATGAGTAACGACAATGGGAGTGAAAAACTCCCACGCCGAAAGACCAAGGTTTCCTGCGCAACGTTAATCGACGCAGGGTGAGTCGGCCCCTAAGGCGAGGCAGAAATGCGTAGTCGATGGGAAACGGGTTAATATTCCCGTACTTCTAATTACTGCGATGGAGGGACGGAGAAGGCTAGGCCAGCACGGCGTTGGTTGTCCGTGTTTAAGGTGGTAGGCTGAATGCTTAGGTAAATCCGGGCGTTCAAGGCCGAGAGCTGATGACGAGTTGTCCTTTAGGACGATGAAGTGGTTGATGCCATGCTTCCAGGAAAAGCTTCTAAGCTTCAGGTAATTAGGAACCGTACCCCAAACCGACACAGGTGGTTAGGTAGAGAATACCAAGGCGCTTGAGAGAACTCGGGTGAAGGAACTAGGCAAAATGGCACCGTAACTTCGGGAGAAGGTGCGCCGGTGAGTGTGAAGGGTTTACCCCGTAAGCACATGCCGGTCGAAGATACCAGGCCGCTGCGACTGTTTATTAAAAACACAGCACTCTGCAAACACGAAAGTGGACGTATAGGGTGTGACGCCTGCCCGGTGCCGGAAGGTTAATTGATGGGGTTAGCTAACGCGAAGCTCTTGATCGAAGCCCCGGTAAACGGCGGCCGTAACTATAACGGTCCTAAGGTAGCGAAATTCCTTGTCGGGTAAGTTCCGACCTGCACGAATGGCGTAACGATGGCGGCGCTGTCTCCACCCGAGACTCAGTGAAATTGAAATCGCTGTGAAGATGCAGTGTATCCGCGGCTAGACGGAAAGACCCCGTGAACCTTTACTATAGCTTTGCACTGGACTTTGAGCTTGCTTGTGTAGGATAGGTGGGAGGCTTTGAAGTGGGGACGCCAGTTCTCATGGAGCCAACCTTGAAATACCACCCTGGCAACCTTGAGGTTCTAACTCTGGTCCGTTATCCGGATCGAGGACAGTGTATGGTGGGTAGTTTGACTGGGGCGGTCTCCTCCTAAAGAGTAACGGAGGAGTACGAAGGTGCGCTCAGACCGGTCGGAAATCGGTCGTAGAGTATAAAGGCAAAAGCGCGCTTGACTGCGAGACAGACACGTCGAGCAGGTACGAAAGTAGGTCTTAGTGATCCGGTGGTTCTGTATGGAAGGGCCATCGCTCAACGGATAAAAGGTACTCCGGGGATAACAGGCTGATACCGCCCAAGAGTTCATATCGACGGCGGTGTTTGGCACCTCGATGTCGGCTCATCACATCCTGGGGCTGAAGCCGGTCCCAAGGGTATGGCTGTTCGCCATTTAAAGTGGTACGCGAGCTGGGTTTAGAACGTCGTGAGACAGTTCGGTCCCTATCTGCCGTGGACGTTTGAGATTTGAGAGGGGCTGCTCCTAGTACGAGAGGACCGGAGTGGACGAACCTCTGGTGTTCCGGTTGTCACGCCAGTGGCATTGCCGGGTAGCTATGTTCGGGAAAGATAACCGCTGAAAGCATCTAAGCGGGAAACTTGCCTCAAGATGAGATCTCACTGGAACCTTGAGTTCCCTAAAGGGCCGTCGAAGACTACGACGTTGATAGGCTGGGTGTGTAAGCGTTGTGAGGCGTTGAGCTAACCAGTACTAATTGCCCGTGAGGCTTGACCATATAACACCCAAACAATTTGGCTGTTAGACGGTAGAAGTCGACAGTAATGCCGAAAATTTGCAAGAACACGCAATACCAACTGATATCACATACCCAATTCGGGGAAGCGACCTAAACATCGACTCCCCAACCGGATTGCTTGACGACCATAGAGCGTTGGAACCACCTGATCCCATCCCGAACTCAGTAGTGAAACGATGCATCGCCGATGGTAGTGTGGGGTCTCCCCATGTGAGAGTAGGTCATCGTCAAGCTTCTACCAGAAACCCCAGATCTCGACAGAGGTCTGGGGTTTCGTCTTTTCGGCGCCAGAAAAGGCTGTGGCGGCCCGCACGTAGGCGCGAGCTTGCTGGCGAGCCGCGGTTAAGAGCATCGCCAGCAAGCTGGCTCCTACAGCAGGCTGTCCTGCTCGTGGGGCAGTGGTGGAAGGGTGGGGCGTCTTCCATCCTACGGATAGCGCCCCAGGTTTCGCGTCGCCAGCCCAGGCTACGGAGCACGTGTAGGAGCCAGCTTGCTGGCGAGCCGCGATCAAGAGCATCGCCGGCAAGCTGGCTCCTACAGCAGGTCGTCCTGCGCGTGGGGCAGTGGTGGAAGGGTGAAGCGTCTTCCACCCTACGGATAGCGCGCCAGGTTTCGCGTCGCCAGCCCAGGCTACGGAGCACGTGTAGGAGCCAGCTTGCTGGCGAGCCGCGATCAAGAGCATCGCCGGCAAGCCGGCTCCTACAGCAGGCCGTCCTGCGCGTGGGGCGTGGTGGAGGGGTGGCGTCTTACGCCCTGCGCAGGCTTTGTAGCCCGGGGCGGCTTGCGTTCACGGGGCATTCAGCCAACTGCCCGGGCATGACTTGCAAATACGTCGAGGTAATTGCGTTCCGGCCTCGGTAGGCAGCGGCGGAACGCATCGCTATCATGCGCACCTTATTGCACGGCAGGTTCGGCATGCAGCCTTTATTGCGACTTTTACAAGATGGCCAGTTCCATTCGGGCGAAGAGCTTGGCGCCGCCATTGGTGTAAGCCGCGCAGCCATATGGAAGCGGCTGCAGGCGCTCGAGGCTGAGTTCGATCTCAGCATTCACAAGGTCCGCGGCCGCGGCTATCGTCTCGAGATGCCCCTGTCCCTATTGGCCAGCGATGCGCTTACCCCCATAGGCTGGCCGGTGAGGCTTCTGCAGCAGGTCGACTCTACCAATGCGGAGGCGCTGCGCCACCTGGTGTCCGGAGCCATACCGCCTTTTCTGGTCATTGCCGAGCAGCAGACGGCAGGTCGGGGGCGTCGTGGTCGCAACTGGGTCAGCCCGTTCGGTGAGAACCTCTACTACAGCCTGGTGCTGCGTATCACCGGGGGCATGCGTCAGATTGAGGGTCTCAGCCTGGTGGTTGGCCTCGCTTTGCTGCATGCCATCCGCGAGGCGGGTGTTGCCGATGTCGGCCTCAAGTGGCCCAATGATCTGTTGGTGGGGGGGCGCAAGATCGCCGGCATTCTGCTGGAGCTATCTGGCGACCCCGCTGACGTTTGCCATGTGATTATCGGAATTGGCGTGAATATCAATATGCGGGCAGTGCCCGGGGACGCGATCGACCAGCCCTGGACCTCTATCAGGCAAGTTCTTGGAGCGCAAATCGATCGCAACCGGTTCGTAGCTGGCTTGAGTGACCATCTTGCCCGCTATCTGGAGTTGCATCGTCTTCATGGTTTTTCCGCCTTGCGCGAGCAGTGGGAAGCCAGTCACCTGTGGCAGGGGCGAGCGGTTTCGCTTGCGGCGGGTGTGCAGTCCATAGAAGGACGAGTGCTGGGCGTCGACGATACTGGCGCGCTACGCCTCGAGGTTGATGGCGGTGAGCGTGTGTTCAGCGGTGGTGAGCTCAGTTTGAGGTTGCGTGATGATTCTTGAGCTTGATTGCGGCAACAGCTTTATCAAGTGGCGTGTCCTGCCCAGACAGGGGGGCGCTCAGGTGGTCGCTGGTGGTGTAGTCGGCAGCGACGAGGAACTGCTCGTGGCTTTGGCATCTCGCTTTCCCGGCGAGTTGTTCATGTGCAGGCTGGTGAGTGTGCGCAGCGAAGACGAAACACGGCTGCTGGTCGACGCGTTGAAAAATCGTTTCGGCATCGATTGCAGGGTGGCCGCGTCAGCGCAGAGCCTTGCCGGTGTGAGCAATGGCTATGATGAATACCGGCGGCTGGGTCTCGATCGGTGGCTGGCGGTGGTTGGGGCATACAGTCTGGAGCGTCGTGCTTGTCTGATTCTTGATCTGGGGACTGCCATCACTTCCGACTTCATCGATTCTGCCGGGAGCCATCTTGGCGGTTTCATTTGCCCGGGGATGCCGTTGATGCGCAATCAGTTGCGTACTCACACGCGCCGCATCCGTTATGACGACGCTGTCGCTGAGCAGGCGCAGCATAGTCTTGTGCCTGGGCGTTCCACCGCGGAGGCAGTGGAGCGTGGTTGTTTGTTAATGTTGCGCGGGTTCGTCGACACCCAGCTCGAGCTGGCACGCCAGCAATGCGGCGACGATGTCACTGTGTTTCTTACCGGCGGCGACGCCGTGCTGGCCGCGCAGTGGGTGCCTGCCGCCCGGGTGGTGCCGGATTTGGTATTCATCGGTCTGGCGATCGCCTGTCCACTGGCTGGGGAGTAGGGTATGCGCTGGATTTTCATGCTCCTGGTCGTGCTGAATGCCTTTTACTATGTCTGGCATCAGCAACAGACACCCATGCATGCCAAGGAGGTCGCGCCGCTTTCGCTTTACCAGGAGAGTCGCCGCGATATCCAGTTGCTGAGTGAGTCAGAGCCTCAGCAGCGCCGTAGCGCTGCGGTGAAGGAGGCTCCTCCTGAGGAGGAGGCTGTGTGTCTGTTCCTGGGGAGCTTCGAGGATAATGTCGAGGCAGAGCAGGTCGAGCAGCGTCTTCTCAGTCTGGATATTCGCTCGCAGGTGCAGGTGGTCGAGTCCGCCGGTGCTGTCGACTATTGGGTCTACCTGCCACCGCTCGCATCCCGGCAGGCATCTTTGAGGCAGTTGCGTGAATTGCAGGCACGCAAGATCGACAGCTACATCATCAGTCAGGGGGATCTGTCGAATGGCATTTCCCTTGGTATCTTTCCTCGTCATGACTCTGCCGATAGCGTGATCTCGCGTCTGCGCAGAGCCGGCTATGAGCCGCTGCTGCGAGAGTTGCCGCGAGCCAACCGTCGCCACTGGGTGCGTATTGCCCCGGCAAGCCGGCGTTTGGTCGATGATTCTCTGCTCGAACGATTGTCTTTGGACTTCAAAGGCTTACAACATCAATTAATGCCGTGCGAAGGGGTTGCAAGCCCTCGATAGAATGCATAGAATGGCGCCCGCTTCGCAGGGTGGACGCCTTAACCGGTGTGTATGTGAAGCTGCTGTTAGTGTCGCTAAGCTCAGGTTTTTAAATGAGAAAGTGCTTGACAGTAGGGTGGCAGATATTGAGAATGCCGCCTCCTTATGGAGGGATTCCCGAGCGGCCAAAGGGATCAGACTGTAAATCTGACGTCATCGACTTCGAAGGTTCGAATCCTTCTCCCTCCACCAGATTTAAGCGCGAGCTGTGAGCTCCGCGGGCATAGTTCAATGGTAGAACCTCAGCCTTCCAAGCTGATGATGCGGGTTCGATCCCCGCTGCCCGCTCCAGCTTTGCTGGTCGCGCAATATATTTGCTCATGTAGCTCAGTTGGTAGAGCACACCCTTGGTAAGGGTGAGGTCAGCGGTTCGAATCCGCTCATGAGCTCCATTTAATAAAGGCAGATATGAAAGTATCTGCCTTTGTTTTAATGGCGGTATCACTAGCTGAATTCTTCGTTCGGAGACGGTCAAAATGGCTAAAGAAAAGTTTGAACGTAACAAGCCGCACGTCAACGTTGGCACCATTGGCCACGTCGACCACGGTAAAACCACTCTGACCGCTGCTCTGACCCGCGTCTGCTCCGAAGTATTCGGTTCGGCCAAGGTCGACTTCGACAAGATCGACAGCGCGCCGGAAGAGAAAGCTCGTGGTATCACCATCAACACTGCGCACGTTGAGTACGATTCTTCCGTACGTCACTACGCGCACGTTGACTGCCCGGGTCACGCTGACTACGTCAAGAACATGATCACCGGTGCTGCCCAGATGGACGGCGCTATCCTGGTTTGTTCGGCTGCCGATGGTCCGATGCCTCAGACTCGCGAGCACATCCTGCTGTCGCGTCAGGTAGGCGTTCCGTACATCGTCGTGTTCCTGAACAAGGCTGACATGGTTGATGACGCCGAGCTGCTGGAGCTGGTGGAGATGGAAGTGCGCGATCTGCTGAGCACTTACGACTTCCCGGGCGACGACACGCCGATCATCATCGGTTCCGCTCTGATGGCTCTGAACGGCCAGGACGACAACGAGATGGGCACCACTGCCGTCAAGAAACTCGTCGAAACTCTGGACAGCTACATCCCGGAGCCGGTTCGTGCAATCGACCGTCCGTTCCTGATGCCGATCGAAGACGTATTCTCGATCTCCGGCCGCGGCACTGTAGTGACCGGTCGTGTAGAGCGCGGTATCGTCAAGATCCAGGAAGAAATCGAGATCGTTGGTCTGCGTGACACCACCAAGACCACCTGTACCGGTGTTGAGATGTTCCGCAAGCTGCTCGACGAAGGTCGTGCTGGTGAGAACTGCGGCGTTCTGCTGCGTGGCACCAAGCGTGATGACGTAGAGCGTGGTCAGGTACTGGCCAAGCCGGGCACCATCAAGCCGCACACCAAGTTCGAAGCTGAAGTGTACGTTCTGTCCAAAGAAGAAGGTGGTCGTCACACCCCGTTCTTCAAAGGCTACCGTCCTCAGTTCTACTTCCGTACCACTGACGTGACCGGTTCGTGCGAACTGCCGGAAGGCGTTGAGATGGTAATGCCGGGCGACAACATCAAAATGGTTGTCACCCTGATCAAGCCGATCGCCATGGAAGACGGCCTGCGCTTCGCAATTCGCGAAGGTGGTCGTACCGTTGGTGCTGGCGTGGTTGCCAAGATCGTCGAATAATCGATTGATCTGTCCCCCTCGGGCCGGCATAATGGTCGGCCTGATTTTTCAGGGTCAGTAGCTCAATTGGCAGAGCGGCGGTCTCCAAAACCGCAGGTTGGGGGTTCGATTCCCTCCTGGCCCGCCATTTTCATAGTGATTTTGGCGTGTCTTCCCACAGGATTCTAGTTCATGAATGCTAAGTCTGAAGCCAAAGACTCTCGCTTCGATCTGCTCAAGTGGATTGCAGCGGCCCTGCTCGTTGTTGCTGGGGTGGTCGGTAATCAGTACTTCTCTGGTGAGCCGATTCTGTACCGTGTCGTCGTGTTGCTGGTGCTCGCGGTGGTTGCCGCTGCCATTGCATTGCAGACGGCAAAGGGTCAGGCCTTCTTTGGTCTGGTGAAAGAAGCTCGCGTCGAGATTCGCAAGGTTGTCTGGCCTACTCGTCAGGAAACCACGCAAACCACGCTGATCGTCGTCTTGGTCGTGCTCGTCATGGCTCTGATGTTGTGGGGGCTTGATTCGCTCCTGGGTTGGCTTGTGTCGTTTATCGTAAGTTGAGATAGGGTGTCCCGTGGCTAAGCGTTGGTACGTTGTGCATGCTTACTCGGGTTACGAGAAGCATGTAATGCGTTCGCTCATCGAGCGCGTAAAATTCGCCGGAATGGAAGATGATTTCGGCGAAATTCTGGTCCCCACCGAAGAAGTGGTGGAAATGCGTAATGGCCAGAAGCGCAAGAGCGAGCGAAAGTTCTTTCCGGGCTATGTGTTGGTCCAGATGGAAATGAACGAGGCGACTTGGCACTTGATCAAGGATACGCCGCGTGTGATGGGCTTCATCGGCGGTACTGCCGACAAGCCTGCACCGATTACCGAGAAAGAGGCTGACGCCATTCTGCGTCGCGTTGCCGATAGCGGTGACAAGCCCAAGCCCAAGACGCTGTTCGAGCCGGGCGAGATGGTTCGTGTCACCGATGGTCCGTTCGCTGATTTCAGTGGCGTAGTCGAAGAAGTGAATTACGAGAAGAGCCGCATCCAGGTAGCGGTGACCATTTTCGGTCGCTCTACCCCGGTCGAGCTGGAGTTCAGTCAGGTCGAGAAGTCGTAACTGACAACCGCATCCCTTACCCCGCAGTCACAGGCTGCGGGGTTTTGTTGTCACTGGGATAAACAGGCAATAGTCGGGGAGCCGCAAGGCGCTAGAACCCGTAACTGGAGTAGCTAATGGCTAAGAAAATCACGGCTTATATCAAGCTGCAAGTAAAGGCCGCTCAGGCCAACCCGTCGCCACCCGTCGGCCCAGCTCTGGGTCAGCACGGCGTGAACATCATGGAATTCTGCAAGGCGTTCAACGCCAAGACTCAGGGCATGGAACCTGGTCTGCCGACTCCAGTGATCATCACTGTATACAGCGACCGTAGCTTCACCTTCGAAACCAAGAGCACCCCGGCCTCCGTGCTGCTGAAGAAAGCAGCCGGTCTGACCAGCGGTTCGGCTCGTCCGAACACCGTCAAGGTCGGCACCGTTACCCGTGCCCAGCTCGAAGAGATCGCCAAGACCAAACAGGCCGATCTGACTGCAGCTGATATGGATGCGGCCGTGCGTACCATCGCCGGTTCCGCTCGTAGCATGGGCCTCAACGTGGAGGGTGTGTAATGGCTAAGCTGACCAAGCGCCAAAAGGCTATCGCGGCCAAGATCGAGCCGGGCAAAGCCTACAGCTTCACCGACGCTGCTGCGTTGCTGGCTGAAATCTCCGCTGTCAAATTCTCCGAGTCCGTTGATATCGCTATCAACCTCGGCGTTGACCCGCGTAAATCCGACCAGGTCGTTCGTGGCGCTACCGTGCTGCCAAACGGCACTGGCAAGACCGTTCGCGTTGCCGTCTTCACCCAGGGCCCGGGCGCTGAAGCCGCTCTGGCTGCCGGTGCTGACCGCGTAGGTATGGACGATCTGGCTGCCGAAATGAAAGGCGGCGATCTGAACTATGACGTGGTCATCGCTTCTCCGGACGCCATGCGCGTCGTCGGCCAGCTGGGTCAGGTTCTCGGCCCGCGCGGTCTGATGCCAAACCCGAAAGTCGGTACCGTGACTCCGGACGTCGCTACTGCGGTCAAGAACGCCAAAGCTGGTCAAGTACGTTTCCGTACCGACAAGAACGGCATCATCCACAGTTCCGTCGGCAAGGTTGGCTTCGACGCCGACAAGCTGAAGCAGAACGTGGAAGCGCTGCTGTCTGATCTGAAGCGCCTGAAGCCTTCGACCTCGAAAGGCATCTACGTCAAGCGCGTGACGCTGAGCACCACCATGGGCCCAGGTCTGCTGATCGACCAAGGTTCGCTGGACGCTTAATGAATGACTGCAGGCGCACCTGGTGCGTCTGCAGCGATAAATTGGGGTCCCTGCCTGGCGGGGGCTATCCAAGACCGTAGGGGACGCAAGTCTCAAACCCGAAGAGCAATCTTCAACCCTACGCAGATGGTGCTCCCGATTCTTACCGAATCAGACACCAAAACGCCGTCCGGCTCAGGTCGGGCGAAACGGTAACATCCAGGAGTAAACCCGTGGCAATTAAGCTCGAAGACAAGAAGGCCATCGTCGCTGAAGTCAACGAGGCTGCCCAAGTAGCTCTGTCCGCTGTCGTGGCTGATGCCCGTGGTGTGACAGTAAGCGCTATGACCGGACTCCGTAAAGAGGCCCGCGAAGCTGGCGTATACGTACGTGTTGTACGTAACACCCTGCTCAAGCGCGCCGTTGAAGGCACCGAGTATTCGGTTCTCAACGACGTGTTCAAAGGCCCGACCCTGATTGCATTCTCCAAGGAACATCCGGGCGCTGCTGCTCGTATTTTCAAAGAGTTCGCCAAGGGTCAGGACAAGTTCGAGATCAAGGCAGCTGCGTTCGAGGGCAAGTTCCTCGCAGCAAACGAGATCGACGTGTTGGCTTCCCTGCCAACTCGCGACGAAGCTATTGCGAAACTGATGAGCGTGATTCAAGGCGCTACCAGCAAGCTGGCTCGTACTCTGGCGGCCATTCGCGACCAAAAAGAAGCCACCGCTGCCTAAGGCATCGTGGTTCCTTTTCAACGTCATTTATTTTGATGGCCGCGTAGGCTGCCATTCACATACAGGATTTAAGTCATGTCTCTGACTAACGAACAAATCATCGAAGCAATTGGCCAGAAAACCGTTCTGGAAGTTGTTGAACTGATCAAGGCAATGGAAGACACCTTCGGCGTTACCGCCGCTGTTGCTGCCGCTGGCCCAGCTGCTGCTGCCGCTGTTGTCGAAGAGCAAACCGAGTTCAACGTCATCCTGACCGAAGCTGGCGAGAAGAAAGTGAACGTCATCAAGGCCGTTCGCGAACTGACCGGCCTGGGTCTGAAAGAAGCTAAAGCAGTTGTTGACGGCGCTCCTGGCGTGGTCAAAGAAGGCGTGTCGAAAGACGAAGCCGAAGCTGCCAAGAAAGCTCTGGAAGAAGCAGGCGCCAAAGTCGAGCTCAAGTAAGCGACGACCTTGCGTCTACAGCCCGCGCGACTCGCATAAGGCTGACGGCTGGTGGCTCTTGCCACCGGCCTTTTTCCGTTCTGACTCGGCTGTTCACTGGCCCAGGCTTGGAACGTGAAAGACCCACCAACGAGGTGGAGCAAACCTAGGGTTTGCACGAGTTTCTGGCTGCTCCCGTCGGAGAAGCCAAATAAGCAGGTGACCAAGCTGGGGAACGCTGATGGCTTACTCATACACTGAGAAAAAACGTATCCGCAAGGACTTTAGCAAGTTGCCGGATGTCATGGATGTGCCTTACCTCCTGGCCATCCAGCTGGATTCGTACCGCGAATTCCTGCAGCAAGGCGCGAGCAAGGAACAGTTCCGCGACATCGGCCTGCATGCGGCCTTCAAATCTGTATTCCCGATCATCAGCTACTCCGGCAACGCTGCTCTGGAATACGTCGGTTATCGCCTGGGCGAGCCGGCGTTCGACGTCAAGGAGTGCGTGCTGCGTGGCGTGACCTTCGCCGTCCCGCTGCGCGTGAAAGTGCGCCTGATCATTTTCGACAAAGAATCGTCGAACAAAGCGATCAAGGACATCAAGGAGCAGGAAGTGTACATGGGCGAAATTCCGCTCATGACCGAGAACGGTACCTTCGTCATCAACGGTACCGAGCGAGTGATCGTTTCCCAGCTGCACCGTTCCCCAGGTGTGTTCTTCGACCACGACCGTGGCAAGACTCACAGCTCGGGCAAGCTGCTGTACTCCGCGCGCATCATCCCTTACCGCGGTTCGTGGTTGGACTTCGAGTTCGATCCGAAGGACGCCGTATTCGTACGTATCGACCGTCGCCGCAAACTGCCGGCCTCGGTACTGCTGCGCGCGCTGGGCTACAGCACTGAAGAAGTGCTCGATGCCTTCTACACCACCAACGTTTTCCACGTGAAAGGCGAAGGCCTGAGCCTGGAGCTCGTACCGCAGCGCCTGCGCGGCGAGATCGCCAGCCAGGACATCCTGGACGGCAACGGCAAGGTGATCGTCGAGCAGGGCCGTCGTATTACCGCTCGCCACATCAATCAGTTGGACAAGGCTGGCATCAAGGAACTGGACGTACCGTTCGACTACCTGATCGGCCGCACCACCGCCAAGGCGATCGTGCACCCGGCTACCGGTGAAATTCTCAGCGAGTGCAACACCGAGCTGTCGGTCGAGCTGCTGGCCAAGATCGCCAAGGCTCAGGTCGTCCGCATCGAGACGCTGTACACCAACGACATCGACTGTGGTCCGTTTATCAGCGACACGCTGAAGATCGACAGCACCACCAATCAGCTCGAAGCGCTGGTCGAAATCTACCGCATGATGCGTCCTGGCGAGCCACCTACCAAGGATGCTGCCGAGACGTTGTTCAACAACCTGTTCTTCAGTGCCGAGCGTTACGACCTGTCCGCCGTAGGCCGCATGAAGTTCAACCGTCGTATCGGTCGTACCGAGATCGAAGGTTCGGGTGTGTTGAGCCGCGAAGACATCGTCGAAGTTCTCAAGACGCTGGTCGACATCCGTAACGGCAAAGGTATCGTCGATGACATCGACCACCTGGGTAACCGCCGTGTACGTTGCGTCGGCGAGATGGCCGAGAACCAGTTCCGCGTTGGCCTGGTGCGCGTCGAGCGTGCGGTCAAGGAACGTCTGTCGATGGCCGAAAGCGAAGGCCTGATGCCGCAGGATCTGATCAACGCCAAGCCGGTCGCGGCTGCGGTGAAGGAGTTCTTCGGTTCCAGCCAGCTGTCGCAGTTCATGGACCAGAACAACCCGCTCTCCGAGATCACCCACAAGCGCCGTGTTTCCGCACTCGGCCCGGGCGGTCTGACCCGTGAGCGCGCAGGCTTCGAAGTCCGTGACGTACACCCGACCCACTACGGCCGTGTGTGCCCGATCGAAACGCCGGAAGGCCCGAACATCGGTCTGATCAACTCCCTGGCAGCCTATGCCCGCACCAACCAGTACGGCTTCCTGGAAAGCCCGTACCGCGTCGTGCAGGAAGGCAAGGTCACCGACGAGATCGTGTTCCTGTCTGCCATCGAAGAGGCCGATCACGTTATCGCCCAGGCATCCGCGACCCTGAACGACAAGGGTCAGCTGATCGACGAGCTGGTGGCCGTGCGTCACCTCAACGAGTTCACCGTGAAGGCGCCGGAAGACGTCACGCTGATGGACGTATCGCCGAAGCAGGTCGTTTCCGTCGCTGCCTCGCTGATCCCGTTCCTCGAGCACGACGATGCCAACCGTGCACTCATGGGCTCGAACATGCAGCGTCAGGCTGTTCCGACCCTGCGTTCGGACAAGCCGCTGGTCGGTACCGGCATGGAGCGCAACGTCGCCCGTGACTCCGGCGTCTGCGTCGTGGCGCGTCGCGGTGGTGTGATCGACTCCGTCGATGCCAGCCGTATCGTGGTCCGCGTTGCCAACGATGAAGTCGAAACCGGTGAAGCCGGTGTGGACATCTACAACCTGACCAAATACACCCGCTCCAACCAGAACACCTGCATCAACCAGCGTCCGCTGGTGCAGAAAGGTGATGTGGTCGCGCGTGGCGACATCATGGCCGACGGCCCGTCCACCGACATGGGTGAGCTGGCACTGGGTCAGAACATGCGCGTCGCGTTCATGCCCTGGAACGGTTACAACTTCGAAGACTCCATCCTGCTCTCCGAGCGCGTGGTTCAGGAAGACCGCTTCACCACGATCCACATCCAGGAACTGACCTGTGTGGCACGTGACACCAAGCTCGGCCCAGAGGAAATCTCTGCGGACATCCCGAACGTGGGTGAAGCTGCACTGAACAAGCTCGACGAAGCCGGTATCGTCTACGTGGGCGCTGAAGTCGGCCCTGGCGACATTCTGGTCGGCAAGGTCACGCCGAAGGGCGAAACCCAGCTGACGCCGGAAGAGAAGCTGCTGCGCGCGATCTTCGGCGAGAAGGCCAGCGACGTTAAGGACACCTCCCTGCGCGTGCCGACCGGTACCAAAGGTACTGTCATCGACGTACAGGTCTTCACCCGTGACGGCGTCGAGCGCGATGCGCGTGCGCTGTCGATCGAGAAGAGCCAGCTGGACGAGATCCGCAAGGACCTGAACGAAGAGTTCCGCATCGTCGAAGGCGCGACCTTCGAGCGTCTGCGTGCCGCTCTGGTTGGCAAGGTCGCCGAAGGCGGCGCCGGCCTGAAGAAAGGTGCTGCGATCACTGACGAAGTGCTCGACGGTCTGGAGCGTGGCCAGTGGTTCAAGCTGCGCATGGCTGAAGACGCACTGAACGAGCAGTTGGAAAAGGCTCAGGCCTACATCTCCGACCGCCGTCAGCTGCTCGACGACAAGTTCGAAGACAAGAAGCGCAAGCTGCAGCAGGGCGATGACCTGGCTCCGGGCGTACTGAAGATCGTCAAGGTCTACCTGGCCATCCGCCGTCGCATCCAGCCGGGTGACAAGATGGCGGGTCGTCACGGTAACAAGGGTGTGGTCTCGGTGATCATGCCGGTCGAAGACATGCCGCATGACGTGCATGGCACGCCGGTCGACATCGTCCTCAACCCGCTCGGCGTACCGTCTCGTATGAACGTCGGTCAGATCCTCGAAACTCACCTCGGCCTCGCGGCCAAGGGCCTGGGCGAGAAGATCAACCTGATGCTCGAAGAGCAGCGCAAGATCGCTGATCTGCGCAAGTTCCTCAACGAGATCTACAACGAGATCGGTGGGCGTCAGGAGAACCTCGACGAGCTGAGCGATCAGGAAGTGCTGGCCCTGGCCAACAACCTGCGCAAAGGCGTGCCGATGGCTACCCCGGTGTTCGACGGTGCCAAGGAAAGCGAAATCAAGGCCATGCTGAAGCTGGCAGATCTGCCGGAAAGCGGCCAGATGCGCCTGATCGACGGCCGTACCGGCAACCAGTTCGAGCGCCCGACCACGGTCGGTTACATGTACATGCTGAAACTGAACCACCTGGTGGACGACAAGATGCACGCTCGTTCTACCGGTTCCTACAGCCTGGTTACCCAGCAGCCGCTGGGTGGTAAGGCGCAGTTCGGTGGTCAGCGCTTCGGGGAGATGGAGGTCTGGGCTCTGGAAGCTTACGGCGCCGCCTACACCCTGCAGGAAATGTTGACCGTCAAGTCGGACGACGTGAACGGCCGTACCAAGATGTACAAGAACATCGTGGATGGCGATCACCGCATGGAGCCGGGCATGCCCGAGTCCTTCAACGTGTTGATCAAAGAGATCCGTTCGCTCGGTATCGATATCGATCTGGAAACCGAATAACACGACGTGAATCGGCAGCGGGGCAATATGCCCGCTGCCTGCTCCGCCAGGAGGAAAGGCCTTGAAAGACCTACTGAATTTGCTGAAAAACCAGGGTCAAGTCGAAGAGTTCGATGCCATTCGCATCGGCCTTGCTTCGCCTGAGATGATCCGTTCGTGGTCGTTCGGTGAAGTTAAAAAGCCGGAAACCATCAACTACCGTACGTTCAAGCCTGAGCGTGACGGCCTGTTCTGCGCCAAGATCTTTGGCCCGGTAAAGGATTACGAGTGCCTGTGCGGTAAGTACAAGCGCCTCAAGCATCGTGGTGTGATCTGCGAGAAGTGCGGTGTTGAAGTCGCTCTGGCCAAGGTTCGTCGTGAGCGCATGGCGCACATCGAACTGGCATCTCCAGTTGCCCACATCTGGTTCCTGAAGTCCCTGCCGAGCCGTATCGGCCTGCTGATGGACATGACCCTGCGTGATATCGAGCGCGTTCTCTATTTCGAGAGCTACGTCGTTATCGATCCGGGCATGACCACCCTCGAGAAGGGGCAGCTGCTCAATGACGAGCAGTACTTCGAAGCGCTGGAAGAGTTCGGTGACGACTTCGACGCCCGTATGGGCGCAGAGGCCGTTCGCGAGCTGCTGCACGCTATCGACCTGGAGCACGAGATCGGCCGCCTGCGCGAAGAAATTCCGCAGACCAACTCGGAAACCAAGATCAAGAAGCTGTCCAAGCGTCTGAAGTTGATGGAAGCCTTCCAGGGTTCCGGCAACCTGCCAGAGTGGATGGTGCTGACCGTTCTGCCGGTTCTGCCGCCAGACCTGCGTCCGCTCGTTCCTCTGGATGGTGGTCGTTTCGCCACCTCCGACCTGAACGACCTGTATCGCCGTGTCATCAACCGTAACAACCGTCTGAAGCGTCTGCTCGACCTCTCGGCTCCCGACATCATCGTGCGCAACGAAAAGCGCATGCTGCAGGAAGCTGTCGACGCACTGCTCGACAACGGTCGTCGCGGTCGCGCCATCACCGGTTCGAACAAGCGTCCTCTGAAATCCCTGGCTGACATGATCAAGGGTAAGCAGGGTCGTTTCCGTCAGAACTTGCTCGGCAAGCGCGTCGACTACTCCGGCCGTTCGGTAATTACCGTTGGCCCGGCACTGCGTCTGCACCAGTGCGGTCTGCCGAAGAAGATGGCCCTTGAGCTGTTCAAGCCGTTCATTTTCGGCAAGCTGGAAATGCGTGGTCTGGCGACCACCATCAAGGCCGCCAAGAAGATGGTCGAGCGCGAGCTGCCAGAGGTGTGGGACGTTCTCGCCGAAGTGATTCGCGAACACCCCGTACTGCTCAACCGTGCACCGACTCTCCACCGTCTGGGCATTCAGGCGTTCGAGCCGGTACTGATCGAAGGTAAGGCCATCCAGCTGCACCCGCTGGTCTGCGCCGCGTACAACGCCGACTTCGACGGTGACCAGATGGCCGTTCACGTGCCGCTGACGCTGGAAGCCCAGCTCGAAGCGCGCGCGCTGATGATGTCGACCAACAACATCCTTTCGCCCGCCAACGGTGAGCCGATCATCGTTCCGTCCCAGGACGTTGTACTGGGTCTGTACTACATGACCCGTGAGGCCATCAACGCCAAAGGCGAAGGTCGCGTGTTCGCCGACCTGCAGGAAGTCGACCGCGTATTCCGCGCCGGCGAAGCGTCCCTGCACGCCCGTGTGAAAGTGCGTATCAACGAAGTCATCAAAGACCGTGACGGCACCATCACCAAGAACACCCGTATCGTCGACACCACTGTCGGCCGTGCGCTGCTGTTCCAGGTTGTGCCTGCTGGCCTGTCGTACGACGTGGTCAACCAGTCGATGAAGAAGAAGGCGATCTCCCGTCTGATCAACCAGTGCTACCGCACCGTTGGTCTGAAGGACACCGTGATCTTCGCTGACCAGCTGATGTACACCGGTTTCGCCTATTCGACCATTTCTGGTGTGTCGATCGGCGTGAACGACTTCGTCATTCCGGACGAGAAGGCGCGCATCATCGACGCCGCTACCGAGGAAGTGAAGGAAATCGAATCGCAGTACGCCTCCGGCCTGGTAACCCAGGGCGAGAAGTACAACAAGGTGATCGACCTCTGGTCGAAGGCCAACGATGAAGTCTCCAAGGCGATGATGTCGAACCTCTCGAAAGAGAAGGTCATCGACCGCGACGGCAACGAAGTCGATCAGGAGTCCTTCAACTCCATGTACATGATGGCCGACTCCGGTGCTCGTGGTTCCGCCGCGCAGATCCGTCAGCTGGCTGGTATGCGTGGTCTGATGGCCAAGCCGGACGGCTCGATCATCGAGACGCCGATCACCGCGAACTTCCGTGAAGGTCTGTCGGTACTGCAGTACTTCATCTCCACTCACGGTGCACGTAAAGGTCTGGCGGATACCGCACTGAAGACCGCGAACTCCGGTTACCTGACTCGTCGTCTCGTCGACGTAGCACAGGATCTGGTAGTGACCGAGATCGATTGCGGCACCGAGCAGGGTCTGTACATGACTCCGCACATCGAAGGCGGCGACGTGGTCGAGCCGCTCGGTGAGCGCGTTCTGGGTCGTGTCATTGCCCGTGACGTGTTCAAGCCTGGCACCGAAGAAGTCATCGTTCCGGCCGGTACCTTGGTCGACGAGCAGTGGGTCGAGTTCATCGAGCTGAACAGCATCGACGAAGTGGTCGTGCGTTCGCCGATCAGCTGTGAAACCCGCTACGGCATCTGCGCCAAGTGCTACGGTCGTGACCTGGCTCGTGGTCATCAGATCAACATCGGTGAAGCCGTCGGCGTCATCGCTGCACAGTCGATCGGTGAGCCGGGTACCCAGCTGACCATGCGTACGTTCCACATCGGTGGTGCGGCAAGCCGGACCTCGGCTGCCGACAGCGTCCAGGTGAAAAACGGCGGTGCGGTTCGTCTGCACAACCTGAAGCACGTCGAGCGTCTGGACGGCAACCTGATCGCGGTATCGCGTTCCGGTGAGCTGGCTATCGCCGACGAGTTCGGTCGTGAGCGCGAGCGCTACAAGCTGCCTTACGGTGCGGTCATCTCCGTCAAGGAAGGTGACAAGGTCGACGCTGGCGCCATCGTCGCCAAGTGGGACCCGCACACCCACCCGATCGTTACCGAGATGAAAGGTACCGTCACCTTCGTGGGTATGGAGGAAGGTATCACCATCAAGCGTCAGACCGACGAACTGACCGGTCTGACCAACATCGAAGTGCTCGATGCCAAGGACCGTCCGGCTGCCGGCAAGGACATCCGTCCGGCCGTTAAACTGGTCGATGCAAGTGGCAAGGATCTGATGCTGCCAGGTACTGACGTGCCGGCGCAGTACTTCCTGCCCGCCAACGCCCTGGTCGGTGTTGCCGACGGTGCGCAGGTTGCGGTCGGTGACGTTATCGCCCGTATCCCGCAGGAAACGTCGAAGACCCGTGACATCACCGGTGGTCTGCCGCGCGTTGCCGACCTGTTCGAAGCGCGTCGTCCGAAAGAAGCCTCGATTCTGGCTGAAATCAGCGGCACCATCGCGTTCGGTAAGGAGACCAAGGGCAAGCGCCGTCTGGTCATCACGCCGACCGATGGCAGCGATCCGTACGAAGAGCTGATCCCGAAATGGCGCCACCTGAACGTGTTCGAAGGTGAGCAGGTCAACAAGGGTGAAGTCATCTCCGACGGTCCGAGCGATCCGCACGACATCCTGCGTCTGCTGGGTGTGAGCGCGCTGGCCAAGTACATCGTCAACGAAATCCAGGACGTTTACCGTCTGCAAGGCGTGAAGATCAACGACAAGCACATCGAAACCATCCTGCGCCAGATGCTGCGCAAGGTCGAGATCGCCGAGTCGGGTGATTCCACCTTCATCAAAGGCGACCAGATGGAACTCACTCAGGTTCTGGGTGAGAACGAGCGCCTGGCCGAAGAAGACAAGTTCATCGCCAAGTACACTCGCGTTCTGCTGGGTATCACCAAGGCGTCGCTGTCCACCGAGTCGTTCATCTCGGCGGCATCCTTCCAGGAAACCACTCGCGTTCTCACCGAGGCAGCGGTTACTGGCAAGCGCGACTTCCTGCGTGGCCTGAAGGAAAACGTGGTCGTGGGTCGTCTGATCCCGGCTGGTACTGGCCTTGCTTACCACAGCGAGCGCAAACGTCGTCGCGAGGCTGACAAGCCTGTGCGTGTGAGCGCGAGCGAAGTGGAAGCAGCGCTGACCGAAGCGTTGAACTCCAGCGAAAATTGAGAACGTGCCCCGGCCGCCTGGCGGTTGGGGCTCGTGTCTTGACTGGGGGGGCTAGTCTCTTTAGACTCATGCACCCCTAAATATGGCAGGGCATAAGCCCTGCCATTTATTTATGGTGTAAATAAATAGCGTCGAAAGACGGACAGTGGAGCTAGTAGATGGCAACTATCAACCAGCTGGTGCGTCAGCCGCGCAAGCGTATCGTCGAGAAATCCGACGTACCTGCGCTGCAGAACTGCCCCCAGCGTCGTGGCGTATGCACTCGCGTGTATACCACCACGCCGAAAAAACCTAACTCGGCACTGCGTAAAGTTTGCCGTGTTCGCCTGACCAACGGTTTCGAGGTTTCCTCGTACATCGGTGGTGAAGGCCACAACCTGCAAGAGCACAGCGTCGTGCTGATCCGTGGCGGTCGTGTAAAAGACTTGCCAGGTGTGCGTTATCACACCGTTCGCGGCTCGCTGGACACCTCGGGTGTCAAAGGCCGTAACCAGGGTCGTTCGAAGTACGGTACCAAGCGTCCGAAGTGATCGGCCGTCGGTACTGAATGCAGTTTCTAATTTTATTGAGTCGATAAGAGTAAGGTCGGGCGTAACCAGATGGTTACAGTTCCGGGCTAACCTGAAGACCGTTTGAGGGCTTATCAAATGCCAAGACGTCGTGTAGCAGCCAAGCGCGAAGTGCTTGACGATCCAAAATACGGAAGCCAAATCCTGGCCAAGTTCATGAACCACGTGATGGAAAGCGGCAAGAAAGCCGTTGCCGAGCGTATCGTTTATGGCGCCCTGGACAAGGTTAAAGAGCGTAAGAACAGCGATCCCCTGGAAATCTTCGAGAAAGCTCTCGACGCCATCGCTCCGCTGGTCGAAGTGAAGTCGCGCCGTGTAGGCGGTGCTACTTACCAGGTTCCGGTCGAAGTTCGTCCGTCCCGTCGTAACGCCCTGGCCATGCGCTGGTTGGTGGATTTCGCCCGTAAGCGCGGCGAGAAATCCATGGCCCTGCGCTTGGCAGGTGAACTGTTGGATGCTGCAGAAGGCAAAGGTGCTGCAGTTAAGAAGCGTGAAGACGTGCACCGTATGGCTGAAGCCAACAAGGCTTTCTCGCACTACCGCTTCTAATTTTAGCGTCACTCAATTTGCGAGGGCTTTATGGCTCGTACTACACCGATTAATCGCTACCGTAACATCGGTATCGTGGCTCACGTGGATGCTGGTAAAACCACTACCACCGAGCGCGTCCTTTTTTACACCGGCAAAAGCCACAAAATGGGCGAGGTGCATGATGGCGCCGCGACCACAGACTGGATGGTGCAGGAGCAGGAGCGTGGTATTACCATCACTTCCGCTGCTATCACCGCCTTCTGGAAAGGCTCCGAGAAGCAGTACAAGGACGAGCACCGTTTCAACGTCATCGACACCCCGGGGCACGTAGACTTCACCATTGAAGTTGAGCGTTCCCTGCGCGTACTCGACGGCGCGGTCGTTGTGTTCTGCGGTACCTCGGGCGTTGAGCCTCAGTCGGAAACCGTATGGCGCCAAGCCAACAAGTACGGCGTTCCGCGTCTTGTTTACGTAAACAAGATGGACCGTGCCGGTGCTGACTTCCTGCGTGTCATCGGTCAGATCAAGCAGCGTCTGGGTCACACTCCGGTGCCGATCCAGCTGGCTATCGGTTCGGAAGACAACTTCCAGGGCCAGATCGACCTGATCAACATGCAAGCTGTGTACTGGAACGATTCCGACAAGGGTATGGTTCCTGTTCGCAAGGAAATCCCTGCCGAGTTGCTGGCAGACGCCGAAAAATGGCGCGGCAACATGGTCGAGGCTGCGGCCGAAGCCAACGAAGAGCTGATGAACAAGTACCTCGAAGGTGAAGAACTCACCAACGACGAAATCAAGCTCGCTCTGCGTCAGCGCACCATCGCTGGTGAGATCGTTCTGGCCGTTTGCGGTTCTTCCTTCAAGAACAAGGGCGTTCCCCTGGTTCTCGACGCCGTCATCGACTTCCTGCCGGCTCCTACCGACATTCCTGCTATCAAGGGCTCCAACCCTGATAACGAGGAAGAGGAAATGGAGCGTCACGCCGATGACAGCGAGCCGTTCTCGGCTCTGGCGTTCAAGATCGCTACCGACCCATTCGTGGGTACTCTGACCTTCGTCCGCGTTTACTCGGGCGTGTTGGCCTCCGGCGACGGCGTGATCAACTCGGTCAAGGGCAAGAAAGAGCGTGTGGGTCGTATGGTGCAGATGCACGCAAACGCCCGCGAAGAGATCAAAGAAGTGCGCGCTGGCGACATCGCTGCTCTGATCGGCATGAAGGACGTCACCACTGGTGAGACTCTGTGCAACGCTGACAAGCCAATCATCCTCGTTCGTATGGACTTCCCGGAGCCGGTTATTTCGGTTGCCGTAGAGCCCAAGACCAAGGACGACCAGGAAAAAATGGGTATCGCTCTGGGCAAGCTCGCTCAGGAAGACCCATCTTTCCGCGTCAAGACCGACGAAGAGACTGGTCAGACGATCATCTCCGGCATGGGCGAGTTGCACCTGGACATCCTGGTCGACCGTATGCGCCGCGAGTTCAACGTCGAAGCCAACATCGGCAAGCCTCAGGTTTCCTATCGTGAGCGCATCACGAAGAATTGCGAAATCGAAGGCAAGTTCGTGCGTCAGTCCGGTGGTCGTGGCCAGTTCGGCCATTGCTGGATCCGTTTTGCTCCTGCTGACGAAGGTCAGGAAGGTCTGCAATTCGTGAACGAGGTTGTGGGTGGTGTGGTTCCGAAGGAATACATCCCGGCTATCCAGAAAGGTATCGAAGAGCAGATGAAGAACGGCGTTGTCGCCGGCTATCCGCTGATCGGCCTGAAGGCTACCGTGTTCGATGGTTCCTACCACGACGTCGACTCCAACGAGATGGCGTTCAAGGTGGCGGCTTCCATGGCGACCAAGCAGCTGGCCCAGAAGGGCGGTGGTGAGTTGCTCGAGCCGATCATGGCGGTAGAAGTTGTTACCCCTGAAGATTACATGGGTGACGTGATGGGCGACCTCAACCGCCGTCGCGGCATGATCCTGGGTATGGAAGACACGATCTCCGGTAAGGTGATCCGTGCTGAAGTTCCGCTGGGTGAGATGTTCGGTTACGCAACCGACGTCCGTTCCATGTCTCAGGGTCGCGCAAGCTACTCCATGGAATTCAAGAAATACAACACAGCTCCGTCGCATATCGTCGAGTCTGTAACCAAAAAACAAGGCTGATTCAGCCCCTTTAAGCTAGGAGTTAATTGTCGTGGCTAAAGAAAAATTCGAACGTAACAAACCGCACGTCAACGTTGGCACCATCGGTCACGTTGACCACGGTAAAACCACTCTGACCGCTGCTCTGACCCGCGTCTGCTCCGAAGTATTCGGTTCGGCCAAGGTCGACTTCGACAAGATCGACAGCGCGCCGGAAGAGAAAGCTCGTGGTATCACCATCAACACTGCGCACGTTGAGTACGATTCCTCCGTACGTCACTACGCGCACGTTGACTGCCCGGGTCACGCTGACTACGTCAAGAACATGATCACCGGTGCTGCCCAGATGGACGGCGCTATCCTGGTTTGTTCGGCTGCCGATGGTCCGATGCCTCAGACTCGCGAGCACATCCTGCTGTCGCGTCAGGTAGGCGTTCCGTACATCGTCGTGTTCCTGAACAAGGCTGACATGGTTGATGACGCCGAGCTGCTGGAGCTGGTGGAAATGGAAGTGCGCGATCTGCTGAGCACTTACGACTTCCCGGGCGACGACACGCCGATCATCATCGGTTCCGCTCTGATGGCTCTGAACGGCCAGGACGACAACGAGATGGGCACCACTGCCGTCAAGAAGCTCGTCGAAACTCTGGACAGCTACATCCCGGAGCCGGTTCGTGCAATCGACCGTCCGTTCCTGATGCCGATCGAAGACGTATTCTCGATCTCCGGCCGTGGCACTGTAGTGACCGGTCGTGTAGAGCGCGGTATCGTCAAGATCCAGGAAGAAATCGAGATCGTTGGTCTGCGTGACACCACCAAGACCACCTGTACCGGTGTTGAGATGTTCCGCAAGCTGCTCGACGAAGGTCGTGCTGGTGAGAACTGCGGCGTTCTGCTGCGTGGCACCAAGCGTGATGACGTAGAGCGTGGTCAGGTACTGGCCAAGCCGGGCACCATCAAGCCGCACACCAAGTTCGAAGCTGAAGTGTACGTTCTGTCCAAAGAAGAAGGTGGCCGTCACACCCCGTTCTTCAAAGGCTACCGTCCTCAGTTCTACTTCCGTACCACTGACGTGACCGGTTCGTGCGAACTGCCGGAAGGCGTTGAGATGGTAATGCCGGGCGACAACATCAAAATGGTTGTCACCCTGATCAAGCCGATCGCCATGGAAGATGGCCTGCGCTTCGCAATTCGCGAAGGTGGTCGTACCGTTGGTGCTGGCGTGGTTGCCAAGATCGTCGAGTAATCGTCTGATCTGATTCAAAAAGAGCCCCCGCAATGCGGGGGCTTTTTTATGGGCGCTATCTTCATTGGTTATTTTCTAACCGGGTTGACACCCTCTAGGGTCGTCTATAGAATCACGCCTCCTTTTAACGGGCGTATTGCGCCCGTTGACAGGGACTCGCAGCTTGGAATCTGAGGTCAAAATGCAAAACCAACAAATCCGTATACGGTTGAAGGCTTTTGACCATCGCCTGATCGATCAATCAACCCAGGAAATCGTGGAAACCGCGAAACGTACTGGTGCTCAGGTGCGTGGTCCGATTCCTCTGCCAACTCGCAAAGAGCGGTTCACCGTTCTGACTTCGCCACACGTCAACAAAGACGCGCGCGATCAGTTCGAAATCCGTACTCATAAGCGCGTACTGGACATCGTCCAGCCAACGGATAAAACCGTTGATGCTCTTATGAAGCTCGATCTTGCGGCTGGCGTGGAAGTGCAGATCAGCCTCGGCTAAAACCTGGCGGTTTTAGTCGTGTAACGCTCTGAAATGGGCGGCCATAGCGGGTGAAAGCCCCGTACACTCATGAGGTTACAACATGACTATTGGTGTAGTCGGTCGTAAATGCGGCATGACCCGTATTTTCACCGAAGAAGGTGTCTCCATTCCGGTTACGGTCATCGAGATCGAACCGAATCGCGTCACCCAGTTTAAAACTGAAGAGTCCGATGGCTATCGCGCAGTGCAAGTCACTGTGGGTGAGCGTCGCGTTTCTCGTGTCAGCAAGGCTCAAGCCGGTCACTTCGCCAAGGCGAACGTCGCGGCAGGTCGTACCGTTCTGGAATTCCGTCTTGAAGAAGGCGACTACCAGGCTGGCGATCTGATCAACGCTGAAATCTTCCAAGCTGGTCAACTGGTCGACGTGACCGGTCAGTCCAAAGGTAAAGGCTTTGCCGGTACCATCAAGCGTTGGAACTTCCGCGGCCAAGACAATACCCACGGTAACTCCGTGTCCCACCGCGTTCCGGGTTCGATTGGCCAGTGCCAGACTCCGGGTCGTGTCTTCAAGGGCAAGAAAATGTCCGGTCACATGGGTGCTGAGCGCGTGACTGTGCAGTCCCTGGAAGTAGTGCGCGTGGATGCTGAACGCAACCTGCTGCTGGTCAAGGGTGCCGTTCCTGGCGCTACTGGCGGCAACCTGGTTGTACGTCCGGCTGCCAAGGCTCGCGGTTAAGGGGAAGCTGACATGCAATTAAATGTAAATGGCGCTCAAGCGATCGAAGTCTCTGATGCGACTTTCGGTGGCGACTACAACGAGACCCTGGTTCACCAAGCAGTCGTAGCCTACATGGCTGGCGGCCGTCAGGGCAGCAAACAGCAGAAGACTCGTTCCGACGTTTCCGGTGGCGGCAAGCGCCCGTGGCGTCAGAAGGGTACTGGCCGTGCGCGTGCTGGTACCACTCGTGGCCCGATCTGGCGTGGCGGTGGTGTGACCTTCGCAGCTCGTCCGCAGAACCATGATCAGAAGCTGAACAAGAAGATGTATCGCGCAGCGATCCGTTCGATTCTTGCTGAGCTGGTCCGTAGCGACCGTCTGGTAGTGGTCGAAGACTTCGCTGTCGAAGCTCCGAAAACCAAAGAACTGCTGGGCAAGCTGAACGACATGGGTCTGACTGACGTTCTGATCGTGTCCGATGCCGTTGATCAAAATCTGTACCTGGCTGCTCGCAACCTGCCACACGTCGACGTTCGTGACGTGCAGGGTTCCGATCCGGTCAGTCTGATCGCGTATGAAAAGGTGCTGGTCACCGTTTCTGCCGTGAAGAAATTCGAGGAGCTGCTGGGATGAACCAGGAACGCGTATTCAAAGTGCTGCTTGGCCCGCACATCTCCGAGAAGGCCACGACTCTGGCAGACAAGAAAAGCCAGTTCGTTTTCAAGGTTGCAACTGACGCAACCAAGCTGGAAATCAAGAAGGCCGTCGAAAGCCTGTTCAGCGTGAAGGTTCAGCATGTCACTACTCAGAACGTTCTGGGTAAGAGCAAGCGCACCGCTCGCGGTCTGGGCAAGCGTAACGACTGGAAGAAGGCGATCATCTCCCTTCAGCCAGGCCAGGATCTCGATTTCGCCACCAGCAGTGCTGAGTAAGGAAGGGGTGCATCATGGCAATCGTTAAATGCAAACCGACTTCCCCGGGCCGCCGTTTTGTGGTCAAGGTGGTCAATCAGGAGCTGCACAAAGGCGCTCCTCATGCTCCACTGCTCGAGAAGAAGTCGAAGACTGGCGGTCGTAACAACAACGGCCGTATCACTACCCGTCATATCGGTGGTGGTCACAAGCAGCACTATCGTCTGGTCGATTTCCGTCGCAACGACAAAGATGGCATTCCAGCCACTGTCGAGCGCGTTGAATATGACCCGAACCGTACCGCGCACATCGCTCTGCTGAAATATGCAGATGGTGAGCGTCGTTACATCATCGCACCGAAAGGTGTGAGCGCCGGCGATCAGCTGGTTGCTGGTTCGATGGCGCCGATCAAGGCTGGTAACAGCCTGCCGCTGCGTAACATTCCGGTTGGTTCGACCGTTCACGGTATCGAGCTGAAGCCGGGCAAAGGTGCTCAAATCGCTCGTTCCGCTGGTGCTTCGGCTCAGCTGATCGCTCGTGAAGGCGTCTACGTCACCCTGCGTCTGCGCAGCGGTGAAATGCGTAAAGTGCTGGCCGAATGCCGCGCGACCCTGGGTGAAGTCTCGAACTCCGAGCACAGCCTGCGTTCGCTGGGTAAAGCTGGTGCCAAACGCTGGCGTGGCGTTCGCCCGACCGTTCGTGGTGTTGCCATGAACCCGGTCGACCACCCACACGGTGGTGGTGAAGGTCGTACCTCTGGTGGTCGTCATCCGGTGTCTCCATGGGGCTTCCCGACTAAGGGCGCGAAGACTCGTGGTAACAAACGCACCGACAACATGATCGTCCGTCGTCGCAAGTAACTAGAGGGATACGACAGTGCCACGTTCTCTGAAAAAAGGTCCTTTTATCGATCTTCACCTACTGAAGAAGGTCGAAGTGGCAGCAGAAAAGAACGATCGCAAGCCGGTGAAAACCTGGTCGCGCCGTTCGATGATTCTGCCGCAGATGGTCGGTCTGACCATCGCCGTGCATAACGGTCGTCAACACGTCCCAGTTCTCGTGAACGAAGACATGGTCGGCCACAAACTGGGCGAATTTGCCGGCACCCGTACCTATCGTGGGCACGTGGCTGACAAGAAAGCCAAGCGTTAAGGGGTAAGGAAATGGAAGTAGCCGCTAAGTTGTCGGGCGCTCGCATCTCCGCCCAGAAAGCCCGCTTGGTCGCCGACCAGATTCGCGGGAAGAAGGTGGGCGAAGCGCTCAACCTGCTGGCTTTCAGCAGTAAGAAAGCCGCTGAAATCATCAAGAAAGTGCTGGAGTCGGCTGTAGCCAACGCCGAGCACAACGAAGGCGCAGACGTTGATGACCTGAAGGTCAGCACCGTTTTCGTCAACGAGGGGCGTTCGCTTAAGCGCATCATGCCGCGTGCCAAAGGCCGCGCTGATCGCATCGTCAAGCGGTCTTGCCATATCACTGTCAAGGTTGCGGACAAGTAACGGAGTCGATCAGATGGGTCAGAAAGTACATCCCACTGGCATACGCCTGGGAATCGTCAAGGAACACACCTCCGTCTGGTATGCAGACGGCCGGACTTATGCGGACTACCTGTTCGCTGATCTGAAGGTGCGTGCATATCTCCTCGACAAACTAAAAAGCGCGTCCGTAAGCCGTGTCGACATCGCTCGCCCGGCCCAAACCGCACGCATCACCATCCACACCGCTCGTCCAGGTATCGTTATCGGGAAGAAAGGTGAGGATGTTGAGAAGCTGCGTCAGGACCTGACCAAGCAAATGGGTGTGCCTGTGCACATCAATATCGAAGAGATCCGTAAACCGGAGCTCGACGGTATGCTGGTTGCGCAGAGCGTAGCTCAGCAGCTGGAGCGTCGTGTGATGTTCCGTCGCGCCATGAAGCGCGCTGTACAGAACGCCATGCGTATTGGTGCCAAGGGCATCAAAATCCAGGTGAGCGGTCGTCTTGGTGGTGCGGAAATCGCACGTACCGAATGGTATCGCGAAGGTCGTGTGCCGTTGCACACCCTGCGTGCCGATATCGACTATGCCACGTACGAAGCGCACACCACTTATGGTGTGATCGGTGTCAAGGTTTGGATCTTCAAAGGTGAGGTCATCGGTGGCCTCAAGGAAGAACTGAAACCGCAAGCACCTGCGCCTCGTAAAAAAGCTGCTAAGTAAGGGGTACGCCACATGTTGCAACCAAAGCGTACGAAGTTCCGCAAGCAGATGACCGGCCACAACCGTGGC
Organism: Pseudomonas flavescens; assembly: GCF_013408425.1. Lineage (NCBI taxonomy): Bacteria > Pseudomonadati > Pseudomonadota > Gammaproteobacteria > Pseudomonadales > Pseudomonadaceae > Phytopseudomonas > Phytopseudomonas flavescens. The sequence goes on along the minus strand of NZ_JACBYV010000001.1, from coordinate 3,865,056 downwards.
TTGGCTCAACGCGGTAGCAAAGTCAGCTTCGGCGAGTTCGCGCTGAAGTCTGTTGCCCGCGGTCGTCTCACCGCCCGTCAGATCGAGTCCGCTCGTCGTGCTCTGACTCGTCACGTCAAGCGTGGCGGGAAGATCTGGATTCGCGTGTTCCCTGACAAGCCTGTTACCAAGAAGCCTCTCGAAGTGCGGATGGGTAAAGGGAAGGGTAGCGTCGAGTATTGGGTAGCCCAGATCCAGCCAGGCAAAGTCCTGTATGAGATCGAAGGCGTTTCCGAAGAGTTGGCGCGTGAGGCTTTCGCCCTGGCTGCTGCAAAGCTGCCGCTCGCCACCACTTTTGTTAAGCGGACGGTGATGTGATGAAAGCGAATGAACTTCGTGAAAAATCAGCACAGCAGCTGAACGAGCAACTGCTCGGCCTGCTGCGCGACCAGTTCAATCTGCGTATGCAGAAAGCAACTGGCCAGTTGGGGCAGTCTCACCTGCTCTCGCAAGTTAAACGCGACATCGCTCGTGTGAAAACTGTGCTCAACCAGCAGGCAGGTAAGTGATCATGGCTGAAGCCGAAAAAACAGTCCGTACGCTGACCGGCCGTGTTGTCAGCGACAAGATGGACAAGACCATCACCGTTCTGATCGAGCGTCGCGTTAAGCACCCGATCTACGGTAAATATGTCAAGCGTTCGACCAAGCTGCACGCTCACGACGAAACCAATCAGTGCAAGATCGGCGACAAAGTTTCGATTACCGAAACGCGTCCGCTGGCCAAGACCAAGTCTTGGGCGCTGGTTGAAGTTCTCGAACGCGCAGTGGAAGTCTAAGGGCTAGGGGTCGGAGAAATTATATGATTCAGACTCAATCCATGCTCGATGTGGCCGACAACAGTGGTGCACGCCGCGTCATGTGCATCAAGGTGCTGGGTGGCTCGCATCGCCGCTACGCTGGCATCGGCGACATCATCAAGGTCACCGTCAAAGAAGCAATTCCGCGCGGTAAAGTGAAGAAAGGTCAGGTCATGACCGCAGTGGTCGTTCGTACCCGTCACGGCGTTCGCCGTGCCGATGGTTCGATCATCCGCTTCGACGGCAACGCTGCTGTTCTGCTGAACAACAAGCAGGAGCCGATCGGTACCCGTATCTTCGGGCCAGTGACCCGTGAACTTCGTACTGAGAAGTTCATGAAGATCGTCTCGCTCGCCCCTGAAGTGCTTTAAGGAGATCCGACATGCAAAAGATTCGTCGTGACGACGAGATCATCGTGATCGCCGGCAAAGACAAAGGTAAGCGCGGTAAGGTGCTCAAGGTTCTCGCTGACGACCGTCTGGTCGTCGGTGGCATCAACCTGGTGAAGCGTCATACCAAGCCGAACCCGATGTCGGGCGTTCAAGGCGGTATCGTCGAGAAAGAAGCGCCACTGCACGCTTCCAACGTTGCCATTTTCAATGGCGAAACCAACAAGGCTGATCGCGTTGGTTTCAAAGTTGAAGACGGCAAGAAAATTCGTGTCTTCAAGTCCACCCAGAAGCCGGTTGGCGCTTGAGAATCATAGGTAAAACACCATGGCACGACTGAAAGAGATTTACCGGAAGGAAATCGCCCCCAAGCTGAAGGATGAACTGAAGCTTGGTAACGTGATGGAAGTTCCGCGCATCACCAAGATCACCCTGAACATGGGCCTGGGCGAAGCGATCGGTGACAAGAAAATCATCGAACACGCAGTTGCCGACCTCGAGAAGATCACCGGTCAGAAAGTCGTCGTGACTTATGCCCGCAAGTCGATCGCTGGTTTCAAGGTTCGTGAAGGCTGGCCGATCGGCGTCAAGGTCACTCTGCGTCGCGAGCGTATGTACGAGTTCCTGGATCGTCTGCTGTCCATCTCCCTGCCGCGCGTGCGTGACTTCCGCGGCCTGAATGCCAAGTCCTTCGATGGCCGTGGCAACTACAGCATGGGCGTGAAAGAGCAGATCATCTTCCCGGAAATCGATTACGACAAGATCGATGCGCTGCGTGGTCTGGACATCACTCTGACCACTACTGCCCGTACGGATGACGAAGGCCGCGCACTGCTGCGTGCTTTCAAATTCCCGTTCCGCAACTGATTGGAGTAGGAACATGGCCAAGACGAGCATGAAAAACCGCGAGCTGAAGCGTCAGCGCACGGTTGCCAAGTACGCCAAAAAGCGTGCTGAGCTGAAAGCTACCATCGTCAATCCGGAAACCTCTCCGGAAGCGCGTTGGGAAGCCCAGGTCGCACTGCAGAAGCAACCCCGTGATGCCAGCGCCTCGCGCCTGCGCAACCGCTGCCGTATCACTGGCCGCCCGCACGGTGTCTTCCGCAAGTTCGGTCTGTCGCGCATCAAGCTGCGTGAAGCAGCCATGCGTGGCGACGTACCAGGTCTGGTCAAGGCCAGCTGGTAAACCGCTGCGGCGAACGCCGGAGTTAGCTCCGGCGTACAAGCAATATGAATCAAGCCCCTTTTGGGGCTTGATTCATTTTTGATCAGTCTCTAGAATGCCCGGCTCGCCCGAGTCCGGATTTCCGTGAGTTCTGGTGATTCTTAGCCGAGAGGCTAATTCTTTTTGTATCAGGAGCGTCTAGCCCATGAGTATGCAGGACCCGTTAGCGGACATGCTAACTCGTATCCGTAATGCCCAGATGGCTGAAAAGTCCGTCGTAAGCATGCCTTCTTCTACCCTGAAGGTGGCTGTAGCCAAAGTTCTGAAAGACGAAGGTTATATTGCGGGTTATCAGATCAGCGGCGAAGCAAAGCCGCAGCTGTCCATCGAGCTGAAGTACTTCGAAGGCCGTCCGGTTATCGAAGAAGTCAAGCGCGTCAGCCGTCCCGGCCTTCGCCAGTACAAATCCGTCGATGATCTGCCGAAAGTTCGCGGCGGTCTCGGTGTTTCCATCGTCTCCACCAACAAAGGTGTGATGACGGACCGCGCTGCGCGCGCTGCCGGTGTCGGCGGCGAAGTGCTTTGCACTGTGTTCTAAGGGGGGATAAGCATGTCTCGCGTTGCTAAGAACCCCGTCAAGCTGCCTGCTGGTGTAGAGATCAAACTCGCCGGTCAGCAGCTTTCGGTGAAGGGTGCCAAGGGCACTCTGGAACTGAACGTTCACTCGTCCGTTGAAGTTCTGCAGGAATCCGGTGAGCTGCGTTTCGCTGCTCGCAACGGCGACCAGCAGACTCGTGCGATGGCTGGTACTACCCGTGCACTGGTTAACAACATGGTCATCGGCGTAAGCCAAGGCTTCGAGCGCAAGCTCCAGCTGGTCGGTGTTGGTTACAAGGCACAGGCCAAGGGCCAGGTCCTCAATCTGGCGTTGGGCTTCTCTCACCCTATCGACTATCAACTGCCGGAAGGCGTTGTGGCCGAAACCCCGAACCAGACCGAGATCCTTATCAAGGGTGTCGACAAGCAGCTGGTTGGTCAGGTTGCCGCGGAGATTCGTGACTTCCGCCGTCCTGAACCTTACAAGGGCAAAGGTGTTCGTTACGCTGACGAAGTCGTCCGCCGTAAAGAAGCCAAGAAGAAGTAAGGGGCTAGGAAATGACCGACAAAAAAGTTACTCGTCTGCGTCGCGCTCGCAAAGCACGCCTGAAAATGCACGAACTCGAAGCCGTGCGTCTCTGCGTGTATCGCTCTTCGCAGCACATCTATGCCCAGGTCATCTCGGCCGACGGCAGCAAGGTTCTGGCCAGCGCCTCTACCTTGGACAAAGCACTGCGTGACAGCGCCACTGGCAACGTCGACGCGGCCAAGAAAGTTGGTGAGCTGGTTGCCGAGCGCGCGAAAGCCGCTGGTGTGACTCAGGTTGCATTCGACCGTTCTGGCTTCAAGTACCACGGCCGCGTCAAGGCGCTGGCTGATGCTGCTCGTGAAGGCGGGCTGGAGTTCTAAGTTATGGCAAATAACGACCAAAAGCGCGACGAAGGCTATATCGAGAAGCTGGTTCAGGTGAACCGCGTTGCCAAGACCGTTAAAGGCGGCCGTATCTTCACCTTCACCGCGTTGACCGTGGTTGGTGATGGTAAGGGTCGTGTAGGTTTCGGCCGTGGCAAGTCCCGTGAAGTGCCGGCTGCTATCCAGAAGGCTATGGAAGCTGCTCGTCGCAACATGATCCAAGTTGATCTGAACGGCACCACTCTGCAGTACGCAATGAAGTCCGCCCATGGCGCTTCCAAGGTGTACATGCAGCCTGCTTCCGAAGGTACCGGCATCATCGCTGGTGGCGCCATGCGTGCCGTCCTGGAAGTCGCTGGTGTTCAGAACGTTCTGGCCAAGTGCTACGGCTCTACCAACCCTGTGAACGTGGTTCATGCCACTTTCAAAGGTCTGAAGGCTATGCAGTCTCCGGATTCGGTTGCAGCCAAGCGTGGCAAGAGTGTCGAGGAGATTCTCTAACCATGGCTAACACTGTCAAAGTGACTCTGATCAAGAGCACCAATGGCCGTCTGGCCAATCATAAAGCCTGCGTCAAGGGTCTCGGCCTGCGTCGCATCAATCATACCGTCGAAGTTCTGGATACTCCGGAAAACCGCGGCATGATCAACAAGGCTTATTACCTTCTCCGTGTGGAGGGTTGATCCATGTACCTGAACGATTTGAGTCCAGCGCCGGGTTCCCGCCGCGAGAAGCACCGTCCGGGCCGTGGTATCGGTAGTGGTTTGGGCAAGACCGGTGGCCGTGGCCACAAAGGTCAGACCTCCCGCTCCGGTGGCACCATTGCTCCGGGTTTCGAAGGCGGCCAGCAGCCTCTGCACCGTCGTCTTCCCAAGTTCGGTTTCGTGTCTCTGAAAGCTATGGATCGCGCAGAAGTGCGTACTTCCGAGCTGAACAAGATCGAAGGCGACGTAGTTACTCTGCAAGCGCTGAAGGATGCCAACCTGATTAATCAAAACGTACAGCGTGTGAAAGTCATGCTGTCCGGTGAGATTACTCGTGCGGTCACCCTTAAAGGTATCGCCGCCACCAAAGGTGCGCGCGCGGCTATCGAAGCAGCTGGCGGTAAGTTCGAGGAATAAATGGCTAAGCAAGGTGCTCTCTCTGCGCTGGCTGGTGGCGGGTTGTCCGAGCTCTGGGCTCGTCTGCGCTTTCTGTTCATGGCGATCATCGTCTATCGAATCGGTGCGCATATCCCAGTTCCAGGCATTAACCCGGATCGTCTAGCTGATCTGTTCCGACAGAATGAGGGGACCATTCTTAGCTTGTTCAACATGTTTTCCGGCGGCGCGCTGGAGCGGATGAGCATCTTTGCATTGGGGATCATGCCGTACATCTCGGCATCGATCATCATGCAGCTGATGACCGCCGTCAGCCCGCAGCTGGAGCAGTTGAAGAAGGAAGGTGAGGCTGGTCGTCGCAAGATCAGTCAATACACCCGCTACGGCACCTTGATCCTGGCGTTCGTCCAAGCTATCGGCATGTCCGTTGGCCTGGCGAGCCAGGGTGTAGCGTTTTCGGTCGATTTCGGCTTCCACTTCGTTGCAGTCACCACCTTCGTGGCCGGTGCGATGTTCATGATGTGGTTGGGCGAGCAAATCACCGAGCGCGGTGTTGGCAACGGTATTTCGATGCTGATTTTTGCGGGCATCGTAGCCGGTCTGCCGTCGGCGATCGGGCAGTCTTTCGAGTCTGCTCGTCAGGGCGATATCAATATCTTCGCCCTCATCGCCATCGGTTTGCTGGCAGTAGCGATTATCGGTTTCGTGGTGTTCATTGAGCGTGGCCAGCGTCGCATTGCGGTGCACTACGCCAAGCGTCAGCAGGGCCGCAAGGTCTTCGCTGCGCAGACCAGCCACTTGCCGTTGAAGGTGAACATGGCGGGCGTAATCCCGGCCATCTTCGCCAGCAGCCTTCTGTTGTTCCCGGCCTCGCTGGGTGCCTGGTTTGGTCAGTCCGAAGGTATGGGCTGGCTGCAGGATATTTCGCAGGCTATCGCTCCTGGTCAGCCGTTGAACATTTTGCTGTTTAGTGCAGGGATCGTTTTCTTCTGCTTCTTCTACACAGCGCTGATGTTCAACCCGAAAGACGTAGCGGAAAACCTGAAGAAGTCCGGTGCCTTTATTCCGGGTATCCGTCCCGGTGAGCAGTCCGCACGCTATATCGATGGCGTTCTGACTCGCTTGACCATGTTCGGTGCTCTGTACATGACGGCCGTATGCTTGTTGCCCCAGTTCCTGGTGGTGGCGGCCAACGTACCGTTCTACCTTGGCGGGACCTCGTTGCTGATCGTGGTAGTGGTTGTGATGGACTTCATGTCGCAAGTACAATCGCACCTCGTTTCGCACCAGTACGAATCCCTGATGAAGAAAGCCAACCTGAAGGGCTACGGCAGCGGCATGCTCCGCTGAAGTGTCCATAAGGTTCGAGGAGTTGGTGATGAAAGTTCGTGCATCGGTGAAAAAGCTGTGCCGTAACTGCAAAATTATTCGCCGTGAAGGTGTTGTGCGAGTGATTTGCAGCGCGGAACCGCGTCACAAACAGCGCCAAGGCTGAGTGTGATCGAAGCTATAAGCCCGGCAGCTAGTGCGCTGCCGGGTTGATTATTTGTTTCTACAGCGATAATATCTCGCGCCCCATTTCTTGGCTTCCGGGGCGTAGGTAGCTGTCAATTGGAGTTCCACTGAATGGCCCGTATTGCAGGCGTTAACATTCCGGATAACAAGCACACTGTTATCTCGCTGACCTACATCTTTGGTGTCGGTCGCACTACTGCACAGAAAATCTGTGCTGCTACCGGTGTAAACCCGGCAGCAAAGATCAAGGATCTCTCTGACGAGCAGATCGAGCAGCTGCGTGGTGAAGTCGCCAAGGTTAATACCGAGGGTGATCTGCGCCGTGAAGTGAACATGAAAATCAAGCGCTTGATGGATCTGGGCTGCTACCGCGGTCTGCGTCATCGTCGCGGCCTCCCGGTTCGCGGTCAGCGTACCAAGACCAACGCGCGTACCCGTAAGGGCCCGCGTAAGCCGATCCGCAAGTAATCGCGTTCGCGAATCGACAGGAATTTAGTCATGGCAAAACCTGCTGCTCGTACTCGTAAGAAAGTCAAGAAGACGGTGGTTGATGGCATCGCCCACATCCACGCTTCTTTCAACAACACCATCGTGACCATTACCGACCGTCAAGGTAACGCCCTGTCCTGGGCTACCTCCGGTGGTTCGGGTTTCCGCGGTTCTCGCAAGTCCACCCCGTTCGCTGCCCAGGTGGCTGCTGAGCGTGCTGGTCAAGCTGCGCTGGAATACGGCCTGAAGAACCTCGACGTAAACGTCAAGGGCCCAGGTCCGGGTCGTGAGTCCGCAGTCCGTGCTCTTAACGGTTGCGGTTACAAGATCGCCAGCATCACCGATGTGACGCCCATCCCGCATAACGGGTGCCGTCCTTCGAAGAAGCGTCGCGTGTAATCAGGAGACAGTGAGAAATGGCTCGTTACATTGGTCCCAAATGCAAACTGTCTCGTCGTGAAGGCACAGATCTTTTCCTGAAAAGCGGCGTTCGCGCTCTGGAATCGAAGTGCAACATCGAAGCAGCCCCAGGTATCCACGGCCAGCGCCGTGGCCGTCAGTCCGACTACGGCACCCAGCTGCGCGAGAAGCAAAAAGTTCGTCGTATCTATGGCGTCCTCGAGCGTCAATTCAGCGGTTATTACAAAGAAGCTGCCGGCAAGAAAGGCGCTACTGGTGAGAACCTGCTGCAACTGCTCGAATGCCGTCTGGATAACGTTGTTTACCGTATGGGCTACGGTGCTACCCGCGCCGAATCCCGTCAGCTGGTTTCGCACAAAGCGATCAGCGTCAACGGTAAGACTGTAAACGTACCGTCGTTCCAGGTTAAAGCTGGCGACGTGGTTGCAGTTCGTGAGAAATCGAAGAATCAGCTGCGCATCGTTCAAGCTCTCGAGCTGTGTGCCCAGCGTGGCCGCGTTGAATGGGTAGATGTAGATACCGAGAAGAAGTCTGGCGTTTTCAAAAGCGTCCCGGCTCGCGGTGATCTCTCCGCTGACATCAACGAAAGCCTGATTGTCGAGCTCTACTCCAAGTAAGGGCTAGAAAATAGGTGCATCCATGCAGATTTCGGTAAATGAGTTCCTGACCCCCCGCCACATCGATGTGCAGGTGGTCAGTCCGACCCGCGCCAAGATCACTCTCGAGCCTCTCGAGCGTGGTTTCGGCCATACCCTGGGCAACGCGCTGCGTCGCATCCTGTTGTCCTCCATGCCTGGCTGTGCAGTAGTCGAGGCCGAGATTGACGGTGTACTCCATGAGTACAGCGCCATCGAAGGTGTTCAGGAAGACGTAATTGAAATCCTGCTCAACCTTAAAGGTCTGGCAATCAAGCTGCACGGTCGAGACGAAGTTACACTGACTCTGGCGAAGAAGGGCTCTGGCGTCGTAACCGCTGCCGATATTCAGCTGGATCATGATGTTGAAATCGTCAACGGCGACCACGTTATCGCCAACCTGGCCTCCAATGGCGCGCTGAACATGAAGCTCGTAGTAGCTCGTGGTCGCGGCTATGAGCCAGCTGATTCGCGCCAGAGTGATGAAGACGAGAGCCGCAGCATTGGTCGCTTGCAGCTCGACTCTTCCTTCAGCCCGGTGCGTCGCGTGTCCTACGTGGTGGAAAACGCTCGTGTTGAGCAGCGTACCAATCTGGACAAACTGGTTATCGACCTCGAAACCAACGGTACCCTGGATCCTGAAGAGGCCATCCGTCGTGCTGCAACCATCCTGCAACAGCAGTTGGCTGCATTCGTCGACCTCAAAGGTGACAGCGAGCCTGTTGTAATCGAACAGGAAGACGAGATCGACCCGATCCTGCTTCGTCCGGTTGATGACCTGGAACTGACCGTTCGTTCGGCCAACTGCCTCAAGGCAGAAAACATCTACTACATCGGTGACCTGATCCAGCGCACCGAAGTAGAGCTGTTGAAAACGCCGAACCTGGGCAAGAAATCCCTGACTGAAATCAAGGACGTTCTGGCTTCCCGTGGTCTGTCCCTCGGTATGCGCCTCGACAACTGGCCGCCGGCAAGTCTGAAGAAAGACGATAAGGCGACTGCCTGATCGTCATCATCACCGAACGTGAAGTTTGGTAAGGAATTGAACCATGCGTCATCGTAAAAGTGGCCGTCACCTCAGCCGCACCAGCGCTCACCGCAAGGCCATGTTTCAAAACATGGCGGTATCGCTGTTCGAGCATGAGCTGATCAAAACTACTCTGCCGAAAGCCAAGGAACTGCGTCGCGTTGCCGAGCCGCTGATCACCCTGGCTAAAGAAGACAGCGTTGCCAACCGTCGTCTGGCTTTCGACCGTACTCGTTCGAAAGCCATCGTTGGCAAACTGTTCAACGATCTGGGCAAGCGCTACGCCACCCGTCAGGGCGGTTACCTGCGTATCCTCAAGTGCGGTTTCCGTGCTGGTGACAATGCCCCGATGGCTTATGTTGAGCTGGTTGACCGTCCGGTCGGCGGCGCAGTAGAAGCTGCCGAGTAAGGCATCGTTGCAAGAAAAACCGGGCTCAGGCCCGGTTTTTTTATGCCTAATTTTTAGTTAAAAACTATCGGTCTGTAAGGTCTTATTCATTTGAGAGTTCGCTACCGCTCGTCGATACTCAATGCCAATCCCGCTCAGTCGGGAACGATCAGGCCTGGTAAGGAGATAGATGATGAGTGAGAAGACCGAAGGTAAATGCCCTTTCTCGGGAGGCGCTTCCGATACAACGCCGAAGCATACCGCTGGCGGTGGTACCGGTAATCGCGACTGGTGGCCGAACCAACTGCGTGTCGACCTGCTGCACCAGCATTCCTCCAAGTCAAACCCGTTGGGTGAGACGTTCAACTATGCCGAAGCCTTCCAATCGCTGGATTACGAAGCGCTGAAAAAAGATCTGCGCGCGTTGATGACCGACTCCCAGGACTGGTGGCCAGCTGACTTCGGCCACTATGGTCCGCAATTCATCCGTATGGCCTGGCACGCTGCCGGTACCTACCGTACTGGCGACGGCCGCGGCGGCGCCGGGCGTGGACAGCAGCGTTTCGCACCGCTCAACAGCTGGCCGGATAACGTCAACATCGACAAGTCGCGCCGTCTTCTGTGGCCGATCAAGCAGAAATATGGTCAGAAGATTTCCTGGGCCGACCTGTTGGTGCTCACCGGCAACGTCGCTCTGGAGACCATGGGCTTCCGTACGTTCGGCTTCGCTGGTGGGCGGCAGGACACCTGGGAGCCGGATCAGGACGTCTATTGGGGTACCGAGAAGACCTGGCTGGGCGGCGATAACCGCTACGGCAAGGGCGCTGCAGGCCGTGATGACGATACCGGCGTGGTCGTGGCCGATGAAGAGCTGCATGGCCAGGAGCACGATCGCACCGACAGTCAGGGCCGCAATCTCGAGAATCCGCTCGCTGCCGTGCAGATGGGGCTGATCTACGTCAACCCGGAGGGCCCGGAGGGTAACCCCGATCCGCTCGCGGCAGCCCATGACATCCGCGAGACGTTCGCGCGCATGGCCATGAATGATGAAGAGACCGTCGCGCTGATCGCTGGCGGTCACACCTTCGGCAAGACCCATGGTGCTGGGCCTGCGGACAACGTTGGTGCCGAGCCCGAGGCCGCCGGTCTCGAAGAGCAGGGTCTGGGTTGGGCCAGCTCGTTCGGTAGCGGGAAAGCCGGTGATGCGATCACCAGCGGTCTGGAAGTGACCTGGACGACCACGCCTGCGCAGTGGAGCAACAACTTCTTCGAGAACCTGTTCAAGTTCGAGTGGGAGCTGACCAAGAGCCCGGCGGGCGCCCACCAGTGGGTGGCCAAAGGCGCCGATGCGATCATTCCCGACGCTCACGATCCCTCGAAGAAGCGTCTGCCGACCATGTTGACCACCGACCTGTCGCTGCGCGTCGACCCAGCTTACGAGAAGATTTCGCGGCGTTTCCTGGATAACCCGCAGGCATTCGCCGAAGCCTTCGCTCGCGCATGGTTCAAGCTGACCCACCGTGACCTCGGTCCGAAATCGCGTTATCTGGGGCCGGAAGTGCCGAAGGAAGACCTGCTCTGGCAAGATCCTCTGCCGACTGTTCACCACCCGCTGATCGATGAGGTGGACGTCGCCGCGCTGAAGGCCCGCGTGCTGGCCTCCGGTCTGTCGGTCTCCGAACTGGTCGGCACGGCCTGGGCTTCGGCGTCCACCTTCCGTGGATCCGACAAGCGCGGCGGTGCCAACGGTGCACGCCTGCGCCTCGCACCGCAGAAGGATTGGGCTGCCAATCAGCCCGAGCAACTGGCCGGGGTTCTGGCGACGCTCGAGGGTATCCGTGGCGAGTTCAACCGCACCGCCACCGGCGGCAAGCAGGTCAGCCTGGCCGATCTGATCGTGCTGGCCGGTAATGCCGGTATCGAGCAGGCCGCCAGCCAGGCCGGTCACGCCGTCAATGTGCCGTTCTCGGCCGGGCGGGCGGATGCCTCGCAGGAGCAGACCGATGTCGAATCCTTCGCCGTGCTCGAGCCGATCGCCGACGGTTTCCGCAACTACCTCAAGGGGCGCTACAGCGTACCCGCCGAAGCGTTGCTGATCGACAAGGCGCAGCTGTTGACCTTGACCGCGCCTGAGTTGACCGTGCTGATCGGTGGCCTGCGCTCGATCAATATCAACGTGGGTGGTGCTGGCCACGGTGTGCTCACCGACAGGCCGGGGGCGCTGAGCAATGACTTCTTCGTCAACCTGCTCGACATGGGTACGGCGTGGAAGGCAGTGCCAGGCGACGCCAATCTGTACGAAGGGCGCGATCGCAAAAGCGGTGAGGTGAAGTGGACCGGCACGCGTGTCGATCTGGTGTTCGGCTCCAACGCCATCCTGCGCGCCCAGGCCGAAGTCTATGCCAGTGCCGATGCCCGCTTCATCGAAGACTTCGTGGCTGCCTGGACCAAGGTCATGAACCTCGACCGTTTCGACCTCGCCTGATTCCCGTCCGGGCGCTTGCGTCCGGCCTGGTGAGCCGCTGTAACCAACGCCTCCTCACGGGGGCGTTGTGCTTTTTACTTGACCGCGACGGATGATGGGTCGAGCATTCACCCATTCCATCCGCTGCACCAAGGATTTCCCCCCATGAAGGGCCACATCGAAGTCATCGATTACCTCAAAACCCTGTTGAAAGGCGAGCTGGCCGCGCGCGATCAGTACTTCATCCACTCGCGTCTATACGAGGACTGGGGTTTTACCAAACTCTACGAGCGCATCAATCACGAGATGGAAGAAGAGACTCAGCACGCCGACGCGCTGCTCAAGCGCATCATCTTCCTGGAAGGCGTGCCGGACATGGTTCCCGATGCCTTCACCTTCGGCCAGACAGTGCCCGATGCGCTGAAGCTGGACCTGGCCCTCGAGTATCAGGTGCGTGCAGCGTTGAGCAAGGGCATCGAGCTGTGCGAGCGCCATCAGGATTATCAGAGCCGCGACATCCTGCTGCTGCAGCTCAAGGACACCGAGGAAGATCACGCCTACTGGCTGGAGATTCAGCTGCAACTGATCGGCAAGCTGGGCTTGGAAAAGTACCTGCAAAGCCAGATGTAAGAATCGCGGCAAAAAAACGCCCCGCATCTGCGGGGCGTTTTCGTTTCAGGCCGCTGGGTCAGGCCCGATCACGCTCCAGCAGCGGCTTGAGGAAGTGCCCGGTATGCGATTGCGGCATTTCGGCGACTTCTTCGGGCGTGCCGACGGCAATGATCTGGCCACCCTTGGAACCGCCTTCCGGGCCGAGATCCACCAGCCAGTCGGCGGTCTTGATCACGTCGAGGTTGTGCTCGATCACCACCACGGTGTTGCCGTGATCGCGCAGGCGGTGCAGCACGTCCAGCAACTGCTGGATATCGGCGAAGTGCAGGCCGGTGGTCGGCTCGTCGAGGATGTACAGGGTCTTGCCGGTATCACGCTTGGACAGCTCGCGTGACAACTTGACCCGCTGCGCCTCGCCTCCGGACAGAGTAGTCGCCGACTGCCCCAGCTTGATGTACGAAAGGCCCACGTCCATCAGCGTCTGCAGCTTGCGCGCCAGTGCCGGTACTGCATCGAAGAAATCGCGGGCGTCCTCGATGGTCATCTCCAGCACTTCGTGGATGCTCTTGCCCTTGTACTTGATCTCCAGCGTCTCGCGGTTGTAACGCTTGCTCTTGCACACGTCGCAGGGCACGTAGATATCCGGCAGGAAGTGCATCTCCACCTTGATCAGGCCATCGCCCTGGCAGGCTTCGCAGCGCCCACCCTTGACGTTGAACGAGAAGCGCCCCGGGCCGTAACCCCGCGAGCGCGATTCGGGAACACCGGCGAACAGCTCGCGGATCGGCGTGAACAGCCCGGTATAGGTGGCCGGGTTGGAGCGCGGCGTACGACCGATGGGGCTTTGGTCGATGTCCACCACCTTGTCCAGATGCTGCAGGCCGTCGATGCTGTCGTGGGCCGCCGCTTCCAGCGTGGTGGCGCCGTTCAGTGCGGTGGCGCTGAGCGGGAACAGGGTGTTGTTGATCAGCGTCGACTTGCCCGAGCCCGATACACCGGTCACGCAGGTCAGCAGGCCGATGGGGATATCCAGGTTGACGTTCTGCAGGTTGTTGCCGCGGGCGCCCTTGATCTTCAGCGACAGCTTCTTGTTGCGCGGTGTGCGTTTGGCCGGCACGGCGATCTTGACCCGGCCGGACAGGTACTTGCCGGTTACCGAGTCCGGATGGGCCATGACTTCTTCTGCCGTGCCTTCGGCGACGATCCGGCCGCCGTGCACCCCTGCGCCCGGGCCGATGTCGACCACGTAGTCGGCCATGCGGATGGCGTCCTCATCGTGCTCGACCACGATCACCGTATTGCCGATATCGCGCAGGTGGCGAAGGGTGCCGAGCAGGCGCTCATTGTCGCGCTGGTGCAGGCCGATGGAGGGCTCGTCGAGGATGTACATGACGCCCACCAGGCCAGCGCCGATCTGGCTGGCCAGGCGAATGCGCTGCGCCTCACCACCGGACAGGGTGTCAGCGCTGCGATCCAGAGTCAGGTAGTCGAGGCCGACGTTGACCAGGAACTGCAGGCGTTCGCAGATTTCCTTGAGAATCTTGCTGGCGATCTCGCCACGTCGACCTTCCAGGGTCAGGTCACCGAAGTAGTCGCTGGCCGAACCGATCGGCATGCCGGTCACCGCCGGCAGGGTCTTCTCGCCGACCCAGACGTGACGCGCTTCGCGACGCAGGCGAGTGCCACGGCAGTCGGGGCAGGGCTGGGTGCTGAGGAACTTGGCCAGTTCTTCGCGCACGCTGGTCGACTCGGTCTCGCGATAGCGGCGCTCTAGGTTGGGCACGATGCCTTCGAACGGATGCGAGCGCTTGACGATGTCGCCCCGGTCGTTGAGGTACTTGAAGTCGACGTTCTGCGAGCCGCTACCACCGAGAATCACTTTCTGGTGGTCGTTGTCCAGCTCGCCGAAAGGCGTGTCCAGGCTGAAGCCGTAATGCGAGGCCAGCGAGCCGAGCATCTGGAAGTAGTAAACGTTGCGTCTGTCCCAGCCGCGTATCGCGCCTTCGGCCAGGGTCAGCTCGGCGTTGACCAGGCGCTTGGCATCGAAGAACTGCTTCACGCCCAGGCCATCGCAGGTCGGGCAGGCACCGGCCGGGTTGTTGAAGGAGAACAGCTTGGGTTCCAGCTCGCTGATCGAGTGGCCGCACACCGGGCAGGCGAAGCGCGCGGAGAAGATGATCTCCTCACCGTCTTCGCCTTCCATGGGCGCGATCAGGGCAAGACCATCGGCCAGCTTGAGTGCCGTCTCGAACGACTCGGCCAGGCGCTGCTGCAGATCGCCACGCGCCTTGAAGCGGTCGACCACGGCATCGATGCTGTGCTTCTTCTGCTTGTCGAGCTTCGGCAACTCATCCAGCTCATAGAGCTTGCCGTTGACCCGTACACGCACGAAGCCCTGGGCGCGCAGCTCGTCGAACACGGCCAAGTGCTCGCCCTTGCGCTCGCGAATCACCGGAGCCAGCAGCATCAGCTTGCTGCCTTCGGGCAGGGCGAGCACCTGGTCGACCATCTGGCTGACGGTTTGCGCTTCCAGTGGCAGATCGTGATCCGGGCAGCGCGGTTGGCCAGCGCGTGCATAGAGCAGGCGCAGGTAATCGTAGATCTCGGTGATGGTGCCGACCGTCGAGCGCGGGTTATGCGAGGTGGACTTCTGCTCGATGGAGATGGCCGGCGACAAGCCTTCGATGGTGTCGACGTCGGGCTTTTCCATCATCGATAGGAACTGCCGGGCATAGGCCGACAGCGACTCGACGTAACGGCGCTGACCCTCGGCATACAGAGTGTCGAACGCCAGGGATGACTTGCCCGAGCCGGACAGGCCGGTGATCACGATCAGCTTGTCGCGTGGCAGGGTCAGGTCGATGTTCTTCAGGTTGTGGGTGCGAGCACCCCGGATCAAAATCTTGTCCACAAGGAACCTCTAAAAGCTGCCTACGTTGTCATCGCTTCGTAAAAGAAAGGCTCTGGTCGCAGCCTCGCGTGGCGGGCGGATAAACCGCCGAGTATACGGGGGGCGACAGCCGTGCGGCAAAGCGCCGCTGCTGTGCCAGTAGGGTTTCGACTGGTAGAATCGCCGGCTTGTTTCAACAGGTTATCGACGATGCGCGATTCGCACAGCGAACGCATGAGTGGCGCGGAGACTCGGGCAGCCGGTGGGCTGGCACTGGTATTCGCATTCCGCATGCTGGGCATGTTCATGGTACTGCCGGTATTGGCTACCTATGGGCAAGAGCTCGCCGGTTCAACCCCGGCTCTGATCGGCCTGGCCATCGGCGCCTACGGCCTGACCCAGGCCTTTCTGCAGATTCCCTTCGGCGTGCTGTCCGATCGCATCGGTCGGCGACCGGTTATCTACTTCGGCCTCGTGGTGTTTGCCGCAGGCAGTCTGCTGGCGGCTAACGCCGACTCCATCTGGGGGGTGATCGCCGGTCGCGTGCTGCAGGGCGCCGGGGCGATTTCCGCGGCGGTGATGGCGCTACTGTCCGATCTGACCCGCGAACAGCACCGCACCAAGGCGATGGCCATGATCGGCATGAGCATCGGTCTGTCCTTCGCCGTTGCCATGGTGGTCGGGCCGCTGCTGACCCGGGCGTTCGGGTTGTCCGGCCTGTTCCTGGCCACTGGCGCCATGGCGCTGCTGGGGATAGTGATTGTCGCCGGCCTGGTGCCATCCAGCGCCGGGCCGCTGCAGCACCGTGAATCCGGGGTCGCCAAACAGGCGCTGTGGCCGACCCTCAAGCATCCTGACCTGCTGCGTCTGGACTTCGCCATCTTCGCATTGCACGCCATCCTGATGGCCAGCTTCATCGCTCTGCCGCTGGCTCTGGTGGAGCAGGGCGGCTTGCCCAAGGAGCAGCACTGGTGGGTGTACCTGACCGCACTGCTCGGTGGTTTTTTCCTGATGGTGCCATTCATCATCTACGGCGAGAAGAAGCGTCAGATGCGCCGTGTGCTGATCGGCTCGGTGATCGTCCTGCTTTGCTGTGAGCTGTATTTCTGGGCGTTCGGCCATGGTTTGCGCAATCTGGTGCTTGGCATCGTGGTGTTCTTCACTGCGTTCAACCTGTTGGAGGCCTCGCTGCCATCGCTGATCAGCAAGGTGGCGCCAGCAGGTGGCAAAGGCACCGCGATGGGGGTCTATTCGACCAGCCAGTTCCTCGGCTCGGCCCTGGGCGGCATCATGGGTGGCTGGCTGTATCAGCATCATGGTCTGCCCGGCGTGTTCGGTGGCTGTGCGCTGTTGACGCTTCTTTGGCTGGCCTTTGCTGTTACTATGCGCGAACCGCCGTATGTAACCAGCCTGCGTTTGCCGCTATCGACTGCGGCGTTACAGGAAGCAGGTCTGGCCGAGCGAATTCAGGCAGTGCCCGGAGTGGCGGATGCCGTCGTGGTGGCCGAAGAAGCCGCCATTTATGTGAAAGTGGATACCCAACAATTGGATCGCACGTCGCTGCAGCGCTTGATCGAAGCGGCGCCGGTGACGTGCTGAAAGTAGGAGAGCGTTATGGCCCGTGGGGTTAACAAAGTCATTCTGGTCGGTACCTGCGGACAGGATCCGGAAACGCGCTATCTGCCCAGCGGCAACGCCGTGACCAACCTGAGTCTGGCTACCAGCGAGCAGTGGACGGACAAGCAGACCGGGCAGAAGGTCGAAAAGACCGAGTGGCACCGTGTTTCGCTGTTCGGCAAGGTTGCGGAAATTGCCGGTGAGTATCTGCGCAAGGGTTCTCAGGTCTACATCGAGGGCAAGCTGCAGACCCGCGAGTGGGAAAAGGACGGTGTGAAGCGTTACACCACTGAAATCATCGTCGACATGCAGGGCACCATGCAGCTGCTTGGTGGCCGTCCGGACAACGCTGGCGGTGGCGACTCCGCCCCGCGTCAGTCGCGCCCGGCACCGCAGCGCGAGCCGCAGCAACAGGCTCCGCGCCAGTCCGCTCCGCAACAGCAGAAGCCGCAGCCGGCTCAGGACTACGACAGTTTCGATGACGATATTCCGTTCTGATCGTCAGCCGTGACAGCAAGAGGCCCCGCAATGCGGGGCCTTTTTCGTTTCGCTTGCTGCCAACTTCAGGCTGGGCTGAAGAAGCGTTTGCGCAGCAGGCCCTGGCAGATCCACAGCACCAGCGCGATGCTGATGCCGCACAGGTTGGCAAGAACGTCCAGCTGGCTGAATTCGCGACTAGGCTGGAAGTAGTGCTGCAGCCATTCCAGCAGCGGCGCCTGAATGTAGAGCAGGCTCCAGAGCGCCCAGCCTGGCACGGTCGGGAAGGCGATACGGCTGACCAGCGACAGGCCGGCAAAGGCCAGCAGGTGGAGGAATTTGTCCGATTCGTCGAACAGGTCCGGCGGCGGCTCCGGTCGGAACAGGCCGTAGGCGAGTACCGCGCAGCAGGCCAGGAACATCAGCTTTCTCAAATTTTCTGTCCTTTCATCTCTTCTTCGCTTGGCACTATGACCACCGCATCCGGCTGCGGTTGCCGGGGATGCCGATTCAGTGACCAGGTGTCCTTGATCCATCGACGTGCGTCAAGGTAGTTCGTGGTTGATGACGCCGCGGGGTAAAAACAGCAAAATGCAGGCCATAGGGCTGAACCGTCCGGGATCTGCCGAGAATTCAGCGGCTGGCGCGCCATTGCGCGGTGCACGCTCAAACCTGATTGTGGAGCCTCTAGTTTCGTTATGCGCATGCGCCTGTTGTTACTGGGTGGCGGCAGTACGCTGGGTCGGGCGTTGATTCGCCTGGGAGCCGAAGAAGACATCGGTTTCCTCGCACCCCGCCCGCCGGCCCAGGGTTGGGATGCCGCCAGCCTGACCCAGTTGGTCGACGATACCCGCCCCGATGCGGTGATCAACCTTGCCTATTATTTCGACTGGTTCCAGGCTTCGCAGGTCAGCGAGGAGCGTTTCGTCGCGCAGGAACGCGCCGTGGAACGCCTGGCCGAGCTCTGTCAGCATCACGATATTCGTCTGCTGCAACCGTCCAGCTACCGTGTGTTCGACGGCGCTCGCGCCACCGCATACAACGAAAAGGACGAGGCGCAGCCGCTCGGCTTGCGGGGGCAGGTGCTGGCCCGCATGGAGCAGAGTGTCCGAGCCCTGTGCCCGCGGCATGTGCTGCTGCGCTTCGGCTGGTTGCTCGATGACAGCCCGGATGGGCTGCTGGCGCGTTTTCTGGTGCGCGCCGAGCGCGAAGAAGCGCTGTTCCTGGCCGATGATCGGCGAGGCAACCCGACGCCGGTAGACGATGCCGCCCGAGTCATTCTGGCCGTGCTCAAGCAGCTCGATTGCGCTGCGCCGCTGTGGGGCACTTACCACTACGGCGGGCATGAGGCGACTACATCGCTGGCACTCGGTCAGGCGATCCTGGGCGAGGCACGGCACATGCGCCAGAACCTCCTCGAGGAGATATCCGGCCAGGCCCACGCCCTGCGGGGCGACGCTGCCGAAGAGCCGCAGCACGGCGTGATGTCGTGCAAGAAAATCCTTCACACCTTCGGCGTCAAGCCGCGCGCCTGGCGTGCCGGCCTGCCGAGCCTGCTGGAGCAGTACTATCGTCATGTCTGATCGACCCATTCTCGTTACCGGCGGTGCCGGTTTCATCGGCTCCAACCTGATCGACGCCCTGCTGGCGCGCGGCCACAGCGTTCGTGTGCTGGACAACCTGTCCATGGGCAAGCTGGCCAATCTGCCGGTGAACGATCCGCGGCTGACCTTCATCGAGGGCGATGTGGCAGACGCCGGGCTCGTCAGTCGGGCCGTGGCCGGCTGTGGCGCGGTGGTGCATCTCGCCGCCGTGGCGTCGGTGCAGGCGTCGGTGGACGATCCGGTCAGTACTCACCAGAGCAATTTCATCGGCACCCTGAACATCTGCGAGGCCATGCGCGAGCACGGCGTGCGACGTGTGGTGTTCGCCTCCAGCGCCGCGGTCTACGGCAACAACGGGGAGGGGCTGGCGATCGATGAAAACACCGCCAAGGCACCGCTGACGCCCTATGCAGCCGACAAGCTGGCCAGCGAACATTACCTGGAGTTCTACGCGCGCCAGCATGGCCTGGAGCCGGCGATCTTCCGCTTCTTCAACGTCTTCGGCCCGCGTCAGGATCCGTCCTCGCCGTATTCCGGGGTGATCAGCATCTTCACTCAGCGCGCCCAGCAGGGGCTGCCGATCAGTGTGTTCGGCGACGGTGAGCAGACCCGCGATTTCTTCTATGTCGCCGATCTGGTCGAGTTGCTGCAGCAGGCGCTGGACGCCGAGCAAGTAGCGCAAGGCGCGGTGAACGTCGGTTGGAACCAGACCGTAAGCCTCAAGCAACTGCTGGCGCAGATCGGCGAGCTGCTTGGCGGCCTGCCGGCAGTCACCCACCTCGATCCACGGGCGGGCGACATCCGTCATTCCCGCGCAGACAATGGTCGCCTGGCCACGCATTATCAGTTGCCCGCGCAGACCACATTGCGCGATGGGCTGGCCGCGTTGCTCAATAGCTGAGCTGCCATGTTCCTGAAACGCAGAAAGCCGGCAATGCCGGCTTTCTGCGTTATCGGGCTTTGACAAGGCGCCAGCTTCGTCATTGTGGGAGCGCGCCATGCGCGCGAATCGCGGGCGCGGCCCGCTCCCACTGCGAACTGCAGGCGGCGCCCACCAAGGCGCCGCGTCACGGCGCCATAACGATGTCCGCTGTCGCCTTGTCGCGCGCTTAGAACTTGTAGCCCAGGCCAACCATGTACACGAACGGATCGACGTCGACGTCGACCTTGGCGCGCACGCCGAGGCCGGGATGGTCGACATAGGCGGTGGTGTCGATGTCGATGTAGCGCGCCTGGGCGTTGATCAGCAGGTTGTCGGTGAGCATGTAGTCGGCACCGATCTGCCAGGCCAGGCCCCAGGAATTCTTCGCCCGGAAATTGTCGAAGCCGGCCGAGGTGGCGCGGCTGCCCACGTGCTCGTCGTAGATCCAGGTGTAGTTGATGCCGGCGCCGATATAGGGTTGGAACAGCGATTTCGAGTCGAGCGGGTAGTAGACCACGCTCAGGGTCGGCGGCAGGTGTTTCAAGGTGCCGAGTTTACCGTTGGCGGCATCCAGCGCGGTTCCCTTGATTTTCACGTCGTGTTCGAACGGTGTTGCGGCAAGCAGCTCGAGGCCGATGTTGTCGGTGAGCATGTAGGCGAAGTTGAGGCCCAGCTGCGTGTCACTGCTCATGGTCGCCTTGCCGCCCAGGTCGGTACCGGCGAGGCCGCCACGGTCGACCTTGACCGTGGAACTGTCGGCCTTCGGATTGACCGTGATGGCGCCCGCGCGCACGAGGATATCTCCGGCCTGGTGCGCCTGCGCCGCAGGGGCAGCCAGCGCCAGGGCGATCAGAGAGGCAGAGAACAGCGACTTGTACATGGTGAGCTCCTAACGGGTCATACGATAATCTCGGATGACGTCAGGTTAGGGCGCCTGGCGAAGCGTCCTTTGACTCAGCTCAATGCTCATGGCCGGCAGGGTGCGACTTTTTGCCATGATGTCAGTTGGCCGGCAGCTCGTACGGGTAGATCTTGTCCGCTGCCATCTGATAACCGACTTCGGCCAGCTCGCTGCTGCTGTGCTCGACCTTCAGTGGGCCCTCGATCCAGAACGGCTGGTACAGCGCGTCGAGCAGCACGCCCAGTTCGGCGGTGACATGGATGATCTGGTTGGAGGGTGGTGGCGGTACGTGGATGCAGGCGCCGAAGTAGGGCACCAGCAGGAACTCGGTAACGCGGCCTTCCTCGGTCACGTCCAGCGGCACGATGTAGCCCGGAATCTTGACCTGCTGGCCTTCCATCTCCTTGACCACCGGCGCGGACGGAAACTGCTGCAGAGAAGCGGCGCCCCCTTCGGACAGCGCGTCACCCAACTGCGACATGTCATGCATGGGCGTCATCTGGGCGATCTGCGGCGGTGCATCCTTGGGGATCAGCTCCTGCCAGTTCAGCGTACGCAGTTCGGCTGCCCATAGCGGAGCCGCCAGGGTCATGAGAAGGGCGATGAGCAGAGCGCGAAACATGACACTACCTCTTGATTGAAAACGGAGCCGCTGCCGGCTCCGAATATTCAGAACCTATTCACGATTGTGCGAGCTAGAGCCCTGCAAGGCGAAAATAAGCGAGGAAGCGGAGTTTACTGATGTAAATGAGCTTTCCGAGCTTGTTTTCAACGCCGCAGGGCCGACGCGCAGCCGATCGTGAGTAGGTTCTCAGAGGCGGATGGACAGACCATCTGCTAATGACTGCCGATAGGCCCGCCAGGCCGGTACGCAGCCCATCAGCAGAGCGGCCGCCAGAATAGCGCCGAGCAGCGTCCACTCATAGGGTGTCGGTGCACTCAATGGCAGATACAGCCCGTAGTTGGCCTGCACATAGCCCTGTGCACCGGCGATGCCGCCGTACAGCAGGGCGACACCGGCGACGACGCCAGCCGCCGCCAGGGAGAAGGCTTCGAGGATCAGCAAACTGGCGACGTGCCACGGCCGTGCGCCCACCGAACGCAGGATGGCCATCTCCCGGCGCCGCTCGTTGAGGCTGGTGAGGATGGCCGTGAGCATGCCGATCAACCCAGTCAGTACGACGAACAGCGACACCACGAACAGCGCCTTCTCCGCCGTGCCCATCAGGCTCCACAATTCCTGCAGGGCAACGCCAGGGAGAATCGCCAGCAGCGGTTCGCCGCGGTACTCGTTGACCTCGCGCTGGACTGCGAAAGTGGCGATCTTGCTCTTCAGGCCGAGCATCACCGCGGTGATGGCCTTGGGCTGCAGATTCATCTCACGGGCCTGTTCAGCGCTTATCTTGCCAGCACCGCGGGCGGGGACACCGTTCTGCCAGTCGACATGCAGCGCTTCCATGCCCTCCAGGGAAATATGCAGGGTGCGATCCACGGGCGTGCCGGTGCGGGCGAGGATGCCGCTGACCACGAACGGCTTGTCATCGTGTTGCTGCAGGCTGATGGCCGCCACGCCATGGGACAGCACCAGTTTGTCGCCGAGCTTGTAGTTCAGGGCCTGGGCCACTTCGGCGCCAAGCACCACGTCGAACAGATCGTGAAAGCGTTCGCCCTGGGCAACCTGCAATGCCTGGCCACGACCATAGTGGTAATGGTCGAAATAACCCGTGTCGGTGCCCATCACCCGGTAGCCCCGGTGCGAGTCGCCCAGGGAAATCGGGATGGCCCAGTCGACCTGGCGGTGCGCGGCGAGCTTCTCGAAACTGTCCCAGCGGATGTTGTTGGTGGCGTTGCCGATGCGGAACACCGAGTACAGCAGCAGATTCACGCTGCCGGAACGGGCGCCGACGATCAGGTCGGTACCACTGATGGTATTGGCGAAGCTGGCGCGGGCTTCGGTGCGCACCCGCTCCACGGCGAGCAGCAGACACACCGACAGTGCGATGGCGAAGACCGTGAGCAGAGCGGTGAAGCGGCGGTTGGCCAGGCTGGCCAAGGCGAGTCGTAACAGGAACACCTCAGACCTCCTGGGGTTTGCTGGCGCGGTTCAGTTCGGCCAGCGACAGGCTGCGGTCGAACAGCGGGGCCAGGCTCTGGTCGTGGCTGACGAACAGCAGGCTGGCGCCGACATCACGGCATTCGCCGAACAGCAGCTCGAGGAACGCCTGACGCGCATCGGCGTCCAGCGCCGAAGTCGGTTCGTCGGCAATCACCAGTTCCGGCTGGCCGATCAGTGCGCGAGCCGCGGCTACGCGTTGTTGCTGGCCGATGGACAGCGAATCCGCACGCCGTTCGAGCAACTCCGGGCGCAGGCCGAGGTGTTCCAACAGTTTCGCCGCCGCCTGATCCACGCTGCCATAGCGCTGCGCTGCACGTTGTGCGCGAAGGCTGGAGAAGCGGCAGGGCAGCTCGACGTTGGCGCGAACGCTGAGAAAGGGCAGCAGGTTGAATTGCTGGAAGATGTAGCCGGTGTGGTCGACACGGAAACGATCCCGGCGGGCGGCCGAGAGGGCGGCGAGATCCTCGCCGAGCAGACGAATCTTGCCTCGGCCAGGTTTCTGCACACCGCCGAGCAATCCGAGCAGGGTGGTCTTGCCACTGCCGCTGGGGCCCTTGAGAAACAGGGTCTCGCCGCGCTGCAGATGAAAGTTCGGAATATCCAGAAGCTCGTCCTGGCCGGGCCAGGCGAAGCCGAGGTCGGTGAGTTCGATCAGTGCTGAGGTCATGGGGGCTGCTGGCGATTGAGGTGACGGGGGCAAGTGTGCCAGTCATGGGCACCTCTAAAAACTACCTGCGTTGTCATCGTGACGTTAAAAACAGGCTCGAATGCGAGTCCAATCAAAATACTCGTTTGCCTGTTTTGCCTCGCGCTGACTGCCTCGCCTACGTTTTTACAGGTGCCCCTATGGGCGCGAAATGCTGCCCCGAGGGGTGTTGCAGGACATGTGCGAATGCAAACGCCTCCAGCTGGAGGCGTCCGCGAGGCCGATCAGAACTTCAATTGTGCATTGGCTGGCGTCGACTCGACACCTTGCTGGCCGCTTGGGCCGATCAGTTGCACGTTGATCTTCTGGGTCGCCGGGAACTGCTTGTAGAAGGCCGACAGGTCGAGCGTCTTCAGGGCGTCCGGCTGCTTGCAGGTGAAGCTGTAGTCGGCATCGATGTCGCTGTGCTCATGGTCGTGATCGTGGCCAGCGGCAGCTTCATCGTGATCATGGTCATCGTTGCCGAACAGTGGGCTTTTCAGTTCATGCTCGGTGAGGCTGCAACCGGCAGCAGCGGGCAGGCTGAACAGGGCGAGTGGTTTTTCCAGCAAGGCGCGAGCGGCAGCGACGGTTTTCTTGTCGGCCTCGCTGGTTGCCGCGTGCTCGAAACCGACGATGTTCATGGCCGGGCTTTCCAGTTCGATCTCCAGCTCGTTGCCCTCGAGCGCGACGTTCAGCGTGGCGACGCCGTGCTCATGCTTGCCGAGGCTACCGTGTTCATGGTCGTGATCGTGGTCATGATTCTGCGCGTGAGCAGCGGCCAGGGGAAGCAGGGCGAAGGGCAGGGCGAGCAGTAGGCGGCGCATGAGAGGGCTCCGGTGCGTGAAAGTTGTTGATACGTTATAACAAATTTATGGGCGGAGATAGAGGGGATGCTTGGTTTGCCTGCCTGTGGGAGCATGGCATCCGGAAAGTTCGGAGGTGGTGATGGTGCGTATACGTGGACGGATCGGTGACTGGCCGGTGGATTTGACGGTGGAGCTCGACCCCCAGGACTGGGCGCAGCTGGCGGCCGCCGTGCCGGGGTCGCTGCAGAGCCCGGCCGCTGTTAGCCCTCAGGCCGTTCAGCCCGATCAGGACGGGCAATGGCAAACGGTGCTCGAGTTGTTGCGCCGGGCCGGACGCATCGAGGGGCCGCAGTTGCTGGCGCAACTGGCCGCACTGGCTGGCGGTGAGGTGGCGGGCAAGCGGTTGTTGGTGCGCCTGCGTCATTGCGAGCAGGTGCGCATGGAAACCGGCCCGGATGCGCCGGTTTATTGCTGGGTAGAGCAGCCGTAGCCGGCAGGTATCGGTGGGAGCCGGCTTGCCGGCGATAGCGATGTCGAAATCAACGTTGCATCGCCCGCAAGCGGGCTCCTACCAGGCCGCATGATCGAGCGCAGTAGTTTTCACACAGTCGGCTACGGGACAGGTTCTCGGAATCAATAGAGCGCCTGATACACCCGGCGGCGGTAGGTGGTTACCAGCGGGTGGTCGTTGCCGAGCAGGTCGAACACCTGCAGCAACGTCTTGTGCGGCAGGCCGTCGGCGTAGTTGCGGTTGCGCACGAAGAGTTTCAGCAGGGCGTCCAGAGCCGGCTCATACTGCTGGCGGGCGAGCTGCTGAATGGCCAGTTGATAGGCGGCTTCGTCGTCCTCGGCGTTCTGCGCCAGACGGCTCTTCAGGGTGGCGGCATCCGGCAGATCGGCCGCTTCACGCAGGAAGGTCAGTTGCGCGCGGGCTCCGGCCAGGGCCTGTTTGTGTTCATCACCCTGGACGGCATCGAGTACCTGTTGCGCCTCACCCAGTTCGCCGCGCTCTGCCAGGCAGCGTGCATACAGAATCAGTGCGGCAGCGTTGCTGTTGTCCTCGCCGAGCTTTTGCTTGAGCAGGGCTTCGGCTTCGCCGATGCGGCCATCGGCGAAGGCTTCCTGGGCGACGTCCAGCAGATCGGCCTCGGGCGCCTGAGGTTCTGGAACATGGGGCTGGAGCAGGGCGCGGATCGCCGACTCGGGTTGCGCCCCCTGAAAACCGTCGACCGGCTGGCCATTCTTGAACAGCACCACGGTCGGCAGGCTGCGGATGCCGAAGCGCGCGACGATTTCCTGTTCGATATCGCAGTTGACCTTGGCCAGCAGCAGTTCGCCCTGATAGCCCTCGGTGATCTGCGTCAGCAGGGGCATCAACGCCTTGCACGGCGCACACCAGTCGGCCCAGAAGTCCACCAGTACCGGTTTGCTGAACGAGTTCTCGATCACCAGCTGTTCAAACTGGACGGCGCCATTGATATCGAAGATGTACGGGGTGTCGCTCATGGTCGGTCTCTGTCCGGGCGGAAAGTGGTTAATTGGAGATGACTATAAATGTGGGCGCCGGTGCGCGGCTACAAGGGGCCGCCGTCGGCATGATAGAGGCTGACGTGGCGGAAGGTTTCGGGCTCAGCCAGGTCCGGCCAGGTACAGCCCTCCAGGCCGCCGATGCGGCGGTAGGCCGGGTGGCTGAAGTCGCGCACTCTCGAGTCGGCCACCAGCACCTGTCGGGCATGTTCGAGAACGCGGTCGAGCAGGGGCAGGTTGGCGCGGTCGTAGAGCACGTCGGCGACTATCGCCAGGTCGTAGTCGCGCCGCTCGGCGAACAGGTCGCTGGAATACTCCAGCTGCACGCCATTGAGTTCGGCGTTGGCCTTGCAGGCCGCCAGCGCAAGCGGGTCCAGATCGCAGGCCACCACCTGCGCCGCGCCTGCTCGCATGGCGGCAATGGCTGCCACGCCGGAGCCAGCACCGACATCCAGTACTCGTTTGCCGCGTACCCATTGCGGGTGCTGGGCCAGCCAGTCCACCAGCACCAGGCCGCTGGCCCAGCAGAAGCACCAGTAAGGCGGCTCCTCGAGAATACGCCGGGTTTCCTCGGGGCTGAAGCAGCGATCCATGTTCGCCGGGTCGATCAACCACAGGCGCAGGTCGCTACCCGGCAGGGCGGTCGCGCTCAGGTGGGCATCGCCGAGCAGCTCACTCAGGGCCGCCTGCAGGTGGCGCGGTGGTGTCACAGCGCGGGCGTTACGCGTACTTCGCCGAGCGCCTGGCTTTGTGGCTGGCGGATCAACTGGCTAGGCATGTGCAGCACCAGCTTGCCGGACTGATGAACCCGGCCACGCAGTTCCACGCGGATGCCCTGGTCGAAGTTCTCGGGGTTGAACTGCAGGCGAAACGGCAGCGGCGCGCCGGTTCCGCGCAGCTGGATGTTACCCAGCAGCTTGTTAGGCAGACCGCGTTCGTTGATGGTCAGCAGGGCCAGCTCCACATCGGCGCCCGCTGGCACGTCGAGTAGCGTGCCGGTGAGGTCACGCAGGTGTGCCGGCGTTGCCGCTGGCTCCTGTTTCGGCGCAGGCGCTGCGGGTGGTGCGGCGGGTGGCGGTGTTTCGCTGGCGCAGGCGGCGAGCAAGGCGGCGAGACTGAGCAGGGCGAGCGGGCGCAATGGCATGGGGAATTCCTCGGGGCAGTGGCTGGATTCTCCCCATAGCCAACGGCGAATGCAAAGGAAAGTGGCCCTGCGTCGCTTGGCACCGGGCCGGGGGGATGCGCTACCATGCTGGCTTTCCCGCCTGGCTTTCCCGACCATGCATTGCCCCTTTTGCTCCGCCAACGACACCAAAGTCATCGATTCCCGTCTGGTCGCCGAGGGCGATCAGGTGCGTCGCCGCCGAGAGTGCCTGGCCTGCGGTGAACGCTTTACCACGTTCGAGACCGCCGAACTGGTGATGCCGCGTCTGATCAAGCAGGACGGCAGCCGCCAGCCCTTCGACGAAGACAAGCTGCGAGCAGGCATGCAGCGCGCACTGGAGAAACGTCCGGTGAGCATCGAGCGGCTGGAGGCGGCCATCGCCCATATCAAGCACCGCCTGCGGGCCACCGGCGAGCGCGAGATCAAGTCGCTGGTGCTGGGCGAACTGGTGATGACCGAACTGCAGAAGCTCGACGAAGTGGCCTACATTCGTTTCGCCTCGGTGTACCGGCGCTTCCAGGATCTCAACGAATTCCGCGAGGAAATCGACCGTCTTTCCCGCGAGCCCAATCAGGACTGAGATGAGCACCAGCGATCAGGCATTCATGGCGCGCGCGCTCGAGCTGGCGCGCAAGGGGCTGTATTCCACCCATCCCAATCCCCGTGTCGGTTGCGTGATCGTGCGCGACGGCAAGATCGTCGGTGAGGGCTGGCACGCCAAGGCTGGCGAGCCCCATGCCGAGGTTCATGCGCTGCGCCAGGCCGGTGACAAGGCGCGTGGTGCTACCGCCTACGTCACCCTCGAACCCTGCAGCCACCACGGACGTACGCCGCCTTGCGCCGATGCCTTGGTCGAGGCAGGCGTCGCGAGGGTCGTCGCGGCCATGCAGGATCCCAATCCGCAGGTGGCCGGTCGTGGCCTGCTGAGGCTGATGAACGCCGGCATCTCGGTGCAGAGCGGCGTGCTGGAAAGCGAGGCGCGGGCGCTCAATGCCGGCTTCGTCAAACGCATGGAAAAGGGCTTGCCGCTGGTGCGGGTCAAGCTGGCCATGAGCCTGGACGGGCGCACCGCCATGGCCAGCGGCGAAAGCCAGTGGATCACCGGGCCAGCCGCTCGCGCAGCGGTGCAGCGGTTGCGGGCGCGCTCCAGCGTGGTACTGACTGGGGCCGATACGTTGCTGGCCGATGCGGCGCGTCTGACGGTGCGTCCCGACGAACTGGGCCTGGGCGCCGAGCTCACGGCGCTGGCTCAGGCTCGCCCGCCATTGCGCGTGCTGATCGACGGGCGCTTGCGGGTACCGCTGAGTGCACCGTTCTTCCAGGTGGGGCCGGCACTGGTGGCGACCTGCGCGGCGGCGACGTCGCGCGACCGTTATCTCGACGATGGCCACGAACTCCTGGCGATGCCCGGCAACAACGGCCATGTCGACTTGCGCAAATTGCTGCAGGAGCTGGCAGGCCGTGGTGCCAACGAGGTATTGGTCGAGGCCGGGCCGAAACTCGCCGGTGCGTTCGCCCGTCTGGGGCTGGTCGATGAGTACCAGTTGTTCGTCGCGCCCAAGTTCCTCGGCTCCAGTGCCAGGCCGTTACTCGATCTGCCCCTGGCGCGGATGGCCGAGGCCAAAGCGTTGAAGATCGTCGATATGCGCGCCGTGGGTGACGATTGGCGCATCATCGCGGTGCCCGATTCCGGCGACTGAGCGTTGCCGCTGGGGCACGCCCTCCGTGCACCGCCACGGCAACTATGGTAAAACGCCTGTCGGCCGCACAGCGTGGCCACAACGTTCTCAGGGCGGGGTGCGATTCCCCACCGGCGGTAATGGTGCGCAACGCATCTAGCCCGCGAGCGCCCGGTACGGCACCAGCCGCCCGGGGTCCAGCAGATCCGGTGCGATTCCGGAGCCGACGGTATAGTCCGGATGAAGAGAGAGCGGGATTGCCTGACAAGGCGCCCTTGCGGCTGCCGACGTCCGTAATGTCCCTATCGATCCAAGCTGCCCTGTTTTAACCATAAACAGGAGTTGAACATGTCCATTGCTTCTCACGTGCGCCGGGTTGCCTTCGTGCAAGCCTGCTGGCACCGCGAAATCGTCGATCAGTCCCGTAACGCCTTCCTCGAAGAAATGCAGCGCCAGGGCTATGCAGCGAGCGAGATCGACTGCTTCGAAGTCGGCGGCGCCTTCGAAATTCCCCTGCATGCCAAGCGCCTGGCCAAGAGCGGTCGTTATGCTGGCATCGTCGCTGCCGGGCTGGTGGTCGATGGCGGTATCTACCGTCACGAGTTCGTCGCCCAGGCGGTGATCGAGGGCCTGATGCAGGTGCAGCTGGAAACCGACGTGCCGGTGTTCTCGGCGGTTCTCACGCCCCATCATTTCCATGCCGGTGAAGAGCACCAGACGTTCTTCCGCGAGCACTTCCTGGTCAAGGGCGCCGAGGCCGCGCGCACCTGTGCCGATACGCTGCGCAAGCTCAAAGAACTGCCGGTCTGACGAGGAGCACTTATGTTCACCGGAATCATCGCGTCCATCGGCAGCATCGCCGCCATCACCCCCAAGGGCGGCGACGTGCGTGTCTACGTCAAGACCGCCAAACTCGATCTGGGCGATGTGGCCCTGGGCGACAGCATCGCCGTCAACGGCGTGTGCCTGACCGCCGTGGAGTTGCCGGGTGACGGCTTCTGGGCCGACGTCAGCCGGGAAACCCTGGCGCGTACCGCCTTCATCGACCTCAAGAGCGGCAGCCGGGTCAATCTGGAAAAGGCGCTGACGCCTACCACCCGCCTGGGTGGTCACCTGGTCAGCGGCCATGTCGATGGCGTCGGCGAGATCGTCTCCCGTGAGGAGAACGCCCGCGCCATCCAGTTCAGGGTGCGTGCCCCGCGTGAGCTGGCCAAGTACATCGCCCACAAGGGCTCGATCACCGTCGACGGTACCAGCCTCACGGTGAACGCCGTGGATGGCGCCGAGTTCGAGCTGACCATCGTGCCGCACACCCTGGCCGAGACCATCATGGCCGACTACCGCCCCGGGCGTCGGGTGAATCTGGAGGTCGACCTGCTGGCCCGTTACCTGGAGCGCCTGCTGCTCGGTGACAAGGCGGCAGAACCCAGCAGCGCAGGGCTCACCGAAGGCTTTCTCGCCGAACACGGCTACCTGAAGAATTAAGGACACCGCCACCATGGCACTCAACAGTATCGAAGAGCTGGTCGAAGACATTCGCGCCGGCAAGATGGTCATCCTCATGGATGATGAAGACCGTGAGAACGAAGGCGACCTGATCATCGCCTCGGAATGCGTGACCGCCGAGCACATCAACTTCATGGCGCGCTTCGCCCGCGGCCTGATCTGCATGCCGATGACCCGCGAGCGCTGCGAAACCCTCAAGCTGCCCCTCATGGCACCGCGCAATGGCTCGGGTTTCGGCACCAAGTTCACCGTTTCCATCGAAGCCGCCGAGGGCGTCACCACCGGTATCTCCGCCGCTGACCGCGCTCGCACCGTGCAGGCTGCGGCGGCGAAGAACGCGGTTGCCGAAGACATCGTCAGCCCCGGCCACATCTTTCCGTTGATGGCCCAGCCCGGCGGCACCCTGGCCCGCGCCGGGCACACCGAAGCGGCCTGCGACCTGGCTCGGATGGGCGGCTACGAGCCGAGCGGAGTGATCTGCGAGATCATGAACGACGACGGCACCATGGCCCGTCGCCCCGAGCTGGAAGTGTTCGCCGAGCAGCACGGCATTAAGATCGGCACCATCGCCGACCTGATCCACTACCGGCTGATCCACGAACGTACCGTGACCCGCATCGCCGAGCAGCCGCTGGACAGTGAAGTGGGCCAGTTCAATCTGGTGACCTTCCGGGATTCGGTGGAAGGCGACGTGCACATGGCCCTGACCCTGGGCACCATCTGTCCGGAAGAGCCAACCCTGGTACGCGTGCACAACATGGACCCGATGCGCGACCTGCTGATGGTGCGTCAACCCGGTCGCTGGAGCCTGCGTGCGGCAATGACCGAAGTGGCCAACGCCGGCAGTGGCGTGGTACTGCTGCTGGGCCATTCGCTGGATGGCGACGAGGTGCTGGCACATATTCGCGAGGCGGATGGTGCTGCCAGCAAGGCACCGAGCACCTACAGTACGGTCGGTGCCGGTTCGCAGATCCTGCGCGACCTCGGTGTGCGCAAGATGCGCCTGATGAGTGCGCCGATGAAGTTCAATGCGATATCCGGTTTCGATCTGGAAGTTGTAGAATACCTGCCCCCGAAATAACGGGTGACCGTCACGGTGAGCTACGGTTAGCTCACCGACACTATTTTCAGGGCCTGCCACGGCATGCCCTGGCTCTTTAAAGACAGCTCGAGAACTCGCTATGACACTGAAGACCATCGAAGGTACTTTCATCGCTCCCGAGGGCCGCTTCGCCCTGGTGGTCGGCCGCTTCAACAGCTTCGTGGTCGAAAGCCTGGTCAGCGGCGCCGTCGACGCCCTGGTACGCCATGGCATCAGCGAAAGCGACATCACCATCATCCGTGCTCCTGGCGCCTTCGAAATTCCGCTGGTTGCCCAGAAAGTCGCCCAGCGCGGCGAGTACAGCGCGATCATCGCCCTTGGCGCAGTGATCCGTGGCGGCACGCCGCACTTCGAATACGTAGCAGGCGAATGCACCAAGGGCCTGGCCCAGGTATCCATGGAATTCGGCGTACCGGTCGCTTTCGGCGTGCTGACCGTCGACTCCATCGAGCAGGCCATCGAGCGCTCCGGCACCAAGGCTGGCAACAAGGGTGCCGAAGCTGCCCTGTCCGCTCTGGAAATGGTCAGCCTGCTGGCGCAGTTGGAGGCCAAGTGAGCCAGAACGACAACAAGCCGGTCAAAAAGGGCCCAAGCGCCAAGGTACTGGCTCGCCGTCAGGCGCGTACGCTGGCCATGCAGGCGCTGTACTCCTGGCATATCGCCGGGCAGGCGCTCAACGAGATCGAGGCCCAGTTCCGTGTCGACAACGACTTCAGCGCGGTCGACGGGGCTTACTTCCACGAGATCCTGCACGGCGTGCCGCGTCAGAAGACCGAGATCGACAGTTCCTTCGAGCCCTTGCTCGATCGTCCGCTGGAAGAGATCGATCCGGTCGAGCTGTCCATCCTGCGTCTGTCCACCTACGAGCTGCGTAACCGCATCGACGTGCCGTACCGCGTGGTGATCAACGAAGGCATCGAGCTGGCCAAGGTGTTCGGCGCCACCGACGGGCACAAGTTCGTCAACGGCGTGCTGGACAAGCTGGCGCCGAAGCTGCGTGCCGACGAAGTCCGCGATTTCAACAGCAAGCGCTGAGTGTGTTGGGCGAGTTCGAGCTGATCCGTCATTACTTCGCTGCTGCCGCCTGCGCGCAGGCGGCAGATGGTGTGGTGCTGGGGATCGGCGACGACTGCGCCCTGCTGGAAGTGCCCGTCGATGAACAACTGGCGGTTTCCACCGACACCCTGGTTGCCGGTGTGCACTTTCCCGCCGATGCGGCGGGCCTGTTACTCGGCCAGCGTGCCCTGGCCGTTTCGGTCAGTGACCTGGCCGCCATGGGAGCGGCACCTCTTGCCTTCACCCTGGCCCTGACGCTCCCCGACGCTGCCCCTGACTGGCTGGCCGATTTCACCGCCGGGCTGGAAAGCATGGCGCGCCATTGCGGTGTGCACCTGATCGGTGGCGATACCACCCGTGGGCCGTTGAGCCTGACCCTGACCGTATTCGGCCGTGTGCCCAAGGGCCTGGCGCTGACCCGTGCCGGGGCGCGCGCAGGCGATCTGCTGTGTGTCGGCGGTTCGCTTGGTGACGCCGCAGGTGCCTTGCCCTTCGTTCTCGGCGAGCAGCCGCTGCGCGAGGACGCCAACGCGTTGCTGGCCCACTACTGGTCGCCGTCACCGCAGTTGGCACTGGGGCAGGCGTTGCGCGGGCTGGCCACGGCGGCGCTGGACATCTCCGATGGCCTGCTCGCCGACTGCGGGCATATCGCCCGGGCATCCGGCGTGGCACTGATCGTCGAACAGCAACGCCTGCCTCTGTCAGCAGCCCTGCGAGCCTGTGCGGGCGACGAAACGGCACGCCAGCTGGCGCTTGCCGGTGGCGATGACTACGTGCTTGCCTTTACTCTGCCTGCCGAGAAGCTGGACGGGCTGCGCGCCATGGGGCAGCCTGTGCACGTGATCGGTCGCGTCGAGGCCGGACAGGGCGTACACCTGCAGGACGCCGAAGGCCGAGCCATCCAGCCGCTGCAGCGTGGCTACCAACATTTCGGATCGCAACGTGACTGATCATCCCAAGCAAGTCCCCGCCGAATTCGTGCCGCCCTCCGTGTGGCGCAACCCCTGGCATTTCATCGCCTTTGGTTTCGGCTCCGGCACGTTGCCCAAAGCGCCAGGCACCTGGGGCTCGATGGTTGCAGTGCCGTTCATCCCGTTGTGGCAGATGTTGCCAGACTGGGGCTACTGGCTGATGCTGGGCGTCACCATGCTGTTCGGTGTCTGGCTGTGCGGCAAAGTGGCCGAGGACCTGCGCGTACACGACCATGAGGGTATCGTCTGGGACGAGATGGTCGGCATGTGGATCACCCTGTGGCTGGTGCCGGAAGGGTGGGGCTGGGTGTTGGTGGGTTTTCTGGTATTTCGCTTCTTCGATATTCTCAAGCCGTGGCCGATCCGCTGGATCGACCGGCACGTGCACGGTGGCTTCGGCATCATGCTCGACGATGTGCTGGCCGGTGTGTTCGCCTGGCTGGCCATGCAGGTCCTGGTGTGGGGCTGGAGCAACGGCCTGGCGGCCAACCTGGGCTTCGCCTAATCCTGGAGGTGCGATGATTCGCGGTTTCTGGCTGGCTCTGCTGTTATCGCTCGGCGCCTGCGTTCAGGCGAGCGACGACGTGCCCGCGAACATTCGCATGGCCAGCGATGTCTGGGTGGATCGAATCAATGCCGACGGTACGGGCCTGTCCTGGGACATCCTGCGCCTGGTATTCGAGCCCGCCGGGGTCAAGCTGGACATGCAGATCGTGCCCTACACCCGATCCGTCGGCCTGGTGAAGCGTGGTGAGGCGGATGCCTGGGTGGCGTCCTATCAGAACGAGGTCAGCGGTGGCGTGGTGTACCCCACCTGGCACTACGATTCGGACCTGATCAGCGCCCTGAGCCTGGCCAGCAAGCCGCTGCCGGACCAGAAGACGCTCTCCGCTTCGCGCCTGGTATGGATGCGCGGTTACGAGTACCAGCGCTACATCCCCGGTCTCACCCATTATAACGAATTGCTGCGCCGTGGCGGCATCCTGCCGATGCTCGATTACGACCATGCCGACTACTACATCGATGCCCAACCGGAGGTTCAGGAAGTGCTCGCGGGCGCTGCCGACACCTCCAGGTACCGGGTCACCGATCTGATACGCCTGCCCCTGTACATCGGCTTCGCCGACACGCCGCGTGGGCGGGCATTGGCGAAACTGTACGACCAGCGTATGGCCCAACTCGTCGAGCAGGACGCGCTGCGTCCGGTCTTCGAGCGCTGGGGCCAGCACTACCCCTTCGATTAGCCGAGAGAGGCAGGGATGCGTCGATTGATCTTTGGCATGGCCGGCCTGCTGGCTGCTCAACTGAGTCTGGCTGCGCCGCAGGTACAGGTCGTCGGCCTGTTTCCGGGGGCTGCGGTGATTTCCGTCGATGGCCAGCGCAAGCTGGTGCGTGTCGGCCAGAGTGGTCCGGGTGGCGTGCAGGTGGTGAGTGCCGACAGCCGCAGCGCCGTGTTGCGAGTCGACGGCGTGGAGCGCAGTTACAGCCTCAGCCGCGAGTACAACGTCAGCGGTTTCGTCGAACCGCAGAAACAGACCTTGAGCATCGCCCGCAGCAATGGTGGTCATTACTGGGCCGAAGGCGCGATCAATGGCCGCGCGCAGCAGTTTCTGGTCGATACCGGTGCCACTTCGGTGGCGCTCAACGAAAATCAGGCCCGCCGCCTTGGCATCGACTACCGTACCCGGGGGCAGCCGACCCAGGTCAGCACCGCCAGCGGTACTGCCCGTGGCTGGCGCGTGACGCTGGACAAGGTCAGCGTCGGTGCGCTGCAGGTGCTGGGTGTCGAGGCGGTTGTTCTGGAAGGCGCCTCGCCGGCCGAAGCGCTGCTCGGCATGAGCTTTCTCAATCGGATCGGCTGGCGGGTGGAGAACAACCTGCTGGTGCTCGAGTCCCGTCTTTGAGTCACGGCTGGCGATAGCGTCATCGCCAGCGCGCCCGGTCAGTGGCGATCGTCGACAGCCGCTTGCGGCATGTCGCGGTACAAGCGGCTGACCAGCGGACCGATGGACAACCCCTGCAGCAGGATCGAGGTGAGCACGACGATGTAGGTCAGGCTCAGCAGCAGATCACGCTCCTCGCCGAGTGGCAGCGACAGTGCCAGGGCCACCGACACGCCACCGCGCAAGCCGCCCCAGGTGAGGATGCGGATCGCACCGTGGGACACCTGGCGGCGCCCACCCGCGCTGCGGCGCATGATCAGGATGGCCGGCGCCACGGTCAGCAGGCGGGCCACCAGTACCGCGCCGCCAAGCACGAACGCCGCGATGATGTGCAGCCAGGAGAATGGCAGGAGCAGCAGCTCCAGGCCGATCAGGGCGAACAGCAGGGCATTGAGGATTTCGTCGATCAGTTCCCAGAAACCGTCCACGTAACGCCGCGACTCATCCGACATCGCATGCTTGCGGCCCATGTTGCCGATGATCAGACCGGCCACCACCATGGCGATCGGTCCGGAAACGTGCAGGCGCGAAGCCAGTGCCGCACCGCCGAATACCAGCGCCAGGGTCAGCATCACTTCTACCTGATACTGGTCGATGCTGCGCAGCATCAGCAGCACGCCATAGCCCAGCGCAGCGCCGAACAGCAGCCCGCCAACCGCTTCATGGATGAACAGCCAGCTCACCGTGCCCAGCGTTGGGGTACTGCCCAGTTGCAGGATGCCGAGCAGGATGGTGAACACCACCACCGCCGTGCCGTCGTTGAACAGCGACTCACCGACGATGGTGGTCGCCAGCGGCTTCGGTGCACCCGACGACTTGAGAATGCCCATCACCGCGATCGGGTCGGTGGGCGAAATCAGCGCGCCGAACAGCAGGCAGTAGATGAAATCCACGTGCCAGCCGAACAGGGCGAAGATGTAGTAGGCCAGGGTACCGATCACGCTGGTGGCGATCAGCACGCCGACGGTGGCCAGCAGGCCGATGGGCCACTTGTAGCTGCGCAGGTCGCTGAGGTCCACGTGCAGCGCTCCGGCGAACAGCAGTGCCGGCAGGAACCAGGTCATGAGGATGTCGGAGAAATCGATGCGGCGAATGATTTCCTGCGCTTCGAGCTCGATCAGCGGGTAGCCGAGCTGGCTCAGGCCCTGGGCGATCAGCGAGAAGATCAGCGCGGTGGCCATCACGCCAATGGTCGGTGGCAGGCGTATGAAACGGTAGTTGACGTAGGTGAGCAGGGTGGTGAGGACGATGAAAGCGGCTACGAGGTCGAGCACAGGGTCTCCTTTGAGGGCTGGTGTTCGCCATCCCGGCGAACACCCTGGAGGCCCGATGATACCTGCGTTGTAACCGGATGTGTGGTGCTGCTGGCCTTTTGGTACATGGCAGAACGATGGCAAGAAGGTTGAACCGGAGCCGTTCGTGAGGGTCGAGTAACCATGGGCCGGAAGGCTGCGAGGCGCATTTGCAGAGGCATGCAGAACGTCTGGCGAGCGATGTTCCCTTCCGGTGTTTGACGGCTGACGCGCAACGCGTCCGGCCAGCTCGACGGGCTTTTGCCCGTCGCTGATTGGAGTCGAAACATGTTGAAAAGCTTGGGCAAGGTGCTGCTGGGCGCTGCGGCGCTGGTTGCGGTACTGGCCTTGCTGATCCACTGGATCACCCCCGCAGTGCTCGCTTCGCACCGCGAAGACCTCATCTTCTACCTGCAGGCGCATCTGTATCTGGTGTTCCTGTCGATGTTCGCAGCGTTGGCGGTGGGAATCCCCGCGGGCATCCTGCTCAGTCGACCGGGGCGCGAGCACAGTGCCGAGCGCATCATGCAGGTGTTCAACGTGGGCAACACCGTGCCGCCGCTGGCGGTGCTGGCGATTGCCCTGTCCATCGTCGGTATCGGCAATGGCCCGGCGGTGCTCGCCCTGTTTCTCGCCTCACTGCTGCCCATCGTGCGTAACACCTATGAAGGTCTGCGCAACGTGCCGGGTTCGCTGAAGGAAGCGGCCACCGGTATCGGCATGACACCCGGCCAGGTGCTCTGGCAGGTCGAGTTGCCCAACGCCGTACCGATCATCGTTGGCGGCGTGCGCGTCGCGCTGGCGCTGAACGTCGGCACTGCACCGCTGGTTTTTCTGATCGGCGCCAACAGCCTCGGCAGTCTGATCTTTCCGGCCATCGCTCTGGAAGATCAGCCATTGCTGATTCTGGGCGCGGCAGCCACAGCCCTGCTGGCACTGCTGCTCGACGGCCTGGTGGCCGCGGTCAGCCGTTTCTGGTTCGAGCGAGGCCTGGCCCGCTAATGGAGACCTTGATGAAGTCATTTGTTCTTGGCCTCGGCATGCTGCTGGCCGCTACCAGCCAGGCGGCGGAAATTCGCATCGGCGCCAAGGTATTTACCGAGCAGGCGATCCTCTCGGAACTCACCGCGCAGTACCTGCAGCCCCACGGCTATCAGTCGCGCATCGTCGGCAATCTGGGCAGCACCATTGCCTGGAATGCCATGAAGAACGGCCAGCTGGATCTGACCTGGGAATACACCGGCACCTCGCTGGTGGCCTACAACAAGGTGACCGAGCGCCTCGACAAGGACGCGGCCTACGCGCGGGTCAAGGAGCTGGATGCCAAGACCGGCGCGATCTGGCTGGCGCCGACCCGCTTCAACAACACCTATGCACTGGCGCTGCCGGAAAAGGTCGCCGAGGAACACCCGGATATCAAGAGCATCAGCGACCTGGCGGAGGCTCTGCAGCAGCCGGGCAAGGGCAATCGCCTGCTGGCGCTGGATATCGAATTCGCCAACCGCTCCGACGGTCTCGACGGGCTGGTCAAGGAATACGGTCTGAGCTTCACCCGCAACGAGATCCGCCAGATGGACCCGGGCCTGGTCTACACCGCGCTGCGCAACGGCCAGGTGTTCGTCGGCCTGGTGTACACCACCGATGGCCGTCTGGACTCCTTTGGCCTGCGCCTGCTCGAGGACGACAAGGGCTACTTCCCTGACTACACCGCAGCCCCTGTGGTGAATGCCGACTACCTGAAGGAGCACCCTGATCTGGAAGCCCTGCTCAAACCCCTGGCCGAGCGCCTGGACGACGCCACCATGCGTCGCCTCAACGCCCGCGTCGACGTCGAGCGCGAGACACCCGCTGCGGTGGCCGCCGACTTCCTTCGTGAACAGAAATTGATCGAGGGGGATCGTTGATATGGATTTCATGACCGCTTTTCAGCACATCGACTGGGCACAGGTCGTCAGCCTGACCGGTGAACACATCGCCCTGGTCGGCATCGCCGTCGGCCTGGCGATCGTCATCGGCGTGCCGCTGGGCATTCTGATGACCCGCTTCCCGTGGATTGCCGGACCGCTGCAGGGCGCCGCCACGGTCGTGCTGACGCTGCCGGCCATCGCGCTGTTCGGCCTGCTGTTGCCGTTCTACTCGCAGTTCGGGCAGGGCCTCGGGCCGCTGCCGGCCGTCACCGCCGTGTTCCTCTATTCACTGCTGCCGATCCTGCGCAACACCTACCTGGCATTGAGCAGCGTCGAGCCGGGCATCCGCGAGGCGGGTAAGGGCATTGGCATGAGTTTCTGGCAGCGCCTGCGCATGGTCGAGCTGCCGATCGCCGTGCCGGTCATTCTGGCTGGCGTGCGCACTGCCGTGGTGATGAACATCGGCGTGATGACCATCGCCGCCACCATCGGCGCCGGCGGCCTTGGCGTGCTGATTCTCACGGCCATCAGTCGCAGCGACATGGCCACCCTTCTCGTCGGCGCGGTGCTGGTGAGCCTGCTCGCCATCGTCGCCGACCTGTTTTTGCAGTGGCTGCAGAAAACGCTCACTCCCCGTGGCCTGAAAGCCGCCCACTGAGGACTCGAACATGATTCAACTCGATAAGCTGACCAAGAAATTCCACCAGAAAGGCAAGGACGTCGTAGCCGTCAACGAAGTCAGTCTGACCGTCGACGAAGGGCAGATCTGCGTGTTCCTCGGCCCGTCCGGCTGCGGCAAGAGCACCACCCTGAAGATGATCAACCGGCTGATCGAACCGACCTCCGGGCGGGTGCTGATCAACGGCGAGGACACCACCGGCATCGACGAGGTGACCCTGCGCCGCAACATCGGCTATGTGATCCAGCAGATCGGTCTGTTCCCCAACATGACCATCGAGGAAAACATCACCGTGGTGCCCAAGCTGCTCGGCTGGGACAAGAAGCGCTGCCACGAGCGGGCGGTCGAGCTGATGAGCATGGTGCAACTGGAGCCCAAACAATACCTGTCGCGCTATCCCCGTGAGCTGTCCGGTGGCCAGCAACAGCGTATCGGCGTTATCCGCGCCCTGGCAGCCGATGCGCCGGTGCTGCTGATGGATGAGCCCTTCGGCGCGGTCGACCCGGTCAACCGCGACGCCATCCAGAACGAGTTCTTCCAGATGCAGCGGGCGCTCAACAAGACCGTGATCATGGTCAGCCACGACATCGACGAAGCCATCAAGCTGGGCGACAAGATCGCCATCTTCAAGGACGGCACGCTGCTCCAGTTCGACCACCCTGACACCTTGCTGGCGCACCCCGCAGACGACTTCGTCAGTGGCTTCGTCGGCCAGGACAGCACCCTCAAGCGTCTGCTGCTGATCCGCGCCGAAGACGCGGCCGACGATGCCCCGTCGGTGTTGTCGGAAACCTCGGTAGCCGATGCCGTGGAATTGATGGAGGAGCACGACCGCCGTCACCTGGTGGTGACCGATGCGCAGAAAAAGGGCCTGGGCTACATCCGCCGCCGCGACCTGCGCGGGCAGGGCGGTTCGGTGCAGCCATTCCTGCAGCCGTTCAACGCCACCGCCTCCCACGACGAACACCTGCGCATCCTGCTGTCGCGCATGTACGAGTTCAATCGCTCCTGGCTGCCGGTACTCAGCGCCGACAACGACTTCCTCGGCGAAGTCACCCAGGAATCCATCGCCGACTACCTCAGCTCCGGGCGCTCGCGTGGCAAGAGCAGCATCGTCTCGCCGGCGGAGCAGGTGGCGGTCTAAACAGGATGGTGGCGCCCTGCCTTGGGGCGCACTGACCGTGGCCGCTCCGCGAAACCACGGTATGCCCATCATTCGCCGCGGGGTCGCGGCTCCTACCGGATCTTGAGCATCCGCAACTCCGTAGGAGCCTCGACCTCGGGGCGAAGCGCCTGACGATGCTCGGCGAAACTCAAAGCACGCCTGCCATCGTTGCGCAGAGAGGCGTAGCTGCAATGGCTTGGTCTCCTGACGATGCCATTACCTCGTGACCGCAACTCGCGTAATCTATCTGAGAATTATTATCTTTGATGGGTGCCGCTCCCGGCCCCTGGGAGGGGCCATGCCGGCCAGCCTGGCACGCATTCTGATCATCGAGGACGACCGAACCCTGTGCGCCCAGCTTGGCGAGCTGTTGCGCGGCCAGGGCTATGCCACCAGCTCGAGTCACTTGGGCGAAGCGGGGCTCGGCATGGCGATCAGCGATGCGCCGGATCTGGTGCTGCTGGACGTGCTGCTGCCGGATCTCAATGGCTTTTCCGTTCTGCGCCGCCTGCGTGAGCAACAGCAGACGCCAGTGATCATGCTGACCGCCTGTGGCGCCGAGGAGGAACGCATTCGCGGCCTGCGCCACGGTGCCGATGACTACCTGCCCAAGCCATTCAACATCACCGAACTGCAACTGCGCATCGATGCCGTGTTGCGGCGTACCCGGGTGACCGACAGCGTGCGCCCGGTAGACGTGCAGCAACTGCAGGCCAACGAGTTGCGCCTCGAGCGTCACGCCCAGCGGGTCACGGTCAACGAGCGCGAGGTCAGCCTCACGCCGATCCAGTTTCGTGTGCTCTGGCACCTGGTCAGCCACCGTGGCGAAGCGCTCAGCAAGCCCTACCTGTATCGCACGGTGCTGGAACGCGACTACAGCAGCTACGACCGTAGCCTGGACATGCACATCAGCCGCATACGCCGATTGCTGGGAGAGGCGGGCTTGGCGACGGATCGCCTGCAGACCCTGCATGGCCGGGGTTACGTATTCCAATGAACCGGCGCCTGTTCTGGAAGCTGTGCATCGTCATCGCCGTGGGCAGCGTCGGGCTGTTCTGGATCATCGCCCGGGTCGCCTGGCAGACCGAAGAGCGCATGAGTTTCATCGACGCCGAGCACCAGCGCACCCTTCGTCATTACGGCGAGCAGGCCGAGTCGCTGTATCGTGGTGGCGATCACCAGGCGCTTGAGCGCTGGCTCAATACGTTGCAGCAGCAGGAGCGGACCTGGGCCGCCGTGGTACGAGCCGAG
The DNA here is from genome assembly GCF_013408425.1 of Pseudomonas flavescens. NCBI lineage: Bacteria > Pseudomonadati > Pseudomonadota > Gammaproteobacteria > Pseudomonadales > Pseudomonadaceae > Phytopseudomonas > Phytopseudomonas flavescens. The sequence continues at coordinate 3,823,241 of NZ_JACBYV010000001.1, read as the reverse complement.
GTGCGCCCGCTGGCCGGCGAGCTGTCGGAACGCTTTCAGGAAGGTTTCGGCCTGGGCCGCGATGTCAGCTGGAAGATCCACCTGTACTTCGCGGAAAACCCGATCATGGATATTCCCTTCAGTGATCGCAGCGCCAGTTTTCTGATCCAGCTGCCCCAGCGCATGCGCCCCGGCCTCAACTGGCACTACGCCAAACTGCTGCTGCAACTGGTGGTGCCGCTGGTGCTGCTACTGATCGTCTGCCTGGTGCTGTACCGCCATTTGATGCAGCCGCTACGGCGGCTCGAACAGGCCACGCGGCAGTTCAGCGATGGCCGCTACGACGTACGGGTGCGCTCGCTGCTCGGCTCGCGCAACGACGAGCTGGCCAGTCTGGCGGATACCTTCGACGCCATGGCCGAACGCACTGGGCAACTGATCATCGACCAGCGCCAGCGTCTGGCGGACATGTCTCACGAATTGCGCACGCCGCTGACCCGCATCGAAATGGCGGTCAGCCTGGCCGAGCAGGGCGCCGACAGTCGCGTGCTGCTCGAACGCATCCGTGACGATTGCAACGGCATGCGCCAACTGGTCGAGGATGCCCTGACCCTCAGTTGGCTGGAAAACGAGCGCCCGCAGTTGCGTGACGAAACCCTCGACCTCACCGAACTGCTCGACAGCATTCTCGATGATGCCCGCTTCGAGTACCCGGATCGCCAGTTGCTGGCGCAACTGCCGGAAGAGGCGGTGCTGGCCGGCAGCAGCCATCGTGCGTTGGGCCAGGCCATCGAGAACGTGGTGCGCAATGCCCTCGACCACACGCCGCCAGGTGGGGTGGTCGAGGTCGACCTGCAGGCCGATGAACAGGCCTGGCAGTTGCAGATTCGTGATCAGGGCCCGGGCGTCGACGAACAGTGGCTGGAGCGGATCTTCCAGCCGTTCTTCCGGGTGGGCGGCGAGCGTGCCGGCTACGGCCTGGGCTTGGCACTGGCGCAGCGGCAGGTTCGCGCTACCGGCGGCAGCATCCGGGCGAGCAATCGTGAGGGCGGTGGGCTGCAGCTGACCATCTGCCTGCCGCAGCAGGCAAGCGGGCAGTCGTAACAGTTGTAAAAGTTGTACGTGCCCTCGGCTGGATTCGATAAGAATTTGCGAATACGAAATATTTGCATCTTTCTTGGGGAGGGATCAGTCATGCACCGTTGTCCGTATCGTCTGTCACTGCTGGGCGCCATGGTCGCTGGCAGCTTCATGGGCCAGGTTCAGGCGCAGAGCGCTGCTTCCTCGCTCGAGCTGGCGCCCAGTTCGGTGACGGCGGTGGCCAGCGAGCGCGCTGAAACCGTCGAGGCCGAGCAGATCCAGCGTCTGCAGGCCAACGATCTGCAGGACGTGTTCGAGAGCAACCCGCAAGTCACCGTCGGCGGCGGTGCAGGGATCGCCCAGAAACTCTACCTGCGCGGCTTCGAAGACACCCAGCTGAACATCACCATCGACGGTGCCAGCCAGGCTGGGCAGACCTTCCACCACACTGGGCGTATCGGCATCGAGCCCGAGTTGCTCAAGCGCGTCGAGGTACAGGCCGGAACCGGCGACGCCACCGCGGGCCCTGGAGCCCTGGGCGGGGCCATCCGGTTCGTGACCAAGGACCCGGACGATCTGCTGCGCGAGGGCGAGTCCTTCGGTGCATTGGTCAAGGGCGGTTACTTCAGCAATGCCGAGGGCTACAAGAGCAGCACCAGCCTGTATGGCCGCTTCAACGAGAACTGGTCGGCGCTGGCAGTGGCCAGCTATCAGGATCAGAACGATTACGAGGACGGCAACAACGACGACGTACTGGGCACCGGGGCGCGGCAAAAGCTCGGCTTCACCAAGCTGGTGGGCAAGCTCAGCGAATCCCAGACCCTGCGCCTGAGCTACGAGCAGCGCACCGACGACGGCGAGCGCAGCCAGCGCCCGCAGTGGATTCCCAGCGGCTTCAACCGCCTGTATCCGATGCGCAGCGAGCGGGAAACCTGGACGCTCAATTACGCTTTCAAACCGCTGGACAACGACCTTGTCGATGTCGAGCTGACCGCCTTCCACAATGAGGTGGAGCTGCAGCAGGACGGGCGTTTCGGCCTGTACTTCGGTGGCACGCGCAGCAGCGGTTTCGACCTGCGCAACACCAGCCACCTGGGGCGTCATACGCTCACCTACGGCGTCGATTATCGCGACGACCGCGGCACCCTCGGCCCAGAAGGCAATCGTGAAGAGACCAGCGAAGACGGCAGCATCCTCGGCCTCTACGTGCAGGACAGCCTGCAACTGACCGAGCGCCTGCAGATCGGCGCCGGCCTGCGCTACGACCGTTACAAACTCGATGATCGTGACGACCAGCGCTTCCGTGAAGACGGCGTCAGCCCCAACCTCAGCGCCCGCTATGCGCTGACGCCCGAGCTGACCCTGCTCGCGGGGCATACCCGTGCCCTGCGCGGGCCGCAAGTGCGTGATGCCTTCAAGATGGACTCCTCGCGCAACGACCCTAACACCAAGGCCGAGCGTGCTCGCACCAGCGAGGTCGGTTTCGAGTACCGGCTGGCCAGCTGGGAGCTGTCCGGCAAGCTCTACGAGACGCGCATCGAGGACGCCGTCGCCGACCCCATCGGCGCGCCCAACGTTTACGGCAACATCGGTGACCTGAAGAGCGAAGGCGTGCTGCTGCAGACCGCCTACCACTGGCAGCGCGTGAGTGCCGGCCTGAGCTATCACCACAACAACGCCCGGCTCGATGGGCGCCGCCTGAACGTCTACGAACACAACGGTCAGGGCACCAGCCTCGGCGATACCTGGACGACCTTCGCCGACTACCGTGCCACCGATGACCTGACGGTTGGCTGGCAGGGCCGTTTCGTGGAAAGCATCGACTCGGTGCATACCGGGCAGGGCACGGTGAGCAAGCCCGGTTACGGCGTGCATGACCTGTACGCCGAATGGCTGCCGCTGGCGGCCGACCGCCTGACCTTGACCCTGACCCTGAAGAACCTGTTCGACAAGCAGTACTTGGATCACGCCAGCAACGAGGACTTCACCCACATTCCCGGCTTCGAGGGGGTGCGGGGTTCCTACGAACCAGGCCGCGAGCTGCGCCTCGGCGTGGCGCTGCGTATCTGATGGCGTGGTCGACGCGTACGCCCGGTGTGATGCCGGGCATCTTGCTCGTCTGGCTGGCGCTGCAGTCCGGCCTGGCTGCCGCTGGGCAGGTGCTCACCGATATCGCCGGGCGGCAGGTCGAGGTACCCAGGCAGGTGCAGCGCATCGTTCTCGGCGAAGGGCGCCTGTTGCCGGTGCTGGGGATTCTCGAGGGCCAGCAGGTGCTCGACCGCCTGGTGGGCATGCCGGCGGATCTGGCGCTGATCGACCCCGGCACCGAGCGGCAGTACCGCGAAGCCTTTCCAGCGTTGCAGCAGGTGCCACGCATCGGCCAGGGCTCGGCCGATACTTTCAGCCTGGAGCAGGTGCTGAGCCTGGCGCCGGACCTGGCGATCTTCAGCCTGTCCGGTCACGGTCCCGGCAGCCATCAGCAGCGTCTGACCGAGCAGCTGCAGCGCGCTGGTATCGCCGTGCTGTTCGTCGATTTCCGCGAGCAGCCGCTGATCAATACGCCACGCAGCATTCGCCTGCTCGGCCAAGCCCTGGGGCGCGAGGCGCGTGCCGAGGCATTCGTCGCTGCCCACGCCAGGGCACTTGCCGCTGTCAGCGATGCGTTGCCCGGCCCGCCCGGCCCTCAGGTATTTCTGCATAGCCGGGCCGGGCTGGGCGATGGCTGCTGCGAGAGCATGGCGCGCGGCATGCTCGCCGGCCTGCTGGAAGCGGCGGGTGGCCGTAGCCTGGCAACGGACTATCTGCCGGGGCATGCCGGTGTGTTGAGCCTGGAACTGTTGCTCAGCCAGCCGGTGGATCATTACGTGGCCAGTGCCGTGGGCTCGGCGAACAGCCTGGCCGAGGGTGCGCCTTACATTGCCCTGGGGCCTGGCGTGCAAGCCGAGCCGGCCCGCCAGTCGTTGCAGCGCTTGGTCAGCACGGGCGGTATCCGCCACCTGGCGGCGATCCGCAATGGGCAGACCCATGCCATCTGGCACGGTTTCTACAACAGCCCGTTCAATGTGGTGGCGGTGCAGGTATTCGCCCGCTGGCTGTACCCCGACGTTTTCGCCGATCTCGACCCCCAGGCCACGCTCGCGCAGTTGTATGGCGAGTTTCAGCCGGTGCCGCTGCAGGGCACCTACTGGATCAGCCTGTGAGCGCGAGCGAACTGCGCCGAGGTTATCGGCGATTGGCCTGGCGCCGGGTGATCTGCCTGGGGATTCTGACCCTGCTGCTCGGCGCGTCCTTCGTCAGCGACCTGGCCACCGGCCCGGCGGGCCTCGGCTGGTGGCAGGTGCTGCAGGGACTGCTGCAGCCGCAAAGCCTGGCGCCTGCGCAGTGGGTGATCATTCACGAAGTGCGCGTACCGTACGCGCTGATGGCGCTGGTGGTCGGCGCCAGCCTCGGGCTGGCCGGTGCGGAAATGCAGACCGCCTTGAACAACTCCCTGGCCAGCCCCTTCACCTTGGGTGTTGGCGCCGCCGCGACACTGGGCGCATCGCTGGTCATCGTGTTCAGCCCGTCGCTTGGCAGCCTGGGCCAGCAGGTGCTGCTGCCGCTGGCGGCGTTCGTCTGCGCCTTGCTCGCCTGCCTGCTGTTGCTGCTGATGGCGCGCTTGCTCGGCCCGGCGCTGCACACCCTGGTGCTGTTCGGAATCGCCCTGCTGTTCGGGCTCAATGCGCTGGTCGGCATGTTGCAGTTCCTGGCCAGCGCCGACGCCTTGCAGCAGATCGTCTTCTGGACCCTGGGCAGCCTGGCCCGTGCCGACCTGCAGCGGGTCGCACTGGTCGCCGGGGTACTGTCGCTGTGCCTTTTTGGGGCCATGAGTCAGGCCTGGGCGATGACCACCTTGCGTGCGGGGGAGGAGCAGGCACGCAGCCTGGGCATTCGTGTCGAGCGCCTGCGCGCACTGGCGCTGCTGCGGGTCAGCCTGCTGACCGGCGTGGCGACGGCCTTCGTCGGTGAGGTGGGCTTCGTCGGCCTGGTCGGCCCCCATGTGGCGCGCCTGCTGCTGGGCGAGGATCACCGCTTCTTCCTGCCCGGCAGCGCCCTGGCTGGCGCCTTGCTGCTGTCGCTGGCATCGCTGGCCAGCCGCGCCTTGCTGCCCGGCGTCATCTTGCCGTTCGGCCTGGTGACCGCAGTGGTCGGCGTGCCGCTGTTCGTGGCGTTGATCCTGGCACGTGGGCGGAGTGTGAGTGGATGAGCCTGCTGATTCGCGATCTGCGCCTGGCCCACGGCAAGTGGCTGGTGCTGGAGAACCTGAGCCTTGAGCCTATCGAGCCCGGCGCTATGGTGGCCGTGCTGGGGCCCAACGGGGTGGGCAAGTCGACGCTGATCCGCGCGTTGGCGGGCATGCACACGGCGACGGGGGAGGCGCTACTGGGCGATCAGCCGCTGCTCGGCATTGCGCCCTGGCGACAGCGCGCGCGGGTCGGCTACCTGCCGCAACACCTGCCACAGGCGACTTCCCTGCTGGCGTATGAGCTGCTGCAGGGCGCTTGCCGGGCACGCGGCGGCGCAGCAGGGGATGCCGACGTTCGCATCGCCGCCGTGCTGTCACGGCTGGGTATCGAGGGGCTGGCGTTGCGCCGGCTCAGTGAGTTGTCCGGTGGGCAGCGCCAACTGGTCGGCCTGGCCCAGGTGCTGGTCAGCGAGCCACGCCTGCTATTGCTCGACGAGCCGACCAGCGCCTTGGATCTGCGCTGGCAGCTACGGGTGTTGCAGGTGGTGCGCGAGCTCACCCAGGAGCGAGGCTGTATCGCCCTGGTCGCCTGTCACGATCTCAACCTGGCGCTGCGCCATTGCGATCGCCTGCTCTTGCTGGCGCCCGGCGGCCACTATCGGCTGGGCACGGCGGATCAGGTGCTGGATGCCGACTGGCTACGGCTGGCCTATGGCGTCGAGGCGCGCATCGAGCGCTGCTCCGCCGGTTGGCCTCTGGTGCTGGCGGATCGAGCGGTGACCCTTTAAATCGCCGCTCTTCCCGATGATGTTCAGGCCTGCTCGAAGATCACGTAGACCTTGCGGCACGGCTCGAGCACTTCCCAGGTGCCGACGAAGCCGGCCGGGATCACGAAGCGGTCGCCGACACGCACGGTCTTGGCGTTGCCTTCGCCGTCGCGCAGCACGGAAACCCCCTGAAGGATTTCGCAGTATTCGTGCTCGGTGTAGCTCACCGTCCACTGGCCGATGTCGCCCTCCCAGACACCGGCATTGAACTGGCCGCAGGGGCTGGCGTAGTGGTTGCGTACCTGCTGCAGCGGGTCGCCCTTGAGGATTTTTTCAGGGGCTGGGCGGTACTCTTCGGCGCTGCTGCCGCCTTGGGCGAAATCGACAATCTGCTGGATATTCATATTCGCTTCCGTGGTCAATCCGAGAACGTGCAGCGATCATCCCATGCCCATCGACGGCTTGGGACGGCAGGGCGTTACAGGCTGTTGAAAGCACCTGCGTTTTTCAACGGACCCTAACGATTCGCTCGAGTCTATGTTTAATAAATTGAACGCAGCAAGGGCATTTCCCGACAAAGTGTCAAGAATATTGAAAATCCTGCGGACGCTGGTTTAGTGTGGTTCGCAGTTTCCGAGGCGCCAGGCGCCTTCACCTACTAGAAGAGGATGATCAGATGAGCCGTTTGACTCGTGCCGACTGGGAACAGCGTGCCAAGGATCTGAAGATCGAGACCCGTGCCTTCGTGCAGGGTGAATACCAGGCCGCCCAGAGCGGCGAAACCTTCGATTGCATCAGCCCGGTCGATGGTCGGGTGCTGGGCCAGGTTGCCAGTTGCGACCTGGCCGACGCGGAGCTGGCGGTCAAGTCGGCGCGCGCAGCCTTCGACTCCGGCGCCTGGTCGCGCCTCGCGCCGGCCAAGCGCAAGGCCAAGATGATCCGTTTCTCGGAGCTGTTGCTGGCCAACGCCGAGGAGCTGGCGCTGCTGGAAACCCTCGACATGGGCAAGCCGATCAGCGATTCGCTGAGCATCGACATTCCGGCGGCTGCCAATGCCATCCGCTGGAGCGCCGAGGCCATCGACAAGGTCTACGACGAAGTCGCGCCGACGCCCCACGACCAGCTCGGCCTGGTCACCCGCGAGCCGGTTGGGGTGGTGGCGGCCATCGTGCCGTGGAATTTCCCGCTGACGATGGCTTCCTGGAAGCTCGGCCCGGCGCTGGCTACCGGTAACTCGGTGATCCTCAAACCGTCCGAGAAATCGCCGCTGACCGCCATTCGCGTCGCCGCCCTGGCCGTGGAGGCCGGTATTCCGGCTGGTGTTTTCAACGTCCTGCCGGGTCATGGCCATACCGTGGGCAAGGCCCTGGCCCTGCACATGGACGTCGATACCATCGTGTTCACCGGCTCCACCAAGATCGCCAAGCAACTGATGATCTATGCCGGCGAATCGAACATGAAGCGCGTATGGCTGGAGGCGGGTGGCAAGAGCCCGAACATCGTCTTCGCCGATGCGCCGGATCTGCAGGCCGCGGCCGAGTCCGCGGCCAGCGCCATCGCCTTCAACCAGGGCGAAGTGTGCACCGCGGGCTCGCGCCTGCTGGTGGAAAACTCCATCAAGGAGCGTTTCCTGCCCATGGTGGTCGAGGCCCTGAAAGGCTGGAAGGCCGGCAACCCGCTGGATCCGGAAACCAACGTCGGTGCTCTGGTCGATACCCAGCAGATGAACACCGTGCTCGGCTACATCGAGGCCGGTCACAAGGACGGCGCCACGCTGCTGCTCGGTGGCAAGCGCACCCTGCAGGAGAGCGGCGGCACCTATGTCGAGCCGACCATCTTCGACGGTGTGACCAATGCGATGACCATCGCCCGCGAGGAGATCTTCGGGCCGGTGCTCTCGGTGATCGGTTTCGACAGCGCCGAGCAGGCCGTGCAGATCGCCAACGACACCGTTTACGGCCTGGCCGCAGCCGTATGGACGGCGGATATCTCCAAGGCCCACCTGACCGCTCGTGCGCTGCGTGCTGGCAGCGTGTGGGTCAACCAGTACGATGGCGGCGACATGACCGCACCGTTCGGTGGCTTCAAGCAGTCGGGCAACGGCCGTGACAAGTCGCTGCACGCCTTCGACAAGTACACCGAACTGAAAGCCACCTGGATCAAACTCTGATCCAGCACGGTTAAGCTCGCCAGCGGGCGGGCTCATCAACCCGGCGGCCGGGCTCCATGGAGCCCGGCCGCTGTGCTTTGTCTCTGGAGTCGCAATGCGTTGGGGAACCTACTTCGCCGTTTGCGCGGCGGTGATCAGTATCGGCCTGGCGATGGGCACCACCATGCCGCTGGTGTCCTTGCGTCTGGAGAGCTGGGGTTATGGCTCGTTCGCCATCGGCATCATGGCGGCGACACCGGCCATCGGCGTGCTGCTCGGCGCTTCGCTGGCCGGGCGGCTGGCCTCGCGCTGCCCCACGCCGCGGCTGATGCAACTGTGCCTACTGGTCGGTGCGCTGTCGGTCGCCGGGCTGGCGTTGATGCAGAGCTACGCCGTGTGGCTGCTGTTGCGTCTGCTGCTGGGCGTGACCCTGACCGTGGTGTTCATCCTCGGTGAAAGCTGGATCAACCAGTTGGCCGTGGAAAAATGGCGTGGCCGCCTGGTCGCGCTGTATGGCACCGGTTATGCGTTGAGCCAACTCTGCGGGCCGTTGTTGCTGAGCGTGCTCGGCACCGATACGGATCTGGGCTTCTGGTTCGGTATCACCTTGCTGATCGGCGGGTCGCTGCTGTTGATCGGGCGCACCGGTGCGCCGGTGGTCGATGCCCATAGCGCCTCTGGGCGCGGTTTGCTGGTGTTCTGCCAGCGCATGCCGGCGATCGCCTGGGCGGTGATGCTGTTCGCCGCATTCGAGGCAATGATGCTCACCCTGTTGCCGATCTACGGCCTGCGTCAGGGCTTCACCCAGGAAGTCGCGCTGTTCATGGCCAGCGTGGTGGTGGTCGGTGATGCGGCGCTGCAACTGCCCATCGGCCTGCTCGCCGATCGCATCTCGCGGGTCACGCTGTTCCGTGGCTGTGGGGTGGTGTTGCTGTTCTCCAGCCTGGGCATTCCGCTGCTCCTGCATACGCCGATCATCTGGCCGGTGCTGGTGCTGTTCGGCGCCAGTGCTGGCGGCTTGTTCACCCTGTCGCTGATTCTGATTGGCGAGCGCTTCCGGGATGATCAGCTGGTGCGCGCCAATTCCCACGTGGCTCAGCTATGGGGCATCGGCTGTCTGATCGGCCCGCTGGCGACCGGGGCGGTCAGCCAGTGGGTCAGTGGGCATGCCTTGCCAATCCTCATGGCGCTCGGTGCGGCAGGCTTCGTGTGGTTGGCTTGGCGGCCTGATGCATTCGACGAGCGCGTCACGCTAGCAGGCCGTTGAAAAACTACCTGCGTTGGCAATACTGCGTTAAAAACGGCCTCAAAATGCTCATTTACAACGCGTAAACTGCGCTTTTTCGGCCGTTTTTGCCTTGTCTTACCTGCCTCGCCTACGTTTTTCAACGGCCTGCTATAGCATCTTCTCCAGCCCGATGGCCCGCGAGAACCAGGCGTTGAAATGCCGCCAGCGGTTGCCGGGCTCTTCGTGCAGCTCGAACGCCTTGCCGTCGTCCTCACCGACCCAGACCATGCGCGTGCCGTTGCCGTCAGGCTGCAGGCGCACTTCATAGCTGACCGAGGGTTTCATGCCCTGCAGGGCCAGTTCGCGCAGGTAGGCAGCCAGCTTGGGGCTGTCCACCAGCACGCCCACTTCGGTGTTCCAGAGCACCGAGCGCGGGTCGACGTTGAAGGAGCCGACGAAGGATTTCTGCCGGTCGATCACCAGTGCCTTGCTGTGCAGGCTGGAATCGGAGCCACCACTGAAACTGTAGGCCGGTGGCGAGTCGGCACCCGGTTGGCGGCGCAACTCGAACAGGCGAATGCCGTGTTCGAGCATTTCCTGTCGGTAGGGTGCGTAGCCACCGTGTACGGCGGGTACGTCGGTGGCCTCCAGGGCATTGGTCAACAAGCGGATATCCACGTCCCGGTCGGCCAGGCCGGTGAGAAATTCGAGGCCCGCCTGGGCCGGCACGAAGTAGGCGGAAACCATCACCAGATCACTCTTGGTGGCCTGCAGATGGGGCCCCAATTGGGTGGTCAGCAGCAGGTGCGGGTCCGGTTCGCCACTGGCCAGCACCTTGCTCGGCGCATCCCACAGGGCGGTGCCGGGGGCCCAGATCAGCTCTCCCAGCCATTTCTGCAACTGTGGCTCCTGTTGGTAGGCGAGCAGGCGCTTGTAGAGCGTCGGTTGCTCCACGCGGGCGGTGTCCAGGTAATCGCGCAGCCCCTTGCGTGCCTTGCCCAGGTCCTTTTGCGAAGGTCGCTGCCAGACGAACTGCTCGATGGGTTTGCTCAGGGAGCTGTTCCAGTACTGGTCGAAACTCTGCGACAGATCCCGTGCCACCGGGCCTACGGCCAGCATGTCGATGTCGGTGAAGTTCATGTTCGGCTCGGCGTCGAAGTATTCGTCGCCCAGGTTGCGGCCACCGACGATGGCCGCGGCACTGTCGGCCAGCCACAGCTTGTTGTGCATGCGCCGGTGCTGCTGCGACAGGTTCAGGCCACGGCCGAGCATACGCGTGACGCCGGTCATGCGGCCGAGGTGCAGCGGGTTGAACACGCGGATCTGGATGTTCGGGTGAGCCGCCAGCAGGGCGATCTGATAATCCTTGCCGTCGCTGGTGGTGTCGTCGAGCAGAAAACGAATCCGTACGCCACGATCCGCCGCTTGCAGCAATTCCTTGACCAGCGCCCGGGTGCTCAAGCCGTCATGCACGATGTAGTACTGCAGATCGAGGCTGTGCTGCGCCGCGCGGATCAGTTCGGCACGGGCCGCGAAGGCTTCATTGCTCGCCGGCAGCAGGCGAAACCCCGAGTGGCCCTGATGCTCGGCGGCACGTGCTTCAAGCGCCGCACCGAACGAGGAATCGGCCGCGGGAATCGCCTGGCTGGGCACGATGGGCACCTGATTGGCGCAGCCAGCGAGGCTCAGCAGAAGAATAAAGAGCAAGCGCAAGGGCACAGTCGCAGCCTCCATCGGCTGTCTGGGGAAGTGCTGATAGGACGCCGCTGCGCTTGAAAAGATTCAGTCTCTAGACTGCGGGGATTCTTCCAGCATGGCCGCCACGGTTTCGCCGACCTTGCGCACGGCCGCCTCGATGCTCGCGGTATGCCGTGAGGCGAAGTTCATGCGCAGGCAGTTGCGGTATTTGCCCGCTGCGGAAAAGATACTGCCCGGCGCGATCTGCACCTTGTGCACCGCCAGTTCGCGGTTCAGGCGCTGGCTGTCGAAGCCCTCCGGCATTTCCACCCAGATCATGAAGCCGCCCTGGGGCCGGCTGACCCGTACCGAAGGGGGAAAGTAACGGCTCACCCAGTCGCTCATCTGATCCAGGCCACGGGCGTACTGCGCGCGCATGCGGCGCAGATGGGGCTCGTAATGGCCGTCCTCGATGTACTCGGCCAGGGCCAGTTGCGGTAACTGGGCGGTGGCGCCGGTGCCCATGTACTTCATGTGCAGTACCTGATCGAGATAACGCCCCGGTGCTATCCAGCCAACCCGGAAGCCCGGTGCCAGGGTCTTGGAGAACGAACTGCAGAGCAGTACCCGGCCGTCGTCGTCATAGGATTTGATGGTGCGCGGGCGCGGGTAGTGGAAGGCCAGCTCGCCATATACATCGTCTTCGATGATCGCCACGTCGTGGCGCTGGGCGAGGGCCAGCAGGGCGCGCTTGTTGGCCTCCGGCATGATGTAGCCCAGCGGGTTGTTGCAGGTCGGGGTGAGCTGTATGGCCTTGATCGGCCATTGCTCCAGGGCCAGCTCCAGGGCTTCCAGGCTGATGCCGGTGAGCGGGTCGGTCGGCAGCTCCAGAGCTTTCATGCCGAAGCCTTTGAGCGCCTGCATCACGCCATGGAAACTGGGCGAGTCGACGGCGACGATATCGCCCGGTTCGCAGATCGCGCGGATCGCTGCCGATAGTGCCTCGTGGCAGCCGGTGGTGATGACGATGTCTTCATGGCTCAGCTGGCAGCCCGAATCCAGCGTCAGGCGGGCGATCTGCTCGCGCAGGCGCTGGTCACCGTGAATGCTGCCGTAGGTCAGGGTCTGCAGATCCTGCTTGCGACTCAGGCGCGACAGTGAGCGCAGTAGCGGCTTGAGGGTCGGGCTGTCGATGTCCGGTCGGCCGCGACCAAGCTGGATGAAATCGTTGCGCGGTGCAAAGGCGATCTGCTCCAGCACCTGATCCCACTGCGACACCTCGACTGGTCGCTGGGGGGCCCGACTGATCTTCGGCAGCGCTGGTTTGGCACGGCCCTGGGGGACGAAATAGCCGGATTTTGGCTTCGGCAGGGCGAGGCCGCGATCTTCCAGGTGCCGATAAGCCTGCTGCACGGTACTCAGGCTGACCCCGTGTTCCTGGCTGAGGGCGCGCACCGACGGCAGGCGATCCCCCGGGCGATACAGGCCCTGTTCGATGCGCTCGCCAATCAGCTCGGCCAGGTTGGTATAGAGGGTCATGGTCGGCGCCTGTATGCAGGAATTGAATGAAAAACCGATACAGATAGCTGCGTAACCAACCATTCAGTTGGGTTTCGCCGATATCTGTATGGATTTAATTCCGTTTTTTTGGATCTGTCATGTCTTTTCATCGCTTGCCATCATGATCTCCCATGACCACCCGGTGCAGGAGAGCGAGATGAACGGATTAAGCGATGTGCGATTGACCCTCAAGAGCAGCGAACTCAATGGTGCGGCGCGCCAGCGTGTGGCGGAGCTGATGCCGGCGCGCGAGGCACTGGCCCATCGCTGGAAGCTGTTCATCCGCCGCCTGATGACTCGCCGCGCGTTGCTCGAGCTGAGCGATGCGCAGCTTCACGACATCGGCCTGACTCGGGATCAAGCCCGCAGAGAAGCCTCGCTGCCGTTCTGGAAACTCTAGAGGCGGGCATGCAGCGCAGCGGTACCCGGAGTGTTCCGTCCTGAGTATCGCTGCGCTGCAGGCTGCGTCAGGCCAGCTCTTTGAGCCGGTGCCAGAGCATACCCAGTGCCAGAAGCGGTGAACGCAGGTAGCGGCCGCCGGGGAAGGTCATGTGCGGCACCTTGGCGAACAGCTCGAAGCCGCCACCAGCCTGCCCGGTGATGGCCTCGGCGAGCAGCTTGCCGGCCAGGTGCGTGGCGTTCACGCCGTGGCCTGCGTAGGCCTGGGCATAAAAGACGTTGGGCTGATCCTTCAGTTGACCAATCTGCGGCAGGCGATTCGCGCCTATGCCGATCATCCCGCCCCATTGGTAGTCGATACGCACATCGTCCAGCTGCGGAAAGACGGCCAGCATCTTGGGCCGCATGTAAGCGGCAATATCCGCAGGGTCGCTGCCGGAATAGTGGCAGGCGCCGCCGAACAGCAAGCGACGGTCGGCGGACAGGCGGTAATAATCGACCGCCACCCGTTGGTCACAGAGCGCCATGTTCTGCGGGATCAGCGCGCTGGCCTGCTCCTCGCTCAACGGCTCGGTGGCGATGATGTAACTGCCGGCCGGCAGCACCTTGCCGCCCAGGGTCGGGTTCAGGTCGCGGATGTAGGCGTTGCAGCCCAGCACCAGTTGCCCGGCGCGCACCACGCCCTGAGCCGTGTGCACGCGGATTTCACTGCCGTAGTCGATGCGTGTGGCGGCTGAATGCTCGTACAGGCGTACACCCAGGCTGTGTGCCGCAGCGGCTTCGCCCAAGGCCAGGTTGAGCGGGTGCAGGTGCCCCGAGCCCATGTCGATAAGGCCGCCGACATAGCGGTTGGAACCGACCACTTCGTGCATCTGTTCCGGTTGCAGCATGCGCAGTTCGTGGCGATAGCCGAGGCTCTGCAGCTCGGCGGCGTCCTCGGCGAAACCGGCGAGGTCGCGGGGCTTGTTGGCCAGGTCGCAATAACCCCAGGTCAGGTCACAGGCGATGCCGAACTGTTCGACCCGGCGGCGCACGATCTCCACCGCTTCGAGGCCCATCAGTTTCAGCTCGCGTACGCCGCTGGCGCCGATCACCGACTCGAACTGCTCGACGCCGTGGCCGACGCCGCGAATCAGTTGCCCGCCGTTACGTCCGCTGGCGCCCCAACCGATCCGATGGGCCTCCAGCAACACCACCGACAGGCCCTTCTGGGCAAGCTCGATGGCCGTGTTCAGGCCGGAGAAGCCCCCGCCAACGATGCACACGTCGGCACGCTGCTCACCTTGCAGCGGCGGATAATCGACCTGCAGGTTGGCGCTCGCGGCGTAGTAGGACGGGGCATGCTCGGCGCTATGAACCGGCGGGTGGGCACGGGCGGTCATGTGCGAAATCCTGAGTTTCGTGTTTGTAAAAATTGACGAAGCATAAGCGCTGACTTTGCCCTGCGCCAACCCGCGATGGCGCGCAGAGGATGCTGCCGTCGCATCCTTTGCGGCGGGCGGGCTCGCCTGTACCATGCGCGCCATCCATTTCCGAGCCGTGACCATGAGCTGCACCAGCCGCAAGATAGACCTGCTGCGCCGACAGATCCCGCGCTTCGAGTGCGTGCCCGGCTGTCACGACTGCTGCGGCCCGGTGACCGCTTCGTCGGAAGAAATGTCGCGCCTGCCGCGCAAGACCGCCGCCGAGCAGGACGCCGCGCTGGCCGAGTACAACTGCGTCCACCTCGGCCCTCAGGGTTGTCAGGTCTACGACCAGCGCCCGCTGATCTGCCGCCTTTTCGGTACCACACCGAACCTGCCATGTCCGCATGGACGTGCGCCCGAGCAGCCAATCGAGGCAGGCGTCGAGCGCCAGGTGCATCAGCTCATCGCCAGCACGCGGCAGGTGCTGGTCTAGGCATTTGGCGGGGGCTGATGGTATCCACGCTCCCGTGTGAGAACGTTAACCGGGGCGTTGCGTCGGGCAGCAAGTAGGGTGGATAACGCGAAGCTTATCCACCAATCACGGCACAAGGCTGGGCCGGCGTTGAACCAACCGGTGGAAAACGCTTCGCGGTTTTCCACCCTACGGTCAGTTGCCGTTCGCCTAGCAACTTACCGCTCGAAACGCGCAGCTTGCCGCTGCTTACTCCGGCACCGGCAGTGCCAGGCTCTCCTTCACCTCTTCCATCACGATATAGCTCTTCGACTCGCGCACATGGGGCAGCTTGAGGAGGATGTCGCCGAGCAGTTTGCGGTAGCTGGCCATTTCGTTGATGCGCGCCTTCACCAGGTAGTCGAAATCGCCGGATACCAGGTGGCATTCCAGTACGTGGGGCAGCTTGAGCACGGCGCGGCGGAAATCCTCGAAGGTGTCGCCGGATTTGTAGTCCAGGCTGATCTCCACGAAGACCAGCAGGCTGGCCTTGAGGTTCTGCGGATTGAGGCGGGCGTGGTAGCCCATGATGATGCCTTCGCGCTCCAGGCGACGTACCCGCTCCGTGCAGGGCGTGGTGGACAGGCCGACCCGTTCGCCCAGCTCGGTGAAGGAGATGCGGCCGTCCTCCTGGAGGATGCGCAGGATGTTGCGATCGATCTTGTCCAGCTCGCGGCGGCTCTGATGTTGCGTACGCATGGTCGGCGCCCCTCCATGAAAGGCTGTTAAACCCAGAATTCCCTTCAAATATAGGTGTGTATACAGTGAAAAGCACTGCTATTCACTTTCTATACTGTACGCATCGACTTCTCGGAACGTAATACGCCAGTGCATCGTCGCGGCGGGGAGAACATATGCGGGTTCTGGTGCTTGGTAGTGGTGTGATCGGTACGGCCAGTGCGTATTACCTGGCCCGTCAGGGTTTCGAGGTGGTGGTCGTGGATCGCCAGAACGGCCCGGCCATGGAAACCAGCTTCGCCAACGCTGGCCAGGTCTCGCCAGGCTATGCCTCGCCCTGGGCGGCGCCAGGTGTGCCGCTCAAAGCCATCAAGTGGCTGCTGCAGAAGCATGCGCCACTGGCGATCAAGATGACCGGCGATATCGACCAGTACCTGTGGATGGCGCAGATGCTGCGCAACTGCACGGCCAGCCGCTATGCGGTGAACAAGGAACGCATGGTGCGCCTGTCCGAGTACAGCCGCGACTGCCTCGACGAGCTGCGTGCGGAAACCGGTCTGGCCTATGAAGGGCGCCAACTGGGCACCACGCAGATCTTCCGCACCCAGGCCCAGCTGGACAACGCTGCCAAGGACATCGCCGTGCTGCAGCAGTCCGGCGTGCCCTACGAGTTGCTCGACCGGGCTGGCATCGCCAAGGTCGAGCCGGCGCTGGCGGGCGTCACCGACAAGCTCGCCGGTGCCCTGCGCCTGCCTAACGACCAGACTGGCGATTGCCAGATGTTCACCCGCAAGCTGGCCGACATGGCCGCCGCGCTGGGTGTGCAGTTCCGGTTCGGGCAGAACATCCAGCGCCTGGATTTCGCCGGTGATCGCATCAACGGCGTGTGGATCGACGGCCAGCTGGAAACCGCCGACCGCTACGTGCTGGCGTTGGGCAGCTACAGCCCGCAATTGCTCAAGCCGCTGGGCGTGCGCGCGCCGGTGTATCCGCTCAAGGGCTATTCGCTGACCGTGCCGATCACCAAGCCGGCCATGGCGCCGACTTCGACCATCCTCGACGAGACCTACAAGGTGGCGATCACCCGTTTCGACCAGCGCATCCGCGTGGGCGGCATGGCCGAAATCGCCGGCTTCGATCTCAGCCTCGATCCGCGCCGCCGGGAAACCCTGGAGATGATCGTCGGTGACCTGTATCCGCAGGGCGGTGATCTGAGCCAGGCCGATTTCTGGACGGGCCTGCGCCCGGCAACCCCCGATGGCACGCCGATCGTTGGCGCAACACCCTATCGAAACCTGTTTCTGAACACCGGACACGGTACCCTAGGCTGGACCATGGCCTGTGGCTCTGGGCGCTTGCTCGCCGATATCATCGCCAGAAAGCGCCCGCAGATCAGCAGCGAAGGCCTGGATATTTCCCGTTATGGCACAACCAAGGAGTCGAACACCCATGTCCATACAGCGCCTGCGAACTGAGCCGCGTCTGAGCGAAATCGTCATTCACAATGGCACCGTCTATCTGGCCGGCCAGTTGGATGAAGACCACAGCGAAGGGATCGAGGCCCAGACCAAGGCGACCCTGGACAGCATCGATGCGTTCCTCGCCGAAGCCGGCACCGACAAGACGCGTATCCTGTCGATCACCATCTTCCTGAAGAACATCGATGATCGCGAAGGCCTGAACAAGGTCTGGGACGCCTGGGTACCGGCTGGCCAGTCTCCGGCCCGCGCCTGCGTCGAAGCCAAACTGTATTCGCCGGACGTGCTCGTGGAGATGACCGTGATTGCTGCTTTACCCTAAAGGCCGGCTCACGATCCAAACGAGATGTTCCGACTGCAATAAGGCGCTAGCAGCCGTTGCCGCTCCACTGTGGGAGGGCGCCATGCGCGCGAAAAATCGCGGGTATGGCCCGCTCCCACAGGCTGTAGGGTGGGCTTCAGCCCACCCAATCGAACGTCCGCACCCGCCTCAGTAGTATGTCTTCTTCCGTTATTCGAGATAACCATGCGTCCCGCCCGTGTCCTGATCGATCTGCAAGCCCTGCGTCACAACTATCAATTGGCCCGTGAACTGTCCGGCGCGCGCGCGCTGGCGGTGGTCAAGGCCGATGCCTACGGGCATGGCGCGGTGCGCTGCGCGCAGGCGCTACAGGGTGCAGATGGTTTCGCCGTGGCCTGTATCGAAGAAGCGTTGCAACTGCGCGAGGCGCGGATCAGCGGGCCCATCCTGCTGCTCGAGGGCTTTTTCGAAGCGGCGGAGCTGGAGCTGATCGACAGGCACGAGCTGTGGTGCGTGGTACACGCACAATGGCAACTCGAAGCCATCGAGCAGGCGTCGCTCGAGCGGCCGCTGAACGTCTGGCTGAAGCTCGACAGCGGTATGCACCGCGTCGGCTTTCATCCGGCCGACTATCAGGCCGCCTACCGGCGCCTGCTGGCCAGCGGCAAGGTGGCGAAGATCGTGCTGATGAGCCACTTCTCCCGCGCCGACGAGCTCGACAACGTGCGCAGCGACGAGCAGCTTGCGGTGTTCCTCGCGGCTCGCGAAGGGCTTGCCGCCGAGGTCAGCCTGCGCAACTCGCCAGCGCTGCTCGGTTGGCCGAGCATTCCCAGCGACTGGTCGCGCCCCGGCATCATGCTCTATGGCGCCACGCCTTTCGAGCAGGCTCACGATGTCGCGGCCCGGCTAAAGCCGGTGATGACTCTGGAGTCGCGGGTGATCAGCGTCCGCGACCTGCCCGCAGGCGAGCCGGTCGGCTACGGCGCGCGCTTCACCAGTGAGCGGGCCACCCGCGTGGGGGTGGTCGCCATGGGCTATGCCGACGGTTACCCGCGTCACGCACCGACTGGTACACCGGTGCTCATCGATGGCCAGCCATCGCGGATCATCGGCCGGGTGTCGATGGACATGCTGACCGTCGACCTCAGCGATCTGCCCGCTGCCGGGCTGGGCAGCCGTGTCGAGTTCTGGGGCTCCGGCGTGCTGGCCAGCGATGTCGCCATCGCGGCGGGTACCATTCCCTATCAACTGTTCTGCAACGTGCGACGCGTGCCGCTGATTTACAGCGAAAGCTAAGGGCGCTCGCCTGGCGGGTCTCCGTCCGGCATGGCAATCCCTCACGTTGAAACATCAACAGTCCTTGGCTCACGGGTGTTTCAAGGTGTTCAGACTGTTGTAAATACTGAACACTGTTGCCATGATACGGCCAATTCCATGTCTTCCCTGGGGGCATCCTGCATTGGACGTCGGTCTACGCCTGCAATCGATCCGTAAGCTCAAAGGGCTTTCCCAGCGCGAACTCGCCAAACGGGCGGGGGTCACCAACAGCACCATCTCGATGATCGAGAAGAACAGCGTCAGCCCCTCGATCAGTTCGTTGAAGAAGGTGCTGGCCGGCATTCCGATGTCGCTGGTGGAGTTCTTTTCCCTGGAGGCCGAGCAGGACAATCAGGTGCAGGTGGTCTATCGGGCAAGCGAGTTGACCGATATTCACAGTGGCGCGATCACCATGAAGCTGATCGGCAAGGCGCATCCGAGCCGCGCCATTTCCTTTCTCGACGAAACCTATCCGCCGCACAGCGACACCGGCCTGGAGATGTACGCCCATGAGGGCGAGGAGACCGGCATGCTGGTCGAAGGTCGTCTCGAGCTCACCGTCGGTGATGAAGTGTTCGTGCTCGAGAGCGGCGACAGCTATTACTTCGAGAGCAGCAAGCCCCATCGTTTTCGCAATCCCTTCGATCAACCCGCCCGGTTGATCAGTGCCACCACCCCGGCAAACTTCTAAAACCGTGAGCGGCAGCGTGGCAATTCACGCTGCCGTTGATCTGCGTCATGGGTTCAATAACCCTGCGACAAGTTGGGTCATTCCGGCCCCGTAGGGCAGTCGTTATAATTCTCGGGCTTGCGAAACCGTGGCCGCGAGCGTGACTAGCCACCCATGAGGGCGTACGTGTGAACCCAATCAGAAGCATGCTCGTAGTGCCGGCAATCGCCTTGGCGCTATGGGCCGTGAATGCCCAGGCTACTACAGACGAAGCGATTGCCGAGCGAATCAAGCCAGTAGGGCAAGTGTGCATTTCCGGGCAGGCGTGCAAAGGCGTCGAAGCTGTAGCGACTGTCTCCGGCGGTGCCGCACGTAGCGCCGACGACATCGTGGCCAGGCACTGCACGGCCTGCCACACGCCGGGATTGCTCGGTGCGCCGAAAATCGGTGATACCGCTGCTTGGAGAAACCGGGCAGACGAGCAGGGCGGTATGGATGGCATCCTTGCGAAGGCGATTGCCGGTATCAATGCGATGCCGCCGAGGGGCACCTGTGGCGACTGCTCAGACGACGAACTGCGCGCCGCCATCGAGAGGATGTCCGGGCTCTAGGGCCCGTCCACGCCGCATCAGAGCCGCCTTCGGGCGGCTTTGTCATTTCAGAGTGATGACAAAATTGCAGCAAAAGGCCCGATCGGGCAGTCCAACGCACACTGCCGAGACCATTCTGCCTGGAGAGCTGCATGCCCCAACAGTGTTCCATCGAGCAAGCCGTCGAGCGCATTCTTGACGAAATCGACGGCCCTATTCGTCTGGGCCTGCCACTGGGGCTGGGCAAACCCAATCGCTGGGTCAATGCCCTTTACGCGCGTCTGCGCGAATGTCCCGAACGCCAGCTGACCATCTACACCGCCCTGTGCCTGGGGCGGCCCCGTGCTGGCCAGGATTTGCAGCGGCGCTTTCTCGACCCCTTCGTCGAGCGTGTATATGGCGATTATCCGGAGCTGGACTTTCTCGCCGACTTGCAGGGCGACACGTTGCCAGCCAACGTGCGGGTCGAGCAGTTCTTTCTGCAGCCCGGCAGCCTGCTCGATAGCGACTCGGCTCAGCAGGATTACACCAGCAGCAATTACAGCCACGCTGCCCGCGACATCAACGCCAAGGGCGTCAACGTGGTAGCGCAACTGGTCGCTGAGGACAGCAGTCGGCCCGGCCATTTCAGTTTGAGCTGCAATCCGGATATCACCCTGGACCTGCTGCCCCTGCTACAGGCAAGGTGTGAGCGCGGCGAAACCATCCTCTGCCTCGCTCAGGTCCACGACCATCTGCCCTACATGCCGGGCGATGCCGAGTTGCCCCGTGAAACCTTCGATATTCAGCTACAGGAAAACGAAGCCAGCACCCTGTTCTCCACGCCGAACATGCCGGTGACGGTGCAGGACCACTGCATCGGCCTGCACGCCAGCACTCTGGTGCGTGATG
The DNA here is from genome assembly GCF_013408425.1 of Pseudomonas flavescens. Lineage (NCBI taxonomy): Bacteria > Pseudomonadati > Pseudomonadota > Gammaproteobacteria > Pseudomonadales > Pseudomonadaceae > Phytopseudomonas > Phytopseudomonas flavescens. The sequence continues at coordinate 3,802,335 of NZ_JACBYV010000001.1, read as the reverse complement.
GCGGCACCTTGCAGATCGGCATTGGCGCGATGGGCGATGCGGTCAGCGCAGCCTTGCTGGCGCGCCACGCCGATAACCCCAGCTACCGTGCGGTGCTGGCCGACTTGCACGACGGGCAGGCGCATCCGCTGACTGCGCTGCTCGGCGATCAGCAACCGTTCGACGTGGGGCTGTACGGTTGCAGCGAGATGTTCGTCAATGGCCTGCTGGCGTTGACCGACGCCGGTGTGATCCGCCGCGTCGTTTACCCCGACGTGCGGGTACAGCGTCTGGCCAGCGCCGGTGCGCTGGATGCCAATGGCCAGCCACGCGGCGTGCAGGCCATGCTCGACGCCGGGCTGCCGGAGCGCCTGGATGAAGCGACCCTGAACTGGATGCAGGAGGGCGGGCTGCTGGATGCCAACCTCAAGCTGCAGGGCGAGAACCTGCTACTGCCGACCGATCAGCAATGCTCCACCGAACTTTCCGACCCACTGAGTCAGGCGGCCCTGCGCGATTACCTGACGCCGGCCAAGCATGGCGTGTGGGTGCATGGCGGTTTCTTCCTGGGCCCGCAATCGTTCTATCAGCGTCTCGCCGATATGGATGCCGGGCAGCGCAGTCGCTTCGGCATGACCGGCATCGGCTTCATCAACGAGTTGTACGGCGAGGAGGCGCTCAAGCGCCTGCAGCGCGTCGAGGCGCGCTTCATCAACAGTGTGTTCACCGTCACCCTGCTTGGCGCGGCGGTGGCCGATCAGCTGGAAGATGGCCGCGTGCTCAGCGGCGTGGGCGGGCAGTACAACTTCGTCGCCCAGGGGCACGCATTGCCGGATGCGCGCTCGATTCTGCTGCTGCGCAGCTGGCGCGAATCCGCAGGCGAGGTGACATCCAACATCGTCTGGGAATATGGACACGTGACCATTCCGCGGCATCTGCGCGACGTGGTGATCACCGAATACGGCATCGCCGATCTGCGCGGCAAGACCGATGCGCAGGTGATCGAAGCCCTGTTGGGCGTCAGTGATTCACGCTTTCAGGCGCAACTGATGGAACAGGCCATCGAGGCCGGCAAGCTGCCGAAGGATTTTCAGCTAGATCCGCGCGTGACCAGCAACACCCCGGAGCGCCTGCAGGCGATTGCCGATCGGCATGGGGCGTCATTCGCGGAGTATCCACTGGGCAGTGATTTCAGCCCGGAGGAGCAGGACTTGTTGCGCGCCTTGACCTGGTTGAAGGGCAAGTTCCGACTGAGCGAAGTGCTGGAACTGGGCAAGGCGGCGCTCGATCCACCGCCTGCAGAAGACTTTCCCGCGCACCTGCAGCGCATGGGGCTGGAGCAGCCCGACGGCTTGCGCGAGGAGCTGTACCAAAGGCTGCTGTTGAGCGGGCTGAAGGCGACGACTATTCGAGGAACGTGACCTTGCCGCCGGCCAGGGACTGGATGCGTGCCAGGGACTCGATGCGATAGCCCTCGGCGTCCAGCGTTGCACGGCCGCTCTGGAACGACTTCTCGATGACCACGCCGATACCGGCGATGCTGGCGCCAGCCTGGCCGACCAGATCGATCAGCGCCTTGGCGGCGTGGCCGTTGGCCAGGAAGTCGTCGACCAGCAATACGTGGTCATTGGCATTCAGGTGCTTGGAGGAAATCGCCAGGGTGCTCTCGGTCTGCTTGGTGAACGAGAACACCTTGGAGATGTAGAGGTTGTCGGTGAGCGTCAGCGACTGGTACTTGCGCGCGAAAATCACCGGCACGCCCAGCTCCAGGCCAGCCATCACCGCCGGGGCGATACCGGAGGCCTCGATGGTGACGATCTTGGTGATGCCCTGACCCTTGAAGCGCTCGGCGAACTCGTGGCCGATCTGCTGCATCAGCTGTGGGTCGATCTGGTGATTGAGAAAGGCGTCGACCTTGAGCACCTGCTCGGACAGGACGGTACCTTCACTGCATATCTTCTGTTTCAACGACTCCACGATCGATCCTCTGGGCTCAAGAGCAAAGCGGCGGATTTTCCCTCAAATTGCCGATCATTTGTAGCGAAACCGCACCGCTCGCCACTTGGCGTCCGACGGCTGACCCGCAGGCAGTACCTGCGCAGCCAATATCGCGGCCAGGGTTTGTTGACGTTAGCAGCGCAAGCCGCGTTGCAGCGAGAAACCTCGACAGACCTTAGGCACGGCCCCAGCGCTCGAACAGGATCTGCGTGAATGCGGTGATCCGTGGCGAGCGTTGTCGTGATGGTGGGTAGACGATGGCGATTTCCCGCTGGCGCCCAGCGAAGGGCTGCAGCACTTCGATCAGGCGCCCGGCGGCAAGGTCATCGGCCACCGCGAAGTCCATCAGCTGGGCGACCCCCAGGCCAAGGCGAGCGGCTTCGAGCAGGGCGTCACCGTTATCGAAGATCAGCCGGCCGCTGGCCTCCACATCTCGTGGTCGACCGGTATCGATGAACTGCCAGGCGACCAGCTTTCCGTCCCGTGGATTACGTACTGCCAGGCAATCGTGACTGGCCAGGTCGTCGAGGTGCTGCGGTACGCCGCGACGAGCGAGGTAAGCGGGCGTGGCCACGCAAGTCCAGCGCGTGGCCCTGAGTGGGCGGGCGATCATGCGCTGATCGTCGATACGCCCGGTGCGCACGGCAAGGTCGAAGCCGTCCTCGACGATATCCACCACCCGGTCGCTCAGGGTGCTTTCGATGTGCAACTGTGGATAACGCTGGCTCAATTCGCCCAGCAGCGGCAGCAACACGATGCGCCCAAAGGCCGAAGGCGCGGTCAGGCGCAACACGCCGCTAGGCTCGCAGCGGCGGTCGAGCAACTCCCGTTCGGCATCCTCCAGGCCCGCGAGCAGGGGCGCGCACTGGTCGCGCAACAGGGTGCCGTCGGGCGTCAGGCTCACGCTGCGAGTATTGCGGTTGAGCAGGCGTGTGCCCAGTTCCCGCTCCAGGCGAGCGATGGCGCGTGACAGACCGGACTGAGTCAGGCCCGTGGCATGCGCGGCAAGGGTGAAACTGCGCAGCTCGGCCACCTTGAGCAGCAATTGCACGGCGTTCAGATCCATGATTTTTATCATCATTGAAAGGATTTGTAGCGTATTTATCATCTGTGACGCATGAATGAAACTGCAGAGCCGTCCATTAGCAGAGTTCTGTGCATGCCGTCTTCCCGTCCCCGCCTGATGCTGGCGCTACTCGCCTGCGCCCAACTGATCATCGCCCTGGATGCGACCATCCTTTTCGTCGCCCTGCCGAGCATCGGCGACGAGCTGAGGTTCTCCGCGCAGCAACTGCAGTGGGTGATCAGCGCCTACAGCGTGGCTTTCGGTGGTTGCCTGCTGCTCGGTGGGCGTTGCGCCGACCTGCTTGGTCGCCGCCGCATGTATCGCATCGGCCAGACCCTGTTCGCCGTGGCGTCTCTGGCCGGTGGTTGCACGGATTCGCCATGGCTGCTGGTACTGGCCCGGGCGCTGCAAGGGGTTGGCGCGGCGATGCTGTTCCCCGCCACGCTGGCACTGATCAATGGCAACTTCGCCGAAGGGGCCGCGCGTAATCGAGCGTTGGCGATCTGGAGTGCGGCATCGGCTGCCGGCCTGGCATTGGGGGCGTTACTGGGCGGTGTGTTGACCCAGGGCTTCGGCTGGGAGGCGGTATTTCTCGTCAATGTGCCGCTGGCAGGCGGCTGCGCCTGGGCGGCGGGGCGCTGGATCGGCGAAGACGCACCGCTCGACAAGGGTCGCAGCTTCGATCTGCCTGGGGCGTTTTGCGTCACCGCCGGGGGCAGCCTGCTGGTGCTGGCATTCATCCAGGGGCCGGAGTGGGGCTGGGCGACGCCTGAAGTTGTCGGTGCCTTCGGGCTGGCTGTGCTGTTGCTGGGGTTGTTCGTGTGGATCGAACGCAGGGCCGCCGATCCCCTGATGCATCTGCAACTGTTACGTCGCCGCAGCCTGTGGCTGGCGATGCTGATCACTGCGGTGTTCATGAGCAGTTTTGGGGTTCAGTACTACTTCCTGGCCATCTACTACGGGCAGGTGTACGGCTTCAATGTGCTGCAAACCGGCCTGGCGTTTCTACCGGCGACCCTGGTGTGCACGCTGGGTATCGCCCTGGCCGAACCGATGCTGGCCCGCTTCGGCCCGCGCGTGACGCTGCTCCTGGGGCTGCTGGCCGGCGCTTTGGGCATTGCCTGGCAGACGTTCGGCCTGGTTCGCGTCGACGGCTATCTGCAGTTGTTGCCGGCCATCACGCTGCTGAGCCTGGGTCAGGGCATGACCTGGACGGCGATGTGGGTGTGCGCGGGGCAGGGCATCCCCACCGGCCAGCAGGGCGTGGCGTCCGGCATGACATCTACCGTGCAGCAGATCGGTGGGGCGCTTGGCCTGGCCATTCTGGTGTCGGTTGCCAATGCCACCGAGGATCCGGTGCAGGGGTTGAACCGGGCCCTTTTCTTCAGTGCCCTGATTGCCGTGTTCGGCGCGTTGCTGGCCATGGGCTTGCGCCGGCCGGCGGTGCAGCCGGTGTATCAACCGCAACGTTAGGGTCTGTTGACGTTTCAGCGCGCGCCGCGTTGCCGCGAGAACTCTCGCCAAGCTAGGCGGAGGACGCAGGGAATGGCATTCCCTTTTCAAGTCCTCCAACGACGCATGGCGAGATTTCCCGCGCAACCCGTAGGGCTCCGGCGCGGCCGTGCGTGAAACGTCAACAGACCCTGGCAGGCTGTCCGGCTCAGGCGCTTTTGGTCAGCCGCCGCAGGATGTCCTTGGGAATGCCACGGGTGTCCAGTGGCAGTTTGTCCGGCGCCGGTTCCAGGCCCAGTTCGAACAGCCAGTTGAGGGCGTATTCGCGCAGTTGCTTCTGTTCGTAGTCTTGCCATTGCTGGCGTAGCACGGGGAAGTAGTCGATTTCGTAATCGAATGAGCGCAGCGGCTTGCGCCCGGTCAGTGCGGCGCTGAGCAGCGGGTGTGCGTTGAGATCGTTGAGGGTGAACAGAAAGGACTCACGCATGGCCACGCGCTGGACTACGTCGAGGTTGGGCACCGCGGCGTAGCGCTCGGGGTTCAGCTGGACCTGCTGATGTTCGTCGCTGCCCTGATCGTCCGGCGACAGGCTCAGAACCGTACCGGCCTCCAGGTCGAGCCAGTGCTCCAGGGTTTCGCGACCATTGATCAACGGGGTCAGGGTATCGAGGTCGAGAGTGAGCGTGCGCATGGTTCCGGGCCTCTTGCAAAGGTAGCTTGGCGATAACGAATGGCCGGCGGCAACTACCGGCCTCTCATTCTGACTACGAAATGTTACGCAGGTGCCCGTGAAGGTATTGGGCGCGGCGAAAACCTGACCTGGGTTGCGCGGCGCGACATCCGGAGCATTTCCCCGGCTGTCGTAGCGCTCGGCCGGGGCCACCGATTGCTCGTATCAGCGCTTGAGCATGGCGCGCATGCTGGCCAGGGCGTCGTTGCCGCGAGCGGCTTTGACCTCCACCGGCGCCTCTTCCATGCCTTCCCAGGTAAGGTCCTCGGGCGGCAGTTCGTTGAGAAAACGGCTCGGCGAACAGTCGATGATCTCGCCGTACTGCTTGCGCTTGGCGGCGAAGGTCAGTGCCAGGTTGCGCTTGGCGCGGGTGATGCCCACATAGGCCAGGCGCCGTTCTTCTTCGATGGTGTCGGCTTCGATGCTGGAACGGTGGGGAAGAATTTCCTCCTCGAAACCGATGATGTACACCGAAGGGAATTCCAGCCCCTTGGAGGCGTGCATGGTCATCATCTGCACACCGTCGGCGCCATCCTCTTCTTCCTGCTGCCGTTCGAGCATGTCGCGCAGTACCAGCTTGCCGATGGCGTCCTCGATGGTCATGTCGCCCTCTTCGTCCTTGTCGAGGGTGTTCTTCAGGGCATCGACCAGAAACCAGACGTTGCCCATGCGCGCGTCCGCGACCTTGTCGCTGGAGGCGTTCTGGCGCAGCCAGTTCTCGTAGTCGATGTCCATCACCATGCTGCGGATGGCGGCGATCGGCTCGTTGACCACGCATTGTTCGCGCACGCCGTCCATCCAGCGTTTGAAGCGTGCCAGGCGCTCGGTGTAGCGGCTGTCCAGGTGCTCGCCAAGGCCGATTTCGTCGCTGGCGGCGTACATGCTGATCTTGCGTTCGTTGGCGTAGTTGCCGAGCTTTTCCAGGGTCGTGGAGCCGATCTCCCGACGTGGCACGTTGATCACCCGCAGAAAGGCATTGTCGTCGTCCGGGTTGACCAGCAGGCGGAAGTAGCTCATCAGGTCCTTCACTTCCTGACGGGCGAAGAAGCTGGTGCCACCAGACAGGCGATAGGGGATCTGGTGGTGCTGCAGCTTCAGCTCCATCAGCTTGGCCTGGTAGTTGCCCCGATAAAGGATGGCGAAATCACTGTAGGGGCGCTGGGTGCGCAAGTGCTCGGTGAGAATCTCCAGCGCCACGCGCTCGCACTCGGCGTCTTCGTTGCGGGTGCGGATCACGCGGATCTCATCGCCCATGCCCATCTCGCTCCACAACTGCTTTTCGAACGCATGAGGGTTGTTGGCGATCAGCACGTTGGCGCATTTGAGGATGCGGCTGGTGGAGCGGTAGTTCTGCTCGAGCATCACCACCTTGAGCGACGGGTAGTCTTCCTTGAGCAGGTTGAGGTTCTCCGGCCGCGCACCGCGCCAGGCGTAGATCGACTGGTCGTCGTCGCCCACCACGGTGATCTGGTTGCGCATGCCCACCAGCAGCTTCACCAGCAGGTACTGGCTGGAGTTGGTGTCCTGGTACTCGTCGACGAGCAGGTAGCGGATGCGGTTCTGCCACTTCTCCAGAATGTCGGTGTGTTCCTGGAACAGCTTCACCGGCAGCAGGATCAGGTCGTTGAAGTCCACCGCGTTGTACGCCTTGAGCGTGCGCTGGTAGTGCAGGTAGACGATGGCGGCCGTCTGCTCCTTGGGGCCGCGAGCATTGGCCAGGGCCTCGTCAGGCAGGATCAGGTCGTTCTTCCAGCTGTCGATGTAGTTCTTGACCTCATCGGCACCGTCGTCGCCTGCGTACTCCTTCTGCATGATGTCCGTCAGCAGCGCCTTGATATCGCCGTCGTCGAAGATCGAGAAGCCGGGCTTGTAGCCCAGGCGCGCGTATTCCTTGCGGATGATGTTCATGCCCAGGTTGTGAAAGGTCGACACGGTCAGGCCGCGGGCCTCGGGGCCTTTGAGCAGGGTGCCGACACGCTCCTTCATCTCGCGAGCGGCCTTGTTGGTGAAGGTCATGGCGACGATGTGCTGGGCGCGAATTCCGCAGTTCTGTACCAGATGGGCGATCTTGCGGGTGATCACGCTGGTCTTGCCGGAGCCTGCGCCGGCGAGCACCAAAAGAGGGCCGCCGACGTAGTTCACGGCTTCCTGTTGCCGGGGATTGAGTCGGGACATCGTGTTTATCGCGAAGGGAAATGGCCACGCATTTTAGCTGAAAGTCGACTGTCATTCGTTGCTTTGATGAAGGAAGTTAGCCTCCACCAACAGCCGTGCTCTGACCATGGCCAATGCCTTGCCGTTATGTGACGGGGTTGGCGGCGAGTTTCGCCTGTGGGGTTGTAGGCGTGGCGCGTTTGTCGCAGGATGTCCCGCGTTTCACACGGAAGTGCTTGATTTGACGTCGGATATGGCGCACTCAGGGGCATTTTTCAGCCCGCACTTTCTTGTATCGGGGAGTTTTCTTGAGCGCATTCGTCGAGCCATTGCGCCTGATACTGCTGGCTGAAACGCCGCAGTGGAGCGAGTTGCTGCACGAACGCCTGGAGGCCCTTGGCGGTCCGGCGCCCTTGACCTGCGCCTCCAGCTGGCCAGCCGCCGAAGCGTTGCTGGGCGATAGCCCCGATGGGGTTCTGCTGACCACGCCGGCTCATCTGCCCAGCCCTGAACAATGCCGCGCACCGATCATCCTGTTGCTGGATAACGAACCCGAGCAGGCGCCGGCGCAAGCCTGTGACTGGCTGGTGCGCGACCAGTTGAGCGATGACGTGGTGCGCCGCTGCCTGCGCTATGTCCGCGAACAGGGGCGTTTGCAGGCCACGCTGCAGCGCCTTACTGAGCAGGACGCGCTGACCGGCATCGCCAACCGCCAGGGCTTTCAGACCCTGCTGGCCGCTCGCCTTGGCGATCACAGCCAGCGTGGCCTGGCCCTAGTGCATCTGGATCTCGACAACTTCCACCAGGCCAACGATGCTCTCGGGCACCAGGCTGGCGATCAACTCATCCAGCAGGTGGTGGCGCGTCTCAAGCAGCACCTGGGGCGCGGTGACCAGCTGGCACGGCTGGGCGGTGACGAATTCGCCCTGCTGCTCGACACCCGTGGCGATCTTCGGCGCGCCCGGTCCTGGGTTCGGCGTATCGCCGATGCCCTCGGCGAACCTTACTGGATCGACGGCGAGAGCCTGCTGCTCGGGTGCAGCCTTGGCGTGGCCGAGGCCAAGCCGGCAAGCAATGCCGATACGCTGATGTGGCATGCCCATGTCGCCATGCAGCAGGCCAAGAGTCGCCAGGGTTGCACCTATCACCTGTATGACGAACACCTGGATCGCAACCTGCGCAGTCAGGCCGATCTGCAGCGGGAAATGCGCCGGGCGCTGCGCCGTGAAGAGTTGCAGCTGCACTATCAGCCGAGGCTGTGCCTGCACAGTGGCGAAATCGTCGGGCTGGAAGCATTGGTGCGCTGGAAACACGAGGAGCATGGCCTGCTGATGCCCGGCTCGTTCGTGCCGCTGGCCGAGGAATGCGGGCTGATCGTGCCGCTCGGTTACTGGGTGATCGATCGCGCGCTGCGTGACATGCAGGGGTTGGCCGGGCGCGGCCACCCGGCGCTGCACATGGCGGTCAACCTGTCGTTCCGCCAGTTCCAGGACAGCCAGTTGTTGCCGACCCTGGAGCGCTTGATCGAAAGCTGCGGTATCGACAGCAGCTGGCTGGAGTTCGAACTCACCGAAACCGCCGTGATGCGCCGTAGCGAATACGTTCTGCAGACCATGCGGCGCCTCGGCCACCTGGGGGTGCGCTTTTCTCTCGACGACTTCGGCACGGGCTTCTCGTCATTCGAGCACCTCAGCAATCTGCCCATCGCCCTGTTGAAGATCGACCGCAGTTTCGTCACGGGCATGGAGTTGCGTCCGCAGAGCCAGCAACTGGTACAGGCGATGATCAATCTGGCCCATAACCTGGATCTGCAGGTGGTGGCCGAAGGCGTGGAGAATGTCGATCAGTTGCAGCTGCTGCGCGAGTTCGGCTGCGACCAGGTGCAAGGTTATCTGGTCAGCAAGGCGATGCCGTTGGCCGAGCTGGCGCGCTTTCTGTCGGCGGGCGAGCACCAGTCGCTGCTCAGCGGTCGACCCTAGCCGCTGCAATCCGGACTCGCAGGCAGCCGCTTATGACAGGTAGGCCTGCATGGCGTTCGGCCGCTGCAGGCGCGCAGTCTTCCAGCGAAAGCCCAGCACCAGGCCGCTCGCCGTCACCGCCAGGCCCGCAGCCAAGCCCCACCACACGCCGTGGGCGCCCCAGCCGGCCGGGAAGGCCAGCAGCCAGGCCAGCGGTGCGCCAATGCACCAGTAGCCGGTCAGACCAATCACCAGGGTCAGACGGCCGTCGTTAAGGCCGCGTATCGCGCCCATGGCGATGCTTTGCAGGCCGTCGAACAGCTCGAACCAGGCGGCGATCGCCAGCAGGCTCACCGCCAGGGTGACGATATCGGCGAACGCCGGATCGTGGCGGTCGAGGAACAGGCCGATGATCCACTCTGGCAGTAGCCAGAACGCCAGGGCGAACAGCAGCATTAACGCGGCGCCCATACCCATGCCCAGGTAGCCGGCCAGGCGCGACATGTGCAGGCGGTCGGCGCCGTAATGCATGCCGACCCGAAAGGTCACCGCATAAGAAAGACCATGGGGCACGATAAAGGCCAGGGCGACCGACTGCATGGCGATCTGGTGCGCCGCCAACTGCACGCTGCCCAGGGCGCCCATGCACAGGGTGGCAAAGGTGAACAGGCCTTGCTCCGCGGCATAGGTGCCGCCAATCGGCAGGCCGAGGCGCAGTAGGGCGCGGATTTCGGCGCGCTGCGGGCGACCCAGGCCGCCGCGCAGCTTGTAACGCTGGTAGTTCGGCGACATCAGGATGTACAGCCCCAGGGCCAGCGCCATGGCGCTGCTGACCAGCGCGGTGGTCAGACCGATACCGCTCAGGCCCAGGTCTACGCCCAGCCAGCCTTTGATCAACGCATAGTTGATGACAAAGTTGGCAAGGGTGCCGACGATGCTGATGGTCATCACCGGGCCGGGACGGCCGATGGCGCTGGTGAAGCCGCGCAGGGCCATAAAGCACAGGTAAGCGGGCAGGCCCAGCGACAGCGGGCGCAGGAAATTCATGGCCTGACTGGCGGCGTCGGGATCCTGACCCAGGTGCGGCAGCAGCGGGCCAAGGCCATTGAGACACAGCGCGCTGATGACGCCCAGCAGCAGGGCCAGCCACAGGCCGTTGCGCAGCAGGCGAGTGACGCCCTCCGGGTCGCCAGCGCCGTGGCGAATGGCGATCATGCTGCCCACGGCGGCGATCACCCCCGTGCAGAAGATCGAGAAAATGAAGTAGCAGGTCGCGCCCAGCGCGCCGCCGGCCAACTGCCCAGGGCCGAGCATGGCCATCATCAATGTGTCGGTGAAGATCATCAGCGCATGGGCCAGCTGCGCGGAAATCAGCGGGCCTGCCAGGCGCAGCAGCGCACGCAGCTCGTGACCAAGGGGATTTTTCATGATGAGTAAAACTTCGGTAGGGTGAGCATCCCCAGACTGTCGGGAGATGAGCAATGACGGCTATTCTCCGGTTTGTAGCCAGTGCCCACAAAAGGAAAATAGCGATGCAAGGCATGATTAAAACTCATGGTTCAATGCAGTGACGCGGCGCCTGCCACCGCTCTATGCCCTGCGCGCCTTCGAGGCCGCCGCGCGGCATTGCTCTTTCACCCGTGCCGCTGATGAGCTGGCGATCACCCAGAGCGCGGTGAGCCGGCACATTCGCAGCCTGGAGGATTACTTCGCCTGTCGGCTGTTCGAGCGCCGCGGCCGGGCGGTGCACCTGACCGAGCCGGCGAGTCTGCTGCTGCCGGGCGTGCACGAAGGTTTCGAGTCCCTGGAGCGAGCATGCGCGACCCTGCTCGTGGAGGACGGCACCTTGCGTCTGAAGGCGCCTTCGACCCTGACCATGCGCTGGCTGCTGGCGCGCCTGTCGCTGTTTCGCGCCCGGCATGCAGGCCTTGAGGTGCAGCTCACCAGCGCATGGATGGATCTCGATCGTGTGGATTTTCTCCATGAGCCTTTTGACTGCGCCGTGTTACTCAGCGCAGGCACCTTCAGCAACGAATGGCATAGCGTGCGGCTGTTCGACGAATGGCTGATCCCGGTGTGCGCGCCTGCTGTGCTCGGCGAGCAGCCGTGGGACGTCAGCCGCCTGCAGCAGGCCGAGCTGGTGCATCCGACTCCCGATCGGCGTGACTGGCGCCGCTGGCTGCAGGCCATGGGCCTGACCGACCAGGTGTCGCTCAAGGGCGGCCAGGTGTTCGACACCCTGGAGCTGGGCATCGTCGCCGCCGCCCGCGGTTACGGCGTGTCGATCGGCGATCTGGCCATGGTCGCCGAGGATGTGCTGCTGGGCCACCTGGCGCTACCCTGGTCGACCGCCGTGTCCAGCGGCGAAAGCTATTATCTGGTGTGGCCCAAGGCCCGCCGTGGGCAGGAGCGTTTCGGGCGGTTAGCCGAATTTCTGCTTGCCGAAGTGGCGGCCATGCAGTTGCCCGAGGTCGAGCTGCGCCGTTAGAAGAGCGCTGAAAACGTTCATCGACGAGACGTTTTTATTACTCCACGCAAAAAATGTGGTGATAGCGTCATGATGGCCATTGACGCACTAAAACTCTCAAGTATTCTCCGCGCTCGCCGACTTACAGGCTGATCACAATTTATTCAATTACTCCATACAGGGACGATGGAGCTCGGAGATTTTCATGAACCAACCCCGTTCCCGTATCGCCTGGCAACTGGCGACGGCCCTTGCCGCCATGCTGGTGCTGCTGATCAGCGTCAGCACGCTGTTCGCCCTGCGCTCGCTGAGCAGCGCCAACCTCGTGACCCGTGAAGAGCACCTGGGCAGCGAAGCGCGTCTGCTGGCTGACCAACTGAGCACCTTTCACGACAGCCTGCGCGAGAGCACGCAGCGGTTGGCCGGGTTGTTCGAGCGGCGCTTCAGCAGCGGCTTGACCGTCAGCCCGGACGAGCGCGTTGCGGTGGGTTCATTGCAGGCTCCTGCCCTGTATCTGGGCTCCACGCGGTTGAACAACGAATTCGCCGAAGTCGACGAGTTCCGCCAGCTCACTGCTGGTGTGGCGACCATCTTCGTGCGTGACGGCGATGATTTCGTCCGCGTGACCACCTCGCTGACCAAGCAGGACGGCGGCCGTGCCATCGGCACCGTGCTCGATCGCAATCATCCTGCCTACGCACGACTGCTGGCCGGCAACAACTACGTTGGCCGGGCGCTGCTGTTCGAGCGCTTCTACATGACCCAGTACACCCCAGTGCGTGACAGCGCGGGTCGAGTGATTGCCGTGCTGTTCGTTGGCTTCGATTACACCGATGCGCAGAACGCCCAGTTCGCCAACCTGCAGCGTTTCCGCATTGGCAGCACGGGCTCTCTTGCGTTGCTCGACGATCAGAGCAAGTGGCTGGTGCCTCCTTATGCCGCGCAGCGCCCCGAGCAACTGACCGCCAACATGGCCAGCGTGCTGGGCAAACCGGGCAAAGGTGGTTTCTGGAGCGATGGCGAGCAGCAGTTCTATAGCGTCGCCGTGCCGTTCCCTGGCGGTCCGTGGACGGTCGTGGCGAGCATGCCGGAAGAGGAAATCCAGGCGGTGACCTGGCGCGTCGGCAGCCAGCTGGCGATCGGCAGCCTGGTGACGCTGGTGCTTGCCGTGCTCGCGGTGATCTGGCTGCTGCGCCGCAAGCTGCGCCCACTCGGCGACCTGGTGCGTCAGGCTCAGGCGCTGGGCGCCGGTGACCTGAGCGTACGCCTGGAAGTCACCAGTAACGACGAGATCGGCGAACTGTCGCGCAATTTCAATCAGATGGGGGCTGCGCTATCGACCATGGTCGAGCGCGTCCGCGCCGCTGCCGGTAACGTAAACCAGCGCGCCGAAGCACTGTCCGGTCTGTCACGCGGTGCCTACGAGGGGATCGAGCAGCAGTCCGGTGAGATCAGCAGCATGGCCGGTGCGGTGGAAGAGTTCAGCGCCACCTCGCTGAACATCGCCGACAACATGCGCAGCACCGAACGCATGGCCAGCGATAACGCCAGCCAGACCCGCATCGGCCGTACCTCCATGGAAGAGGCCTCCAATGCACTGGAGCAGATCTCCTCGTCGCTGAACAGCGCCGCCAAGGTCATCGACAGCCTTGGCCAGCGCTCCCAGGAGATCGGCGGCATCCTCAGCGTGATCACCTCGATCGCCGACCAGACCAACCTGCTGGCGCTCAACGCGGCCATCGAGGCCGCCCGCGCCGGTGAGCAGGGCCGTGGTTTCGCCGTGGTCGCCGACGAAGTGCGCAGCCTGGCAGGGCGTACCCGTGAAGCGACCACCGAAATCTCCAGCATGATCGGTAGCATCCAGGGCGAAACCAGCAGCGCCATCAGCAGCATGGAGCAGGGCCGTCAGTTGATGCAGAACGGTTTGCAGCTCAATGCCAAGGTCGCCGCGGCGTTGACCCACATTGCCGAGCAGACCAGCGCCGCTGGTGATCAGTTCGCCGCCATCACCACCGCGACCAGCGAGCAGAGCAGCACCGCGACGGTGCTCAGCAGCAACCTGCAAAGCATCGCCCAGGCCAACGGCGAGCAGCGCGAAGTGATTGCCAACCTGGCCCATACCTCCAAGGAACTGGAGACCCTGGCCGCCGATCTGCACCGCGAAGTCGAGCGCTTCCGCTAAGCCCTCTCTACGGCAGGCGCAACTGACTGACAGTTGCGCCACCGCCGCCTGGCTGACCCGCCCGGGTCAACCGAAAGCCCCCTGTCATCGTCATGAAAGCTCCCTGTGCCAGGCTCGACGCCGGGCACCGGGTTTTCCCGTGGGGCCGCGGCTGTGCAGCATTTCGCCGCGTTTCGTGTGGAATCCAAAACGCTCGGCAAGCGAGAGTGCCCTCGAGGGCAATTTTTGATTGATCTGAGCGGGGCATGGTCTTAAAGTCCGCGGCCGAACGTCCATGCTGGCAACGATCCATCCGGCTCAAGTACTGACGACGAGAGGTTGTGGCGCCTGATTCCAGGCACGACAATTCTCGGCGACATGCCTTGGGAAGTAGGCGAACCAAAGTGGGGAAACTGATCAGACGTTCCAGGCCTGGCAGCAGGCTTTCCGGCCGATTGTCGATGGCCGCCCCCGACACCCGGTTGAACCTGTGCCCGGTTCAACTGCCCGAATCATAGTGTTCATGGTTTAGCCATTTGGAGCCCCGCATGTCGATCAAGGTCGAAGATTACTACCCACGCGAAACCTTCAACCGCATGAAGAACTTCGCTGACCAGCATGAAACCCCGTTCGTGGTGATCGACACCGCGATCATCAGCCAGGCCTACGATGACCTGCGCGCCGGTTTCGAATTCGCCAAGGTCTACTACGCCGTCAAGGCCAACCCGGCGATCGAGATCATCGAGCTGCTGCGCGACAAGGGCTCGAACTTCGACATCGCCTCGATCTACGAGCTGGACAAGGTGCTGTCGGCTGGCGTCAGCCCGGACCGCATGAGCTACGGCAACACCATCAAGAAAGCCCGCGACGTTCGCTATTTCTACGAGAAGGGCGTGCGCCTGTTCGCCACCGACTCGGAAGCCGACCTGCGCAACATCGCCAAGGCCGCACCGGGCTCGAAGATCTACGTACGTATCCTCACCGAAGGCTCGACTTCTGCCGATTGGCCGCTGTCGCGCAAGTTCGGCTGCCAGACCGACATGGCCATGGACCTGCTGATCCTCGCCAAGCAACTGGGCCTGGTGCCTTACGGCATTTCCTTCCACGTGGGCTCGCAGCAGCGCGACATCGACGTGTGGGATGCCGCCATCGCCAAGGTCAAGGTGATCTTCGAGCGTCTGAAGGAAGAAGACGGCATCGTGCTGCAGATGATCAACATGGGTGGCGGCTTCCCGGCCAACTACATCACCCGTACCAACAGCCTGGAAACCTACGCCGAAGAAATCATCCGCTTCCTCAAGGACGATTTCGGCGACGAGCTGCCGGAAATCATCCTCGAGCCAGGCCGTTCGTTGATCGCCAACGCCGGCATCCTGGTCAGCGAAGTGGTACTGGTCGCACGCAAGTCGCGTACCGCCGTGGAGCGCTGGGTGTACACCGATGTGGGCAAGTTCAGCGGCCTGATCGAAACCATGGACGAAGCCATCAAATTCCCGGTCTGGACCGAGAAGAAGGGCGAGATGGAAGAAGTGGTCATCGCCGGGCCGACCTGCGACAGCGCCGATATCATGTACGAGCACTACAAGTACGGCCTGCCGCTGAACCTGGCCAGTGGTGATCGCCTGTACTGGTTCTCCACCGGCGCCTACACCACCAGCTACAGCGCGGTGGAATTCAACGGCTTCCCGCCGCTGAAATCCTTCTACCTGTAAGCCTTGCGGTGACACCAGACGCCCGCACCTGCTGCGGGCGTTTTGCTTTCTGCGGGGCAGGTCGATACCGGTTGGCATCGGTGCCTTGCCAGGGGGAAGCGGGCGGCGCGAGAATGCAGACACTTCTCTGCGGTATTTAAGGATCTCCGATGCCCGATCCCGTTGCAGCCGGCCTGCGCCTGGCGCCCGATGCACTCACTCGTCCCTTCTCGCCTCAGCAGTTCGCCTTCACCACCACCGATGACCTGGAGCCTTTCCGTGGCGTGCTTGGCCAGGAACGTGCCGTCCAGGCGCTGCAGTTCGGCGTGGCCATGCCGCGCCCCGGTTACAACGTATTCGTCATGGGGGAGCCGGGCACCGGGCGGTTCTCTTTCGTCAAACGTTACCTGCGCGCCGAAGGCAAGCGCCTGGAAACCCCGCCGGACCGCGTCTACGTCAATCACTTCGACGAGCCCCGCGAGCCCCGCGCCGTGGAACTGGCTGCCGGCACCGCTGGCGAGTTCATCGCCGATATCAACGCACTGATCGACAACCTGCTGGCGACCTTTCCGGCGGTTTTCGAGCACCCGTCGTTCCAGCAGAAGAAGAGCGCCATCGACCGCGCCTTCAACAAACGCTACGACCAGGCGCTGGACGTCATCGAAAAGCTGTCTCTGGAGCGCGGCATCGCCCTGTACCGTGACAGCACCAACATCGCCTTCACGCCGATGCTCGAAGGCAAGTCCGTGGACGAGACCGAATTCGCCCAGTTGCCGGAAGCGGAGCGCGAACGGTTCCATGCTGATATCGCCACGCTGGAAGAGCGCCTCAACGAGGAGCTGGCCAGCCTGCCGCAGTGGAAGCGCGAGTCGAGCAACCAGCTGCGTCAGCTCAACGAGGAAACCATCACCGTCGCCCTGCAGCCGCTGCTGGCGCCGCTCTCGGAGAAATACGCCGAGAACGCGGGCGTTTGCGCCTACCTGCAGGCGATGCAGGTGGACCTGCTGAAAAGCGTGGTCGACCTGCTCATCGAGGTGGAGAAGGCCGACGCCCAGACCCGTAAGCTGCTCGAAGAACTGTACGCCCCCAGCCTGATCGTCGGTCATCATGCCGACGGCGGCGCGCCGGTGGTGTTCGAGCCGCATCCGACCTACGACAACCTGTTCGGCCGTATCGAGTACAACACCGACCAGGGCGCGCTCTACACGAGCTATCGCCAGTTGCGCCCGGGTGCCTTGCACCGTGCCAACGGCGGCTTCCTGATTCTCGAAGCGGAGAAGTTCCTCAGCGAGCCATTCGTCTGGGAGGCCCTGAAGCGGGCCCTGCAGTCACGCAAGCTGAAGATGGAGTCGCCGCTGGCCGATCTGGGCCGTATCGCCACGGTCACTCTCAACCCGGAAACCATCCCGCTGCAGCTCAAAGTGGTGATCATCGGCTCGCGCCAGCTCTATTACGCGCTGCAGGACGCCGATCCTGACTTTCAGGAGATGTTCCGGGTGCTGGTCGATTTCGACGAGGACATTCCGCTTGCCGACGACAGCCTGGAGCAGTTCGCCCAGTTGATGAAAACCCGTACCAACGAAGAAGGCATGGCACCGCTGAGCGCTGCGGCAGTCGCGCGGCTGGCGACCTACAGCGCCCGCCTGGCGGAGCACCAGGGGCGGCTGTCGGCGCGCATCGGCGATCTGTTCCAGCTGGTCAGCGAGGCGGACTTCATCCGCAACCTGGCGGGTGAAACGGTTACCGACGCCGACCATATCGAGCGTGCGCTAAAGGCCAAGGCCACGCGCACCGGGCGGGTCTCCGCGCGGATCATCGACGACATGCTGGCCGGTATCATCCTCATCGACACCGCCGGTGCGGCCATCGGCAAATGCAACGGCCTGACCGTGCTCGAGGTCGGTGACTCGGCGTTCGGCGTACCGGCGCGAATTTCCGCGACCGTCTATCCAGGCGGCTCGGGCATCGTCGACATCGAGCGTGAGGTCAATCTCGGTCAGCCGATCCACTCCAAGGGGGTGATGATCCTCACCGGCTTTCTCGGCAGCCGTTACGCTCAGGAATTCCCGCTGGAGATCTCCGCCAGTATCGCGCTGGAACAGTCCTACGGGTACGTGGACGGCGACAGCGCCTCGCTCGGCGAAGTCTGCACGCTGATCTCGGCCCTGTCGCGCACGCCGCTCAAGCAGTGTTTCGCGATTACCGGTTCGATCAACCAGTTCGGTGAAGTGCAGGCCGTCGGTGGGGTCAACGAGAAGATCGAAGGCTTCTTCCGCCTGTGCGAGGCACGCGGGCTGACGGGCGAGCAAGGGGCAATCATCCCGCATTCGAACGTCTCCACCCTGATGCTCGACGAGCGTGTGCTGCAGGCCGTGCGTGCCGGTCAATTCCATGTCTATTCGGTGCGCCATGTCGACGAGGCGCTGAGCCTGCTGGTCGGCGAAGACGCCGGTACCCCGGACGACAAGGGCGTCTTCCCGAAAGGCAGCGTCAATGCGCGAGTGGTCGAGCGCCTGCGCGAGATCGCCGAGATCGGCATGGGTGAGGAAGACAAACCCGAGCAGGCCAAGGAAGCGCTGACCGCTGCGCTGCCAGAGAAGGCGCCCAAGAAGCCGCGGGTGAAAAAACCGTTGGTCGAGTGAGGTAGGCGCGGGCGAGCTGATCAATTCATGAACGTCTCGCCCGCGGCTATTCAGCATGCTGGATGGCCGCGCTTGCGCACCTGTCATGCACAGAGTTATCCACAGGTTCTGTGAATAAGCCTGCCTTTGCCAATAGAGGTTACAGGTGTAGGCTGCAAGTCTGTTTCCGCGAGGATTGCCGCCGTGTCGCGTAGCCTCTGCCTGACTCGTGAATACCTGGGCGTGACCACGCGCATCGAGTGCGCGGTACTGCCGCTGGCGGGTGATCGAGGTCTTTGGACATTGATCTGCATCGCCGGCATGTCCGCCAGGCAACCCTCCGCCGTCAAGGCACAAGGCCCATTCCACGGCCCTTTGGTGGTTGAAGAGCTGCTCGATGAAATCGCCGAGAGCCTGGCCGTTCAGGGGTATGGTGCCTGCAGTGAACCGCCGATCTGGCGCCTGCATGCCCAGGCCGAGTTGCGGCGCATCAACGGTGACAATCGCCACTCGACTGCTGCCCATCCGTTGTTGCCTGACAGCTGAGCGAGGAGCCTCTCGGATGTTTTTTCGAGGGGCTGAGCGGTGCACTGCGGCTATGCGTCGCAGTTCTTATCCACAATGTGCATTGCTGCTATCGATTGCGTTATATAGGCCCCTTTCAGGCTGCCGGCCTTGGCTTGCCTGCGCCTCGCTGCTGGGTATACTCGCCCGCTGTTTCAATCATTTGTGAGAGTCCATGGAACGCTTTATCGAAAACGCGATGTACGCATCGCGCTGGCTGCTGGCCCCCATCTATCTAGGTCTGTCGCTTGGCCTGCTGGCGCTGGCACTGAAGTTCTTCCAGGAAGTCTTTCATGTCCTGCCCAACGTTTTCGCCATTGCCGAAGCGGATCTGATTCTGGTGCTGCTGTCGCTGGTCGACATGGCCCTGGTCGGTGGTCTGCTGGTGATGGTGATGATGTCCGGCTACGAGAACTTCGTTTCGCAACTGGATATCGATGAAGGCAAGGAAAAGCTCAGCTGGCTGGGCAAGATGGACTCCAGCTCGCTGAAGATGAAGGTCGCGGCCTCCATCGTGGCCATTTCCTCGATTCACCTGCTGCGGGTATTCATGGACGCACGTAATCACGAAGCCGATCACCTCATGTGGTACGTGATCATCCACATGACGTTCGTCGTTTCAGCCTTCGCCATGGGCTACCTGGACAAGCTGACCAAGCACTGATCGGTACGCCGATGCAGCCAGGAACGCCCGGCTTTGCACTGCAAGGCCGGGCGTTTTGTTATCTGCGTGACGGCGAACGTATAGTGACGGTTCCAGCTCTCGAGGATATGCCATGACTCTGCCCGAATTGCTGCGCGCGGCTCGCGATGGTGCGGTAAGCGAACTCGAACTGATTTCTCTGGAAGGGGGGATCTACCTGTTGCAGATCGTCGCTAGCCAGCGGCGCTGTCATCTCCTCGATGACGCCGGCCGCAACCTGCGCTTGCGCTCCGTGGAACACGCCAGGGACCTGCTGCAGGAACTGCCCGAGGTGCCGCTTTTTCTGGTGCATGCCTCGGCGTACGACGAGATGTGTGGCCTGCCAGGCGGAACCCGTGACGCGCTGCGTGTGCCTGTCAGCCTGCGCAGCCGCTGGTGAGCCGTCATCGGGTCTGTTGACGTTTCAGCAGGACCGCGCCGGCGCGGCACTGTGGGTTGCGCGGGAAATCTCGCCATGCGTCGCTGGATGACTTGAAAAGGGAATACCACTCCCTGCGTTCTTCGCCTCGCCGCCCGGCCTTGCGAGATTTCTCGCTGCAACGCGGCTTGCGTTGAAGCGCCAACAGCCCATAGGCTAGTCAGCCTTTTTTCCAGCTTGCGGAGCGGCGACATGCCCGAACTCAATCTTTCCACTGACGAAGCACGCGTCAGCTACGGCATCGGCCGCCAACTTGGTGGCCAACTGCGTGACAATCCGCCGCCGGGCGTCAGCCTCGAAGCCGTTCTGGCAGGGCTGGCCGATGCATTCGCTGGTCAGGAAAGCCGTGTCAGCGAAGCCGAGCTGTCGGCCAGCTTCAAGGTAATCCGTGATGTCATGCAGGCCGAAGCCAAGGCCAAGGCCGACGCTGCTGCTGGTGCCGGCCTGGCTTTCCTGGCCGAGAACGCCAAGCGCCAGGGCATCACCGTGCTGGAATCCGGTCTGCAGTACGAAGTACTGACCGCAGGCGAGGGCGCCAAGCCATCGCGTGATGACAGCGTGCGCACTCACTATCACGGCACCCTGATCGACGGCAGCGTATTCGACAGCTCCTACGAGCGCGGCCAGCCGGCCGAATTCCCGGTCGGTGGCGTGATCGCCGGTTGGACTGAGGCCCTGCAACTGATGGGTACCGGCAGCAAATGGCGCCTCTACGTGCCGAGCGAGCTGGCCTATGGCGCCCAGGGCGTTGGCAGCATCCCACCACACAGCGTGCTGGTATTCGATGTCGAGCTGCTCGACATTCTGTAATCGCGGCACAGGGTGGATGGTGCGCCTGCGGTCGCGCTATTCATCCAGCATTGCGGTCCAGTGGTGGTGGGCGGTGCAGCGCTGCCCACCCTACAGCTGGCTCGCGAGCCTTCGCATACGCCAACTTCACGGGCGCAAGGCCCGGGCGTAGCAGTACAGGAACAAACTGCGGACCAGTTCCTTGAGCACCAGTGGCTCGCTGGAATTCAGCTCGTGCAGATCCAGATCACCCTGTTTACGCAGTTCATCCAGCGCTTCTTCTTCGAGAACGGCGCAGACTTCGCCCGTTTCCCGGTGCAGGATGCGCAGATAGGGGTGAGGGCGATCCAGCCAGGCGTCTATCAAGTAAGTCATGCTCATCATCTCCCTGAGTCAATGGTAGATATGAGAATAATTCTTATTACGATAATAGCAAGCGTTAATCGCAGCCTTTCGTCGATCCAGTCGTCAGCGCTGATTTCCAGTCCCTGCCGATGAGCGGGGAGCGGGCAACCCGCAGCGCGTGCCACAAAAAAGCCCGTCACATGGACGGGCCTCGGTACGCTGTTCTCGCAGTCAGTGCGTGCGGGCTACGGCAAAGTGGCTCAGTTCCACCAGCGCGTCGCGATACGGGCTTGGCGGCAGCACTTCCAGGCAGGCGATGGCGCGTTCGGCGTAGTCGCGGGCCAGGTTGGCGGTGTAATCCAGGGCACCGGCCGCTTCCACGGCATTGCGGATGCTTTCCAGGTCTTCCAGGCCACCCTTCTGAATCGCCTTGCGTACCAGTGCCGCCTGCTCCGGCTGGCCTTCGCGCATGGTGTAGATGAGCGGCAGGGTGGGCTTGCCTTCGGCCAGGTCGTCACCGACGTTCTTGCCCAGGGTGGCTGCATCGCCCTTGTAGTCGAGCAGGTCGTCGACCAATTGGAAGGCCACGCCCAGGTGATCACCGAACGTGCGCAGTGCTTCGTTCTGCTCTGGCGTGGCTTCGGCCAGCGCTGCGGCACTC
Organism: Pseudomonas flavescens; assembly: GCF_013408425.1. Classification (NCBI taxonomy): domain Bacteria; kingdom Pseudomonadati; phylum Pseudomonadota; class Gammaproteobacteria; order Pseudomonadales; family Pseudomonadaceae; genus Phytopseudomonas; species Phytopseudomonas flavescens. The sequence goes on along the minus strand of NZ_JACBYV010000001.1, from coordinate 3,780,578 downwards.
TGGGTCGAGGCCTCGAACAGCATGGCCGTCTTGCCGCGGATGACTTCCATGTAGGTTTCTTCGGTGGTGCTGGCGTCGCGGATCTTGGTCAGCTGCAGCACCTCGCCTTCGGCGATCACGCGAGTGGCCTTGGCAAGGATCTTCATGACCGGCATCGAGCCCAGTTCGACCATCATTTCGAACGAGCGCGAATAGAGGAAGTCGCCGACCAGCACGCTTGGCGCATTGCCCCACTGTGCGTTGGCGGTGCTGCGGCCGCGGCGCATGTCCGACATGTCGACCACATCGTCATGCAGCAGGGTGGCGGTGTGCAGGAACTCGATGGTGGCGGCCAGCAGGCGCAGACGGTCGTCGCTCATGCCCAGTGCCTTGCCGCTGAGCAGCACGAGCAGCGGGCGCAGGCGTTTGCCACCGGCGGAAATGATGTAGTCGCCGATCTTCTCGACCAGCGGGACGCGGGAAACCAGCTGTTGACGGATAATGCCGTCCACGGCGGTAAAGTCATCCGCTACCACACTGTAAAAAGCCTGGGGTTGCATCAGCGACACGTGCTCCTTCTAGGTTGCGCGGCATGTTAGGGGCTCTTGACGTTTCAGTGCAAGCCGAAGGGCGCGCTTAAAAGGCTGCGACCCGGCCTGCCGTGGCAGAGCGGTCGTGGCGAGCGCTCATGGTGCTTGCGCAGCTCCGGGGGCTTGCGTACAATCGCGCACCCTGAACTTCCCCCTGGGTATTTCCCTGCCTTACGCAATTGCAAGGGTGTCCTTCCGGCCCCAAGCAGCCATGCCAGCCGACACTTATTCCTATAAAGCGCTGGGTGAGCAGGATTAACGGAGATTTACCATGTACGCAGTAATTGTTACTGGTGGCAAGCAATACAAAGTCACCGAAGGCGAATACCTCAAGGTCGAGAAACTGGAAATCGCCACTGGCGAAGCCGTTACTTTCGACCGCGTGTTGCTGATCGGCAACGGTGACGACGTGACCATCGGTGGTCCGGTCATCGAAGGCGCCAAGGTGTCGGCTGAAGTCGTTTCGCAAGGTCGTCACGATAAAGTCACCATCATCAAGTTCCGCCGTCGTAAGCACCACATGAAGCGTCAGGGCCACCGTCAGTGGTTCACTGAGATCAAAATCACCGGTATTCAGGCCTGATTCGTTTCGCCTGAACCCTTTATAGGAGTATTGAACTCATGGCACACAAAAAAGCTGGCGGTAGTACCCGCAACGGTCGCGACTCAGAAGCCAAACGCCTTGGCGTGAAGATGTATGGCGGCCAGAAAATCATTCCTGGCAACATCATCGTGCGTCAGCGCGGCACCCAATTCCACGCTGGTTACGGCGTTGGCATGGGTAAGGATCACACCCTCTTCGCGAAAATCGAAGGCGTGATCAAGTTTGAAGTAAAAGGCGCCTTCGGTCGTCGTTACGTGAGCGTCGTCGCAGCTTAACCGCGACGTTGCTGGAAAAGCCCCGTCCTGCGACGGGGCTTTTTTGTTTCTGTATCCTATGGCGTGGCTTGGCTCTGCTTGCTATCTGCAAAGTGGCTGCGAGGCACGTATTGCGTGGGTTCTTGCCAAACTGTCCTGGGTTGACGCGGGCGGTTTCAGGGCAATTTTGCAAGCACCCGGTGTTTCTTGTTTCAGTGACCCGCGTTTTAAGCGGGAGGCGTATCCATGAAATTCGTCGATGAAGTATCGATTTCTGTAAAGGCTGGTGATGGTGGTAACGGCATGATGAGCTTCCGTCGTGAGAAGTTCATCGAGAACGGTGGCCCCAACGGTGGTGATGGTGGTGATGGCGGCTCGATCTTTATCGAGGCGATGGCCAACCTCAATACCTTGGTGGACTACCGCTACACCCGTCGCTTCCAGGCGCCCAATGGTGAGAAGGGTGGCAGCACCGATTGCACCGGTGCCAAAGGTGAAGATCTCATTCTGCCAGTGCCGATTGGCACCACGGTGATCGACGCTGGTACCCAGGAAGTGATTGGTGACCTGACCAAGGCCGGACAGCGCCTGCTGGTCGCTCAGGGTGGCTGGCATGGTCTGGGCAATACCCGCTTCAAATCCAGTACCAACCGTGCGCCGCGGCAGACCACGCCAGGCAAGCCGGGTGATGCGCGTGACCTCAAGCTGGAGTTGAAGGTGCTGGCGGACGTCGGTCTGCTTGGCCTGCCCAATGCTGGCAAGAGCACCTTTATCCGTTCGGTTTCGGCGGCCAAGCCGAAGGTCGCCGATTACCCCTTCACCACGCTGGTGCCGAATCTGGGGGTGGTGAGTGTCGATCGTTACAAGAGCTTCGTGGTCGCCGACATTCCGGGTCTGATCGAAGGTGCTTCCGACGGTGCGGGCCTGGGGATTCGCTTCCTCAAGCATTTGTCGCGTACTCGCTTGCTGCTGCATCTTGTCGACATGGCTCCAATGGACCTGACCGATCCGGCCGAAGCGGCTGCCGTCATCGTCGCCGAGCTGACCAAGTTCAGTCCGTCGCTGGCGGAGCGTGAGCGCTGGCTGGTGCTGAACAAGGCCGACCAGATCCTCGATGAGGAGCAGGAGGCGCGGATCGCCGAGATCGTTGCGCGGATCGAGTGGACTGGACCTGTGTATGTGGTATCCGCCCTGGCGCGGCAGGGCACCGAGCAGCTGTGTTATGACATCATGGACTTCCTCGAGGCGCGCGCTGAGCGCATCCAGGAGAATCCAGAATATGCCGCCGAGCTGGCCGAGCTCGATACCCGTATCGAAGATGAGGCGCGCGCTCAGTTGCAGGCGCTGGATGACAAGCGCGCGCTGCGCCGCTCCGGTGTGCGGCCTGTCGCTGAAGCTGAAGAGGATGACAGCTTCTGGGACGAGGAAGATGAAGACGATGGCCCGGAAATCATTTACGTCCGGGACTGATTGGACGACAGACGCCGCTTTTTAGCGGCGTTTTCGTAAGTTTTGGCCGTTGCCGTCGGTGATGGCTTGCGAAATGAGCTTCTGGCTGGGGTTGGTGAACATGCGTGACAAGGTAAGCGGTGCGCAGCGCTGGGTGGTGAAGATTGGCAGTGCCTTGCTGACGGCCGATGGCAAGGGCCTGGATCGCGGCGCCATGGCGGTGTGGGTCGAGCAGATGGTGGCGCTGCGGGCGCAGGGCGTCGAGCTTGTGCTGGTATCGTCCGGCGCGGTGGCGGCGGGCATGAGCCGCCTTGGCTGGACTGCGCGACCGAGTGCCATTCACGAGCTGCAGGCGGCTGCCGCCATCGGTCAGATGGGCCTGGTACAGGCCTGGGAGTCGAGTTTCGGCGAGCACGGTCGGCGCACGGCGCAGATTCTGCTGACCCACGACGACCTGTCCGATCGCAAGCGTTACCTCAATGCGCGCAGTACCTTGCGCACGCTGATCGATCTCGACGTGGTCCCGGTGATCAACGAGAACGATACCGTGGTGACCGACGGCATTCGTTTCGGTGACAACGACACCCTGGCAGCGCTGGTGGCCAACCTGGTAGAGGCCGACCTGCTGGTGATCCTCACCGACCGCGACGGCATGTTCGACGCTGATCCGCGCAACAACCCCGATGCCCAGCTGATCCACGAGGCGCGTGCCGACGATCCGGCGCTGGATGCCGTCGCCGGTGGTGTCGGTGGTGCACTGGGGCGTGGTGGCATGCAGACCAAGTTGCGGGCTGCACGGCTGGCGGCGCGTTCCGGGGCGCATACCGTGATTGTCGGTGGTGCCATCGAGCAGGTGCTGGCGCGGCTCAAGGCCGGCGAGTTGCTCGGTACCCTGCTGGTGCCGGAGCGCGGCATGCTGGCGGCGCGCAAGCAGTGGCTGGCGGGGCATCTGCAGACGCGCGGTACGCTGGTGCTGGATGCCGGTGCGGTGAAGGCGCTGGTGTCCGACCGCAAGAGCCTGCTGCCGGTGGGCGTGAAGGCGGTGCAGGGCAGTTTCCGGCGCGGTGAGATGGTGGTTTGCGTGGCGCCGGACGGTCGTGAGATCGCCCGCGGTCTGGCCAACTACAGTGCGCTCGAGGCGCAGAAGATCATTGGCCGTCCTTCGGATGACATCGAGCGTCTGCTCGGCTATGTCGATGAGACCGAGCTGGTGCATCGCGACAACCTGATTCTGGTTTAGACGCCGCTACAGGTTGCGAGTGTTTTGTCGGTATCCATGAGAGGTGACGTATGAAGGCAGGATGGCTGGGGTTGTTGTGTCTGTTGCCGCTGTGGGTGTCTGCCGAAGAGATCGGGCAGGTGTCTACCGTCTTCAAGTGGGTGGGGCCTAACGACAAGATCGTGGTCGAGGCCTTCGACGACCCGAAGGTGGCGGGCGTGACCTGTTACCTGTCGCGCGCCAAGACCGGTGGCGTGAAGGGTGGTCTCGGCCTGGCGGAAGACCGCGCCGAGGCATCGATTGCCTGTCGGCAGGTCGGCCCGATCAGCTTCGCCGGTGAGCTCAAGGATGGCGAAGAGGTCTTTCGCGAGCGTACCTCGCTGGTGTTCAAGACCATGCAGGTGGTGCGCTTCTTCGACCAGAAACGCAACACGCTGGTGTATCTGGTCTACAGCGACAGAATCATCGAAGGCAGCCCACAGAATGCGGTGACCGCCATCCCGATTCTGCCCTGGCCGAAAGCGCAGTAATCCTCCTTGCGACCTGCGTCGCGCGCTTCCGGGGCGTGGGGGCGGGCGCTTGCGACCCTTTCCCTTGCTGACATTCAGATCCGGAAGCGCGCCACCAGTGTGTTGAGGTCGACGGCCAGGCGCGAGAGTTCCTGGCTGGCTGCACTAGTCTGGTTGGCGCCGGCGGATGTCTGCAGCGACAGGTCGCGAATGTTCACCAGGTTGCGATCGACTTCCCGGGCGACCTGAGCCTGCTCCTCCGAGGCGCTGGCGATCACCAGGTTGCGTTCGTTGATCATGGCGATGGCTTCGGTGATCTGCTCCAGCGCGCTGCCTGCGCCTTTCGCTACTTCCAGTGTCGAGCGTGCCCGGTCATTGCTGTTCTGCATGGCGGCGACGGTTTTCTCGGTGCCCACCTGAATGCCGCCGATCATGCCCTCGATTTCCTGGGTCGACTGCTGAGTGCGGTGCGCCAGTGCGCGAACCTCGTCGGCGACCACGGCGAATCCGCGCCCGGCATCGCCGGCTCGTGCCGCTTCGATGGCTGCGTTGAGGGCGAGCAGGTTGGTTTGCTCGGCGATGGAGCGAATCACGTCGAGCACCTTGCTGATTTCGCGAATCCGCTCGGCGAGCTGTTCCACTTCACTGGATGTGGCGGTTACGTCTCGGGTCAGCTGGCTGATCGACTCGACGGTTTCACGTACCTGCTCGCGGCCCCTCAGGGCTGTGCTGTTCGATGCCTGGGAGGCTTCCGAGGTGCTTACCGCGTTGCGCGCCACTTCTTCCACGGCGGCAGTCATCTCGTTGACCGCGGTGGCGGCCTGTTCGATTTCGGTATTCTGCTGATGCAGGCCGCGCGTGGAGTCTTCGGTGACCGCATGCAGTTCTTCGGAGGCGGACGCCAGCTGGTTCGAGGAGTCGGAAATGCTCTGGATGGCGGCGTGCAGGTTCTTCTGCATGACCTGCAGGGCGGTCATCAGGCGAGCCGGCTCATCCGTGCCCTTCACTTGGATGCTTTGCGTCAGGTCGCCAGCCGCGATGACTTCGGCGACGCGCAGCGATTCGCCCAGTGGCACGACGATGCTGCGGGTCAGCACCACGGCCAGCAGTACGGTCAGTGCCAGGCTGGCGACCAGGGTGGCGATGACCATTTGTTGTGCGTCATCGAAGGCGGCCTGACTGGCGTCCGTGGATTGTATGGCGCCGTCATTATTGAAGCTGGAAATGCTCTTGATCGCTGCCGCCAGCCCGTCGGCATAGGTGGACAGCGGGCCATTGGCCAGGCGCGTGGCTTCGTCGATGCGCCCGGCGCGCGCCGCGCCGACTACCTGCTGCTGCAGGTTGGAGTATTCGTCGTAGGCTTTATGAAGCTGATCGAGCAGTGCCTGCTCCTGGGGCGAGCTGACCAGTTTGGCGTAGGCGTCGAACTGTCCCGGAACCGCCTTCACCAGGCCGTCGATGGTGCCGAGGGTGCTCTGCCGTTCGGCTTCGTCGGTCAGTAGTACGCTGCGTAGCGTCAGGGCACGGATGCGGCCTATGTTGGTGGCCAGGCCTTCGGCGGTGATCAGTGACGGTAACCAGTTGTCGCGGATCTGGTCCGAGGCGCTGTCCATGCGATTCATCTGCGACAGCGCGAAAAGCCCGAGCCCTAGCAGCAGGGCTGCCAGCAATGCGAATGCCAGGCCGGCGCGCTTTCCTATATCCAATCCTCTCGACCACATAGCAGACATCCTTTCCGTTATCCGCGCACCATGCAGCGGACGATGTTGAGGGTATCGGCAGGGTTCTCGCGGGCTTGAAATGGTCCGGGGGTCGTTGATCGTACTTTTCTTCAGGCAATAAAAAACCGACCCTGAGGTCGGTTTTTCACGAAACGGGACGCTTAAGCAGCAGCTTGGCTGAGTGCTTTTACGTGACCGTTCAGGCGGCTCTTGTGACGAGCGGCCTTGTTCTTGTGGATGATGCCTTTGTCGGCCATACGGTCGATAACAGGCACAGCCAGAACGTAAGCAGCTTGTGCTTTTTCGTGGTCTTTGGCGTCGATAGCCTTGACTACGTTCTTGATGTAGGTACGAACCATGGAGCGCAGGCTGGCGTTATGGCTACGACGCTTCTCAGCCTGTTTTGCGCGTTTTTTGGCAGAAGGTGTATTGGCCACCGTCAAGCTCCTCGAAAACTAAGGGGTTACAGACAAATAAGGCCGCGAATCATGCAGGCGAGCGAAGCACTTGTCAAGGTCGATCCTTGGTCAGTCGTCGTAGAGCCGTTGCAAGAAAGGATGCTTTATCGGGCCGGCGATTCTACACTCCCGGCCCGCACTTGTGGCGCCGCACCTTCGTGCGGTGTCGCGGTCTGTTGCTGGCGTGCGACGGGCGTTGCGCGTAGTGGGCCCTGTAATCGTCGATAGAGCATCCCTGCCGAATGAATCTTCTCAAGTCGCTGGCCGCGGTCAGTTCCATCACCATGCTGTCGCGCATTCTCGGTTTCGTGCGGGACACCATCATGGCGCGGATCTTCGGGGCGGGCATCGCCTCGGATGCTTTCGTGGTGGCGTTCAAACTGCCCAACCTGTTGCGGCGCATTTTCGCCGAAGGAGCCTTTTCCCAGGCCTTCGTGCCGATCCTGGCGGAGTACAAGACCCAGAAGGGCGAGGAGGCCACGCGTACCTTCGTCGCGTACGTTGCCGGTCAACTGACTCTGGTCCTGGCCCTGGTCACGCTGCTCGGCGTGCTGGCCGCGCCATGGATCGTCTGGGCATCGGCGCCGGGCTTCAGCGACAACCCCGAGCGCTTCGAGCTGACCAGTGACCTGCTGCGGGTGACCTTTCCTTATATATTCCTGATTTCCCTGTCGTCCTTCGTCGGCGCGCTGCTCAACACCTGGAACCGCTTCGCGGTACCGGCTTTCGTGCCGACGCTGCTCAACGTCAGCATGATTGTCTTCGCCCTGTTCCTGACGCCGTATTTCGACCCGCCGATCATGGCCATGGGCTGGGCCGTGCTGGTGGGTGGCCTGCTGCAGCTGCTTTATCAGTTGCCGCACCTGCGCAAGATCGGCCTGCTGGTGCTGCCGCGTCTCAACCTTCGCGATAGCGGCGTGTGGCGTGTGTTGCGGCAGATGGGCCCGGCGATTCTCGGCGTGTCGGTGGCGCAGATCTCCCTGATCATCAACACCGTGTTCGCCTCCTTCCTGGTGGCCGGTTCGGTGTCGTGGATGTATTACGCCGATCGCCTGATGGAACTGCCGGCCGGTGTGCTGGGCGTGGCGCTGGGCACCATCCTGTTGCCGTCGCTGGCGAAGACCCATGCCGCCGAGGACCCCGCCGCCTACTCGAAACTGCTCGACTGGGGCCTGCGCCTTTGCGTTCTGCTGGCGCTACCCTGTGCGCTGGCCCTGGCGCTGCTGTCCGAGCCATTGGTGGTGGCACTGTTTCAGTACGGCAAGTTCACCGCTGCCGACGCCGACATGACCCAGCGCGCCTTGCTCGCCTACTCGGTGGGCCTGCTCGGCATGCTGCTGGTCAAGGTACTGGCCCCGGCGTTCTACGCCCGTCAGGACATCCGTACCCCGGTGCGCATCGCCATGTTCACGCTGCTGATGACGCAGGTGATGAACGTGCTGTTCGTCTTCGTCATTCCCCTGGCCCATGCTGGCCTGGCCCTGGCCATTGGCCTGGCGGCCTGCCTGAATGCCGGGCTGTTGTTCTGGAAGTTGCGCGCGCGCGGTTTCTATCAGCCGCAACCCGGTTGGGGCATGTTCGCCAGCAAGCTGCTGGCGGCGATGCTGGTGATGGTCGTGGTGCTGGTCGGCATGCTGTGGCTGATGCCCGCCTGGAGCGACGGCAACATGCTGCAGCGCCTGCTGCGCCTGGGGGCATTGGTCGCGGCCGGGGCGCTGAGCTATTTCGCGGTGCTGGGCATTCTCGGTTTCCGCCTGCGCGACTTCGCCCGACGTTCGGTCGGCTGAGCGGGCTAACGCTAATAGAGCGCCGGATCAGCCTACCCGGCGCCAGCCGCTGTGCGTATAATTGGCCACTTTGTGAGCAAGAAGCGCGTTATGCAGCTGGTTCGAGGCCTTCATAATCTGCGGCCCCAGCATCGGGGCTGTGTCGCCACCATCGGTAATTTCGACGGCGTTCATCGTGGCCACCAGGCGATTCTGGCGCGTTTGCGTGAGCGTTCGGCGGAGCTTGGCGTACCGAGCTGCGTGGTGCTGTTCGAGCCGCAACCGCGTGAGTACTTCGACCCCAGCGGTGCACCTGCCCGGTTGAGCCGGCTGCGTGACAAGCTCGCCTTGCTGGCTGCCGAAGGTGTCGACCGCGTGCTGTGCCTGGCCTTCAACCCACGTCTGCGTGAGTTGAGCGCGGCGGAGTTCGTGCAGCGCGTATTGCTCGATGGCCTGGGCGTTCTGCATCTGGAGGTGGGGGACGACTTCCGCTTCGGTTGCGACCGCGCCGGCGATTTCGCCTTTCTGGCCGAAGCCGCGCAACGCGAAGGCTTCACCGTCGAGGCGGCCAAGACCGTGGAAGTCGATGGCCAGCGGGTCAGCAGCACGCGTGTGCGCGAGGCCCTGGCCAGCGGTGATTTCAAGGTCGCCGAAGGCATGCTCGGGCGGCCGTTCCGGATCGTTGGGCGGGTCCTGCACGGGCAGAAGCTCGGTCGCCAGTTGAACGCGCCGACCGCCAACGTGCAGCTCAAGCGCAAGCGCGTACCGCTGACCGGGGTTTACCTGGTCAGCGCCGAGATAGATGGCCGGCCATGGCCAGGCGTCGCCAATATCGGCGTGCGCCCCAGCGTGGCCGGTGACGGGAGCGCCCACCTCGAGGTGCACCTGCTGGATTTTGCCGGCGACCTGTATGGCCGGCGTTTGACGGTGGCATTCCACCACAAGCTGCGCGATGAGCAGCGTTTCGCCTCACTCGAGGCACTGAAGACGGCAATTGCTGCCGATATTGCCGCCGCCCGCGCCCATTGGCACGGCCAACCGCTTAAGTGAAGAGCCGAGATGACCGACTATAAAGCCACGTTGAATCTTCCTGATACCCAGTTCCCGATGAAGGCCGGCCTGCCGCAGCGCGAGCCGCAGATCCTGCAACGCTGGGACGAGATTGGTCTGTATCGGAAGCTGCGTGAGATTGGCGCCGACCGGCCGAAGTTCGTCCTGCACGACGGCCCGCCCTATGCGAACGGCAGCATTCATATCGGTCACGCGCTGAACAAGATCCTCAAGGACATCATCACCCGCTCCAAGACCATCGCGGGCTTCGATGCACCTTACGTTCCGGGTTGGGATTGCCATGGCCTGCCGATCGAGCACAAGGTCGAAACCACCTTTGGCAAGAATCAGCCTGCGGATCTGACCCGCGAGCGTTGCCGTACCTACGCTGGCGAGCAGGTCGAAGAGCAGAAGGGCAACTTCATCCGTCTCGGCGTGCTGGGCGAGTGGAACAACCCGTACCTGACCATGAACTTCGCCAACGAGGCCGGTGAAATCCGTGCCCTGGCGGAAATCGTCAAGAAGGGCTTCGTGTTCAAGGGCCTGAAACCGGTCAACTTCTGCTTCGATTGCGGTTCGGCACTGGCCGAGGCCGAAGTCGAGTATCAAGACAAGAAGTCCGATGCCATCGACGTCGCCTTCCCGGTGGAAGACGCCGACAAGCTGGCTGCCGCATTCGGCCTGGCCAGCCTGAGCAAGCCGACCGCCATCGTCATCTGGACCACCACGCCCTGGACCATCCCGGCCAACCAGGCACTGAACGTGCACCCGGAATTCAACTACGCCCTGGTGGACGTCGGTGATCGCCTGCTGCTGCTGGCCGAAGAAATGGTCGAGAGCAGCCTGCAGCGTTACGGCCTGCAGGGCGAAGTCGTCGCCATCGCGGCGGGCGCCAAGCTGGAACTGATCAACTTCCGTCACCCGTTCTACGATCGTCTGTCGCCGCTGTACCTGGCCGACTACGTCGAACTGGGTGCCGGTACCGGTATCGTGCATTCCGCGCCAGCCTACGGTGAGGACGACTTCTACAGTTGCAAGCGCTACGGCATGAGCAACGACGACATCCTCAACCCGGTACAGAGCAACGGCGTCTACGTTGACTCGCTGCCGTTCTTCGGTGGCCAGTTCATCTGGAAGGCCAACCCGGCCATCGTCGCCAAGCTCGAAGAAGTCGGCGCGCTGCTCAAGCACGAAGCGATCAACCACAGCTACATGCACTGCTGGCGCCACAAGACGCCACTGATCTACCGTGCCACGGCACAGTGGTTCATCGGCATGGACAAGCAGCCGAACGAGGGTTCCACTCTGCGTGAGCGCTCCCTGGCTGCCATCGAAGAAACCCAGTTCGTACCGGCCTGGGGCCAGGCGCGTCTGCACAGCATGATCGCTGGCCGCCCCGACTGGTGCATCTCGCGTCAGCGCAACTGGGGCGTACCGATCCCGTTCTTCACACACAAGGAAAGCGGCGAGCTGCACCCGCGTACCGCCGAGCTGATGGAGCAGGTGGCGCAGCGCGTCGAGCAGGAAGGCATCGAAGCCTGGTTCAAGCTCGACACCGCCGAGCTGCTGGGTGACGAAGCCGGCCAGTACGACAAGAGCCGCGACACCCTGGACGTCTGGTTCGATTCGGGTACCACCCACTGGCACGTGCTGCGCGGCTCCCATGCCGAGCTGGCGCACCCGAATGGCCCGGCCGCCGACCTCTACCTGGAAGGCTCCGACCAGCACCGCGGCTGGTTCCATTCCTCGCTGCTGACCGGGTGTGCCATCGACGGCCACGCGCCCTACAAGGAACTGCTGACACACGGCTTCACCGTCGACGAGCAGGGCCGCAAGCAGTCCAAATCGCTGGGCAACGTGGTCGCCCCGCAAAAGGTGATCGACAGCCTGGGCGCCGACATCCTGCGCCTGTGGGTCGCCTCCACCGATTACTCGGGCGAGATGGCCGTCTCCGACCAGATCCTGCAGCGCAGCGCCGATGCCTATCGGCGTATCCGCAACACGGCGCGCTTCCTGCTCTCCAACCTCAGCGGCTTCGATCCGGCTCAGCACCTGCTGGCCCCCGAAGACATGCTGGCCCTGGATCGCTGGGCGGTGGATCGTGCTCTGCTGCTGCAGCGCGAGATCGAAGAGGCCTACACCAGCTATCGCTTCTGGAACGTGTACCAGAAGGTGCACAACTTCTGCGTGCAGGAGCTGGGCGGCTTCTACCTCGACATCATCAAGGACCGTCAGTACACCACCGCAGCCGACAGCGTGGCGCGTCGTTCCTGCCAGACCGCCATGTTCCATATCGCCGAAGCGCTGGTGCGCTGGATCGCGCCGATCCTGTCGTTCACTGCGGACGAAATCTGGCAGTACCTGCCGGGCGAGCGCAACGAGTCGGTGATGCTCAATACCTGGTACGCAGGCCTGAGCGAGCTGCCGGCCGGTTGCGAGCTGGATCGCGCCTTCTGGGATCGCGTCATGGCGGTCAAGACCGCGGTCAACAAGGAACTGGAGAACCAGCGCAGCGCCAAGCTGATCGGTGGCAACCTGCAGGCCGAAGTGACCCTCTACGGTGAAGCGCCGCTGGTGGCCGACCTGACCCGTCTGGGCGACGAGTTGCGCTTCGTGCTGATCACCTCCGGCGCCAGCCTGGCACCGCTGGCCGCTGCGCCAGCTGACGCGGTGCAGACCGAGGTTGCCGGGCTGAAGCTGAAGATCGTCAAATCCGGCCTGACCAAGTGCGCTCGCTGCTGGCACTTCTGTGCCGACGTCGGCACCCATGCCAACCACCCGGATATCTGTGGCCGTTGCGTGGACAACATCGAAGGCAAGGGCGAGGTGCGCCATCATGCGTAACGCCCCAGCCCGCACCACGGAGATGCCATCATGAGCACGCGTTTCGGCAAGCTCGGCTGGGTGTGGTTGAGTGTGGTGATCTTCGTGGTCGATCAGATCACCAAGTACTGGTTCGACAACAACCTGCAGATGTACGAGCGCATCGTGGTCATCCCCGACTACTTCAGCTGGACCCTGGCCTACAACACCGGCGCCGCCTTCAGCTTCCTGGCCGGTGCGGGCGGCTGGCAGCGCTGGCTGTTCACCCTGATCGCCCTGGTGGTCAGCGTGGTGCTGGTGGTGTGGCTCAAGCGTCTGAAGCCCGACGAGACCTGGCTGGCCGTCGGCCTGGCCCTGGTGCTCGGCGGCGCGCTGGGCAATCTGGTGGATCGCGTGGTGTTCGGCCACGTGGTCGACTTCATCCTGGTGCACTGGCAGAACCGCTGGTATTTCCCGGCCTTCAACCTGGCCGACAGCGCGATCACCGTCGGTGCCGTGCTGCTGGCGCTGGACATGTTCAAGAGCAAGAAGTCGGAAGAAGAGGTGGCACGTGACTGATGTACGTATCGGCCCGGACCGGCAGGTAACCCTGCATTTCGCGCTGAAGCTGGACAACGGCGATGTAGTCGACAGCACCTTCGACAAGCAGCCGCCCACCTTCAAGGTCGGCGATGGCAACCTGCTGCCGGGGTTCGAATCCGCGCTGTACGGTTTCAAGGCCGGCGACAAGCGCAGCGTGACCGTGCTGCCGGAGCAGGGCTTTGGCCAGCCGAACCCGCAGAACGTGCAGATCATGCCGCGTTCGCAGTTCCAGGGCATGGAGTTGTCCGAAGGGCTGCTGGTAATCTTCAACGACGCCGCCAATACCGAGCTGCCCGGTGTGGTCAAAGCCTTCGATGACGCCCAGGTGACCATCGACTTCAACCACCCTCTGGCTGGAAAGACGCTGACGTTCGACGTCGAGATCATCGACGTCCAGGCGATTTGAAGCGGCGACATCGATCCAGTCGGACATTCCTCGCGAACGCGCTGTCTATCGCGTAAGGTCTTTTGGGCTTACGCGATAGACTCTCCACTCAAGCCTCCGTGCCGAGCGTGCCATGCATATCAAACTCGCCAATCCCCGCGGTTTCTGCGCCGGTGTCGACCGCGCCATCGAGATCGTCAACCGTGCCCTCGAGGTGTTCGGTCCGCCGATCTACGTGCGTCACGAAGTGGTGCACAACAAGTTCGTGGTCGAGGATCTGCGTTCTCGCGGCGCGATTTTCGTCGAAGAGCTGGATCAGGTGCCCGATGACGTCATCGTCATCTTCAGCGCCCACGGCGTATCCCAGGCCGTGCGCAACGAAGCCACCAACCGTGGTCTGAAAGTGTTCGACGCCACCTGCCCGCTGGTCACCAAGGTGCATCTGGAAGTGGTGCGCTACAGCCGTGACGGCCGCGAGTGCATTCTCATCGGCCACGCCGGTCACCCGGAAGTCGAAGGCACCATGGGCCAGTACGACGCCAGCAATGGCGGCGCCATCTACCTGGTAGAAGATGAAGAGGATGTCGCCAAGCTGCAGGTGCGCGACCCCGATTCGCTGGCTTTCGTGACCCAGACCACGCTGTCGATGGACGACACCAGCAAGGTCATCGATGCCCTGCGCACACGCTTCCCCAGTATCGGCGGCCCGCGCAAGGACGACATCTGCTACGCCACCCAGAACCGTCAGGATGCGGTCAAGCAACTGGCCGACGAGTGCGACGTCCTGCTGGTGGTCGGTAGCCCCAACAGCTCCAACTCCAATCGCCTGCGCGAGCTGGCCGAGCGCATGGGCACGCCTGCCTACCTGATCGACGGCGCCGAAGACCTCAAGCGCGAGTGGTTCGAGGGTGCCAAAGGCATCGGCATCACCGCCGGCGCGTCCGCTCCGGAAGTGCTGGTGCGCGGCGTGATCGACAAACTCGGCGAATGGGGCGCCAGCAACGTCCAGGAACTCGACGGTCGCCCCGAGAACGTGACTTTCTCCATGCCCAAGGAACTGCGCCTGAAAGCGGTGTAGTGCTGAGGCCGTGCAATCGAAGCCAGGGCATCTGCCCTGGCTTTTTTATGGGTGTTGCCAGGCTACTGCTGAAATGTCAGGCATAAAAAAGCCGGCTTGTGGCCGGCTTTCGTAAGGCAGGTTGTGCTTACTTTTGATAAGCAGCAGCCGCCTTGGTGATCTCGGCGCGGGCCGCTTCAGCGTTGCCCCAGCCTTCGACCTTGACCCATTTGCCTTTCTCGAGATCCTTGTAGTTCTCGAAGAAGTGCTTGATCTGCTCGATCAGCAGTGGGGGCAGGTCGGTGTATTCCTGAACGTCCTTGTAGATGGTGGTCAGCTTGTCGTGCGGTACGGCGATCAGTTTGGCGTCGCCACCGGCTTCGTCGGTCATGTGCAGCACGCCGACCGGACGGGCGCGGATCACCGAGCCTGGTGCTACCGGGTACGGGGTCACGACCAGCACGTCGAGGGGGTCACCGTCGTCGGCCAGGGTGTGCGGGATGAAACCGTAGTTGGCCGGGTAGAACATCGGGGTCGCCATGAAACGGTCGACGAACAGGCAGTCGGTGTCGTGATCGATTTCGTATTTGATCGGCGCGTGGTTGGCCGGGATTTCGATAGCGACGTAGATGTCATTCGGCAGGTCTTTACCGGCCGGAACCTTGCTGTAGCTCATGGGTGACTCCCTGATGTGGGCCAAAAAAGTGGCCGGATTATAGGTGGATTCCCGCGTCGTTGCCATTACAGCCATTGGTCGTATCCGGCTGAGCGGGGTTGGGTTCCTGATAGTCCGGGTGTTCGACCTGCAGGCGGCGTAAACGTGCCAGCGGATCCTGTCGATAGAACAGCCGCAACTGGGCGTAGACCGCTGGAAAGGCCTCGTCGAGCAGGTCGGGAGCGTTGAAGAAATATTCGCTGGTCACCGCGAAGAATTCGGCGGGGTTTTCGGCTGCGTAGGGGTCGATGGCGGTCTGCGCCTCCTCATCGGCGTCCAGTTCGGCATTCAGGCTGTCGAAGGCCTGCTGCATGGCGCTGGCCCATTGCTGAATATCCATATTGCTGTGCAGCGGCGGTAGACCGTTGGCGTCGCCGCCGAGCATGTCCAGCTTGTGTGCCAGTTCGTGGATCACCAGGTTGTAGCCTTCCCAGCCGCCGCTGGCCTGTACGCCGGGCCAGGCGAGGATCACCGGGCCCTGTTGCCAGGCTTCACCGCTGTGCTCGCCATCCCACTCATGTTCGATACCGCCGGAGTCGCGATGCCGTTGCGGGCTGACGAAGTCGTCCGGGTAGAGGATCACCTCGTGAAAGCCTTGGTACCAATTCAGCTCGGCCAGCCCGAGCAGCGGCAGTTCGGCCAGCGTCGCCAGGGCCAGGCGATCGTCGTTGTCGAGTTCGAGGCCGGGCAGGGTGGTCAGGTGTTTGTTGTGCAGGAACAGCACGGCGCGTTCGCGCAGGCGCTGCAGCTCCTCTTCGCCGAGCCCGTCGAGAATCGCCAGGCGCTGGCGCACGATGGCCCAGCTGCTGTCGCTGACAGGGTTGCGGGAGAGGATGCGCTTACGGCGCCAGGCGCTGAACGACCACATGACAAAAGCTCGATGGCAGGGTGGCGTCACCTTAAGCAGGCCATCCGCTTACCGCAAGCGCGCAGGCGTTACGCGCTGTTGAAGGGCCACGGCATGCCTGTTCGCCTGGCAGATGCACCTGGCAGCGCCACGCGACCGGGCTTGCGCGCCTGGGACGCCTGGCAGGCAGGATGCGGGGCGCCGCTGTGCTAATCTGCGGCCATGTTTTCATTCGGCTCGCCCGGCTTTCGGCGCGCCTGTTTTCGAGGTTTTCATGCATATCCACATTCTCGGCATCTGCGGTACGTTCATGGGGTCGCTGGCCGTGCTGGCCAAGGCGCTGGGCCATCGCGTCACCGGCTCCGATGCCAACGTCTATCCGCCCATGAGTACCCAGCTCGAGGCCCAGGGCATCGAGCTGATGCAGGGCTACGATCCCGCTCACCTGCAGCCGGCACCCGATCTGGTGGTGGTAGGCAATGCCATGAGCCGCGGCAACCCGGCGGTGGAGTACGTGCTCAACAAGGGGCTGCCCTACGTGTCCGGGCCGCAGTGGCTGGCCGACCATGTGCTGCAGGGCCGTTGGGTGATGGCAGTGGCCGGCACCCACGGCAAGACCAGCAGTTCGAGCATGCTCGCCTGGGTGCTCGAGCATGCGGGCATGGCGCCAGGCTTCCTGATCGGTGGCGTGCCGCAGAATTTCGGCATCTCCGCGCGTCTGGGCGATACGCCGTTCTTCGTGGTCGAAGCCGATGAATACGACAGTGCGTTCTTCGACAAGCGCAGCAAGTTCGTCCACTACCGCCCGCGTACCGCGATCCTCAACAACCTCGAGTTCGACCACGCGGATATTTTCCCGGATCTGGCGGCCATCGAGCGGCAGTTCCACCACCTGGTACGGATCATTCCCGGCGAAGGCCTGGTCATCCACCCGGCCAGCGAAACCGCGCTGACTCGGGTGATCGGCATGGGCTGCTGGACGCCCGTGCAGACCACTGGCGACGGTGGGCAGTGGCAGGCGCGCCTGCTGGCTGCCGACGGCTCGCGGTTCGAGGTGAGTTTCGATGGCAAGGTCGAGGGCGTGGTGGAGTGGGGGCTCACCGGCCAGCACAACGTCGCCAACGCCTTGGCCGTGCTGGCTGCCGCGCGGCATGTGGGTGTGGTGCCGGCGCTGGGCATCGAGGCGCTGGGACGTTTCATCAATGCCAAGCGGCGCATGGAAAAGGTCGCCGAGGTGAAGGGCGTGACCGTCTACGACGACTTCGCCCACCACCCGACCGCCATCGCCACCACCCTCGACGGCCTGCGCAAACGGGTTGGCGACGAGCAGGTCATCGCGATCATCGAGCCGCGTTCCAATTCCATGAAGCTCGGCGCCCATCGCGATGGCCTGGCGGAATCCGCCGAGCAGGCCGATGCGGTGTTCTGGTACGCGCCGCCGAATCTGGGCTGGGATCTGGCGGCTACCGTGGCTGGCGCTGCCAATCCGACTCAGGTCTGCGATTCGCTGGAGACGATCATCGCTGGGGTCAAGGCGCTGGTGCGTCCCGGCACCCAGGTGGTGATCATGAGCAACGGTGGCTTCGGCGGCTTGCACGGCAAGCTGGCCGCGGCGCTGGAGGCATGAGCGTGGCCGGACCGGAGCGCATCACTCTCGCCATGACCGGCGCCTCCGGCGCGCAGTATGGGTTGCGGCTGCTCGACTGCCTGGTGCGTGAGGACCGGGAAGTGCACTTCCTGATCTCCAAGGCCGCGCAGTTGGTGATGGCCACCGAGACGGACGTCAGCCTGCCGGCCAAGCCCCAGGCCATGCAGGCGTTTCTCACCGAATACACCGGTGCCACCGACGGGCAGATTCGTGTCTACGGCAAGGAAGACTGGATGGCCCCGGTGGCCTCCGGCTCCGGCGCGCCCTCGGCCATGGTGGTGGTGCCGTGCAGCACCGGCACCCTGTCGGCGATCGCCACCGGTGCCTGCAACAACCTGATCGAGCGTGCCGCCGACGTGGCCCTCAAGGAGCGCCGCCAGCTGATTCTGGTGCCCCGCGAGGCGCCGTACTCGAGCATTCATCTCGAACACATGCTCAAGCTTTCCAACCTTGGCGTGACCATCCTGCCGGCCTCGCCTGGTTTCTATCACCAGCCGCAGACCCTGGACGATCTGATCGACTTCGTCGTCGCGCGGATTCTCAACTGCCTGAATATCCCTCAGGACATGCTGCCGCGCTGGGGCGAGCAGCACCTCAACAGTGGCGATGAGTAAGCACGCGCTCTGCGCGGTCCTGCTGGCCTGCCTGCACGTGGGCGGCTGTGCCACCGCGCGTACCCTGGACGCCGCCAAGCCCGGTGCGCCAGTGGTTTACGCCGGTACTCGGCTGGACTGGTATGCGCTGCAAGGCGGTTGCTGCCCGGTCGAGCGTTTCGGGGCCGAAGCGCCTGCCTATGCCGCGGTGGACCTGCCAGCCAGTGCCTTGCTCGATACCCTGCTGTTGCCGCTGTCGCTCGCCAAGGCCCTGGGTATTGGTTTGCAGGTCCGCGGTGGTGGGTAGAGCGCTTATTGACCTCGTGACCGGATTCGATGGATGCGCCGTGGTTTTTGGCCGTAGGGTGGGCTTTAGCCCACCAATTGCGTCGCGCTATCAGATCGGCGTCAGCAGCGGCTCACCACGGAAATGCCGGTCGATATTGCCAAGGAACTGCGTTAGCGACTGCTCCAGCGCCTGGGGCGAATTGCCGCCCACGTGCGGGGTGATGGTCAGGTTGTCGAGGTCGAGCAGTTCACTGGGCGGCAGCGGCTCGCTTTCGTAGACATCCAGCGCCGCGGCACGGATGCGTTTTTCGCGCAGTGCACGGCCCAGCGCGGCGGTGTCCACCACGCTGCCGCGCGCCACGTTGACCAAGTAACCCTGCGGCCCCAGGGCGTCGAGCACCTCGGCGTTTACCAGATGGAGAGTCGAGGCGCCGCCAGGAATGGCCACCACCAGGCAGTCGCTCCAGCGCGCCAGTTCCAGAGCGCTGGCGAAGTAGCGGTGCGGGCTGTCCGCTTTGGCCGAGCGGTTGTGATAGCCCACCGGCATGTCGAAGGCCGCGGCGCGGCGGGCGAGTTTTTCGCCGATGGCGCCGAGGCCGAGAATGCCCAGGCGCTTGCCGCACACGCCATCGGTCATCGGCAGTGCATCGCGCCAGATGCCGGCGCGGCAGGCGACGTCCAGCCGCCGCACGTCACGAATGGCAGCCAGCAGCAGTGCCATGGCGTGATCGGCGACGCAATCGGCGTTGCTGCCGGCGCCATTGCTCATGGCGATGCCACGGGCGCGGGCGGCCTCCAGGTCGACCTTTTCATAGCCCACGCCAAGGGTGCCGACGAAGCCCAGTTTCGGCAGGCGGGCGATTTCTTCGCCGGTCAGGCCGATGGTGCCGATGGTCAGTACCGCCTGCACGCTGTCGGCGTGCTCCGAGATGGCCGCTTCCCGCGCTGCAGGGTTCGGCGCATGGGTTACCTCGAAGCGCTCGGCGATACGCGCCAGGCTGGCCTCGCTGAGCGGGTTGAGAATCAGCAGGTGCGGTTTCATGGTTTCTCCAGTTTCAGGGGGCCGCGACTTCGCGGTTTTCAACGGGCAGCGACTGGCACACGTCCACCCACTCGGCTTCGACCAGCTCGGCCATGCGCGCCGGAGCGATGCGCACCGCGCTGTGGATAGATCCCGCAGCCGGCACCACTTCCTCGAACGCGCGCAGCGACACATCGCAATACACCGGCAGTGGCGTGGCGAGGCCGAACGGGCAGACGCCGCCGACCGGGTGGCTGGTCAGGGCGAGTACCGTATCGGCATCGAGCATCTTGGCCTTGCTGCCGAAGGTTTCCTTGATCTTGCGGTTATCGATGCGCGCATCGCCGCGGGCGACGATCAGCAGATTGCGCTCGCCCATGCGAAAGGCCAGGGTCTTGGCGATCTGCCCGGGCTCCACGCCGTGGGCATCGGCGGCCAGGGCCACGGTAGCGGTGCTGGTGTCGAGTTCGATGACGTGCAGGTCGGGCGCCTTCTCGGCGAAGAAGGCGCGAACGGATTGCAGGCTCATGGGGCGGCTCCCGGTGCAAAGCCACAACCATGTCGCGTCATGCGCGGCGAGGTCAAGCCTCAGCCAGGCAATTGCAGGCGGCTGCGCCCGCGGCTGATGTCGGCGAGCAGGAGCTGCAGGTCGTCGATGTGCGCCTGCGGCACGGCCAGTTGCAGCTCGGCGCCTTGGGCGTCGAAGGTTTCCTGCTCCAATACCGCATCGAACTCGGCCAGGCGCGACTTGAGCAACGCCAGCTCGGCGAACCCGCAATGACAGGAGCAGGAGAGCCGCGCGACCTGCTCCTGGCGTTCGGCGTTCTGCAGGCATTTGTTGGCGCTGCCGCCATAGGCGCGGGCCAGGCCGCCGGTGCCGAGTTGGATGCCGCCGTACCAGCGCGTCACCACCACCGCCACGCCATCGAACCCTTGAGCCTCGATGGCGGCTAGGATTGGCCGGCCTGCGGTGCCACCAGGCTCGCCGTCGTCGCTGAAGCGATACTGTTGGCCGAGCTTCCAGGCCCAGCAGTTGTGCGATGCGCTCGGGTCGCTGAGCTGCTCGATGAGCGCCTGAGCGTCGGCTGCATCCTTGATGGCGCGGGCCTGGGCGAGAAAGCGGCTCTTGCGGATTTCCTCGCGGTAGTCGCAAGGAGCGAGTAACAGAAAGGCCATCAGACGCTCGGTTTCAGTCCGCAGCCCTTGAGGATGATGCGCACCAGGTTGTCGGCAGCGGCCTGGTAATCCTGCTTGGTCAGGCGCGAGCGGCCACTGACACGGCAGATCTCGGAGGCGAAGTCGGCGTAATGCTGGGTGCTGCCCCAGAGCAGGAAAATCAGGTGCATGGGGTCCACCGCATCCATCTTGCCGGCGGTGATCCAGCTTTCGAAGACGGCCGCGCGCTCGCGAAACCAGCTCTGGTGGTCCTTGCCGAAATGCTGCGACAGGCACACACCGCCGCTGATCACCTCCATGGCGAAGATGCGCGAGGCCTTGGGGTAGCGGCGCGAGTACTCCATCTTGGCGCGGATGTAGCGCTCGAGGGCCTCGGCCGGGTCATCCTCGGCACGCAGGTTGCTGAAGGCGCTGTCCCACAGCGTGAGGATGTTGTTCAGCACCGCCAGGTACAGGCCCTGCTTGCTGCTGAAGTAATAATGCAGGTTGGCCTTGGGCAGGCCCACCGCCTGGGCGATGGTGTTCATGCTGGTGCCCTTGAAACCGTGCCGGGCGAACTCGTCTTCGGCGGCGGCGATGATCGCTTCTACGTTCTTCTGCCGAATCCGGCCATTCGGCTTGCCGGAGGTGGCGCTAGGGGCGAGGGCGTCGAGGGACATCGGAGGCTTCCGTTCTGTTCAGGGGGCACAGCGCAAGAACAGATACTCCAGAACCCGCCGACGTGACAAGCGCTGGTCGCTGAAAATATCTGGCCGGTCTCACTGCCGGCCACTGTATCCGCTCAACTGAAGGCCTGGACGATGCGCTCAAGCAGCTCGGCATTGGGCAGCCGACCCTGGCCTGCCTTGAGGTTGTCGACCACATAGCGCGGGTTCGAGGTGGCCGGAATCACCGCGGTAACCGCTTCGTTGGCGAGGATGAACTTGAGCAGCAACTGCGCCCAGGACGTTGCATCGACCTCGTTGGCCCACTCCGGCAGCGGCTTGCCTTTCACCCGGGCGAGCAGTTGCGCGCGCTGGAACGGACGGTTGATCAGCGTGGCGATGCCGTGCTCGGCGCAGTAAGGCAGCAGGCGTTTCTCGGCATTGCGCTCGCCCACCGAATAGTTGAACTGGACGAAATCGACCTTCTCCTTGGCCAGCACCTCCAGCAGGTCGTCGTGGGCCGACTCGATGTAATGGGTGATGCCGATGTAGCGCACCTTGCCTTGTTCGCGCAGCTCACGGGCCAATGCCAACTGCGTGGTGGTGTCCTGCAGGTTGTGCACCTGCAGCAGGTCCATCTTGTCGGTCTGCAAGGCTTTCAGGCTCGCCTCGAACTGCGCCAGGCCGCGCTCGCGTCCGCTGCTCGACAGCTTGGAGGCGAGAAATGCCTTGCCCTGAGTCTTGGTGCGCTTGAGCAGCTCGCCGGTCACCGCCTCGGCGGCGCCGTAACTGGGCGCGGTATCGATCAGCGTGGCGCCGCCATTGATGAAGGCTCGCACCACCTCGTCCAGTGGTTTCAGGCTGGCGTCGTCGAGGCTTACGTTGAAGGTTTGCGACGTGCCCAGGCCGATCACCGGCAGTGCCTCGCCACTCGACGGAATCTTGCGCTGCAGCAGCGGGGCCGGGTTGGCCGCGAACGCGAAGCCCGGCAACAACTGGCTGCCGGCCGCGAGGGTCATCAGAGCAGCGCTGCCCTGCAGGAAATGGCGACGATTGGGCATGGCATGCTCCAGAGGCTGGTTGAAGAGACAATGGCTTGAGACTAGACGCCCAGCCCAAGGGAGTATCGACAGCCTGTTACCGGGTATGTCGCTAGCGGCTGGCCGGCGAAGAGGGAACCAACCTTCGCGAGGGCCATCACAGCAGAGCCCATGAGCTTCTCCGATGCGCCTGGAATGTTCAGGGCGCCTGCCCGAACCGTTGCCGAAGGACCCTGCAACCCGTGTTGTCTCGCCACTCGCTATTACCCGTATTTACTCTACTGACGCTACTCGGCGGTTGTACCCAGTACCGCGAAGTGCCGCCGCAAACTGCCGAAGGCCAGGCCTGCGTTCAGCAGTGCAACGAAACGCAGCGGGCCTGTGAACGCCGTGAGGATGAGGCCTACCAAGGCTTCAAAGTCATCCACGACAGCCAGAACCAGAGCTACCAGAACTGCCTGCACACCACCGAAGATCCCAATCTCAAGACCCTGTGCCCGAAGCCCACGGCAATCGACGGGCCTGACTACCGAACTTGCTCGCAGGTCTACAAGAACTGCTTCGTCAAATGTGGCGGCAGTTACCAGAAAATCGAGTAAGCGCTGCATGGCAGGGTGAAGGCGAAAGCAGCCGTTCGTAGTCGGGGACCAATTGGTGGGCTAAAGCCCACCCTACGGCTAGGTGCGCGGCTGTAGGGTGGGCTTCAGCCCACCAAATCGAAGGTCCGCTATCGCCTTACAGCAGCCAATTCAAACACGCATCTAATCGATCGAAACGACCATTCAGGCGCTCGCCGCCAGCTCTTCGAGAAAGGTCTCCAGCACCAGGTGCGGGCGGCGGCCTTTGCGGGTGACCGAGGCCAGGTTGAGGTCGTAGAAGCGCGTATCGGCTTTCAGTGCACGCAGGCGGCCTTCCTTGATCCAGGCGGTGGCGTAGTGATCCGGCAGGTAGCCGATATAGCGCCCGGTGAGGATCAGAAAGGCCATGCCTTCGCGATCCGAGGCGCTGGCCGTGCAGTTCAGGGCCTGGTAGTGGTTCTGGATGTCCGGCGGCAGGCGAAAGGTCGGGGCGATGGCATGCTGGGCATTGAGGCGTTCGTCGGGCAGCTCCCGGTCATCCACATAGAACAGCGGGTGGCCGACCGCGCAGTAGAGCAGCGAGCGCTCGTCGTAAAGCGGCTGGTAATCGAGGCCGGACAGGCCACCGACCATGGGCACCACGCCCACGTGCAGGCGCCCGTCGAGCACGCCCTGTTCGACCTCGCTGGGCGGCGTCATGCGGATATGCACGTGCACGTCCGGGCCGCGATCCTTGAGGCGGGCGAGGGCGCTGGTGATGCGCATGTGCGGCACCGTCACCAGGTTGTCGGTCAGGCCGATATTCAGCTCGCCGCGCAGGTGCTGATGCAGGCCATTGACCTCGGTACGAAAGCTTTCCAGCGCCGCCAGCAACTGCTGGGTCGACTGGTACACCTCGCGACCCTCTTCGGTCAGTGCGAAGCCGGCGCGGCCGCGCTGGCACAGGCGCAGGCCGAGGCGTTGCTCCAGGTCGCTCATCTGCTGGCTGATCGCCGAGCGACCGATGCCCAGCGCGCTCTCCGCAGCGGAAAAACCGCCGCACTCGACCACGCTGCGAAACAGCTTGAGCAGGCGGATATCGAAATCGCTGACCTGGGCCAGGGGCTCCGGGCGTCGAACGCTCATTGTTTAGTCACCGCTGAACTGAGGATAAGAAGAGTCGGGTTTGAGTGACTTTATGCCTGTGGCACCTTTTCAGGCAACCGATACGCTTCTATCCATCTTCACGAAAACGCCATTACGAGGCTGACTCCATGAACATGCCGCAGACCGCCACGCCGCCCCTGGCCAGCCAGCTCAAGTTGGACGCCCACTGGATGCCGTTTTCCGCCAACCGCAGCTTTCAGCGCGACCCGCGGATCATCGTCAGCGCTGAAGGCTCCTGGCTGACCGACGACTCCGGTCGCAAGGTCTACGACAGCCTGTCCGGCCTGTGGACTTGCGGCGCCGGTCATTGCCGCAAGGAGATTCAGGAGGCCGTGGCCAAGCAGCTCGGCACCCTCGATTACTCGCCGGGTTTTCAGTACGCCCACCCGCTGTCCTTCAAGCTGGCCGAGGAAGTCGCCGACCTGATGCCGGGCGACCTCAACCACGTGTTCTTCACCGGCTCCGGCTCCGAGTGCGCCGATACCGCCGTGAAGATGGCCAAGGCCTACTGGCGCCTGAAGGGGCAGGCCAGCAAGACCCGCATGATCGGCCGTGCCCGTGGGTACCACGGCGTCAACATCGCCGGCACCGCGCTCGGCGGCATTGGCGGCAACCGCAAGATGTACGGCCAGTTGATGGATGTGGACCACCTGCCGCACACCCTGCAGCCAGGCATGGCCTTCACCAAGGGCGCGGCCGAGACCGGCGGCGTCGAGCTGGCCAACGAGATGCTCAAGCTGATCGAACTGCATGACGCCTCCAACATCGCCGCGGTGATCGTCGAGCCGATGTCCGGTTCGGCCGGTGTCATCGTGCCGCCTGCCGGTTATCTGCAGCGCCTGCGCGAGATCTGCACCCAGCACAACATCCTGCTGATCTTCGACGAGGTGATCACCGCCTTCGGGCGCATGGGCAAATGGACCGGCGCCGAGTACTTCGGCGTCACCCCGGACATCGTCAACGTCGCCAAGCAGATCACCAACGGCGCCGTGCCCATGGGCGCGGTGATCGCCACCCGCGAGATCTACCAGACCTTCATGGGCCAGCCGACGCCCGAGCACATGATCGAATTCACCCACGGCTACACCTACTCAGCCCACCCGGTAGCCTGCGCCGCTGGCCTGGCTTCGCTGGAGCTGCTCAAACGCGAGAACCTGGTGCAGCAGTCCGCCGAGCTGGCGCCCAAGTTCGAGAGCGCCATCCATGGCCTCAAGGGCGCCAAGCACATCGTCGACATCCGCAACTGTGGCCTCGCTGGCGCGATCCAGCTGGCGCCCCGTGATGGCGACCCGTCGATCCGTCCCTTCGAGGCCGGTGTGGCGCTGTGGAAAGCCGGCTTCTATGTCCGTTTCGGCGGCGACGGCCTGCAGTTCGGGCCGATGTTCAACGCCAAGATCGAAGACCTCGACCGCGTGTTCAGCGCCGTGGGCGATGTCCTGCAAAGGATCGACTGATGGCTGTCCGGCAGCAGGCGGTAGCCACCGTGCAGGTGGATAACGACGAGGTGATCGTCAC
Organism: Pseudomonas flavescens; assembly: GCF_013408425.1. NCBI lineage: Bacteria > Pseudomonadati > Pseudomonadota > Gammaproteobacteria > Pseudomonadales > Pseudomonadaceae > Phytopseudomonas > Phytopseudomonas flavescens. The sequence continues at coordinate 3,754,921 of NZ_JACBYV010000001.1, read as the reverse complement.
CGAATGGCGGTTCGCGCCGGGTACCGAAACCGGTCGCCACCGGCATGGCTACGATTACGTGGTGGTACCCATGACCGACGGCACGCTGCTGCTGGAAACCCCGGAGGGCGACAAGCACGCCCCGCTGGTGGCCGGGCAGAGCTACTTCCGCAAGGCGGGGGTGGAACACAACGTGATCAACGCCAGCGACCATGAAGTGGTCTTCGTCGAAACCGAAATCAAAGCGCATTGAACCCATTTCTGTAGGAGCCGGCTTGCCGGCGATGCTTGCAGGATTGATCGCCGGCAAGCCAGCTCCTACGCAACGTCTCCAATCGAGGAAGCTCCATGACCACCATCCAGCACCTGATCCACGGCGAACTCACCGACGGCCAGGGCGGCCGCAGCGCCGAGGTCTTCAACCCCGCTACCGGCGAAGCGGTACGTCGCGTCGCCCTGGCCGATGTGGCCACCGTGCAGCAGGCCATCGACTCCGCCAAGGAGGCGTTCCCGGCCTGGCGCAACACGCCGCCGGCCAAGCGCGCTCAGGTCATGTTCCGCTTCAAGCAACTGCTCGAGCAGCACGAGAACGCCATCGCCAAACTGATCAGCGAAGAGCACGGCAAGACCGTCGAAGACGCTGCCGGCGAACTCAAGCGCGGTATCGAGAACGTCGAATACGCCTGCTCTGCGCCGGAAATCCTCAAGGGTGAATACACCCGCAACGTCGGCCCCAACATCGACGCCTGGAGCGACTTCCAGCCGGTGGGCGTGGTCGCTGGCATCACCCCGTTCAACTTCCCGGCCATGGTGCCGCTGTGGATGTATCCGCTGGCCATCGTCTGCGGCAACTGCTTCATCCTCAAACCCTCCGAGCGCGACCCCAGCTCCACCCTGTACATCGCCCAGTTGCTCCACGAAGCCGGCCTGCCCAAAGGCGTGCTCAACGTCGTGCACGGCGACAAGACCGCAGTGGATGCATTGATCCAGGCGCCCGAGGTCAAGGCCCTGAGCTTCGTCGGCTCCACGCCCATCGCCGAATACATCTACGCCGAAGGCAGCAAACGCGGCAAACGCGTACAGGCCCTGGGTGGCGCCAAGAACCACGCGGTGCTGATGCCCGATGCCGACCTGGACAACGCCGTCAGCGCATTGATGGGCGCTGCCTACGGCTCCTGCGGCGAGCGCTGCATGGCCATCTCCGTGGCTGTGTGCGTGGGCGACCAGATCGCCGATGCGCTGGTCGACAAGATCGTTCCGCAGATCAAGGCCCTGAAGATCGGCGCCGGCACCCAGTGCGGCCTCGACATGGGCCCGCTGGTCACCGCCGCGGCGAAGGACAAGGTCACCGGCTACATCGACGCCGGAGTGGCCGCTGGCGCCGAGCTGGTGGTGGATGGCCGTGGCCTGAGCGTGTCCGGCAATGAAAACGGCTTCTTCCTAGGCGGCACCCTGTTCGACCGGGTGACGGCGGACATGACCATCTACACCGACGAGATCTTCGGCCCGGTGCTGTGCATCGTCCGCGTCGATAGCCTGGAAGCGGCCATGCAACTGATCAACGATCACGAATACGGCAACGGCACCTGCATCTTCACCCGTGATGGCGAAGCGGCGCGGCTGTTCTGCGACGAGATCGAAGTCGGCATGGTCGGCGTCAACGTACCGCTGCCGGTACCGGTGGCCTACCACAGCTTCGGCGGCTGGAAGCGCTCGCTGTTCGGCGACCTCCACGCCTACGGCCCCGACGGCGTGCGCTTCTACACCCGCCGTAAATCCATCACCCAGCGCTGGCCGCAGCGCAAGAGCCACGAGGCCGCGCAATTTGCGTTTCCGAGTAATAGCTGAGGGGATGTGAGGTAACGAAAAGGCCGATCAGTTGATCGGTCTTTTTGTTGGTGCCCGAGAAGTCCGCGTGCTGCCCATGCCTGTGCGAGGGGAACTGTGGGACAGCAACTTGTGGGAGCGGGCCATGCCCGCGAATCTCCATCGGCAGCAACACATGGTTTGCGGTTGGATATCGCACCCCGACGCCTGCCATCCATTCAAGGCTGTCCGCCTGGCCCTCTACACAACGATTCCGTTCGGCCTCCTGAAGGGGCGAGTGGCGTATGCCTGATGTATTGCGTTGAGTTCCGTGGTGGACAAGCTTCGCGTTGTCCACCCTACCTACTGCCCGCTGTGGGGGCTATGGGAGTGGAAATTGTAGGAGCACCACCTGTGGGAGCGGGCCATGCCCGCGAATCTCCATCGGCAGCAACACATGGTTTGCGGTTGGATATCGCACCCCGAAGCCGGCCATCCATTCAAGGCTGTCCGCCTGGCCCTCTACACAACGATTCCGTTCGGCCTCCTGAAGGGGCGAGTGGCGTATGCCTGATGTATTGCGTTGAGTTCCTTGGTGGACAAGCTTCGCGTTGTCCACCCTACCTACTGCCCGCTGTGGGGGCTGCGGGAGTGGAAATTGTAGGAGCACCACCTGTGGGAGCGGGCCATTCCCGCGAATCTCCATCGGCAGCAACACATGGTTTGCGGTTGGATATCGCACCCCGAAGCCGGCCATCCATTCAAGGCTGTCCGCCTGGCCCTCTACACAACGATTCCGTTCGGCCTCCTGAAGGAGCGAGTGGCGTATGCCCGATGTATTGCGTTGAGTTCCGTGGTGGACAAGCTTCGCGTTGTCCACCCTACCTACCCGCCAACGCCGTTCGTGGGAGCGGGCCATGCCCGCGAACCGATCTCCCCACTACTAATCCATCTTGCGGGCGGTAATCCATATTGCGCGTTGCACTGTTTTATGCGCCTTCCGCCCCGATGTTTTCTGACCTCAGTGTCTCGCAATTTAATTCTAGAGCTTTTCGAAGATATATATTTTTTTGCTTGGGGTCAGATTCGAAGCGATAGGCAAGCTCGTAGGCTTCGGCCATAACCTGCTCATATGTTTGGGCTGCTATTCGTTTGTTTATGTCAGTTTTAAAGCACCTTGCTTGGTGGGAGTAAATTTGTATTGGGTAGTGCTCTATCCATTGATCCTTCTTTTTTAGTGATCTAAATAGAAGCTGTACTGCGTTATCTCGCTTTTCTCGTGTTAGCTCAACCTCTAAAAGTGAGTCGCAGAGAGAGAGCTGCGTTACCGCCGCTACATGGAAACCCTCCTCCGCTGCCTTTCTAATGAGTGAGCAGCTCTGTTCTTCAATTTGAATTTTCTTTGTCTCGTCGTTGCCACTCAACTCCCATGCCATCAATATTCGCGATAGTGCTAGTTTGTAAGCATGGACTGGCGCGTTAGTTTGTTTTTCTTTTAAGTTTTCCGCGGCAGATTTTTGTAGCTCTAACGCCTGAAATAGCTCTTCTGTGCGAGTGTTCTCGAATTGTTCGATTCTGTCGTCTGTGGCTAATGTTTGGTTGCAGTAAATCAATATAAATATTGCAATTATTGATTTCATTGTTTTGTTCGCGTCTCCAATGGTTAAGCTGTTTTCGATGTATGCTATACATCATGTACGTTCGGTTTTGGGCTCTTTCGATTCACTGTCGAAATGAGGGTTTGCGATTTCTTACATATAGCACTTTTCCTCCTGTTGCCGTTATGCCGCGCTCTTGGAGTTCGAACTGCCCATTGCGTGCCTTAATCAGTTCGGTGAGTTTCTTGAAACCATATAAGCGTGGATCGAAATCGGATTTCAGTTTGCGAAGGTTCTCGCCCAGTGAGGCCATAAATACCCAGCCTTCCTCATCTGAAATATCATCAATAACTTTGCTTATCAGTTTCACCGGAATTTTAGGTGGAGTTGTCTCTGTATTTCCTGTCTCTGATGATGCTGAGTCGCTTGCTGCCAATTTGGGTTCTGGTGGCTCTGCGATGGCCGGCGCCAGGTTTTCCGCTTCGGTCACGTCATTGCGGAGCAATTCGGTGTAGATGAACTTGTCGCAGGCTGAGACAAATGGTTTGGGCGTTTTGTGTTCACCGAAACCTATTACCTCCAGACCTTCTTCGCGAATACGCGCAGCCAGACGAGTAAAGTCGCTGTCGCTGGAGACCAAGCAAAACCCGTCGAACCGTCGGGTATACAGCAGATCCATAGCGTCGATGATTAGGGAGCTGTCGGTAGCGTTCTTGCCTTTGGTGTAGGCGAATTGCTGGATCGGCTGGATGGAGTGGTCGAGCAGCACCTTCTTCCAACTGCCCAAGTTGGGCAGTGTCCAGTCACCGTAGATGCGTTTGACGCTGGCGACGCCGTATTTGGCGATTTCTTCGAAGAGGCCTTCGACGATGGCGGCGGGGGCGTTGTCGGCGTCGATCAGGACGGCGAGGTGTTTTTGGTGGGCGGCAGGCGCGTTCTTGCTGGCCATGGTTCTTCCTTGAAAGGCGATGGCCGACATTACTGCGAAATATTGGCGGTGCGCCACTGTTCAGTGCTGGCTCTTCGTCTAACCAGCAGCCACCGCCGTGTGTTCGTTTAGCCGAACCAACGTCGCCGTACTGGCGCTTCTTGCCAATTCGCAAGGGTGGGCAACTGCTGGAGGCGAACCCAGAGTTCACCTTGCCAGTCGAGCATGCCGATGTGTGCGCCTTGCCAGTTCATTTGCACGCGCCTTGGCGCCGCGTGCTGCGCTTGTGCCAGATCGTGCAACTGGGGGATGACGTCCTGACTGAACCAGCGGCTGAGGTTGCGGTGCTCAGGGTGCATGAAACGGTACAGCGCCTTGTACAGCCCGGCCTGATCGATGACCTGCACGGGCTCTTCGCTGCCGCTGGCATGGCGTAGGTACGTGGAGCGAATCTGCTCCGGATCCATGCGCCGGCATAGGCGCTCGGCGTGGCGCTGGCCGAGCAGGCGGCCGACATCGCTGGCGACGAACCAGGGTTGGCGGTCGATTAGAATCGCGCGTAGTGGCTTGTTATGGCGTATGAACACAGTGGGGATGAATGCATCAAGCATCGTGAAGGCTCCGAGTTGGGTTCAGGAGCTGCCTCGATCGCTGTCAACCGAATGGAGGCAGACCGCGCAGGGTTGACAGACCGGACTCGGAAGCCGGCAGACCACGAGGATCTCCCCACGCGATCTGCCATAGAGCGGAGCAGTGCAAACTGCATGCAAAGGCCGGCCTGCAAGAACGAACGCCGTTCTCGCATGCACCGGTTGGCACATCGCGCCGAGTGTCGAGCTGTCAAACCCGGCCACGGGATTGACCGTGGCCGATGCAGGATAGGGGCGCAACGCGGGCGAGGCAAGCGGTACGCAGGGTACTGGCGTTTGGTTTATTGGATCGATTCGAGCAACAAACCATTGCAAATAAGGCCGTATTTCGAATCAATCTGTCACCCTATGATGGCCCGGAATCTTTCTCTCCGAGGCTATGCCATGAGTGCTCTGCGTCTGTTGCGTCCTTTGTTGTTCGGTAGTGTCGTGCTGTCCATGGCTGGCCATGCGTTGGCGGCCGAGCCGTTGAAGCTGGAGTTGTACAACCCGGGCGAGCGTTCGGTTTTTCCGGTGTCGTCGCAGATCGTTTCCGGGCCGACCGAGGCGGTGTTGATCGATGCGCAGTTCCAGAACAACGATGCGCAGGCGCTGGTCGAGAAGGTGCGTGCCACGGGCAAGAAGCTGACCACCGTCTATATCAGCCACAGTGACCCGGATTACTACTTTGGCCTGGATGTGATCCACCGCGCCTTCCCGGACGCGAAGATCGTTGCCACCGCCGAAACCGTGGCGGCCATCGAGGCGAACAAGGACAGCAAGCTGGCGCATTGGGGGCCGATCCTCAAGGACAACGCGCCGAAGGCTCTGCTGGTGCCGCAGGCGCTGAGCGAGCCGAAGCTGACGGTGGACGGTCAGGTGCTGGAGATCCGTGGGCCGGAGCCGAAGCGTACCTTCGTGTGGATCCCGTCGTTGAAGACCGTGGTGGGCGGCATTCCGGTCTCGGCCAATATCCATGTGTGGCTGGCCGATACCCAGACCGAGCAATCGCGCCGCGACTGGCTGGGCACCCTGGACGCCATCACCGCATTGAAGCCGCACAAGGTGGTGCCGGGCCATTACCTGCACAATGCCGATGGCAGCGTGCCTCACTCGCCGCAGACCGTCAGCGCGACCCGCGACTATTTGCTGGCCTTCGAGCAGGAGGTGAAGCGTGCGCCGGACTCCGTGCATCTGATCGCCGCGATGCGCAAGCGCTACCCGGATCTGGCAGAAGAGTCGTCCCTCGAATTGAGCGCCCAGGTCATCAAGGGTGAGGTGAAGTGGCCGCAATAAGCCTCACCTGAACCGAAATGAAATCGCCCTGCCCGGCAACGGTGCAGGGCGATTTCGTGTTGTTACCGGTTACAACGAACGACTTCTCCCCATCGCAACCCCCACCGGTATGGCGACCGCTCTGGAATCGACCTCCGACCTCCCAAACACGATCCCAGCTGACGCCCACCAACCGTGCACTTATAAAACCGGTGTTTCGGATTGTTGCACCAGCCTGGACGATGCCTTGCTCGGTTGAGGTGCGCAGTTGGTAGCGGTCTGCGGCGATCGTGGCGCCTTTTTAATCGAAAATGACGCATTCCTTGGAACGACTCTCCAAGCTTATGCCGTTGGGCATTCCCGGCACGCATTTCAGTTATACCTTCGGCCGTCGGACGTGGAAGTGGCATAGGGCTTGCTCTTGCAGGATGGCCAATCCTAAAACTCCTCAGGAGCACGTCCATGCCTCACAAGTCTTTTCAGAAAGCTTTCCTGGCGCTTGCGGTTACCGGCGCACTGGGTTTTTCCTCTATTGCGCATGCCGATATCGTCATAGGCGTGGGCGCTCCCATGACCGGCGGCAACGCGGCTTTCGGTGATCAGTTGTGGCGTGGCGCCGAGCAGGCGGCGGCGGATATCAACGCGGCGGGCGGTATCAATGGCGAGCAGATCAAGCTGGTCAAGGGCGACGATGCGTGTGAGCCGAAGCAGGCCGTGTCCGTTGCCAACCGCATGGTCGACTCCGACAAGGTGGTGGCGGTGATCGGGCATTTCTGCTCGTCCTCCACCATGCCGGCTTCCGAGGTGTATGACGAGGCGGGCATTCTCGCCATCACCCCGGCTTCGACCAACCCACAGGTCACCGAGCGTGGCCTGTCCGCGATGTTCCGCATGTGCGGCCGCGATGATCAGCAGGGGATCGTCGCCGGTGATTACATCGTCGACACGCTCAAGGCCAAGAAGGTCGCCGTGGTGCACGACAAGGACACCTACGGCCAGGGCCTGGCCGACGCCACCCGCGCGCAGCTCAACAAGCGTGGCGTGAAGGAAGTGATGTACGAAGGCCTGACCCGCGGCGAGAAGGACTTCAACGCTCTGGTCACCAAGATCCGTGCGAGCGGTGCCGAGGTCGTTTACTTCGGTGGCCTGCACGCCGAGGCAGGCCCGCTGGTACGGCAGATGCGCGAGCAGGGCGTGACCGCCAAGTTCGTCTCCGGCGACGGCATCGTGACCGATGAGATGGTTGGCACCGCTGGCGGCCCGCAGTACGTCGATGGCGTGCTGATGACCTTTGGCGCCGATCCGCGTCTGATCCCGGATGGCAAGGCAGTGATCGAGAAATTCCGTGGCAATGGCTACGAGCCGGAAGGGTACACGCTGTACTCCTACGCCTCCATGCAGGTGGTCGCCGCGGCCTTCGCCGGTATCAAGGGCACCGATGGCGCCGAAGCCGCTGCCTGGTTGAAGGCCAACCCGGTGCAGACAGTGATGGGCAAGAAGGAATTCGACGAGAAGGGCGATCTGAAGGTCTCCGACTACGTGATGTATCAGTGGGGCACTGACGGCAAATACAAGCAGCTTTGAGAGAGAGTCCGTTCACGGCCGGCATAGCAGAACCAGGCAAAGCGAAAGCGGCCTTTCGTAGGGTGGACGTCGCTTCACCCGTCCACCGTCTTGCGATCGCAATGGTGGATGAAAAGAGCGTCATCCACCCTACGTCTATCTCGAAGACCGTGAACACAACTCCAAACCCGGTGGGTCATGGCCTGCCGGGGCTGCTGCGGTCGCCTGGCGGCTGCGCGCTTTTTTCCGTCACTGACTCAGAGATTCTTCAATGGACGGCATCTTCCTGCAGCAACTGGTCAACGGCCTGACCCTCGGTTCGGTCTACGGTCTGATCGCCATCGGCTACACCATGGTTTACGGCATCATCGGCATGATCAACTTCGCCCACGGCGAGGTGTACATGGTCTCCGCCTACCTGGCGGCCATTGCCATCGCGCTACTCGGTTTCTTCGGTGTGCATTCCTTCCCGCTGGTGATCCTCGGCACGCTGGTTTTCACCATCGTGGTCACCGGGGTGTACGGCTTCGCCATCGAACGGATCGCCTACAAGCCCCTGCGCAACTCCACACGGCTGGCGCCGCTGATCAGCGCCATCGGCATGTCGCTGATCCTGCAGAACTACGTGCAGCTCAGCCAGGGCGCGCGGCAGCAGGGTATTCCGACCATGCTCGAAGGCGCGCTGCGCCTGCACGTGGGTGACGGTTACGTGATGATCACCTACACCAAGCTGTTCATCATCGCGGCGGCCATCATCGGCATGCTGGCGCTGACCTTCATCATCCAGAACACCCGCCTGGGGCGCATGTGCCGCGCCACTCAGCAGGACCGCAAGATGGCACAGATCCTCGGTATCAACACCGACCGGGTGATTTCCTACGTGTTCGTCATCGGCGCTTCCATGGGCGCGCTGGCCGGGGTGCTGATCACCCTCAACTACGGCACCTTCGATTTCTACGCCGGCTTCATCATCGGCATCAAGGCCTTCACCGCAGCGGTGCTCGGCGGCATCGGTTCGTTGCCCGGTGCGATGCTCGGCGGGCTGATTCTCGGCGTGGCCGAGGCGCAGTTCTCCGGCATGGTGAATTCCGATTACAAGGACGTGTTCAGTTTCTCGCTGCTGGTGCTGATCCTGATCTTCCGTCCCCAGGGCCTGCTGGGCCGTCCTCAGGTAACCAAGGTGTAAGCCGTGAGTACGACTTCTTCTATCGATGTGAAAAAGAGCCTGGTCGACAGCCTGATGGCTGGCCTGATCGCGCTCATCGTGTTTGGCCCCGTGGTCGGCGTGGTGCTGCAGGGGTATGACTTCAACATGCGGATCGACCGCGTGGCGTGGATGGTCGGTGCGGTGATGGTCGGCCGCCTGCTGCTCAGCCTGTTCCTGCAGACAGGCAAGGGTCGCACGGTGCTGGAGGGCTTCGAGCGCTCCGGCGGTGGCGTCGGCGTGCAGCCACCGGGCTACGTGTCGCGGATGCGCTGGATCATCCCGGCGCTGATCGTGCTGGCGATCATCTTCCCGTTCTTCGCCAACAAGTACCTGTTGACGGTGATCATCCTCGGCCTGATCTACGTGTTGCTCGGCCTGGGCCTGAACATCGTGGTCGGCCTCGCCGGGCTGCTCGATCTGGGCTTCGTCGGCTTCTACGCCATCGGTGCCTACGGCCTGACCATGGGCTATGAATACCTCGGCCTGGGCTTCTGGAGCATGTTGCCGCTGGCGGCGCTGATGGCTGCCTTCGCCGGGACGATACTGGGCTTTCCGGTGCTGCGCATGCACGGCGACTATCTGGCCATCGTCACGCTGGGCTTTGGCGAAATCATCCGCCTGGTGCTGACCAACTGGCTGGAACTCACCGGTGGCCCCAACGGCATGAGCGCGCCGGCACCGACCTTCTTCGGTCTGGAATTCGCCCGTCGTGCCAAGGACGGTGGCGTGCCGTACCACGAGTTCTTTGGCGTGGCCTACAACCCCAACATGAAGTTCCTGTTCATCTATGCGGTGCTGGTGCTGGTCGTGCTGCTGGTGCTGTACGTCAAGCACCGCCTCACGCGCATGCCGGTCGGTCGCGCCTGGGAAGCGCTGCGCGAGGATGAGATCGCCTGCCGCTCCATGGGCCTGAACCACGTGCTGGTCAAGCTCTCGGCCTTCACCCTGGGGGCATCCACCGCCGGTATCGCCGGTGTGTTCTTCGCCACCTATCAGGGCTTCGTCAACCCGACCTCGTTCACCTTCTTCGAGTCGGCGCTGATTCTCGCCATCGTGGTGCTCGGTGGCATGGGTTCGACGGTGGGCGTGGTGATCGCCGCCTTCGTGCTGACCATCACCCCGGAACTGCTGCGCAGCTTCGCCGACTACCGGGTGCTGCTGTTCGGCATTCTCATGGTGGTGATGATGATCTGGCGGCCACGCGGGCTGATCCGCATCAACCGCATCGGCATCGCCCCGCGTAAAGGAGTCGCGCCATGAGCGACAACATCCTCTCGGTCGACAGCCTGATGATGCATTTCGGTGGTATCAAGGCGCTCAACGACGTCAACTTCTCCATCAAACGCAACTCGATCTCGGCGTTGATCGGCCCCAATGGCGCCGGCAAGACCACGGTGTTCAACTGCCTGACCGGCTTCTATTCGGCCACTGGCGGCAAGATCCTGCTCAATGCGCAGAGCAAGCAGACCGACGTGATCCGCATCCTCGGCGAGCCCTTCGCCGCGGACGATTTCATCAAGCCTCGGCAGTTCGGTTCCCGGCTCTGGTACAAGATGTTCGGCGGCACCCACCTGGTCAACCGCGCCGGCCTGGCACGGACCTTCCAGAACATTCGCCTGTTCAAGGAAATGACCGTGCTGGAGAACCTGCTGGTGGCCCAGCACATGCTCGCCCAGCGCAGCCTGATCGCTGGCATCCTCAACACCCCCGGCTACCGGCGCAGCGAAAGCAAGCTGCTGGACACGGCGTTCTACTGGCTGGAGGTGGTGAACCTGGTCGAGCACGCCAATCACCTGGCCGGCGAGCTCTCCTACGGCCAGCAGCGTCGCCTGGAAATCGCACGGGCCATGTGCACCGGCCCCGAGCTGATCTGCCTGGATGAACCGGCCGCCGGCCTCAACCCGTCGGAAACTCACGCGCTGAGCAAGATCATCCGCCTGCTGCGTGATGAACATGGTCTGACCGTGCTGCTGATCGAGCACGACATGGGCATGGTGATGAGCATTTCCGACCACATCATCGTGCTCGACCATGGGCTGGTCATCGCCCAAGGCGGCCCGGACGCCATCAAGAACGACCCGAAAGTGATCGCCGCCTACCTCGGCGCGGACGAGGAGGAGGTGGCATGACCGATATCAACGTGGCTCCGATTCTGGCGTTCAAGGACGTCGACGTGCATTACGGGCAGATCCAGGCGCTGAAGAAGGTCAACCTGCACATCGATCCAGGCGAGACGGTGAGCCTGATCGGTGCCAACGGTGCGGGCAAGTCGACGCTGCTGATGTCGATCTTCGGCCAGCCGCGGGCCAGTGGCGGGCAGATTCTCTATCAGGGAGAAGACATCACCCGCAAGAGCACTCACTTCGTGGCCTCCAACGGAATCGCCCAGTCCCCGGAAGGGCGCCGGGTGTTTCCCGACATGAGCGTGGAGGAGAACCTGCTGATGGGCACCATCCCCATCGGCACCAAGCATGCAGCCGAGGACATGCAGCGGATGTTCGAGCTGTTCCCGCGGCTCAAGGAGCGGCGTAATCAGCGGGCGATGACCATGTCCGGTGGCGAGCAGCAGATGCTGGCCATCGCCCGGGCGCTGATGAGCCGACCCAAGCTGCTGCTGCTCGACGAGCCGTCGCTGGGCCTGGCGCCCATCGTGGTCAAGCAGATCTTCGCCACCCTGCGCGAGCTGGCGCAGACCGGCATGACCATCTTCCTGGTCGAACAGAACGCCAACCACGCCTTGCGCCTCAGCGACCGCGCCTACGTGATGGTCACCGGCGAAATCCGCATGACCGGCACGGGGCAGGAACTGCTCGGCAACCAGGAAGTGCGCAACGCCTACCTGGGCGGGCACTAACGCCTGCACCTTTATCGCCCGCAAGCGGGCTCCTACGTATCGAGACTGACCTCGGTCCCGTAGGAGCCGGCTCGCCGGCGATACGATTTCTCCCGCGACACGATGCTGGCCGCCACCACTATCGCCCGCAAACGGCCCCACGCACCGAGACTGACCACGGTCCCGTAGGAGCCGGCTCGCCGGCGATGCGATTGCTCCCGCGACACGATGCTGGCCGCCACCACTATCGCCCGCAAACGGCCCCACGCACCGAGACTGACCACGATCCCGTAGGAGCCGGCTCGCCGGCGATGCGATTGCTCCCGCGACACGATGCTGGCCGGCACCACCATCGCCCGCAAGCGGCCCCCACGCACCGAGACTAACCACGGTCCCGTAGGAGCCGGCTCGCCGGCGATTCGATTTCTCCCGCGCCGCAGTGCTGGCCGCCACCACTATCCCCCGCAAGCGGCCCCCCACGCATCGAGACTGACCACGGTCCCGTAGGAGCCGGCTCGCCGGCGATGCGATTTCTCCCGCGACACGATGCTGGCCGCCACCACTATCCCCCGCAAGTGGCCCCCCACGCATCGAGACTGACCACGGTCCCGTAGGAGCCGGCTCGCCGGCGATTCGATTTCTCCCGCGCCGCAGTGCTGGCCGCCACCACTATCCCCCGCAAGCGGCCCCCACGCACCGAGACTAACCTCGGTCCCGTAGGAGCCGGCTTGCCGGCGATACGATTTCTCCCGCAACGCGATCTCACTCGTCGCTCAGGTACCCGTGGCGCCCTGTGCATAAACGGCGAACCACTGTTGCAGGCTATCCATCAGGGTCATGGCGTGTCTCCTCTCGAACAGGGTCCCAGAGTAAGCCTGCACTGGTGTTCTGGCCGCATGTTTGTCTGGATCGTGTCGATAGGTTTTACGGATGACGCTGCGGTCTGTTGCCTCAGGTCATGGGCAAGCGCGGCGCGATAGGGCACGCTGCACTTATTCACTGCCTAGGAGACTCCCATGATTCGCAAGTTTGTCGTCGCCTCCGTGCTGGTTCTCGCCAGTGCTCCGTTGTTGGCTGCCGAGTGTTCGGTGGAAGTGCACTCCACCGACCAGATGACCTTCGATACCAAGGCGATCGAGGTAAGCAAGAGCTGCAAGACCTTCACCATCGAGCTCAAGCACGTCGGCAATCTGCCCAAGCACATAATGGGGCACAACCTGGTAGTGGCGAAAACCGCTGACGTTCAGGCCGTCAGCACCGATGCAATCGCTGCCGGTGTCGAGAAGGGTTACCTGAAGGAAGGCGACGAGCGGGTGATCGCGCATACCAAACTGATCGGCGGTGGCGAGTCCGATTCGGTGACCTTCGACGTCAGCAAGCTGGACGCCGCGCAAAGCTACCAGTTCTTCTGCTCGTTCCCAGGCCACGCGGCGCTGATGAAGGGGGCGCTGACCCTGGTCGACTAGGCATCCGGGTCACGGCAAGGGCCGCTGCTTCGTCAGCGGCCTTTTTGCATCTGTGTAAAAGATATCCCTGTCGCAGACTTACACACAAAGCCTGTTGATAAGCCTGTTTCGAAGGTGTGAACAACTGCGCGTAGAGCAGCCCGTACCTGGGTTGTGGCGTTTAGCGCTTTTTTTGATCAGGCGATTTATTCAATCAAAACAGTGGGTTGTGGAGGGTTATGAGGCCTGCGCCAGATTGTCCACGACTACTGTGGGCAGGGCTGTGGATAAGATGAGCATGCCTGTCTGCAGGCCCCGGAATACGTGTCCTGTAGGTGGGTGGTCATTATATGATCAGTTGCGAGGTGGCTTGAGAAAACTGAACGAAGGCCCGCCGAAGTCAAGAAATACTTCAAAGATTTCAGTGGGTTGAATAAAGCCATCGAGCGATGAATAGATGGTTATCCACGCCAGCTGTGGAGCAAGCTGTGGATAAAGTGGGAGTAGCCTGATGCAGCCCACTGGCTGTCAGGCCTGCCGCAGGCTGATGTTTTTTCAGCCAATCGCGGCAGGTACCGGTTCAGTCTTCTGCGGAGTCGTTGAGGCCCAGCCCGCGCCAGCGTTTGGCGCCGATCAGGATGAAGCGCAATTGCTCGATCATCTTGGTCTGCGGGCGCTTGTGCAGGGGCAGAGAAGAGGACTGCGCATCGATCAGTTCCGGCAGGGTGGCGAACACGGTTTTCACCACCAGATCCGCCAGCATGCTGCGGGCAGGCTCGTCGAGGTGCTGCAGCTTGGGCATCAGGCTCAGATCGCTGGCCAGGTCGGCGGCGATGTCTTCACGGAAGGTGGCCAGTGCCAGGCGCACGGGCAGCGAGCCGCCGAACTGCTCGCGGGCAAGAAACAGGAACTGGCCACGGTTCTGCTCCACGGCGCTGAGAAAGATCTGCACCGAGGCGTCGATGATGCCGCCCAGCTCGAATTCGTTGCGCCGTACCTGACGCAGGGTGATGCGAAAGGTTTCGCCGACTTCGGCCACCAGGGCGAGGCCCAGGGCGTCCATGTCCTTGAAGTGCCGGTAGAAGCCGGTCGGTACGATACCGGCGACACGTGTCACTTCGCGCAGGCTGAGGCTGCTGAAGGCGCGGCCGCTGTCCAGCAGTTGACGGGCTGCATCCATCAGCGCCTGGCGGGTAGGGTGGTGTGAACCGTTTGCTGCCATCGAATCGCTTCCCTGTTCAGCTCGATTCGGAATCGTAAAGCAAAACCCCGCCATGCGGCGGGGTTTGGATTGCTCGCGTCACGCCATCAGTGACGATTTTTCAGGCCGTAGCCCTCGTCGAGCATGCCGGGAACGTCGGCACTCTTGGGGGCGTAGTCCTTGGGGATTTCCATGTCGCGCGGCGGCGTCAGGCGTTCGCGCTTGTCGCTGCTGCTCGGCTCTGCGTGCAGGGTGGCGAGCAGGCGCTGGCGCGTCACTTCGTCGAGGGCCAGGCGATCGGCGCCGTGGGACAGGTGCTCCTGAACGTCGTGATAGCTCTGGGTCAGTTTCTTGACCAGATTTGCGGTGGTGTTGAAGTGGGTGACCACTTCGCTCTGGTAGGCCTCGAAACGTTCCTGCATGTCGTCCAGCTGGCGCTGGGTGCGGCTAGGCGCTGCATTGGGCGCAAGGCGTGCGATCAGGAAACCGATGGCGATGCCAGCGACCAGGGTAAGTGCCGGTAGCAACCAGGCGGTGAGCGTCTGTTCCACGAGTCCTTCCTCTCTAAACGGCTTTGCTTTACGTTAACGGCTGGAACCTGCGCTGTACACCGCTAAGTGCTGGTGCGAGCAGGTTAAATGCTAGACGAGTCGACCCTGTTCGAGGTCACGGAGTTCACTGTTGCTCATCCGCGAAACCCCCGTAATGATCGATGGCCCGAGCGGCCAGCTTGAGGCCCTTTCTCTGCAGGTGGAAGAGGCGCGTGGCGTCGCGCTGATCTGCCACCCCAATCCGGTGCAGGGCGGCACCATGCTCAACAAGGTGGTGTCGACCCTGCAGCGCACGGCTCGTGATGCCGGCTATCACACCCTGCGTTTCAACTACCGCGGTGTGGGTGCCAGTGCAGGTAGCCATGACATGGGCAGTGGTGAGGTCGATGACGCCGAAGCCGCCGCCCACTGGCTGCGCGAGCGCTATCCCGAGTTGCCACTGACCCTGCTGGGATTTTCCTTCGGCGGTTTCGTCGCCGCCAGCCTTGGCGGCCGTCTGGAGCAGCAGGGCATCGAGCCTGCGAAGCTGTTCATGATCGCCCCGGCTGTAATGCGCCTGAGCGGCGACAACTCGCCTGCCGAGCGCTGCCCGATGGTGGTGATCCAGCCGGATGCCGACGAAGTGCTCGAGCCGCAGCTCGTGTACGACTGGTCGGCCAACCTCGGGCGTGCCCACGAGCTGCTGAAAGTGGCAGAATGCGGGCACTTCTTCCACGGCAAACTGACCGATCTGAAAGACCTGCTGCTGCCTCGCCTCTGAGGACGCATCCGTCAGCCGCCTACCTCCTGTTTAAGCGATCGTCATGACCACTCGTATTCTTACCGGCATCACCACCACTGGCACGCCGCACCTGGGCAACTACGCAGGGGCAATTCGCCCGGCCATCGTCGCCAGTCGCAGCCCCGACGCGGACTCCTTCTACTTCCTCGCCGACTACCACGCGCTGATCAAGTGCGATGACCCGTCGCGCATCCAGCGTTCGCGCCTGGAAATCGCGGCCACCTGGCTGGCGTTGGGCCTGGATACCGACAGGGCGACCTTCTACCGCCAGTCCGATATTCCGGAAATCACCGAGCTGTGCTGGCTGCTGACCTGCGTGGCCGGCAAGGGCCTGCTCAACCGTGCGCACGCCTACAAGGCCTCGGTCGACAAGAACGTCGAGCAGGGTGAAGACCCGGATGCCGGCGTGACCATGGGCCTGTTCAGCTACCCGGTGCTGATGGCAGCGGACATTCTGCTGTTCAATGCCCTGAAGGTGCCGGTCGGTCGCGACCAGATCCAGCACGTGGAAATGGCCCGTGATATCGGTCAGCGCTTCAATCACCTGTTCGGCCAGGGCAAGGATCTGTTCAAGCTGCCCGAGGCGGTGATCGAAGAAGATGTGGCTACCCTGCCGGGCCTGGACGGCCGCAAGATGTCGAAGAGCTACGACAACACCATTCCACTGTTCTCCAGCTCCAAGCAGTTGAAGGATGCCGTGGCGCGCATCGTTACCGACTCCAAGCTGCCCGGCGAGGCGAAGGACCCGGACAATTCGCACCTGTTCACCCTCTACCAGGCCTTCGCCGCACCGACCCAGCAGGCCGATTTCCGCGCCGCGCTGCTCGGCGGCCTGGCCTGGGGGGAAGCCAAGCAGGCGCTTTATGAGTTGCTGGAGGCCGAGTTGGGCGAGGCGCGCGAGCGCTATCACACGCTGATCGCCCGCCCTGCCGATCTCGAAGACATTCTGCTGGCTGGCGCCGCCAAGGCCCGGCGTATCGCCACGCCGTTCCTCGGTGAGCTGCGCGAGGCGGTCGGCCTGCGCTCGTTCCGCAGCCAGGCGGCCAGCACGGACGCCGTGAAGAAGAAGGCCGCCAAGCGCGCCCGCTTCGTCAGCTTCCGCGAAGAAGATGGCAGCTTCCGTTTCCGCCTGCTGGATGCCGATGGCGAGCAACTGCTGCTGTCGCCATCCTTCGCCGATGGCAAGGCGGCGGGGCAGGTGAGCAAGCGCCTGCAGGCCGGCGAGCCGCTGGATATCCGCGTGCAGGGCAATGCCTTCGGGGTGTGGCTGGATGAGCAGTTGGCCGGTGAAAGTCCTGCATTCGCCGATGCGGCTGCAACCGAAGCCGCTGTCGTCCGTTTGCGCGAAGCACTGGCGCCGGAAGAAGCCTGACACCTATCGGCAGCTGGGCGGTCTGAGACCATGGCCCCGCTGCCGATAGGGCCAATTTGCCAATCCCCGGGGGCGTCGTTAAAGTGTCGCCCCCGCTTCATTTGCCCGGTTCACGCACTATGACTCCGCTCGAACGCTACCAGGCCGACCTCAAACGTCCGGACTTCTTTCACGATGCCGCTCAGGAAAAGGCCGTGCGCCACCTGCAGCGTCTGTACGACGAGCTGGTCGCCGATGATCGCAGCAAGCCCGGCGTGCTCGGCAAGCTGTTCGGCAAGAAGACCGTTACCCCGGTCAAGGGCCTGTATTTCTGGGGCGGCGTCGGCCGCGGCAAGACCTACCTGGTCGACACTTTCTTCGACGCGCTGCCGTTCAAGGAAAAGGAGCGTACTCACTTCCACCGCTTCATGAAGCGCGTGCACGAAGAGATGCGCACCCTCAAGGACGTCAAGAACCCGCTGACCGTGATCGGCAAGCGCTTCTCCGAGCAGTTCCGAGTGATCTGCTTCGATGAGTTCTTCGTTTCCGACATCACCGACGCGATGATCCTGGCGACCCTTCTCGAGGAGATGTTCAAGAACGGCGTGACCCTGGTATCGACCTCCAACATCGTGCCGGATGGTCTCTACAAGGACGGCCTGCAGCGTGCTCGCTTCCTGCCGGCCATCGAGCTGCTCAAGGTGCACACCGAAATCGTCAACGTCGACAGCGGTATCGATTACCGTCTGCGCGCGTTGGAACAGGCCGAGCTGTTCCACTTCCCGCTGGGCGAGGCTGCCGAGCAGAGCCTGGAGAAGAGCTTCAAGAGCCTGCTGCACGAGAAGGCCAGCGTTCAGGAAAACGAAGCGCTGATGATCGAGAATCGCGCCATCAACGCTCGCCGTGTCGGTGGTGACGTGGGCTGGTTCGACTTCCGCGAGCTGTGCGACGGCCCGCGTAGCCAGAACGATTACATCGAGCTGGGCAAGATCTTCCATTCGGTGATCCTCTCCAACGTCGAGCAGATGAGCGTATCCAAGGAAGACATGGCGCGCCGCTTCATCAACCTGGTGGACGAGTTCTACGACCGTAACGTCAAACTGATCATCTCCGCCGAAGTGGAGCTCAAGGATCTGTACACCGGTGGTCGCCTGAGCTTCGAATTCCAGCGCACCCTCAGCCGTCTGCTGGAAATGCAGTCCCACGAGTTCCTGTCGCGCCCGCACAAGCCCTGATCGGCTGTGCCGAGGCCGTAGTCCCGCTTCCTGATAGGAAGCTTGGCCTGCGGCCTTTTTCGTTTCAATTGCCGCTGAGCACCTGCTGGGCCTGTTGCTGGAATTGCTGGCGATACTGGTTCGGCGACAGGCCGGTGTGCTGGCGGAACAGGCGGGCGAAGAAGCTGGCATCGTCGTAGCCGATCTCGTAGCTGACGGTCTTGATGCTCTTCGGTGACGACGACAGCAGCCCCTTGGCCGTTTCGATGCGCAGCCGCTGCAGGTAGTACAGTGGCTTGTCGCCGGTGGCGGCGTGGAAGCGGCGCATGAAGTTGCGGATGCTCATGCCATGCTCACGGGCCACGTCCTCGAAGCGGAAGCGCTCCGCGAAGTGATCCTCGAGCCACTGCTGGATCTGCAGGATCTTCGGGTCCTGATGCTGCTTCTGGCCGCCGAAGCCGATGCGCCCCGGGGTGTAGCTGCGGCGTACTTCGTAGAGGATGTCACGGGCCACGCTCTGCGCCACGCTGGTGCCGCAGAAGCGCTCGATCAGGTAGATGTACAGATCGCACGCCGAGGTCGGACCGGCGACGCAGTAGAGGTTGTCGGCGTCGGTGAGGTGCTTGTCCTGGTTGAGTGCCACCGCCGGAAAACGCGTGGTGAACTCATTGAAGAAGCGCCAGCAGGTGGTCGCCTCCTTGCCGTCGAGCAGCCCGCTGGCTGCCATCCAGAACACGCCATTGGCTTCCCCGCACAGGCTGGCGCCTGCGGCATGGCGCTCGCGCAGCCAGTCGAATACGTGCGGATAGCGGCTGCACAGGGCGTCGTAATCGTCCCAGAATGCCGGCAGGATGATCAGCTCCGACTGGTCGTCGAGCGCGCCGTCCACCGGTAGCTGCACGTCGCTGAAACTGCGCACCGGCAAACCGTCCGGGCTGACCAGGCGAACCTCGAAGGTCGGTACCAGCCCGAGCCCCTGCTGCTTGCCATGGCGCAGGCCGGCCATATGAAAGAAATCTCTGGCTTGCATGAGGGTCGAAGCGAATACGCCGGGCGTGGCGAGAATGCTCACGCGAGTGAGCGAGGATGGCTGGCTGGGCATGGCTGTTTTTCTTGTTCTAGTAATTGGGTCAGCTGATGGTAAAGCCGTCAGGCTGTGGCTGAATCGTCTTCTTTTATTCCGGCTGCGTCCAGTCTGGTCTTGTCATCTTCGTCTTGGGAGCCACCGCCATGATTGCCTTTTCCGAACTTGCCGCCTCGCCATTCGCCGACTGGGATGGCACTCCGGCTGCTGCGAGAGTCCTGCAGAAGCAACTGGCCGAGCAGGTTCACCTGAAGGATGACTATCCGCCGCTGCGGCTGCTGGCGGGTGTCGATGTGGGCTTCGAGGAAGGCGGTGAAATCACTCGCGCTGCGGCGATACTGCTGGATGCCGAGACCCTGCAGCCACTTGCCGAGTGCGTGGCGCGGATTCCCACCAGCATGCCGTACGTGCCGGGCCTGCTGTCGTTTCGCGAGCTACCGGCACTGATCACGGCGCTGGCGGGGTTGCCGCAGGAGCCGGATCTGATCGTGGTCGATGGCCACGGCATCGCCCACCCCCGGGGGCTGGGTATCGCGGCGCATCTTGGGGTGGTCAGCGGCCGGCCGACCATCGGCGTGGCGAAGAAGATCCTTACCGGTCAGCATGGGGAATTGGGGGAAGAGCGGGGCGACAAGGTCGAATTGCTTGACCGTCAGGGGCGACAGATCGCCTGGATGCTGCGCAGCAAGCGCAAAGTGCGACCGCTGATCGTTTCGCCTGGCCACCGGGTCGGTATGGACAGCGCGGTGGCGCTGGTGCTCGACTGGGGCAGGGGCTATCGCTTGCCGGAACCGACGCGGCTGGCCGACCGCCTGGCATCGCGGCGCGATACCAAGGGGCCGAAACTTCTTTAGCCAAGGTTGCCTGCGCCGCGGATTCGGTGGGCTGAAGCCCGCCCCAGGGTAGGGCGCTCTAGCTGTAGGGTGGGCTTCAGCCCACCACCACAAAGCCCACGGCCCGAAGCGCTGAAGCGCATGCTTTGCACGTCCAGCCACCGTCGGCGTTGAATGGCTTTGGTGGGCTGAAGCCCCGCCCTCGGTTCATGCCCCTGGGCCGGGCGGCGATCCGCTTGCGCCCACCACGAGCAACCGCCCGCCGCTGGTCCGGAAGAACGGTCGCCGTCAGGGCGCCGGGTTCGGCTGGGCCTTGTGGATCGCTTCGATACCGTCCAGCACCGCATCGCTGAGCTTCAGCTCGCTGCTGGCCAGGTTGGATTCCAGTTGCTGCCGCGAGGTGGCGCCGATGATGTTGCTGGTCACGAACGGGCGACTGGTGACGAACGCCAGGGCCATCTGCGCCGGATCCAGGCCGTGTTCGCGAGCCAGGGCCACGTAGCGCGAGCAGGCCGCCACGGTCTCCGGTGCGTTGTAGCGCGCGAAGCGGCTGAACAGGCTCAGGCGGGCGTTCTCCGGGCGGGCGCCGTTTTCGTATTTGCCGGACAGCATGCCGAAGGCCAGGGGCGAGTAGGCCAGCAGCCCGCATTGTTCGCGAATCGCCACTTCCGCCAGGCCCACCTCGAAGCTGCGGTTGAGCAGGTTGTAGGGGTTCTGGATGGATACCACACGGGACATGCCCCGGCTCTCCGCCAGTTGCAGGAACTTCATGGTGCCCCACGGCGTTTCGTTGGACAGGCCGATATGGCGGATCTTGCCGGCCTTGACCTGCTCATGCAGGGCATCGAGGATTTCCTCGATGGGCGTGAAGTCGCTGTCCTGGTGCGTGTAGCCGAGCTGGCCGAAGAAATTGGTCGGGCGCTCCGGCCAGTGCAACTGGTAGAGGTCGATCCAGTCGGTCTGCAGGCGCTCGAGGCTGGCGTCCAGCGCCGCCACGACATGCTGGCGGTTATGCTTGAGCTGGCCGTCACGAATGTGGGTGATGCCGTTGCCGGGGCCGGCTATCTTGCTGGCCAGGATCCAGTCGGCGCGGTCGCCGCGCTGCTTGAAGTACTCGCCGATGATCTGCTCGGTCTTGCTGTAGGTCTCGGCGCGTGGCGGGACCGGGTACATCTCCGCGGTATCGATGAAATTGATGCCGTAGGCCTTGGCGCGATCGATCTGCGCGAATGCCTCGGAGGCTTCGTTCTGCTCCCCCCAGGTCATGGTGCCAAGGCACAGGGCGCTGACATTGAGATCGGTTCGGCCGAGCTGGCGGTATTCCATTGGGGCGTCCTCTGACAAAAGACTCATACAAGCAGGTTGAAATTTTTTTCGCAATCAGGATAATCCGCCTCCTCTTTCTGCGGTGGAAGTGATGCGCCGCCTGCCGAAGAATCTTGCCGTACGCGGACGCGCTGACCCGAGCCCCCGAATAGCGCCCGCATCCGGCTGCCTTTGACTTGTCAAAGTACGCACTATTCAGTAAGATCCGCCGTCTATTTTTGCTGGGCGGCCCCTGAGGCTATAAAGAATGAAAACTTTTACCGCTAAACCAGAAACAGTAAAGCGCGACTGGTTTGTGATCGACGCTGCTGGCCAGACCCTGGGTCGTCTGGCTACTGAAATCGCTAGCCGCCTGCGTGGCAAGCACAAGCCCGAGTACACCCCTCACGTTGACACCGGCGACTACATCGTCGTCATCAACGCCGAGCAGGTTCGTGTGACCGGTGCCAAGACCACCGACAAAATGTACTACTCGCACTCCGGTTTCCCGGGTGGCATCAAGTCGATCAGCTTCGACAAGCTGATCGCCAAGGCGCCTGAGCGCGTGATCGAGACCGCGGTCAAAGGCATGCTGCCGAAAAACCCGCTGGGTCGCGACATGTACCGTAAGCTGAAAGTCTATGCGGGCGCTGCTCACCCTCATACTGCTCAGCAGCCTCAAGAACTGAAGATTTAACGGAATAGTTCATTATGTCGGCGACTCAAAATTACGGCACTGGCCGTCGCAAGACTGCAACCGCACGCGTTTTCCTGCGTCCGGGCACTGGCAAGATCTCCATCAACAACCGCACCCTGGACACCTTCTTCGGTCGTGAAACTGCCCGCATGGTAGTTCGCCAGCCGCTGGAGCTGACCGAGATGGTCGAGAAATTCGACATCTACGTTACCGTTATCGGTGGCGGTGTGAGCGGTCAAGCTGGTGCGATCCGTCACGGTATCACCCGCGCTCTGATGGACTACGACGAGACTCTGCGTCCGGCTCTGCGTAAAGCAGGCTTCGTGACTCGCGATGCTCGTGAAGTAGAACGTAAGAAAGTTGGTCTGCGTAAAGCGCGTAAGCGTCCTCAGTACTCCAAGCGTTAATTCGCTGCTGTACTCGAAAACGCCCAGTCTCCTCACGGAGCTGGGCGTTTTTCATTTCTGCTCTCAGCCTCGCTTCACCCCCTACTCATCGCTTCGTTGATGCGCGTCATGAGTCGTCCTGGCGGCCTGTGCGAATCTCGCGCCGGATTGCAGCCAGGCTGATCTGGACGCACGCATACCGGGACCTCTGTCCACCCAATCCGCTGATCGCCGCCACGGGCAATGACCTGCTTCGGCCGTCGGGCTGTGGGAATGGATTAAAGTCCATGGCCAACGTCGAATCGATTGTGGCCCTGTACCGCAGCGTCACAGCTCACGCCCTGCAAGTGTTGCGGCCCTTCGGGAAGACCCTTCTCGATGGGCTTTCATGACCATCTGGCCGCATCTGCGCGCGACCAACACTTACTTATTAGAGGCCTGAACAACAGGCCGGAAAGCCGATGGGAGACGACTGAATGAGCAATGACGGCGTGAATGCGGGCCGGCGTCGCTTTCTGGTGGCAGCCACGTCAGTGGTTGGCGCTGCCGGAGCGGTGGGGGCTGCAGTTCCGTTTGTAGGGTCGTGGTACCCGAGCGCCAAGGCCAAGGCCGCGGGTGCTCCGGTCAGGGTCAATGTCGGCAAGATCGAGCCGGGACAGCAGATGGTCGCCGAGTGGCGGGGGCAGCCGGTGTTCATCATGCGGCGCACCGAGGAGATTCTGAGCAACCTTGGCAAGATCGAGGGGCAGTTGGCTGATGCGGACTCGAAAAGCTCGGTGCAGCCCTCCTACGTCGATCCGAAGACGCGCTCGATCAAGCCGGAAATCCTCTTGCTGGTCGGGCTGTGCACGCACCTGGGCTGCGCACCGTCGTTCCGGCCGGAAGTGGCGCCTGCCGATCTCGGCGAGAACTGGGTCGGCGGCTATTTCTGCCCGTGCCACGGTTCGCGTTACGACCTCGCCGGACGCGTCTACAAGTCGCAGCCGGCGCCGCTGAACCTGCCGGTGCCGCCGCATACCTACGAGTCGGCTGACGTGATCATCATCGGCGTGGATCAGGAGCAAGCATGATGAGCAAATTCATGGAGTGGGTGGACGCACGCTTTCCCGCCACCAAGATGTGGAACGACCACCTCGCCAAGTACTACGCACCGAAGAACTTCAACTTCCTGTACTTCTTCGGCTCCCTGGCCCTGCTGGTGCTGGTCAATCAGCTACTCACCGGCGTGTGGCTGACCATGAGCTACACACCCACCGCCGAAGGTGCCTTCGCCTCGGTCGAGGGCCTGATGCGTGACGTGCGCACCGGTGATACGCCTCACGGCGCGATCCTGCGCTACATGCATTCCACCGGCGCGTCGGCGTTCTTCATCGTCGTCTATCTGCACATGTTCCGCGGCCTGCTCTACGGCTCGTACCAGAAGCCCCGGGAGCTGGTGTGGATCTTCGGCATGCTGATCTACCTGATGCTGATGGCCGAAGCCTTCATGGGCTACCTGCTGCCCTGGGGGCAGATGTCCTACTGGGGCGCCCAGGTGATCATCTCGCTGTTCGGTGCCATTCCGTTCATCG
Organism: Pseudomonas flavescens; assembly: GCF_013408425.1. Classification (NCBI taxonomy): domain Bacteria; kingdom Pseudomonadati; phylum Pseudomonadota; class Gammaproteobacteria; order Pseudomonadales; family Pseudomonadaceae; genus Phytopseudomonas; species Phytopseudomonas flavescens. Next base: position 3,730,684 of record NZ_JACBYV010000001.1, on the reverse strand, counting down.
GCGATGCGCTGACCGAGTGGATCCGTGGCGACTACCTGATCTCCGGCATCACCCTGAACCGTTTCTTCGCCCTGCATGTGGTGGCCCTGCCGATCGTCATTCTCGGCCTGGTGGTGCTGCACATCCTGGCGCTGCACGAGGTCGGCTCGAACAACCCGGATGGCATCGACATCAAGAAGCACAAGGACGAGAACGGCATTCCACTCGACGGCATTCCCTTCCATCCGTACTACACGGTGAAGGATATCGTCGGCGTGGTGGTGTTCCTCTTCGTGTTCTGTTTCGTGGTGTTCTTCTTCCCGGAAATGGGCGGCTACTTCCTCGAGAAACCCAACTTCGAACAGGCCAACCCGTTCAAGACCCCCGAACACATCGCGCCGGTCTGGTACTTCACGCCCTTCTACGCGATCTTGCGGGCAATCCCCGACAAGCTCATGGGGGTGATCGCCATGGGCGCCGCCATTGCCGTGTTGTTCGTGCTGCCCTGGCTGGATCGCAGCCCGGTCCGCTCGATGCGCTACAAGGGCTGGCTGAGCAAGCTCTGGCTGCTGGTGTTCTGCGTGTCCTTCGTCATCCTCGGCGTGCTGGGTGTTCTGCCGCCGACTCCGGGCCGTACGTTGCTGTCGCAGGTGTGCACCTTCCTGTACTTCGCGTACTTCATCCTGATGCCCTTCTACACCAGGATGGAAAAGACCAAACCGGTTCCTGAAAGGGTGACAGGCTGATGAGAAAGCTATTTGCTGCATGTTTAGTCGTATTGCTGCCTGCTCTGGCCCTGGCAGCCGGTGGTCATGGCGTGACGCTCGACAAGGCCGACATCGACCTGACCGACAAGGCGGCGCTGCAGGATGGCGCGCGTACGTTCGCCAACTATTGCATGGGCTGCCACAGTGCCAAGTTCCAGCGCTACGAGCGGGTCGCCGAGGACATTGGCGTGTCCGCGGAGCAGATGATGGACAATCTGGTGTTCACCGATGCCAAGATCGGCGATCACATGAACATCGGCATGAAGCCCGAAGACGCCAAGCGCTGGTTCGGCGCCGCGCCGCCCGACCTGACCCTGGTCGCCCGGGTGCGTGGCAACGACTGGCTGTACACCTACCTGCGTACCTTCTACGACGATCCGGCGCGGCCCTTGGGCGCCAACAACCTGGTATTCCCCAACGTCGGCATGCCCAACGTGCTGGGCGGCCTGCAAGGTCGTCAGTACATGGGCTGCAAGCAGGTGCAGGTGGTTGACGACGGCAAGAAGCAGTACGACCCGCTGACCGGCACGCCGCTCACCCACGAAGCCTGCGATCAACTGGTGCTCGAGCCGAACAGCGGCATGCTCAGCCCGCAGGCGTTCGATGACAAGGTACGTAACCTGGTGACCTTCCTCGCCTACTCGGCGGACCCGAACAAGCTGCACCTGCAACGCATCGGCACCTACGTATTGCTGTACCTGGCTTTCTTCTTCGTGTTCGCCTATCTGCTCAAGCGCGAGTACTGGAAGGATGTGCACTGACCGCAGCTGAACGACGTACAGCCTTGTCTTCGCTTACGTTTTCCAACGGCTGCTAAACGCATCCGGTATCATGGCCGACCTGCGCGTTTCCACTGGGGGCGCGCAGGTTTTTTTGTGCTCGAGAAATCTGGAGGATCGCCTTGGCTGCGACCAATAGGTTGGCCTGTTATTCCGACCCGGCCGACCACTATTCCCACCGCGTACGCATCGTGCTCGCCGAAAAGAGCGTCGTCGCGGAGATCATCAGCGTCGAGCAGGGCCGCTCTCCGACCAAGTTGCTGGAGGCCAATCCTTACGCGAGCCTGCCGACGCTGGTCGATCGTGATCTGGCGCTGTATGAGCCGACGGTGATCATGGAGTATCTGGAGGAGCGTTATCCCCACCCTCCGCTGATGCCGGTTTACCCGGTAGCCCGTGGCAACACGCGCCTGCTGATGCACCGTATTCAGCGCGACTGGTGTTCGCTGGTCGACCTGATTCTCGACCCACGCAGCAAGGAGGCCGCCCGTGTCCAGGCGCGCAAGGAATTGCGCGAGAGCCTGACCGGGGTTTCCGCGCTGTTCGCCGAAAAGCCATTTTTTCTCAGCGACGAGCTGAGCTTGGTAGACTGCTGCCTGTTGCCGATCCTCTGGCGCCTGCCGGTGCTGGGGATCGAACTGCCAAGGCCGGCCAAACCGCTGCTCGATTACATGGACCGGCAGTTCGCTCGCGAGAGTTTTCGCCAGAGTCTGTCCGCCGTGGAACGAGACATGCGCTGACCCATTTTCCTTGCGCGCCGTAGGTGGCGTGTTCAAGCCCAGGAGGTTTGATGAACTCCAGTCGTCCTTATCTGATTCGCGCGCTTTACGAGTGGATCGTCGACAACGATTGCACGCCCCATCTGCTGGTCAATGCCGAATATCCAGGCGTGAAGGTTCCGCCAGGCTTCGTCAGCGACGGGCAGATCGTGCTCAATGTATCGCCCACCGCCGTGCGTGAGCTGGCCATGAAAAACGACGCGGTCAGCTTCGAAGGCCGCTTCGGTGGTGTCGCGCACAGCCTGTTCGTACCGGCACCTGCTGTGCTGGCGATCTATGCGCGAGAGAATGGCCAGGGCATGGTCTTCGATCTGGAGCCGCCAGTTACGCAGGCCGAGGTCGAGGATGTGCAGGACGAGCAGGGGCCACCTGACGACGAGCCGCCGCGGCCGAGCGGTCGACCAAGCCTCAAGGTCGTCAAATAGACACGATCTCGTGCTCGAATCGGAAAGCCGGTCAATCGACCGGTTTTTTTGTGGCTGTCGCTCGGGGTGACCCGGCAGGTGTAATGGCGATTTGAAATTTCGTGCAATCTGCCTGAGTGGTTTCGCTGGAACATGCAGTTTGCACGGAAAATGCAATTCTGTTTGTCTATTAAGTTATTGTTTTTAAAGGATTATTTTTTTTAAAAAAAGTGGCACAGCGCTTGCGATAGGTATTGGGCAGCCACAGCCGGTAGTTGGATGTGGCCAACTCGAATAATCAGGAGTGTTACCCATGAAACAGCCAATCAATAAGTTCGCTTTTGCCGCTATCACTGCGACCGCCCTGAGCTTGTCCGTGGCGGGTACCGCTTTCGCCGACACCTACAGCAGCACCCAGCCGACCATGCTGGCTGCTAACACCATGGACAAGGCCGAAGAAGCGGTTTCCGATACCTGGATCACCAGCAAAGTGAAGTCGACCTTCCTGGCTGACGACGGTCTCAGCGCTCTGGACATCAAAGTCGAAACCAACAAGGGTGTAGTTGCCCTGTCCGGTGTCGTGGCTACCGAAGCCGAGCGTGACCTCGCTGTCGCCAAAGCCAAGGAAATCAAAGGCGTTCAAGCTGTTTCGGCTGACGGCCTGAAAACTGCCGACTGATCATGTTTCCGGGCAGGCTCGATGAGCCTGCTTTCTTCCCTGTACAGAGGAGAGTTGAATCATGAATTCCGACATTATCAAAGGTAAGTGGAAGCAGCTCAGCGGTGACATCAAGACCCGCTGGGGCAAGCTGACCAACGACGACGTGGATGTCGCCGAAGGCCATAGCGAATACCTGGCTGGCAAGTTGCAGGAACGCTACGGCTGGACCAAGGAAAAGGCAGAAGACGAGTTGCGCGATTTCCGCAGCAAGTACTGACTTGCCGCTGGCGCTCGATACGCCACCGTTTTCATGAGAAGCCCCGGCCGCAACGCCGGGGCTTTTCGTTTTTCGGCGTCATGACCGACAGCCCCGGGGCGAGCCACCAGGTTCAAGTTTGCCTGCCATCAGCCGATACCCTGACACATTCGCCAGGCACAGGACGTAGCATGTCGACTATCACGCCCGCCACCACAGGGCCTGTCAGAACGACCCCGGCTCGTGCCTCGGGTGAGGCGGCTGCAGCTCCCTCGACCGTTGCCAGCGAGCCCGACAAGCAGCAGCCGTCGGTCACCCTGACCCTCAGCGACTACGCGCAAAAGCGCATGAAAACCATGCGTGAAGCATCGGCCAAGCTGCGCTCCATGCAGGCCAACCAGCAGGAGTCTCGCAAGGAAGCAGCCCGCCAGCGCCTCGAAGACATCAAGAAACGTATCGAGATGCTCAAGCAACTGGTCATCGCCCTCGGCCCTGCCGCGGCGAAAGGCGCGTTGCGGCAGATCAAGCAACTGGCTCAGGAACTGGGGCAGGCGGCCGCGGTGCTCAAGGAGCCCTCCGGCAGTTCCACCACCGTGAATGCGAATGCCGGCGCCGCTCCGGCGTCTGGCGTGAATGTCGAAGGCGCTCAGGCAACCGAAACGGCCACGGCAGTGGAAGCGATCAGCGAGGTGCCGTCGGAGGTCGAAGCCGACCCCGAGGCCGCAGTGGTGACTGCTGCAGCGGCGCAAGAAGCGTCTACCGAGGAGGGCGATGCAGAGGCCGACGGCGACGAGCAGCCACAAACCACCACGGAGCGCGCCCAACGTGGCCGAGACGACCAGCAGCGCCGTGCCGATGCCGAAGAACTGAAAAAGGTCGCTCGCCAGCTCAAGCAATTGCTGGCCATGGTCAAGGCGCAGCTCAGTGCCGAGCCGGATGAGGAAAGCAGGAAGCTGCTCGGCGATATCGACAAGCAGCTCGCCGATGTGGAAAAGGCTGCCGGCGATATGGGCGGCGGCGGTGTCGCCATCTCGGTTGCCATTGGTTCCACGCTGTCGGTCAGTGTCTGAGCTGATTCGGCGCGGCATCGACCCGCTGTGCCAGTGGCGTGCGTTTGAGCCGCTCGAAGGTGCGGCGCAGTAGCCAGGCAGTGAGAGAGGCAGGCATCAGGCGCATGGTCCAGTTGCGCAGGTGCCAGGCGCGCCGCGTCAGTGGCGCGTACCAACCCGCCATGCGCGGAGCCAGCGCCTGCAATTCATCGATATCCGGACGCAAGGTGGCGTCGTAACGGGCCAATGCCGCGCAGTCGAAGCTCTTGCTCAGTTCATCTGCCAGCAGCCAGGCCCCGGTGAGGGCCATGCTGGCGCCGCGGCCCGAGGCCAGGGTCAGGCAATGGGCGGCATCCCCGACCAGCACCAGACGCCCTTGATGCCATTGCGGCAAATGCACTTGCATCAGGTGATCGAGATAGAAGCCCTGATCGTCCGGCAGGGGGGCGAGCAGGTCGAGTACTGCAGGACTGGCCTGAGAGAAGGTCTCGCGCAGCACGGCCTTGCGTCGTTGCGCCGGGATGCGGCTGCTATCCTGGCTGTGCCATAGCCACAAGGTAGCCAGCAGCCCGGGGCGCATGCTGTAACACTCGACCACATAGCCTGGCTCGGAAAACGATAGGTGGCGTTCCCCCCCGGCCGCCATGTCACCGTCCACGATGAACGATGCGGCGTTGTAGCCCAGAGAGCGCAGGCAGCTTTCGTCGTCGGCGAAGGCGCGTCGGCGCAGGTCGGAAAAGCAGCCCTCTGCACCCACCACGAAGGCGAAGCGTTGCTCGCTGCCATCATCGAAGCTCACATCGACGCCTTCGGCGTCTTCTTCATAAGCCTGCAGGCAAAGGCCGAAACGTATCTCCACCTGGCCGTCGAGGGCATCGTGCAGCACCTGCACCAGATCGTCGCGACAAACGGGCAGGAGGTTGAGGTTGCGCAGGTGTCGGCTATGGTCGACCAGCAGCACGTCGCGGTTCTGGCTGTCACGGAACAGCGTGCGACCCAGATTGACGCTGTGCCCACGCAACTTGTCGACGATGTCCATGCGCTCGGCGATGCTGTAGCCGGTGCCACCCAGGCTGAGAACGAAGCCGTCATGACGCAACTGTGCAGCCTTCTCCACGATGACCGGGGTGAAGCCGCGCTGTTTGAGCCACCAGGCTGTGGCCAGACCGGCGATGCCGGCGCCAAGAACGAGAATGGGAGCGCTCATGAACCAAGGGTTTCCTGTGTCGAGTGGGTAGTGGGGCGCGGCTGCTCGTCGAGCAGGCGATGGATGCCGATCAGTCCCGCCAGCAGCAATGCGGCGGTAATCAGGAAGCGCCCGTCGAAGCCGACCCAGTGGGCCAGCCAGGCGCCGCCCAGGCCGGCGAGCAGCCCGATCCAGGCATCGGTGCACTGCAGCAGGGTGACGTCGGTACCCGGTTGCCCGGGGTCGGCCCACTGCATCATGCGACTGTAGAGCGCGACGAAGATCAGCCCGGTGGCCAGATTGGCCAGGCTGAAGGCGACCACCAACTGGGCTGCACCGATCTGTTCCCAGCGCTCCCCGGCCAGCAGCCAGAGGCTCACGCCGAGCAGGACCAACAGGCCGGCGCACCAGCTGTGGCGATTGCCGAAGCGCTGCAGCAGCGCCGGTGCCGCCAGGCTACCGAGCAGGCCCATGCCTATGCACCAGGCTTCCAGAGCGCCGGCCTGGGTCAGGCTCAGGCCCCTGTCTATCCAGTAGGCGGACGCCATGCCCAGCATCAGCCGCGGTCCGCATTGCGCTAGCAGCACCAGCCCGGCACGCCGACGCATCACCGAACGCCAGGCATGGCGCAGGCTGGGTCTTGCCAGAGCCGAGCCAGTATCGACGCGGGGCAGGGGCAGGCTCAGCAGTGGTAACAGGCACAGGGCGAGCAGGGCGCCGAGCACGAGGGTCCCGGCGTGCCAGCCATGGCGATCGAGCAGGGGAGCGGCCAGTAACCCGGCAAGCAGGTAGCCGAGGTAGCTGCCGCCGATCTGCAGCCGATTGAGGGTCGGGTAGGCTTGCTCTGGCAAGGCCGCTACGGCAAGGCCGTCGCTGGCGATATCGCCACTGGCGGCGCACAGCGCTGCCAGCCCCAGCAGGCCGAGCGCCAGAGGCAACTGCTGCACCGGGTCGATGCTGGCCAGCGCGAAGATGCAGGCCAGCAGGCTGCCGTAGCACAGCAGCAGGCAGGTACGCCGCTGCTCGCGGCACCAGCGGTCTACCTGCGGAGCCCACAGCAGCTTCAGTGCGTGGGGCAGAAACACCAGGGCCACGAGGCCGATGCTGTCCAGTCCGACGCCCTCGCGGCGCAGGTAGGCAGGTAACAGCTGCAGGCTGAAGCCACCGAGCAGTCCGAGGCTGGTGTACTGGCCGAGCAGCAGCACGTGAATGCGGCGAGAGGCTGACAGGGCCATGGTCAGAAACGCAGGCTCAGGTCGACACCCAGCTCACGCCCGGGTCCGGCCTGGGCAAATGCATCTGCGCCCGAGAGGTAGGCGTAGCTGCGGTAGTCCTTGGCCGTCAGGTTGTTGCCGTACAGGGCCACTTGGTAACTCGCTGCCGGCTGCCAGGTCAGGCGCGCATCGAACAGGGTGTAGCCGCCCTGGGCCAACTGGTTGTCGGCGTCGAAGTAATGCTGGCCAACATACGATAGACCCACACTCGGGCGCAGCTCGCCGAGCAGGCCGTCCCAGCGCAGGCTGCGTTCCGCCGACAGGCGCAGGGTGCCGCGTGGCGCCAGAGCCAGGCGATTGCCCTGGCGGACGTCGGCATCCACCAGACGGCTACGGTTGATGGTGCCAGCCAGGTGCAGGCGGGTATCCTCGTCCGGTAGCCAGTCCAGCGACAGTTCGGCGCCTTCACTGCGGGCGTCGCCCATGTTCTGCAGGTTCTGAATGCCGACCATGCCGATGTACTGCTGCACGTCCTCGATGCGCATCCAGTAAAGCGAGGCATTGGCGAACAGGCGACGCTCGAGCAGGCTGGCCTTGAACCCAGCCTCCAGGTTCAACGAGCGCTCGGGGTCGTAGGCCACGGCGTCGGCACTGCTGCTGCCGATGCGGTTGAAACCACCGGGCTTGTAGCCCTCGCTGGCCAGTGCGTAGATGCGCAGGTCATCGCTTGCCTGGAAGCCCAGGACGATCTTCGGCGTGGTGGCGTTGAAGCGGTCCTGCCCGCGGTAGGCGAAGCCCGGCACCATCAGGCCATCCTGCTGGACGAAGCGGGTGCTGGCCTCCTCGCGGCTGTGGCGGGCGCCCAGGGTCAGATCCCAGCGTTCGTCGATGTGCCAGGTGAGCTCACCGAAAACGGCCTTCTCGGTGCTGTCGATACGGCTGTCGGCCAGGCCCAGCAAGGAGTCGTAGGGGCCGCCAGGTGCCGTGCGGCGTTGCGAGTGGGTCTTGCTGTCCTGCCAGTACAGGCCGAGGTTGGCGTCCCAGGTACGCTGTTCGCCCTGGGTGGTGAGGCGCAACTCCTGGCTGAGGGTGCGCTGGCGTTCCGGGTGGTAGAGGCCGAAATCACCGAGCAGGCGCTCGTGACGGTAGCTCTGCAGGGCGCTGGTGGAGGTGAGTTTCCAGGCATCGCCGAGTGACCAGTCGATGACCGCGCTGCTGGTTTCCACGCGGCGGGTGAAAGACGATTCGCGCCACCCGGGGTTGACCGCTCGGCTGGCATAGCCGTGGAAAGGCAGGTAACGCTCTTCGTGGGATGTCAGGCGATCACGGGCGTAGACCAGTCGGACGCTCAGGTCATCATTGGGTAGCAGGGTGAGGCCAACGCGACCACCGCCGTTGTCGCCGTCACCGTGCTGCGGGCTGCCCTTGAGCTCGCCTTGCAGATCATTGTGAAAGACGGCGGCCTCGGCGAGTAGGCGGTCTTCGACCAGAGCGCCACTGACGCTGGCGCTGACCTCGCGATTGAGATTGCTGACGCGGCTACCCACCTTCAACTGCGCAGCGTTTTCCGGGCGGCGGGTGACGATACTCAAGGCGCCGGCGTGGGCGTTGCGCCCGTACAGGGTGCCTTGAGGGCCTTTGAGCAATTCGATGCGTTCGATGTCGAGCAACTGCTGGTTGAAGGCGCCGAGCACATAGGGCACGCCATCGACGTAGAACGCCACCGGTGCGCTGTAGGCGTCGGCGGACGAGATCCCGCGCAGGCTCAGATTGGGGAACAGGCTCAGGCCACTTTGGCTCAGGAACAGTTCGGGGAAGACTCGATTCAGTTCCTTGCTATTGCCGATGTTGGCGCGTTGCAGGTCCTCCTGTTCGGCGACGGACAAGGCCATGTCGGTCTCCGCCAGGCTGGTCTCGCGTTTGCTCGCCGTGACTTGCAGGCCAGGCAGGTCGACGGCGGCGTGGGCCAGGGCCGGCAGACCGCTGGAGCACAGAATGGCAAAGCTCAAGGGCGTCAGGCGCATGATGCAGGCATCTCCATGGATGAATGGCCGGCATATTCCGCCGCTCGGGGGGAGGTTGCGCGTGCGATCGGGCGTAAATGCGCGTGATCGGCACTTTAACTGATAAGTGTTCTCATTTATTGTGATCGCCTTGTGGAGTGTCAGCCATGGCCATCAATCACTATTACGCCGACCGCCCCCTGAACGACGTTTTCGCCAGCTTCGCTGACGAGGAACTGGACGTGCGCCTGATCGAAATGGATGGCGAGCACGACCTGTACGTGCAGGCCGACAGTCATCCCTCCCTGACCCTCGCCTACTACGAGCAGGGCGGTGGTTGGCGGCAGTTCGCCGACACCCCGGCAATGGATCTGCGCAATGACACCTGCTGCCTCTACCACTCCAGTGTCTCCGTACGGGGCGAAGGTCTGCTGCCGGCAGGCTCGCGGCTACGCGGTGTGAACATCAGCTTCGCCCCGCAGATACTGCAGCGCCTGAGGGTTGGGGAATGGTTGTTCGACAGTGCCGGCCCGTGGGAGCGGGCCTGCTCCAGTGACGGCCTGGCGCGGCTGGTGCAATTTCCCGCGCCGCACGTGCTGCGTCGTATTGGTCTGGAGATGCTCGATTGCCGCCTGGAAGGCCTGGCGCGGGACATCCTGATGCGTGCCAAGGCTTTCGAGATGCTCGCTGAAATGCTCGGTTATCTACAGGAGAACCTGCGCCCCAGCGTGCTCGGAGGGCGTGATCGACTGCGTTTGGAACGTGCTCACCAACACCTGCGCGAAGCCCTCGAGCGCCCGTGGACGCTCGAGAGCCTGGCTGCCGAAGTGCAGTTGAACGTGCGCAAGCTCAAGGATGGTTTCCGCCAGTTGTACGGCAAGGGGGTGTATGCCGAACTGCAGGACCTGCGCATGCAGCACGCGGCCCTGTGCCTGCGTCAGGGCCAGCGGGTCGGCGATGTGGCGATGGCGGTGGGCTACTCCAACCCCAGTCATTTCGCCAAGGTGTTTCGCCGCCATCACGGTCTTGCGCCGCGCGCCTATTCACGGCAAGTGGGCGTAGCCGAAGCGTCCTGAGGCGGTTCAGGCCAGGATCGAGGCCAGGGCGGCGCGGTCGATGTTGGCGCCGCTGAGCACCACCGCCGAGCGTTGGCCCCGATTGATTTCACGTTCCTGGATCAATGCCGCCAGCGCTGCCGCTCCAGCGCCTTCGGCGAGGTTGTGGGTGTCTTCGTGAAGGATGCGAATGGCCTGGCGGATCTCGTCGTCATCGACTCGTACGATGCGCGCGGCACCGGCCCGGATGATCTCCAGCGCCTCGGGCTGCGGCATGCGGCAGGCCATGCCATCGGCGATGGTGTCGGCGCTGTCGGTGCAGATCACCCGCCCGGCCGCGAAACTTTGCGCGTAGGCATCGGCGGCACTGCTCACCACCCCGATCACTTCGGTGTCCAGGCCGAGCAGGTCGCGGGTGCGGATCACCCCGCAGATGCCCGAACCGAGGCCAATGGGCACATAGATGCGCTTGAGCGGTGGTGCGGCCTCGAACAGTTCCAGGGCATAGGTGGCGACGCCACGGATCAGGTCCGGGTGCAGCGACGGAACGAAGTGCAGGCCGCGCTGCGCAGCCAGCTCCGCCGCCCGGCTTCGGGCCTCGTCGAAGTCGCGACCGTATTCGATCACCTCGGCGCCCAGGGCGGCCATGGCCGCATTCTTCTCTCTCGCGTTGCCTTGCGGCACCACGATGCTGATCGGCAGGCCAGCCTTGCCGGCTGCCAGCGCCATGCTTTGTCCGTGGTTGCCCCGGGTGGCCGAAACCAAGCCGGCGGTGGTCGGTTCACGGCGCAGCAGGGCATCCACATAGACCAGGCCGCCGCGGACCTTGAAGGCGCCTGTGGGGGTGTGGTTCTCGTGCTTGACCCATACCTCGCAACCCAGGCGTTCGGCCAGCAACGGCCAGGCGAACTGCGGCGTTGCCGGAACGTTCGGGCGAATCAGGGTGGCGGCTTGGCGAAGCGCGGCAAGGTCGAACATCTGGGGGGCTCCCGGTTGGCTTTGACCCGATGCTACGGCCCTGTCATTGTATGGGTAAATCTTTATATTGCATGGCAAGCAATGTGGTTACCTGATCTGCAAGGCAGCACGCTGCCCACTTATCTGGCCCTGGTCGAGGCGATTTCCAGCGCGATCGGCAAGGGTGAGCTCAAGCCCGGTGAGCGCCTGCCGCCGCAGCGCCGACTCGCCTGGACGCTGGGCATCAATCCGAGCACGGTGATGCAGGCCTATCGCGAAGCTGCGCGGCGTCACCTGGTGTCCGGCGAAGTCGGCCGTGGTACCTATGTCCTGGCCGATAGCCACGAAGCCAGCCTGTTTCACCTCAAGCAGCCCGGCCAGCCCGCGCAGGGCATCGATCTGTCGACCAACGTGCCGGTGCACGACGGCGACAGCGATGACCTGTCCTGCACCTTGCAGCGCCTGATCGCCGAAGGCCGCATCGACGCGCTGCAGGCCTACGCGTCGGCCGAGCTGGAGGTGCGTGGGCGGCTGGCTGGCAGCCTGTGGCTGCAGCAGCGCGGCCTGCATTATCCGCCGTCGCGGGTGCTGCTCTGCGCGGGTGCTCAGCAGGGCGTTAGCGCAGCGTTGCTGGCGCTCTGCGAGCCCGGCGATCCGGTGCTGGTCGAGGCCTTCACCGCGCCCGGCATCAAGGCCGCGGCGCGGCAGTTGCGGCTGCCCCTGCACGGCGTGGCGATGGATGAGCGTGGCATTCTCCCTCAGGATCTCGACCGGCAGGTGCGTGCTACCGGCGCGCGGGTGCTGGTGCTCACCCCCTGCCTGCAGAACCCCACGGGCAGCAGCATGGATGGTGAACGACGGCAACGCATCGCCGAGCTGGTGGAACGCCACGGCCTGTGGCTGATCGAGGATGACGTCTACGGCGCGCTGGGTAGCCAGGCACCGCTGGCCGTATCGGTGCCGGAACGCAGCCTGCTGGTCACCAGCCTGTCGAAAACCGTGGCCCCGGGCCTGCGACTGGGCTTCGTGCATGGGCCGCAGGCGCTGCTCAAACGTATTGATCCGCAAGGGCACGCCACCGGTTGGGCGGTCTCGCCGTTGTGCCTGGCGCTGGCCTGCGAGTGGATCGAGGACGGCACCGCAGCGCGCAAGCTGGCCTGGCAGCGGGACGAGTTGCAGCAGCGCTGGCGCCTCGCCGCGCGGGTGCTCGGCGCACGCATGCCCCAGGGCCGTGAGGTGGCGCCGCACCTGTGGTTGGAGGCGGCGGATAGCCGTGACCTGGCAGCCGAGTGCCGAACTGCCGGTGTCGAGGTGGTGCCCGCCGAGGTGTTCGCCGTCGGCCCTGCTGCGGCCAACGCCATTCGCATCAGCCTGGCGGCTGCCCGCAGTCGTGTCGAGCTCAAGCAGGCGCTGGAGCGCATCGTCGATGTGTGGCCGCAATGATCGCTGCACTTGCACCCGGCCTGTAATGCGTGTCAGCTATGGTCCATGATCCCCACGATAAGGAACCGTGCATGTCCCTTTCTACAGACGGCGCTTTTATCGTCGTCCACTCTGCCGAAGAAGCCGTCGATCGTCTGGCGGTGCTGCACCAGCGCGCCACCGAAGGCCTGAGCCAGGCGCTCAAGCGCTACCTGAAAGATCGCATCCGCCCCGATGCCGAGCAGCAAGAGTTGTTTCGCTACCCCGAACTGCGGCTGACCTACGACTGCCAGGGCGAGGTGCCGACCACCGTGCGTGCCTACGCCAAGGTGCAGGTGCCCGGTACCTACAGCATCACCATCACCCATCCGGCTGCGTTCCGTAAGTACCTGCTCGAGCAACTGCAGCCGCTGATGGCCGACTTCACCCTGACCGTCGAGGTCGGTGTCAGCCAGCAGTACATCCCTTACCCCTACGTGGTGGAGCAGGGCGATGAGCTGGCTGGCTCCGGCGTGACCGCGGCAGAACTGGCGCGGGTGTTCCCCAGCACGGACCTGTCGGCCGCCACCGATGGCACCGCCGACGGCCTCTACGACTGGGAAAATACCGATCCATTGCCGCTGGCCCTGTTCGACGCCGCCCGGGTGGATTTCTCCCTGCGTCGCCTGGTGCATTACACCGGCAGCGACTGGCGCCACGTGCAGCCGTGGATCCTGCTGACCAACTACCACCGCTACGTCGACCAGTTCATTCGCAACGGTCTGGACATGCTCAATGGCGAGTCGCGCTTCGAGCGCATGGTGCTGCCGGGCAACGTGGTGATCGAGCGGGGCATGCCCGAAGGCGAGATGCAGGCGATCATCGAGACCGTGGTCTGGCACCGCTACCAGATGCCGGCCTACCACCTGCAGGCTGCCGATGGCGATGGCATCACCCTGGTCAACATCGGCGTCGGCCCGTCCAACGCCAAGAACATCACCGATCACCTGGCCGTGCTGCGTCCGCACTGCTGGCTGATGATCGGCCACTGTGGCGGCCTGCGTCAGTCGCAGACCATCGGTGACTACGTGCTGGCTCACGCCTACATGCGCCGCGACGGCATTCTCGACCGGGTGCTGCCACCGCACATTCCGCTGCCGGCCCTGGCCGAAGTGCAGCAGGCGTTGCAGGATGCCGCCGCGCAGGTGACTGGCGAGCGCGGTGACGATCTCAAGCGTCGGCTGCGCACCGGTACCGTGCTGACCTACGACGACCGCAACTGGGAGCTGCGCTGGGCGCAGGAGCGTCCGCTGATCAACCTGTCACGGGCCGTGGCGGTGGACATGGAAAGCGGCACCATCGCCGCTCAGGGTTATCGCCTGCGCGTGCCGTATGGCACCTTGCTGTGCGTGTCGGACAAGCCGCTGCACAGCGAGATCAAGCTGCCGGGCGCGGCGGGTGCCTTCTACGAGCGGGCCGTGACCCAGCATCTGCACATCGGTATCGCCGCTCTGGATCTGCTGCGTGGCCAGCTCAACTCGCTGCACTCGCGCAAGCTGCGCAGCTTCGACGAGCCGCCATTCCGCTGAAGGCGGCCCCGGGCGCCAGGCTCATAGCGGGTGAGCTTGGCGCTACTTCTTCGACTTGCCGACCATCATCCGCCAGCGGTTGCGGTTGAGCAGCACGTAGCCGGTCAGTTGCATGCCTGCGGCTATCACCAGGCTGCGGGTCAGGTCCGGGTCAGCCGGGCGCGGCCCGCTGTAGATGGCGTACAGCGCATACACGACGCCGATCAGGCCGAGGATGAAGAACACCAGGCCGAGAATGGTCAGACGGTGAAGATTGCGTAGAGGCATGGCAGAAATCGTCAGGGATAACGGGCGGCCAAACTAACCCGGAATTCCGGGTTTCGCCAGTCGCCCGTCCAGACGCTCACTTGCCCACCTGATGCAGCGGCAGGGCCGTGGTCGATTTGATCCGCTCCATGGCGAAGCTGGAGCTGATATCGGCGATGCCGGGGATTTCGATCAGGCGCTTGTACACGGCGTCGTAGCCCTCGATGTCGGGCACCACCAGGCGCAGCAGGTAATCGGTGACACCCGCCATGCGATAGAAGTCGACCACCTCCTCGATCGCCGCCACCTGACTGTGGAAGTGCTTGAGCCATTCGGCGTTGTGCTGATTGGTGCGCACGAAGGCGAATACCGTGACCGGCACGCCGATCTTGCGCGAGTCGAGCAGGGCCACTCGGGCACCGATCACGCCGCTTTCCTCGAGCTTCTGAATACGCCGCCAGCACGCCGTGTTACTCAAACCAACGCGTTCGGCGATCTCACCCAGCGGCTGAGTGCAGTCCTGCTGTAGCAGCGCGAGCAAGGCGCGGTCGAACTTGTCCACGGTCTAGAAAACTCCTGATAAGACGATTGGGGAATATCGTCAGTATGAAATGGGCTAAGTCTGGAAAATAATTTCGTTTACTTTGTCCAGGTTGGAAATATATTCCGTTTCATGGGCTCGAGAACAGTGAAATAACAAAATTTTTCACGTCCCGCTCTCTTAGCATGGTGCTCCAGACAAAGCCGTCTAGCACGGCGCCTTCAATCATCTGCACGGCCGCTACCCCTATGTCAGAACTGTATTTCGATTACGCCGCTACCACTCCCATCGACGACGCTGTCATTCAGGACATGTTGGCGTGCATGGGCCGTGACGTGGTGTTCGGCAATCCCGCTTCCGCGTCTCACTCCTTCGGGCAGCGGGCTCGTCTGGCGGTCGAAAAGGCACGCAAGCAGGTGGCGGCCCTGGTAGGTACCCGCGCAGATCGCCTGGTCTGGACGTCCGGGGCGACCGAGTCGAACAACCTGGCGCTCAAGGGCGTGGCCGCGCTGGCCGATGGCCGTCGGCACATCATCACCAGCCGCCTCGAGCACAAGGCCGTTCTGGATACCGCCGGGCAACTGGAGCGCGAGGGCTTCGAGGTGACCTGGCTGCAGCCCGATGCCAACGGCATCATCCAGCCGGAGGCGGTCGCGGCAGCCTTGCGTGACGACACCCTGCTGGTCTCGTTGATGCTGATCAACAACGAACTCGGTACGCTGACCGATATCGCCGCGGTGGGCGAGCTCGTTCGTCAGCGCGGCGCGCTGTTCCATGTGGACGCCGCCCAGGCCACCGGCAAGGTGGCCATCGATCTGGCCACCTTGCCGGTGGACCTGATGTCCTTTTCCGCCCACAAGACCTATGGTCCTAAAGGTATTGGTGCGCTCTACGTCGGTGACCGTGCGCGCTCGCTGATCCAGGCGCAGATCCATGGCGGTGGGCATGAGCAGGGGCTGCGCTCCGGCACCCTGGCCACCCACCAGATCGTCGGCATGGGCAGCGCCTTCGCTCTTGCCGGTGAGCTGATGAGCGAAGAGAACACGCGCATCGCTCGCCTTTGCGCGCACCTGCGCGAAGGGTTGCTGGCGCTGCCCGGCGTGCGTCTCAACGGCTGCGCCGAGAAGCGTGTGCCGCATACCCTCAACCTGTGCATCGACCACCCCTGGTTCGATGCCGAGAACCTGCTGGGGACGCTGGCGTTCTCCTCCACTTCGGCCTGCAATTCGGCCAGCAGCGCGCCGTCCCATGTGCTGCTGGCGCTCGGGCTGGACGATACCCAGGCGTATCGCAGCATTCGCCTGAGCCTCGGCCGCTACACCACGCTCGCCGACGTCGAGCAGGCCATCGATGCCATTCGCCGCTGTCTGCCTGAATGACGGGCCGGTGATCGCCCGATGAGCACGCTGGGAGAGCGAGCGCTGCAGGTCGAGAGCGTTTTCGATGCGCAGACGTCGACGTTCAGCCATCTCGTCCATGCTGGCGCGGGCAGCGCTTGCGCGGTGATCGATCCGGTGCTCGGCTATGACCTGGAGTCCGGCAGGCTCGACAGCGCACCGGCGGACGCTCTGTTGCGAGCGCTGGAGGCCAGGCACCTGGAGGTGCAGTGGATTCTGGAAACCCATATCCACGCCGATCACCTCACCGCCGCTGCTTACCTGCGCGAGCGCAGTGGCGGGCGGGTCGCCGCCGGACCAGGCATTGGCGAGGTACAGCGGACCTTTCAGGCGCGTTTCCAACTGCCCGAGGATTACTGCCAGGCGAGCGGCCAGTTCGACCATCTGTTCGCCCCCGACGAAGACTTCGCCATCGGTGCTCTGTCCGCTCGGGCGCTGCATGTGCCCGGGCATACGCCCGCCGACACGGCCTTTCTGGTCGAGGAGCGGCACGTGTTCGTCGGCGACACCCTGTTCCAGCCGGACATCGGCACGGCACGCTGCGATTTTCCTGGTGGCAGTGCTGCGCAGTTGTATCGCTCCATTCGGCATCTGCTCGAACTGCCGGGCGACACCCGCCTGTTCATGTGCCACGACTACCCACAGGATCGCGCGCCACGGGCCTGGTGCTCCGTGCAGGAACAGCGCCTGCATAACCAGCATATGCATCAAGGCGTCAGTGCCGCGCAGTTCATCGAATGGCGTGAAGAACGGGATGCAGGGCTGGAGCCCCCCAGGTTGCTGATCCCGGCGCTGCTGTGGAATCTTCGCGCGGGCGTTGTGCCCGACGGGGACGTGGCAGGCGTGCGTTTTCGCTGGGCGGCTAACTGAGCCCGTCCATCTCCACGGCGACCAGAGCCTTGCAATAAAAAGCCCCTGACACTCATCGAGCATCAGGGGCTTCTGAGCGGGCGACTCATCGTCGCCAGCGGAGGGGCGGGATCGGCTACCTCGAAGACTACTCGTCGCTCGGCGCCAGCTCCTTTTCACCTACATGCTCGCCAGCCAGCGATGCACGCACCGCGGCGACCTGCTCGGCGGACACCGCCGGCGCGTCGTTCGACCAGCCTTGACGCAGGAAGGTGGCCAGTTCGGCGACCTCGGCGTCGTCCATGCGATCGGCGAAGCCCGGCATCGGCAGGATCGAGGGTGCGCGCGCCGTCGATGGCGTTTGCGCACCGGCGAGTATCACGTGCAGCAGGGCGCTGGGGTTTTGCGCGTTGATCACCGACGCGCCATCCAGGCGTGGGAACACCCGAGGCGCGCCGTCACCCGCCACGAAGTGGCAGGCGCCGCAGTTGTCCAGATACAGACGCTCGCCAAGGGTCAGGTCGGTGGCCGCCGTCAGCTTGCGGGTGGTCGCTTCGCTGCGCTCGGGCTGATGGGCGCTGGCTGGCTGGCCGTCGGCGGCGAGGGACTTCAGGTAGGCCGCCATGGCGTGCAGGTCGTCGTCCGACATGTGCGAGGTGCTGTTGGCCACCACGTCGGTCATCTCACCGGCTACCGAGGCCTTGGCGTTACGGCCGGTACCCAGGTAGTCGACGATTTCGTCCTGGGACCAGTGCGGCATGCCGCGCAGCGAGGGCACGGCCCAGTCGTTGAGCTCGGCGCCGCTCAGGTAGTCGGCGGTGCTTTCATCGAGCCCCTTCTCCTGCATGGTCAGCGCCCGTGGCGTGTGGCAGGAGCCACAGTGGCCCAGGCCCTGTACCAGGTAGGCACCGCGGGCAATCTGCGCATCGGCATCGCGGGTGGTGACTTTCAGCGCCTCGGCAGCGGACTCCGGCGATGGCGAGAACAGCGTGCGCCAGTAGGCCAGGGGCCAGCGGATCGACAATGGCCAGGGGATGTCGTTGGCCTGGTTGGCCTGTTCCACCGGCTGCACGCCCTGCATGAAGTAGGCGTACAACGCCTGCATGTCGGCATCCGAGACCTTGGCGTAGGACGGGTAGGGCATCGCCGGGTACAGCGCGCTGCCGTCGTGGCCAACGCCGCGGCGAATGGCGCGTTCGAACTCGCCATAGGTCCAGTCACCGATCCCGGTCTGCTTGTCTGGGGTGATGTTGGTGGAGTAGATGGTGCCGATCGGCGACTCGATACCGAGGCCGCCGGCGAAGGCCTTGCCGCCTCGGGCGGTATGGCAGGCCACGCAGTCACCGACGCGCGCCAGGTACTCGCCCTGGCTGATCAATGCCGGGGTGACGGCCTGACCGAGCTGCGCCGAGGCGTCGCCCGAGCGGTTCAGGGCGATGCTGGCCAGCCAGGCCAGTGCAGCGAGCAGCAGACCGATGATCAGCAGCTTGAGGAGCAGAGAACGGGGTGTGGATTTCATCTCTGCGTTCCTCATGCCTGCACCAATGGGCCGGGGTTCTTCAGGTACTGATCCTTGATGGCCTGGGCGGCGAACAGGGTCAGTGCACCGATCAGGGCCGTAGGGTTGGCCTGGAAGTTCTGCGGAAAGGCGTTACCGCCCGGTACGAAGACGTTGTGCACGTCCCAGCTCTGCAGGTAGCGGTTGAGCGCACTGGTTTTCGGGTTGTCGCCCATGACCGCGCCGCCCACGTTGTGGGTGGACACGTACTTGGTGATGTCCCAGTGCGAGTCCATCGCCAGAAAACTCTCGGAGACGCTGTCCGGCCCCAGCTCGCGGGTGATGTTCTGGACGATGCCGCGCAGGTATTGCTGCAGCTTCAGCTCGTTCTCTTTCCAGTCGAAGGTGATGCGCAGCAGTGGCTGGCCCCATGGATCCTTGTAGGTGGGGTCGAGATCCAGGTAGTGGCCGCGGTAGGACATGCAGCCGGTGGAAATGCTCACCTTCATGGAGTGGCCGTACCAGTCGGTCATGCCGTCTTTCCAGCCCTGGCCCCAGGCCGGCGTGCCGCCCGGCAGCGCGGTGCCGATCGGCGTGCCGGTGGCCTGCGAGCTGTGGATCTTGGCGCCGCCGATGAAACCCAGCGAAGGGCCGTCGTAGTTGCCCGGCGAGATGTCGTTGAACATCTGTCCGGTGGCACCGGCGGTGGCGAACGGATTGAACTGCTTGTCCTTGAAGAACAGGGTCGAGCCGCCGACGCTGAGGTAGGCGTAATCGCGGCCGATGGTGCCTGTCTCGGTAACCGGGTCGTAAGGCTTGCCGATTCCGGAGAGCAGCATCAGGCGCACGTTGACGAACTGGAAGCCGGCCAGCACGACGATCTTCGCCGGCTGGAACACCGTGTTGCCGTGTTCGTCGGCATAGGTGACGCCGCGGGCGGTCTTGCCATCGGCGTGCAGCTCGACGCGCAGCACGTTGGCCCGGGTGCGGTAGGAGAAGTTTTCGAGGCGCTTGAGGGCATCCATCACCGCAGTCTGCGGCGAAGCCTTGGAGTAGTTCAGGCAGGGGTACTTGCTGCAGTAGCCGCAGTAGTTGCACGGCGCGATCTGGTTGCCGTAGGGGTTGGTCCAGGCGCGCGAGACGTTGGCCGACGGGTTGGGAAACGGGTGATAGCCGAGCTTGCGCGCGGCGTCGGCGAACAGCTTGTTGTTGAGCGTGTCTTCCAGCGCCGGCAGCGGGAACGGGTTGGAGCGCGGGCCTTCGAACGGGTCGCCGCCTTCGATGATGCGGCCCTGCAGGTTGCCGGTGTTGCCCGACAGCCCGCAGATCTTGTCGAACTTGTCGAGGTAGGGCTCGATCTCGTCCCAGGTGAACGGGTAGTCACCGATGCGCATGTCGTCCTGCAGAATGCCCTTGCCGTAGGCCTGGTCGGCGTAGGTCTTGAGCTTGATGTCGGTCGGTGTCGGGCGGATCAGTACGCCGGTCCAGTGCAGGCCCGAGCCACCCACGCCGGTGCCGGGCACGAAGGCGCCCCACTTGCGCGTCGGCAGGGCGGTGCCGTGGCTGTTGTGGCGGACCGTCAGGGCGCCATCCTTGGGGCTGACCATGACCTTGTTGCGTACCGCGTAGGCGTACTGGTCGGCAGGCTTGGGATAGGCGAAGTCGGCATTGTTGCGGTCTTCCCCACGCTCCAGAGCGCGTACTTTCAAACCCGCCTGGGCCAGTTCGATGCTCATCAACGAGCCGGTCCAACCCAGGCCGACTACGACGACATCGACTTCGTCATTGGTAATGTCTGACATAAAAAACCTTGCTTGCTGAAACGCTGCGCGAAAAGAAAATCAGCCGCGGTCGCCGTTGAGGCTGACCGGCCCGAGGGGATACTTGACGTTGTGCTGGGCGACCCATTCCAGGTAGCTGGCACGGGCACCCGGAAAGCCGATGGCGATCCACGCCTTCATGCCCTTGTTGCCGCCGTAGATCGGGTCGGACAGGTAGCCCTGCTGGGAGAGCGAAAGCATTTCGCTGAAGAACAGCTTGGAGCCGAGCACCTCTTCGCCGAAGGCCGCGAAGTCCACCTCACCGGCTTCGAGCTTCTTCAGCACGCTGTCCTGGGTGGTGGCATCGAGCAGGGCGAAGCGCTCGTGGTGGGCGTGCTCACACCAGGCATCCACGGCCTTGATGCCGTTGCGATAGATCTGCTGCGGCAGGTACGGAATCTGGTAGCCGAGGGTGGCTGGTGCAGCGAGGTCGAAGGGCCCCTCGAGGTAGATTTCGCTCCCCAGGTCGCTTGCCAGCTGCTGGTCCATGAATACCGGCACGTTGGTTTCCAGGGCGCCAGGTGCTTTACCGCCAGCGGGAATCAGACGGTCGCAGGCGGCCATCATGAAGGTCCACTCGGTGGCACTGAAAAAGGTCGGTGTATAGCTGTCGAGGGCTGGCGCGACCATCTCGGCAGCGGAGGCTGCGCTCAGGCCTTTGATGGTCACGCCCAGCGCGGGGAGGGCGATCAGCGAGGAAAGCAGAAACTTCCTTCGCGACGTGGGTTTGGACAACAACATGTAGAGGCCACCTATGACTGCTCACAAGAAAGCCGGATGTTGCAGGGCCCAGGGGCCGGGCACCTCACGTGCGGTCCAACTCCCAGCGCGAACGGGATGGCGACAGCCGCGACCTCCAGTCCGGGAGGCGACGGCTTTCAGGTTCCGGAGGCTGGCGTGGGCGGTCTGCGACCAGGGCCAGAGACCGCGGCCGCAGCGGGCAATCTGTGTGCAGTACGGCTCGCGCTCGTCTGCTCGTTCCACGTCAGGCTGTATCCAGAACAGGGCTGGCAGGCCTTGGCGGCCGCTCTAATTGTGCTTCATTCACATCGGGACGGCTGGCGTGCAAAAGGCATCGTCCAGCCCAACATCGAGGGGTGCGATACTCGGGTATCGTCTGCTCATCACGGTGAATCGATGCTAACATTCGAGACTGAATGTAACAAATAGTTTCTTGGAATGGTGTCAAGCAGACACACTGTCGCAGGCTTGTACCGCTCTAAATCGGCCCTTTTCGCCCGGCCGAGCTCAGTCATTAATTTGACCACTCGTTCAAGTATGAATAGGGTGTCAGCCCATTTCTCCCGCCGAGTATTTATGACCAGCCGCTCCAGATTGCCCGCAACCGTCTACCTGCTGGGGGCCACCATCTTCTCTTTGGTCACCGCCGAATTCATGGTTGCCGGCATGATGCCCGCCCTGGCCGAAGCCTTTTCGGTCAGCCTGGCGCAGGTCGGTAACCTGATCGCTCTGTATGCCCTGGGCATGGCCCTGGGTGGGCCGCCGGTGACGCTTCTGCTGCTCTCGCGCGGCATCAGCAACAAGCACGCGCTGATCGGGCTGCTGACCGTCTACGTCGCGGCCGGCGCCCTGGCCGCAGCCGCGCCGAGCTACCCGGTACTGGCGCTGGCGCGGATCATCATGGGGGTGGCCAGTGCTGCCTGCATCGGCCTGTGCATGACCGTTTGTGCCGCGATGGTCGAACAGGCGGCGCGCGGCAGGGCCATCTCGGTGGTGCTGGCAGGCCTGATGCTTTCCCCGGTCGCTGGCGTGCCGCTGACCGCCTGGGTCGAGCAGCACTACGGCTGGCGTGCCAGCTCCTGGGTGGTGGTGGCGCTGGCCTTGATCTGTACCGCCCTGGCGGCCATGCGTCTGCCGTCCAGCTCGCCGGGTGGCGAGGCGGGTCTGAACCGGCAGTTGGCCTCGCTGAACAACCGCAGCCTGTGGGGCGCCTACCTCACCAGTGGGTTGATCATTGGTGCCACCTTCGCCGCATTCAGCTATTGCGCGCCCATCCTGATCCACGAGGTCGGTATCGAGCCTGCACACGTGGCTCCGCTGCTGGCGCTTTACGGCGTGGCCAACCTGCTGGGCAACATGATCGTCGGCCGTTTTGCCGACCGCCACACCTTCAGCGCCCTGGGCTGGGGCCTGGCCTTGCTGGTGCTTGCCCTGAGCGGTTTCGCCCTGGCCGGCGATCAGGTCTGGCTGAATCTGGGTTGTTTCATCGCCATTGGCATGACCGGCGTGGCGCTCAACCCGGCAATGGTCGCGCGGGTAATGAAGGCCGCCGAGTCCGGGGCGCTGGTCAACACCCTGCACACCTCGGTGATCACCGCCGGGCTGGCTCTTGGAAGCTGGGCCGGAGGTGCGGCGATCGAAGCCGGTTATGGCTTGCGCGCTCCGCTGTGGGTCGGCGCGGGATTGGCGCTGCTGGGGCTGCTCAGCCTGGTGCGTCCGGTGGCGGCGAACAGGCTTGCGCGCGCTTGCGCTTGAGGGCGTCGGGACCGAAACTGTCCGCCATCGTGACCACCACGCAGGCGTTCCGGGAGAGATCGAATGGCAGACAAGCTGCACACCTACGACGTTCTGGTTGCCTGGACGGGTAATCAGGGCACGGGCACCTCCACCTACCGTGGTTACAGCCGAGCGCACAGCATCCAGGCGCAAGGCAAGAGCCCCATCGACGGCTCGTCCGATCCGAGCTTTCGGGGGGATCCGGCGCGCTGGAACCCGGAAGAGTTGCTGGTCGCGTCCCTGGCCGCCTGCCACAAGCTCTGGTACCTGGGCTTGTGCGCCGGAGCCGGCATCGTGGTCACCGCTTATGAGGACAATGCCCAGGGCACCATGCTCGAACAGGACGATGGCGCCGGCCAGTTCACCTCGGTGGTGTTGAGGCCGAAGGTGGTGCTGGCTTCCGGTTCCGATCTCGAGCGCGCCAGGGCCCTGCATCACCAGGCACATGAGATGTGCTTCATCGCCCGCTCGATGAACTTCCCGGTCAGCCATGAGCCGGAGCTGTCGATCAGCCCGGACAGCTGAGGCGGCGTCAGGCGCTCATCAGCTCGCGCACGCGCGACACCAGGGTGTCGACCGCGAAGGGTTTGGTCAGCACCTGCATCCCCGGCCCGAGGTGGCCGTTGCCGATCGCGGCATTTTCTGCGTAGCCGGTGATGAACAGGGTTTTCAGGCTCGGTCGAATTTCCCGTCCGGCATCGGCCATCTGTCGTCCATTCATGCCGCCAGGCAGACCCACGTCGGTGATCAGCAGGTCGATCTGCACGTTCGAGCGCAGCACCTTCAGCCCCGCGACACTGTCGGCAGCCTCGACCACGGCATAGCCGAGATCGCTCAGCACGTCGGTCAGCAGCATGCGTACCGTCGGCTCATCATCCACCACCAGGATCGTCTCGCCCGTTTCGGGCAGCGAGGCCGAGGTGGTGATGGCTTCGCTGCGGTCTTCGCTGGCGTCGCCGTGATAGCGCGGCAGGTAGATGCTGATGGTGGTCCCCTGACCCAGGGTGGAGTGGATGCGCACCTGGCCACCGGATTGCTTGGCGAAGCCATAGATCATCGAAAGGCCGAGGCCGGTGCCCTGGCCGATGGGTTTGGTGGTGAAGAACGGATCGAAGGCCTTGGCGATGACCTCGGGCGACATGCCGGTGCCGGTGTCGGTCACCGACAGGGAGAGGTACTGACCCTCGGGAATGTCGTGGGTCCGCGCGACGTCGCGATCCATCCAACGGTTGGCGGTCTCGATGGTGATGCGCCCGCCGTCGGGCATGGCGTCACGGGCATTGATGCACAGGTTCAGCAGCGCATTCTCGAGCTGACTGGCATCGGCCAGCGCCGTCCACAGGCCCGCCGCGCCGACCGTTTCGACCGCGATGCTGGGGCCCACCGTGCGCTGAATCAGATCGCTCATGCCGGTCATCAGCCGGTTCACATCGGTGGGTTGCGGGTCCAGGGTCTGCCGACGGGAGAAGGCGAGCAGGCGGTGGGTGAGGGCGGCGGCCCGCTTCGCCGCGCCCTGAGCGGCTGCCATGTACTTGTCGATGTCGCTCAGGCGGCCCTGGGCAACGCGAATGCCGAGCAGTTCCAGCGAGCCGGAAATGCCCGCCAGCAGGTTGTTGAAGTCGTGTGCGAGGCCACCGGTCAGTTGGCCGACGGCTTCCATTTTCTGTGACTGGCGCAGCTTTTCCTCGGCCTGCATCAGTTCGTTGGTGCGCTCGGCCACACGCTGTTCCAGGGTGTCGTTGAGCACGCGCAGGGCGGTGATGGCGCGGTCCCGCTCGGCCTCCACGGTGCGCCGCTCTTCCACGTCGATGAGCACGCCGGGGAAACTCAGTGGAGTGCCATCCGCCGCGTGGTCCACGCGCCCATTGGCCTCGATCCAGTAGTACTGGCCGTCTGCGCGTCTGACCCGATATTGATGCACATAGGCTCCCCCACGGCGGGCCGCCTCGTCGACTGCGGCGATCATCGCGTCGCGGTCGTCGGGATGCACGGTGGCGATCACCTGCTCGAGGTCCAGGCCTTCACGGCCCATGCTCGGGTCGAGGCCGAAGGCAACGGTGAAGGCTTCGTCGACCGTGAAACGGTCGGCCTGCAGATCCCAGTGCCAGGTGCCGATGATCGCTCCGGCGGCGAGCGCCAGTTGCACGCGCTCGACGTTTTCGCGGGCGGTCGCCTCGCTGATGCGCAGGCGTTCCTGCGCGTTGCGCCGTTCGGTCACGTCATTGAAGAAGATGCCGATCTTGCGCTCTTCGGGCTCACCGACCCGAACGGCACGTACGTCGAACCAGCGCTCGAAGGCCTTGGCGTAATTCTCGAAGTTGGTCGGTTCGCCGGTCTTGGCGACATGGCCGTACATCTCGAACCAGAACGTCTCCAGGTCCGGCGCGTACTCGGTGACCCACTTGCCGCGCAGGTCGACGCCCGCCTGCCGTTCGAACGCCGGGTTGACCTCGATGAAGCGATAGTCCACGGGACGATCGTCAGCATCGAACTTGACCTCGACGATGGCGAAAGCCGCCTCGATGGTGTCGAGGATGGTTTGGAAGCGCTCTTCGCTCTTGCGCAAGGCGATCTCGGCGCTGCGCATTCGGGTGAGGTCGAGCATGGCGCCGATCATGCGTACAGCGACCCCGTCGGCATTGCGGATCACATGTCCGCGATCCAGCACCTCGGCGTAGGTGCCGTCCTGACGCTGAAAACGGTAGCCGTCGGTCCAGTCCGTTGCCTCACCATCGATGACCGCGTGGATCGAGGCATCGATACGGGTTCTGTCATCCGGATGAATGCGCGCCATCCACCAGTCACCGCTGGTTTCGGTGCTCGCCAGGGAGTAGCCATAGGCATCCTCCAGCGCTTCGTTCCAGAGCACCTGATTGGCCGCCAGGTCCCAATCCCATACCGCGTCGTTGGTCGCTTTGGCGGCTAACCGATAGCGCTCCTTGGTCTCCTCCATCGCCTGGCCCGCCAGATGCTCGCTGGTGCGGTCGCGCAGGATCTTCATGAAGCCGAGAAGACTGTTGTCGTCATTGTAGAGCGGCATCATCTCGCCCGATGCCCAGAAGCGTTGCCCGCTCTTGCGCAGGTGCCAGCGCTCGTCAGCAGCCCGACCGTGCTGCAATGCACTGCGCATTTCATAGTCGACCCGGCCGCTGGCGCGATCGGCTGGGGTGAAAAAAAGCTCGGCCTTGCGCCCGCATATTTCTGCCGGTGCCCACCCCATAATGTGGGTCGCACCCTGGTTCCAGTCGGTAATGACTCCAGTCGTATCGATCAGGATGATGGCGAAGTCGATGGCGCTCTCGAATACCGCGCGCTGCCGTGCCGCGTTTCTGGCCTGGGTGATCTGGCTGGGTTGCAGCCTCCCATCGTTCGCAGCGGGGCGCACACCTGAGTGCGATGCATCGATGCCTGACTCTTCAAGCGCGACACGCAGTCGTAGCACTTCCGCTTCCAGCTCTTCACGGCTCAGGTTTTTCAGAGTTGTCTCCACGTACCCATGATTGCTGCTGCCCATGCAGAGAACGTCGTTTCGTCTCGCGCCGATCCTGGCAGCAATTACAGCCTGAAAATCGGCTTTGTATACTGATCCTTCTCAGATACTTCCGTGCAAAAACTTGTTTTCGAATGACGTGCAGGCTTCAGCGGCAGCCTGTCGTCTTGTCTCCATATTAAATCTGTTGGGCTTTGTATAGATTGCAGCGGTCACATCTTCGTGGAGGCCGTTCGCGACTCATAGTGTTCTGAACAAGCCGTGCCGAACTGCACCTGTATCCGAGCTGGAATCGACCGGCCGGCATACCGCATACGCCCATGTTTAGACAAGCCGACTCCCCTAACCATCCGGCGGGGCACTTCTGGAGTGGAAAATGGTAGAGATTAGGCCGGTTGTATCGACAGGGAATGCGGGTTTCGATGCCGTGTTGAAGGGCGGTTTGCCCAGCAATCGTTTGTATTTGCTCGAAGGCACTCCCGGCGCCGGGAAAACCACGCTGGGCTTGCAGTTTCTGCTGGAGGGCGTCGCCGCTGGCGAGCCGGTTCTGTACATCACGCTGTCGGAAACCAGCGAAGAGCTGGATAGCGTCGCCAAATCCCATGGCTGGACGCTGGAAGGCATCGACCTGTTCGAGTTCTCCTCCACCGAAGAGGTGCTGGGCGAGGACTACGAGCAATCGATCCTCCACCCCTGGGAGGCCGAACTCGGCGGCACCATCAAGCTGATTCAGCAGCGCGTGGATCAACTGCGCCCCAAGCGTCTGGTGTTCGACAGCCTCTCGGAGATGCGCCTGCTCGCTCAGGACCCGCTGCGTTATCGGCGCCAGGTGCTGGCGCTGAAACAATTCTTCGCCGGCCGCGACATCACCGTCCTGTTGGTCGATGACCTGACCACCATCAGCGGCGAGCGCGACAACCACTTGCACAGCCTTTGCCATGGCGTGGTCACCCTCGAGCGCCTGACCCTCGAATTCGGTGCTGCGCGCCGTCGCCTGCAGGTACAGAAGCTGCGTGGTGTCGACTTCACCGCAGGCTTTCACGACTTCACCATCCGCAAGGGGGGCCTGGAAGTCTATCCGCGCCTGATCGCCGCCAAGCACAATACCGACTATGCCAACGAGCCGGTCAAGAGTGGCGTGCAGGAACTGGACGACCTGCTGGTCGGTGGGCCGATCCGTGGCACCAGCACCCTGGTCACGGGGCCAGCGGGTTCGGGCAAGACGACCCTGGCACTGGTGTATCTGGCCGCGGCCTGTGCCCGGGGCGAGAACTGCACGATCTACGAGTTCGACGAACGTATCGGCACGCTGCTGGCGCGCGCCGACTGCATGGGGCTGCAACTCAGCCATTACGTGGCGACCGGCCAGTTGGTCATTCAGCAGATCGACCCCGCCGAGATTTCACCGGGTGAGTTCGCCTGGCGCGTACGTACCGAAGTGGAGGTGCGCGGCAGTTCGCTGCTGGTGGTGGACAGCCTGAATGGCTACATGGCCGCCATGCCGCAAGAGCAGCAACTGATCCTGCAGATGCACGAGTTGATGTCCTACCTCAGCCAGCAGGGCGTGGTGACCTTCCTGATCAATCCGCAGCACGGCTTGATGGGCTCGATGTCCACCAACCTCAACGTTTCCTATGTGGCGGACTCGGTGATCCTGATCCGCTTCTTCGAAGCCAAGGGCCGCCTGCGCAAAGCCATTTCGGTGATGAAGCACCGTGGCGGCGCCCATGAAGACACCATTCGTGAGCTCAGAATCGACTCTCAGGGCGTTCGGGTCGGTGAGCCGCTGACCAACTTCCGTGGGGTGTTGACCGGTACGCCGGAGTATCACGGCGCCGAGCAGCCGCTGATGGAAGAACGACCACGTGTCTGATGACCTGAGCGCAGAGAGCCGACATTTACTCATCTGCGCGCCCTTCAAGGGCGATGGTTTGAGCCTGAGCAAGCTGTTCGGTACGGGCTATCCGGTGCACGTGCATGATCGTCTGACCTCTCTGATCAGCGCAGTTGGCGATCAGGCCGGGGTGGTGGTCATCACCGAAGAAGCCTTGGTCGGTGACGTCTCGCCGCTGGGGCGTGCTCTGGAAGAGCAGCCAGCCTGGTCGGAGATTCCGATCATTCTTCTGGCCTCCAACAAAGGCCGCACCGGCCGCGCCACGGAGGCTGCCCGGCTGCGCTTGCCAGCCGCTGCAGGGCATGTGCTGGTACTCGAGCGGCCACTGAGCTCCGCGTCGCTGATCAGCGCGGTTGCTGCCGCCTGGCGTTCCCGCGAGCGGCAGTTCGACATGCGTGACCGCCTGGCCGAATTGGCCGAAGAGCGCTCGCGCATGCACACGCTGCTGGAGAACATCCCCGTTGGTGTGTGCTTCATGGACAGTGACGGCAAATCGCTGGTCAGCAACCCGCGCTATCGGCGCTGCGTACCCGATGACGTCATTCCCTCCCGGAGCCCGACGCGCTTGAACCGCTGGGTTGGCCACGATGAGCACGGCAACCTGCTCGCGCCCAACATGTTTCCCGGGGCGCGGGCTCTGCGGGGGGAGCCGGTAGCCGGTCTCGACTTCAGCTACCAGACCGATGATGGCGACGAGTCCTGGATGAGGGTCAGCGCCATCCCGCTCTACGACGAAAGCCAGCACCTGATCGGTGCCGCTTCGGTCATTCTCGACATCAACGAGGAGAAGCGCTCGCAGCAATCGCTCAGGCGCTTCAACGAAGAGCTGGAAATTCAGGTCAGGGCACGTACCCAGGCCCTCAATGCCGCTGTCGAGAAGCTGAAACTGGAGAGCGACGAGCGCGCCCGTGCCGAAGAACAGTTACGCCAGTCCCTGAAGATGGAAGCGGTCGGGCAGCTCACCGGCGGCATCGCTCACGACTTCAACAACATGCTCACCGGTGTGATGAGTGCCATGGAGCTCATGAAGCTGCGCCTGGCCAAGGGCAAGCTCGATGGCGTCGAGCGCTTCATGGATGCCGCCTACTCATCGGCCCAGCGCGCCGCCTCCCTGACCCAGCGCCTGCTGGCGTTCTCGCGGCGACAATCACTGGATTCCAAACCTTTGTCGGTCAACGGCTTGATTCTCTTGCTTCACGAACTGCTGCAACGCACCGTGACCGAGCAGGTGAGCGTGCAGCTCGATCTGTGCGAGAACGATCCGTGGGTATGCGCCGACACCAATCAACTGGAAAACGCGCTGCTCAACCTGGTGATCAATGGCCGTGACGCCATGCCTCGGGGCGGCACCCTGACGATCAGAACCCGAGCCAGCAACGCGACTCTGGAGCCCGCGAGGGAGGGCGGCTTTGGCGAGGCCGGGCATGTCTGCATCGATGTCAGCGACACCGGTGTCGGCATTCCCGAACACCTGCTCAACAAGGTTTTCGAACCCTTCTTCACCACCAAACCCATTGGCCAGGGCACTGGCCTGGGGCTGTCGATGGTCTATGGCTTCGCCAAGCAGAGTGACGGCCGGCTCGCCATCGACAGCGTCGAGAACAAGGGCACCACCGTGTCCATCTGCCTGCCGGTGAGCGATAGCCATAGCCTGCCGGCACAGATCCCCGGTGAGATGGCGGTAGCCGGCAAGGGGCAGACCATTCTGCTGGTCGAGGACGACGACTCGGTGCGCCTGATCAATCAGGCCGCACTGGTCGAACTCGGCTATCGGGTGGTGGTGGCGCGCGAAGCCGAAGAAGCACTGGCGCAGCTGAGTAACCTGCCCAGCCTCGATCTGCTGGTCACCGACGTCGGCCTGCCGGGCATGAATGGCAGACAGCTCGCCGAAGTCGTGCAGCAACTCAAGCCCGGCCTGCCCGTCCTGTTCCTGACCGGCTACGCCGAGGGCGCCATGAAGCGTGAAGACTTCCTCGGCCCGCACATGCACCTGCTGACCAAGCCCGTATCCCTGGAAGCACTGGCCAGCCGGATCGACCTGATGCTGGGCGAGCAGGGCGCAGGCGGTCCGCGCGAGGTGGATTAGCGCCCCAGCTGGCCGTTTCAGCGTTCACGCTGGATATCGATGCGCCTGCAGATAGGCCTTGAGCAGCAGCGTGGCCTGCGGCTCGATAGCGGTTTCGAAGCTGGCAGGCGCATTGCCTTCCAACAGAGAACGAACCGGGCCGGCGAGGGCGCTCAACGCGATTGAAGCGGTCAGCGTCGGGTCTGCGAAATGTGCGTCAGGCGCCGTCTTCAGCATGGCGGCAAAGGCCGCCACCATGCGCGTATTGATCCGTGCAACAAGCTCGGCCCCACCTCGTTCGGCTGCAATCGCATACAGCGCTTTAGAGACCGTCGGGTCGCGCAGTTTGACGGCCAGGTATGCCGAGACCAGACCTGCAGCCATATCGCCAACCGGCTTGCCCTGAAGCGCGATACAGGCCGACTCGGCGGCATCCACCACTTCCAGCAAATGCTTTTCAAGCACGGCGGCGAGCAGTGCATCGCGGTTCGGGTAGTACTGATAAAGGCTGCCCACCGACATGCCGGCGCGCTCGGCCACCCGGGTCGTGGTGCAGCGGATCAGGCCCTGTTGTGTCAAAACCTGAAGGGTGGCGGTGTGCAGAGCCGCGACAGTGGCAGCCGATCTGGCTTGAACCGCTGATTTTCTTGGCTTTAGCGATGCGGTTGGGTTGCTCATGGAATGCGAATTCTAAAACCTGAAGGATCCTTCATATCATAGTTCTCCCCCAGCGAAGCAAGAGCGATCGATATGAGCAGCGCAGACAACAGCGGCACTTTCATTCTCGGCGACCGTGAGGTGAATCGAGTCGGCTATGGCGCCATGCAGTTGGCCGGCCCCGGCGTATTCGGCCCACCCAAGGACCGGGTTGCCGCGCTTGCCGTATTGCGTAAAGCCGTCGCAGCCGGCGTGAACCACATCGACACCAGCGATTACTACGGGCCGCACGTCACCAACCAGATCATCCGCGAAGCCCTGCATCCCTACAGAGATGAGCTCACCATCGTCACCAAGATCGGTGCTCGTCGCGATGGCCAGGGTGCGTGGCTGCCTGCGGTGTCAAAGGCGGAGCTGACCCAGGCCGTGCATGACAACCTGCGCAATCTTGGTGTGGACGTACTCGATGTGGTGAATTTCCGTGCGATGCACGGCCCGATGGGGCCGGCGGAGGGCTGCATCGCCGAGCCGCTGGAAGCCATCGCGGAGCTTCAGCAGCAAGGGCTGCTGCGTCATGTCGGCATCAGCAACGTCACGCCGACGCAGCTGGCGCAAGCACGCAGTATCGTCAGCGTGGTTTGCGTTCAGAACCACTACAACATCGCTCATCAGCACGATAACGCGATGATCGACGAGCTGGCTCGCGATGGCATTGCCTATGTGCCGTTCTTCCCGCTCGGCGGATTCTCACCCGTGCAGTCTTCCACGCTGTCGAGCGTTGCACAGCGCCTTGGCGTAACGCCCATGCAACTGGCGTTGGCCTGGCTGCGGCGTCGCTCCGCGAACATCCTGCTGATCCCCGGGACCTCATCGCTCACCCATCTGCGTGAAAACCTCGCAGTGGGCGGGTTGCAGCTGTCGGACGAGACATTGGCAGAGTTGAACGCCATCGCGGATTGATCTTGCGAGCGCCGCTCAGGTGTCGATGCGCTTGAGATAATTTGCAATGAGTCGGCACTTGAGTGCGCCGTTGCGCCTGATAAATTGGCGCGGCGACACCGGGCCCCTCTGACAGCTGAAAAGCTGCCATGTCGGAGTTGCAGTTTGTACAACTCTGACTTAGGAGGGGCTTATGAGCACCCTAGAACCGTTTCTGATGGCCGAGTTCCTCGGCACTGCCACCTGGTTGTGGCTCATCTTCATCACCATCGTCATCAGCCTGCTGGTCTTCGACCTCGGGGTGCTTCACCGTGAGCACCGCGAAATCGGCGTCAAGGAAAGCCTCTTGCTGTCCGGCGGCTACATCACCGCAGGCCTGCTGTTCGGCCTGTGGGTCTGGCACATGAAGGGCGCCGCTTCCGGTATGGATTTCTATACCGGTTTCCTGATCGAGAAATCGCTGTCCATGGACAACGTGTTTCTCATGGCGATGATCTTCAGCTTCCTGGCCATCCCGCGTAAGTACCAGCACGAGGTGCTGTTCTGGGGCATCCTCGGGGTGATCGTGCTGCGCGCGATCATGATCGGTCTGGGCGCCGCGCTGATCGCCGAGTTCAGCTGGATCCTCTACGTGTTCGGCGCCTTCCTGCTGCTGACCGGCGTGAAGATGCTGTTCAGCAAGGTCGACGATCACCCGGACCTGGCCGAGAACAGCATGGTGAAATTCCTGCGCAAGCACATGCGCGTCACCGACCGTCTGCACGAGGGCCGCTTCTTCGTGCGTCAGCCGGATGAGAAGGGCCGTATGGTGCGCTGGGCCACGCCGCTGTTCCTGGCGCTGGTGCTGATCGAGTGTGCCGACCTGGTGTTCGCGATCGACAGCGTGCCGGCGATCTTCGCCATCACCCAGGACCCGTTCATCGTCTACACCTCGAACATCTTCGCGATCCTGGGGCTGCGCGCGCTGTACTTCGCCCTGGCGGCGATGATCCATCGCTTCGCCTACCTCAAGTACGCCCTGGCTCTGGTGCTGGTGTTCATCGGCGCGAAGATCTTCCTGGTCGGCATCATCGGCAAGACGCCGCCGGTGATCTCGCTGAGCGTCACGCTCGGCCTGCTGATCGGTGGCGTGCTGCTGTCGCTGTGGAAAACCCGCAACGACCCGCCTGCCGTCGAAGCCGAAACGCCCCGTCAGTAACGTTCTTGTGCCCCGGCTTGCCGGGGCCTTCATCACCTCTGGAGATGACCCATGAATCCATCACCCATCGCTGCGCTGGTTCTGGTAGCCGTGATCGGTCTGACCACGGCGGGTTGCGATGTCGCCGAAGAGTCGGCGCAGAAACTCACCGACAAGGCCGAGCAGGCCGTGCAGGACATCGCCCGCGAAGCGGTCAGCGACACCCTCAACGCCTTCAACGAGCAGATCGATCAGGTGCAGAAATCCACCAGCGAACTGCTCGGCCAACCCGAGGATGAAGCAGGCAAGGACCAACCCGAACGCGACGCCGAGAAGCCGTCGCCTTCCTTCAAGGAGGGTGTCGAGACCTGAGTCGGGCTCCATTTTCGTACTGCTGAAACCGCACAGGGCAAGGGCCGGTATCTACCTCAGGGTAATGCCGGTCGCTTGCCCTGTTGCGTTCTCGCTGCGCCATGACACAGGCGGCTGCGCTTCATCGCTGCACCCGTTGTGCGGTTCTGCGCCCGCTTCAATCGTGGCCTTGGCGCTGGCCAAAGCGTTCCCGATAGAACGAGGGCGCCAGGCCGACCACCTTTCGAAACGCCACCCGAAAACTTTCCACCGAACTGAAACCACAGCGCTCAGCGATCTGCTCGCTGTTCAGGCCGGTGCTTTCCAGAAGTGCTCGGGCCTGTGCCATGCGCATGTGCTGCAGCCAGCTCTTGGGTGAGAGGCCGGTGGCTTCGCTGAAACGGCGCAAGAAGGTACGTTCACTCATCAGGGCTCTGGTCGCCAATTGCTTGATCGAGAGGGGCTCGTGCAAATGCTGCCGTGCCCATTCCAGCACCGCAGAGAGATCGTCCCTGGGAGCCTGCGCGACCGGCGCGGGAATGAATTGCGCCTGTCCGCCCGAGCGCTGTGGCGCCATCACCAGGCGGCGTGCCACCGAGTTGGCGATGTGAGCGCCGTAATCGCGCTCGACCAGATGCAGGCATGCGTCGATACCCGCGGCGCTGCCTGCGGATGTGATCACCTGCCCGCTGTCCACATAGAGCACCGAGGGATCGACGTCGATGGCCGGGAAGCGCTGCGCGAGTTCATCGGTGTAGCGCCAGTGGGTGGTAGCACGCTTACCGTCCAGTAGCCCTGCTGCGGCCAGCACGAAGACACCGGAACAGATCGACAACAGACGGGCGCCTCTCGCGTGTGCGGCTTGCAGCGCTTACAGCAGGGCGGGCGGTGGCGGCTCATCACGGCTGCGCCAGCCGGGAACGATGATCGTGCGCGCCGTGTTCAGCGCCTCGAGGCCAGCGTCGGCAGTGACCTGGATGCCGCCCAGTGCGCGCATGGGACCATTGTCCACGGCGACGATGCAGTGGCGGTACCAGGCGAAGTCGAACTCGGGGCGAGGCAGGCCGAAGATCTCCACGGCTATGCCGAATTCGAACGTGCACAGGCCGTCATAGGCGAGAACGGCAACCAGACCAGGGGCTTCATGCATTTGGCGGAAAACTACCAGTTGATGTCTATTTGGCCACTGTAGCGCTGTTCGCGGCATCTCTACAGTGGTGGCTCTTTCCGCCATCGAGTAATCAGTATGTCCAGCCTCGTCAGTGAAACGCCTGCCGCCGAGCCAGCCGTAGCGCTCGCGCATTTCAGCCGCCGTCTGAGTGTCGAAACCGACTGTTCCGATGTCCACCAAAGCCAGCAGGCCGGTGAGGTGGATTACCTGCTGGTCGACGTACGCAACCCACAGGCATTCGCCACCAGCCACGTTCCCGGCGCTATCAATATTCCCAGCCGCGAGATCACGGCCGAGCGGATGGCCGATTTTCCCGCTGAGACGTTGTTCGTCGTTTACTGCGCCGGCCCCCACTGCAATGGCGTGCACCGTGCTGCGGTGCGCCTGGCGAGCCTGGGGTATGCCGTTAAGGAAATGATCGGTGGAGTCACCGGCTGGCTCGACGAAGGGTTGCCGCTGGCCGGGACGCACCCCGAGCGCAGCGGCAATGCCGACGTCACCTCATGCGCATGTTGAGCGATGGCTGCCGGGTACGTCCGGCCACCGTGGCCGACGTTCCGCTGCTGCTCGAGTTGATGCGTGCCCTGGCCGTTTTCGAGGGCTACATCGATGAGTTTCGTGTCGATGAGCCCGCCTTGTTGGCCCGTGCCTTCGGGGCCAACCCGCAGTGCCAGGTGTTCGTCGCCGAACAGCAGGGGCAATTGCTGGGGTACGCCGTGGTGCTGGAAATTGCCTTTACCTTCGATCTACGTCCCACGTTGCTGTTGAAGGAGCTGTACGTCGCCGAGGGGCGGCGCGGCAGTGGCTTGGGGGAGGCCCTGCTGCAACAGGTCGCCCGCTTCGCGCTGAGCATCGACGCCGGACGTTTGAAGTGGGATGTCCTGACGGGTAACGCCCGTGCCGAAGCCTTTTACCAGCGCCTGGGAGGCATACCTGAGCGCAAATGGATGGGCTACCGGATGGACGTGCCTGAACTCGAACAACTGGCTCTGGCGAGTGACGCCTGAGCGACGCACCACTGTGCCGTTGCCTGGCGTTGAGCGAAGCGATACCCGGAGTTTTGTTCTCGAGTATCGCTTCGCTGTGCAGAGTGCTCCGTGAGAGGTCGTCATGGCCGTTCGAGTGCGAGCCCAGGTTGGGGCTCCACTGCGCCACGCACAGCGAACGGCGACCGTTAGCGAGCCGCTTCGGTTGTGGCTTCGGGGGCCTCGGCAGTGTTTTCAGGCTTGAGGCCCTTCAGCTCGAAGCGCTTGATCTCCCCTACGATCACCAGGTAGCTGAAGGCGGCGACGAACGCATTGGCGCCGATGAATACCAGTGCGAGTTTGAAAGAGCCCGTTGCTGCGATGATGTAGCCGATGACGATCGGGGTGGTGATGGACGCGAGGTTGCCGATGGTATTGAAGAGCCCACCGGAGAGTCCCGCAATCTGTTTGGGGGACGTGTCGGAGACCACCGCCCAGCCGAGTGCACCCACCCCTTTGCCGAAGAACGCCAAGGCCATGAACGAGACGACCATCCAGTCCGTATCGACGTAGTTGCAGATGATCATGCTCATGGACAGCATCATGCCTGCGACGATTGGAACTTTGCGCGCGACGCTCAGGGAGTTGCCGCGTCGCAGGAGTGCGTCCGAAATGACGCCGCCAAGCACGCCGCCGATAAATCCGCATATCGCTGGAAGCGAAGCGATGATGCCGGCCTTGAGAATGGTCATTCCTCGCTCTTGAACGAGATAGACGGGGAACCAGGTCAGGAAGAAATACGTCAGGGTGGTGATGCAATACTGGCCCAGGTAGACCCCGGCCATCATGCGGTTCTTCAGTAGCTGCAGGATGTAGCCGAACTTGGGGCCGGAGTCCTGTTTCTTGCCCGCGGCATCGAGATCCACCAGGCCGCCATTTTCGGCGATGTACTGGATCTCGGCGGCGTTCGCCAGAGGATGGTCTTTCGGATTGTGGATCACGTACATCCAGATTATCGAGAACACGATTCCCAGTGCTCCCATCACCACGAAGACGTGCTGCCAGCCGTACGTGTAGACGATCCAGCCCATGATCGGAGCGAACAGAACCGTCGCGAAATATTGAGCTGAGTTGAAAATGGCGGATGCCGTGCCGCGCTCCTTGGTCGGAAACCAGGCGGCGACGATACGGGCGTTACCCGGGAAGGAGGGGGCTTCGGCAAGGCCCACCATGAAGCGCAGCAGGAACAGAACGGCGACCGCGCTGGCAACGCCGAACACGCCGATGTAGCCCTGCATGAGCGTGAACAGCGACCAGAGGAAGATGCTGCCCGCGTAGACGCGCTTCGAGCCGAAGCGATCGAGCAACCATCCGCCAGGGATCTGCCCCAGCACATAGGCCCAACCAAAGGCGGAGAAGATGTAACCCAGCTCGATCGCATCGATGCCGAGATCTTTTTGCAGGCTTGAGCCTGCGATCGAAATCGTCGCCCGGTCTGCATAGTTGATCGTGGTCACGAGGAAAAGCATGAGCAGGATCAAATAGCGGGCGCGAGTCTTCTTGACTGCTTGCATGAAAGAACTCCGACGTTTGTTTTTATGGTTCGGTGCATTCCGTCGACTGTTAACGTTAACAGCTAACGTTAACAGTCTATGATGTTAACGTTATCATTGGCTACCGCTGAAATAGATCTTTTAGTGAGGGGCTGATGGGGTGGTTATGAAAAAAGGGTTGGTGGGGCAGTGAGGTGCTCGATGGAGGGATGCTTCATTGGGATCAGGTGCTGCCGCGCTCGATGATCTCGAATCCGGTGTCGATCTGATTATCGCCCTTCACACCATCAAGGCGGCGCAAGAGCGCCTCGGCGACCTGATACCCCATCTCCTGAGCATTCACGCTGACCGTCGAAAGCGCCGGGTAGGCGAACTGGCCGTTGGTGATGTTGCCGAAGCCCAGAACGGCGAGGTCGTCAGGCACGGAGATTCCATGGCTCGCGGCCTCGGCCAGTACGCCGAGCGCGACCGTGTCGGAGCTGCAGAAGACGATCTCTGGGTGCATACCGTCATTCAGCAGCTTCGCCAGGCCCGCTCGCCCGACTTCCCAGGTGGCCTCCGTCGCGAAGATCTCCTGATGAACGTCGCCAATGTTCAGCTCGTGCAGGCGCGAGATCAAACTGCGGCAACGGCGCATGGCGCGGGGATCATCGATCCCGACTACCGCCCATCGTCGATAGCCCTTGGCGTGGAAGTGATCGGCCACGGCGACGCCGACCTTTTCATGGGAAAAGCCAACCTGGGTATCCAGCAGGTCATCGCTCAGGTCCCATGCTTCGACGACGGGAATGCCAATCGAGGCGAGACGCGAGCGGATCTGAGCAGTGTGCAGGGTGCCGGTAAGAACAATGCCGTCCGGTCGTCTGCCCAGGATCGCGTCGAGAAGGATCTCTTCATTCTCCGGCGAATAACCCGTTGGCCCGACCAGTGACTGATAGCCAAATGCGGAAAGCCTGTTGATGATCGACTGCACGGCAATCGAGTAAATCGAGTTGGCGATGGTTGGCAGCAGAATGGATACGAGCCGGCTCTTTCTGGTGGCTAGCGCCCCTGCCATGATATTCGGCACGTAGCCCATGGAACGGACGATTTCGAGTACATGCTCTCGCGTGACCTCGTTCACCAGTTCTGGGCGTTTGATCGCGCGCGACACCGTCATCACCGAGACACCGGCCTTCAGCGCCACATCCTTGATGGTGACAGGGCTTTCTGCGGAGTTGCCGTCATTTCTTCCTGATTTGCGCGCCACTTGGCTCTCTTAACACCGAACATTTGCATGGATAAGTATGAATGCCCAGGCGCGTTTTTACTATGTGCAGCATCGCGCAGACTTCAAGATCATGTGTCGAATTTCCCAGAGCGCTGGGTGCATATGTCGATAACTTTCAGGAACTGGATTCGCGGCGAGCGTGCCGTTCGAGCCCGGCGTGGAGGCCCGATGCGTGTTCAGTTCTCAGTACGGCTGTTTGCGATAGCCGTGAGATCGACGACATAGCCAGGGGCGAGCGAAGCGATGCTCGGGAGTGTGATCCCGGCCATCGCTTTGCTCAGCCCGAGCGATGGGGCTGCACTCGTTTGCCCCCTGATGCGCGTCGTCGGGATTTGCCATGTATGCCATTGCCCGACAGAATCGCGCGCCGAGCCGGCGCAACCTGCCTGGCGGCCGTGGTGAAAAGAGGTTGGAGTTGAACGAGCGAAGCTTGTCCGAGCGTCTCGAACGCGTGGCGGCGCATATGCCGGTCGGCGCGCGGCTGGCCGACATCGGCTCGGACCACGGCTACCTGCCCGTGGCGCTGATGAACCGTGGCGTCATCGACGCCGCGGTGGCTGGCGAGGTGGCCATGACTCCGTTTCTGGCTGCCGAGCGCACCGTGGACGAGAACCAACTGGGCGCGCGCATCAGCGTGCGCCTGGCCAGTGGCTTGGCAGCGATCGAGCCGGCAGATGGCATCACGGTGGTCAGCCTCTGCGGCATGGGCGGTGAGACCATTCGCGACATTCTCGAACGCGACAAGAACCGTCTGAGCGGCGAGGAGCGCCTGATCCTGCAGCCCAACGGCGGCGAGCAGCCGCTGCGCCAATGGCTGATGGAAAACGGCTACCGCATCCTCCACGAAGAGCTGCTGCGGGAACACCGCTTCTACTACGAAATCATCGTCGCCGAGCGTACCGGGCCGGTTTCGTACAGCGCCGAGGAACTGTATTTCGGGCCCCTGCAACTGCGCGAGCGCAGCCCCGTATTCCTGGCCAAGTGGCAACGCCTGCTGCAGTTGAAGCGCCAGACCCTGGCCAACTTCGCCCAGGCACGGCAGCAGGTGGCCGATGAGAGGGTGCAGTCGCTCGCCCAGCAGATCCGATGGATCACCGAGCTGCTGGCATGACCTTGAGAAGGATCCTTGGCGATGGTCATCGACGACTGGAGGCCGGCGCGATTTTGTGCAGTCGGTCATCAGGCAACAGGGCAAAGTCGGTAGCATATCGGGCCCGATAGCGACGGCAGTCCCCTCCATACGCAGCTCGTTGAATGGGCTGATGGACGGTTTCACCTGGCAAGGACACGCGATGACATTCCGCCCGTTTCAGCTCGAGCCGAAAGACCTCGCTCTTCTCTTCTATGTGCTGAGTCTGCTGCTGCCAGCCATCAGGCAGCACCACGAAAGGCTCGAGGTCCCGCCGGTCGTCTATGGCTGGGAAGTCTTGCTGACCGGCGCGTTGGCGATACCCGATGGGGGCATCGCATGGCTGGCGAACGTAGCCTTCGCTGTCGCCTACTTATCCACAAAGCCTGGGCGCGTGCGCGTTTGTTCGGCTGCGGCGATCGCGCTGGGGCTGACCTCGTTCACCTACAGCGGTATCTGGAATGATGGTGACGGAAGGATTTCGATCACCGGGTACAGCTATGGCTTCTATGTGTGGATGCTTGCCTTCATCTGGCTGCCGTTGTCGCGGTTGGTCAGGTAGCCATCCGGGCATCGCGGCGCTCAACGACGGGCCACTGGGCCGCAATGCACCCTGGCGAATAGCCTCGCATGGGCGCCCCGAGCCACCCGGCGAGCCTCGGCCCGATCGGTGGTGATGGATAAAAAATACGGATTCTTTACGCTCTCGTGACGTTTATAAGTCGATTTCTGGACAAATCCCGTCGATAATTTTCCGGCAGCGGAGGAACTCCGCATCCGCAGAGCGTAAACGGCAGCCGTTCCAGGCTTCATCTGGAATAACCCAGCCCTCTCATTGAGCCAGACCTAAACCCTCATGTTCGAATTATTCAGCGGGCTCGACGCCTGGTTGGCGTTGAGCCTGGCACTCGCCTTGCTCTTCGTCCTCACCTTCGAATTCATCAATGGTTTCCACGATACGGCCAACGCCGTGGCGACGGTCATCTACACGAAAGCCATGCCGCCAAACCTGGCCGTCGTCATGTCGGGCATATTCAACTTCTTCGGTGTCTTGCTCGGTGGCGTGGGGGTGGCTTACGCCATCGTTCACCTGCTGCCGGTCGAGCTGCTGATCAACGTGAATACCTCCCATGGCCTGATCATGGTGTTCTCGCTGCTGGCTGCGGCGATCACCTGGAACCTCGGCACCTGGTACTTCGGCATTCCGGCCTCCAGCTCGCACACGCTGATCGGCTCGATCCTCGGCGTGGGCCTGGCCAATGCGCTGCTCACCGACATTCCGCTCGGTGACGGCGTGAACTGGCAGAAAGCCAGTGATATCGGCCTGTCGCTGATCTTCTCGCCGATTGCCGGTTTCATTGTCGCCGCGCTGCTGTTTCTCGCGCTCAAGCACTGGATGCCGACGCCGAAGGTGCATAGCACGCCGGTCTCGCGCAAGGAAATCAAAGGCAAGAACAAGCCGCCGTTCTGGAACCGCCTGGTACTGATCGTCTCGGCCATGGCGGTGAGCTTCGTGCACGGCTCCAACGATGGTCAGAAGGGCATCGGTCTGATCATGCTGGTGCTGATCGGCATAGTGCCGGCCAAGTTCGTTCTCGACCTGAACAGCACCACCTACCAGATCGAGCGTACCCGCGACGCGGCCATTCACCTGGGCGAGTTCTATCAGCGCAACGCGCCGACCCTGAACGAGTTCCTGGCCCTGGGCAAATCCGGCAACAGCGAACTGCCGAAGCAATTTCGTTGCGATCCGAAACTCACCGAGCTGACCATCACCACGTTGCTCAAGACCCTCGACGGCGTGAAGGACTACCACAGCCTGAGCGAAGAGAAGCGCATCGACATCCGTCGCTACCTGCTCTGCCTGGATGACTCGGCCAAGAAAGTCGGCAAGCTCGAAAACCTGCCAGCTCGCGAGAAGGCCGACCTCGACAAGCTGCGCAAGGACCTGACCGCGACCACCGAGTACGCGCCTTTCTGGGTGATCATCGCCGTGGCCCTGGCCCTGGGGATCGGCACCATGGTCGGCTGGAAGCGCGTGGTGAAAACCGTCGGTGAGAAGATCGGCAAGCAGGGCATGACCTATGCCCAGGGCATGAGCGCGCAGATCACCGCCGCCTGCGCCATCGGGCTGGCCAACGTCTACAGCCTGCCGGTATCCACCACCCATGTGCTGTCATCCGGGGTTGCCGGCACCATGGTCGCCAACCGCAGTGGCCTGCAGGGCAGCACCATCAGCAACATCCTGCTGGCCTGGGTACTTACCTTGCCCACCTCCATGGCGCTGGCAGCAGGTCTGTTCTATGGCGCGACGCTGATCTTCGGCTGATAGCGCTGCTTGCGAGAACGCGGTGCCTGCCGAGCAGGTACCGCGTTTTTTGTTTCTGGGGCCTGTCCACCGGGCCGACTCATCGCTGCCGAGCAAGCCATCTCGCTGCCGTGAAACAGTGCCGTCAGGCCGAATGCACGGTCGCGCCTGGCGAATCGGCGTAGGCTGCTGCCAGCCCGTGCAGCAAGCCGCTTCGGCTGTTCATGGTTCCCGTCAGTACACGCCGAATCGATCAGGTCATTCTCATGACACGCTCACACAACCCGCCCATCGCTTTCCATCTGGGGCCTGATGCCGAGAACGATTGGGCGGCCGCCATGCTCGAACACCACGGGCTGCATTGCCAATTCGATCAGGCGCACATCGCAGGTTCATCTGCGCAAAGCTGGCACCTGGGCGATATCGGGGTGACGCGTGCCGACCTCGTGTCGCTCGCGTTGGTGCCCGCAGGCGAAGATCAGGGCTCATGGCAAGGCCAGTGGCTGTACCTGAAGCTGATGACCGGTGGGCGTGTCGACATCGAACAGGCTGGAAGCACTCACCGGTTTACTGCGGGCAGCATGTTCTTCATCGACCCTGAACGGCGTTTCCACGAGTCGTTTGCCGAGCGTGGGCAAATGACCGTACTGCGCATTCCCAAGGGCATCCTGCGGGAGCGTGGCCTGCGGCACTCGCTGCGCTCGCCGGTCATCACCGATGTGGGCTCGGCGGATACCCGGGCCATCCGTGACCTGATTCACTGCATCGCGCAGCAGCATGTCGCCCCTGGCCCGGCGGTCCGTGACCTGATGGGCCGACAGTTGCTCGACCTGGTCGATAGCATGCTGGGCGGGGCAGGGGACAAAGCCAGGTCGCGCAGTGCCGACGCCGTTCTGTCGAGAGCCCGACGGCATATCCATCTGCATCTGGCAGACCCACGTCTCGACTGCACGGCGGTCGCCGAAGCGGCCCACGTTTCGGTCAAGCACCTGCAACGCTTGTTCAGGGAGCAGAACACCACCCTGATGCGGCAGGTCTGGAGCGTCCGCCTGCAGCATGCGCAGCGGCTGCTGACTTCCACCGCCGGGCGCCCAAGCGTGCAGGATGTGGCCTGGCAATCCGGCTTCGCCACGGCCTCGCATTTCAGTCGTGCCTATCAGGCGCATTTCGGCATCTGCCCTTCGCAGGTCGGCGCGGCCAGGTAAGAACGTCCCGCCACTCGCCTGATCATCGATAGCGCCTCCGGGGCATGCAGCATGCGCCCTGCAGGTAAGGGGCGTACGTCGGTCCCGCTCTAGAATCGATCGGGTCTTCACAGACCGATCCATTCCATGGCCAGCGTCATGACGCCAGCCGCCTCCTTTCGTTGCTCACCTGTTCGGCAGTCGTTCATCGCGTCCGCTGCAACGGTGCATAGGCCCATTCGTGAACAATCATTCCTGTATCGCCGACGAAGCAGACTTCGCTCGTCAGGTTGAAGAGAACCAGTTTCGCCAGCAAACCAACCTTCGCAGCGCATACGATTACATCGTCTGCGGCTCCGGTACTTCGGGCTCGGTGGTTGCCCGGCGTCTGGCGGAAAACCCGGACATCAGGGTGCTGCTGCTCGAGGCAGGCGGCAGCGACGACCTATCCAGCGTCAGCGATGCCGGGGTCTGGTTCACCAACCTGGGCAGTGAGCGCGATTGGCAGTTCGTGGCGCAGCCCAACCCGCACCTGCACGGTCGGCAGATGCCCCTCTCGATGGGCAAGGTGCTCGGCGGGGGCGCCTCGATCAACGTGATGGTCTGGTCCCGTGGGCACAGCAGCGACTGGGACCATTTCGCCAGCGAGTCCGGCGACCCGGCCTGGAACTATCAGTCGACACTGGCCACCTACCGGCGCATCGAGAACTGGCAGGGCGCCCCGGACCCACTGCGTCGAGGCACGGGCGGCCCGGTGTTCGTGCAACCTGCGCCCGACCCCAATCCGGTCGCGCCTGCCATGCTGGCCGCGGCGGCGAAGCTCGGGATGACCGTTTACGACGACCAGAACGGCGCGATGATGGAGGGGCCAGGCGGTGCGGCACTGACCAACGTGTGCCTGAGTGACGGGCGCCGACGCTCGATATTCCGCAGCTACGTGTTCCCGTCGATGGCGCAGCCCAACCTGACGGTACTGACCCACGCACACGTCCTGCGTGTGCTGCTGGAGGGCCAGCGGGCGGTCGGCGTCGAAGTGCTCTACCAAGGCCGGATCATCCACTTCGGAGCTGGTGAGGAGGTGGTGCTGTCGTTGGGAGCGATCAACACGCCCAAGGTGCTCATGCTGTCGGGAATCGGCGATGCGCAGCAGCTTGCCAGGCACTCTATCGAGCCGGTGCAGCACCTGCCGGGTGTCGGCCAGAACTACCAGGACCACATCATGGTTTCCGGTTGCATCTGGGATTACGAACAGGCTCACGCACCGCGCAACAACGCCGGCGAGTCGACGTTCCTGTGGAAAAGCAGCGCCGCGCTCGACGCGCCGGACATCCAGACCTTTCTCGCCGAAATCCCCATCGCGACCCCCGAGGCACAGGCCATGTTCCATCCGCCCGCGGCGGCCTGGTCATTGCTTCCAGGCCTCGTGCGGCCCAAAAGCAGAGGGTCGATCACCCTCACGGGCAGCGGTGCCATGGACCCGCTGAAGATCGACAGCGGCGCGCTCAGCGAACCGGAGGATCTGCAAGCCCTGGTGCGCGCGGTCGAGTTGTGTCGAGAGATCGGCAACAGCGAAACCATGCGCCCCTTCGCAAGACGCGAGGTCATGCCCGGGCCATTGCGCGGTGCTGCGCTCGAGGCATTCGTGCGCAACGCGGCGTCCACCGTGTGGCACCAGTCATGCACGGCGAAGATGGGCACGGATGCCTTGTCGGTGGTCGACGCACAGCTGCGGGTCTACGGCATCCAGCGTCTGCGCATCGCCGATGCTTCGAT
Organism: Pseudomonas flavescens; assembly: GCF_013408425.1. Lineage (NCBI taxonomy): Bacteria > Pseudomonadati > Pseudomonadota > Gammaproteobacteria > Pseudomonadales > Pseudomonadaceae > Phytopseudomonas > Phytopseudomonas flavescens. Next base: position 3,685,811 of record NZ_JACBYV010000001.1, on the reverse strand, counting down.
CATGCCGCGGATCACCACCGGCAACACCATGGCGCCCTGCGTGATCATCGGCGAGCGTCTGGGCAGCCTGCTCACCGCCTAGCCATAGGCGACTCGCAACGCTCTGCAGTGCCGGGCCGAACCGCGGGCGCGCTACCGAATCGCCCTTCAACAGCGCGATCGCCGAGGCGTCATCGTATTTTCATGCGCAGCGGGTTTCATGGTGGGTGTCCCGCTGCCGGTGCGTCTTGACGTTCGGGGCGGGAAGCGGGCGCAGCCTGTGGGCGGCGCCTCCACTTGTACCAGTTCTACCAGTAGCGAGGCTTGCGACCAGCCATGCAAGCACCGGCAGTCACTGTACTTTTCTGGTGTCCCGCAGAAGGATAAAACAATGACCGTCAAGGCTACGAACAACCAAGGCGTCGACGCCAAGGGTGACTCGAACTCCGTCAAGGATTGGGATCAGGCGACCGAACAGGCCAAGCAGGCAGGCATTCGCTGGGAAAAGCCAGCGGACGACAAGCGCTCCGCCAAGGAGATCATCGAGGACAGCCCACTGCTCAAGAACCTGGGTAACCAGAGTGGCGTGAAGGACATGCTCAGGGATCGCGTCGGTGATTTCGAGAACGACCCCGATGCCGCCTTTCGCGCCGCTCAGGTGCTCGAACATATCGAGAAGATAGACAGCAGTGGCAACCGTATCGTCAGCGACAACGTCGATAACGGTCGGGTCGATGGCTTCACCAAGGGCGGCGATGCCAAGCACGGCACCGAAGCCGGCCGGCTGCAGGATTTCGGCAAGTATGGTTTCGACCATCTCGAGGGCAAGCTCAATGACGTGAGCACGGCCGCCGATGACAAGCAAGCCCGTCAGCAGGCCGAAGCCGTCGGCATTCAATGGCAACGCCCCGAGGGTGACGAGCGCTCGGCACAGGACATCATCGACGACAGCCCGCGGCTCAAGAACCTCGGCAACCAGAGTGGCGTGAAGGACATGCTCAAGGAGCGTGTCGGTGATTTCGAGAATGACCCGGATGCCGCCTTCCGTGCCGCCCAGGTGCTCGAACACATCGAAACCCTCGACGGCTCCGGCGACAAGATCGCTGGCAAGGATGTCGGCAATGGCCGCGTCGACGGTTTCACCAAAGGCGGCGATGCCAAGAACGGCACCGAAGCCGGGCGCCTGCAGGACTTCGGCAAGTATGGCTTCTCGCATCTGCAGGGCGAACTGCGCAACCCCACCGCGGCTGCGGACAACAAGGAAGCCAGGGCGCAGGCCGAGCAACTGGGCATCATCTGGGAGCGGCCGAAGAACGACGAGCGCACCGCCCAGGAGATCATCGACGGCGATCCGTTGCTCAAGAACCTCGGCAACCAGAGCGGCATCAAGGACATGCTCAAGGAGCAGGTCGGTGATTTCGAAACCGACGCCGATGCCGCCTACCGCGCCTCCCAGGTGCTCGAGCACATCGAAACCCACGATGCCGACGGCAAGGTGCTCACCGGCGCAGACATCGGCAACGGCAAGATCGACGGTGTGACCAAGAGCGGCGAAGCCAGGCACGGCACCGAAGCCGGGCGCCTGCAGGACTTCGGCAAGCATGGTTTTTCCGCCCTCAAGGGGCCCGAGCCGACAGAGGACAGCAAGATGGATTTAGCCCGTGAAGCCGCCGGGCTGCCACCTGCCAGCGAGCTCGACATCGCCAATCTCGAGACCACCACCGTCGACCCCAAGGACAAGAACGGCAAGCTCACGGTCAGCGAAATGACCTGGCAGAACCTGATGAAGGACTGGAAGGCCGGCATCGACAACGGCAGCATCGGCAAGGATGACGAACGCGCCAAACTCTACAACGCCTTGCGTGCCCAGGCAGCCACCGAGAATGGCCTGGACATGGTCACCCTCGACATCTCCATGGGCAAGAGCACTGCCAAGGCCAATGGCGATGACCTGTCAGCGATCATCGACGGCACGAAGCTCGACGAGCAGATCGGCCAATTGTTCGGCTCGCAAAGCGTGCAGAAGGATTTCAAGGCCCAGCAGGACAAGGCGCTGGATGCCTTGCCCGACAAGGACGGCGTGCGCGAGAAGCTCGAAGACACGGCATTCTCCGAGGAATATTCGCGTTATATCGCCGACCTGAAAGAGAAGGGCCTGGGCGATCTGGCCGAGGCGGACATCGCCAAGACCTACGCGTCCCTGACGGCGTTCGATCCCGACAAGGCCGCGCAGTTCTCGCAGCACATGATGATCGATGCCACCACCATGGACCTCGACAAACTGATGGCCGACCCATCGCTGATCAGCGATGACAACACTGCCCTGGCCACTCAGGACACCATCAAGACACTGCTCACCGCCTTGAAGAAAGGCGGCATCGACATGACCCGCCGCACCGTGGAAACGGAGCGTTTCGTTCAGGAATTTCTCGGCAACAAGCAGACCGCCAAGGCCTTCGGCGATGCCCTGAAGGAACTGGGTGCGACCTTCGCCAAGAATGGCACGGTGACCTCGGCCGACATCGACAAGGTCATGGGCAAGGACGTCTACAAGACCCTGGGCGAGGGCGCTCACGGCAGCATGCTGAAGACCATCACCGAGCTCAACGCCAACGGAGCACTGGGTTCAACTGGTGGCTTGATCTCCCTGGCGTCGGGCATCTACCAACTGGCCGGCAAGGGCGGCACCCTGGCCGATACGCCGGAAGAGCGCCTGGCCATCGCCAAGGACTTCGTCAGTGTGCTGGGCGCCGGCCAGCACTTCGTCAATCTGGGCAGCAACATCTACGACAACATCCGTGGCACCCAGACCAACCAGATGCTCGGCCTGGACAAGTCGCTGCCACAGATATTCGGCAAGGATGCACCCGGCGGCGCCGGGCACAACATGAGCGTGATCCAGGGCGAGGTGAAGAAGCTCTACGAGGACTTCAACAGTGCCGTCGATGCCGCGCCCATCGACAACAAGGAGAAGCTCGCCGAAAAGCTCAACATGTCCGACGAGCAACTCAAGACCATCAACGATGGCTTCCGTGATGGCTTCGCCAAGAACCCCGGGCTCAACGGCAGCACGCCGACCAGCCGTGGTATTTCCGCTTTCCTGCGGATCATGGATGCGGGTGCCAACAGCTTCACGGGTGTTGCCGATCTGGTGCTCGGCGGCCTGAAGATCAAATCCGGGATGGGCAGCAACGACCAGGTCGCCATCGCCCAGGGGGCGATCACCGTGGCTGCTGGCGCCTTCAACGTCGCTGGCGGCGGTGCGCAGATGGCCGCGCTGATGGGCTCCAATGCCGCCAGGGCTCTTGCCGGGCCGTTGTTGTGGGCTGGCGCTGCATTGACCGTGGCGCTGACGCCGTTCCTGATCGTCGAAGACATCAAGCACAGCAACCGCATGGATGCCCACCGTGCCGACCTCGATCAGTTGTTCAAGGACCTGGATACCCAGGGCCTGCTCACCGAGAACGGGCTGCAGCGCTACGAGTTCCTCGACGACTACATGTACAACTATGCCCAGCGGGACGCACCGGATGACCAGAGCATCTTCGAGTACCGCGAAGAGGAATACGCGTTCTACCGTGAGGAAGGTCGCCTGCCGGAAAACGGCTGGGATCACCTGGTGCACGACGACTACAAGGGGGATGGTGCCAACCTCGATACCCAGATGGCGTAAGGCAACCTGACGCCTCTGATCACCCTGTGCTCGACCGGCCCGTGAGCAGTTGCGCCGGTCGGGTCCTGGGGCTGGTAGTCGGTAGGGAGGCGACTCGTTGAGAGATCGCCATCTTGCGATGCAATGATCAGGTTCGGTTGGCGTCGTCGTAGTCGGGACTCGTCTGCCCGATCTGCGGAGCTATCTCTCCTTTCGCGAGCCAGAGCGCGTAATGGGGATACAAGCTGACCAGCGCTTCAACCTCGCGGGTGCTGATTCGAGTCCGCTTGTCATAGCGCACAGTTCTCCAGCGAACTGCGCCGATTTCAGTCCTTTTGACCAGCTCGTCCAAGCCGGCCTTATCAACAAGCGCTCTAATGCGGTCGTCTATTGATTCCATAATATTCTGGTAATTTACTGTCGTAATATACAAATAACACTGCGATAGTTGTATATTACGAATGTGGGTTGGATAGTGGCTCGCGCTTGCTGCGTCCATGCTGCAGTGCAAACTCGCATAGTGCAGCAAAGGCCCACCCGATGGAAGGAACCCACCGGGCACACGCACTTGGCTATCGCGCAGGCTCAGCCAGTGGCCATTCGCAACCGGTATCAAGGAGGAGACCACACGCCATGTCCGATCAGACGCCATTGCCAGATGCAGCCCATGCCCTGGCCTATATGGGCAAGACGGTACTCGTCGAACTGCAGTGGGATGATGAACCCCGGTCATACTGGTATCGCGTGCACGTGGTGGGTGTCGTGCTACCGATGGCGGGCGTTTTCGACGAGGCCTACTTCATGACCAAGGCCGTCGATGACCCCAGCCCTTACCCGGACGAGCTGTTCTTTTCCGACATTCGCAGCATTCGGGCGATACGCCACTGACATCGCCAAGGCGCTGGCGACTGGCCCTCTGAATGGCGTGCGGCTCAGCCGTTAGCCAAGGTTGCGCATCCCTTCGAATATCAGCCGAGTGGTCGACCGGACGGTCTCTGCGTGGGCCGCCATGTCCATCTGTTCGCTGGAGGTGAGGCGCAGCAGTTGCAGGTGCGAATAGTCGTTGAGCAGAAAGGCTGCCAGCGTGACGTCCAGGTCTGGGCGCAGCTTGCCAGCGGCTTGCAGGTCACGCAGAACGGTGGCGATTTCGGCCTGCAGGCCGCTGTTCATATTCCGGTAGGCAGCCGGCAGACCGCTGTCGCCGCCTACCAGTACCAGGGGCAGCAATTCCTTCCAGAGCGCGGCTGGCAGCACGTCCAGGGCATAGCCCACCAGCAGGCTTTCCAGATGGCAGAGGGTGTCGACCGGGTCATCGAAATCGCGCATGCGCTTGCGCAGGTCGAGCATGGCTCGGCGGTCGGCCTCCTTGAGCATCTCGAGAATGATTTCCTGCTTGCTGCCGAAGTACTTGAACACCGTCGGCGCAGAAACACCGGCAACGCTGGCGATCTGTTCGATGGTGGTTTCTCGAAACCCCTGGCGCTGGAAGAGCGTCACGGCCGCCTGCGCAATGGCATTGCGGCGTAGTTCCTTCTGGCGCTCGCGCAATCCGCTCACCGTTGCTCCTCAGATACTGAATCGTTATCTCGATCATAGCTCGCTAAGCTTTTTATGGACAAATATTTTATTGACTAAAGAATTTATTAGGATTAATTATTTCCTCACATCTGTTCCAACGCAGAGCCATTTTCAGGATTCGTCAGATGAATCAGATTCTCGACCGCTCCCTCGCTTCGCTGTACCTGGAAGCCCACGCGGTGTGCAAAGCCGAACAGCAGCAAGCGACGCTGATGCAGGGGTTCCCTGCTGCTCCGCAGGCGCGGGTCACCTGGAAGAACTGGATGTTTCCGCCGTTCAACCGCTGGGGGTTTCGCAACCTGGCACGGCTCAGGCCGACGATCGATGTGGCGGCAGGTAGCGGCCCCGCCTCGCAGCTGCCGCAGGCGCCTGTGGCACTGGAGGGGCTGGCGTTCACGAGCGTTTGCGGGGTGTCGGTCAACGTGATCGAACACTTGCTGGCCAGCAAGACCGATGGGTTTCTGGTCATGCACAACGGTGCCGTGGTCTATGAGCGCTACTTCAACGGCCAGGGAGCGGATGATCGACACATCATGTTCTCGGTGACCAAGTCGCTGATTGGCGTACTCGGCGAGCAGCTCGTGCAGCAAGGGCTGCTCGACCCGGATGCCCAGGCGCAAGACTACGTACCCGAGCTGCGTGGCGGAGCCTTTGCCGATGCGACGGTGCGCCAGTTGTTTGATATGGCGGTGGGGATCGCCTACAGCGAGGTGTACGACGATCCCAGTTCGGAAAGCTCGCAGTACGGCTATGCCTGCGGTTTCCAGCCTGCGCCCGCCGAGTACGCTCAGTTCCAGTCGCTCTACCAGTACCTGCCATCGCTGCAGAAACGTGGTGAACACGGCGGTTTCTTCCATTACGTGACCGCCACCACCGAAGCTCTGGCGTGGGTGATGGAGCGGGCCAGCGGTGTCGCCTGCGACAGGCAGTTGCAGGCCATCTGGGCGCAGCTGGGCTGCGAGCGTGATGGTTATTTCATGGCCGACCCATGGGGGCGGGCGGTTGCCGGCGCCGGCTTCAGCGCCACGCTGCGCGACATGGCCAGGTTCGGCCTGCTGCTGGCGAACGAGGGCGTTGTCGATGGCCGTCAGCTGATCGCCGCAGAGGCGATCAAGGCCATTGCCGAGGGGGGCGATCGCGAGATCTATGCCGGCAACAAAGAGTTTTCCAAGTGGACGCCAGGCGCGTCATACCGCAGCCAGTGGTACGTGTTCAACGACCATGGCCGGGCCTTGATGGCGGGGGGGATCCACGGTCAGTACCTGTTCGTCGACCTTGCCGCTCAGGTGGTGATCGTCAAGCAGTCGTCGCTGCCCGAAGCGGTCACTGACCTGGATGCGGACAGCGTCCGCATGCTCAGAGCCATTGCTGCAGAACTCAGTCACTGACACCTATCGATTAGAAGATCACGGAGCGCCGGCCTGCCTGCGTTCCCACCTGCTGCGTCAGGTGTTCAGTGGCCAACTGCGCCACTTTTTACTGCCCTGTAATACAAAAATAACGGCACAGGAGCTTCACATGCACACGGCAAAACGCGTTCCCTGCGTGCTACTCGCACTCGGGCTTCCATTGGCCAGTCAGTCGACCCTGGCTGGCTATGCCTTCGAGCAAGGTAACCTGAAAGGTGAGGTCAACCTCACTGCTGGCGGCGCGACCGTCAGCACTCGCGGCGTGAATTTCGGTGCTGGCCGCACCGACATCCGCAGCGGACGCAATGACGGCAAGAAGGTCGACTGGCAAGAGTTCTACATCAAGCCGGGCGTCACGCTGGACTACTCGCTCAACGAGAGCGTAGGGCTGATAGCCGGTGGTTCGGTGATAGCGGCAACCACCCTTGGCGATGGCGACGCCGGCGGCAATACGCGTAGCTCCGACGGTGACCTGGCGACCGAGGAACTGTACGCAGGGCTGCGCGCCGGTGACTGGAAGTTCACCGCCGGCCGCCAGAACTACATGATCGGCAGCGGCTTCATCGTCATGGATGGCAACCTCGATATGTTCGACGATGGGGCCTACTGGCTGGGCCCCAGAACCGCTTTCAAGGATTCGGCGATCCTCGCCTGGAGCCATGGCGGGCTGCAGTCCCAGGCGTTCAGCTTGCGCACCGATGACCGGATGGGCAACTTCCGCATGACGGGCGCCAACCTCGACTATGACCTCGACGGCCAGGTCACGCTCGGTGCCATGGCCATGAAGGTCGATTCCCTGGCGAGCAAGGGCACCAACCGTAGCCGCCGCGATGGCATGCAGGTCTATAACGTACGTGCCTTGCGCGGCAAGATTCCCGGGGTACCGGCATTGACGCTGAATGCCGAGTACGCCGTCGAACGGGGTAGTGGCGAGGGCGTCGATTACGATGCCAGCGCCTGGTACGCCCAGGCCGATTACCTGTTCGACTCGGTGCCATTCACGCCCACGCTCGGTTATCGCTATGCCGAGTTTTCCGGCGATGATGACCTCACCGACAACAAGCAGAAATCCTGGGATCCCTTGAGCAAGGGCTTCATCGACTGGAGCACCTGGCTGGTAGGCGACGTGGTTGGCAACTACTTGCTGTTCAACAGCAACGAGCGGGTTCAGCAGTTCTCGATCAAGAATCGCCTATCCGAGACCTTCACCCTGGGGGCCATCCACTACCAGTTCTGGCTGGACGAAAAGAACTTCCAGGGGGCACCGGTGAGCGATCGGCGATTCGCCGATGAGACCGTGGTATTTCTCGACTGGACGCCGACGCCGCGCTTCTACAGCTCTCTGTCTTACAACTGGGTCACGGCCAAGTCCGCTGCCAGGCAGGTGTTCGGAGACGACGAGCGCTTCAGCGCCGTTGAACTCTACTTCACGTATCGCTACTAGCCGAGCCAATGATGCCCTTGTCGGGCAGAGGAGTGCGTGATGACGACCACAGCGCAAACCGGGCTCGCCGTGCCGGCCCTGGAGTGGGTGATGACCTTGCAGGTGATGATTGCCGAGGCCGATGACATGGGGCCATGCGAGGGCGGGCAGCGAAGCAATTTCCGGATACTTGGCGGGCGCTTCGACGGGCTGGATATTCAAGGCGAGGTGCTCGCCAGCGGCGCCGATTTCTATCTCCAGCGTGGCGATGGCGTTGGCCAACTGGATGCTCGCTACAGCCTGCTCACCGATAGGGGAGAGCTGATCAATATCCGTAATACCGGCCTGCTGGTCCTGGACGATGAGGGGCGGCGGCTCGAGGCCCAGGGCATCTGGCCCGTGCCGCAGCAGGCGTACCGCTGCACCTGCTCGCCGCGATTTCAGGTGCCACGGGGGCGCCTCGAGTGGCTGACCCGTAGCGCGTTCATCGGGCAGGCGACCTATCCCCGAGCGAACCAGGTGCTCATCCACTGCTACCGACTTGCCTGAGCGAATTTCCCCAATCGGGATCCATGGATTTTCTGAAGCGGGCATGCGCGTTCGACGCCTTGCCGGCGGGTACGAATAATGAACATCAGTCATCCAGCTGCCATGCGCGCAGCGTGCATTTTCATCGCCGCAGCCTCGATTCTGGCCATCGGTGTGCAACCCATCTTCATGGGGCTTTTGACGGAGCGTCTGACACTGACGCTATCTCAGCAGAGTTGGGTCATGTCGGCCGAGATGTGCGCGTCCATCTTCGGAACCTTGCTGTACCTGCCGATGATCCGTTTTCTCGGCCCACGAACCATCGCCTTGAGCGGCGCTGTGCTGCTTCTGGCCGCTAACCTGTTCACCGCCAGTGTGGCCCAGTTGGATACTCTGATGCTGCTGCGCTTCGTTTCGGGAGTCTGTTCCGGGGTGCTGTATTCCTACGCGATCTATTGCCTGGGCAGGATGAGCGGCCAGGATCGCTCCTACGGCATTCTGCTGTTCGTGCAGACTGGCATGTTCTCCTTCAGTGCTGCGGTGTTGCCGATGATCGCCGAGGTCAAAGGCTTCTACGGGGCGATCTACTACCTTTCGGGCTGGTTCGCCCTGGTGTGCCTGGCGTGCTTCTGCCTGCCGACCAGGCAGAGCGAGGAAGAGCAGCGGGTATCCACCGATCGCCTGTTCTCCGGGCTGACGGTCATCGGTGTCTGCTCGTTGCTCGGCATGCTGTTCCTGCAACTGTCGATCTACTCGCTGTGGGGCTTCGTCGAGGGCATCGCCAGTGACGCGGGCGTGGCCCCGGTCGATATCGGCTGGGCCATCAGCGTTGGTCTGCTCGGCGGCCTGCCCGGTGCGGCGCTGCCCAGCCTGCTGGGGCGTCGCCTTGGCCGCGTGCCGATGATTTTCACCGGTTCGCTGGCCGTGCTGGTTTCGGTGTACATGTTCGCGTCGAGTATCCACGCTGCCATGGATCTGGCACTGGCGGTGTTCCTGATGAACTTCGGCTGGAACCTGGCCTTGTCCTACTACATGTCTTCGGTGGTGACCCACGACCCCAATGGCCGCCTGACCAAACTGGTCGGTGTGGTGCAGGTGTCCGCTGCGGCTGCAGCGCCCACCCTGCTGGGGTTCATCATCGAGGGCAACGATCGGCACAGCATCTTCATCCTCTCTTCGAGCGCCATTGTGATTGGCTGTCTGTTGATGATCGTGATGCTCGCGCTTGGCCGAAAGGGCGTCCGTGAAAAGCGCCTCGACTTCTCCTCCTGAGTCAGGCCGCTTACCGGCATTTCAGGCAGGGCAACGAGTGGTGCGAGCGATAACGCTGAGCGGCTTCTTCAGCCGCAGTGAGGGGCATCCGGCGCCGACCGGATGGGCCGCCAGGGCAGGCACAAGCCCTGACGGCAGGCGTTACCAGGCGGCGATGTGCGAGTCGGCCCGTGGCTCGGTGCCGCCGCACAGAACGCCGGTTCGCGGGTCGCGAACGATGATCTGCCCGCGACCGTAGTCGGTCGAGTCACAGGCGATCTGCACGTCGTGGCCCATTCTGCTCAGCGCGTTGGCCAGGTCCCGGGAGGCGGCCTGTTCGATGCCGACCTTCATGCCGCCCAGCCATTGCCAGCGAGGCGCGTCGAGAGCCGCCTGCGGGTTGAGGCCGAAGTCCACCAGGTTCATGACCATCTGCACGTGCCCTTGCGGTTGCATGTAGCCGCCCATCACCCCGAACGGGCCGATGGCTTCGCCGCCTTTGGTCAGGAAGCCGGGGATGATGGTGTGGAAGGTCTTCTTGCCCGCCGCCAGGCAGTTGGCGTGCTGCGGATCGAGGCTGAATTCCTGGCCGCGGTTCTGCAGGGCGATGCCGCTGTCGGGCAGCACCACACCGGAGCCGAAGCCGTGGTAGTTGCTCTGAATGAACGACACCATGTTGCCTTGCGCGTCGGCCGTCGCCAGGTACACGGTGCCGCTGGCGTGGGGATCGCCATGGGCCGGGGCAAGCGCCTGCTCACCGATCTGCCCGCGCCGCCGCTCGCTGTAGGCGTCGCTCAGCAGGTCGGCTACCGCCACGCGCATGTGCAGGGGGTCGGTGATGTAGTGCAGGCCGTCACTGTAGGCCAGCTTCATGGCTTCCAGCTGGCGGTGCCAGGTGCGCTTGCTGTCGCGGTGATCGAAGTCGAAGCCTTCGAGAATCTTCAGCGCCATCAGGGCCACCAGCCCCTGTCCGCTCGGTGGGATTTCCCAGACATCCACGCCCCGATAATTGACGTGGATCGGCTCCACCCACTGCGCTCGATAGGTCTCGAGGTCAGTGGCGCGCAGATAACCACCGGTGGCCCTGGCATGAGCATCCAGACGCTGCGCCAAGGCCCCGCGATAGAAGCTTTCGCACTGGCTGCTGGCCAGTTCTTCGAGGGTGCGCGCTTGCGCCTCGTTACGGAAAATTTCCCCCGCCCTCGGCGCCCGGCCATCGATCAGGAAGGTGTCGAACCAGGCGTCCAGTGCTGCATCACGATGCGGGCTGAATTCGTCCAGCGCGATCTGCCATTGGTGGGCGACCACCGGCGACACCGGGAAGCCGCCTCGCGCCAGACTGATGGCCGGTTGCAGCAGGTCGGCGAAGGGCAGAGCGCCGAAGCGCTGCGACAGCTCGGCCCAGGCCGAAGGGCAGCCCGGTACGGTGACTGGCGTCCAGCCATACAGCGGCATCTGCTCATGCCCGGCAGCCTTCACGGCCTCGATGCTCAGGCCCGCGGGGGCATGGCCGTTGGCGTTGAGGCCATGCAGTTGGCCCTTGCACCAGACCAGCGCGAAAGCATCGCCGCCCAGGCCGCAGCCGGTGGGTTCGACCACGGTGAGTGCGGCCGCCGTGGCGATGGCGGCGTCGATCGCGTTACCACCTTTTTGCATGATTTCGATGCCGGCCTGGGCGGCCAGCGGTTGAGAGGCGGCGACCATGCCACGATGGGCGAAGACGCTCTGGCGTTGCGAAGGGTAGGGGTATTCGTGGGCAGAGAATTTCAACATGGCGGAAGCTCTTCGAAACGGATTCATTGGCCGGATTTGATCCGGTTCCATTCACGGGTGATCAGGCGCTGGATGTTTTCCGGCAGGTCGGCGGAAACGAACGTTCGGCCGATCACGTCATCGCTGGGGTAGACCCCGGGATCGCCGCTGACCTTGGGGTCCATCAACGCCGTGGCGTCCTTGTTGGGGTTGGCGTAGCCCACGTAGTCGCTGATTGGCGCGATCACGTCGGGGCGCAGCAGGTAGTTGATCAGTGCATGTGCGTTGGCGACGTTGCCGGCATCCTTGGGGATCGCCAGCATGTCGAACCAGAGGTTCACCCCCTCCTTGGGGATCAGGTAACGGATATCGGTGTGCTTGCCGGCTTCCTTGGCGCGGCTGCGCGCCTGGATCACATCGCCGGAGTAACCGATGGCCACGCAGATATCGCCATTGGCCAGGTCGGCGGTGTATTTCGACGAGCTGAAGTAGGTCACCGAGGGGCGCAGGGTCGTGAGCAGCTTGGCGGCCTGCTTGTAATCCTCGGGCTTGACGCTGTTGGGGTCCAGGCCGAGGTAGAGCATGGCCTGGGGAATGATCTTCACCGGTGCGTCGAGAAAGGCCACCCCGCAGTTTTTCAGCTTGGCCAGGTTCTGCGGGTCGAAGACCATGGACCAGGAGTCCAGTTGCACGTCCTTGCCGAGTACGGCACGAACTTTTTCCTCGTTGTAGCCGATGCCCACGGTGCCCCACATGTAGGGCACGGCGTAGCGATTGCCCGGGTCGGCCGCTTCCAGGCGCTCCATCAGGCGCGGGTCGAGGTGCTTCCAGTTATCCAGCAGTTCGGGTTGCAGCGGCTGGTAGGCACCGGCGCGAATCTGCTTGGACAGGAACTGGCTGGAGGGCACCACCACGTCATAGCCGGAGCGCCCGGAGAGCAGCTTGGCCTCGAGCATTTCGTTGGTGTCGAAGATGTTGTACTGGGCCTTGATGCCGCTGTCTTTCTCGAAGTTCTTCAGCGTCTCGGGGCCGATGTAGTCCGACCAGTTGTACACCTTCACCACCAGTGCGGCGGCCAGTGCCATGGGCGCAACGGTGGCACAACACAGTGCTGCGAACAGTTTCGATAAACGCATCGTCATCTCCTGATAAGGCTCACAGCACGCGGCTGAGAAAGGCTTGAGTGCGAGGATGGGTGGGGTTGCTGAAAATCTGTTGCGGCGGGCCTTCTTCGATCAGTTCGCCCTGGTCGAGCACCACGACCCGATCGGCCACTTCGCGGGCGAAGCCCATTTCGTGGGTGACCACCACCATGGTCATGCCCTGCTCGGCGAGCTGCTTCATCACCTGCAGCACTTCGCCGACGGTTTCCGGATCCAGGGCGCTGGTGGGTTCGTCGAAGAGCATGGCCTGGGGTTTCATCGCCAGCGCCCGGGCGATGGCCACGCGCTGCTGCTGGCCACCGGAAAGCATCGACGGGTAGTGATCGGCCTTGTCCGCCAGGCCCACTTGGGCGAGCAGGGCGCGGGCCTGTTCGAGGGCCGCCTTGCGGGCAACGCCCAGTACCTGGATGGGCGCTTCGATGATGTTTTCCAGGGCGGTCATGTGCGGGAACAGATTGAAGCGCTGAAATACCATGCCGATGTCGCGGCGCTGCCGAGCGATGTTGCGCTCGCTGTCGCGCACCAGCGAACCGTCGGCACGCTCGCGGTAGCCCATCGGCTGGCCATTGACCCGAATGCGCCCGCTCTGGATCTCTTCGAGCAGGTTGATGCAGCGGATGAAGGTGGTCTTGCCGGAGCCCGAGGCGCCGATCAGTACCACCACTTCGCCGCGCTTCACCCGCAGTGACACGCCTTTGAGGATTTGCAGGTCGCCGAAGGACTTGTGGATATCCAGGGCCTCGATGACCGACTCCTGACTCGTGCTGTGCATCTCAACGCCCCCTCAGAAGTTTTGCCGTGTAGCTGCCGAACAGTCGCTTCGAGGCCGTGGCGGGGCGCCGGTCGGATTGCCCGAAGCGCCGCTCCAGCCAGCTCTGGAAGAAGCCCCAGAGCGTCGTCAGCAGCAGGAAGTAGATCGCCACCACCAGGTACAGCTCGAACACCCGGAAGGTGGCCGAGGTGATCATCTGGGTACTGAGCAGCAGCTCCTGCACGCCGATCACGCTGACCAGCGTGGTGTTCTTGAGCATCACGTTGAACTCGTTGCCCAGCGGCGGCACGATGACCCGGAACGCCTGGGGCAGCACGATGCGGCGCATGAGTTTGGCGAAGGTCATGCCCAGCGAACGCCCGGCTTCGTACTGACCCTTGTCCACCGCCGCGATGCCGGCACGAATGATTTCCGCCATGTAGGCGCCTTCGTTGAGGCCCAGGGCGATGATCGCTGCCTGGATGTTGCCAGGGATCACCACCCAGCCGAGGTCGATGTCCTCGAAGCGGAAGATGCCGCCGGCGGCGAGGGCCGTGTAGAGGAACACGATCTGCACCAGCAGTGGCGTGCCACGCATCAGCCAGACGTAGAAACGCACCGGGTACTGCAGCAGCGGGTTGCCCGACAGGCGCATCAGGGCCGCGATCAGCCCCAGCACGCAGCCCAGGGTCATGGACAGAACGGCGATCACGCAGGTCAGCCACAGGGCGTTCAGGTAAACGTCACTGGGCTGCAGCAGGTACTGCCAGAATATGTCCCAATTGAAATTCATCGATCCGCTCCTCAGTCCAGCTTGTCGCTGTCGACGTGCCACTTGCCGAGCAGCTGTGCATAACTTCCGTCAGCACGCATGTCGGTGATCACCTGCTGGACGGCGGCGGAGAGTTGCGGGTCGTCCTTGCGGATGCCGATGCCGGTGAGGATGCGACCGAACGCCGGTACGCCTTCCTGAAACAGGTCCGGCGCCATGGCAGCGTAGTAGCCTGCGGTTTCCACCGTGGTGCCATAGGCGTCTACCTGGCTGATGCGCAGAGCCTGGAAGGCATCGGTGTCGGTGTTGTAGACCACCAGCTTCATGGGCGGCTTGCCGGCCTTGGCGAGTGTCTCGTTCTCGGCGTCGAGCAGGGTCTTGATGGTCGAGCCGTTCAGCACGGCGACCTTGTGACCGGACAGGTCGTCCAGCGCCTCGATGCCCTTCGGGTTGCCCTTGGGGACCACCACCGATTGACTGGAGTACATGTAATTGACGATGTCGATGACCTCGCGCCGCTCCGGCTTGTCGAACAGCTGATCGACGATCAGGTCGCACTGGCTGGCCAGCAGGGCAGGCACCAGCCCGGAGAAGGGAATGACACGCCACGCCACCTGCTTGTCACCCAGCCGTTTGGCGATCTGCAAACCAAGGTCCACGGCGAGCCCTTGCGGTTTCTGCGCCGCGTCGAAGGACACCAGCGGTGGGGAGTCCATCCCGGAGCAATAGGTCAGCTTGTCGGCATCTTTCAGGCGATCGGGCACCACCACGGCGGCCGATGCGAACGAGGAGGCCAGACCGAGGGTGACCGCGGCGATGAGGGAACACGAAGGGCGCATGGTGAAACTCCGTTTGCTGTTGATGGGGAGGGCAGCAGTCAAGAAGTTCGGCTGGGCGAGACCCGCTTCGGGTCGGCCCGTTTTTTATTGTTCGGCTTGCAGAAAAAGAGTCAGTGCCGGCAGCGTGCCTTCGATGTGTCCGCGGATCACCCGCTCGGCGAGGTCCGCGTCGCGGGTGCGCAGCGCTAGCAGAATCTGTTCGTGTTCTTCACGGCCGCTCAGCGGCTTGTCGCCATGTTCGAGCCAGAGGCGCATCGGTGCCTCGATCAGCGAGTAGAGCGCCACGATCTGCTTCATCAGCCGCGGGCGTTCACTGAGGCTGCACAGGTATTCGTGGAAGTTGCGGTGCCGCACGACCCATTGCGCGGTGTCGTCGCGGCACTCGTCCATGTCATCGAGCAGCCGCTCCAGAATGGTCAGGTGCCGCTCGGTGACCTTGCTAGTCGCAACGCGTATCGCCAGGCCTTCCAGGGCACTGCGCATCTCGAAGACTTCGTTCATCTGCTCGATGTCCAGACCACTGACGATGGCCCCGCGATTGGGTCGCAGGGTGACCAGCCCTTGTGCATCCAGGCGCCGAAACGCCTCGCGCACGGGCATGCGGCTGGTGCCTATTTCAGTGGCGATGTCCTCGGCCACCAGGCGGTCACCCTTGCGGTAACGACCCGCGCAGATCGCCGCGAGCAGAAAGTTGTAAGCCTCTTCTTCGGCGGTAACGGGCTGGCGGTGGGTGTAGAGCGGAGCGCTGTGCATAGGCTTTCCTGAATAAATGTATCCAATTATCCGTTTATCCAAACAAAGCAATTAGTGAGCCACAGGTGCTCGTCCGAGTGTTTGTGCTGGCGCAACAACGGGTTAGCCAATGGTGGTGGGTGGCGCGCCTGGCATTGGGCAAAGGCGAGGTGTCACCTAATGAAGCAACAGGTGGCGAGGTGCACGTTAATCGGGCACTGGGGGTGGGAGAGGTGGCGGGCGGTAACACCGGCAGGGCCGGTCATGTCGAGGCTGCATAGCGCTCGCGTGCGTGAACCGCGCATTGCGGAAGGTGATCCACGCAGGCATATCGAGTAGCCTTGCAGCTCTTTTTCGGTTGGATCGGTCTGTAGGGAGTCGAGCATTGAGTCACAAGAGCAAAGCGATCCTCTGGGGCAGCCTGGGCCTGAGCCTGTTGCTGTCGGTTGTCGCGCTTCGTCTGTTCTCCGTCTGGGCGACGACGCTGCCGCTGGACGTACCGATCCGCCTCGATGAAGGCGCCACCCTGGAATTTCCGGTCAAGGCCCGAACGCTCGAGTTCGATACCCTGGCCGTGGTGTTCTCCACCGATGAGCTGCCGCTGTATACCGTGCGCAAGCTGTCCGGCGGGCCGATCTGGGAAAACGAACAGTGGGTCGAATACCCACCCGCCCCGATGACCCTGGCGTGGAAGCTGCGCACACCGGCAGGCGAACTGATCTCTGCGGGGCAGGGCGACGTGGCCCAGGAGCTCACCAGCTACGGCAGCAACGAGATCACCCGCGCTGTCTCGCACATCCCCATGGAGCCAGGGGACTACAACCTCGAGGTGAACGTGCTGACGCCCGATGCGCGCTTTGGCGAAGTGGCCACGCGCCTGGTGATCGTGGCGGAAGGTAAAGGCAGAACCTGGCAGTCCAACGTCGCCTGGTGGGGCTCGATCATCTCCGGCGTGCTGCTGATCCCGCTGATGGTCATCTGCGGCCTGCTGACCCTGCACAACTTCACCCGCTGGCGTTACGGCGCGCCTGCTGCGGATTGAAGGGCGAGCGCCGCACCGCTGCAGGATGGAAAGCGTGTTTGTAGGCGTCGCCCTGGCGCGATGCGATGCTAGCCAGCGCATCGCGCCCGTGATCGCCACCCATCGTTGCCGTCCGTCGAAGCCATGGCACTTCATCTCCACCCGTGCCTTCAGATTCATAGGTGCGGATGTTCCGCGCCGACACGGGAGATCTGTCATGACAGTCGAAGACAACAACGGCCCGGAAGCGCCTTACCAGGGCCCATCACGCAAGACGCCCGACGCTGGCCAAGGCCACGGCTCCGGGCTCGACGATGCCGAGTCCGAGCCCAAGCAGGGCGCTGACGAGTCCGAAGCCAAAAAGCACCGCGTCGACTGGACGCCCCCGCCCGGCAACCCCGGCTCCGATCAGGATGCGATGACCGATCGGGAAGAAGGCAGCGCCAAGACCGACTGATCGCAGAACGTCAGTGAGCCGCAAGCCCAGCCAGTGTGCTGGGCTTTTTCGTTTCTGGTTTGGCGGATCGATACCCTTGGCTTACAGGTGGCTCGAGTGACCCTCCGAAATACTCAGAAGGCTGGCCGAGGCATGCCTCCCGAGAGTTATTCGATCACAGGCCTCACATGCCTTTGCCTGCCGGTCGTCGCAAAAGGAGACGCCACCTTAAATATAAATGGCCAAGCGCTACCATTTTTCATTTTTGCTGCTGTATTTAAGCGACGGTTTGTTCACTCAGTCCCGCATGACTCCATCGGGAGTGTTTTCAAACTACAAGGAAGTGGTCGCAATGAATCACGTATTTGCGTTGGTATGGAATGCTTCGTTGGGTTGCTGGGCGGTCACTCATGAGCTCAGCAAGCGTTGCCGCAAGGGCTCCCGACGGTCAGGCAAGTTGGCGTTGGCCGCGCTGCTCCTCGGCGCGGGATTCAGTCCAACCGCCTTTGCTACCTGCAGCACCAGCGGATCGACGGTTACCTGCACCGGTGTGCCGAGCCTGCCGCTGTTTCTCAACAACTTCTCCAGCGCTACCAGCGGCCTGACGGTCAACGTCAACTCCGGCGCGCAGATGAATGCGACCCTCGGCGGCCACGTGATGGACCTGACCGGGGTGAACATTTCCCTGAACAACTCCGGCACTATCGATCCGGCGCTACTGGGGCTGGTCTCGGTGTTGAGCGGCGGTGCGTTCATCGGCACCGGCGCAACAAGCACGGTCAGCGTGCTCAACAATGCCAGCGGTATCATTCGCGGCACGGGCATGCTGCTGGGCCTCAACCTGACCAGCATCGACGGCTTGGGCATCGCCGTGAACAATGCCGCTGCCGGTACCACCACCATCACCAACAACGGCACCATCACCTCAACCGGTTTGTCTGTCGGTGGCATCACCCTGGCCGATACGCCGGTGATTGGCGTCTACGGTGGCTCGCAAGTCAGCATGACCAACAGCAGCACCGGCGTCATCAACGGTCGTGTTGCGTTCGAGACGTCAGCGGCAGGCAATACCTTCACCAACGCGGGTGCTATTACTGGCGGTGTCTCGATGGGCGCGGCGAGCACCAACACCTTTACCGCGGTGACCGGTTCCTCGGTGCAGGTCGGAGACGGCGTGCAGATCAGTGTAGGTCTGGGTGGACTGATCGGCATCAACCTGACCTTCGCCCCGACCGGCACGGTCGATGGCGGCGCCGGCGGCACCAACAGCCTGATCCTGCAAAATCCGGTCGGCGTCGGCGGTGGCACCACCGGTGTCGGCACTGCCTCGAGCGCCACTTACGTCAACTTTAACAACCTGACCCTCAACAGTGGCACCTGGACCTTGCAGGGGCCTCTGGTCAGCGGCGCGACCACGCTCAATGGCGGTGTCGCCCAGTTCAACAACAGCGCCACCTTCGGCAGCGGCGTGATCACCTCCAACGGCGGGATTCTGCAGGCGAGCAATGCCGGGTTGAACATCGGCAATATGATTTCCCTCGGCGCTGGCGGCGTGACGCTGCAAGGCACCAACGCGACCACACTGAGCGGGGTGATTTCCGGCAGTGGTGGCCTGACCAAACTCGGCGTCGGCCAGTTGAACCTCAGCGCTGCCAACACCTATCTGGGCAATACCACGCTCAATGGCGGTACGGTGCAGGTCAGCAACAATCAGGCTTTAAGTACCGGCACCCTCAACGTCACCGGCGCGACAACGCTGAGCGCACCGGGCACGATCAACCTGGCCAACGCCATCAGCCTCGGCGGCACATTGACGGCTGGCGGCACGGGAGCACTGACGCTCGGCGGCCTGATCAGCGGCAGCAGCGGCCTGACCAAGACCGGCGCATCCAGCCTGACCCTCAATGGCAACAACACCTACACCGGCACCACGGCGCTGAATGCCGGTTCGCTGGTGGTCGGCTCCAACACCGCACTCGGCACCGGCGCACTGAACGCGTCGAATGGCACCTCGCTCAATGCCAGCACTGCTGCCACCCTGGCCAACAACGTCAACCTCGCCGGCACTCTAATCCTGG
The DNA here is from genome assembly GCF_013408425.1 of Pseudomonas flavescens. Taxonomy (NCBI): domain Bacteria; kingdom Pseudomonadati; phylum Pseudomonadota; class Gammaproteobacteria; order Pseudomonadales; family Pseudomonadaceae; genus Phytopseudomonas; species Phytopseudomonas flavescens. The sequence goes on along the minus strand of NZ_JACBYV010000001.1, from coordinate 3,666,447 downwards.
GGGGGACCAATGCGTTGACCCTCGGTGGCGTGGTCGCCGGTGTCGGTGGGCTGACCAAGAATGGCGCTGCCGACCTGACCCTCAACGGCGCCAACACTTATCTTGGCAACACCGCGTTGAACACTGGCAAATTGATTGTCGGCAGCAACACAGCACTGGGTTCCGGAACGTTGAACACGGCGAGCAACACCACGCTGGATGCCAATACGGCCGTCAGCCTGAACAATGCCGTGGCGCTCGCCGGTGCCTTGAACATCGGCGGCACGGCGAATGTGACCCTGACCGGGCTGGTCAGCGGCGCTGGCCGTCTGGTGAAAGACGGCGCGGCCAATCTGATTCTCAACGCTGCCAACAACTACCTCGGCGGCACCACGCTGAACGCCGGTACGCTGACAGTCGGCAACAGCTCGGCGCTGGGCGTCGGTGCGTTGACCGTTGCTGGCGCTGCAACGCTGGACGGCAACTCGCCGCTGGTCAGCCTCAACAACGTCGTCGTCCTGAATGCCGCGTTGACCGTTGGCGGCACGCAAAACCTCACGCTCGGAGGCGTCACCAGCGGCACTGGCCAACTGATCAAGAACGGCGCAGCCAATCTGACCGTCAACGGCAACAACACCTTCAGTGGCGGTACCACCCTCAATGCCGGCACGCTGACGTTGGGTAACGCTAGCGGTTTGGGCAGCGGGGCGCTGATCGTTGGTGGCGCGGCAGCACTTGATAACAGTGCCGCATTCGGTATCGGCAATGCGTTGACGCTCAACGCTGGGCTGACCGTCGCGGGCAACAATGACCTTAGCCTAAACGGCATCATTGACGGCGCCGGCAGCCTGACCAAAAACGGGTTGTCCGACCTGACCCTAGCCGGCAACAATGCCTTCACTGGCGCGCTGGATATCGTGTCCGGCAGCGTCACTACCCTCAACAACAATGCGCTGGGCAACACCTCTGGCGTCAACGTCAGCGCTGGCGCCGGCCTCAATCTGGGCAGCGATGCCAGCCTCGGCGCACTGACCGGCAGCGGTAGTGTGCAGCTCACCGGCAGCAACACGCTGACCGTCGGCAGTGGCAACGTCACCAGCACATTCGACGGCGACCTCAGTGGCAGCGGCGGCCTGATCAAGGTCGGCACGGGTACCCTTAACCTCACTGGGATCAACGGCATCACAGGCAACACCGCGATCAACGGCGGCATCGTCGATCTCAGCGGTTCGCTGGCCAGTGCGCAGGTCAACGTCAACACCGGCGGTACCCTGACCGGCACCGGTTCGGCGATTGGTAGTGTCAACGTCAATAGCGGCGCTCATCTGGCATTGTCGTCGGGCAACCTACTGTCCGCCAGTGCGCTGACCCTCGCGGCTGGCAGCAACGTCGATGTGGCGTTGGGCACACCGTCGACCACGTCGCTGATGAACGTTGGCGGTAACTTGACCCTCAACGGTAATCTCAATGTCACCGATGCCGGCGGTTTTGGCGTCGGCGTATATCGCCTGTTCAACTACACCGGCGCCCTGACCAATCTGGGCCTCGATGTCGCCAGCGTGCCGGTTGGCTACGGCCTCGGCGATCTGGTGGTGCAGACTGGCATAGCCAATCAGATCAACATTCAAGTGTCGGCACCGAACGTCAACATTCGTTACTGGGACGGCAGCCAGACCATTGCCAACGGCGTGGTCGATGGCGGCAGCGGTATCTGGAGTGCGGTCGGCACTAATTGGACCGATGCCAATGGTCTGGTCAATCAGCCGTGGGTAGGCGACTTCGCGGTGTTCCAAGGCACCGCCGGCACCGTGACGGTGAACGGCACGCAAGCGTTCACCGGCATGCAATTCCTCACCGATGGCTACAACGTAGTCAACGATGCGGCGGGGCAACTGACGGCGTTCAACGGCACAGGCGGCACCACTTCGTTGCGCGTTGATCCGGGTGTGACGGCGACCATCAACGCCAATATCGATGGCAGCGGCATTCTCAATAAACTCGACGCAGGCACCTTGGTGCTCGGCGGTGCCAACGCTTATACCGGTGGTACGCAACTGGACGGCGGCAGGATCATCGTCGGTAGCAACACCGCGCTCGGCACCGGCACGCTGACGGCCAATGCCGGCACGCAACTGGACAGCAACGCAGCGGTGACTCTGGCCAACGCGGCGGCGCTCAATGGCAACCTCACCGTGGTCGGCAGCAATGCCCTGACCCTCGGCGGCGTGATTGGCGGCACCGGCGGCCTGATCAAAAACGGCGTGGCCAACCTGATCCTCGGCGGCAGCAATACCTTCCTCGGCCCGGTGGCGCTGAACGCCGGTGGACTGATTCTGGCGTCGAACTCGGCGCTGGGCTCCGGCACATTGAATGCGGCGGGCGGCACCACGCTGGACGCCAGCGCCGGGGTCTCGCTGAACAACGCGGTCAACCTCGCCGGCAATCTCGGCATTGGCGGCACGGCGGATCTGACGCTTGCCGGCACGGTCAACGGTGCCGGCAGCCTGAGCAAAAACGGCGCGGCCAACCTGACTCTGAGCGGCAACAACAGTTTTCTCGGTGGCATCATCCTGAACGCTGGCAGCCTGTCCGTTGGCAGCAACTCGGCGCTGGGCCTGGGCAACCTGACCGTGGCGGGCGCCTCGGCGCTGGATAGCAACAGTGCGCTGAGCCTGGGCAACAGCGTCGTGCTCAACGCCAACCTGAGCAACACCGGCAGCAACAACCTGACCCTTGCAGGTGTGGTCAGCGGTGCGGGCGGATTGATCAACAATGGCGCGTCGAACCTGACCCTCAACGGCATCAACACCTATAGCGGCGGTACCACGCTGAACGCCGGTACGGTGACACTCGGCACTGGAGCCTCGATGGGTTCCGGCGCACTGACCGTGGCGGGTGCATCGACCCTCGACAATTCAGCACCGCTGGTGCTCGCCAATAACGTCAACCTCAACTCCAATCTGAGCTTGGCCGGCAACAACAACCTGACCCTCGGCGGTGTGGTCGCAGGGGCTGGCACGTTGACCAAGAATGGTCTGGCCGATGTGACGTTGAGCGGTAACAACACCTTCAGCGGCACCTTCGATGTGCTGTCCGGCAGCCTCACCACCCTCAGCGGCACGGCGCTGGGCAACGATTCCACGGTCAATCTTGGCGGTGGCGCGGCGCTCAATCTCGGCGCATCGGCCGGCCTCGCCAGCCTGACGGGCAGCGGTACCACGCTGATCGGCACTGGCAATACACTGAGCGTCGGCGGCAGCAACGTCAGCAGCACTTTCGCCGGCGTTCTCAGCGGTGACGGCGGTTTGACCAAGCTGGGCACTGGCAGCGTGACCCTGAGTGGCATCAGCGACCTGACCGGCGATGCCAACGTCAATGCGGGGACCTTGCAGGTCAACGGTTCGCTGGCCAGTAGCAATGTGCTGGTCAACAGCGGCGGTACCCTCAGCGGTAGCGGCGCAGTGACTGGCGCCGTGACGGTGGCCGATGGCGGTAATCTGGCTGGCGTGACCGGCAGCACCCTGTCGGTGGGTTCGCTGGCGTTCAGCGCTAACTCGAACTTCGATGTCGGCCTCGGCACTCCGGTGTCCGGTGGCGGCAATGCACTGGTCAACGTAGGCGGCAACCTGACCCTCGACGGTACCCTCAACGTCAGCGACATCGGTGGTTTCGGCAACGGCGTGTACCGCCTGATCGACTACACCGGCGGCCTGACCGACAACGGCATGCTTATCGGCACCGTACCGGGCAGCGTCAGCACAGGCGACCTGCAGCTACAAACCGCGCAGGCCAATCAGATCAACCTGCTGGTCACCGTGCCGGGCGTTACTGTGCAGTTCTGGGACGGCAATCAACTGGTCGCCAACGGGGCGGTCGATGGCGGCAGCGGTGCATGGGGCACCGGCACCACCAACTGGACCGACGTCAACGGCACCAGCAATCGGGTCTGGACCAGCAACTTCGCTGTATTCCAAGGCGCGGCGGGTAGCGTGACAGTCAACGGCGCGCAAACCATCACCGGCATGCAATTCGTCACCGACGGGTACAGCCTGCAGAACGGTACCGCGGGTTCGCTGAACCTGCTCAACGGTTCGTTGGGCAACGCCTCGGTGCGCGTCGATCCGAACGCCACCGCGACCCTCGGGGTAGCGCTGAACGGTACGGGGACCCTCGGCAAATACGACGCTGGCACCCTGGTGCTCAGCGCCGCCAACGGCTACACCGGCGGCACTGCGCTCAATGGCGGCAAGCTCGTGGTCGGCGACAATGCGGCGCTCGGCACCGGTGTGCTGACAGCGGCCAACGGCACTGCGCTGGACAGCAGTGCCAACGTCAGCCTCGCCAACGCTGTGGTGCTCGACGGTGGGTTGAACCTCGTCGGCTCCAACGCCCTGACCCTCGGCGGGGGCATCAGCGGCACCGGCAGCCTGATCAAGACCGGTAGCTCAGCGCTGACCCTCAGCGGCAACAACAGCTACAGCGGTGGCACCTTGCTCGGTGCTGGAACCCTGGTGGTCGGTAGCAATGCGGCCTTGGGGACCGGAGCACTGGTCACCGTCAGCGGCACCACCCTGGACAACAGCACCGTCATCGACCTGGCCAACGCATTGGAACTCAACGGCAGCCTGACACTGGCTGGTAGCAATGACCTGACCCTCAGCGGTGTTATCAGTGGCAACGGCGCGTTGAACAAGCAGGGCACCACTGAGCTGACCCTGAGCGGCAACAACACCTTCGGCGGCTCGCTGAATATCTTCAACGGTACCTTGCACCTGATTGGCAATACTGCCCTGGGCAACGCCGATCTGAACGTTGCCACGACTGCCTCGGTCAGCGTCGGTGGGCTCAATAAAGTCGACGCCCTCAGTGGTTCGGGAGCGCTCGCGCTGGCGGCAGGCAGCACGCTGCAAGTGGGCACCGGCGGGACCAGTAGTGTCTATGACGGCTCGATCAGCGGGGCTGGTCAATTGACCAAGGTCGGTACTGGCAAGCAGGTACTCAATGGCAATTCGACGATCGATGACGGCACCACCGTAGTCGAGGGCAACCTGATTGTCGGCGGAGCAGCGGGCTCTACGGCCACCCTGGCCAGCGACATCGGGGTCACTCAGGGCGCCATGCTTGGTGGTCACGGTATCATCATCGGCAACGTCAACCTGGCCAGTGGTGCGACTCTCGATCCGGGTAACTCCATCGGTACCCTCAGGATCAACGGCGACCTTAGCCTCAACAGCGGCTCTACACTGATCATCGAAGCAGAACCTGACGGTCGCTCCGACCGAGTCATCGCCACCGGTATCGTCTCCCTGGGCGGCGCGAACCTCAGTGTTCTGGCGGGTGCTGGAAACTGGGCGTCGAACACCCAATACAACATCATTCAGGCCGCCAGCCTCAACGGTACCTTCGGCAGCGTCAGCAGCAACCTGGCCTTCCTCACGCCACAGGTGGCATACACGGGCAACAGTGCGACGCTGCTTCTGAACCGCAACGACATCGCCTTCGCCTCGGTTGCACAGACCGACAACCAGCGTGCCGTGGCCTCCTCACTCGATGTCGCTGGCGCGGGTAGCGTGTATGACGCAGTCGCGGTGTTGAGAGCCGATCAGGCGAGCCTTGCATACGACAGCTTGTCTGGCGAAATCCACGCCAGCACCCGCGGCGCGATGTTCGATGACAGCCGCCATGTGCGTGATGCCATTGGTACGCGCCTGCGCAATGCGCAGAGCCAGGCACCGAGCGAAGGCGTGCTGCATGTCGATGCGGACAGCGGCATGACCTTCTGGGTGCAGGGCTACGGCAGCTGGGGTGACAGCAACGGCAACCGCAATGTCGCCGACCTCGACCACAATACCCAGGGCGCATTGCTGGGTATCGACATGCCGCTGAACGACACCTGGCGTGCTGGCCTGGCTGCGGGTTACGGCAACAGCGATCTGGATGCCGATGCGCGCAACTCATCGGCCAAGGTCGACAGCACGTCGCTGACGGCCTATCTGGGAGGGCAGTGGGATGCACTGCATCTGCGCGTGGGCGCCTCGCATGCCTGGAGCGACGTGGACAGCAGCCGCCACGTCAAGGTCGGCAGCCTGGAGGAGCATGTCAAAGCCGACTACAACGTTGGCACCACTCAGGTGTTCGGCGAGTTGGGCTATGAGATCAAGGCGGGTGACCTGGCGCTGGAGCCTTTCGTCGGCCTGGCCCATGTCGAAGTCGACAGCGACAGTTTCCGCGAAACAGGTGGCAGCACGGCGCTGAGCGGCGATAGCGAGAAGGCGCGTGCAACCTATTCCAGCCTTGGCCTGCGTGCCAGCACCCCAGCAGCTAGCGTGGCCGGGGTGCCGCTGAGTGTGCAGAGCAGCCTGGCGTGGCAGCACGTGCTCGATGAGCCAAGTGAAAGCCGCCGCCTTGGTCTGGCTGGCAACGACAGCTTCAGCGTCAAAGGCGTACCGGTGAGCCGAGACACCGCGGTTCTACAACTCGGTGTCAGCGCCAGGATCGCTCCGCAAGCGAGTCTTGACCTGGGTTACTCCGGGCAGGTCGGCGATGGTTACCAAGACCACGGTGTTCGTCTGGGGCTCAATATCGCGTTCTGAGCACAGAGCCTGCGCGGTGCAATGCCGCGCAGGCAGTGGCTACCTCGTTACGAGGTGCAACCCTCGGCCACCGGCTCCTGCCTCACTCGACGATCTCCGCCCCCCAGCCGTCATATACCGCCCCGTGTCGTTGCGCCAGGGACTCGAACCGCTCCGAAAGCTGAATCAGGGCATGCAGCTCAAGCACCATCGTGCGTATGGCAATCACTTGATAGGCCGGGTTTGACTGCTCAGGGGCGTAGATCTGCACGCTGTAGTCGAGGTTTGCCAGCTCGGTTGCCAGCGCGTGAGCCGCCGACTCTTTCTCGACCTCGAAGACGAACTCAGGCACATGCGGTTTTCTCAAATCCGCCCCGGCCTGCGCCATCTGCAGCAACACACGTGCATCAGGATCATCGTTTCCTTGAAGGGGTGCCAACAGTTCTGCAGGTGTAGTCATGGGAGGCCTGATATCGGGTTAAAGGGCGGGCTCTGGGGCGACCCGGATAACAGCAGAATATAGAAGCGATTCGTACAGGCATGGCACAAATTTCAGCTGCTTGTGCGCGCCCTCTCGTTATTCGGTGTGCGGCGTTGAAAGGGCGGATTTGTTTGCGGCTGACAGGACGGTACGTGAAAAGATCGGCCTCTTTCGCACTGACGGATTGGCATGAAAGCAGTATGAGGGGCAGGCTGATTGCCGCAAAGACAGCAACTCCCAAAGCCGGCAAGCGAGCCGGAATTTTCATTTATGTCTTTTACCAACTACTGCCGATGCGTCTGGTTCAGCGCGCCGGTTTCCTATCCATATTGCAACCTTTACGCGGAGGGCGCTGGCTTGCCCTCGAGCATTCCCCACGCTACCCTGCGCGCGTCGCTGTAAATCCAGCGACCGGGTTTTGCAGCCCGATCACACAAAGGCGCACAGGCGCCACCGTTCGACAGCAGGCGTTTTTTTGTGCCCGCTGTTTCGCTTTATGGTGGCTGTGCGCAGGGCGCTTTCGAGCGCGCCGGGTTCCTTTGTGTCCGGTCTGCAAACCTGCGTACAGCCGCCACCCAATCCTGTTTTGCAGCAGGTCGTGGCGGTTCCTCACACAAAGGAGCATCAAGCCATGAAGCACACCCACGCCCCCAATCCGTCCGCACGCTGCCATCCTGAATTCAAGGAGGGCCAGCATCATGACTGACTTCATCCCACTCTCCAGCAATCCAACCACCACTCCCGTACTACTGATCGACACCAGCCATTCCTACATCGACCTGCACGAAAGCGCCCAGCAACGCCTCAGCGCAGTTCGCGGCCTGCTGCACAGCCTCGCCGCCATGACCATCGCCCATGCTGACGCCATGGACGTACAAAACATCAGCGCAGCCGCCCACCTGCTTACCGAAGATGCCTGCGATCTGGTGAAGGCCGCGCATAAGGCGGCGATGCGGGAGAGGTGTCGGAGGTAAGGAGTGGGGCGGGTAACCACCGGCAAGCAGGTCCCGCATGAGTATTGGGCTGCATCACTGGCGTCCGCTGGGGCCTGCCGCAGCGGCCCTCCAATGCGTGGTTGCTTCAGGCTGGAACCTGGCCAGGGAAACCGAGCCACCGTTCTGGGTTATTGGAATATCGTAATCAGCCCGTGTGGCCCTTGGGCCAACCCTGAACTGCCCCTGATGAGAATTGGGCCCGAGGCGGGGAGGGGCGTCAGAGGTGCTGATACAGATAGCGGCCTACCATGGCGAAGCAAACGATCACGATCAGCGGCCTGATCAGCCTGGAGCCTCCCGTCATCAGCACCAGTGAGCCCAGATAAGCGCCAATCACCTGCCCTATGGCCATGGTGCCCCCGAGAATCCACAGCACCTTGCCGCCAATGATGAATACCACCAGCGAGGCCATGTTGCTGGCGAGATTCATGCCCTTCGCCGAGGCGGTGGCACGTACGAGATTGCGGCCGCGCAGCGCGACTTCGGCAAGCGAGAAGAGCGAGCCCGTGCCTGGGCCGAAAAAGCCATCGTAAAAGCCGATGAGCGGAACGATGCAGGACCTGTACAAGCCGCTGCCCATCCTGGGCTTGCGCTCCACGGTACCTGCGCTTGGTGCCAGCAGAAAGTACAGCCCGATGCTCACGAGCACGATGGGGATCAACAGATCCAGCACCGATGCATCGACGAACTGGATGGCCGCAGCGCCCAAGGAGGCGCCCATGAACGAAGACAGGCAGGCTGCCTTGATATCGTCCCAGGTCACTTGTCGCCTGCGCATCAGCGTCAGCGTCGACGCCAATGTGCCGAAAGTGCCTTGTAGCTTGTTCGTCGCGATTGCCTGTACGGGCGGAACTTGCATGAGCAGCATCGCCGGAATGGTGATGAGCCCACCGCCGCCCGCGAGCGTGTCGATGAAACCGGCCGCCACCGCGACGGTTGCGAGTATCAGGAGGGTTTGCGAATCGAGGATCATGTCCATGAAAAGCCTGCCTGAGGTTCAGGGCCTGTGGTTGGGCGGGAGCCATGCGGGGTGTCTGACGTTTTCCTGGCGGGTCGATACGCGTCCATTGGTCTTCTTCGGGTAGGGAGCCGAAGTGCAACCGTACTCACCCTGCATTAAGCTGTGGTTCAACCAGGCTTTATCAATCCTTAAGAAAAATTGAATGATCTCCGTCGAAGACATGCGCCTTGCCGCCACGTTGGCGAAAGCTGGCTCGCTGAGCGCCGCGGCACGAATGCTCAACGTGACGCCTCCTGCTCTGTCGATGCGGCTGCGCAAGCTCGAGGCCGCCCTGGGCGCGAAGCTCGCGAACCGCGATGCGCAGCGGCTCAGCCTGACCGCCGAAGGGGAGCGACTGGCCGCCGAGAGCGTCGCGCTTCTCGAGCGAATCGATGGCCTCTGTGAAACGTTTCGCGAGCCTCAAGGGCAACTGACCGGAACGCTGCGTCTGGCCACTTCGTTCGGCTATGGGCGCAAATTCGTGGCTCCCTTGCTTTCCAGGTTCGCCCGGCGCCATCCCTCGCTCAAGGTGCATCTGGACCTGCGCGAAACCCCTTGGCCGGACCGTCATGACAGCGATGCGGTGATCCACATAGGCGCGGTTCGCGATAGCTCATGGGTCGCACGAACGCTGGCAACCAATGAACGATGGCTTTGCGCGAGCCCCGCATACCTCGATACCCACGGCGGCCCGCAAAATCCCGGCGAGCTGGCTGCGCACCGCTGCATCTGCATCCGTGAGAATGAAGAGGACGCGACGCTCTGGCATGTGCGCCGGTCAGGCGTCAGCCAAACCGTGAGGATCGAGCCAACGCTGGTATGCAACGACGGCGTTATCGCCCGCCAGTGGGCGGAGCAGGGCCACGGGTTGCTACTGAGGTCCGAATGGGATGTCCGCGATGGCATTGCCCGAGGAACGCTGGTGCGTTTGCTGGAGCAATGGTCCTTCGGCAGTGCACCGATTCAACTGCTGGTGCCCATTCGCAAGGACAGAAGTGCCCGGGTGCAGGCATTGATCGCCTTTCTGGATGGGGAGAGGTGAGTGTGTGGTCAGGCTGGGAGTGCCAGGAAGGACACGCAAAAAGAAAAAGCCTCTGAAAACCTTTTGGTCTTCAGAGGCTTATTTGGTGGGCCGGGGGGATTTGAAAATACTGGGTATATATTTGAAATATAAAAGGAAAATCTTGGGTGTAAAGCTCGGTGGAATACCTTTTGGAATACTTGGCTGGTTGAAAACGAGCTCGGCATGCTGATATGAGTTTAGAGGTTCGTCCGATTATCCCTGGCGGCGCCCCCTCCGTTAATCGACATGAAGGGGCACGCTAGCGTCAGAATTACTGCTCACCAGGGTCTCAATGATTTGAGCGCGTTTCACTCTGTGCTGCTTGGCTAGCGAGTCGAGTCGGGCGATCAACATTATGGATAGCAGGACGTTGACCTGCTTCTTGCCAGCTGAGCGCTCGGCGAATTGCTTACGGTTCCAGCGCCTCTTGATTCCGTGATTACGCTTTCAGTTCATTGCGACCTATCTCTTCTTGGTCGACGAGCATCAGCAGCTCTTGGTGGTTGCTGATGGGGATGCCTTGAGAGGGCCGATAGCTGGTCTTCTGAATCCTGCTCCTAGGTGCAGCGCTTTTCACCGTTTTTCACTGGCGAATCACTACAGCAGTGTCCTTCATGCTGATAGACTTCAGCCGACTTTAAACGACTATGGCTGCTTAAGCTTGAGCGTAACCATAATGAGCACTGAACCTTGGGTCACTGCCGAACAGGTTTCCCTTCACTTGGGGGTGGCCAAAGACACGGTGTATCGCTGGCGCGAGCGTAAGGCTTTGCCGGCGCACAAAGTTGGTCGTCTATGGAAGTTTCAGCTATCTGAGGTCGATGAGTGGGTGCGTGCGGGTGGCGCAGACGAGCACCAAAACTCAGGGAATGAGCAATGACTACTCCGAGCCGCAATGAAGCGCAAACAAGAGCTCAGGTCATCGACTCTCAGCTTGCTCATGCTGGCTGGTCTCAAGGTAGGCGGACTCTTGTCGAAGAATTTTTGCTCAAAACAGCCGAGCCCGCCGGCAACTATGGCCCCGAGCAATTTGCTGACTACGTTCTTCTCGGTTCAGATGGCAATCCGATTGCTGTAGTCGAGGCCAAGCGGTCATCGCGTGATGAGCTCGCTGGAAAGCGTCAGGCCGCTGACTACGCAGACGCAATCAAGGCCAAATTCGGTAACGATCCCTTCATTTTTCTCACCAACGGCAAAGAGATTCAATTCTGGGATCGTGAGCGCTATGCGCCCCGAAAAATCTCGGGGTTCTACACGCGAGACGACTTAGAGCGACTGCGCCATCAGCGGCAGTTTGCTCAGTCGCTGGGCGGAGTCACCATCAGCGCTGCGATCGCAGGCCGCGACTATCAGAACGAAGCTATTCGGCGTGTCACTGAAGGGGTAGATGCGGCTAAGCGCAAATTCTTGCTGGTGATGGCTACAGGCACAGGTAAGACTCGGACGACCATCGCCCTTGTTGATACTTTGCTGCGATCAAAGCGCGTGCAGCGAGTCCTATTCCTGGCCGACCGCCGGGAGTTAGTGCGCCAAGCTATGTCGGAGTTCAAGTCCCACTTACCCAACGAGAGTTTGGCTCGCATCGAGTCCGGCGAAACCTCCGGCGCACGCATTCAGTTCTCAACCTATCCCAGCATGATGCAGGTTTATTCGCGCCTGTCGGTTGGTTACTACGATCTGATCGTGGCCGATGAAAGCCACCGTTCTATTTACCAACGATATAAGGCCGTCTTCGATCACTTCGACGCCATCCAGCTCGGGCTGACAGCGACCCCCACTGACTACATCGATCACAACACTTTCGAACTGTTTGATTGCGGTGACGGCGCGCCCAGCTACTACTACAGCTACGAGCAAGCGATTGCCGACCAGAACCTGGTCAACTACCGTGTGCTGGATGCACAAACCAATTTTCAGCTTCAGGGCATCCAAGGTGACGCACTACCCGAGCCCTTGAAACAAATGGCTCGCGATCAAGGCGTTGAGCTTGATGAGCTCAACTTCGATGGCAGTGACATCGAAAAGGGATTCATCAACCAAGGCACCAACGATGCCATGGTGCGAGAGTTTATGGATAAGAGCCGCAAAGATGTGCGCGGCCTACCACACAAGTCCATCATCTTCGCCGTTAGCCACGCCCATGCAAAGCGGCTCTACGAGGGATTTAACCGTCTGTATCCTGAGCTGCAGCGCCAAGGCATGGCTGAAATTATCGATAGCCATATGGAGCGCGCTGACGCGACGCTGGATGATTTCAAGTACCGCACCATGCCGCGTGTGGCTATTTCGGTGGACATGCTCGACACCGGCGTAGACGTCCCCGCCATCCAAAACTTGGTCTTCGCGAAGCCTGTGTTTAGCAAGGTTAAGTTCTGGCAGATGATCGGGCGCGGCACGCGGCTGCATACCGACAAGGCCACCGGTGAGATCAAGAAAGATTTCTTGATCATCGATCACTGGAAAAATTTCGCGTATTTCAAGCTCAAACCCGACGGCGAGGTCGACCATCCCAGCGAACCGCTACCGGTTCGCCTGTTTCGACTGCAGCTTGAAAAGTGGCAACTCCTGGAAGCACAGCAGCAAGATACACAAGCCACCATTGCCGATCTGCAGGCGATGCTGCAGGCATTGCCCCGTCACAGCATCAATGTACGTCCGCACTGGGACGAGCTCGACGCGCTGGCAGCGCAATGGCCAAAGCCCAGTCAAAGCGCAATTGAACTCCTGTCGCAAGCCATCGCCCCCCTGATGCGACTAGCCCCACTGGCTGGCCTGGATGAACTTCAATTTCGCATTTGGTGCGAGCGTCTCTCAGTGGCTTGGCTTAAAGGTGACGCAGGCGAACAGGCCAAAGTGCGTGAGCGCATTCACGAGGCGATTGAAAGTCTGGCCGAAAACATCCCTCAGGTGCAGCGTGTAGCTGAACAACGTGCCTGGGTTCAGTCGGCCGGCTTTTGGCAGCACTTGGATATGGCGCGTTTGATCACACTACAAACCGTATTCGCCCCGCTGATGCGCTACCGCACCACAACACCCAGCCGCACGGTTGAAATCAACCTGCCTGACAGCATCACACAGCGCAGTTGGATCATCTACGGCCCCACGGGTGAAGGTGCTTTTGCAGAAAGCTATCGCGAGCAGGTAGAGGCACTGGTGCACCGACTGGCTAACCAGCTTCCTGAGTTGGCTAAGCTCAAGCAAGGCGAGCATGTAGGTGACGACGAGCTGGAACGAATCAGCAACACGCTGAACCAGGCCGATCTATTTGTCACCGAGGACACTTTGCGCAAAGCCTTTGAAGCCCCCGCCGCATCGCTGACCGAAGTCCTGCGTCACATACTTTGCGAAGGCACACGCCTGCCTAACCGTGAGCAGCGCATCAATGCCGCGTTCGATGCGTTCATTGCCGCACACGGCTATTTGCGTGCCAACCAACTCAACTTCCTGCGGGCCGTAAAGGCTGCTGTGCTGCGCCACGGGCGCATTACCCGCGCTGCACTCAACGAACCTCCGCTGTCGCGTGTAGGGCGCGTGGAAACGCTATTTCCGTCGCAAGACATCGACGAACTCATCAGCCTCACCAACAACTTATTGGATGAGACTGCCTGATCCATCAAGGACACTGCTGAATGCTTGCCCCTCATATCAAGAAAAAAGTCGACGAACTCTGGAACCGCTTCTGGGCTGCCGGCCTCACCAACCCCTTGGTGGCAGTCGAGCAGATCACCTATCTACTCTTTCTTAAGCGACTGGAAGACATAGATTTCAAGCGGCTACAGCGTGGTTTCCGGTCAATTTATACTGAGTTTGAATCTTGTAGGTGGAGCTATATCCGCCATGAGAAAACCAATCCGAGTCACTTAATCGACGTAGTGTTTCCCTGGCTCCGCGAGCTCGAAAAGCATTTCAGCAACACTAGCGCTGACGGCACCGAGCTGGCCAGCTTGAATAACCGCATGGCTGATGCTTACTTTCAGCTCGATCCTAATAAAGGCAAGGTGTTGTCGGATGCTATTGACGCTATCGACCAGCTCTTCGCCCGTGCTGGTGAGGGTTCTGCTGCCCAAGACATCATGGGTGACACTTTTGAGTACCTGCTCAGCGAAGTCGCTACGGCGGGTAAGAATGGCCAGTTCCGCACCCCACGTCATCTGATCCGGTTTATGGTCGAGTTGCTCGACCCCGAGCCCGGCCAACGTGTCATCGACCCTGCCGCCGGCACAGGTGGCTTCTTGTTCAGTACCCAGCAGCATCTGATGCGCAAATACTCAGCGCAAGAAAACCTCGTGCTCGAATGGGACGGCACTCCACATCGTACCGATGGCGCTGCGGCAACACCTGAGCAATACGCCGCTATCCACAACGGAGCCAATTTCGTCGGCTTGGATAACGACCGTACCATGGCCCGCATCGGCTGGATGAACCTGGTGCTGCACGACGTCAACGACCCGCACCTGCTGCAGGGCGACTCACTAAGCAAGCGCGAAGGAAAGGTCAAGCTCAAGGAGCTGTTGGAACCAGGCAGCTACCAGTTCGTATTGGCCAACCCACCCTTTACCGGTACGGTCGACAGCGGCGATCTTGAGCCCGACACCTTACTTTTCCCGCGTGTCGGCGGTGGCGGTGTCTAGTCCTGAAATAGGTTTACACCGTTTCAGCTAGGTTTGCGGTACTCAAAATGCCCGATGCACCGCATCGGGCGTTTTGTATTTCAGGGCCAGATGCGGCCGCTCCGTGTTGTAGATCCTGACCGCCTCGCTAACCATTGATCTGGCCTGTTCTAGATCATTGGGGCTGCGTAGCAGCAGTTCGTTCTTCAGAATTCCATTGACCCGCTCCGCAAGCGCGTTCTGATAGCAGTCGTAGCCATCGGTCATCGAACACTGCACACCGTGGTATTTGTGCAGTGCCTGGTAGAGCGCTGAGCAATACTGGATTCCGCGATCAGAATGATGGACGAGTACCTGGTTACCCTGGCGTCTTTTTAGTGCTCGCCTGAAGGCAACCGCCACGGACTCTGCATGCAAGCCTTCATGGACGTGATGGCCGACGATCTTTCGGGAGTACGCATCCGTGACCAAGCTCAGATACAGCGGGCCGCCTCGGGCCGGCAGATAGGTGATATCCGCCACCCAAACATGGTCGGGCGCTGTCGCCGTAATCTGATCAGCTCCAGACTTGAGCAGGTTCGGATGCCGATAAAAACGATGAAAGCTCTGCGTGGTCTTGTGATACGCGCGCTTGGGCAGTACCAGCAGGCGGTGTTCGGCCAATATCTTGAATAGCCGGTCGCGCCCGACCTTCAGGCTGTCATTGGGTTGGCGGTGCAGAAGGTAATGTAACTTGCGCGTGCCGATCCTTGGCTGGCGAAGCCTTAACCGCTGGACATAACACGCGATCAGCTCATTCTGTATAGCGCGCTGATCAGCAACACGGTTGTGCTTGTAATAAGCCTGGCGACTGATGGATAGAAACTGGCAAGCCCTGACGATGCTCAGCCCTTGGGCTTGCCCTTGCGAGATGACTTGCCGGGTCGCTTTTTTACGATCGAAACACCGTAATCCTTCTTCAGCACGTCGACCACAGCTTCAAAGAACTGTGCCTTCTGGCTCATGAACTGCAGTTGCTGCTCCAGATCCTTGATGCGTTGCTCGGGCGTCAGGTCTTTGGGATCGGTCACGATCTGGCTCCTGCCGGCTCGAATCGAGGCCCCCTGACTCCAATCCTGCCGACCATGCTTACGCAACCATACCAAAACAGTGGACTTGCCCTGAATGCCATACCGGTCCTGAGCCTGTTTATAGGTCAGCTCGCCTTTTTCGATCTGATCGACCACCGACAATTTAAAAGTCAGCGAGTAATCACGCTGCGTACGTTTAGCACCTTGCTCCATTGAGTTCTCCAGATTCTCGGGCAGAAGGTGTAAACCTTATTCAGGACGGGACACGGCAAGAAAAAAGGGGACACGATCACCAATAAAAGCGAACTTCTCTTTTTATGGTTGATGCTCGACTTGCTGGATATTGGTGGCCGGTGCGCAGTGATCATTCCTGAGGGCGTCCTGTTCGGTAATACCGATGCTCACGTGCGCCTGCGCCGAGAGCTCCTTGCCGAGCACGTGGTGGAGGGCGTCATCTCTCTTCCAGGTGGGGTCTTTCAGCCCTATACCGGTGTTAAGACCTCCATCTTGATTTTCAGAAAAGTCACACGCCGTGACAACAAACAAACCTTGCCCAGCAACGCCACACCACTCAGTGAACACGTCTGGTTTTATGAAGTGGAGGAAGACGGCTACTCCAAAGATGCCAAGCGTAGTGCCCGTCCTGGCCAACAGAACGACCTGTGGGATGCGCTTGAAAAGTTCAAAGCCTGGATTTCGCAAGGACGCTCAGGCGCGCAGCTCAATGAGAAAACGCTGTTGCAACCCCGCTTTTACACTGAGCGGTGGCGTCAGGCCCTGCTGCGCGATACCGCCGACAAGCTTACGCCTGCTGGTGAGGCATTTTCAGCCTTAGCCGACACCAGCATGTGGGACGGTCAGGTGTGGGGTATACGCGAGCTGTTTCCCGAGCTTCCTGCCAATCCCAAAGAGGCTGAAGAGAAGGTGCGGTCAGCCTCTGGGAGTGTGTTGATTGAATTGGCACTACAGGCACTTACCCCAGCTGCACAAAAGGCCTGGAATGCCACGATTAGCGCACGCCTTGTCGAAGAAATCACCGATTCCGAACTCATAGATGCTTGGAAAAAAGCAGCTAAGCCCTTTGAGGCGCAATTCAAGAAATTGGCCCGTGAGATGGAGGCATTTTTCGAAAAAGAAGACTCTCCAGCGCTCTCGATCTGGAAAGACTTAGTTAAGACAGCACTCGCTGAGGTTCAACGCGACGTCTATGTACTGGGCCTATTGCGAGGCAATCAGCCGCCCAAGGCCATGACGGTACATGACATCGGAGAAAAGCTGACTGAAACGGCCCGCGAAGTCGCCAAACTCGACGGCTTCGACGTCACCCTGCGCAGCTTGGCTATTGATCAGGCCACTGAGCTCAGCGCGGCCAAGCATTGGGTGGTGTCTGTGCGTGACTGGGCGCGCAACGACGAATGGCAGAGTGAAGATGGTCAGCTCATCGGCTCACACGATGCCGATGGCTGGGTGCGCCCGAGCTACGTGCAAGCAATGTTGGCCGATGGGCTTTACGACGATAAGGGCGCACTCAAGGATGGCTTGCTCGACCCGGACTGTATTGAGGCGCGCGAGTGGAACCTGTCCGCTGGGCAGTACAAGCCTTTTGATTTCACCCAACTTAAGAGCGACAAGAGTGTGGCTGAGTTAATCGGCACACTCAAAACCACCGAGCAAGACATCATCAATGGCTTGGACAAGTTGCTAGCGATGGTGGAGGGGCGGGAATGAGTTTGCCTGAAACGTGGGAGCAAGCTCGACTAACAGATATTTGCGAGCTCAACCCTCGGCTACTTGCCGAAGATCGACCCAATGACGGCACCACCGTCACTTTTGTACCTATGTCCGCTGTCGATGAAGATAGCGGCGTTATCAGCAAGCCAGAAACCCGTTCGTTTACAGAGGTTGCCAAGGGTTATACGAGTTTTCGTGAGCGTGACGTGCTATTCGCGAAAGTTACGCCTTGTATGGAAAACGGGAAAGCCGCGGTCGCACGCGATCTTGAAAATGGATTGGGCTTTGGGTCCACAGAGTTTCATGTACTGCGCCCGACCGGGGTTGTACTTCCTGAATATGTTTTCAGTTTTATTCGGCAGAAAGCCTTTCGTGATCGGGCAGCAGCTGCGTTTGTGGGAACAGGAGGCTTGCAGCGGGTACCGCCTGACTTCCTCTCTCGAGTGAAGATCCCGCTTCCTACACTCCCCGAGCAACAGCGAATCGTCGATGTGCTGCGGCAGACGGAGGTAGTGGCTAAGGCCAAGAAATCCATCAGCGATCAATTTGATCACCTAATTCGGACTGCTTACTGGGAGTACTTTGGTAAATGGTTCACTGCTGATGGTTTGATTGATCCCGTTCGAATTAGCGACTACGTGGCGGACTCCCAGTACGGAGTATCCGAAGCCATGGGTGAGACTGGAACGCACGCGGTGTTGCGTATGAATAGCATCACCACCAGTGGCTGGATAGACCTGTCAAACCTCAAGTACGCCAGTCTGTCGAAAAAAGACATCAGTTCTACCGAGTTGCGAGATGGAGACCTGCTGTTCAACCGGACGAACTCCAAGGAGCTGGTCGGTAAATGTGCTGTTTGGCGCCCTGTTACCGGCACATACAGCTTTGCTTCTTACCTCGTACGCTTTCGCTTAAAGCCAGAAATGCTGCCGGAATACCTCTGGGCGACTTTAAACAGTGCCTACGGGAAATATCGTCTTTTGAATTCAGCCAAACAGGCTGTCAGCATGGCGAACGTTAGCCCAACAGGCTTGGGGCGAATAACAGTGCCGCTTCCACCATTGCTGCTTCAAGAGGCGTTCGCTAAGTTCGTGCGTGAAATTGAGCTACTGCGAGCACAGATGCTTAGCAAGTTGGAGTTGTATTCTGAATTGCAGGAGATCATTACTCAGAGAGCCTTGATTGGAGAGTTGACTGCCCAATGGCGAGCACTTCACACGGACGAAATAGTCGAGGCTGGCAGGGTTCGTGATGCGCTACTACGCAAACACGGAGCAAAGGTTTCCCAGAATAGCGCCGCCAAACCCAGCTTAACTAAACAAGCAGATATCAGTGTGCCCCCTGCGCGCCATAGACTCCTTGCCGACCTCAGTGAGTTTCAGCGCCAGGTGCTGACGGCATTCATCGAGTATTGCCAGCAAAGCGGACAGCCCTTATTCGTGGAAGATCCTGAAGTATTTTCCCGCTTCTGCGACGACTCAGCCGTGGCTGAGCGCCTGCAAGCCTTTGGCCAATTTCACGGCAATCGCATTCGCCGCTCCTTGAGCCAACTAGCAGCGCTAGGGCTGGTCGCCAAAATCACTTTACCCAAGCATGACCCGGACAGTGGAGAGTGCGATTACCTCAAAGCCTTTCGTCCCTTGCGCCCGGAAGAGTTCACGCGCATGGTCGATGTGCAGGCATTGCGGAAAGCGTTGTCGCTCGGAGTTGATCAGCAGCGCTATTACTTTGAGATCCAGCTGGATTACGAGACTTCTGAGCATGCTGGTGCGAGCGGGATGTTCCAGGTGATGACGGTCGTAGACGAGGAAGACAAGGATTTCATCCACCTAGTAGATCAGGGTCAACATTACTCCTCGCTAGATGATCTCAAAGAGGACATCGCCCGTAGTCTCAAGGCAGAGGTGTGGCAAGTCGATCTGGAGGTCGTGTAATGCGCCTGCGATACCTGCACCTGCAGAACTACCCGCCGATCTCAGATATTAAAGTGTGTTTCGCCAGCGGATCACCGCTTGCGCGTGAATGCGCCATCCGTTTTGTAGTGGGTGTAAACGGCAGCGGAAAATCGAATCTTCTACGTGCTGTGGCCGAGGTGTTCCTGGCTCTAGCCGATCTGCGGGTGCCGGCATTTCCGGTCAGTCTGATTTACGAATTGGGCGTGCGCGGTTCCACAAATCACCGTACCTTGCTGCTGCACTGCCCGGGCAACCGTCAGCAAGCCAGTTTATGGCTGCACGAGCGCTTTGCTTTTGACGATAAGAACGAACAAGAGGTGTTCGATACCTGCATCGAACACCTGAACCTCATGGGTATGCCGGCGCTCCCAGGTTTCTCGGCGCTCATTGAGCCTGGCACCTGGCCGCTGCGCGACAGCTCACCGCCACAGATCGCATTGCCGTCGGCCGTGTTGGCCTACACCAGCGGCGACCTGCGTCCGTGGCGCTCTGTGTGGAACCGTAACCAGAGCGCTGATGGTTTTCTGGAAGGCGACGACAGCACGCAAAGCGACGAACGCCCGGCAGGCTGGACCGCTGCTCAGGAAAGCGCCTTGCAAGCGGTACGGCAAAACGATACTGATAGTCCTCGGCAGGCCATGGGCCCAGACACCACTGTGTCTGACCTTTTCCGCCGTCCCGTACTATTGGACGCCACGCTTTTGAAGTGTGCGCTGCTGGCGGTGACGTTGCCCCAGGCGTTTGGTGAAGCGACAAACTATCCATCGCGCTCGGACGTTGATGCCACGATGACCAAACTGCGCAGCCGTGACGACAACAAGAACTCGGTGCAAGAGCTGCTGAAGCTTGGCGGTTGGCATCATCTAGTTTCGGTCGCGTTCTGCTCGCGCCTGCAACCGGCTCAATGGGATCAGAAGCTTTGCGAAACTGCTCACGATTGGTGGCTTTGCGCAAGTGAGGTGATTGCCGAGCCTCACCCTGTGGAGTTAAGTCGCACTGTGTGGTTTGACTTAAAAGGGCCATTCGACGGTCAGGGGCAATCATTCTTATCGTCCGCCCGTGATGAACTGGAAAATTGCCGTAGCCAAGGCGAAGCCTTGTGGGTCTTGCTAGGCGGAGCCAGGGATGCCAGCAGCTTTGACCTATTTACCCGGCTTTTGGAGCTGAGCCAGAAGGGACTATTTGACGACGTACTGCTGCGGTTGCGTCGACATGCCATACCAGTCGATGCGCCCGATTCTGCTAAACGTGACATTGGCGTAATGCGCTACGAAGAGCTGTCAGACGGGGAGCAGATGTTTATGAGCAGAATGGCTCTGCTGCATTTGTTGAGCGGACGTCAGGACTCCCTATTGCTGCTGGATGAACCCGAAACCCACTTCAATGATCTGTGGAAGCGAGACGTGGTCTCAGTGGTTGATGATGCCTTGGCACACACATCTGCCGACGTCCTGATTGCAACCCATGCCGCCTTGATGCTTACCGATGCGCTCAAAGATGAATTGATCGTACTAGAGCGGACGACTACCGAGGACGATTCTGGCCCCAGCGAGTCCGGTCTTCGTAAATTGGATGCCCAAACATACACATTTGGTGCAACCGGAGATCACCCGTTACGGGATATTTTTGGAGCGCAGGATACGGTAGGCAGGAGAGCAAGCCGCTTGCTCGAAGTACTCATTGCGACTGCGCATTTTGGCACTGAAGTCGAACAGTGCTGGCGCAACAATGGAGCATGGGACGATGACCTCATAAGTCGCATCCTACAGTTAGCGCAGCAAACTGAGAGCGGTCTTACCCGTAGCTACGTGATCGATTGTCTAGAAAGCTTTGAACGCTTTGCTTTGTATTTCGATGTAGTGAAGCCTCTAACCATGAAGGCGCTGCTCGAGTCATTCATTCGCCAGACGGGCCCTGGTTATTTCCAGGTTGAGCTTAAACGAGCGTGGCGTCGTTCACTGGAAGGAGCCTTTCATGCTTCATGAAAGGCGCTTACCCACCGACTTATCGCAAAATTTAGGACGGGTGTATTCAGCCAAATTACGCTTGCTTGATTGGTTGCTGCGCACGCCTCCTCTGGGGCTAGATGACAACACTCTTTTGGTAAAGCAGTTTGGACCGGCGCTCGGTAAGTGGTTTTGGGCCAGGATTGGTAGCCCCAAAAAACGCACGATATTTGGACGCGCAGTCATGATGCTGGCCACTCAGGCACAGTCGGACTCTGCTCAAGCCGCTTCGGTAGCCGACGCAATTACCCACGATGTACAGTTCCACACTCAGTGGAATCTCACCGGGACAGAGCTCCGCTTCCCACGCCTATTTCCGGAGTGGTTAGATGGCATCAAGGGTATAGCTATTCCGTACTATGACTGGTTAGCCAGTAGTGGTTTCGACCCAGCGCCGTTCGCGCTGACGAATGGCCGGATCGATCGAGCTACTCTGATGAGAGCGTTCCGCTCACAGTCTCCAGATGTCTGTGGCTACTGCGATGGGCCGTTGGGCGAGTTGGGTAGCAAACATGAAGCCAATGATTGCGACCACTTCTTCCCAAAGTCTCAATGGCCTCACTTAGCTATTCACCCTGCTAATCTTTTCTCTGCATGCAAGGGGTGTAACTCTACTTGGAAACTTGCTAGGGCTCCTATGGGGGAGGCAGATGCTTCAGGTTTGAATGGCACTTATCACCCGATGCTAAGGCCAGGTGCACCATCGGTTGTGGTGACTGCAGTTATATCTCCAGCCAATTCTCGCCAAGTAAAAATCAATATTACAGATCCGACTGTCCCTCGCCGAGCCGAAACGCTTGTAGCGACACTGGATTTGGACAGTCGATGGACAAATTCAGTTAATGGCGTTTTGGACAGGGGGATTTCTGTGCTTGTCGCAAAGTCAGCGCGAGACAAAAGCTATGGTTGGCAGCCGGACGCTGATTCGGTTCGATTACTGATTGAGGACGACATCGTATGGAAGCGAGAGCAGCTAGGCAAAGAAGAACGCTGCCTACGTCATATTGCGGTTTTGGAGTGTATGCGTGGCGATCTTCTTCATGAGGTAATCGCTGATCTGGCTTAATGAGCTTTGCACGCTTGGCATGGATCACTATTGTGAGGCGGAGTTTTTCGTTGGGCTCTCTTGGTCAGTATTTTGCGTTGCAGTTTGAGCAAACAGTTCAGGAGCCAGCATGCCGACCCCACGGCGATCATCAAGGGCGGGAAGCGCAGCATCAGCACAATGCTCACGACCAACGCCCCGGCTGCCGCCAGCGCGCCAATGAATACAAATAGATGCAGCAGAAATCGTAATAGCATCATCTTGGTTCTCCAAAAACCTGCCTGAAGCCAGGCAGGTGATAGGTCAGTGAGTTTGAGCGGCAAGCACTTCCAGCTTGCCGGCTAGTGAGCTGGTGCTGGGTGATGGTGCTTCGCTATGCGTGTTGCTAGATGTCGCGTCTGGGTTAGAAAAGAACTCTTCAATCACAGCGCTGCTGTCTTCTTCGCTGTCTTCAAAAGCACCATTACCAAAGCCGCGACGAGCCGCCTCATCCAGCGCGGTTTGATGAAAGCCTGCGGTTTGCCGTTGCTCATCCAGCTCATTGGCAGCGCGTAGCGCTTCACTCATGTCGATGCCGCCACGTACCGTGAGGTCGACGTAAAAGATCGGTGTGCCATGGCTCTGGCGTGTCGATTTGCCACGTAAACGAAGCTCAAGCGGTAGACATGCCAAGCGGTTGCCCGAAATAGCCTGGAAGTAATGCAGGCGAGCGGCCAAGGTGCGGATGCTGTTGAAGCCGGTGGTACGAAACACAAAACTACCCATCGGGTCGTCATCACCGATCAACACGTTTAGCCGACCATAAGGCTTGCAGGCACCACCCTTTGCCAGCGGACAGGCATCCGGCGAGGGGCAAGGAAGTGATTGCATACCGTCCTGAGTGACGCGTTTGCAGGTCTCGCCATTGCCCACGCACAGCGGCCGCCCAGATTGGCGGTCGAACAGCGTGTAGTCGGCGCGGAAATTCAGCTCTGGTTCATTGAACAGCAGCCGTACCGGAATGCTGCGCAGCTTGTCTTCTTGGCTTTTACGCAGCTCGTCATTGAGCGGGTGCAGCAGCCAGCCGTCCTTGCCTTGTACCTGCGAGGTGATGGTGAATTGATCATCTTTTTCTGGCAGGCGTTTGCCGTTTTTCTCGATGACTTTCCCGATTGAAATCCGTCCTAGAACCGGTGGGGTGATAGCCAGGCCTCTGAGCATGGTGATTCTCCTGCAAGCGAAAAAAGGCCAGCCACGCAGCGCTAACTGCATGGGCTCGCCAAGGGGGGGTGGTTGAGCGAGGTGGTAGTTAGCCGATCAGGAAGCGCCGGCTGCCTTGCTTGAGCTTGGCGTAGCGAACCTGCAGGTAGGGCTTATCCTTCAGCATGGTTTCAACATCGAGCACGCTGCTGTCTTTGGATTTCTTCCAGCTGATAAAACCGTGGCTGAACTCCGCGCGGGTGGCATCGCCCATGGCCTGTTGCAGCATCTGCTTGAGCTGGGCTTCGCGGGTTTCCTTCTCGCTGATGGATTGGCGAACAGCCTTGAGCTCAAGATAGGCTGCAGCCAAACCCGCACGGCCACTGAAATTGACGGTCTGGCCGTTGTCTTCCGGATGAGGCATCGGAGCGCTATTTCAGCAGATGCAGAGCCATCAGCAGGCGGTGGCGTGTCGGTCTCGACGTAGTGCCAGAACTTTCGTTCCAGCTCAATGAGGCGAGCAATCATCTGCTCGTCCCTTTCGATGCGGTGGATCTCCAGCATTTGGCCGCCCAGCAATACCGCCACATCTGCCGCCTGCTTGCCAGTGACCGCGAGCTGATGCATTACCTGCAGTTGCACATACTCGGGCACGCCTTCTTTCCAGAGGCGTGCGCCGTTTATGCCGGCTGTCTTGCATTCAAGGATCTGCACATCGTCAGCGCCGATCACCTCCCGGTCGATGTTGGCCAGCATCCAAGGCAGCTCAGGATCAGGGTGCTGCAGCACGGCGTTGATGCGCCGCACCTTGTTCTTCTTGCGCTTGCTGTAATGCCAGGCTACGACGGGCTCCAGCACATTGCCCCAGTACATCGGGCTTTCTTCGTCGTGCGGGTCGGCCTTGGGTAACGTGGTATCGCGACCGGTTTTCTCCATCCATAGTTCGAGCTGCGATTTATAGGGATTTAGGCCAACGGCCGCGCCAGCATCAGAACTGCCAATGCCCTGCTTGCGTACCGCCAACCAATCTTCACGCGGTAGTTCCTTGGTACTGATCAAGCGCAGCGCCGGGCGCGGCTTGCTGGTGCTGCTCAACGGAGTAGCTGTCATAGCGATCACCTTGCGGAAATAGAAACGCCCGATCAGCAACTAGGCTGATCGGGCGTTATGGGGTGGGTAAGTAAGCGGTCAGGCGACCAGTTGAAGAGCGGTGTCCAGTGCGCGCTGTTTGATCTGCGCACCCTGGCCGAACCAGGCCGAGTCCATGCGGTACTCGGTGCTGCGAGCACGGCGTTCGTGATCGACAAACTCGGTCACAGAGTTGAGCAGGCCCCAGGCGGTGCCGCGTGCCGAGTCGAGCTGACTGCCACGACCGCGGCCCTCATACAGCTCCTGGACTTTGCGCAGTGCTCGTTCGTTGGGAAGCACCTCGGGAAGAGCACCGGTCGGATTGGTCTCGCACAGTACGTTCATAAAGAAGCCCAGCGCTTCATGCCACTGCACTTTGCGTTCGGCCAGCGCACGCATGCGATATATAAAGTCGTCCCATTGCGAGACGGCGATACCAAGCTGTTTCTTCACCACCGTTGAATCGAAGCGGGTGTTGTGCGGCACTTTGATTGCTCGACTGGTGCCGTCCAGGGCGATGGTTAGGGTGTTGTTGCACACCACACGTACCGTTGTGGGCGTTGCTGTGGTGGCCAGGGTGCCGTCGCAGGATGTAGCCAGTAGCAAGTAGCCGTTCACCTGGTCGTTACCCTTAATCGCAGCACCTTGACCGGTACGAGCCAGCGCCCAGAACTTGCGGCCACCTTTGAGCACGCCAGCCGTTTCCAGCTCGTAGCCAGAGACCTCGGTGAGATCCCGGTAGAACTCCAGTACCTCGCGCGGTTGTACGGTGTGATAGCGATTGGAGACCACCGACAGCGGTGCCTTGGTGTCCGAACGGAACAACACTTTCTGCTCAGGGAACGAGTGGATGGCGCATAGGTGGCCGACGGCATCCGATTTGAAATGCACAGAGCTTTCCTGGATCTGCCAGTTCATGCCGGCTTCGCGTTGCCAGACTTCGATGGGTTGTTTTTGCGTGAGTTGATTGCCCAGGCCATGCCACGGAGCAGCGCCAGCGTAGGCCATAGTTTCGACGAGATGAGCCATGGTTGAGATTCCTTTGGGTGCAGGCGGGCATAAAGCGCCGCGCCCAGCGCAGCACCGTCCGGACGATATGGATAGAAAAGGTGTGGTGCGGCCAGATCAGGCCGGCAAGTTGAAGCGATGACCACAAAGCAAGCAGAGGTTGTGGGCCAATACATGGCGGTCTAGCGTATCGCCCAGCTGCGCGCCAAGCGCACAGCCGCCAACCCCGCCAGCCAGGCCGCCGAGGATGGCGCCAGATATATAGCCGAGCGTGATGCCGAAAGGTCCAGCGATAGTGCCAACTAGCGCACCAGCTTGGCCGCCGGCCAGCGCAGCGCTGACGCCCCGCGCGACACCGCCTACGGTGCCGATGGCTGCGCCGACTTTCATGGCCTGATGGAATGAAGCAACTTTGGGGGAGTGACAGCGAGGACACTGCAATGACATGGGACGAACCTTCTTGGTGGTGATGTCATTGCAGTTATGTGTGGTTGAGATTTTTTTGAATCGAATATCCGTCAGAAGAAAAGGGGCCCCGCAATGTCTGCCTCCCGGATAAGCTAGGTTAAGATACTTTGACTCTTCATTGCAGTTTGGGACATCCAGCGCACATGAACCTTCAATCGCTCGGTGAAAAACTGCAGCGTTACCGCTACCAGTTAGAAATAACGGTGGATGACGTGTCTATGGATACGGCCATCTCGACTGATCGGCTGTCTGAAATTGAAAAGGGCGCTGTTGAGCCAACAGGTGACGAGATCCTGATCCTTGCCGACTTCTACCGGTGCGACTTCAAGTTTTTTATCTCCAATGAGCAAACCGCGCCGTTCGAGCAGACGGAAACTTTGTATAGAGCCCATGGTCGGGAGTTTTCGAAAGATGACCGCGCGGCCATCCAGGAGTTTTTGTACCTATGTGACACTGAACAGTTCCTGACCCAAGAACTGAGAGGCACATCCCAAGAGTTCTTGTTTGAACCTAAAGGAACCTACTTCAAGGGTCATGCGCAAGATGCAGCCAAGGCCCTGCGCAAAGTGATGGGACATGGTGAAAGACAGGTGCCATTAGACATCTACACTGAGTTCCGATCAGTAGGTATCCACGTGTTTCGCCGCAAGCTTTCCAATTCCAAGATTTCGGGTGTTTTCATCCAGCACCCCACAGCTGGGAAATGCATCTTGGTCAATTACAGTGAAGACATCTATCGACAGCGGTTCAGCGCTGCTCATGAGATGGCTCACTCCATTTTTGATAGCCGTGAAGGCGCCAGTGTGACCTTGCAGGGAGGTGGGGCAGATAAGCACGAGGTGCGAGCGAACCGATTCGCATCCTGTTATCTCATGCCTGAGGAAGTCCTTCACAAGCTGCCAAATCCCGCTGGTTGGTCGGAAAGCGATGCCCAACACTGGGCCAATAAATTCAGTGTGAGCTGCGATGCTTTGGGGATCGCTGTCAAAGAAGCAGGCTTGGCCGACAATGAGACGAGCCGGCGGATTCGCCACTATAGAGTACCAAGGGAGGCCAAAGTCGACCCGGAGCTCCCTGAACGCCTGTCTCCTCAGCAGCGTGTGCGAAAGGCGACCTTGCTGGCGCGTGGATTATCCGATTACTACGTTGGCCTCTGCCTGGACGCTTATAGCCAAGACATTATCAGTCTGGGGCGGCTATCTGAGGCCCTGCTTTGTGGATACAGCGAGCTTTCAGAAATCGCGAAACTTTACGGGCGATCCCTTCATGGTCATTGACCCTTCCAAATTCCACCGGGTGAACGTGGCAGACACTTGTTCGGTCTGGAATGTGTTGTCATCTACTCGTCTCTACGCGGCATCGCAGGAAGCGAATTGTGAGTTCTGCATGACTGCATTCGTCCATTACGAGTGTCTGGTCAAACCCCGCACGAACCCAACTGAAGCTGACCTGGAGCTTAGAGAGCGGCTCAAACGTGAGCAGCAACGAGGCAAGTTCAAACCCCATTCTTGTAGCATTGGAGACTTGCAGGCAATCGCGGATTTGGAAAGCCGGAGGCGACTTGGCAAAGGTGAGTTATCTTCGATTGCTTTCGCGACCAGGATCGGTCAAGCCTTCATCACCGATGACCAGAAAGCGCGCAAGCTGTCCGTGAGCGTGGGTAACACGCTCACGCAGACTACCCCTCATCTGCACTCTTGGCTCATCTTCAAGAATCTACTTACCGATGCTGATCACTGCACTGTGACCAGCCAGCACCAGTCAATGGGTGGCTCCCTTGCGCCTCATTTCAACGTCGCTTACGACCTTGCACTACAGTGCAGATTCAATACGCATCTTGCTGCCAACCTTGCAGCGTCAGCATCTGTACCTACTACAATGCCACCCTCTCCTGAGCTCAATCCTGAGACATAACCACGATGGCCAGCGAGAGATGAGCACTAACCCTGAGTCGTAGACAAAAGGGTGGCTGTAGATATGGGCACGCAGCCTAGTTATGGTCAATCAATCATGGTCAAACCAAGGAATAAGCAATGTTGCTCGGGCTCAATTTGCTCAAGAAAACCAAGGACGATTTCTTAACAGATCTTGCCTACTTGGCCAAATCCAAAGACACCCTCATATTCATCGATACCAACATTTTGTCTTACCTGTTCAAGCTCCACTCTGCAGCAAGGCAGGAATTTTTCGACTGGGCAGTGGGGGCTATTGGCGAAGAGCGCCTGTACCTACCAGCCTGGTGCGCCGGTGAATACCTTGCCAAAGTGAGGGAGAACCTGCTTCACACCTACACCCCAAAAGGTAAAGGCGACGACCAGCCAAGGAAAGCGCTTGAAGCTATGCTTGATACTGCCTCTTTGTTTGTAGACGACGCAGTACTCAGGGCGACCAGCTATGCAGGCACCCGAACTGATTATCTAACAGGCTTCCGAGAAGCCATCGACGGGCTGAAGCAATACACACGAGCGTTCAAGCATCAATTTGATCCCGACGAAATCCACGCCGAAATTCAAGAATACCTGGGGACAGCGGTACTTGAATCACCCCTCGCCAAGCTCTGCGAACGAGCAGCCAAAGAAGGGCCAGCACGTATCGAGCATCGCTTGCCACCTGGATTTCGCGATGAAGGGAAGCCAGAAAACCGCCTGGGCGATTTAATCATTTGGTTGGAGCTGCTTGAGTACAGCGCTGAGCGGCGTGCTGACTTTACCCATGTACTTTTCTTGA
This sequence comes from Pseudomonas flavescens, assembly GCF_013408425.1. Classification (NCBI taxonomy): domain Bacteria; kingdom Pseudomonadati; phylum Pseudomonadota; class Gammaproteobacteria; order Pseudomonadales; family Pseudomonadaceae; genus Phytopseudomonas; species Phytopseudomonas flavescens. Next base: position 3,637,430 of record NZ_JACBYV010000001.1, on the reverse strand, counting down.
CTAATGATGAGAAGTCAGACTGGGTATACGCCCCGTCAAAACGACTAGATATCACGCGCGCCGGCCTAAGACCTGTTCCGAACATCAACCCTAGGCTTAAGATCATTGATCCTCGCCTGGTTTCGGAGTTTCGGCAGATCGTTGGTCATTCCGAAGTTTCGATCTGCAGCCTATCTTCTCTGGTGCAGGGTATATCCAAAACTGATCCAACGATCATCGCTCAGCTCGCCGCTGCGATCCAGATCGACTTAGGGGGGAGCGAAGGGCTTCCCGCCGATATCGAAATGCCCGTTCAGGCAGAGCCACATGCTGAGCCTGAGGCCGAACCAGACACGGCCCTAGGTGCCGTATCAGCAGCCAACGCTCAGGCAGAGCCGGAGATTGACGTTCAGGACGCTGATGTAGATCAAGGCAAGCCTAACAACTTACCAGCGCAACCAGGCCAAGCAGTTCACGACCTGCCGGATGAAATAGCGGCTGCCATCCAATTGGAGGGATACCGTGATGCAGCATATGAGACAGATGCCCCAGGTCAGCTCAATGACATCATCAGCTCTCTGAAATCACACAACTGGTACATTCAGAACCCAGCTATAGAAAAGATCAAATCAATCCTTAGCGAGGATTTCCCTCCGACCTCTTGGTTCGTTCTAGGCCGCAATATCTATCAGGCCGCGTGCGGGAACGCCCAAAAGGCAATGGATTTCATGGTCAACCTGGATACGCGGCTCAAGCGTTTTCCAGAGCAGGTGTCGACGTACATCTTGGCTGGCATGACTTACGAGATCTATTTCAACAGCCAAGGCGCTCTGCGCGATTCCCCAAAAGCTGGTTACCTGGCCAAGCCGTTAGCTTTGCTGGCAAAAGACGAGTATTCAGACGTACGTGCATTCATCAGATCAAAGTTGGAGCAAGCAGGTGCGCACCTGTATTTCTATCCCGGCGATGATCGGAAGCGGACTGTGGTTGTTCAATCCCACCCGTCAGAAACTGACGATATCCTTGATGCAGATAAGCGGCGACGGCTTAGCTCAATTACCATCGATGGCCGGCAGATCCTGGTGGATGTTCAGCCCGAAAACGACGAGCTGTTAACTCGATACAGGGCGTCCTATTCAGCTACGGATATCCTGGACGATATCTCCGCTACTCTGTCGATCCCACGTTGGGCATTAACCCTTCAGCTGGCTCCCGAAGTCGATACCAGCGTTCGTTTTGTTATCCCCGATGACCGGTGGTTCACGCCTCGCATCGCCGGAGAGGCAGATGGTGCGGGTGGGGCTGCATAACTCAGTGCCAGCTCGCCTCTATGGTGCGGAAGCCTCCCTATGGCAACCGGTTTCTTGCAGAGGCTCTGTAAAAACGTAAACTCTGGACGTTTTAGGGGGGCTTGCCACCCTACCCAATGGGCGATCGTGGAATAAACGCGATACAGGAGGTCGACTTTTGATTGAGTCGATCTCAGTGCACGTTTTGACACCGCCCGGGCCGGTAGTAGCCCTTGATCAGCGTATCGGGGCGACTTTTCTGTCCCGATTTTCCTTGATAGCTGACACCGACAGGTTGCCGGTTGCTGCTTCCTGAATGTGCTCGCTCCACCAGGCCATCATGGGACGTCTGCGTTCGATATAGTCTGCCCGGTTGTAGGCGCTGCGAACCTCGTCCTTGTCGACATGGGCAAGTGCCACCTCGATCAGCTCGGGATCCCAGCCATGCTCGTTGAGTATGGTGCTGGCCATTGAGCGCATGCCATGGCTTACCAAGCGCCCTTCGAAGCCCATGCGTTTTAGCGCCATGTTGGCGGTCTGGCTGTTGCAATGGGTTCGAGGATTTCGGTCTGCAGGAAACACGTATTCGCGGTGCCCGCTGTAGGGTTTGATTGCATCCAAAAGCGCTAGTGCTTGTTCAGTCAGCGGCACTATATGTGTGCGCCGTTTCTTCATGCGCTCTGCAGGAATAGTCCAGATACGCTTTTCGAAGTCAATATCGGCCCAGCGGGTGGTGGCTGCCTCTGCTGGCCGGGTCATGGTGTTGAGTTGCCATTCGATAAGGCAGCGTGTCGTTCTTTTTATGCTGGCATTGGCAATTGCGACCATGAGCTCTTTCAGCTCATCGGGAGCCAGTGCCGCCATGTTCTTTTTTTTCGGCTTTTTAAATACGGAGCGAATCCCACTGAGCGGGTTTGCGTGAATCAGTCCCGAGTTGACCCCGTAAGTCATGATCTCGTTGAGTCGCTGTGACAGCCGCTTAACGGTCTCAAGGCTGCCTTTGGTTTCGAGTGGCCGAAGCAGGTTGATGACTTGTGGTGCGCTGATGACTGAGATCGGTGTGGTGCCCAAATCCGGAAAAACGTGCAGCGTCAGCGAACGCCAGATGTCCTCAGCATAAGCTGGCGTTACTGAATCTTTTTTGAGCTCGTACCAAGCCGTCGCGACGTTCTGAAAAGTATGTTCGGTTTCAGCTTTCTTAGCCTGCTTCAGGGTATCTCGCTGCTCTTTCGGATCGATACCAGTGGCCAGGAGCTCCCTTGCCTCAACGGTCATTTTCCTTGCCTGGGCAAGAGACAGCTCAGGATATGCACCGAGCCCCATGTTGATGCGCTTCTTGGTCACAGGGTGGTAGTAGTTAAAATTCCACAGCTTAGAGCCATTGATTCTCACTCGCATCTGAAGGCCGTCACCATCAACCAGGACGTAATCCTTTTCTAAAGGCTTGGCGGCTTTGATCTTGAGTTCAGAAAGGCGAGTAGCTTGAGCGCACATTGGTATTCCACGAGAGGCTTTGGTATTCCAAAAATTAGCACTTGCAGGCTTGGAATACCATTTGGAATACCAAAAGACATAGATCTTGCGGGACGCTCACGGACACTGGTGGTGCTGAAAGCCCCGTATTTACTGGATTTCAGGCACAAAAAAAGACGTCCGTGGACGTCTTTAGATGTTGTGTTGGTGGAGCCGGGGGGATTTGAACCCCCGTCCGCCAGTTCTCCACTGTCGGTACTACATGCTTAGCCGTGTCTATTAAGTTAATCCTCAGCCGCCCGACGGGCAGGGTGCTTTGGACGAGTTGTGTAAGTTTTAGCCGCTTCGTCCACAACGTACTACGCGGCGATCCTGTTCTGCATGACAATCACTTCAGGTTTACAGGCATCCCCTAGTGATCGCTGGAGCCGAAGCTACCAGAAGGACTAGTCGCGCCGCTTACGCAGCGAGAGCGTAGCCCTCGTAGTTTTCGTCATTGGCAACTATAGAAAGTTGCAACAGTGGATTTACGACTTCTGTTACCAAGTCGGCATGCACCTCGAGCTTCGCTACCGGCGTCGAATCCTAATCGGCCCCAAAAGCGTGCAAGGCGTGCAGTGTACGCCAAAGGTCGGGTGGAGTCGACCGGCATGCACTGCGCCTGCTGAATCAGGCCAGCGTTACGGCTGGCCTGGTTCTCATCAGCTGGTTGCGCCGCTGCCGTCGTCGCCTGGGGCGTCGAGCAGTTGCAGGGCACGCTCGGCGTGGGTGCCGCAGGCTTTCAGGTCGCCAGCAGCCTGAGCATCGGTGGCTTGCTTCTTGGCTTCTTGAACCTGGGATTTCAGCGGATCGGCGAGGGTGGCTTTGGTGGCCACGGCATTGTCGAGTTTCTGCAGGTTGACGGTGCACAGGTCATCGGCTGCAAAGGCTGGTGCGGCCAGTACGGCGGCAATGACGAACATGGATACGCGCTTCATGTGGTAATCCTCTCATCACGAATAGGTTCCCGGTGCCGCCCTGGTCGAGGGTGAGGAAAGCCGGGAGCGACCCACCCAAATCATTTGGGCTTACTGAAGCTGACTGGCCTTTCGTGACGGCGGTTCAGTGTTTTTCTGGTGGCGCATGGCCTGCATCAACTTGGTGCAGGTATATCCAGGGGATCGGCGTGTACCAGCACCTCTGCCTGGGCGAATTCGGCGCGGATGGCATCCTCGACCTTTTCGCAGAGCGCATGGGCTTCATTGAGGCTCAGCGTGCCCGGCAGGTCGACGTGCAACTGCACGAACCAGCGGGTGCCGGACAGGCGTGTGCGCAGGTCGTGGATGCCGATCACGCCGGGCACTGCGCAGGCCAGCTCGCTCATGCGCGTGCTGACGTCGGGGGCGAGTTCCTGGTCCATCAGCACGCTGACCGACTGGCGGGCGATGCTGAAGGCGCTCCACAGGATGTACGCGGCGATGCCGATGGCGAACAGCGCGTCGCCCTGTTGCCAGCCGAAGTAGGCGAGCAGCAGTGCGAGGAGGATGCCGCCGTTTAGCAGCAGGTCGGAGCGGTAGTGCAGCGAGTCGGCATGGATTGCCGTGGAGCCGGTCTGCCGTACCACATGGCGCTGGAACAGCAGCAAGGCCACGGTGAGGACCATGGACAGCAGCATCACCGCGATCCCCAGTGCCTGTGCATCGAGCGGCTCGGGGTGGCGCAGGCGATCGACGCCCTGTACCGCGACGAGTATCGCGCTGGCGCCGATGAACAGCGCCTGGCCCAGCCCGGCGAGGGCCTCGGCCTTGCCATGGCCGTAACGGTGGTCGTCATCGGCGGGGCGCAGGGCGATGTTCACGGCGATCAGGTTGAGCAGCGAGGCGGCGCTGTCGAGCAGCGAGTCGGTGAGGCCGGCCAGCAAGCTGACCGAGCCACTGGCCCACCAGGCGACGGCCTTGCACAGCACCAGCGTCAGCGCCACGCAGAGTGCGGCGGCAGTGGCCTGACGCATCAGGCGAGCGTGCTGGCGAGCGAGGGTCATGGGCAATCCATGGGGGCGGCAGGTGGGGAGCCCGTCATCGCTGACGGGCTGCGCGGGTCAATCAGGCTGCGGGGATCAAGCCATAGGCTGCCAGCTGTTCGCTGCTGCCGCTGTGCTGGATCAGGCGCGGATCGTCGAGCGGCAGGCTGTGGCCGGTCTGGGTTTCGATCAGGGCCTTGAGCTTGGCGGTGTCGACCTTGCCGTCGGCATCGACCACGTCCTTCAGGGAGTCCGGGCTGACCTGGGCGCTCAGGCCGCCTGGCAGGTAGATCGCGCCAGTGGCGAAGTCGACGCCGAAGGCGATCAGGCCGGGGATCACGTAGAACAGGATGCCGATGGCGTTGAGGCCGACGATGACCGGGTCGACACGGCCTTCGATCTGCCCGCGACGATCTGGATAGAAGATAGTGCCGCAGGCGGTGAGTTGAGTGAACAATGTAACGGCGAGAACGCCGCCGATAACACGGGATTTCGTGCGCATCGAGCACCTCCAGAAAAAGTGGACGCCACTATAGCAAGGCACGGATTGCAAAGCTGCTGTGGCGCTGCGAACACGCAGCTTCCGATGCCATCTGACCGGCGAAGCCGGGAGGCGGTTCGCCGTATAATCGCCGGCCAATGATGGAGCCTCGATGAATACCCTGCCGATCGATTCCCTGCTGCCCGACCTCTGCCGTGCCCTGGCCGACCGCGATGAGGTGGTGCTCGAAGCGCCGCCCGGCGCCGGCAAGACCACCCGCGTGCCGTTGGCCGTGCTCGATCAGCCGTGGCTGGTCGGGCAGCGCATCATCATGCTCGAACCCCGGCGTCTGGCCGCGCGTGCCGCGGCCGAGCGGCTGGCCAGCGAGCTCGGCGAAGTGGTCGGCGAGACCGTGGGCTATCGCATTCGCCTGGACAGCAAGGTCGGCCCGCGCACGCGTATCGAGGTGGTCACCGAGGGCATCCTCGCCCGGCGTCTGCAGGACGACCCAGCGCTGGAGGGGGTGGGGCTGGTGATCTTCGATGAATTCCACGAGCGCAGTCTGGACGCCGATCTGGCCCTGGCGCTGACCCTCAACGGCCGGGCGATGTTTCGCGGCGCCGACAGCGGTGAAGCGCCGCTCAAGGTGTTGCTGATGTCGGCCACCCTGGAGGGCGAGCGCCTGGCCGGGCTGCTCGACGATGCCCCGGTGCTGCGCAGCGAGGGGCGCATGTACCCGGTGGATACCCGCTGGGGCGCCCCCTGGCAGGCCGGCGAATGGCTGGAGCCGAAAGTGTTGCAAACCGTATTGCAGGCGCTGGCCGATGAGCCGGGCAGCCTGTTGGTGTTCCTGCCTGGCCAGGCAGAGATCCGGCGGGTGGCCGAACAATTGGGCGAGGCGCTGGCTGGGCGGTCCGACGTGCGCGTCTGCCCGCTGCATGGTGAGCTGGAGCTGTCGGCCCAGCGTACGGCCATCGAGCCGGCACCGGCCGGGCTGCGCAAGGTGGTGTTGGCGACCAATATCGCCGAGACCAGCCTGACCATCGACGGCGTGCGCGTGGTGGTGGATGCCGGCCTGGCGCGGGTGCCGCGTTTCGACCCGGGCAGCGGCATGACCCGCCTGGATACCGGGCGCATTTCCCGGGCGTCGGCCACCCAGCGTGCTGGCCGTGCCGGGCGCCTGCAACCCGGCGTGTGCTACCGGCTGTGGTCACAGGCTCAGCACGAGCAGTTGTCTGCCTATTCCTCGGCGGAAATTCTCCAGGCCGACCTGGCGGGGCTGGCGCTGCAACTGGCACGCTGGGGCGTCGAAGTCGACGAGCTGGTGTGGCTCGACCCACCACCTGCCGCTGCCTACGCCCAGGCGCGCGACTTGTTGCTGCGCCTCGGCGCCCTCGACGAGCGCGGCGTGCTGACCGCCCACGGCCAGGCCATGGCCGAGTTGCCGGCCCATCCGCGTATCGCTCATCTGCTGCTGCGCGGTCAGGCGTTGGGGCTGGGCGAATTGGCCTGTGATCTCGCGGCGCTGCTGGGCGAGCGCGACATAGTGCGCGGCGGCCAGTGCGGCGCTGGTGCCGACTTGCACAGTCGCCTGGCGTTGCTATCGGGCGAGAGCCGGGCGGCACGCGGCGCTGCTGGCGGCGTGCAGCGAGCGCGGCAGTTGGCCAAGCAATTTCAGGGTTATCTGCGCCGGGTGCCGGTCAGTGAGGCAGTGAGCGACCCCGAGAGCGGTCGCTGGCTCGGAGCGCTGCTGGCTTTCGCCTACCCGGATCGTGTCGCCCGGCAGCGTCGCGAGGGCGGCGCCGAATACCGCCTGGCCAATGGCCGTGCGGCGCTGTTCAACGAAGCCGATGCGCTGATGAAGCACGCCTGGCTGGTGGTTGCCGACCTGGGCAGCCGCCAGGGCCAGCGTGAAGAACGCATCTACCTGGCCGCCGAACTGGAGCCGGCGCTGTTCGACTCCGTGCTGGCCGAACAGGTGACCAGCCAGGATCTGCTCGAGTGGGATGAGCGCGAAGGTGTGCTGCGTGCCGAGCGGCAGCGCAAGGTGGGCGATCTGGTGTTGTCCCGTGAAGCGCTGGCCGGACTGAGCGCCGAGGCGCGCACCGCCGCGCTGGTCAATCTGGTGCGCCGCAAGGGCCTAGCGCTGCTGCCGTGGACGCCCGAGCTGCGCCAATGGCAGGCGCGGATCATGTTGCTGCGCGGGCTCGATTTGCAGAGCCAGGCGAGCAGCGAGTGGCCGGACGTTTCGGACTCGGCACTGCTCGCCAGCCTGGATGCCTGGCTGGCGCCCTACCTGGGCAAGGTCACCCGGCTGAGCCACTTCGGCAACCTCGATCTGCCGTCGATGCTGCAGACCCTGTTGCCCTGGCCGTTGCCCCAGCGCCTGGACGAATGGGCACCGCGCAGCCTGCCGGTGCCCTCCGGCTCGCGCATCGGCCTGGATTACAGCGAACACCCACCGGTCCTGGCGGTGCGCTTGCAGGAGCTGTTCGGCCTGGCCGAGACGCCGCGCATCGCCAATGGCCGGCAGCAGGTGCTGCTGCATCTGCTATCCCCGGCACGGCGGCCCGTGCAGGTGACCCAGGACCTGGCCAACTTCTGGCGCACCACCTACGCCGAGGTGAAGAAGGATTTGAAAGGCCGCTACCCGAAGCACTACTGGCCCGACGACCCATTGATCGCCGAGCCCACGGCGCGGGCCAAACCGCGCAAGTAGCGTGCTGCAAATGGCTTAGCCCAGGCAGCGGGTCACGTGCTTAACCGACTGATAGGCGGCCAGCCCCCAGGGGCCCAGCTCTCGGCCGATGCCGCTGCCCTTGGTGCCGCCCCAAGAGGTTTCCACGAACACCGCCTGGACCGAGTTGATCCACACGTGGCCGACCTCCAGTGCCGCGGCGACCCGCTCGGCACGCTGCAGGTCGGCGCTGGCCACGGTGGCGACCAGGCCGAAGCGGCTGTCGTTGGCCAAATCTATGGCCTGCGCTTCGCTATCGAAGCGTCGCGCGCAGAGCACCGGGCCGAAGATTTCCTCGTTCCATAGACGGCTGTCGGTGGGCACATCGGCATACAGCGTCGGCGCCACGAACCAGCCCTGTCTTGCCAGGGGCTGGCCGCCCGCCAGGCAGTTGAGCTGTTCCTGCTGGCCGATGGCGAGGTAGTCGCCGACCTTGTGCCACTGTGCTTCGCTGCTCAGCGGGCCCATGTCGATCTCCTCGTTGAGCGGGTTGCCGACATGCGGGTTACCGACACGCACGGCATTCAGCGCGTCGGCTAGGCGCGGCAGGAGGGTATCGGCGATGCCGTTCTGGATCAGCAAGCGAGAGGTCGCCGAGCACATCTGCCCGGCATTCCAGCAGATGCCGGCGATGATCCATTCGATGGCCTGATCGACATCGCATTCGTCGAACACGATGATCGCCGACTTGCCACCCAGCTCCAGCGTCACGGGCCGGCAATGCTCGGCGGCGCTGTGCATGACGCGGCTGCCCACGGCATTGCTGCCGGTGAAGGACAGTTTGTCGATCTGAGGATGGGCACTCAGTGCCGCGCCAACTTCCGCCTTGCCGCCGACGATGTTCAGCACGCCTGCAGGCAGGCCGAGTTCGTCGGCGATCTGGCCGTAGGCCAGTTCGATCAGCGGGGTGACCTCCGAGGGTTTCAGCACAAGCGTGCATCCGGCTGCCAGGGCCGGGGCGATCTTCCAGGCGCTGGTCACCAGGGGGAAGTTCCAGGGCACGATCAGGCCGACCACGCCGATGGCCTCCAACCGCGTGTGCGAGCTGAAGCCGGGAGCTGCCAGAGCAACTGGCCGGTTCTGCTGGTCGGCCAGGCCTGCAGCGAGATCGGCGTAATAGGCGAAGGTCGCCACGGCATCATCGATGTCTACCTCGGCCTCGTGGCGCGGCTTGCCGTTGTTGCGCATCTGCAGTTCGATCAGTGCATCGCGCCGCCCGCCGATGGCTGCGGCGAAACCGCTCAGGTAGCGGGCGCGCTCGGCTGGCGCGCTGCTCTTCCAGGCGGGCAGGGCCTGGCGGGCGGCGGCCACGGCTTGGTCGACCTGAGCGGTGCTGGCGGCACGCAGCTCGGCGAAAGGCTGGGCGAGGGCGGGGTCGACGACACTGAGAATCTCGGTGCCTTCGCCTGCGGCCCAGCGGCCAGCGATGTAGTGCGGCGTGTTCATGATCATGCTCCGGTAGCCGCGCCTGAGCGCGGTGGAAAGGTCGAGTGATTCAGGGGGCGAAAGGCGGCGCTTCGGCGAGTTCGATGAGCAGCGGGCGGTCATCCGGTGCCTCGCGCAGCAGGGCTTGCAGGTGCGCGTGGTCGCGGGCACGCTCGGCCAGGCAACCGAAGCCGCGGGCGATGGTCAGGAAGTCCGGGGTGTAGATGTCCACACCCAGCGGGGTGATGTCGCGGCGCTCCATGTAGCGCTTGATCTCGCCATAGCCCTGGTTGTTCCACAGCAGCACGACGATGCCGACCCGCGCCTCCACGGCGCTGGCCAGCTCCGGCAGGGTGAACTGGATACCGCCGTCGCCCATCAGGCTGATCACCGGGCGCGTCGGTTCGGCCAGTCTGGCGCCAATCGCCGCCGGCAGGCCGTAGCCCAGGGTGCCGTAGCCGGTGGAGGCATTGAACCAGCGCCGCGGGCCGTCCAGTTCGACCAGGTGATTGCCGCTGTACACGGTTTGCGTCGAGTCGCCAACGAAGCGCGCCGTTGGCAATACCTCGAGGATGCAATCGAACAGGCGGCGATAGTGGGCCCAGCCGCTGAATTCCTCGGCCAGTTGCTGGCGAACCGCGCTGGCCCGCTTGGCCCCGCTGCCTTGCACTTCCCCGGCGCGGTGTGGCAGTTCGCTCAGCAGCGCCTCGATGGCCAGGCCCGCGTCACTGTGAATCGCCAGCGCTGGCTGCTGGTTGCGGGTCAGTTGGTCGGCGTCGATGTCGATACGGATCAGCTCGCCGCCGATGCGGAAGTTGCCGTCGAACACCACGTCGTAATCGGTCTCGCCCAGCTCGGTGCCGATGGCCAGTACCACGTCGGCGTTCAGTGCCAGTTGGCGTACCGGCGGCAGCGACTGGTTGCTGCCCAGCAGCAGTGGGTGCTCGGCAGGCAGCAGGCCCTTGGCGTTGATGGTCAGTGCGGTGGGAGCATCCAGCGCCTCGGCCAGCTGGCGTACCGCCTCGGGCTGCGCCACGCAGCCTCCGCCGATCAGCAGCAGCGGGCTTTGCGCCTGGCGCAAACGCTGTGCAGCCTGCGCGATCAGGGCGGGTGGCGGGGCGGGGCGTGAAGCGATCAGCCGGGGTTGCACGTTCAGGTGGTCGGCTGGCGCGGTGATCACGTCCAGGGGCAATTCGATGTGTACCGGCCGTGGGCGCTGGCCATCGAACACCGCGAAGGCACGGGCCAGCACGTCGGGCAGTTCCTCGACGCTCATCAGGGTATGACTGAACGCGGCGACTCCTGCCACCAGCGCGCGCTGGTTCGGCAACTCGTGCAGGTAGCCGTTGCCCCGGCCGAGGCGCTCGCGCTCGTTGACGCTGGAGATCACCAGCATGGGGATGGAGTCGGCATAGGCCTGGCCCATGGCGGTGGCGATGTTGGTCATGCCCGGCCCGGTGATGATGAAGCACACACCGGGCTTGCCGCTCACCCGTGCATAGCCGTCGGCCATGAAGCCGGCGCCCTGTTCGTGGCGCGGGGTGACGTGGCGGATGCCGCTGTGCGGCAGGCCGCGATAGAGCTCGACGGTGTGCACGCCGGGAATGCCGAACACGGTGTCGACGCCCCAGGCCTGCAGTTGCTTGACGAGGAATTCCCCACAGGTGGTCATGGCAGTTTCCTTTTAGTGGATGTTGACGTGCCGGCGGCTGCGAGCCGGCACGCTGGCATGCAGTCGATGGCAGGCCTCAGGCGATGCGCGTGGCTCGCGTCTGAGGCCGGGTCAGCAGGCTGCCCACCACGAAGGCGAGCAGGCCGATGCTCAGGCTGTAGTAGATCGGCGTATTGGCTTCCAGGCCATCGCGGAACATGAACACCAGTGCCGTGCCGCAGCCCAGCGCCATGCTGGCGATCGCGCCGGTGGTGGTGGCGCGTTTCCAGTAGATGGCGCCGAGCATGGGAATCAGAATGCCGCCGACCAGCAGGTTGTAGGCCAGGGTCAGGGCGCCGATCACGTCGCTGACGATCAGTGCGATGACCAGCACCACCAGCCCGGTGAGAAAGGTGAAGGTGCGCGCCATGCCCAGGCTGGACGGGCGACCGCCACGCAGCTTGGGCAGCAGGTCTTCGGTCACCGTGGTGGAGGCGGCGAGCAGACCGGCGCTGGCGGTGGACATCATCGCGGCCAGCGCGGCGGCGATCACCAGGCCGCGAATGCCATCGGGCAAAGCGCTCTGCACGATCGAGGCGAAGGCGTTGTTGGCGTTGGCCAGGTCGGGCAGCAGGACCTTGGCGCACATGCCGATCAGCGCACCGACCAGGCCATAGATCACGCAGTACACGCCGGCCAGGCTGCCGGCCACCCGGGCCACGCCCTCGCTGCGCGCGGTGAACACGCGCTGCCAGATGTCCTGGCCGATGAGGATGCCGAAGAAGTAGATCAGGAAGTAGGTGAGGATGGTGTCGTAGCCGATGGTGGTCAGGCTGAAGGCGGTGTCCGGCAGCTTCGCCACCAGTGCGTCCCAGCCGCCGACCCGGTACAGGCAGATCGGCAGCAGCACGAACATCAGGCCGACCGTCTTGATCACGAACTGGACGATGTCGGTGAGGGTCAGCGACCACATGCCGCCGATGCTCGAGTAGATCACCACCACGCCACCGGAAAGCAGGATGGCGACCCAGAAGGGCAGGTCGAACAACACCTGCAGCACGGTGCCGCTGGCCAGGGTGGAGACCACGGCGATCATCAGCGCATAGGCGAACATCACCACCGCACTGGCCTGCCGCGCCATGGGCGTGTAGCGGCGTTCGAGAATCTGGGTGACGGTGAAGATGCGCAGCTTGAGCAGCGGCTTGGCGAGAAACAGGTTGAGCACGATGATGCCCGCACCCAGGGCGGCACACAGCCAGAACCCGGAAATGCCATGCACGTACCCCAGGCGTACGGTGCCCACGGTGGCGGCGCCGCCAAGTACCGTGGCGGCCATGGTGCCCATGTAGAAGGCCGGGCCGAGGTTGCGCCCGGCCACCAGGTAATCTTCCTGATTGCGCGCTCGGCGCATGCCATACCAGCCGAGCAGCAGCATGCCGGCGGCGTAAACGATGACTACGGATATATCCAGGATCATGGTTTCGTTCTCGTTTTTCTTGGCGGTGATCCGGGCGCCTGGCGCCCGGTGTGCGAAGCGGTCGAGGGCGCGCTCAGGCGATCCCGGCATCGCTCAGGGCGGGCGCAGCGTTGCTTTTCAGGCGTATCCAGCGCGGGCCGGCGGGGCCATAGACGCTGGCCGGCTCGGGGAACAGATGGAGCAGGGCGAGGTAGAGCACGGCGGCCATGCTCAGGGTGATCGGCAGGCTGACGTCGATACCGCCCGCCAGTTCGCCCAGGGGACCGACGAACTGGCCGGGCAGGTTGACGAAGCACAGGCCCACCGCCGCGCTGGGAATCCACGCGCCGAGGCCGCGCCAGTTCCAGCCATGCTGGAACCAGTAGCGGCCGCCACGCTCGCCACGGGTGAACACCTGCAGGTCATCGGCGTGGTAGAAGCCGCGCCGCACGATCAGGCCGAGGATCATGATCACCATCCAGGGGCTGGTGCAGGTGACGATCAGCACGGCGAAGGTCGATACGCTCTGCACCAGATTGAAGGCGAAGCGGCCGATGAAAATGAAGGCGATGGCCGCCACGCCGATCAGCAGGGTGGCGCCCGCGCGGCTCATCAGGCGCGGGAACAGGCTCGACATGTCCAGGCCGGTGCCATAGAGCGCCGTGGTGCCGGTGGACATGCCGCCGATCACGGCGATCAGGCACACCGGCAGGAAGAACCAGGTCGGCGAGATGGCCAGCAGGCCGCCGACGTAATTGTTGGCTTCGATGTACTGCGGCGCCTGGCTGGCCACCAGCGTGGCGGTGCACAGGCCGAACAGGAAGGGAATCAGGGTGCCGGCCTGGGCGGCGAGCACGGCCAGCATGATGCGACGTTTGGGCGTGTGCCGCGGAATGTAGCGCGACCAGTCGCCGAGAAAGGCGCCGAAGGAAACCGGGTTGCTCATGGCCAGCAGCGCGGCGCCGATGAAGGCGGCCCAGAAGCCCGGTTGTTCGAGGCTGACGGCACCGGCATAGTCCGCGTCGAAGGGCCCCGCGAAGGCGAAGAGGCCGAGCAGGAACAGCAGGCTGGATGCCCACACCGCGATCTTGTTGACCCACAGCATGAAGCGGAAACCGTAGATGCACACCACCAGCACCAGTACCGCGAACAGCCCGTAGGCCAGGCCCAGGGTCAGGTTGCTCTCGGGCAGGCCGATCAGCCGTTTGGCACCGCCGACCAGGGCATCGCCGGAACTCCATACCGACAGCGAGAAGAAGGCCACGGCGGTGAGCAGTGACAGGAAGGAGCCGACGATGCGCCCGTGCACGCCGAAGTGGGCACCGGACGATACGGCGTTGTTGGTGCCGTTCAGTGCGCCGAACAGGCCCATGGGCGCGAGAATCACCGCGCCCACCGCCACGCCGAGGATGATCGCCCACACGCCAGCCTGGAACGACAGGCCGAACAGCACGGGAAAGCTGCCCAGTACCGCCGTGGCGAAGGTATTGGCGCCGCCGAAGATCAGACGGAACAGATCGATGGGGGTGGCGCCGCGTTGATTGTCGGGAATCTGTTCGACACCGAAGGTTTCGATACGCGTCGATTGGCTCATGTGTTTCTCCAGCGCCTGTCACGATTTTTATTAGGGCGGTGTAGGGTCTGTTGACGTTTCACGCACGGCCGCGCCGGAGCCCGTTTTGCCGCGAGGCAAGGCACGAGCCGCGAGGTTTAGCGGGCTAAATGAGCCGGCAAGAAACGCCGCATCGCGGCAAAACCGGCCCGGCCCTGCGGGTTGCGCGGGAAATCTCGCCATGCGTCGTTGGAGGACTTGAAAAGGGAACACCATTCCCTGCGTCCTCCGCCTCGCCTGGCGAGATTTCTCGCGGCAACGCGGCTCGCGCTGAAACGTCAACAGACCCTAGGCACGCTGACCCCGTTATTCACCCCCGACAGTCATCGGGTGGCGGTGCATTGGCAGTGCGGCAAGGCCGCGTGGAACCGACAGGGCTCCAAACCCGCAAGGGTGTATCCGGCACGGCGAGCTTCGGATGGCTCGCTGATGTCCGCTCGTTTTCAGCTGGCGCTTGGGGCTGACAGATGCTCGTGGCAAGCCAGCCAGCGCTCTTCTTCGCGGCGGAACACGATGGTTTCCCGTTCGCTGAGGTGCAGTTCTTCGCCGCCCACCCGCAGGTGCGTAGCGACGTCGTGGATGAAGATGGCTGCCTCACCCTGCAGGCTGACGTGGGCATTGCTGGAGCGACAACCGAGCACCGCGAAACCCTCCGCCTGCCAGCTTCGCCACAGCGCCTGATAGGCCTCACGGGACTGCAGTGGCTGTGCCAGGGTGTGGAAAACGAAGGTGGCATCCTCGCTGAAGCAGGCGAAGTAGCGCGTCGTGTCATTGCTGGCGAAGGCGTCCACCAGTTCGGCGGCGGCCGCGCGAACCTCGGCCACGCGGCTCATCGGCGCACCACGCCGGGCAGCACGCAGAGCATTTCGTAAAGCAGGTTGGCGCCGAGCAGTGCGGTATTGCCGGTGGTGTCGTAGGGCGGCGACACCTCGACCAGGTCGCAGCCCACCAGGTTCAGGCCCTGGCAGCCGCGGATGATCTCCAGCGCCTGGATGGTGGTCAGCCCTCCGACTTCCGGGGTGCCGGTGCCGGGCGCCCAGGCCGGGTCGATGCCGTCGATGTCGAAAGACAGGTACACCGGGCCGCCGTCGACCTTGGCGCGGACTTCTTCCATCAGTGGCGCGAGCGATTTGTGCCAGCACTCTTCGGCCTGCACCACGCGAAAGCCCTGGCGGCGGCTCCAGTTGAAATCGTCGGCGGTGTAGCCCTGGGCACGCAGGCCGATCTGCACCACGCGCTCGCTGTCGAGCAGGCCTTCTTCCTGGGCACGGCGGAAGGTGGTGCCGTGGGCGATCTTCTCGCCGAACATGTGATCGTTGACGTCGGCGTGGGCATCGACATGCACCAGGCCGACCTTGCCGTACTTCTTCTTCATGGCCCGCAGGATCGGCAGGGTCAGGGTGTGGTCGCCGCCGAGGGTCAGGGGGATGATGCCGCGTTCGAGCACGGCGTCGTAGTGCGCTTCGATGATGCGCACGGCGTCGAGCAGATTGAAGGTGTTGATGGCCACATC
Source organism: Pseudomonas flavescens (assembly GCF_013408425.1). Classification (NCBI taxonomy): domain Bacteria; kingdom Pseudomonadati; phylum Pseudomonadota; class Gammaproteobacteria; order Pseudomonadales; family Pseudomonadaceae; genus Phytopseudomonas; species Phytopseudomonas flavescens. Next base: position 3,621,815 of record NZ_JACBYV010000001.1, on the reverse strand, counting down.
ACCGATGTCCGCCACGTTCAGGGAGTCGAAAGGCGCGGCGCCGGTAGCCATGTTGTAGGGGCGAATCATCACCGACTCGGCGCGGATCTGCCGGGGCCCGAAGCGGGTGCCGGAGCGCAGCGAGGTCCCGATATCGAGGGGGATGCCGATGAAGGCGGCGTCGAGTTTGCCAAGCTCGTCGGGCGTCTGCACGTGGGGCAGGCGCAGCATGGTGGCGATTCCGCCAAAGCGGGGCATTTCGTTGCCGCCCAGGGGTTGGTGGAGAACGTTGTCCACGGTGGCCTCACTCTTTCTTGTGGTTGTCGTGAGGCGATTCTGTTCAGGGAACGGGGTGCGACAAATCCCTGTGGGCAAATAATCAGTTCAGAGATTTCTGAACTATCGGCGGGTAGACTGGCGGCGTCGATGAACCTGCTGGAGCCTCTTCATGTCGTCCGCACTGCCCGATCTCAAGCTGCTGCGCATCTTCGCCTGTGTGGTGCGCAACCAGGGGTTCGCGGCCGCCCAGCAGGAGCTGAACCTCTCCACGTCGGCGATCAGCACCTACATGAGCCAGCTGGAAGCGCTGCTCGGCATCGTCCTCTGTCACCGGGGGCGGGGTGGTTTCAGCCTGACCAGCAAGGGCGAACTGTTCCATCAGGAAACCTTGCGGCTGCTGGCCGAGCTGGAAGGCTTCGAGCGTTATTCGGCAGCGCTCAAGGGCGAGCTGCGCGGCACCCTGAACCTCGGTGTGCTGGACTCCACCGTCAGCGACCCGGCCCTGCCGCTGGCCGAGGTGATCGGTGCCTACAGCGAGGAACACCCCGCCGTACACCTGCACCTGGCGGTGCTCAGCCCTGCCGAGCTGCAACTGGGGGTGCTGGAAAATCGTCTGGACCTGGCCATCGGCGCCTTCTCGGTACGCACCAACGGGCTGGTCTATCAGGCGCTGTACCGTGAGCAGCACTGGCTGTACTGCAGCGACCGGCATCCGCTGTACGCCCAGCGGCGGATTCCTGCTGAAGTGATCACCCAGCAGCGCATGGTTGGTCGTGGCTACTGGAGCCAGGCCGAACTGGCCCGCCACGGCTTCAAGCACAGCGCCGCAACGGTGGAGTCGATGGAAGCGCAGCTGATTCTGGTGCTCTCCGGCGCCTACATCGGCTATCTACCGGAACACCACGCGCAGCAATGGGTGGATCAGAAACGCCTGAAAGTGCTGCTGCCGACCACCTTCGGCTACCAGGCCCCCTTCACCCTGGCCCTGCGCCGCGGCCGCTCCCGCGAACCGCTGATCCAGAGCTTCCGCGACCGCCTCAAGGCCCAGCTGAACCCCGGTTAACCGCGGTGCATGAAGGGGTTAGCAGTCGTTATGGGGCGGGCGCAGCACCGTTTTGGTGGGCTGAAGCCCACCCTACGACTGGTGCTCTCCGGCGCCTACATCGGCTATCTACCGGAACACCACGCGCAGCAATGGGTGGATCAGAAACGCCTGAAAGTGCTGCTGCCGACCACCTTCGGCTACCAGGCCCCCTTCACCCTGGCCCTGCGCCGCGGTCGCTCCCGCGAACCGCTGATCCAGAGCTTCCGCGACCGCCTCAAGGCCCAGCTGAACCCCGGCTAGGCTGCCAGCACTGCAAGTCCTGTGGGAGCGGGCGGGGACGCCTGGTCCATGCCCGCGATTCGGGCGCATGGCGCCCTCCTACAAAGGCCTGCGTTCGGCCGTAGGGCGGGCCGGGCGGCGATCCGCTTCAGCCCACCCAGTTGGCCGCACTGCGAGCGTGCTCAGCGCACCAGGCAGGGCTTCTTGTTATCGAAGGTCCAGCCGCTGATCAGGTACTGCATGGCCACTGCGTCGTTGCGCGCGCCCAGGCCCATGCCCTTGTAGCACTCGTGGGCCTTGGCCACGGCGTCCATGTCCAGCTCCACGCCGAGGCCCGGCTTCTGCGGCACCTTGACCAGACCGCCTTCGATACGGAATGGCTCCTTGGTCAGGCGCTGGCCGTCCTGCCAGATCCAGTGGGTGTCGATGGCGGTGATCTTGCCCGGCGCGGCGGCAGCCACGTGGGTGAACATGGCCAGCGAGACGTCGAAGTGGTTGTTCGAGTGCGAGCCCCAGGTCAGGCCCCAGTCGTTGCACATCTGCGCCACGCGTACCGAACCCTGCATGGTCCAGAAGTGCGGGTCGGCCAGGGGAATGTCCACCGATTGCAGCTGGATCGCATGGCCCATCTGACGCCAGTCGGTGGCGATCATGTTGGTGGCGGTCGGCAGGCCAGTGGAGCGGCGGAACTCGGCCATCACCTCACGGCCCGAGTAGCCGTTCTCGGCGCCACAGGGGTCTTCGGCATAGGCGAGCACGTGATGCTGGTCGCGGCACAGGCGGATGGCCTCCTGCAGCGACCAGGCACCGTTGGGGTCGAGGGTGATGCGTGCATCGGGGAAGCGTTCGGCCAGTGCGGTGACCGCTTCGATTTCCTCATCGCCGCGCAGCACGCCGCCCTTGAGTTTGAAGTCCTTGAAGCCATAACGCTCGTAGGCGGCTTCGGCGAGGCGCACCACGCCCTGGGCGTCCAGCGCCTCTTCGTTGCGTACCTGGAACCAGGCGTTGTCGGCATCCGCTTCCTGGCGATAGGGCAGGTCGGTTTTGTTGCGGTCGCCGACGTAGAACAGGTAACCGAGCATCTCCACGGCATCACGCTGCTGGCCTTCGCCAAGCAGGGCGGCGACCGGTACTTCCAGGTGCTGGCCGAGCAGGTCGAGGAGGGCAGCCTCCACGGCGGTGACGGCGTGGATGGTGATGCGCAGGTCGAAGGTCTGCAGGCCGCGGCCGCCGGAGTCGCGGTCGGCGAAGGTCTGGCGTACCTGGCCGAGCAGTTTCTGGTACTGGCCGATGGATTGGCCGAGCAGCAGTTGGCGGGCATCTTCCAGGGTCTGGCGAATGGCTTCGCCGCCCGGCACTTCACCGACGCCGACATGTCCGGCGTTGTCGCGCAGGATCAGCAGGTTGCGGGTGAAGAAAGGGGCGTGGCCACCGCTCAGGTTGAGCAGCATGCTGTCGTGGCCGGCAACCGGGATGACCTCCAGTGAGGTGATGACCGGGGTGCCTGTGTGGATATTGTTATTGTTCATCGCTTGACTCCTGTTGCCGTCGCCGGCGTTGCGGATGGTCTGGCTGCCTTGCTGGGGCAGCGGTAACGGATCGCTTCGGGTGTCGCTGGTGGTAGAGAAGATAACGCTATCATCATAAACAGATAACGTTATCATTCAAGCGTGAATTTACAGATTGGCGGTTGCGGAAGATGCCTTTGGGGTGATTGGGGCACCTGAAAGGCTTGGCCGATGGAGGTGATGGCGTGGGTGTGATTCGAGATGGATCGCCCGCAAGCGGGCTCCTACATGGGAACCGTGAATCGTTTTCTAGATGTGGCCTGGGTTGATACCCCGCTCCCGGCTATCGCTGCGCTCAACCCAGGCTGCGGGAAGCGGCTTCCTGTCAGCCCGTGCTTTCACGCTCGATGATCGCAAAGCCGGTATCGACGCGCGCCTCGGCACCCTGGCCGTCGAAGCGGCGCAGCAGTGCCTCGGCGACCTGGTTGCCCATCTCCGCGGCATTCACGCTGACCGTCGAGAGGGCAGGGCTGGCGAACTGGCCGTTGAGGGTATCGCCGAAGCCCAGTACGGCGAGGTCGCCAGGTACCTTCAGGCCGCGGCTGGCGGCTTCGGTGAGCACGCCGAGGGCGACGGTGTCCGAGCTGCAGAAGATGAAATCCGGCTGCTCACCGCCATCGAGCAACGCGGCCAGGCCCTTGCGGCCGACTTCCCAGGTCGCCGGCAGGGGCAAGGTCTGTACCGCCACGGCGTCGACACCCAGGGCGGTGAGGCGCTCGATCACCGCATTGCAGCGGCGCAGCGCACGGGGATCGTCGACGCCGATCACTGCCCAGCGCCGGTAGCCCCTGGCGAAGAAGTGCTCGGCCACCGCGGTGCCGACCTGCTCATGGGAGAAGCCCACCTGCATGTCCAGGCCGTCTTCACTCAGGTCCCAGGCCTCGACCACCGGGATGCCAGCGGACGCCAGGCGCTCACGGCTGGCCTGGGTGTGGAAGGTGCCGGTCAGCACGATGCCATCCGGGCGGCGGCCGAGAATGGCGGCCAGCAGGGCTTCTTCATGCTCCGGGGTGTAGCCGCTCGGGCCGACCAGGGCGTGATAGCCGGCCTCGGCGAGACGGTCCATGATGGCCTGCACCACGCTGGCGTAGATCGAGTTGGCGATGGTCGGCAGCACGATGGCCACCAGGCGACTCTTGCTGGTCGCCAGGCCGCCGGCCATCAGGTTGGGCACGTAACCCATGGCACGCACCACTTCCAGCACATGGGTGCGGGTGGCATCGCTGACCAGCTCCGGGCGCTGGATCGCCCGCGACACGGTGATCGGTGACACACCGGCCTTGAGGGCCACATCCTTGACCGTGATCGGCAGGTCGCCGAGGTCACCGCGGTCTTTGGCCAGCTCTCTGCGCGATTTTCTTGCCACGTGGTCGTCTCGGTCTTGAACGGTGGGTTGTCCGGCAGATTACGGCAGCGGCGCGGTGTTGTCGCCCGTGCGCAGCATGTACAGGCGGAACACCACCACCGTGGTGAATAGCTGAAAGAGACCGAGCAGCAGGTCCAGCAGCAGGCGCCCGGCAGGCTCCGCGGCAATATCGCCGGCCCAGAAACCAACCAGCCACGGCGGCACCATGACCAGCATCACGCAGGTCAGAATCGGCCAGAAATGGCCTTGGGTCAGTTGCAGGCTCTGATGCAGCGCCTGCAGCGGCGACACCCCGCGCAGCACCAGCAGGTAGTCGGAAAACACCAGGCGCACCATCAGCCACAACCCCGGCAGGATGAACAGCGAGGCGCCGAGCATGATCGCCAGGGTGCCGATGCCGGCCAGCAGCACGAAGCGCGGCCACAGGCTCAGGCTCATGGCGACCAGCGCGCCCCTGGCCGGCTGCTCGCCCCGGCTGCGTGCGTCGATGAAGAGGATCAGCGCGGCGCTGTACAGCGGATAGAAGAGCAGCCCGAGCAGCACATCGTAGAGCGGCACCTTGGCGGCTGTGACCAGACCTTCGAGCTGCATGCTCAGCGCGGCTTCGAGCAGCAGGAAGGGCAGGCACAGGAGAATGATCTGCAGCAGGTTTTGCCGGAAGAAGAACCAGGCGTCACGCAGGGCGTCGAGGGGATTCATGGAAAGTCGCGGCCAGAAAAACAGGCCGCCATCATACGAGGGCGTCGGTTTCTCGACCAGCCACGAGACGAGTCGTGGTCACCATCGGGGCCGCGTCTTTCGACCTGAGGGGCGCGAGACTGGCATACTGGCCACCCGTGCACCCCGCGCGAGCCCTTGTGAGGATGTCCGGTGAAGAAAATAGCCGTGTTCGCCGATGTGCAGAATCTCTATTACACCGTACGCCAGGCCTATGGCTGTCACTTCAATTACACCGCGCTGTGGGCCGAGCTGGCCGGCGGCGGCGAGATCGTAGAGGCGTACGCCTATGCCATCGACCGTGGCGATCCGAAGCAGCAGCAGTTCCAGCAGATCCTGCGCAACCTCGGCTTCACCGTGAAGCTGAAACCCTACATCCAGCGCAGTGACGGTTCGGCAAAAGGGGACTGGGACGTGGGCATCACCATCGACGTGATGGACGCGGCGGCGAACGTCGACAGCGTGGTGCTGGCCTCCGGTGACGGCGATTTCGATCTGCTGCTCGAACGCATTCGCCAACGTCATGGCGTCGAAGCCGTGGCCTACGGCGTTCCCGGGCTCACCGCGCAGTCGCTGGTGCGCGCGGCCACTCGTTATGTGCCCATCGAGGGGCATCTGTTGCTGAAACACTGAGGCTTTACGTGAAACCCATTGCTGTCATCGACTTCGAAACCACCGGCATGTCGCCGGCCCAGCAGGCCCGCGCCACCGAAATAGGCGTGGTGATCATCGAGAACGGGCAGATCACCGCGCGTTACCAGAGCCTGATGAACAGCGGTGCCTGGGTGCCGCCGTTCATCGAGCAACTGACCGGCATCAGCAACGCCATGCTGCGCAGCGCACCCCCGGCAGCCGAGGTGATGCACGAGGTCGCCGAGTTCGTTGGCGACATTCCGATGCTGGCGCACAATGCCTCCTTCGATCAGAAGTTCTGGGACGCCGAGCTGGGCCTGATCGGCCGCACGCGTGTCCAGCAGTTCGCCTGCTCGCTGTTGCTGTCGCGGCGTCTGCTGCCTGGCGCACCGAGCCACAAGCTTGGCAACCTCAATCGCTGGGCGCGCCTGCCGGACACCGGCAAGGCTCACCGGGCGCTGGCCGACGCGGAAATGGCCGCCAACCTGACGCTGCATCTGTGTCGCCTGCTGCGCGAGCAATACGGCCGCAGCGTGGTCGATCACGACTTCCTGCGTCAGTTGCAAGGCATGTCCGCAGCCAAGGTGCGTGCGCTGCTCGGTGCCCTGAGTTAACGGCCGTCGCAGTTGCCGGTCGGCTACTAATAGTTCTCATTTACTTTGCCTCGTGGCGCTCTCTATACTGCCCGCCCCCTGATGGCTGACGCCGTCGAAACATGGCCGAGGTGGATGATGGAGTGGGGCGGAATCAATTTGCGCTGGGCCTACACCGATCTGCTGCTGAGCCTGAGCCGGCGTACCCATTGCGTGCAGCGTGCCTATGACGTGCTGCACGATGCCTTCATTCGCTTCGTGCTCGCCAACCAGCGTGGCGTCATCGAACAGCCCAACGCCTACCTGCGGCGCATCGCCCATTCCGTTCTGATCGACCATTACCGCGACGCTTCGCGCTATCAGCCGTTTCCCGAGGCTGGCAGCGAGCCGCGCATGGATCTGGACGAGGGCGCGTCGTTCGTCCCTTCGGCCGAACATCTGGCCGACCTCCAGCAGCGTCTGGATGCCCTGCAGCGCATTCTCGATTGCCTGCCGCCGCGTTGCCGCGAGGTGTTCTGGCTGGTGCGTATCGAAGGGCACCGCCAGGTGGAGGTCGCCGCGATGCTGCAGATCAGCACCACCATGGTCGAGCGCCACCTGGTGCGTGCCTTGCTCGATCTGCACGAGGCCCGCGAGCTGCTCTGCCCATGAGCGCGCGGCGTCGTGAGGCGGCGCACTGGTTCGCGCGACTGCTCGAGTTGCCGGACGATCACCCCGAACGCCAGGTATTCGCCAACTGGCTGGCCGCCGACCCGCGCAACGCTCAGGAATTTCACAGCTTCAAGCGCTTGTGGGGCGACTTCTCCAGCACCGATCAGACCCGTGCCCTGGCTGGCGCCATGGAGAACGTCGGGCGCCGGCGCTTCCTGCGCAACGGCATGCTCGGCGGCTTGCTGCTCGGCGGCCTGGGTGCCTGGCTGCTGGCCCGCCATGCCGCGCGCCAGGAACTGCAACTGTTCACCGGCATCGGTGCGTTGCGGCGCATGCAGCTGGCCGACGGCAGCGAGGTGCAGATGGATGCCGATACACGCATCCAGGTGCTCTTCGATGATCGCGTGCGGCATCTGACGCTGTTGCGTGGGCGGGCCATCTTCGACGTGCGCCACGACCCGCAACGCCCCTTCGTGGTGGATGCCGGCGCGGCACAGGTGCGGGTGCTGGGGACGCGTTTCGTGGTCGAGACGTTCGACCGGCGCGTGCAGGTCAGCGTGGCCCGTGGCCGGGTCGCGATGACCAGCGGCGAGCAGCGCATCGAGCTGGGCGCCGATCAGGTCGGCCTTTATCGTGAGTCTGTCGGGCTGCGGCGTTCGGATCGCAAGGCGGCGGGCGCTTTTGGCTTCAGCAGCGGCAGCCTGGTTTTCGAGCAGGCCGACCTGGGCGAGGTGGTGGCCGGCCTTGCCCGTTATCGCGAAAAGCCGCTGCGCCTCGAGCAGCCGGTCATGCCGCAGACACTCACCGCCGTGGTACAGGTGGCCGATATCGAGGCATTCGTTCAGGCCTTGCCGCAGCTTGCCGGGGTACGCCTGCAGGAGCGTGCCGACGGCACCCTGTTGCTGCCGCGCTGAAAATTTTCGCGTTCCAGGTTGGGCTTTTCGCAGCCTGCTCCGTCAAGGGGTATCCGAGATCATCACGAGACCCCTCATGCTGCGCACATCCCTGAAAACACTGGTCACCGCCAGCGCCCTGACGCTGGCACTGGGCGTACAGGCAGCCCCCGTCGAACTGGATCTGCCGGCGCAACCGCTGGCTGCCACCCTGAAGCAGCTGGCCAGCCAGGCCGGGGTGACCCTCGCCGTCGATGATCGCCTGGTCGCAAGCCGCTCGGCGCCTGCGCTGAAGGGCACCTTCGCCATCGATGATGCGTTGCGTCGTCTGCTCGCCGGTTCGGGGCTGGTGGTGCAGCGCAGCGGCGACGTCTGGCTGATCATGGAGCACGGGCCGTCCGCCGCGCTCGACCTGCAGGCCACCACCATCAGCAGTGATCTGGCGAGCAGCGCTACCGAGGGTAGCGGTTCCTACACCACCCGTGCGGTCACCCTGGGCAAGGGCGCGCAGTCGTTGCGTGAAACCCCGCAGTCGGTCAGCGTGATCACCCGCCAGCAGATGGACGATCGTAATTTCACCTCCCTGGATCAGGTGCTCTACAGCGCACCGGGCATCACCCTGCAGACGCGCAACTTCGGCGACCATCAGTACAATTCCCGGGGTTTCGAGCTGGGCGCCGATGCCTATCTGGTCGATGGCATGCCCGGCGTGATTCACAGCCCCACCGGCTGGATGACCCCGGACACCGCCGTTTACGACCGCGTGGAGATTCTTCGTGGCGCCGCCGGCCTGCTGGTCGGCAACGGCAACCCGGGCGGCGCGGTCAATCTGGTGCGCAAGCGGCCGACTGCCGAGCCGCGCTTCTCGGTGACCACCCGCGCCGGCTCCGACGATTTCTACCGCATGGACCTGGATGGTAGCGGCGCGCTGAACGAGTCCCGCACCCTGCGCGGTCGTGCCTTGGTGGCCTACGAAGATCGCCAGTATTTCTACGACCGCGAAGCCAGCCGCAAGCCGCTGTTCTACGGCATCGTCGAAGCCGACCTCAATGACGCCTCGACTCTTTCCGTTGGCCTGCGCCGGCAGACGGGCGTCACCAGCGGCTACTCGATCTTCGGCCTGCCGCGCTACAGCAATGGCAAGGCCCTCGGCGTTTCCCGTTCCACCTCGCTGGCGCAGGACTGGAACCGCCACGAAAGCGAGCAGACCGAAGTTTTCGCCGACCTGGAATATCGCCTCAGCGAGGACTGGACCAGCAAGACCTCGCTGACCCGCGCTGAAGGGGGCTTCGATCAGCGTTCGGCACTGCCTCAAGGCGCGATCAACCCGGCCACCAATACGGGCTCGCGCTTGTTCCGAACGCTGTACCGCAGTGATGACGTGACCAACACCGGTATCGACAGCAACCTTTCCGGCAGCTTCGAAGCCTTCGGCCTGCGCCATACGCTGATGGTCGGCGGCAACTGGTCCCGCGAGGAGCAGTACAGCAAGAACGCCAATATCAATACCGCTGCGGGCGTCGGCGCCATCGACGTGTTCGACCCGAACCATCAGGCATTGGCCAGGCCGACGCGTGCCGCCTGGACGTCGATCAACGACAGCGCCGAGACTCGTTATGGGGTTTACGCCAATACGCGGCTGTACCTGAGCGAGCCACTGAGCGTGGTGCTGGGTGGACGGTTGAGTTGGTACGAATACGAGACCGAAGAGACCCTCAGCGGAACCAAGGCAGGGAATCGTCAGGATCACGAGTTCACGCCCTTCGTCGGCGTCATCTACGACCTCAACGACCAGTGGTCGTGGTACGCCAGCTACGCCGACATCTTCCAGCCACAAAGCGATTACCGCACGGCAGCGGGCTCGCTGCTCGATCCGGCCGTTGGCGTCAATTACGAAACCGGTATCAAGGGCGAGCTGTACGACGGACGCCTGAATCTCTCCGCTGCGCTGTTCTACATCAAGCAGGACGACGTGGCGGCAGAAGACCCCAGTGGCGCGCTCTGCGATTCGAACATCGATGGCCTGTGCTACCTGAATGCCGAGATCCAGCGCAGCAAGGGTTACGAACTGGAGGCCAGTGGTGAACTGCTGTCCGGCTGGCAGGTGGCAGCCGGCTACACCTTCAACCAGACCAGCAAGGCCAGCGGCGGCCCCACCGACTACCAGACGCCCAAGCACTTGCTGCGTGCCTCGACCACTTATCAGTTGCCTGGTGCGCTCAATCGCCTGACCGTCGGCGGCGCCGTTTCCGCGCAGAGTGGCTACAGCACCGATACCTACGGCCCTGAAGTGAGCAACGCCGGTCGTGCGGTCTACGATGCCCTGGCCACCTGGAAAATCGACCAGCACTGGACGATTGGCCTCGATGCCAAGAACCTGTTCGACAAGACGTACTACAAGTCCGTGGGTGAGCTGCGCCGCGGCAATTACTACGGCGATCCGCGCAGCTACATGTTCACCTTGCGCGGTGAGTTCTGAGTCGCATGCCGGAACTCGTGGCCTGGCGTTGAGCGAAGCGCTACCCAGGGTGTTCATCCCCGGGTAGCGCCGCGCTGCAACTGAGCGGCCGCTACCCGGACAGGATAAACTGTGCGGCATCTCCATTGCCCACCACGTTGCCCGCCATGACCTTCGCTTCCCTCGGCCTGATCGAACCCCTGCTGCGCTGCCTCGACGGCCTCGACTACAAGACCCCGACGCCCGTCCAGGCCCAGGCCATCGGCCCGATCATCAACGGCCGCGATCTGATGGCCGCGGCGCAGACCGGCACCGGCAAGACCGCCGCCTTCACCCTGCCGATCCTGCAGCGCCTGATGATGGAAGGCCCGACCGTCGCCAGCAACTCGGTGCGCGCCCTGGTGCTGGTGCCGACCCGCGAGTTGGCCGAGCAGGTGCAGCAAAGCGTGCAGACCTACTCGCAGTTTCTGCCCCTGCGCAGTTACGCGGTGTACGGTGGCGTGAGCATCAACCCGCAGATGATGAAGCTGCGCAAAGGTCTCGACGTACTGGTCGCCACCCCTGGTCGGCTGCTCGACCTGTACCGCCAGAACGCGGTGAAGTTTTCCCAGTTGCAGGTGCTGGTGCTCGATGAAGCCGATCGCATGCTCGACCTGGGCTTTGCCCGCGAGCTGGACGACCTGTTCGCCGCCTTGCCGAAGAAGCGCCAGACCCTGCTGTTCTCCGCGACCTTTTCCGAGGCCATTCGCACCCTGGCCGGTGAAATGTTGCGGGACCCGCTGAGCATCGAAGTCAGCCCGCGCAACGCCGCCGCCAAGTCGGTCAAGCAGTGGCTGATTCCGGTCGACAAGAAGCGCAAGGCCGAGCTGTTCCTGCACCTGTACCGCAGCAAGAAATGGTCGCAGGTGCTGGTCTTCGTCAAGACCCGCAAGGGCGTCGATGAACTCGAGCAGGAACTGCTGGCCGCAGGCATTCGTGCCGATGCGATCCACGGTGACAAGCCGCAGCCGACCCGCCTGCGTGCACTGCAGCGCTTCAAGGCCGGCGAAGTCGACGTGCTGGTCGCCACCGATGTGGCCGCCCGCGGCCTGGATATCGATGACCTGCCACTGGTGGTCAACTTCGACCTGCCCATCGTCGCCGAAGACTACGTGCACCGCATCGGTCGTACCGGTCGCGCGGGGGCCAGCGGCCAGGCCGTGTCGCTGGTCTGCGCCGACGAGGTGCAACTGCTCTCGGCCATCGAAGCGCTGATCCAGCAGATCGTGCAGCGCGTCGACGAGCCGGACTTCATCCCCGACCACCGTGTGCCGCAGACGATGGCTGGCGGTCTGGTGGTGAAAAAACCGAAGAAGCCGAAAAAGCCCAAGGTGGTCGGGGGCGGCAAGTCCGGCAGCCTGGGCCGCTGGATGGAGAGCGACGAACCTGCCGCACCGCCGGTCAAGGCCATCCGCAAGGTGCCGAGTTTCGGTGGCAAGCCGAAGGGCGGGCGTTAATGCTGATACGCCGCGCCAGGGAGGTGGATGTCGACGCGATCACCGCGATAGTCCACGACGCCTACGCCCCCTATATTCCACGGATCGGCAGGCAGCCGGCGCCGATGCTCGATGACTATCGCCAGGTCATTGCAGGGTACAGGGTGTTCGTATTGGAGGCGGACGGTGCGGTGAGGGGCGTTTTGGTGCTGGAGCATGAGGGCGATGTGCTGCATGTGCAGAACGTCGCGGTCTGCAATCAGGCCCGTGGCCAGGGGCTGGGCAGGCAACTGATGGGCTTCGCCGAAGACCAGGCTCGGGAACTGGGTTGCGTGGCCATCGAGCTGTACACCAACGAGCGGATGACCGAGAACATCCTCTTCTACCCGCGTTTGGGGTACCGGGAAACGCGCCGGGCAGTTGAGGACGGTTACGCCCGGGTGTTCTTTCGAAAGACGATTTCGCTCGAAAGCTAGACGGCGCATTGCGAGAGCGCTCCTGGGTATCGCTGCGCTCAATTCAGGCTTCGTGCTTTTTTCCGCTCAGATATTCTGCCCGATCCGCCACAGCACGCCGCTCGGGTCGAAGATGATGAATTCGCGGATGCCCCAGGGCTGGTCTTGCGGTTCGATGGTGCGCACACCGAAACGCTCGCTGAGCTTTTCCTTCTGCACGTTGGCCCACCAGGCTTCGACGTCGTCGACCAGCAGGTGCATGACGAAGTTGTCCGCCTGCTCCTTGACGTAGAAGTTCTGCAGCAGAAAGGCGTTGTGCTCGCCGTTGCTGAAGTAACTCATCTCGTCCGATTGCCAGCCGGGTTTGAAGCCCAGTGCGGTGTAGAAGGCCTGGCTGAGCGGGTAGTCCTTGGCCGGGATGAAGGTCTTGAGTTCGACGCTGGTCAGCATGGGGATCCTCCTGATCCGGGGTTATCGGTTTTTGGTTCGCAGCCAGCGGGCGATGCCCTGGCCGGCCACACGGCCACTGGCGAAGCACGCGGTGAGCAGGTAGCCGCCGGTGGGCGCCTCCCAGTCGAGCATTTCGCCCGCGCAGAACGTGCCGGGCAGTACGGTCAGCATCAACCCCTTGTCGAGGGCTTCGAAAGGCACGCCACCGGCGCTGCTGATCGCTTCCTCCAGGGGGCGCGGTTGGCGCAGTTCGATGGGCAGGGCCTTGATCGAGGCGGCCAGGCGCTGGGGATCGGCGTAGTGCTCGGCGGCGGTCAGCTCGCGCAGCAGCGCGGCCTTGACGCCATCCAGCCCGGCCTGACGATGCAGGTGCTTGGCCATGGAGTGCGAGCCACGGGGCTTGCTCAGGGCCTTGCTCAAGGCGTCTTCGCTGCGCTGTGGCAGCAGGTCGAGGTGCACCGTGCAGCTACCGTCGCGGGTGATGCGCTGGCGAATGCCGGCGGACAGGGCGTACACCAGGCTGCCCTCGATACCGGTGGCGGTGAGCACGAACTCACCCTGGCGCTGCGCCTCACCGCTCAGACCCAGGGCGACGTTCTTCAGCGGTGCCCCGGCGAATTTCTCGCGCAACAGCGGGCTCCAGGTGGCCACGTCGAAACCGCAGTTGCTCGGTTGCAGCGGGGCGATGGGCACGCCGGCCCGTTGCAGGTGGGCGACCCAGCTGCCGTCGGAGCCTAGCCGCGGCCAACTGCCGCCGCCCAGGGCCAGCAATACGGCATCGGCGTGGACCGCGCGCTCGCCTTCGGGGGTGCCCACGCGCAGGCTGCCGTCGTCATTCCAGCCCAGCCAGCGGTGCCGGGTGTGCAGGTGCACCCCGGCTTCGCGCAGGCGTTTGAGCCAGGCGCGCAGTAGCGGCGCTGCCTTCATGTCGGTGGGGAACACGCGGCCCGAGGTGCCGACGAAGGTGTCGATACCCAGGCCATGAATCCAGGCGCGCAGGGCATCGGCGTCGAAGCCTTGCAGCAGTTCGTCGACCTGCCCTTGGCGCTCGCCGTAACGGCTGACGAACGCCGGGTAGGCTTCGGAATGGGTGATGTTCATCCCGCCGACGCCGGCCAGGAGGAACTTGCGGCCCACGGAGGGCATGGCGTCGTAGAGGTCGACCCGCACGCCGGTGAGCGCCAGGGTTTCAGCGGCCATCAGGCCGGCGGGGCCGCCGCCGATGATGACGGCGGACAGGGAGTTCTGGGTCATAAGATTTGGCGAAGTTGGGCTGGCGCGCATTCTAACGCAGGCTCCGCCATCGGGCATGGGCGCCGCACAGGTCGGCGCCCGTGTTGCTTGCTACTGCTGACGCAATTGTGGCTCGGCCTGCTGTTGCATGCTGGCCTGGGCGGCTTTGGCCCGCTCAACATATTTCTGGTAGGCGGGGATGGCAATGGCAGAGAGGGTACCGATCATGACCAGTATGGCAAAGACGCCGGCGAGGCCCATCAGCCAGGCACTGCCCTTGGTGCGCCCGTACTTGGCGTTCCATTTCTGGTCACTGGTGCAGAAGAATACGATGGCCTCAATCAGCGAAATCAGGCTGGGAATGCCGGTGCCCCAGAACAGCAGATAGAACAGCCCCCACCACTGGCCCAGATAGAAACGGTGAAAACCGAGACCGCCAAGGAACAGCGCGAGCAGACCCGCGGTGATCTTGCTTCGAGGGTTGAGATTCTGGTTGGCGCTGCAGTGCGAGCAGGTCTGCGCAGTGGCAGTGATGGGCGAGCCGCAATTACGGCAGAACACGCTTTCTACTTCGAGATTGGCGCCGGGCGCCTGGTAGGCATGAGCTTGCATGGAAACATCCTTGTGAGAAAGGCGGCGACTCTAGCAGTGGGCAGAGGCGGGTGATAGCAGTTGGCCGTGATTCTGTGAGCTGGGTGCTTTCCTACGGGGGGCGGAGCTACCCGAGCCCTCGTTGCTGCCATACCCGCGCGGCGCTGTGATGGAGAATGCCATGGCGGCGGGCCAGGGCGTGGCGATCCTTGCTGTAGCCGCCACCGATCACGCCGACCACTGGAATGTCGCGGCCCAGGCAATGATGCAGCACGGCTTCGTCGCGGGCAGCCAGGCCGGCGTCGCTGAGTTGCAGATAGCCGAGGGCATCGTCGCGGTGCACGTCGACGCCGGCGTCATAGAGCACGATATCCGGCTGATAGAGGGGCAGCAGGTAGTCGAGGGTGTCGTCGACGACTTTCAGGTAGTCGCGGTCGCCCAGGCCACGAGGCAGTGGGATGTCCCAGTCGCTGCGGGCCTTGCGTGTCGGGTAGTTCTGCTCGCAGTGCAGCGACACGGTGACGGCGTTGTCCACGTGTTCGAGCAGCCGCGCGGTGCCGTCGCCCTGGTGGACGTCGCAATCGAAGATCAGTACGCGATGCGCCTGGCCGCTTTCCAGCAGGTAGCGGGCGATCACGGCCAGGTCGTTGAAGATGCAGAAGCCTGCCGGGTAATCGTAGTGGGCGTGGTGGGTGCCGCCCGCCAGGTGACAGGCCAGGCCATGTTGCAGCGCCTGCTCGGTTGCCAGTAGCGAGCCACCCACTGCCCGCACGGTGCGACGTGCCAGCGCCGGGCTCCACGGCAGCCCGAGACGGCGCTGATCTTCATGGCTCAGCTCGCCGCTCAGGTAACGCTCGATATAGGCGGGGCAATGGCAGAGGGCGAGGATGTCCGCGGGGCAGATTTGCGGACGCAGCAGGTCGGCATCCCGGGTCAGGCCGCTGTCCACCAGGTGGTCGCGCAGCAGACGGAATTTCTCCATCGGGAAGCGGTGGCCTTCCGGAAAGGGCGGGCTGTAGTCGTCGTGGTAGATCAGCGGCAGGGGCATACAATGGCGGCGTTTGGTGAACCCTGGGCAGTATGCACGAGAAGCGAAATGGATGTGATCGAGCTGCAAACGCCGCGCCTGTACCTGAGCGCCTGGCGTGATGACGACCTCGCCGACCTGGCGACCCTGTGCGCTGACGAGCAGGTGATGCGCCATTTTCCGGCGCCCTTGAGCCTTGAGCAGA
Organism: Pseudomonas flavescens; assembly: GCF_013408425.1. Classification (NCBI taxonomy): domain Bacteria; kingdom Pseudomonadati; phylum Pseudomonadota; class Gammaproteobacteria; order Pseudomonadales; family Pseudomonadaceae; genus Phytopseudomonas; species Phytopseudomonas flavescens. Next base: position 3,605,918 of record NZ_JACBYV010000001.1, on the reverse strand, counting down.
GCCAGGCATTGCTGGCGCGCCTGCAGCAGCACTTCAGCCAGCATGGGTTTTGCTTCTGGGCGCTGCGGCATCGCCACGACGGGCGCTTCATTGGCATGACCGGGCTGGCCCATGTCGGCTTCGAGGCCGCCTTCACGCCGGCGGTGGAGATCGGTTGGCGATTGCTGCCGGAGCACTGGGGGCAGGGGTACGCTCAGGAGGCTGCTCGAGCGGCCCTGGACTGCGCCTTCGTGCGCCTTGAGCTGCCGCAAGTGGTGTCCTTCACGGCCGCCGTGAACGTGCCCTCGCAGCGGGTCATGCAGGCGCTCGGCATGCAGCCGGCTGGCGGCTTCGAGCATCCGGCACTGGCGCCCGGTCACCGGCTATACCAGCACCTGCTGTATCGGATCACGCGTGGCGAATGGCCGAAGCGGGGCTGAGCCTGTCGCCTCCGTCGCCATCCCGCGATTCCTGACAGGCGGCAAAGGCATTACCATTCACCGTCCGCGCACCCCGCGCGTGTCGCAGTATTGCCCTGGGTAGGGGCCGTGGAGAACCGTATGAGTCAAGTCCTGCAAGAATTGGTGGCGCTGCTGAGCCTCGAGGCCATCGAGGAAAACCTGTTCCGTGGCGTCAGCCAGGATCTCGGTTTTCGCCAACTCTTCGGCGGTCAGGTACTGGGCCAGTGCGTGTCGGCGGCCACCCAGACGGTCGAGGCCGATCGTCATGTGCACTCGCTGCATGGCTACTTCCTGCGCCCGGGCGATGCCGCATTGCCGGTGGTCTATCAGGTCGACCGCGTGCGTGACGGCGGCAGTTTCAGCACCCGCCGGGTAACGGCGGTGCAGAAGGGCAAGGCGATCTTCACCTGCAGCGCCTCGTTCCAGTACCTCGAAGAAGGGCTCCACCATCAGGCGCAGATGCCTGACGTCCCGGGCCCGGAAGGGCTGCGTTCGGAAACCGAACTGGCCAGCCTGGTAGCCGACTCGTTGCCGCCTCGGGTGCGCGAGCGTGTGCTGTTCGACAAGCCCATCGAGATTCGCCCGGTGACCGTCGATAATCCGTTCGCCCCCAAGGTCAGCGAGCCGGTCAAGTACGTGTGGTTCCGCGCTGACGGTGAGTTGCCGGACACACCTGCCATCCACAAGTACCTGCTTGGCTATGCCTCGGACTTCAATCTGCTGACCACCTCGATGCTGCCCCACGGCGTATCGGTGTGGCAGAAGTTCATGCAGGTGGCCAGCCTCGATCACTCCATCTGGTTCCACGGCAACCTGCGCATGGACGACTGGCTGCTCTACGCCATGGACAGCCCCTGGGCTGGCAATGCCCGCGGTTTTTCTCGCGGCAGCGTGTTCAACCGCCAGGGCCAACTGGTCGCCTCCGTGGCCCAGGAGGGCCTGATCCGACTGCGTGAAGACTGGCGCTGAAACGATAACCCGATGACGCCATCATCTTGACTTGTCAGACAGTTTTCCATGTCCGCTGATAGCGGGTGTCCTTTTGTTCTGTAGGACATCTGCCCCATGTCTGCCCGCTTATCTCCTACGTCAAAAAATATTCTTCATTTCAATCAATCTGTTGCGCATGGCATTGAGGGGTTGGTGAAAACATGCCTGATTCATTGACGCGTGCAATCGCCTGAACGTGGTCGACCCTTGTCCTGTCTCCCTCTCAATACCCGGATGTGACGATCCGGGTTTCTGAGCATGGGAGTTTCTCGAGTCTGCAGGAGACGGTTATGCGGCGTTCAGCGCTACTGGTTTCATCCCTTCTGGCGTTGGCCATTGGCTCAACGGCGAATGCAGCCGGTACCGTTACCGGTCAGCTTGGCATTCAACTGGTCATCACCGATGGCTGCACCGTGGGTAACGGCGGTTCTGCCGGCGGGACCTTCGGCAATATCGATTTCGGCAGCGTTGCCGCCATCACCGCGCCGCTGGAGGCGCAGTCCGTGGGTTCTGGCGGCGGTGGCTCGTTCAGCGTGACGTGCAACAACGGCACCGATTACAGCGTGACCCTCGACAGTGGCGGCAACCCCGCTGGCGGTCAGCGCAACATGAGCAACGGCACCGATCTGATCGCCTACAACCTGTTCCAGGATGCTGGCCGTACCACGCCCTGGGGCGACGGCAGCAATGGCGGCGATACCCTGGATTCGACCGGCAATGGCGAGGTCCAGGAGATCGTCGTGTATGGCCAGGTGCCGCCCCGTGCGGCCGTGCCGTCGGTGGGTACCTATACCGATACCGTACAGGTGACGGTGGCCTGGTAAACGCCAGCAGGCGGTTCGTCCGCTCGCCTGCCAACCCCCCGCTTTCTGTCAGGGAATTGCCATGTACGGCTACCGGCCCGTTCAATTCGTGGCGCTGCTTGCGCTTGCCCCCGGTTTGCTCAGCGCTGCCAGCAAGACCGCGACCATCGGCCTGTTCGCCGAGATACTGCCGGCCTGCAGCGCGGGCAGCACCGCAGCGAACGATCTTGGTCAGTTCGGCACCTTCGACCTCGGCACCCACTCCATTCTGCGCAGCCAGCTCGACGTGGTCGGCCAGCCCGGGAACGGCGCGCTGCGGGTCAATTGCCTGAGCAATACGCCCTATCAGGTGCTGATCAGCGCAGGTGGCAGTGGCAACGTCAATGCCCGGCGCCTGCAGGGGCCGAGTGCGCAGATCGCCTACAACCTCTACACCTCGGCGAGCTACCAGACCGTCTGGGACAACACGGTGGGCATCAGCCGCACCGGTACTGGCCAGGATCAATGGCTGCCGGTGTATGGCCGGGTTCCGGCGCAGCGTTCCCCGGCGGCGGGCATCTACCGCGATACGGTTACCGTCACGGTGAAATGGTGACGTCGCTGCGACGCGCCTGGCCGTTTGCGATGCTGCTCGCTGCACTGGATGCGCGCGCCGATACCGGAACCAACGAGCAACGCGTCGACCGGCAATTTCAGGTCCGCGCGGTGATCACCGCCGGTTGCCTGCTCGGTAGCGGCGGCAGCGATGTGGCCAGCTACGGCAACATCAACTTCGGGCCGCTCGGCAGCCTTGGCAGCCCGGTGAACCGCACCAGCACACCCGGCAGCGGCAGCATCGTGCTGCAGTGCACGCCGGGCATCGCGCTGACCATCGGCATTGGTGCCGGGGCCAACGCCAGCAGCGTGACAGACGGGCGTTTTCTGGCCAAAGGCGGCGAACGTCTGCGTTATCAACTATACAAGGACAGTGCCTTCAGCAATGTCTGGGGGGACGGCAACAATGGTGCCACGGCTCTCAGCGCGACGTTTCCCTCTGCTGGGGGTACTCAGAGTTATCCGGTCTATGCCCGGCTGTTCAGCGTTACGCCGATGCCCAGCGCAGGTGTTTACAGCGACGTGGTGACCGTTACCGTGAGTTATTGAACAGGGAGATCCACATGGCCCGCGCGGCATGGCAGCACCTCGATTTTCTTCATGCCAGGGCAGGGGCCTTAGTTCTACTACTGATGTTCGCGGGCCATGTGGGGGCAGCCAGTTCGGTGTTGATCTGGCCGATCAACCCGGTGATCGAGGCCGAGCAGAAAGCGGTGGCGTTGTGGCTGGAAAACCGCGGCCAGGCACCGGTCAATCTGCAGATACGGGTGATGGACTGGAAACAGTCGGACTTCGAGGATCGCCTCGACGCGCAGCGTGAGGTGGTCGGTAGCCCACCGGTGGTGACCATCGCTCCGGGCAAGCGGCAGATGATCCGCCTGATGGTCATGCAGGCGCCGCAGGTCGGGGTGCAGCGAGCCTACCGGGTGCTGATCGACGAGATGCTCGACAGCAATGCGGCTCCCGATCCGCAGCTGGGTGTGAAGTTTCAGATGCGCTATTCGATTCCCCTGTTCGTATTCGGCAGCGGCGCCGCGCCGGAGGGCGCCACCGAGCAGGCTGGCAAGAGCGTGCAGAGCCTGGCGCCCAAACTCAGGTACCGGATTCAGCAGCAAGGCGGCACACGCTTCCTGCAACTGCGCAACGACGGCACTGCCCATGCGCGATTGTCGGCGGTGAAGTTCGCTAGCGGTGGCAAGCAGCAGGTGGTGGCCGAGGGCCTGCTCGGCTACGTGTTGCCCGGCGCGCAGATGCGCTGGCCGTTGCCACCGGGGGTGGGCGCTGATGGCGCGGTGCTGGAGGCCATGGTCAATGAGCGCAAAGAGCCCCTGTCGATACCCGGGCAGTGAGCATGCGGTTCGGTGGTCGTTGAACGATGCCCTCAGGGATGCGCGCTGCCCTGGCTCATTGGCTCGGCGTCTTGCTGCTGCTGGCGGGGCAGGCGGGGCAGGCACAACAGATGCCCGATGAGTACGTTCTTTATCTGGAGCTGGTGGTCAATGAACTGTCGACCGAGCGGATCGTGCCGGTGACTTATCGCGCCGGCCGTTATCTGGTCGACAGCGACGAATTGCGCGCTGTCGGTGTGCCGTTGGCCGAGGACGCCAGCGGCTTGCAGGATCTGGCCGTTATCCCGGGCCTGCAGAGCGACTACCAGCAGGAATTCCAGCAGTTGAAACTGACCCTGCCCAGCGATTGGCTGCCCGACCAGACGGTGGGGCAGACCCAGGTTTATGAAGGGGTGGCGGCCCAGAGCTCGTTCGGAGCGCTGCTCAACTACGACTTCTATTACAGCGACAGTGACGAGGGCTCGCGCCTGCTCAACGGTTGGCTGGAACAGCGGGTGTTCGGCAGCATGGGGCGGCTCAGCAACAGCGGCGTATACCGGCATGCCTTCGCAGGCAACCGTGCCCAGGGTGATGGCTACATTCGCTACGACACCTTCTGGCGCTACAACGACCAGCAGCGGATGCTCAGCTACGAGGCCGGTGACCTGATCACCGGCGCGCTGACCTGGAATCGCGCGGTGCGCATCGGTGGGGTGCAGCTATCGCGCAACTTCGGTCTGCGCCCGGACCTGATCACCTACCCGTTGCCGAGTTTCAGCGGCGATGCCGCGGTACCGACCTCGGTGGATCTGCTGATCAACAACAGCCGGGTCAGCAGCGAAATGCTCAACCCCGGCCCCTTCACCATCAGCAGCGTGCCCTTCATCAGCGGCGCCGGCACCGCGACCGTGGTGGCCACCGATGCACTGGGGCGCCAGGTGGCCACCGACGTGCCGTTCTACGTGACCAATACCCTGCTGCAAAAGGGGCTCTACGATTACTCGCTGTCCGTCGGCAAGCTGCGCCAGGACTACGGTGTGGAGAACTTCGCCTACGGCAGCCAGGCCGCCAGTGGCACGTTCCGCTATGGCGTGGGCGATGGTTTCACTCTGGAAAGCCATGCTGAAAGCGCTGATGACCTGCGCCTGGGCGGTGTGGGCGGCACCTTCGCGGTAGGCACCTGGGGCACCCTGGGAACCTCGGTTTCCTACAGCGCGCACGATGGCCAGCGCGGCCAGCAACTGAGCTTGGGCTACAGCTATTACTCGCCGTTGTTCGGCCTTGCCATGCAGCGCGTGCAGCGCGACGAAGCCTATGCCGACCTCAGCGTGATCAGCGCGCTGCAGAGCAGCCGTGGGGTTTCGGGGCTGGCGAAGACCACCGACCAGGTGACCCTGTCGCTGAACCCCCGACGCATCGGCAATATCGGCATCGGCTATTTTGCCAGCCAGATGCATGACGGTACCCGCAGCCGCCTGGTCAACCTGTCCTGGTCGCGCGGGCTGCCTGGCAACAGCAACCTGTTCCTGTCGCTCAACCGTGAAATCGGTGAACCCGGCTATTCCGCGCTGCTGCAATGGATGATCCCCTTCGACCTGCGCTCGACCTTCAGCGTAGGCCTGGAGCGTGATCGCGAGGGTGGCTATCGGCAGCGCAGCAACTTCGGTCGCAGTGCACCCAGTGAAGGCGGGGTGGGCTACAACCTGGCCTATGCCGCTGGCAATGGCGACCGCTACGCTCAGGCCGACATGACCTGGCGTGCGCGGCATGCCCAGTACCAGGCAGGCGTCTACGACGATGGCGGGCGGCGCACCTACTGGGGCGATGTCAGCGGCTCGGTGGTGGCGATGAGCGGCGGGGTGTATGCCAGCAACCGCATCGACGACGCCTTCGTGCTGGTCAGCACCGATGGCTATGCCGGGGTGCCGGTGAGTTTCGAGCACCAGCTGCTCGGCGAAACCAATTCCCGGGGGCATCTGCTGGTGCCCTGGGTGCCTTCCTACTACCCGGGCCAGTACGCCATCGATTCACTGGGGCTGCCAGCCAATATCCGCACCCCGGAGGTCGAGCGCAGCATCGCGGTGCACGAGGGCAGTGGTGCGATGCTCGACTTCGAGCTGCGTCGGGTGGTGGCCGCCAGCATCGTGCTGATCGACAGCCGCGGTGAGGTGCTGCCCCGTGGCAGCCAGGTGACCCTGGAGGGGCGTGACCGACAGGCCACCGTTGGCTGGGATGGCCTGGTGTATTTCGAGGGGCTGCAGAAAAGCAATCGCCTGCAGGTGGCGCTGCCCGATGGCGGTCAGTGCGCCGCGGGGTTCGAACTGGCAAGCCTTGATGAGGAAATGTCCCTGGTGGGGCCACTGACATGTCGTTGAGGAACGAGCGATGAGCGCTATTCGTGCACTGCTACTTCTTGCTGCTCTGCTACCTGGGGCCGCCTGGGCGGTCTGCACCACGCCGGGTGCCGCGGTGAGCCTCGGCACGAGCAATTCGCTGAGCCTGATCAGCACGCCGCAGAGCTCGGCAGGTAGCGGCGGTGTGCAATGCACTGGAACGTTGACCCTGCTGGGTACCAACTTCATCCGCGTCACGCTGCTCAACAATCCCGTGCTGGTCAGTGGTTCGCAGCAGATCCCGTTGCAGGTGTTCACCGACATCGGCTACAGCAACAGGCTGCAGACCGGCCAGCAGGTTCAACTGACCAACGCCACGCTTCTGGGGTTGGGCGGCAGCACCGGGACGCTTCCTCTCTACTATCGCACCGCCACCGGTGCCAACGTGGCGGCAGGCACCTACACCGCGACGCTGAACCTGAACTGGCAGTACGCGGTGTGTACGGGCGTTTTCGTGGCGGGCATCTGCTCCAACTGGGCGCTCAGCCCAGGTGCCGCTAGGCCTTCCTGCGGCGTGCTGGCGTGCAACCCGCCAAGCCCCTGGGGCGCAGGTGCCAACGTATCGGTCACCGTGACCCTGGTGGTCACCAAGGCCTGCGTGATCAACAACAGCGAACTGGTGATGGATTTCGGTACCCAGGCGCTGGTCAGCCAGTTCGCGCCGGTGACGCGCAACATCGGTGTCACCTGCACCAATACCGAGGGCTATACCGTGGGTTTCGACAACGGCCAGAACTTTCAGGCTCCCTGGCGGCGCATGGCCAGCGGCAGCAATCGGCTCAACTACAACCTGTATTTCCCCAATACCACCACCGTCTGGACCACCACCCAGACGCAACCCATGGTCGGTAACGGCCTGCAGCAGAGCGTGCCGTTCCTGGGCATCATCGACCCTGCCCAGGCCAACGTACCGGTCGGCACCTACACGGATAACGTGACGGTGATCATCATGTACTGAGCAGGTATGCTGCGGTTTCGATTCTGCAGTTGCCGGAGGGGCGATGAGCCTGCAGCGCTACACCCATTGGGTTTTCGATATGGACGGCACCCTGACCATCGCCGTGCATGATTTCGCCGCCATCCGCGTGGCGCTGGATATCCCGGCCGAGGACGACATCCTGCATCACCTGGCCGCGCTTCCCCCGGATGTTTCGCGGGCCAAGCACGCCTGGCTGCTCGAGCACGAACGCGAGCTGGCCATCGCCGCACGGCCTGCGGCAGGGGCCGTGGCGCTGGTGCGCGGCCTGCACGCACGTGGGCTGCGCCTCGGCATCCTGACGCGCAACGCTCGCGAGCTGGCGCTGCTGACTTTGCAGGCCATCGGCGTGGACGACTGCTTCGCGCCGGCCGACATCCTCGGACGTGACGAGGCGCCGCCGAAACCCGACCCTGGCGGCCTGCTGCACCTGGCCGACCGCTGGCAGGTGGCGCCCCAGGACATGGTCATGGTCGGCGACCATCGCCATGATTTGGCCTGTGGCCGTGCCGCCGGTAGCGCTACCGTGCTGGTCAACCTGTCGACCAACCCCTGGCCGGAGTTGAGCGATCACTTCGTCGCCGATTGCACGGCGCTTCAGCGTCTGGCCTTGGGCAATCCGGCTGCCTGACAACAGCCGTTACCGGCCTGCAGATCATCGAGAATCGGGCAGTCGGGACGGTGGTCGCCCTGGCAGTGGTCGACCAGGGTCTGCAGGGTATCGCGCAGGGCTTCGAGCTCGGCGATCTTGCCGTTGAGCGCATCGATGTGCTCCACGGCCAGGGCTTTGACGTCGGCACTGGCCCGTTCACGGTCGTGCCACAGGGCCAGCAGCTTGCCCGACTCGGCCAACGAGAAGCCCAGGTCACGCGCCCGGCGTATGAAGCGCAGGCGCTGCAGATCCCCGTCGTCGTACTGGCGGTAGCCACTTTCGCTGCGCCCCGCACTGGGCAGCAGGCCGATGGCTTCGTAGTAACGGATCATCTTGGCGCTGAGCCCGGTGTGCTTGGCCGCCTGTCCGATATTCATCGCATTACTCCTCGAGGTGGTTGGGCCGCCAGGTTTTCAGCAGCAGGGCATTGCTCACGACGCTCACGCTCGACAGCGCCATGGCGGCGCCGGCGAGCATCGGGTCGAGCAACCCGAAGGCGGCCAGGGGAATGCCCACCAGGTTGTAGATGAAGGCCCAGAACAGATTCTGGCGGATCTTCGCGTAGGTGCGCCGGGCGATATCCAGGGCGGCGGGTACCAGCCGTGGGTCGCCGCGCATCAGGGTGATGCCGGCCGCCTGCATCGCCACATCGGTGCCGCCGCCCATGGCGATGCCGACATCCGCCGCAGCCAGGGCAGGAGCGTCGTTGATGCCGTCACCGACCATGGCCACGACACCAGCGGCTTTCAGCTCACTGACGATACGCGCCTTGTCCGCAGGCAGAACCTGAGCGTGAACCGAACCGATGCCCAATTGCCTGGCGACAGCCTGTGCACTGCCCTGATTGTCGCCGCTGATCAGGTGGCTGACGATATGCCGGCTGCCCAGCGCAGCGACCGCTTCACGGGCGCCTTCTTTCAAGGTGTCGCCGAAGGCGAACAGCGCCAGCACCCGCGCAGGAGAGCCCGGCTCGATCAGCCACGACAAGGTACGCCCCTCGACTTCCCAGGCCTGAGCCGCTTTGGCCAGATCGTCCGGCTCGCTGGCGCCGCTTTCCTGTAGCAGGCGACGATTGCCCAAGTGCAGCGATCGGCCCTCGACCAGGCCGGCAATGCCGCGACCGGCCAAGGCCTGGCTGGCGGCGACTGGTGCAAGGATGAGGGCAGCCTCCTGGCAGGCCTGCAACACCGCCCTGGCCAGAGGGTGCTCGCTGCCTTGCTGTAGCGCACCGGCCAGGCGCAGTGCCTGGTCGGCATCGATGTCGATGGTTTGCAGGTGGGCGATACGTGGTGCGCCGGAGGTCAGGGTGCCGGTCTTGTCGAACGCCACCACCTTCACGTCGTGGGCTATCTCCAGGGCTTCGGCATCCTTGATCAGGATGCCGTGCCGGGCCGCCACCCCGGTGCCGGCCATGATTGCCGTGGGCGTTGCCAGGCCGAGGGCGCAGGGGCAGGCGATCACCAGCACGGCCACGGCATTGAGCAGCGCGTTTTCCAGGCCTGCACCCAGGCTCAGCCAGACGATCAGGGTCAGCAGCGCGATCAACAGCACCACCGGCACGAAGACCTGGCTGACCCTGTCCACCAGTTTCTGGATCGGTGCCTTGGCGGCCTGGGCGTCCTCGACCAGGCGGATGATCCGCGACAGCACGGTTTCTGCCCCCAGGGCGGTGGTCTCGATCAGCAGACGGCCCTCGCCATTGATCGCGCCAGCGGTCACCGAGTCGCCCGGTGCCTTGGCTTGCGGCAGGCTTTCACCACTGATCAGTGCCTCGTCGGCGTGGCTGTCGCCCTCAAGCACCTTGCCGTCGACCGGAAAGCGCTCGCCCGGCCTGACCAGTACCCGGTCGCCCAGGCTCAGCGCACTGACGGCCACGCGTTGCTCGATGCCGCCCTGCAGGCGCGTGGCCTCATCGGGGCGCAACGCCTGCAGGGCCCGGATGGCGCTGGTGGTCTGACGCTTGGCGCGGCTTTCCAGGTATTTGCCGAGCAGGATCAAGGCGATGATCACCGCGGAGGCTTCGAAATACAGGTGTGGCGTGTGCCCCGCCGGGGTGATCGCCCATTGGTAGAGGCTCAGTCCGTAACCGGCGCTGGTGCCCAAGGCGACCAACTGATCCATATTGCCGGAGCCGCTGCGCAGGGCGCTCCACGCGGCTCGGTAGAAACGCGCGCCGAGGACGAACTGCACCGGTGTGGCCAACAGGAACTGTGCCCAGGCCGGCAGCATCAGGTGTACGCCGAAGGGCGCCAGCAGCATCGGCAGGACCAGCGGCGTGGCCAGCAGCAATGCCAGGGCCAGTCGCCAGCGCTCGGCCCGCAGGCGGCGATCGTTGGCGTCACCCGTCACTTGCGGTGCATCCATGGGGCTGGCCGAGTAGCCGGCAGTCGACACCGCAGCCAGCAGCGCCTGGGTATCGACCCCCGTGACCACCTGCACGCGGGCCTGATCGGTCGCCAGGTTGACGTTGACCGCCAGCACGCCAGGCTGTCTGCGCAGCACGCGCTCGACGCGGCCCGCGCAACTGGCACAGGTCATGCCGGAGATGGCCAGATCGAGGCTTTCACTGGGCACTTCGTAGCCCGCCTGGCGTACCGCCGCTATCAACGCCGGCAACTGCTCGACAGGCGCCTCGACACGAGCGCGCTCGCTGGCCAGGTTGACGCTGACTGCATCGACTTGCGGTGCCCCTCGCAGGGCGCGCTCGACCCGACCGACGCAGCTGGCACAGGTCATGCCGCTGATCGGCAGGTCGAGGGTGGGCGGCGTGGGCATGGTCATCTCCGGTTGATCCTAGTGGCAAGCCACAGGATCAACCTTGACCCATGGGTAAGGTCAAGTCCCGGAGCGATTAGGCGTCACTGGCTTGGCGGTGCAGGTGTCAGGTAGGGGCCGGATGGGCTGAGGCCGATGCGGTAGCGGCGAATTTCGCCGGCAGTCAGGTTCAGCCGCTGACTGTCGAGCGGGGTGATGCCCGCCTGGCAGCTTTCGGTGCCGATCATGCCCAGACGCACCGACACATCGCCGGGCGGCAGGTTGAAGGACACCGATTGGCCCTGGAACAGCCGTGCGGCCAGTTGGTCCTGCAGGTAGACGCCGAACTCGCACGGCGATGCCACTTCCAGGCGCTCGCGGGAGATGATCAGCACGGCGTAGCCATCGCCCATGGTGGTATGCGAGGGCAGTACCTGGGCGAGGGCGGGCAGGGGCAAAGCGAGAAACAGTGAGAAGAGTAGGCGGGACATGGTCAGACCAGATGGCTATGGAGTTTTGCTGAGCTTGGCCGAGGTTGGCGGGTTCAACAAGGTCGAGGGTTGACCTTGACCCTGTGGCAAGCTCGATACTTTTTTCAGCAATCCACAGATTGCCCAGGCGGGCAGAGGAGATGACGATGCAGATATTCAAGGTAGACGGCATGACATGCGCACATTGCGAGCGGGCCATCACCGGTGCCGTACAGGCGATCGATGCGTCGGCCCAGGTGCAGGTGGATCTGGCCGCAGGCGAGGTCAGGGTGCAGACCTCTCATCCGGTCGATCAGGTGCTCGAAGCGATCATCAATGAAGGCTACAAGGCAGAGGCGGTACCCGCGGCTAAGACCAGTCGCTGATCAGGCCGCGGAACAGTCCGTCGATCATCACCGGCCCGTCGTTCTGCGGGTCGAACAGGGTGTTGTCGCGCAGCCAGTCGCTGAGCATGCCGACGATCAGCGCGTGGATGGTGCGCGCCGCGAGGCGTGGGGTCATGCCGGGGCGCAGGCGAGGTTGCGCGGTCGGGTGAGCGAAGATCGCCTCGCAGAGGTCGATGAACTGGTTGATGAACGCTTCATGACGCTCTTCGGCCTCGCGCAGTTCTTCGGTGAACTCGCAGCGGTGCAGCAGTACCGTGAAGATGCGCCGCTTCTGCTCGTCCAGGGCTATACCGGCGATACCCGCCACGCAAAGCTCGCGCAGTGACTGCAGGCCGTCGCCCGACTGGCTCTCCTGCAGGTGCCTGGCCAGTTGCTCAGGGGGCAGGCGGACCTGGCTGAGCATGTCGTGAAACAGGTGGGCCTTGTTCTGGAAGTGCCAATACACCGCGCCACGGGTCACCCCCGCATGCTTGGCGATATGCTCCAGGCTGGTGTGGGCGACACCCTTTTCCAGAAACAGTATCTCGGCGGAGGCCAGGATGGTGGTGCGGGTCTGCTCTGCTTGTTCTTTGGTTCGACGCATACGACAGGAATCAAATCGGTTCGGGAATGGCGAGTGTAATTATTTTTTCGCCTTAAGGTTTGTTTTACAGACGAACTTGTATGTAATTGTCGGCATCCACTCTTTCAGGGGCCTCCAGCGCTCCGCCCGTTGATCCAGCCAAGGCTGGAGACACTCGTCGAGTACCGTGCACATGACGCTTCGCCTGTTACTGATTCTTGGGGCACTGAGTGCCTTCGGCCCGCTGGCCATCGACTTCTATCTGCCCAGTTTCCCCGCCCTGGCGCTGGCCTTCGATACCGACACCGAGCACGTCCAGCTCTCCCTGGCGTCCTACTTCGCCGGGCTGGCCATCGGGCAATTGCTCTATGGCCCGCTGGCCGACCGGTTCGGGCGACGCATTCCGCTGCTCGTCGGGGTGTCGCTGTTCACCCTGGCGTCGCTGGCCTGTGCCGTGGCGCCGAGCCTCGAGTGGCTGATCGTCGCGCGCTTCGTGCAGGCCTTGGGTGGTTGTGCCGGGATGGTGGTGTCGCGCGCCGTGGTGCGCGACCTGTGTGACCCGATCAGCTCGGCCAAGGTGTTCTCGCAACTGATGCTGGTGATGGGGCTGGCGCCGATCCTCGCGCCCGTGGCGGGTGGGCTGTTGCTCAACCTGTTCGGCTGGCCGTCGATATTCGTCTGCCTGACGCTGTTCAGCGCGGCTTGCCTGGTTGCCCTGTACCGCTGGCTGCCGGAAACCCTGAACCCCGACGTCGAGCCGGCTCCGCTGCGCGGGGCGATCGGTGAATATCGCCGGCTGTTCGCCGATCTGCCCTTTATCGGCCATGCCCTGACGGGAGGGCTGGCGATTGCGGGTATGTTCGCGTACATCGCCGGTTCGCCCTTCGTGTTCATCCAGCTGTATGGCATTGCGCCGGAACACTACGGTTGGTTGTTCGGCACCAACGCCGCTGGCTTCATCCTGGCGGCGCAGGTCAACGCGTGGCTGGTGTCACGCCAGGGGCCGGCCTACTGGGCCAGGCGCATCGTCTGGTTCTATTTGGGCTGCGGCATGCTGTTGCTGCTGTTGTCGTGGGTGCATACCCATTCGCTTTGGCCACTGATGGTGCCGTTGTTCGGCTGCATCGCGTCGCTGGGCATCCTGCTGCCGAACACCTCCGCCTGCGCCATGGCAGGGCAGGGGCGGCATGCAGGAAGCGCGTCGGCACTGATGGGCAGCCTGCAATTCACCATCGCGGCGACTGCCGCTTCCATGGTTGGCGTGCTGCATGACGGCAGCGCCGTACCGATGGCGCTGGTCATCTTCTCTTGCGGTGTGCTGGCGGTGCTGGCTTCGCGCTTCACCCGCTGGGCGGAGAAGCGCGCCGGGCACCCTCTCGGCTGACCCGAGGATCAGCCTGCCATGCGTTGCCTTTCCGGCAGCGCGTGGGGTGCCTGCACCCTGGCTTCGAGCGTTGCCACGAACTGGCGTGCCTCGGCTTCGCTGCGAAAACTCACCTGATGCCTGCCGAGACTCACTTGCCAGTGAATGCCGAGAGGGCCTTTCAGCGCACGTATCCGGATATCCATGAGGGTGACTCCCAGTGAGGTGCGGACAGTCTAGCCGCAACTGGGAGAACTGCTCTGATGCAGATCAACGAGGCGACGGACGTCCACTGCTCGGCGAGGGAGACGTGGCAGAAGCATTTCCTGCAGGCAAAAAAAGACCCGGCAAAGAGCCGGGTCAATAACCGTGATTAGCCTGATGAGGAGATAATCTGAAGAGTCCGACCTAAGGTCTCTTTAGGTTATCGGCTGATCTCGCGACCAGCTGATGCAAATAATAGCAATTCTCATTTCATAGTCAACAGCTATTTGGAAATTATTTTCATTCATCGCGGCCATAGCGTTCAGCTGCCCGTTGAAACGATGAACCCCGGCACATGGCCGGGGTCCGGTGGCGGCCTGTCGGCTCAACCAGGCTGACGCAGCCCGGTGACTTCCTTGTTGAGCAGGTCGATGCGCCGCGCCATGCTCTCCACCAGGCTGTGGGCGATACGCGGGTTGCTCTCCATCAGGTTGAGGAACTGATCCTTGGGGATCACCATCACCGTGCAGGCCTCGCTGGCCACCACGGTGGCGCTGCGTTTCTCATGGGTGAACACGGCCATGGCGCCGAAGATCTCGTCTTTCTGCACGTCGCCCACCTTCACGCCATCGACGAAGGCTTCGGCATGCCCTTCGATGATGATGAACACGTGATCGGCGTCGTCCCCCTGATGGATCAGCGAGTCGCCTTTGCTGAAGTGCTTGAAACCGGTGGCGGGGCGTACTTCCGGCTGCTTGATGCGTGCCAGGGCGTCGGAAAGCAGGGCGGTGTGGCCCACCAGGTACTGGATGAACAGTTCCTGACGAGATTCGCTGGCGTAGATGTGCTTGAACACCTCGCTACGCGAATAGGGAATCAGGGTGATCGGTTCATCGCTGGTGTAGCGGCATGTCGGCAGGTCGATGCCCTGGCGCAGGCCGACCAGATCGCCTTCTTGCAGATAGAACAGCGGGCGCTCGTCGACCAGCGCATGCAGCAGGCCGTTGTCGATGATGAACAGCTGATTGCCAGGCAATTGGGCGGCCAGGTTCTCGCTGCGCTCCACGTGCAGCGCAGCGCCGCATGGGCTGAGCCCATCGAGTAGTTGCCCGGGGATGCTCTGCAATCGGCTGATCAGTTGGTCGGCGTAGGCCGGTTGTTCCCCGAGTAGATACATGATGGTTCCTTGAGCTGCTCATGCCGAATGCGCACGAAAATCCCTGAAACGATAATCTCCGCCGCGCTCCAGGTAAATCGATCTCGCTGGAGGTTGTGAACCAAGGCGTGTTCTGCCTCCGGGCAATCGCGGCCGAGCCCCCGTTATCCGTGGTGTCAGGCGTTCTGTGACGGGTAATCCGTGTGGACTAGATCCGGTCGTCGTTGGCCGCTTCTTCGAGCTGCAGGTTGAGACTTTCCTTGCGCGTTGGCGGCAGCTCGCTCCAGTGAATGTCCAGCAGTGCACCCTCGATGGCGTAGAGCAGGACCTTGGAGGCCCTGAATCCCCGTGCCCGGACGGCCCGGTAGGCGTCGACCGCGCCGTGCCGGCGCAGGTCGCTGACGTTGTGGATGCCCACCGCGTGAAGCCACTGCGACGAGGTCTTGCCCAGATTCTTGAGGTGCTGCAATTCGTCGTTCATGGAATCTCCTTTTCGCGGCCGTTTTGCAGGTGGATGCTGGCTGGCCGCTGCATTGGGAGAAAGTGTAGCGGCCTTGAGCAGCGGCGCCCGGATGGAGCGTTACACACTGCTACAGGTGGTTGGGGTGGGTGCGATAGCGCAGGCGTGTACCGAAATTCATCGACATGAGGATTTCGTCAGCGCTCAGTTCGGCCGGGAAGTAGGCGCCGGATATCTGCGCATGGGCGATGCTGGCGCCCTCCAGCTGTGCGGTGCGCAAGTCGACCCCGCGCAGGTCGGCACCGCGAAAGTAGGCATCGCGGAAATCGATGCCTTCGGCGTCCAGGGTTCGCAGGTCGAGGCCGCGGAAGTCGCCGCCGCTCAGATCGATGCCGGCGCCTTGCGGACGCTGCGCATTGAACGCGGCGACATCATCGTTGTGCAACAGGCGGTAGAGCGGGGTGTCCAGCTGGCGTGGTTGGCTCATGATGGCAGTGATCCGGGAGGGGGCTCACTGCCAGTATAGAGCGGCCTGGCCGCCCTGCTTGCCCGCTTTACAGGTTTGGGAAGCGCTGGCGAATGGTACTGACCAGTTCGTTGAGGCTGGCGCTGTCGTGGGTATCCACACGCTTGCTATGCGTCAGCTCGCTTTCGTCGAGGGCGTCCTGCCCGGCGCGTTGTGCTTCGATCACCTGCAGCGTGGCGTCGGAAGGATCATCGCCCTGTTGCTGACGTTGCAGCAGCCAGCTGTTGATGACCGAATCGGGCGCCTGACAGTCGGCAATCAGGAAGGGGACCCCGGTCTCTTCGGCGATACCCTGGGCTGCCTGGCGCTGCGCACGCTTGAGGTAGGTGGCGTCGAGCACTACCGGATAACCCGCGTGCAGGGCCAGATCGGCCAGTTCATTCAGGCGCTCGTACACCGATTTGCTGGCATCGTCGCTATAGATGCCGGCATTCAACGGGTCGCCCGCATTCACCTGCTGTTCGCCCAGCAGGCGCTTGCGCTCGACGTCAGAACGGATGCGTATTGCGCCGAGTGCCTCGACCAGGCGCAGCGCAACCTGACTCTTGCCGACCGCGGAAACGCCGCGGGTGATGGCCAGGAAACGAACCGGAATGGCACTGTAGCTTTCCGCCAGGCTGGCGTAACCGCGGTACTGGCGCAGGATCACCGCCCGTTGCACGGCATCCTGTTCCTGGCCAAGGCGGAACAGCGCGACCTTGGCACGTACCAGGGCGCGGTGCGCCTTGTAGAGATTGAACACCTTCAGTGAGCCGTAATCGCCCGTGTGCTCCAGCCAGCCGTTGAGCAGGCGGCGTGCCAGGCACTTGAGGCCGCGATCCTCCAGGTCCATGACCAGGAAGGCGGTATCCAGGGCGATGTCGGTCAGGCGGAAGGGTTCGTTGAACTCGATGCAGTCGAACAGCGTGGCCTGGCCATCCAGCAAGGTGGCGTTACCGAGGTGGATGTCACCGTGGCATTCGCGGATGAAACCGTCTCGGGCTCTGGCTTCCAGATCCGGCCACAGTCGCTCGAGGCTGGTTTCAGCCCAGGCTTCCAGAGCGTCCAGCTGCTGCAGGTCTGCCTTGTCGCTGAGCATCGGGCGAATCTGCTCGAAGTTCTGGCGCAGAGGGGCGACGATGGCGGTGGCATTGCACAGCGAGTGATCGGACGCGACCGTTGGGGTGTGCAGATGGAAATCGGCGATCTGCTTGGCCAGGGCATCGATATGCGTTTCGTTCAGTTCGCCCCGTGCCTGCACCTGGGCCAGCAATTGTTCCTGGGGGAACTGGCGCATTTTCAGGGCGTATTCGATAGCCGAACCTTCGCCATCCAGGCGCGGAGCTTCGACACTGCCGCCGATCGGCAATACCTCCAGATACAAATCCCGGGTCAGGCGCTGATTGAGGCGCAGCTCTTCCTGGCAGAAGTGCTCGCGTGACGCCAGGGAGGTGAAGTCGAGAAAGCCGAAGTTCACTGGCTTCTTGATCTTGTAAGCATAGGGGCCGGTCAGCAGGACCCAGGAAATATGGGTCTCGATGACACTGAAACCGTCCACCGGATGCGGATAAAGGGCCGGGTTCTGCAAGGCGGTAATCAGGGCTTGGCTCACGGGTGATCCTTGGCGTGTATGGAAAGATGACAGGCGCGCATTATGACCCCTCTCCGCGGGGGTGCAAATCGCCAGGGGACAATCGCCTTTCAGCGCCGCCCACAGGGTTGTAGCGAAACGTGAACAGCCTCTCTGCAGTGCCTGCCGACGCTTCGCAAAGTGCGTATAATGCCGCGCCATGACTCGTACCCGATCTTCCCGCTCCCGTTCCAAACGCCGCCCCCGTGGCATGCGCCCCTTGCTGGGCTGGGCTGTAAAGCTTGGCCTGGTCGGCTTGGTGCTGTTCGCTGGTTTTGCGGTTTACCTCGATGCCATCGTCCAGGAGAAATTCTCCGGCAAGCGCTGGACCGTTCCGGCCAAGGTCTACGCCAGGCCGCTCGAACTGTTCGTCGGCCAGAAACTGGCCAAGGATGACCTTCTCAAGGAGATGGACGCCCTCGGCTACCGCCGCGAAAGCACGGCCAATGGTCCGGGTGCCGTTGCCGTGTCGGGTAACAACATCTCCCTGCACTCGCGCGGCTTCCAGTTCTACGAGAGCGTCGAGCAGGCGCAACAGGTCAACGTGCGCTTCTCGGGCGATTACGTCGCCTCGCTGACCAAGGCCGACGGCAAGGACCTGGCCGTGGCGCGTCTGGAGCCGATGCTGATCGGTGGCCTGTACCCGGCGCATCAGGAAGACCGCGTGCTGATCAAGCTCGATCAGGTGCCTGCCTATCTGGTGGAAACCCTGGTGGCTGTCGAGGACCGTGACTTCTTCGACCATTTCGGTGTATCGCCCAAGGGCATCGCCCGTGCGGTGTGGGTCAACGCATCCGCCGGCCAACTGCGCCAGGGTGGCAGTACCCTGACCCAGCAGTTGGTGAAGAACTTCTACCTGACCAACGAGCGCAGCCTGACCCGCAAGATCACCGAAGCCATGATGGCGGTGCTGCTGGAGCTGCATTACGACAAGCGCGAGATTCTCGAGGCCTACCTCAACGAGGTGTTCCTCGGCCAGGACGGCCAGCGTGCCGTGCACGGTTTCGGGCTGGCCAGCCAGTATTTCTTCAGCCAGCCGCTGTCCGAACTCAAGCTCGACCAGGTCGCGCTGCTGGTGGGCATGGTCAAGGGGCCTACCTTCTATAACCCGCGCCGCAACCCCGAGCGGGCGCTGGCGCGTCGTAACATGATTCTCGACCTGCTGGCCGAGCAGGGTGTGGTGTCACCGGAAGAAGCCGCTGCCGCCAAGGAGCGTCCGCTTGGCGTCACCCAGCGTGGCAGCATGGCCAATGGTTCGTTCCCGGCCTTCCTCGACCTGGTCAAGCGCCAGCTGCGTCAGGATTACCACGACGAGGATTTGACCGAAGAAGGCCTGCGCATCTTCACCAGTTTCGACCCGATCCTGCAGCTAAAGGCCGAGGAGGCCCTGGCTGAAACCTTCAAACGCCAGGCCGGGCGCAAGGGGTCCGATCAGGTCGAGGCGGGCATGGTGGTCACCAATCCGGAAACCGGGGAAATTCAGGCGCTGATCGGCAGCCGCCAGCCGCGCTTCGCCGGCTTCAACCGTGCGCTGGATGCGGTGCGTCCTATTGGCTCGCTGATCAAACCGGCCATCTACCTGACCGCCCTCGAGCGCCCCAGCCAGTACACCCTGACCAGTCGGGTGCTGGATGAGCCGTTCTCGGTGAAGGGCCAGGATGGTCAGGTATGGAAACCGCAGAACTACGACCGCAAGGCCCACGGCAGCATTTACCTGTATCAGGGGCTGGCCCACTCCTACAACCTGTCCACCGCCAAATTAGGCTTGGAACTGGGTGTGCCGAACGTGCTCAAAACCCTTGAGCGCCTGGGGGTGTCGCGACAGTGGCCAGCTTACCCGTCGATGTTGCTGGGGGCCGGTGCGCTGACGCCCATGGAAGTGACGGGCATGTACCAGACCCTCGCCAGTGGTGGCTTCAATACGCCGTTGCGCGGTATCCGCAGCGTGCTGACCGCCGAAGGCGAGCCGCTCAAACGCTACCCGTATCAGATTCAGCAGCGGTTCGACGCCGGTTCCATCTACCTGCTGCAGAACGCCATGCAGCGCACCATGCGTGAAGGTACCGGTCGCTCGGTATACAGCCAGTTGCCGAGTTCGCTGACGCTGGCCGGCAAGACCGGTACCAGTAACGATTCACGGGACAGCTGGTTCGCCGGTTTCAGTCAGGATCTGCTGGCCGTGGTGTGGATGGGCCGTGACGACAACGGGCCGACTCCGTTTACCGGTGCGACCGGTGCGTTGCAGGCCTGGACCGGCTTCATGCGCCGGGCCGATCCGCTGCCGCTGGACATGCCGATGCCGGACAACGTGGTGCAGGCATGGGTGGATGCGGCGACCGGGCAGGGCTCGGCAGAGAATTGTCCGGGTGCCGTACAGATGCCGTATATTCGCGGCAGCGAGCCGGCTCCCGGGCCAGGTTGTGGTATCCAGGCCCCCGTCGACTCGGTGATGGACTGGGTAAAAGGCTGGTTGGAATAAGAGAGGTTTGACGTGAGTAAGTGGTTGATTCCCGTTTTGACTGCCTCGGTAGTGCTGGGAGGTTGTGCCAGCGTACCGCGTGGTTCCATTCCGGTCGTGGATTCCGGTACGTCTGCCTACGAGCAGGAAGACCGCCCGGGCAATGGCTATAGCAATGCGCCTGTGCAGCCGCAGCAACAGGCTCAGCCGTCGTCGGATGATTCCGGTGTGGTGGTCATGGTGCCAGGCGGCGGCAATCCGTCGGCGCCAATCGATACCTATGCCGCACCAGCGGGGGCGCCCGCCAGTGGTGGCGGCCTGACCTTCGACGAGCCGCCGCTGAGCAGCGAACCGCTGGGCTCGCCAGGCTACGGCAGTGCACCGCAGTCCCAGCCTCAGCAGCCTTCGATTCCCAGTGGCATTCCGCGAGGCAACAGTGGCGGTCTGGCTGCCGATGAGCAACTCGATGGTCCGGTGCTGGCGCTGCTGACCAGCGCCCAGCAGCAGCAGACTGGCGGCGACCTCAACGGCGCGGCTTCCAGCCTCGAGCGTGCACAGCGCATCGCCCCGCGCGAACCGCAGGTGCTCTATCGTCTGGCGGAGGTTCGTCTGGCCCAGGGCGATGCTGCCCAGGCCGAGCAGTTCGCCCGTCGTGGTCTGAGCTACTCCAGTGGTCGTCCGGCTCTGCAGGCCAGCCTGTGGGATCTGATCGCCAAGTCTCGTGAGCAGCAGGGTGACGCAGCAGGTGCGGCACAGGCTCGTGAGCGAGCGCGGGTCAATCTGTGACGGCTGCCCCGATAACCCAAATCGCCGACCAGCTGTTGCTGGTCGAGCGCGCGTTGCGGTTACAGGGCTGGTGGGACGCAACGCCGCCGAGTGAGGAGGCACTCGCCAGTCAGGAGCCGTTCTGCGTGGACACGCTGGACTTCGCTCAGTGGCTGCAATGGATCTTCCTGCCACGCATGAAGGCCATCATCGAAGCCGGTGCCGATCTGCCCGCCGTGTCTGGCATTCTGCCCATGGCCGAGCACGTCTACGGCGCGAACAATCGCGCGGCGGCCGAATTGCTCCAGGCACTGGGCGACTTCGACCGGTTGATCACTGCGGGCTGAAGCCCGCAGCCTTTCTCGTTACTTGCAATTCTCGGCGATCGCCTTCTTGCTGTCGGCAATACGCTTCTGACGCTCGTCTTCGCCGAGACGGCGCACTTCTCCACCATCTTCCACACGCACCCGCGGGTTGTTCTCCAGCTGCGCGAGGTTGTTGCGCTGGGTCTCGCAGTACTTGCGCAGTTGCACTTGCTGTTCGGCCACTTCCTTCTTGACCTTGGCGTCGGCGGCTGCCTGTTCCGGGTCGGCGATGTCCTTGAAGGTCGGCGCTGGCTTCGACTCCGTGGACGGTGGTGGCGGTGCGGCCTTGTTGACGGTGGTAGCTTGTTGGTCCTGCGGCGGTTGTTCACTGAAATGGGTGACGCCCTGGGCGTCGACCCACTTGTATACCTGGCCGGCCATGGCGGTTGTGCTCAGGGCGAGCGCCAGGCTGGTGGTGAGGATCATGCGGCGCATGGGAATTCCTTTTAGGGCAGTTTTGCCGAACCTTGCAGGGCCGGAACGGGATTTCAGGGTCAGTGTGCACGCTCTTGGCGACAGCGCGGAGTCTCTGCCGATTACTATAACCAAATCGGTTGCCCGTTCATCCTGCGCCGCTTCACATCGGCACGGGTTTTTCACGGCACAGGGCGCTGTATTTCTCCGTCGAGGGTGGATATGCCTGCCAAATGCATATTCCATCACGGACCACTTGACTTGCCGTCTTCGAATAACAACAATCGAATGCTCTCTGTAGTGGGGTAAGCCGCAAGCTTGCTTCAGCTCAGTAGACATGAGGTGCTACCCGCGCCGACCTTTCGTTACACCCGCAACGCGTTACCTCGCGCTGGGTGGGAAATCCCGAAGCACACCAGGGATGTTCCCAATACTTGCTCAGTTGTAGCTGACGTAGTCGGCGACCACAGTCGCTCATGCTCTGCTGGCAGTAAACCTACTCGGGCCGTACCTGCAAAAGGGCGGTTTTCTGGCGTTATAGAGGTGAACAACGTGGAGCTTTTATCCGGCGCTGAAATGGTCGTCCGCTCGTTGCGTGACGAAGGCGTGAAGTACATCTATGGGTATCCGGGTGGTGCCCTCCTGCACATCTACGATGCCTTGTTCAAAGAACCGGAAGTGACCCACATCCTGGTTCGCCACGAGCAGGCGGCGACCCATATGGCGGACGGCTATGCCCGCGCCACCGGCAAGGCCGGTGTCGTGCTGGTGACCTCCGGCCCTGGTGCGACCAATGCCGTTACCGGTATCGCCACCGCCTACATGGACTCGATCCCGATGGTGATCATTTCCGGTCAGGTGGCCAGTACCGTGGTTGGCACCGATGCCTTCCAGGAAGTCGACATGGTCGGCATCTCCCGCCCGATCGTGAAGCACAGCTTCATCATCAAGCATCCTTCGGAAATCCCCGAAGTGATCAAGAAGGCGTTCTACCTCGCCGAATCCGGTCGTCCGGGCCCTGTGGTCGTGGACATTCCCAAGGACATGGGCGATCCGACCCAGAAGTTCGAATACAGCTACCCGAAGAAGGTCAAGCTGCGTTCCTACAGCCCGGCGGTTCGTGGCCACTCGGGGCAGATCCGCAAAGCGGCGGAAATGCTCATCGCGGCCAAGCGCCCGATCATCTATTCCGGTGGCGGCGTAATCCTCGGTGGTGCTTCGGCACAACTGACCGAACTGGCCCGCGCGCTGAACGTTCCGGTTACCAACACCCTGATGGGCCTTGGTGCCTACCCGGGCGACGACCGTCAGTTCGTCGGCATGCTGGGCATGCACGGCAGCTACACCGCCAACCTGGCCATGCACCACGCCGATGTCATCCTGGCAGTCGGTGCGCGCTTCGATGACCGGGTCATCAACGGTGAAACCGCCGCCAAGTTCTGCCCGAACGCCAAGATCATTCATATCGACATCGACCCGGCGTCGATCTCCAAGACGGTCAAGGCCGATATTCCGATCGTTGGCCCGGTCGACAGCGTGCTGAGCGAGATGGTCGCCGCACTCAAGGAAATCGAGCAGCGTCCGGACGGCGAATCGCAAGCCACCTGGTGGAAGCAGATCGAAGAATGGCGCGGCGGTGGTCGCCTGTTCCCTTACAACGAGGGTGACGGCAGCATCATCAAGCCGCAGACCGTGATCGAGACCCTGTGCGAAGTCACCAGAGGTGATGCTTTCGTCAGCTCCGATGTCGGCCAGCACCAGATGTTCGCCGCTCAGTACTACCGCTTCAACAAGCCGAACCGCTGGATCAACTCCGGCGGCCTGGGCACCATGGGCTTCGGCTTCCCGGCGGCCATGGGCGTCAAGCTGAACTTCCCGGACAGCGACGTGGCCTGCGTCACCGGTGAGGGCAGCATCCAGATGAACATTCAGGAGCTGTCGACCTGCCTGCAGTACGACCTGCCGGTGAAGATCGTCAACCTCAACAATGGCGCGCTGGGCATGGTTCGCCAATGGCAGGACATGCAGTACAGCAGCCGTTACTCGCACTCCTACATGGAATCGCTACCTGACTTCGTCAAGCTGGCCGAGTCCTACGGGCACGTGGGCATCCGCATCACCGACCTGAAAGACCTCAAACCGAAGATGGAAGAGGCCTTTGCGATGAAGGACCGTCTGGTGTTCCTCGACATCGCCGTGGATACCAGCGAGCACGTCTATCCGATGCAGATTCGGGGTGGGGCGATGCGCGACATGTGGCTGAGCAAGACGGAGCGTACCTGACATGCGTCATATCATTTCCCTGCTGCTGGAAAACGAACCGGGAGCGCTGTCGCGTGTGGTCGGCCTGTTCTCCCAACGCAACTACAACATCGAAAGCCTGACCGTGGCACCGACCGAAGACCCGACCCTGTCGCGTCTGACGTTGACCACCATTGGCCATGATGACGTGATCGAGCAGATCACCAAGAACCTCAACAAGCTGATCGAAGTGGTCAAGCTGGTGGACCTGTCGGAAAACGCTCACATCGAGCGCGAACTGATGCTGGTCAAGGTCAAGGCCACTGGCGCCCAGCGCGCCGAGGTGAAACGCACCACCGACATCTTCCGTGGGCAGATCGTCGATGTGACACCGAGCGTCTATACCATCCAGCTCGCCGGTACCAGCGACAAGCTGGACAGCTTCATCCAGGCCATCGGCACCGCGCTGATCCTGGAGACAGTGCGCAGCGGCGTCACCGGTATCGCCCGTGGCGACAAGGTACTGAGCATCTGATCGCAGCATTGAAAATGCCCCGCCACGTGCGGGGTTTTTTTTGCCTGGAATTTACCGTTGGCGGTTCCAGAAGGCGGCGATCAGCGGATCCTTGAGGCGCTTTTCCAGCGCGAACAGGCCGATGTCGTAAGCGGTCAGCGGGGGCTGAATATCGTAGATGCGGATGCGTGCGGCCAATGGGCTGTTGTCCAGCACGATCTGCGGGACCACGCCGATGCCGAAGCCCAGGCTCACCATGCTGACGATGGCTTCGTTGCCGCTGACCTGGGCATAGATCCGCGGCTTGATGTTGTGGCTCTTCAACCACCTGTCGGTGCGGGTGCGGGCAAGGCCTTCTTCCGAGAGAATCATTGGCACGTCTTCCCAGCTTTGCGCACCGGGTCGTCTCAGTTGCTCTTCGCTCAACAGTTGAGGGGACTGCGGACCGATGAAGCGCAACTCCGAGCGGGTAATCGACTGGAACACGATGCCGGCTGGCACGCTGTCGGGGAGGGCGCCGATGGCAAGGTCTTCCAGCCCCAGTTGCACGCGCTCGACGGCCTTGGCCGGGTCGCCGGTGTGCAGCTTCATCTCGATGCGCGGGTAGGCCTGGCGGAAGCTGCTCAGGATGTCGTAGAGAAAACTGTAGCTCGCCGTCACCGAGCAATACAGGGACAGCTCCCCATGCAGGACCAGCTGATCCTGCTTTAAGGTCTGACGAATGGCCTGCCAGCCGTTCATCACATCGCTGGCGTACTCGCGGAACTGCTGCCCCTCGCGGGTCAGTCGAACCGAGCGGTTGTCGCGCACGAACAGAGGGGCGCCGAGTTCCTCCTCGAGTTGCTTGATGCTGCGGCTTAGCGCGGAGGCGCTGACGTGCTGCTCGCGGCTGGTTTTGCCGAAGTGCAGGTTGTCTGCCAGAGAGAGAAAGAGCTTGAGTGCGTGGCTATCCATTGATGTTTCATATATCGGCATGTTGTGTTGCAAATATATCATTTTACGCAATGGGGCGGATCACTTAAGGTGGCTCCGTCGCGGTGCTAGCACCCCATCCCTTTCGATTCAAAAGAGCCAAGAACATGAAAGTTTATTACGACAAAGATTGTGACCTCTCCATCATCCAGGGCAAGAAAGTCGCCATCATCGGTTACGGCTCCCAGGGCCACGCTCAGGCGTGCAACCTGAAGGACTCCGGTGTGGACGTCACTGTCGGTCTGCGTAAAGGCTCGGCCACCGTTGCCAAGGCTGAGGCCCATGGCCTGAAAGTGACCGACGTTGCTGCCGCCGTTGCCGGCGCCGACCTGGTCATGATCCTGACTCCGGACGAGTTCCAGTCCCAGCTGTACAAGAACGAAATCGAGCCGAACATCAAGAAAGGCGCCACGCTGGCCTTCTCCCACGGCTTCGCTATCCACTACAACCAGGTCGTTCCGCGCGCTGACCTCGACGTGATCATGATCGCGCCGAAAGCGCCGGGTCATACCGTGCGTACCGAGTTCGTCAAGGGCGGCGGTATCCCTGACCTGATCGCTGTTTACCAGGACGCTTCCGGCAACGCCAAGAACGTCGCCCTGTCCTACGCTTCGGGCGTTGGCGGTGGTCGTACCGGCATCATCGAAACCACCTTCAAGGACGAGACCGAAACCGACCTGTTCGGCGAGCAGGCCGTTCTGTGTGGCGGCACCGTCGAGCTGGTCAAGGCCGGTTTCGAAACGCTGGTCGAAGCTGGCTACGCGCCGGAAATGGCCTACTTCGAGTGCCTGCACGAACTGAAACTGATCGTTGACCTCATGTACGAAGGCGGTATCGCCAACATGAACTACTCGATCTCCAACAACGCCGAGTACG
The DNA here is from genome assembly GCF_013408425.1 of Pseudomonas flavescens. Lineage (NCBI taxonomy): Bacteria > Pseudomonadati > Pseudomonadota > Gammaproteobacteria > Pseudomonadales > Pseudomonadaceae > Phytopseudomonas > Phytopseudomonas flavescens. The sequence continues at coordinate 3,579,626 of NZ_JACBYV010000001.1, read as the reverse complement.
GCGAGTATGTGACCGGCCCTGAAGTCATCAACGCCGAATCCCGTCAGGCCATGCGCAATGCACTCAAGCGCATTCAGGACGGCGAGTACGCCAAGATGTTCATCAGCGAGGGCGCCACCAACTACCCATCGATGACCGCCAAGCGCCGTAACAACGCTGCCCACGGTATCGAAATCATCGGTGAGCAACTGCGCTCGATGATGCCGTGGATCGGTGCCAACAAGATCGTCGACAAGTCCAAGAACTGAGTCGGATTCGATCAAGAAAGAACGCGGCCCTGGCCGCGTTTTTTCGTTATGGGGCAGGCTTCTGGTATAAAGCCCGGACGCCAATGCCGACGTTAGGGCGAACGCTTGCCCGGCGACTCGGTCGAAAATTCAAATCCGCGACAAGGTGTTGTTCATGAGCGAGCGTCCGCAAGAGCCAAAATCGTCCAAGGACGATGAAAGCTTACTGCCCATCGACGAACATATTGAGGAAGGGCACGACGACGAGGGGCGCAAGGTTCGCCACCGCGGCATCTACCTGTTGCCCAATCTGTTCACGACCGCGAACCTGTTCGCCGGCTTCTACGCCATCATCAACGCGATGAACGGCAACTTCTACGTGGCCGCCGCCGCGGTGTTCGTGGCCATGGTGCTGGACGGTCTCGACGGTCGCGTCGCGCGTCTGACCAATACCCAGAGCGCCTTCGGTGCCGAATACGACTCGCTGTCCGACATGGTCGCCTTCGGTGTGGCACCGGCGTTGCTGGCTTTCGAGTGGGCACTTGGCAGCATGGGCAAGGTCGGCTGGATGGTCGCCTTCATCTATGTAGCGGGCGCTGCGTTGCGTCTGGCGCGCTTCAATACCCAGATAGGCAGCGTCGACAAACGCTACTTCATCGGTCTTGCCAGCCCGGCCGCTGCCGGCGTGGTGGCTGGTACGGTGTGGGCGTTCAGTGACTTCGGCATCAAGGGCTCCAACATGTCCTTCGTGGTGGCGATCCTGGTTGCCGCGGCCGGCATGCTGATGGTCAGCAATATCAAGTACAACAGCTTCAAGAACCTCGACCTGAAAGGCCGTGTGCCGTTCGTGGCGATTCTTGCCGTGGTACTGGTGTTCGCCGTGGTGTTCAGCGATCCACCGCGCATCCTGCTGCTGATCTTCCTCGCCTACGCGGCTTCGGGGCCGATCCAGTACCTGCTGCGTCTGCGTCGTCGCCAGACCAACGAGTGATGTAATTTCCTGCAGACTCCGTAGTCTATTGGGCAAGCCTGTCCCGATACTGCGGAGTCACCATGCTGATCAAGCTCCCCCCGTCATCCGAATGCAAAGAGTCGGATGTCACTCCCGAGTCCATCTACCTCTCCCGTCGTACCTTCATGTCCGCTGCCGCCGCCGGTGTGGCGCTGGGCAGTGTGCCTGCGTGGGCACAGGCATCGGTTGCCGAGCGCTACGCGGATGTCGAGGTCGGGCAGGCGCCGGCCTGGCTGAGCGAGCGCATCGCTGCCACCAAGTGGGAGGCGGTGACCGTCAAGGACGAAGCGCTGACACCCTTTCGGGATGCCACCCACTACAACAACTTCTATGAGTTCGGCCCCGACAAGTCGGACCCCGCCGCGAATGCTGGCAGCCTGAAAACCGAACCCTGGTCCGTGGTGATCGACGGTGAAGTCGGCAAGCCGGGTCGCTATGCGCTGGAAGACTTCATCAAGCCCTATCAGTTGGAGGAGCGCATCTATCGCCTGCGCTGTGTGGAGGCCTGGTCGATGGTGATTCCCTGGATCGGTTTCCCCATCTCCGCGTTGCTCGATAAGGTGGAGCCTACCTCCGCCGCGAAATTCATTCGCTTCGAAACCCTCGAGGATCCCGACAGCATGCCGGGGCAGCGCTCGCGTTTCGGCCTGATCGACTGGCCCTACGTGGAAGGGTTGCGGCTTGATGAAGCGATGCATCCGCTGGCCATTCTTGCCGTGGGTATGTACGGCCGCGAACTACCCAACCAGAACGGCGCTCCGTTGCGGTTGGTGGTGCCATGGAAGTATGGCTTCAAGAGTATCAAGTCCATCGTGCGCATCAGCCTGGTCAGCGAGCAGCCGCAGACCACCTGGCAAAGCATCGCTGCACAGGAGTATGGCTTCTACGCCAACGTCAACCCGACCGTCGACCATCCTCGCTGGACCCAGGCCCGTGAGCGACGGCTGCCCAGTGGGCTGTTCAGTCCCAACGTTCGCGAGACTCAGATGTTCAACGGTTACTCCGATGAAGTCGCCAGCCTTTATAGCAACCTCGATCTACGGAAGAATTATTGATGCGGCATCCGGTATGGCGGCTTTGCGTGTTCCTGTTGGTTGCGGTCTGGCCGCTCTATTGGTTGTACCAGGCCTGGCTCTTCGCCTTGGGGCCGGATCCTGGCAAGGTGCTGGTCGAACGCTTGGGGTTGGGAACGCTGATCCTGTTGCTCATTACATTGAGCATGACGCCGCTGCAGAAACTCAGCGGCTGGTCCGGGTGGATGGCCGTGCGTCGTCAGCTCGGTCTCTGGTGCTTCGCCTATGGCGTGCTGCACCTGATTGCGTACGCGGTTTTCATCCTCGGCCTGGACTGGTCGCAACTGGCTGTCGAGTTGCGCAAGCGGCCCTATATCATCGTCGGCGCTATCGCCCTGTTCGGGCTGCTGCTATTGGCGGTCACCTCCAATCGCTACAGCCAGCGGCGCCTCGGCAAATCCTGGAAGAAGCTGCATCGCCTCATCTACCTGATTCTGCCGCTCGGCTTGCTGCATATGTTGTGGGTCGTGCGGGCCGACCTCGAAGAATGGGCGGTTTATGCCGTCATGGGCGGGTTGCTGCTGATGCTGCGGATCCCGCCGGTAATGCGCCGAATTCCGCGCCTGGCGGGGAGAAGGGCGGAAACTTCGAATAAACCTGAAATAAGCCCTTGACCTGATTTCGTGGGGGCCTATAATGCGCACCACTTCCGGCGCGGCCTGATCTGAAAACTCCTTATTAAACAATAAGTTAGACGAAAATAAAGGTTGCACGGACGGCGAATTCGAGTAGAATGCGCCGGCATCGACAGGGTGGTTTGAGTGGTTCTGTTGATGGTTCGATCAGGTTTGATCGAAGGCGGTAAAGAGGGTGTTGACAGCGGTTTGTAACGCTGTAGAATGCGCCTCCCGCTGGAGAGAAGATGATCTGGTGGGGCGCTGCAAGGTGTTGAGAAGAAAGAAAAAGTTCTTCAAAAACAGCTTGACAGGAAATGAGGCTGCTGTAAGATGCGCGCCTCGGTTGAGACGAAAGACTTAACCAAACGTTCTTTAACAACTGAATCAAGCAATTCGTGTGGGTGCTTGTGGGTTAAGACTGAGTGATCGCAAGATTATCAGCATCACAAGTAAACACTCGTTAATTCGAGAGTTAACTCTCTAGCGATAGAGAGGTTTGCGATTGCTGAGCCAAGTTTAGGGTTTTATCAAAACCCAATGCAGTATTGAACTGAAGAGTTTGATCATGGCTCAGATTGAACGCTGGCGGCAGGCCTAACACATGCAAGTCGAGCGGTTGACGGGAGCTTGCTCCCTGATTCAGCGGCGGACGGGTGAGTAATGCCTAGGAATCTGCCTATTAGTGGGGGACAACGTTTCGAAAGGAACGCTAATACCGCATACGTCCTACGGGAGAAAGCAGGGGACCTTCGGGCCTTGCGCTAATAGATGAGCCTAGGTCGGATTAGCTAGTTGGTGGGGTAAAGGCTCACCAAGGCGACGATCCGTAACTGGTCTGAGAGGATGATCAGTCACACTGGAACTGAGACACGGTCCAGACTCCTACGGGAGGCAGCAGTGGGGAATATTGGACAATGGGCGAAAGCCTGATCCAGCCATGCCGCGTGTGTGAAGAAGGTCTTCGGATTGTAAAGCACTTTAAGTTGGGAGGAAGGGCAGTAAATTAATACTTTGCTGTTTTGACGTTACCGACAGAATAAGCACCGGCTAACTCTGTGCCAGCAGCCGCGGTAATACAGAGGGTGCAAGCGTTAATCGGAATTACTGGGCGTAAAGCGCGCGTAGGTGGTTTGTTAAGTTGGATGTGAAAGCCCCGGGCTCAACCTGGGAACTGCATCCAAAACTGGCAAGCTAGAGTACGGTAGAGGGTGGTGGAATTTCCTGTGTAGCGGTGAAATGCGTAGATATAGGAAGGAACACCAGTGGCGAAGGCGACCACCTGGACTGATACTGACACTGAGGTGCGAAAGCGTGGGGAGCAAACAGGATTAGATACCCTGGTAGTCCACGCCGTAAACGATGTCAACTAGCCGTTGGAATCCTTGAGATTTTAGTGGCGCAGCTAACGCATTAAGTTGACCGCCTGGGGAGTACGGCCGCAAGGTTAAAACTCAAATGAATTGACGGGGGCCCGCACAAGCGGTGGAGCATGTGGTTTAATTCGAAGCAACGCGAAGAACCTTACCTGGCCTTGACATGCTGAGAACTTTCCAGAGATGGATTGGTGCCTTCGGGAACTCAGACACAGGTGCTGCATGGCTGTCGTCAGCTCGTGTCGTGAGATGTTGGGTTAAGTCCCGTAACGAGCGCAACCCTTGTCCTTAGTTACCAGCACGTTATGGTGGGAACTCTAAGGAGACTGCCGGTGACAAACCGGAGGAAGGTGGGGATGACGTCAAGTCATCATGGCCCTTACGGCCAGGGCTACACACGTGCTACAATGGTCGGTACAAAGGGTTGCCAAGCCGCGAGGTGGAGCTAATCCCATAAAACCGATCGTAGTCCGGATCGCAGTCTGCAACTCGACTGCGTGAAGTCGGAATCGCTAGTAATCGTGAATCAGAATGTCACGGTGAATACGTTCCCGGGCCTTGTACACACCGCCCGTCACACCATGGGAGTGGGTTGCACCAGAAGTAGCTAGTCTAACCTTCGGGAGGACGGTTACCACGGTGTGATTCATGACTGGGGTGAAGTCGTAACAAGGTAGCCGTAGGGGAACCTGCGGCTGGATCACCTCCTTAATCGAAGATCCCAGCTTCTCATAAGTACCCACACGAATTGCTTGATTCATTGCGAAAGACGATTGGGTCTGTAGCTCAGTTGGTTAGAGCGCACCCCTGATAAGGGTGAGGTCGGCAGTTCGAATCTGCCCAGACCCACCAATTGTTGAGGGTGCAGGCCTTGGAAGTATTTGGGGCCATAGCTCAGCTGGGAGAGCGCCTGCCTTGCACGCAGGAGGTCAGCGGTTCGATCCCGCTTGGCTCCACCACTTACAGCCGTTGTTGATGTGAATTAGAGTTCAGAAATGAGCATTCCTGTTTAGGCAGAAGAGTGTTGATTTCTGGTCTTTGACCAGTCAGAAAAATCGTTCTTTAAAAATTTGGGTATGTGATAGAAGTGACTGATTGATTACTTTCACTGGTAATTGATCTGGTCAAGGTAAAATTTGCGTTGTTCTCAAGTGCAAATTTTCGGCGAATGTCGTCTTCACGTTATAGACAGTAACCAGATTGCTTGGGGTTATATGGTCAAGTGAAGAAGCGCATACGGTGGATGCCTTGGCAGTCAGAGGCGATGAAAGACGTTGTAGCCTGCGATAAGCTTTGGGGAGTCGGCAAACAGACTGTGATCCAGAGATCTCTGAATGGGGGAACCCACCTAGCATAAGCTGGGTATCATGCACTGAATACATAGGTGCATGAGGCGAACCAGGGGAACTGAAACATCTAAGTACCCTGAGGAAAAGAAATCAACCGAGATTCCCTTAGTAGTGGCGAGCGAACGGGGACTAGCCCTTAAGTTGATTTGAGATTAGTGGAAGGCTCTGGAAAGTGCCGCCGTAGTGGGTGATAGCCCCGTACACGAAAATCTCTTTTCAATGAAATCGAGTAGGACGGAGCACGAGAAACTTTGTCTGAATATGGGGGGACCATCCTCCAAGGCTAAATACTACTGACTGACCGATAGTGAACTAGTACCGTGAGGGAAAGGCGAAAAGAACCCCGGAGAGGGGAGTGAAATAGATCCTGAAACCGTATGCGTACAAGCAGTGGGAGCAGACTTGTTCTGTGACTGCGTACCTTTTGTATAATGGGTCAGCGACTTATATTCAGTGGCGAGCTTAACCGAATAGGGGAGGCGTAGCGAAAGCGAGTCTTAATAGGGCGTTTAGTCGCTGGGTATAGACCCGAAACCGGGCGATCTATCCATGGGCAGGTTGAAGGTTGGGTAACACTAACTGGAGGACCGAACCGACTACCGTTGAAAAGTTAGCGGATGACCTGTGGATCGGAGTGAAAGGCTAATCAAGCTCGGAGATAGCTGGTTCTCCTCGAAAGCTATTTAGGTAGCGCCTCGTGTATCACTGCTGGGGGTAGAGCACTGTTTCGGCTAGGGGGTCATCCCGACTTACCAAACCGATGCAAACTCCGAATACCAGCAAGTGTCAGCACGGGAGACACACGGCGGGTGCTAACGTCCGTCGTGAAAAGGGAAACAACCCAGACCGTCAGCTAAGGTCCCAAAGTTATGGTTAAGTGGGAAACGATGTGGGAAGGCTTAGACAGCTAGGAGGTTGGCTTAGAAGCAGCCACCCTTTAAAGAAAGCGTAATAGCTCACTAGTCGAGTCGGCCTGCGCGGAAGATGTAACGGGGCTCAAACCATACACCGAAGCTACGGGTTCATCTTAGGATGAGCGGTAGAGGAGCGTTCTGTAAGCCTGTGAAGGTGAGTTGAGAAGCTTGCTGGAGGTATCAGAAGTGCGAATGCTGACATGAGTAACGACAATGGGAGTGAAAAACTCCCACGCCGAAAGACCAAGGTTTCCTGCGCAACGTTAATCGACGCAGGGTGAGTCGGCCCCTAAGGCGAGGCAGAAATGCGTAGTCGATGGGAAACGGGTTAATATTCCCGTACTTCTAATTACTGCGATGGAGGGACGGAGAAGGCTAGGCCAGCACGGCGTTGGTTGTCCGTGTTTAAGGTGGTAGGCTGAATGCTTAGGTAAATCCGGGCGTTCAAGGCCGAGAGCTGATGACGAGTTGTCCTTTAGGACGATGAAGTGGTTGATGCCATGCTTCCAGGAAAAGCTTCTAAGCTTCAGGTAATTAGGAACCGTACCCCAAACCGACACAGGTGGTTAGGTAGAGAATACCAAGGCGCTTGAGAGAACTCGGGTGAAGGAACTAGGCAAAATGGCACCGTAACTTCGGGAGAAGGTGCGCCGGTGAGTGTGAAGGGTTTACCCCGTAAGCACATGCCGGTCGAAGATACCAGGCCGCTGCGACTGTTTATTAAAAACACAGCACTCTGCAAACACGAAAGTGGACGTATAGGGTGTGACGCCTGCCCGGTGCCGGAAGGTTAATTGATGGGGTTAGCTAACGCGAAGCTCTTGATCGAAGCCCCGGTAAACGGCGGCCGTAACTATAACGGTCCTAAGGTAGCGAAATTCCTTGTCGGGTAAGTTCCGACCTGCACGAATGGCGTAACGATGGCGGCGCTGTCTCCACCCGAGACTCAGTGAAATTGAAATCGCTGTGAAGATGCAGTGTATCCGCGGCTAGACGGAAAGACCCCGTGAACCTTTACTATAGCTTTGCACTGGACTTTGAGCTTGCTTGTGTAGGATAGGTGGGAGGCTTTGAAGTGGGGACGCCAGTTCTCATGGAGCCAACCTTGAAATACCACCCTGGCAACCTTGAGGTTCTAACTCTGGTCCGTTATCCGGATCGAGGACAGTGTATGGTGGGTAGTTTGACTGGGGCGGTCTCCTCCTAAAGAGTAACGGAGGAGTACGAAGGTGCGCTCAGACCGGTCGGAAATCGGTCGTAGAGTATAAAGGCAAAAGCGCGCTTGACTGCGAGACAGACACGTCGAGCAGGTACGAAAGTAGGTCTTAGTGATCCGGTGGTTCTGTATGGAAGGGCCATCGCTCAACGGATAAAAGGTACTCCGGGGATAACAGGCTGATACCGCCCAAGAGTTCATATCGACGGCGGTGTTTGGCACCTCGATGTCGGCTCATCACATCCTGGGGCTGAAGCCGGTCCCAAGGGTATGGCTGTTCGCCATTTAAAGTGGTACGCGAGCTGGGTTTAGAACGTCGTGAGACAGTTCGGTCCCTATCTGCCGTGGACGTTTGAGATTTGAGAGGGGCTGCTCCTAGTACGAGAGGACCGGAGTGGACGAACCTCTGGTGTTCCGGTTGTCACGCCAGTGGCATTGCCGGGTAGCTATGTTCGGGAAAGATAACCGCTGAAAGCATCTAAGCGGGAAACTTGCCTCAAGATGAGATCTCACTGGAACCTTGAGTTCCCTAAAGGGCCGTCGAAGACTACGACGTTGATAGGCTGGGTGTGTAAGCGTTGTGAGGCGTTGAGCTAACCAGTACTAATTGCCCGTGAGGCTTGACCATATAACACCCAAACAATTTGGCTGTTAGACGGTAGAAGTCGACAGTAATGCCGAAAATTTGCAAGAACACGCAATACCAACCGATATCACATACCCAATTCGGGGAAGCGACCTAAACATCGACTCCCCAACCGGATTGCTTGACGACCATAGAGCGTTGGAACCACCTGATCCCATCCCGAACTCAGTAGTGAAACGATGCATCGCCGATGGTAGTGTGGGGTCTCCCCATGTGAGAGTAGGTCATCGTCAAGCTTCTACCAGAAACCCCAGATCTCGACAGAGGTCTGGGGTTTCGTCTTTTCGGCGCCAGAAAAGGCTGTGGCTGCCCGCACGTAGGCGCAAGCTTGCTGGCGAGCCGCGGTTAAGAGCATCGCCAGCAAGCTGGCTCCTACAGCAGGCTGTCCTGCGCGCGGGGCGTGGTGGAAGGGTGAAGCGTCTTCCACCCTACGGATCGCGCCCCAGGTTTCGCGTCGCCAGCCCAGGCTACGGAGCACGTGTAGGAGCCAGCTTGCTGGCGAGCTGCGATCAAGAGCATCGCCGGCAAGCCGGCTCCTACAGCAGGTCGTCCTGCTCGTGGGGCAGTGGTGCAAGGGTGAAGCGTCTTCTGCCCTGCGGGGCTTTGAGGTGGCTCTGTAGCCTGGGTTGACCGGGGCAGGCATGGGGTCACTGGGGCGCTCAAATACCTTCCGCCTACGCACAATGGACGTAACCGACGCCAGCCCCGGTACCCCGGGAAATGTTTGCAAGCGGAAATTATCGGCACAACTGTGCGCCGCCGACGGGGTCTCGTTTAGAATGGTTCGATCCCTTCGAGAATTCCATCCATGCCCCAGTCGGCCGAGCAGCAGTCGTTAGCTGAAGTACCTCTGACGGAGCTGGTCGCATGCCATGAATGCGATCTGCTCATGCGCAAGCCGCACATCGGAGATGGTGAGAGCGTCGAATGCCCGCGTTGTGGCTATGAGCTCTACAACCACCGTCACCAGGTGGTGCGCCGTAGCCTCGCTCTGGTACTCGCGGCGCTTCTGCTGTATGTCCCCGCGAACTTCTTGCCGATCATGCATCTGACCCTGTTGGGGCAAACCGCCAACGATACGGTGTGGAGCGGAGTGCTGGGCCTTTATAACAGCGGTATGCAGAGCATCGCCGTGGTGGTGTTCCTGTGCAGCATGGCGGTGCCCCTGCTCAAGCTGCTCTGCCAACTGCTGGTGTTGCTGAGCATCAGCCTGAAGATCGGTCGTGGTTACGGGCTGCTGCTTTACCGTATTTATCACCACATGCGCGAGTGGGGCATGCTCGAGGTCTACCTGATGGGCATTCTGGTTTCCATCGTCAAACTGGCCGATATCGCCGCCTTGTCGCTGGGCTTCGGCTTGTTCTGTTTCATTGCGCTGCTGTTGGTGCAGGTCTGGCTGGAGGTGACCATGTCGCCCCACCAGATCTGGGAAGCTCTGGCAGGGGAGGATATCAGTGCGCGCCATTGATGCCGGGTTGCTGATCTGCCACGAATGCCACCAGCTCAACCGTCACGAGCCCGAGCTGAAGCGCCAGTTCTGTTCGCGCTGTGGAGGGCGGGTTCATCCGCGCCAGCCCAATAGCCTGGTACGTACCTGGGCATTGCTGATCACGGCAGCCATTCTCTACATTCCCGCGAACCTGCTGCCGATCATGACGGTCAATTCCCTCGGCAAGGGGCAGCCGGACACCATCATGTCGGGTGTCATCACCCTCTTCGAACATGGCATGCTGCCGATTGCTGCGGTGGTCTTCATCGCCAGCATCCTGGTGCCGACCTTCAAGCTGGTCGGGATCGGCCTGCTGCTCTACTCGGTGCAGCGCCATCAGCCGATGTCGGCGCGCCAACGGATTTTGATGTACCGCTTCATCGAATGGATCGGGCGCTGGTCGATGCTGGATATCTTCGTCATTGCCATTCTGGTGGCGGTGGTCAGATTCGGCAGTCTGGCGAGCGTCGAGCCAGGGATGGGAGCGGTGGCTTTCGCCAGCGTGGTGATTCTGACCATGCTGGCAGCACTGACCTTCGACCCTCGATTGATTTGGGATAATACGGAATCGGATGACGACCATGAATGATCTGCCCACGGCCAGGACGCGTCCGGCCTCCAACTGGTCCGCGATATGGGTGCTGCCACTGATCGCCTTGCTGATTGGCGGCTGGCTGGGCTGGCGTGCCTACAGTGAAGCAGGCATCGAGATCCAGGTGGTGTTCGCCAGCGGCGAGGGCATCGAGGCAGGCAAGACCGAGGTCGTCTACAAGGGCATGTCGATCGGCAAGGTAACGAGCCTGACCCTGGACCAGAGCGAGAAGCAGCGTGGGGTGATCGCCACGCTGGAGATGAGCAAGGACGTCGAGTACCAACTGCGTGCCGGCACGCGCTTCTGGCTGGTCAAGCCGAGTGTGAGCCTGGCCGGTATCACCGGTCTGGAAACGCTGGTCTCCGGCAACTACATCGCCGTCAGTCCTGGCAACGGTGAACCGACCTACGATTTCCAGGCGCTGCCGCAGGCGCCGCCGCTTTCGGATGAACAACCCGGCCTGCACCTGACCCTCAAGGCCGAGCGACTGGGTTCGCTGAACCGCGACAGCCCGGTGTTCTACAAGCAGATTCAGGTCGGGCGGGTGAAAAGCTACGAGCTCGCCAATGACCAGACCTCGGTCGATGTGAAGGTATTCATCGAGCCGGCCTATGCCGATCTCGTGCGCAAACATACGCGTTTCTGGAATGCCAGCGGCATCAGCGTCGATGCCAACTTCTCCGGCGTGAAATTCCGCAGCGAGTCTCTGGCCAGCATCGTCGCGGGAGGCATCGCCTTCGCCACACCTGAGCACCGCAAGGACAGCCCGCCTACCGACCCGAGCAAACCCTTTCGCCTCTACGAGGACTTCGATGCCGCCCAGGCGGGTATCAAGGCGGTGGTCAAACTCACCGACTTCGAGGGGCTCCAGGCTGGGCGTACGCCAGTCATGTACAAGGGGATCCAGGCGGGCACGCTGAAAAACCTCAAGGTCGATCCGGATTTGAAAAGTGCCACCGCCGAACTGGCGATGGATCCTCTAGCCGAAGATTATCTGGTCGAGGGCAGCCAGTTCTGGGTGGTCAAGCCATCGATCTCCCTGGCTGGCATCACGGGGCTCGAGGCGCTGGTAAAGGGCAACTACATCGCCATTCGCCCCGGTGAGCTGGGCGGTGCGCCGCGTCGGGACTTCGTCGCCCGGGCCAAGGCACCCCCACTGGATCTAGGTGCCGAAGGCCTGCACCTGGTGCTGTTCAGCGATACGCTCGGCTCGGTGGATGTGGGCAGCCCCATCCTTTACCGGCAGATGAAAGTGGGTACGGTGCAGAGCTTTCAGTTGGCCAGAGACAACAAGCAGGTGGTAGTTGGCGTGCACATCGAGCCGGAATATGCCGGGCTGGTAAACGTCACCACGCGCTTCTGGAACGTCAGCGGGATAACGCTCAAGGGCGGCTTGTCCGGTATCGAAGTGAAGAGCGAATCCCTGCAGACCCTGATGGCAGGCGGTATTTCGTTCGAGACCGATGACCTGAGCGCACCGGCCGATGCCAAGCGCGTGCAGCGCTTCAACCTGTACGCCGACCGCGATGCCGCGATGCAGCACGGTGATGCGCTGAGCATTCGCGTTGCACGGGGTGACGGCCTTTCACCTGGCACCGAGATCCGCTTCAAGGGGCTGCAGATCGGCAAGATCGAGCGTGTCGAGCTGACCGACGATCTGCAGGCAGTCATGCTGCATGGTCGGATCACCACGGCAGCCAAACAGGTGCTGCGGCCCGGCTCGCGCTTCTGGGTGGTCAAGCCTCAACTGAGCCTTGCCGGTGCCGCCAACCTCGACACGCTGATCGGTGGCCAGTACATCGACGTGCTGCCGTCGGCGCAGAGCAACGGTCGGCAGAGCGAGTTCGTCGCTCTGGAGCAGCCACCGGAGCAAGTCGCCGAAGAGCCCGGCCTGCGCCTGGTGCTGAGTGCCGCGCGACGCGGCTCGCTGAAGGCCGGTGCGCCGGTCACCTACCGGGAAATTCAGGTCGGCAAGGTAACGGGTTACGAATTGGGGGCAACGGCGGATCGGGTACTGATCGAGGTGCTCATCGAGCCGCGTTATGCCGGGTTGGTGAAAACCGGCAGCCGTTTCTGGAACAGCTCGGGTTTCGGTATCGATGTCGGCTTGTTCAAGGGCATGACGGTCCGCACCGAGTCCCTGGAAACCCTGGTTGCCGGCGGTGTTGCCTTTGCCACCCCGGAGGGTGACAGCAATACGGCCAGAGCCGGGCAGACGTTCGCATTGTTCGATGAGTCGCAGCCGGAGTGGCTGCAGTGGGCGCCGAAAATCGCCCTGCCCAAGTGACTTGCCCGTAAACGAAAAGGCCCGCGTGAAAACGCGGGCCTTTTACGTTGTACAGCGCTATCAGGCCGGCTCGGCCGCATCCTGTTCGCTGCTTGCCGGTGCTTCGGCTTGCTCGCGGCGTTTGATGTACTTCCAGTCGGCTTCGTCGATGTAGATGCCGTTCGGCCCGCTACCACCTTCCAGATCGATGGCCACGGTGGCCGAGACCTGAGGTTTAACCGAGGCCAGAATCGGCACGAAACCGAGTTGCAGGCTGGTCTCGATCAGCGCCTGCTGGTTGCGCTCGTCGATGTCCGCCGCCTCGTCGAGGTAGTAGGGCAGGCGTACGCGGCCAGCCTGATCGCGATCCATCAGGTGCAGCAGCAGGTACATGTTGGTCAGCGCCTTGATGGTCATCGTGGTGCCGTTGCTTGCTGCGCCATCGATGTCGGTGTGGATCACCGGCTGGCCGTGTACCTTGGTGATTTCGAAGGCCAGTTCGAAGAGATCCTTCAGGCCCAGCTGGTTGCCGTTGGCAGCGACCAGGCGTGACAGGTAGTCCTTGGCCTCTTCGTTCTTGGCATCCTGTTCGCTGGACTGGTTGAGGTCGAATACCGACAGGGTTTCGCCCTCTTCGTACTGACCGGCGCTGTGGATGATCTGATCGATATGCCGCAGGGCATCCTTGTTTGGCGCCAGGACGATGCGGAAGCTCTGCAGGTTGGAAACCTGACGCTTGTTGATCTCGCGGTTGAACAGTGCCAACTGGTGCTCGAGGTTGTCGTAGTCGCTGCGGATATTGCGCAGCGTGCGGGCTATGTCGGTCACCGCGGCACGACGTGCCTTGGCCAGGGTCAGGGCTTCGTCCTGGCGGTGGGCATAGGCGTTGACCAGCAGCTTCAGGCGGCGCTCCATGTCATCTTCGCTGTCGAACTTGGCGACCCCCTTGAGGCGGACCTGGGCGTACAGCGCCTCGATCTGCCCGTCGATGCGCTGCAGGCCCTGCCAGGTGTCCTGGTAGTCGTTGAGCAGCGGCAGCAGGTTGTCCAGTGAGTCGTCGACCGGCTCCATGTAGGGCGTGCCGAAGGGCAGGTCGGCGGGCAGCAATTGGCGACGGCGCAGGGCATCTTCCAGGGTGCGCTCCTTGGCCTCCAGATCGGCGATCTGCCGGCCGACCAGTTGCAGTTTGGCGGAGAGCTGCTGGACGCGCTCGGTGAAGGCATCACTGGCACGCTTGAGTTCGTCCTGAGCGCCTTCCAACTGGGCGAGCTTTTCCAGCTTGCCGTCTTCTTCGGCGGTCAGTGTCTGGCTGCGACGGAAGTCTTCCAGCGCCTTCTGAGCGTCGAGTACGGCCTGGTACAGCTGCTCGGCCTGGGCCTTGCTGGCGGCACGGTCGGCTGCCACCGATTGCTGGGTCTTGAGCTGCTTGTACTCGCGGTCGAGGCGATCCTTCTGGTCACGCAGTGCGGCGCGATCGGCCAGGGCCTGCAGGGCAGGCGGCTCGATGTTCGAGAGGTCGATGTCCAGACCGGGCACCTGGAAGTGTTCGCCCTTGAAGCTGTCGAGAATCGCTTCCAGGGATTTGACCCACACATCGCCGTCGTCGAGCTGAATGCCTTTCTCGCCCAGTGGCAGGCTGAATAGCTGGCCGTTGAACAGGCGCATCAGGCGATCAACGTCGGCCTGGGAGAACTCTTCGCGCAGGCGCGAGTAACTGTTGTTGTCGGCGTGGTCGAGCTGCTGCTTGACCGACTTGAGACGTTTCTCCAGATCGCGCAGGCGTTCGTCCAGGTCTTCGCTGGAGAACTGGCGGGACTGCGCCAGGGCCCCGGCCAGTTCGTCGTGGGCATCCTTGGCGGCCAGCAACTGGGCTTCCAGTACCTTGACGTCGTCGACCAGGGCGAAGCGGTTCTTCAGCACCGCCAGCTCGCCGAGCCAGCGCTGGATCTCGCTGATCTCGCGCTCCATGCGCATCAGTTCCTGAGTGCCGCCGCGCTGATCGTTCTGCAGGCCATCCTGCTCGTTGCGGTAGTGCTCGGCCTGGATCACCAGCTCTTCCTTGCGGGCATCGGCATAGTCGTGCCAGGTGCCGAGCAGCGAGTCGAGCAGCGGCGACAGGCGATGCAGCTTGCCGCGTAGCTGTTCGCGCTGGGTCACGCCGGACGCCAGTGCCTCGATCAGCGGGCCAGCGGTGACCAGCGCCTGGTAGTCCTGCTCCATGCGGCGCACGTCGCGGAAGGCCTCTTCGGTGGCGGCGATGTAGTCGACGCTGCCAGAGCGCAGGCTGTGCTCGAAAGCGTCGAGGAACAGCTGCTTGAGCTTGGCAGCGGTGATTTCGCGCATGTGCAGCAGGTTGATGAACAACGCGCGGAAGGTCTTCAGGCTCTGCTCGCTGGTGGAGCGCAACGGAATCAGGGTCAGATCCAGCGGGATGCTGGTGTGCCCGCCGACCAGCAGTCGGCGCAGTTCGTCGGGCTTGAGCTCATAGGCGGTGATGCCGGCCTGGCCGAGGTTCTTGAACAGCTCGCGCTGACGCAGGCAGGTGCCACCCTGCTGGTAGTGATCCAGATCCAGTTCGCCCGCGTAGGCGAAAAACTGATGGCCGAAGCCGCCGCCGGGGCCACGCCCCGCCACACCGATCACGTGCGGACCATGGGGCAGGGCGACTTCGACGAGGATGTAGCTGGTGTCGGTGGCGAAGTAGAACTTGCGCGACTGCTCCAGGCTGTACTTGCCGAAGCTCATGTCCGACATGCGCGCCAGGATCGGGAACTGCAGGGCGTTGATCGACGCCGATTTGCCGAGGTTGTTGGCACCATAGACCGACAGCGGGTTTTCCAGTGGAAACAGGCCGAGGCTGTAGCCGGCGGTGTTCAGCAGAGCGAAGCGGCGGATGCCGTAGCGTTCCTGGGTCATGCGTCTTGCTCCTGTGCAGCGCGCTCTTCGGCCAGGGCGCGGGCCATGGCTTGTTCCTCGGTTTCTTCGACGGCATCGTCGAGGGTGATGATCGGGTCACCACTGTCATCGTCGATCAGCACCGGCGCCGGCAGCGACAGTTCCGAGCTGTGCAGGCTGGCTGCCAGATCACGGTCGTGCTGCACCGCCAGGCAGACGTCGAGGAAACGATGCATCGGCGGCAGGAAGCGGTACACGCCGTTGCTGTCCTCGGCGAAACCGAGCTGGGTCAGGCGGCGAATGACCTTGTCTTCGAGCTCTTCATGGGTGGTCACTTCGGCCTGCAGGAACAGGTCGCGGTACTTGTCGAGCAGGGCCGGCAACTCGTCACGGCCGATGCTGCCGCCGTCGAGCACCGACAGCGGGTCGCGACCCTGATCGGCCAGGTGCTCGACCAGGATGAATGTGAACAGCGCCAGGCGCTGGGCGGTCTTGTTGACCTGCGGCGCGGCCTGCTCCGGCACGAAGTAGTAGAAGCCGCGCGGGTCGCACACCAGCTCGAAGCCCAGGGCGCGGAACAGCGCGCGATACTGGTCCTGCATGCTGGACAGCTGGGCGTAGCACTCGGGCTCGCTGCGCGAGATGTGGTAGCCCTTGAACAGGTCGCGGAACGCGGCTGCGAGCTGGGTCATTTCTTTCAAATCAATGTTCATGCGTCATGCTCACGGGCAGTCGTAGGGTGGACGGCGCTTTATCCGTCCACCGCATGGCAATCAATAAGGTGGACAAAAGACGGCGTTGCCTGCGCGCCCCGGTCCACCCTACGTAAAAATCAGGCACTGGGCCGGCCCACCAGGGCGAAGGACGCGAGGCTGATCTCGTGCTCGCGGGTCAGGTAGACCTGGCGCTCCAGGCGATCGCGCTGGAAGCGGCCTTCGCGCGACAGGCGCGAGAACCAGTAGAGCAGTTCGTCGGTGGCGCCCTCGGGCTCCTGTTCCAGCAGCCAGGTCATCAGGTCCGGCAGCGGCAGCGACTGCTCGCAGCGGTCGATCATTTCCCGTGCGGTTTTCGGTGCCCGTGGGCTGTCGCCCTTGCGCTTGCCGCTGGCCTTCGGGAAATGATTGGGCTTGGCCTCGAAGCGAGCCAGTGCATACACATAGGCCTCGACCTGGGACGCGCTGCCGAGGAAGTTGCTCTGCGGGCGGGTGAACATCGGCATCGCAGCCTGCGGCACCGCCTCGATGCCCTTCTTGCGGATCACCGACAGCGCCAGCGCCGCACCGCGGGTCACGGCGTTGTGCCGGCGTGCCTCTTCGCGCAGCGGCAGCAGCAGCTCGCGGGCCTTGCGCAGGGTCAACTGGGCGGTGGTCTGCATTTCCAGAATACGGGCATGGGTACGCAGCAGCAGGTCATCATCGACCAGTTGGCCGAGGCGCTGCTGTTCGCCGAGCAGCTTGAGCAGCACCTGCTCGACACGGCGCACACCCTGCTCGAAGGCGCCGTCGGCGGCGACCAACTGGATCATCGGCTCGACGTACTCGTCCCAGGTGGCCAGCACTTCGGCGTAGCGCTGGCGCAGGGGGATCTGCCGGTCGCTGGTCTTGGCCCGTTCGGCCACGCCCATCAGCGCCTGTTCATCGTTGCCCAGCTTCTTCAGAACGTCTCGCACGCGCATGTCGAGCAGGCGCAACTGGCGGGCCAGATCGTTGCCGTCGCGTATCTCGAAGGCGTCCTGGATGTAGCCGGCCAGGCGCTCGAGGTGGCGCAGGTAGGCTTCGATTTCCAGGCACAGGCCGAGGCGGTGCTCGCGGCGCAGGTAGGCGAGAAAGTCGTGAATCTGCGCGTTGAGCTCGAAACGGTTGGGGCTCTTGGCCACTGGTACCAGAATATCCAGACGGATCCACTGGTCGAGCAGGGCAGTGACGTCCACCGCGGTACTTTGCGGCGGCAACTGGGCGGTAAGCTGCTTGCGCAGCTCGACCAGGCTCAGGGTGCCGCTATCGAAGCTTTCACAGAGCGGTTCGAGCAGCGCCCAGTGCTCGGCTAGGGCGCGCAATACGCGTTTGGGGTCGATCATCGCGGGGCGGTCGCTCGATTTCGAAAAAACGCCAATTGTACGGGAAAGCGGCATGCCGCTGCATTGTCACGCGGTCGTCATCGCCGATGGGCATGCTCGGCGGCGAATAGCGCGTTGGACGCTGATCGGTTCGCGGCCTGAAATATCCGCAAATGGACAAAATATGCTCAGCGGCCTTTCGATCTGTGGCGGTTGTCGGCACAATTCGCGTCCGCTTTTTTCAGGAGGCTGGCGGGCTCCTGTTGGCCGACCTTTATTACGGACTGCGCAATGATCAAAACGCCGTACTACCTCATCGACAAACAGAAGCTGCTGGGCAACATGGAGAAGATCGCCTACGTGCGTGAACACTCCGGTGCCAAGGCGCTGCTGGCGCTCAAGTGCTTCGCCACCTGGTCGGTCTTCGACCTGATGCAGCAGTACATGGACGGCACCACATCAAGCTCGCTCTACGAGCTCAAGCTCGGTCGCCAGAAGTTCGCCGGCGAGACCCACGCCTACAGCGTGGCCTGGGCCGACGACGAGATCGAGGAGATGCTGGCCAACTGCGACAAGATCATCTTCAACTCCATCGGCCAGCTCGAGCGCTTCGCCGAACAGTCCGAAGGCAAGGTGCGTGGCCTGCGCGTGAACCCGCAGGTGAGCAGCTCGGATTATCTGCTGGCCGACCCGGCGCGCCCGTTCAGCCGCCTGGGCGAGTGGGATCCGGCGAAGATCGAAGCGGTGATCGATCGGATCTCCGGCTTCATGTTCCACAACAACTGCGAGAACGGCGACTTCGGCCTGTTCGACACGATGCTTTCGCACATCGAAGAGCGCTTCGGCCACCTGCTGCACAAGGTCGAGTGGGTCAGCCTCGGTGGCGGCATTCATTTCACCGGCGAAGGTTATGCGCTGGACGCCTTCTGCGCGCGCCTCAAGGCGTTCTCCGAGAAGTATGGCGTGCAGGTCTATCTGGAACCAGGCGAAGCGGCCATCACCGGCAGCGCATCGCTGGAAGTCAGCGTGCTCGACACGCTCTACAACGGCAAGCACCTGGCCGTGGTCGACAGCTCCATCGAAGCGCACATGCTCGACCTGCTGATCTATCGCCTCAACGCCAAACTGGCGCCCAGCGAGGGTGAGCACACCTACATGGTGTGCGGTAAATCCTGCCTGGCCGGCGATATCTTCGGCGAGTACCAGTTCGCCAAGCCCCTGCAGATCGGCGATCGCCTGTCGTTCGTCGACGCGGCGGGTTACACCATGGTCAAGAAGAACTGGTTCAACGGCCTGAAGATGCCGGCCATCGTGGTGAAGCAGCTCGACGGCAGTGTCGAGGTGGTGCGCGAGTTCGGTTTCGACGACTACCTGTCGAGCCTTTCATAGCAGCCGCAATGTGGGCGTAGGGGGGCCGGGGCGCGTGGTCAGCGCTCTTTTGGACACCGTGTTTGGTGGACGGATGAAGCGACGTCCACCCTACGAGTCACCTGTAGTGATACCGCGATGTGCGGGGTAGGGTGGGCTTCAGCCCACCGGATCGAATGGCTTTCAGCGCCGTACTCAGGCGTGAGTTGGCTTGTGATAGCGCAGTAACTTTCTCAACACATGCAGTATCTGGAGGTGAAACAATTGAAGAAGAACGTTCTTATCATTGGTGCAGGAGGTGTCGCCAAGGTGGTGGCCCACAAGTGCGCGCAGCACAACGACGAACTCGGTCGTATTGCCATCGCGTCACGGAACATCTCCAAATGCCAGGCCATCATCGACAGCGTGCATGCCAAGGGCAGCCTGAAACAGGCGGCCGAGATCAAGGCATTCGCGCTTGACGCATTGGACATCGAGGCGACCAAGACGCTGATCCGCGAGACCGAATCGCAGATCGTCATCAACGTCGGTTCCGCCTTCCTCAACATGTCGGTGCTGCGTGCCTGCATCGATACCGGCGTTGCCTATCTGGACACCGCCATTCACGAAGAACCGGGCAAGATCTGCGAAACTCCGCCCTGGTATGGCAACTACGAGTGGAAACACCTCGAGGAATGCCAGCAGAAGAACGTCACCGCCATTCTCGGCGTGGGCTTCGACCCGGGTGTGGTCAACGCCTATGCGGCACTGGCCCAGCAAGAGCATTTCGACAAGATCGAGTCGATCGACATCCTCGACGTCAATGCTGGCTCCCACGGCAAGTACTTCGCCACCAATTTCGACCCGGAAATCAATTTCCGCGAATTCACCGGACAGGTCTACAGCTGGCAGAACAGCCAGTGGACGACCAACACCATGTTCGAGGTCAAGCGTACCGATGACCTGCCCGTTGTCGGCGAGCAGAACCTGTACCTGACCGGTCACGATGAAGTGCACTCGATCTCCAAGAACCTGAACGTGCCCAACGTGCGTTTCTGGATGAGCTTCGGCGAGCACTACATCAACGTATTCACCGTACTGAAGAACCTTGGCCTGCTCTCCGAGCAACCGGTAACCACGGCAGAAGGCCTGCAAGTCGTGCCGCTGAAAGTGGTCAAGGCCGTGCTGCCAGATCCCGCCTCGCTGGCGCCGGGCTACACCGGCAAGACCTGCATCGGTGATCTGGTGAAAGGCACCAAGGATGGCAAGCCGCGCGAAGTGTTCATCTACAACGTGGCCGACCACGAAGAAGCCTATGCCGAGACCGACAGCCAGGGCATCTCCTACACCGCAGGTGTACCACCGGTGGCGGCAGCCCTGCTGGTTGCCCGTGGCGAGTGGGACGTGCATCGCATGGTCAACGTCGAAGAGCTTCCAGCCCAGCCGTTCCTCAAGGCGCTGGACGTGATGGGCCTGCCGACGCGCATCAAGGATGAGCACGGCGACCGCCCGTGGGATCAGTCCCTGTAAGACGTGTTTGCACACTCGCTGCAAAAAAGGATCGCCTCGGCGGTCCTTTTTCATTTCCATGCGGGTGAGAACTCGCATGCCGGCGAATGGTGGCCATGGCGCAACTACCGGCAAATCCCGCCATCGCATCGCCCGCAAGCGGGCTCCTACGCATAGCAAGATCACCGTGATCTGTAGGAGCCGGCTTGCCGGCGAATGGTGGCCATGGCGCGGATACCGGCAAAGGCCGCCATCGCATCGCCCGCAAGCGGGCTCCTACGCGTAGCAAGATCACCGTGATCCTGTAGGCGCCGGCTTGCCGGCGAATGGTGGCCATGGCGCAACTACCGGCAAATCCCGCCATCGCATCGCCCGCAAGCGGGCTCCTACGCGTAGCAAGATCACCGTGATCTGTAGGCGCCGGCTTGCCGGCGAATGGTGGCCATGGCGCAACTACCGGCAAATCCCGCCATCGCATCGCCCGCAAGCGGGCTCCTACGCGTAGCAAGATCACCGTGATCTGTAGGAGCCGGCTTGCCGGCGAATGGTGGCCATGGCGCGGATACCGGCAATGCTCGCCATCGCATCGCCCGCAAGCGGGCTCCTACGAGTAGCACGATCACCGTGATCTGTAGGAGCCGGCTTGCCGGCGAATGGTGGCCATGGCGCGGATACCGGCAATGCCCGCCATCGCATCGCCCGCAAGCGGGCTCCTACGCGTAGCAAGATCACCTTGATCTGTAGGAGCCGGCTTGCCGGCGAATAGCGGCCATGGCGCAGATACCGGCAATGCCCGCCATCGCATCGCCCGCAAGCGGGCTCCTACGCGTAGCAAGATCACCGTGATCCGTAGGAGCCGGCTTGCCGGCGAATGGCGGCCATGGCGCAGATACCGGCAATGCCCGCCATCGCATCGCCCGCAAGCGGGCTCCTACGCGTAGCAAGATCACCGTGATCCGTAGGAGCCGGCTTGCCGGCGAATGGCGGCCATGGCGCAGATACCGGCAATGCCCGCCATCGCATCGCCCGCAAGCGGGCTCCTACGCTTGGCACGATCACCGTGATCCTGTAGGAGCCGGCTTGCCGGCGAATGGTGGCCATGGCGCAGATAAAGGCAATGCCCGCCATCGCACCGCCTGCAAGCGGGCGTCTACGGCTTCGCGCGGGCTCGCTCAGACCGTCACCACCCCCAGCAGCACCGCCGAGGCCAGCATGATCAGGCTGATGCCCCAGGCCCACAGCACGGTGTAACGGATGTGCTTGTACAGCTCGACACCGGCCAGGCCGATGGCCAGGTACACGCTGGGTACCACCGGGCTGACGCCGAAGCCGGTGTTTTCGCCGATCAGCATGGCACTGGCCACGGCGGCCGGGTCGACGCCAGCCGCTACCGCGACATCACGAATCACGGGCAGCAGTGCGAAGTAGTAAGCATCCGGCGAGAACAGCATGCCCAGCGGCACGCCGAAAGCGCCGATGATCACGTGAATCCAGTTGGCCGAGCCTTCGGGCAGCACGTTGATCATCCAGTGGGCCATGCCGTCGGACATGCCGGCACCGGCCAGTACCCCGAGCAGGATGCCGGCAGCGAGCATCACCAGGGCCATTTGCATGGCATCGGTGGCGTGTGCGCGCAGGGCGCGGTTCTGTTCGTCCAGGCTTGGATAGTTGAGCAGTAACGCCACCCCCAGGCCGACCATGAAACAGGCGAACAGCGGGAAAGCACCGGTGAACAGGCAGGCCAGGATGCCCGCGGTCAGCGCCAGATTGGCCCAATAGAGCCAGGTATTGGGGGGCAGCATCTGCGAGGTGTCGGGCAGCGGCGCGTCGGCCGGTTCGCTGTCATCGATCACACCACCGCTGGCGGCGAAGCTGCGTTGCGCGCGCAGGCCGAGAAATACCGCCAGCGACATCACCAGAGCAAGGCCGATGGCCTGGATCGGGATCAGCGATATCCACAGCTGCGAGGCATCCAGCCCGGACACCGCGGCAGCGCGCGTGGTGGTGCCGCCCCAGGGCACCATGTTCATCACCCCGGCGCTGAGCACCACCAGGCAGAGCAGCATCTGCCGGCTCATGCCCAGGCGCAGGTACAGCGGCAGCAAGGCGGGAATCACCAGCAGAAAGGTGGCGGCGCCGATGCCGTCCAGATGAGTGACCGCCGTCACCGCGACGGTAACGATGGCGACCGCCAGCGGACGACCCTTGGTGCTTTTGAGCAGGAAACGCACCAGCGGGTCGAACAGACCACGATCACGCATGATGCCGAAATACAGAATGGCGAAGATGAACAGCGTGGCTGTAGGCGCCACGGTCTTCAGCCCTTCGGTGATGAACGTGCCGATTTGCGCGGGCGCGAAACCGGCCAGCAGGCAAGCGATGACCGGCAGTGTGACGAAGGCCACCAGCGGGGTGATGCGGCGCATCAGAATCAGGATGACGATGGCGAACATCAGGGTGAAACCGAGTGCGGTGATCATGACGATCTCTCCGGTTTTATTATTGTTGGAGTCGCGGGTCTGGCGTTGGGTGAGCTCAGGAGGGCGTGGGAAGCCTCAGGTCAAGCAGGGCATAGCTGAGGCTCTTGCCATGCCGGTCGATGCCGGGGCTGGCGTTGACGCCGCCCTCCAGGGCGTTTTCCACCACGAAGTTGAGGCCGCCCAGGTTCGGCAGCTCATAACGGCGTACGCTGCCGATCCGCCGGTGGGCCAGGCAGCCCGCCACGCGTTCGCTGGTCAGCTCGGCGACCAGCCAGGCGTAATGCGCCGGGTCATAGGCGAACACTGCCACGCTGAGGATGTTGCCCTTGTCGCCTGCGCGAGCGTGGGCGTAATCGCATAGCAATACCGTATCGCTCATCAGAACCACTCCACCTGTTGCTGCACCGCGGTGCGTGGGATTAAGAAACTCGCCGTGCCCAGGGATTCGCTCAGATGCCGGCGCACACCGCCGCCGCCCGCCGGGCCGTTGGTGTAGAGCGACTCGGCGTCGAGCAGAAGGTTTTCCAGCAGTGCCCTGTCGTGGTCGACGAAGCTGATGCGCAGGCGCACATCCTGCGGGTCCGCTGCGTTGGCCAGGCGCTGCTGCAGCCACTCGCCTCGCGCGTCGTTGAACAGGCTGGCGACCCCAATCAGATCGATCCAGGGCGTGAGCCGCGGCGCCAGGCGGGCGCAGCGCTGCAGCAGAATGTCCCGGGCCAGGGCGGCGCGGGCGAGGGCGCCGGGCCCTGCGTAAGAGATTTCCGCCTCGGCGAACCAGTTGCCACGCAGACCGACCAGCCCTTTCAGTTCGGCGGGGCGTGGATGACCGCGTATGCCTTCTACCTCTACACGATCAGGACCGACCTGCCGAACTGTTGCCTGGCTCAGGTCGAGAGTCACGTCCGGGGTCAGGTAGGCAGCGGGGTCATGGACTTCATAGAGCAACTGCTCCTTGACCGTGCGTTCGCTGACGCAGCCACCGGTGCCGGCGGCTTTGCCGATGGTCACACGGCCGTCGGCCTGGACGCTGGCGATCGGGCAACCGACGTTGGCCAGATCCGGCACATCCTTGAGGCCCGGATGGGCGAAGTAGCCACCGCTGACCTGGGTGCAGCATTCCAGCAAATGGCCAACCGCAGTGGCCAGGGCAATGCGGTCCCAATCCTCGGCCTGCCAGCCGAAGGCATGGCGTAGCGGGCCAACCGCCAGGCTTGGGTCGGCCACGCGCCCGCAAAGGACGATGTCGGCACCTTCGTCGAGGGCCTGGGCGATGCCATCGGCACCGGTGTAGACGTTGACCGACACCACCTCGCCGTCGAGTGTCTCTGGCAGCCAGCGTCGTAGCACCTCGCCCGACCCGAGCAGATCGTCACCCAGTACGCAGGCAATTCGCGCCGCTGCGAAGCGGCCAGCCTGCAGTTGCTTGCGCAGGCGCCGGGCCGCAGCGCTGGGATTGGCCGCGCCGCCATTGGTGATGATCGGGATGCCGGCAGCCAGGCAGATATCCAGCACAGGCTCGAGAAAGTCGAATAGGCGGGTGGCGTAGCCGCTTTCCGCGTCAGCCAGGCGACGAAGCTGCGCCTCGGCCAGGGTGCGTTCGGCGAGCAGTTCGAAGAACAGGAAGCGGCGGCCGTCACGAGCGGCCAGATCGCTCGCCAGCGCCAGGGCGGCATCGGGTCTATCGTTGGCGAAGCCTGCCCCGCAACCGATATGGACTGTTGTCATCATTATTGATCCAGGTCGAGGTCGGGTGTCAGCCTGCAGCGTCTGGATTTAGTTGTGAATTCGAAATGTGATATCAATTGATAAGTTAATTTTATAAAAGCAGTGGCCATGGATATCAGCTTTCGCCAGCTTCAAGCCTTCGTGCTGATCGCCGAGCAGCGCAGCTTCAGTCGCGCTGCCGAGCAGATCCATCTGTCGCAACCGGCTCTGAGCTACAGCCTGCGCAAGCTCGAGGAGGCGCTGGGGCTGTCGCTGTTCGCGCGCAACACCCGCAGCGTGGAGCTGACCGAGGCCGGGGTGCGTTTTCTCGAACAGGCCCGCCGCTTGCTGCGCGACATGCACAACGCGGTGCACGACGCCCACGAACAGTTGCATTTGCAGAGCGGTTCGCTGCGTATCGCGGTGTTGCCCTCGGTCGCCATCGAGCCGCTGCCCCGGGTGCTGGTCGACTATCGCCAGCGCTATCCCGGGATCGAGATCAGCCTGCGCGATGGCCGCGCCGGGGAAATCCGTCAGTGGGTGAGCAACGCCGAAGTGGACTTCGCCATCACCTCGGTGGCGGACGAGCCCGGTGTGCTGGATTTTCAGCCCCTCTACGACGACAGCCTGGTGCTGCTGGTGCGAGGCCTGGCCAGGCTGCGTGGCGCAAAGTTGGTGGCCGCCCTGCAGGCTCTCGATTACGTGGCCACTACCCGGGATACCAGCCTGCGCACCATGGCCGACCAGACCCTCGAACGCATGGGCCTGCTGCGCGAGCCGGCGTGGGAGGTCGCCTACATGAGCAGCGCAGCCGCATTGGCGCGGGCAGGGCTGGGCTATGCGTTGCTGCCGGCGAGCGTGGCCGACACCTTC
Source organism: Pseudomonas flavescens (assembly GCF_013408425.1). Lineage (NCBI taxonomy): Bacteria > Pseudomonadati > Pseudomonadota > Gammaproteobacteria > Pseudomonadales > Pseudomonadaceae > Phytopseudomonas > Phytopseudomonas flavescens. The sequence goes on along the minus strand of NZ_JACBYV010000001.1, from coordinate 3,553,988 downwards.
AATGCCGATGGCAGCCTGTCCGTCCATCCGCTGCCGGCTGCACCGGCCCGCGGCATTGGCGTGCTGCAACGCAAACCCTGCTACCTGAGCCCACCGGCCCAGGCTTTCGTCAGCCTGCTCAAGCAGCAGGCGGGTGCGACCGCTTGATCGAAGCCTGCCCTGAATGAAAAAAGGATCGCCGCGGCGATCCTTTTCTCTGACTCAGGTTTTGCTCAGACGCTGAAGCGCCCGACCAGGCGGCTGAGGTCCGCCGCCAGGCGGGACAGCTCATGGCTGGATGCGCTGGTCTGGTGGGCGCCCGTGGCGGACTGTACCGACAGGTCTCGGATGTTCACCAGGTTGCGGTCGACTTCGCGGGCCACCTGAGCTTGCTCCTCCGCCGCGCTGGCGATCACCAGGTTGCGTTCGTACATCTCGCTGATCCCGTTGGTGATGTCGTTCAACGCCGTGCCGGCGCTCTGTGCCAGCTCACGGGTCTCGCGAGCCCTGCTGGTGCTGGACTGCATGGAGGTAAGCGCCTGGCTGGCGCCGGTACGCATGCTGGAAACCATCTGCTCGATTTCCTGGGTGGAGTTTTGCGTACGGTGGGCCAGCGCCCGTACTTCATCGGCCACTACCGCGAAGCCGCGCCCGGACTCACCGGCACGTGCCGCTTCGATGGCGGCATTGAGCGCCAGCAGGTTGGTCTGCTCGGCGATGGCGCGAATCACGTCCAGCACCTTGCCGATTTCCTGGGATTGCTCGGCTACGCGCTGCACCAGTGTGGAGGTGCCTTCCACTTCCCCGGACAGGCCGCTGATGGCCGCGATGGTTTCCGATACCCGGGTCTGGCCGACCTGGGCCGACTGGTTGGACGCCTTCGAGGCCTCCGAGGTCGATACCGCGTTGCGTGCGACTTCATCCACCGCCGCGCTCATCTCATTGACGGCGGTGGCGGCCTGTTCGATCTCGTCGTTCTGCTGCTGCAGCCCGCGACCGGCTTCCTCGGTCACCATGTTGAGCTCTTCGGCAGCCGCTGCCAGCTGAGTCGAGGAGCCGGAAATCTCTGCCAGGGTCTCGCGCAAGCGCTGTTGCATCTGCGCCAGCGAGGTCTGCAACTGGCTGACTTCGTCACGGCCGTCGACTTCGATGCGCTTGGTCAGGTCGCCGTCGGCCACGTGCTGCGCCGCCTGTACGGCGTTCTTCAGCGGCCCGACGATGCTGCGCGTCAGCAACCAGGCCAGCAGTACGGTCACCAGAGCGGCGAGCAGAATCACGGCGATGACCACCAGCCGCGACTGGGCATATTCCTCGGCCGAGACCTTGCCTTCGTTTTCGATGCCCTTGCCGTAAATCTCTCCCAGCTCGGCGAGTTGTGCCCCGGTGCCATCGACGACCGGTTTCATGTCCACCAGTAACAGCTTGTTCAGTGCTTGCCGATCGCCGCTGCGCGCCAGCACGAAGGATTCACCCATGCCCCGCTGATACGCGGCGAAGTCCTTGCGAAACTGGTCGTAGATCCGCTGTTCGTCCGGTGTGTCGACGAAGGGCTCGAAGTCCTGGATGTTCTGCATCAGGACCTTGTTGCGCGCTTCGTACTGGCCGACGTAGGTGTCGATGTTCTTGGGATCGGGGTCGAGTGCCACGCGCAAGGAAATGGTGCGGATGCGCAGCATGTTTTCGCGAATGGTATCGACGGTACGGATGCTGGGTACCCAGTCGGTCTCGATGGTGGACGCCCGGTCGCGAATGCTCGACATGGTGATCAGCGAGAAAATGCCGAGGAAAGCCACCATCAGCGCGATCAAGGCAAATCCAAGGGCAGCTCGAGGAGCAATGTTCAAATTGCGTAATGACATGAAAGCCTCGTTGTTCGGGCAGATATTGTTGTAATTCTTTGAGCGTATCGGCTGCCGCCTGTCGGGCTTGAGCATCAACGCCAGCGGGAGTCCAGTAGCTCTACACTTGCCGTAATAATTATGTAGTCATACGATGACTGACCACAATAATCACAACAGACAGGCCACTCGATCATGTTCAAGCCGCTCCTGCTTGCCGCTGCGCTGACCTCGGCACTTGCCGCACCCGTCCATGCCGCCACCACGTTCGCCTACATCTCCAGCCCCAATGACGGCCTGATTTCCCAATACCGCCTGGACGAAAGCAACGGTGCCATCGCGCTCGTCGAGCAAACGGCGGCGGGGGACAAGGTCAACCCGATGGCCCTTTCACCGGACGGCAAGACGCTCTTCGCCGCACAACGCGTCGCACCGTTCACCGTGCTGGTGTACAGCATCGATGGCAAAACCGGGCGCCTGCACAAGCGCGGCCAGGCGCCGTTGGCCGATAGCCTGGCGTACCTGTCGACCGACCGCAGCGGGCGGTTTCTGATGGGCGCGTCCTATGGCGGTGCGGTACTCACCGTCCAGGCCATCGATGCCGAGCAGCGTGTGTCGGAAAAGGCCGAGGTCTACAAGACCGGCCCGTTCGCCCACTCGATCCGCAGCGACATCAGCGATCGCTTCGTCTACGCCGGCAACCTGGGCGTCGACAAGGTGCTGCAGTTCAGTCAGGACAAGCAAACCGGCGCGCTGACTCCCATCGGTGAGGGCTTCGCCAGCACCGCCGCGAAGACCGGCCCACGGCATATCGCCTTCTCACCCAATGGCAAGTTCCTCTATGTGGTCGGTGAGCTCAGCGGTAGCGTCACCGGTTATGCCATCGACCCCGACTCTGGCGCATTGAAGGAAGTCGCCCTTGCCGAGGGCGTTCCCGAGAGCCTGGGGCTGGCGCGGGGCGAGGCCCGCAGCGCGGCCAACAACGACCTCAAGGATGATCCAACGCCGCGTATCTGGGCTGCCGATATTCGTCTGTCGCCAGATGGCACGCTGCTGTACATCACCGAGCGCACCACCAGTTCGGTCTCGGCCTTCAAGGTCGATCCACGGAGCGGTGGCCTGAGCTACATCGGCAATTACCCGCTCGAGGAAAAGCAGCCGCGCAACATCGCCTTCTTTCCGAGCGGCAAGTGGCTGCTGGTGACCGGTGAGAAAAGCCAGACCGTGGGCAGCTACGCGATTGGCGAGAACGGTAGCCTCAAGCGGGTCGGCGAGGCGCCAGCCGGTGATGGCGCGTTGTGGATCGAGATCCTGCAGCGGCCCTGATCGCACGGCCAGGCAAGGGCGCCTCGGTGATCCTTTGGATCATTGGGGCTACCCGCAGCAGGCGATTCACGCGACAATCACCGCCCTCGAAAATCGAAGTGCCGGGTACCTGACGTTTGAACACCGAGCTGCGACGCCGCGCCTATCTGGATGCCATGCAAGTGGCCAGTTGGCTGCCCCGTGTCGAACTGCCGTTCGCGGCACCTTCGCGGCCCGAGTTGCTGGTTGCTGTCGAGCCACAGCCGGAGCCTGAAGTGGCCGTGGCACCACAGCCGCAGGCCAAGGCACCGGTAGCCGCGCCAGTGGTGGCACCCGCCGGCAACGAGGTGGTTCGCGAGCGGCCACGCATCGAGGTGCCCAAACCCGGTTCTGCAGCCAAGGCCAGTGAACCCGCGGCGACCGCTGAAGTCAGTGCGCCGCCGCCCCGAGAACGCCCGGCTCCTCCACCGCGTTTCGCCTTGCAGTTGTTGCGTGCCGGCAGCTGTGCGCTGCTGGTCGAGCTTCCCACGGGCGAGCCGTTCCAGAGTCGCGATCCGGCCTATCTGCTGCTCAAGGACCTGTTGCGCGCCGCCGGCCTGCCGGACGCCCCGCAGATCGTTGGCGAACCTGTGCGCTGGCCCTTGCTGGTGCGCGGCAATATGGATCAGGGGCCACAGGCAGCCCTGGATTTCGTGCAGAGCTTCATCGGTGCGCGCCTGGAGGAGCAGGAGCCCTGCGCCTGCCTGTGGCTGATCGGCCTGCCGGCGATTCGTTTCGCCGGCGACGCTGACGCCGAGGCCTACAACCGCGAGTTGCAGGTCGAGGAGTTGGGCGCCGCCTGGGCGCTCCCTGGCCTGGAACTGCTGATGGACGAGCCTCAGCGCAAGCGCGAGCTGTGGCAGGCCATGCAGCGGGTGCGGCGGCGCTGGCTGGAGGCATCGGCATGAGTGACGCGATCTCCTTCCGCCGGGCCACCGAGGCGGATATCGACGCCGTGCTGAAGATCGAATACGCGGCCTTCAGTCATCCCTGGACGCGCGGCATCTTCCTCGACAGCCTGAAATCCTACGAAGTCTGGCTGATGTTCGAAGGTGGCCAGCAGGTCGGCCACGGGGTGATCAACGTGATCATCGACGAGGCCCATCTGCTCAACATCACCGTCAAGCCTGAAAGCCAGGGCCGTGGGCTGGGCCTGCGCCTGCTCGAGCATCTGATGGAGCGTGCCGCTCAGCTAAAGGCGGGGGAATGCTTTCTCGAAGTGCGCTCCAGCAATCAGGCCGCCTACCGCCTTTACGAGCGCTACGGCTTCAACGAGATCGGCCGGCGCCGCGATTACTACCCGGCGCCGGGCGGCCGCGAAGACGCGCTGGTGATGGCCTGTACGCTGGTCGAGTGATCGCTCAGCGGCGTGCCTGACGGCGCAGCTCGCGCTCGTCATCGACCAGGCTCAGGTCGTATTCATCCGATAGGGGCGGCGGCTGCACGGCATCACGCTGATCATCGGTCTCCCGGGCCTCGTCGTCCCCCTGGTTGGCGAGCGTACGGGTAGGGCCTGTTTCGCGCAGACTCGGCGGAATCTCTTCCACCCGGTCCCAGAGAATGGGCGGTTCGCCAACTGGCGGCACGCGGTTTTCAAGCTGTTTGTCCGTCATCACGAACTCCGGATCTGTCGATGGCTACAGTCAGTGGACGGCCTTGTCGGCTGAAAGATTCAGCGTTTCGTATGCCTCGCCGTGGCCTTCGGTGCACGCGCCAGGGTGGAAATCGCCTTGTCAAAAAGGGCAGCGCATCCGTATGGTGCACATCGATCTTTCCGCGAGCCACCGGCATGAGCGACCTGAAACACCTGTTCGACAACAATGAGCGCTGGGCTGAAAACATCACCCACAACGACCCGGACTTCTTTCCCCGCCTGGCTCGCCAGCAGACGCCCGAGTATCTGTGGATAGGCTGTTCGGACGCCCGCGTGCCCGCCAACGATATCGTCGGGCTGCTGCCCGGTGAGCTGTTCGTGCATCGCAATGTGGCGAACGTCGTGCTGCACACCGACCTCAACTGCCTGTCGGTCATCCAGTACGCGGTCGACGTACTCAAGGTCAAACATGTGCTGGTCACCGGCCACTACGGTTGTGGCGGCGTACGCGCAGCCATGCACGACACGCAGTTCGGGCTCATCGATGGCTGGCTGCGCAACATCCGTGACCTGTATTACGAGCAGCACGAGCACCTGGCTGCGCTGGCCGACGAGGAAGCACGGGTCGATCGCCTTTGCGAACTGAACGTGATGAAGCAGGTGGCCAACGTCAGCCGCACCAGCATCGTCCAGAATGCCTGGCACCGTGGTCAGCCGCTGTCGGTGCACGGCTGCATCTACGGCCTCAAGGATGGGCGCTGGAAAGACCTCGACGTGACCGTCACCGGTGCCGAGCAACTGCCCGAGCAGTACCGTCTGCGCCCCTTGCAATCATGAGTGGCGGGGGACACTCCCGCCAGCTGGCGATTGCCGGTGTGCTGGTGGCGGTGCTGTGCTGGGCGGGCAATGCCTTGGTGGCCCGAGCCTTCGCCGGAGAGATTCCGCCCCTGGCCCTGGCGTTCTGGCGCTGGAGCCTGGCGCTGGTCATCGTGCTGCCGTTCGTGGTGCTGCCGTTGTGGCGTCATCGCGCGGCACTGCGGCATGCCGGCTGGCGCCTGCTGGTCATCGCCGCATTCGGCATCGCCGGCTACAACACCTTTCTATACAGCGCAGCGCAGACCACTGCCGCGATCAACATCACCCTGGTCAACACCTGCATTCCGCTGGTGACCTTCATCTTCGCCGGGCTGCTGCTTGGCGAGTGGCCAGCCCGCCGCGCCTGGTGGGGCATGGCCCTGGCAGTGCTGGGGCTGCTGGTGCTGATCTGCCGGGGGGACTGGCAGACCCTGGCCGGGCTGGCGTTCAACCGTGGCGACCTGATCATGTTGCTGGCGGTGCTCGACTGGGCGCTCTACACCGTCCTGCTGCGCCGCTGGGCATCCTACCTGGCGCCGATCCCGCCGCTGGCGCTGCTGGGCACCTTCATGCTGCTCGGCGTGCCGCTGATCCTGCCGCTGTACCTTTACGAACTGGCCAATGGCGCTCAACTGCTGGCGACTCCCGCCAACCTCGCCGCCATCGCCTACACGGCGGTGTTCGCTTCGCTGGTGGCGTATCTGGGCTGGAACCATGGTGTGAAGGTGCTCGGTGCCTCGACGGCGGCCATGGGCAACTACCTGATGCCGGTGTTTACCGCGATTCTCGGCTGGATTCTGCTCAACGAGGCCCTGCAACTGTTCCACTGGCTGGGCGGCACCATGATCTTCGCGGGCCTGCTCCTCGCCACACTGCCAAAACGCTCGACCCTGGCGACCAATCACGCACCGCGCGCGGCGCCGTAGGGGAGGAAACCCAGCACCACAGGCCACGGCCCGAGGTACTGAACCGCATGCTTTGGACCTCCAGCCACCATCGGGGTTGAATGGTTTTGGTGGGCTAAAGCGCCACCCTACGGCTTATGCCCTGGGGAGTAAGGTGGGTTTCAGCGCAGCACCACAAGCCACGGCCCGAGGTACTGATCCGCGTGCTTTGGACCTCCAGCCACCATCGGGATTGAATGGTTTTGGTGGGCTAAAGCCCCACCCTACGGTTTATGCCCTGGGGAGTAAGGTGGGTTCAGCCCAGCACCACACCCCACGGCCCGAGGTACTGAACCGCGTGCTTTGGACCTCCAGCCACCATCGGGGTTGAATGGTTTTGGTGGGCTAAAGCCCCACCCTACGGTTTATGCCCTGGGGAGTAAGGTGGGTTTCAGCGCAGCACCACAAGCCACAGCCCGAGGTGCTGCACCGCGTGCTTTGGACCTCCAGCCACCATCGGGGTTGAATGGTTTTGGTGGGCTAAAGCCCCACCCTACGGTTTATGCCCTGGGGAGTAAGGTGGGTTTCAGCGCAGCACCACAAGCCACAGCCCGAGGTGCTGCACCGCGTGCTTTGGACCTCCAGCCACCATCGGGGTTGAATGGTTTTGGTGGGCTAAAGCCCCACCCTACGGTTGATGCACCTAGGGGTAGGGTGGGCTTCAGCCCACCGGCATTGTCAGCGATAAGCCGCCAGCACCTGGTCGATCTGCAGGTCCAGGCTCTGCAGACCACCGCCTGAGAGGTACCAGAGCGCCGGGTCCAGGTAGACGATACGCTTGGCCTGGGCGGCTGGTGTGGTGGACAGCGGCGAGTGGGCCAGGGTGTCGACATCCAGCGGTGTGGCACCGATGGCCGCGCTGCGGTCGATGATGAAGATCACTTCCGGGTTGGCGGCGGCGATGGTCTGCGCGGTGACCGCTTGCGGGCGCTGGCGAGGCGCGCCGGGTGCCTGCGGTGCGGGTGCGGGCAGGGTGCGCTGGGCCTGCAACAGCGAATAGATCACCGGTTGCTCGGTCGGCGAGAAGCGGCCATCGTTGTGGGTCAGCACCAGCGTGCGCTTGTTCGAGGCTGCGACGACGTCGCGCGCCTTGTCGGCTTTGCTGCGCAGTGCGGCAAGCGCCTGCTGCGCCTCGGCGGATTTGTCGAAGAGCTGCGCGAGCAGATTGACGTTATGAGCCACCCCCGCGAAGTAGTCCCCTGCGGTGATGCCCATTTCCAGAGTCGGTGCCACCTGCTGCAGCGCATCGCGACTTTCGCCCTGACGCCCGGTGATCAGGATCAGTTGCGGCTGAAGGGCGCGTACCGTGTTCACGTCCGGGGTCTTCATGCCACCGGCGTCGCGCAGCTTGCCGGCCTTGTCGGCCAGATAGGGCGGCACGCTGGCAGGCGTCGCCACCACGCGATCACCGACGCCCAGGGCGATCAAGGTGTCGTAGCTGCCGTAATCGAAACTGACCACCCGTTGTGGGTCGCGAGCGACGTCGACCTGCCCGTCGGCCTGGGCAACGCTGACGGTGCTGGCGCGTTGCTGGGTGTCGTGGCTGCAACCGGCGATGGCCAGGGCGAGCAGTGTAAACAGAGTGACCTTCTTCACCTCGATGATGCTCCTTGTCGTGATGGATCGCGGCTGACGTGCCGTCATCCTCAGGGCGGGGACCATAGCATTCGAGGCTGATCGAGAAGCTTTCTCAACGGGTAAAGATTGCAAACGCAGCGCAGCGCAGGCCTTTTACCTCGGGCTTTGTAAGGCTAATTTCAGGTGCTGGAAAACTTTGCACGATATTCGGGGGTCTATGTCGTTGGCTGGCGTGCGTCTCGACGCGGCGCCGTAACGGGCATAAATGCAGAACCTTGCTACTGTTATGTCATCTGCGGAAGGATGGATCGTGAGTTAATGGATTACTCGCACGTCTCTCGAGCTTACCAAACGGGTACCGCCACCACGCTGGCGGCGTTTTTCGTGTCTATGCGCAGCGCCCGCTGGCAGGGCGTGATGCTGCTGGTGCTGGTGCTCTCTCTGGGGGGCTGCGCCCGTAACCAGGATAACCGCGCCTTCCTCAGCAACAGTTCGCCCGCAGCGCCCAGCGAACTGTTCCAGACCCATTCCGACCGCCTTGCCACCATCGGCATGCGCAACAACCTGAACAGCCTCTACCGCGTGATGGGCAAGCTTTACCAGCGCAATCCACGGGAATGGCGCAAGAGCGGTCTCGGTGATCGTGAGGCCACCCAGCGTGCGGTGCAGCAGGCCATCGAGCAGGGCAGGCCACCGGCGTCACTGGACGGCAGGCAGGACATCGTGGCCCTCAGCTACGCGCTGAGCCCGGAGTTTCAGGGAGACAGGGTCGGCGCGTTCATCTATGCCATCGGCAGCATGCTGGTCACCGCCCATGGCGGCAACACCCAGTTCTACATCACCGATACCATCGACGCGCAGTTCGTGCACAACGCTGCGCGCAATATCGAGAAGGCCACCTGGCTGCTGGCGACCCGGCGCGATGCCCAGGGCAATCCGTTGCTGTTGTCCAACGAGCTGTCCGAGCAGGGGCGCAACCTGAGCTTCGCCGTGGAGTTCGGCAAGATCGTCGCGCGCCTGGATTACCTCAGCGACGTGCTCGACGAGCGCTACCGGCGTATCGGCGTGAACTACGCCCACAGCCTTATGTTCCTGAACTTCCTGCCGGTGCAGTGAGCGCTCGCCGAGGCGAGCGCTCAGCGGGTCAGACCTTTCTGACGAACTCGGACTTGAGCTTCATCGCGCCGATCCCGTCGATCTTGCAGTCGATGTCATGGTCACCGTCGACCAGGCGGATGCCCTTGACCTTGGTACCGACCTTGACCACCAGCGACGAGCCTTTGACCTTGAGGTCCTTGATCACGGTGATGGTGTCACCGTCCTGCAGCACATTGCCGACCGAATCCTTGATCACCTTGACGTCATCGGCCGCTTCGCTGGCATTGGCCGACCATTCGTGGGCGCATTCCGGGCAGACCAGTTGGGTGCCGTCTTCGTAGGTGTATTCGGAGTTGCAGGCGGGGCAGGGGGGCAGCGTGCTCACGGGGGATCCTTCTGAGACCAATGATAAAAAGGCCGCAGATTATATAGGGTTTTAGCCGTGGCCGGTTGATCGCGGCAGACGATCGGGGTTCTTGCCTGTCCGGTTGTGACGAATTGTCAACGAATCCGAAGGGCTGCGTCCTGTCAGGTAAGCTCGTCGGCGCAGCGCGTTCGAGAACGCGCACGGATAACCCGAACTCATGCCGAGTTCGGTACCTCCAACCGTTAGGACCTGTTCACGATCTGCGGCACCTCGGCCCTGCGGCGTTGAAAACAAACTGGATTGCCAGCCCAGTCGGAATGCTGACTTACAGTTCGTAAACGCCGCTTCCTCGATTATTTTCGCCTTGTATGGCGCGAGCTCGCCAAGCGTGAACAGGCTCTGTAGCAGCCGTCTGATCCGGGATCGGGCCCTGCATCTGCCGATGATTCACCGGGCCGCGAGCGTGCGGGCCGGCATAGCCAGTGGAGGCGCTATGTTTTTACCCAAGTTAGAGGGTGTCAGCCTGTTCCAGGTGATGAAGAAAACGGTGAGTGACTTCATCGAGGACGAGCTGCCCACCTACGCGTCGGCCCTAGCCTTCCAGATGTTCTTCTCGTTGTTTCCCTTTCTGTTGTTTCTGGTCGCGCTGATCAGCCTGCTGGACATGCAACCGTTCTTCGACTGGCTGCGCCAACAGGCGGAGCTGGTGCTGCCGCAGTCCACGGTGGAGCTGGTCAACCCGGTCATCGATCAGTTGCAGACCCAGAAAGCCGGCCTGTTCTCCATCGGTATCGTGGTAGCGCTGTGGACGGCTTCGTCGGCGGTGCGCTCGACCATGGACGCGATGAACAAGGCCTATGGCGTGAAAGAGGGGCGCAAGCCCTGGAAGCGCATCCCCCTGTCGCTGCTCTACACCATCGGCATCGCCGCTGCCCTGCTCACCGCTGCCGCGCTGATGGTGCTCGGCCCGCAGGTGATGAGCTGGCTGGCGCAGCAGATCGGCATCGAGCAGATCGTCGTTACCCTGTGGAACTGGCTGCGCTGGCCGGTGGCGATTTCCCTGCTGATGATCGTCGTGGCGGTGGTGTACTTCGTGGCGCCGGATGTCGAGCAGCGCTTCCGCTTCATCACCCCGGGCTCGGTGCTGGCGGTGGTGGTGTGGATCGCCGCATCGCTGGGCTTCGCCTATTACGCGCAGAACTTCGCCAACTACAACGCCACCTACGGCAGTATCGGGGCGATCATCATCTTCCTGCTGTACCTGCACATCTCCTGTGCGGTGCTGTTGTTCGGCGCCGAGCTCAATGCGGTGATCGAACATTTCTCGAAAGAAGGCAAGGCGCCGGGCGACAAGGAGATCCTGCCGGAAAACGAGCCCACTACCTGACGCTGGGCTGTGCCGGTGGCCAGGTCAGTTGCCCGCTGTCGCTGAAGCGGCGGGTACCGAAGAGGCCATCGGCGAGCTTGCCGCGCAGTTGATACGGCAGGCTCTGGCCAGGTTGATGGGCGCTGGCGCCCCAGGCTTGGCGGAACACCGAATAGGCGGAGATGGTCACCGGTACGCTGATCACGGTTTCGCCGAAGCGCGGTACCTGGCCGCTCTGGTCGCTGACGCCCCGGGCGAGGGGCTGATCATTGATATCCAGTTGCAGCGACACGCCATTGAAGTCGATGGCGCTTTCATTGGGGTTTTGCACCCGCAGCTTCACCGCGAAACGAACCTCCAGGCCCTCGCCCGGTAGGGGCTCTAGGCCGACCAGGTCGATGTGCAGCGGGTCGCGTGGCGCCCAGCTGGCGCAGGCGCCGAGGGTCGCCACCAGCAGCAGGATGCTCAGGTGACGCAGGGATGCGGCGAAGCGCATGGCATATCTCCGATGGCAGTCGATCATGCAGTTGTGACCGCACTCGACCGAGTTCGGCTCAGGCTGTGCGCAGTGCCTTGCTGTGCAGAAGCATGTCGATCATCGCTTCCACCATGGCATGGGCGTGGGCGCCGAGGTCATAGGCTTCCGGGTTGAGCAACCAGTGTGCCTGGATGCCGTCCATATAGGCGTGCAGGCAGATGGCGGCGCGCTGGCAGTCGAGATCGGCAGGCAACTGGCCGCGGTTCACGGCATTGCGTAACGTCTTTGCAATGCGCTGATCGCAATCTTGGTTGAATGTTTGCATCTGTTGGCGCAGGTCGCCGAGTTCGGCGGTGTATTCGCATTTGTATTGCAGGATTTCTCCAACCCGGCGGCACTGGGCGTCGCTGTACATGCGCAGCAGCAGTTGCACCAGCAACTGGCGCATGCTGCCCAACGGGTCGGGCTCGTCTTCGCTCTCGCAGGCCCGGGCCAGCTCTTCCTGGGGCAGCATGAGGCGGTCCAGCATGGCCTGGAACACGTCCACCTTGTTCTGGAAGTGCCAATAGATGGCGCCTCGAGTCACACCTGCCGAGGCCGCGATATCGGCCAGCGAGGTGCTGGAAACGCCTTTGGCATAGAACACCCGCTCCGCTGCATCAAGGATGTGCGCTCGGGTTTCTTCGGCTTCCTCTTTGGTGCGTCTCACCATCTGGCAGGTCCCAGGAAATGAAAAAGTGGATGAAAACCCCGTCTCAGGGTCTGAGGCAGACCACAGTGTTACACAAAAGATGCGTTTACAAACATTCTCGGATGTAAGTATATTTACCACCTATCTCCCAGTATCCACCTCGGCTATCTGCCAGGTACCGCCCGTGCGGCTCGAATCAATATGAAAATGAGGTCCTTTCAGATGCAGAAGAAGCCAGCCTTCGCCGCTATGGTTTCCGCTATCGCTCTGGCCACGCTGACGCTCGCTGGTTGCAGCGAAGACGCCGCGCCACCACCGCAACAGGCGCCTACCGTCGGTATCGTCACCCTGCAGGCCGAGCCCTACACGCTGACCACCGAACTGCCGGGCCGCACCGCCGCCTTCCGTATCGCCGAAGTGCGTCCGCAGGTCGATGGCATCATCCAGAAGCGTCTGTTCCAGGAAGGTTCTGAAGTCAAGGCTGGCCAGCAGCTGTACCAGATCGATGCGTCGGTCTATGAAGCCGCTGCCAAGAGCGCCCAGGCGACCCTGGCTTCGGCCAAGTCGCTGGCCGAGCGCTACAAGGATCTGGTCGCCGACCAGGCCGTGAGCCGTCAGGCCTACGATGAAGCCCAGGCTGCCCGTCTGCAGGCCGAAGCGTCGCTGGAGCAGGCGCGCATCAACGTGCGTTACACCAAGGTGATGGCGCCCATCGCCGGTCGCGTCGGTCGTTCCGCGGTCACCGAGGGTGCCCTGGTCAGCAACGGCCAGACCAACGCCATGGCGACCATTCAGCAACTCGATCCGATCTACGTCGACGTGACTCAGCCCACCAAGGATCTGCTGCGTCTGCGCCGCGAGCTGGAAAGCGGTCAGCTGCAGAAGGCAGGCGACAACGCCGCCAAGGTTCAACTGCGTCTCGAAGACGGCAGCAACTACGAGCATGAAGGCACCCTGGAATTCTCCGAAGTGTCGGTCGACGAGGGCACCGGTTCGGTCACCCTGCGCGCCGTGTTCCCCAACCCGGATCACAACCTGCTGCCCGGCATGTTCGTGCATGCGCGCCTGGCTGCCGGTGTGAACAAGCAAGCCATCCTCGCGCCCCAGCAAGGCGTCACCCGCAACTCCAAAGGTGAGCCGACCGCCCTGGTGGTCAATGCCGAGAACAAGGTCGAGCTGCGTCAGCTCAAGGCCGAGCGCACCGCGGGCAACCGCTGGCTGATCCTCGAAGGCCTGAACCCTGGCGACAAGCTGATCACCGAAGGTCTGCAGTTCGTGCAGCCAGGCGCCGAGGTGAAGACCACCGACGCGAAGAACGTGGCAGAACCGCAGCAGCAGGCGTCGGCTTCCGACCAGGCTGACAACCGCTAAGGAGCGATTTCACGATGTCGAATTTCTTCATCGACAGGCCCATCTTCGCCTGGGTGATCGCGCTGGTGATCATGCTGGCGGGCGGTCTGTCCATCCTCAAGTTGCCGGTCAACCAGTACCCGAGCATCGCGGCCCCCGCCGTGAGCATCCAGGTCAACTACCCGGGTGCTTCCGCACAGACCGTGCAAGACACCGTGGTCCAGGTGATCGAGCAGCAAATGAACGGTATCGACGGGCTGCGTTACATCAGCTCGGCGAGCAACTCCGATGGCAGCATGGAGATCACCGTCACCTTCAACCAGGGCACCAACCCGGACATCGCTCAGGTTCAGGTCCAGAACAAGCTGCAGCTGGCTACTCCGCTGCTGCCTCAGGAAGTGCAACAGCAGGGCCTGCGCGTCACCAAGGCCGTGAAGAACTTCCTGCTGGTCATCGGCGTGGTTTCCACCGACGGCAGCATGACCAACCAGGATCTCTCCAACTACATCGTCGCCAACATGCAGGACCCGATCTCCCGTACCTCGGGCGTCGGTGACTTCCAGGTGTTCGGTGCCCAGTACGCCATGCGTATCTGGCTGGATCCGGCAAAGCTCAACAACTTCCAGCTGACCCCGGTCGACGTGCGTAGCGCGGTCGAAGCGCAGAACGTGCAGATCTCCTCCGGTCAGTTCGGCGGCCTGCCTGCTGGCCCGGGTCAGCAACTCAACGCCACCATCATCGGCAAGACCCGTCTGCAGACCCCGGAGCAGTTCCGCGAGATTCTGCTCAAGGTCAACCGTGACGGTTCCCAGGTTCGTCTGGGCGATGTCGCCCGAGTCGAGCTGGGCGGCGAGAACTACAACATCCGCGCCCAGTTCAACGGCAACCCGGCATCGGGTCTGGCGATCAAGCTGGCCACCGGGGCCAACGCCCTGGATACCGCCAAGGCGATTCGCGCGACCATCGATGAGCTCAAGCCTTTCTTCCCGGCCGGGATGGAAGTGGTCATGCCGTACGACTCCACCCCCGTGGTGCAGGAGTCCATTCACGGCGTGATCATGACCCTGATCGAAGCCTTCGTGCTGGTCTTCCTGGTCATGTACCTGTTCCTGCAGAACTTCCGTGCGACCCTGATCCCGACCCTCGCCGTACCGGTGGTGTTGCTGGGTACCTTCGGTGTGCTCGCGGTATTCGGCTACAGCATCAACACCCTGACCATGTTCGCCATGATCCTGGCCATCGGCCTGCTGGTGGACGACGCCATCGTGGTGGTGGAAAACGTCGAGCGGGTCATGCGCGAGGAGGGGCTCTCGCCACTCGAAGCGACGCGCAAATCCATGGGCCAGATCCAGGGCGCGCTGGTGGGCATCGGCGTGGTGCTGTCGGCGGTACTGCTGCCCATGGCCTTCTTCGGCGGCTCGGTGGGGGTCATCTACCGGCAGTTCTCCATCACCATCGTTTCGGCCATGGTGCTCTCGGTGATCCTTGCCCTGATCTTCACCCCGGCGCTGTGCGCCACCATGCTCAAGCCCATCGCCAAGGGCGACCATCACGAGAAGCGTGGCTTCTTCGGCTGGTTCAACCGCACCTTCGAGCGTAGCGTCGACAGCTACGAGCGTGGCGTGCGTGGCGTGGTCAAGCGCAAGGCGCCGTTCCTGATCATCTATGCGGTGATCGTTGCGGTCGCGGGCTGGTTGTTCACCCTGATTCCCTCGGCGTTCCTGCCCGAGGAAGATCAGGGCGTGCTGTTCGCTCAGGTACAGACCCCGTCGGGTTCCAGCGCCGAGCGTACCCAGGCTGTCGTCGACGACATGCGCAAATACCTGCTCGAAGACGAGAAGGACGTGGTCAACTCGGTGTTCACCGTAACCGGCTTCAACTTCGCCGGCCGTGGCCAGAGTTCGGGCATGGCGTTCATCATGCTCAAGCCGTGGTCCGAGCGTACCGCTGCCGGTACCAGCGTTGCCGAGTTGGCGCAGCGTGCTCAGGGCCGGTTCTTCGGTGGTGAGTTCCGCGATGCCATGGTCTTCGCCTTCGCTCCGCCTGCGGTCATGGAGCTGGGTAACGCCACCGGTTTCAACCTGTTCCTGCAGGATCGCGCCGGCGTCGGCCAGGCTACCTTGAACGAGGCTCGTGACAAGTTCCTGCAACTGGCCAACCAGAGCCCTGTGCTGTCCAGCGTGCGGGCCAACGGTCTGCTCGACGAACCGCAGTACAAGCTGCTGATCGACGACGAGAAGGTGCGCACCCTGGGTGTCTCCCTGTCGGACGTCAACAGCACCCTGCAAATCGGTTGGGGTGGCAGTTACGTCAACGACTTCATCGATCGCGGCCGGGTCAAGAAGGTCTATCTGCAGGGTGAAAGCGACTCGCGCATGAACCCTGAAGACCTGAGCAAATGGCACGTGCGCAACGACCAGGGCCAGATGGTCCCGTTCAGCGCCTTCGCCACCGGCGAATGGACCTACGGGTCGCCCAAGCTGTCGCGCTACAACGGTGTGAGCGCCATCGAGATTCTCGGTGCGCCGGCGCCAGGGCACAGTTCGGGTGAGGCCATGGCCGAAGTCGAGCGCATCGCTGCCGAGCTGCCGCAGGGTGTCGGTTTCGACTGGACCGGTCAGTCCTACGAGGAGCGCTTGGCGGGTTCGCAGACGCTGGCACTCTATGCGCTGTCGCTGCTGGTGGTGTTCCTCTGCCTGGCGGCACTGTACGAAAGCTGGTCGATTCCGTTCTCGGTGATCCTGGTGGTTCCGCTGGGTATCCTCGGCGCCTTGCTGTTCACCCTGGGGCGTGGGTTGTCCAACGACGTGTTCTTCCAGGTGGGCCTGATCACCACCATCGGCTTGTCGGCGCGTAACGCGATTCTCATCGTCGAGTTCGCCAAGTCGCTGCACGAGCAGGGCATGAGCCACCTCGAGGCCGCGGTGGAAGCCTGCCGCATGCGTCTGCGTCCGATCATCATGACCTCGCTGGCCTTCATCCTCGGTGTGGTACCGCTGGCGATTTCCAGCGGCGCCGGTGCCGGCAGCAAACACGCCATCGGTACGGGCGTGATCGGCGGCATGATCACCGCCGCGGTGCTGGCTATCTTCTGGATTCCGCTGTTCTATGTGGTCGTCAGCTCTATGTTCAAGGACAAGAGCGCCAAAAAAATCAACGATGAGGAGGCCGTCCAGTGAGGCAGTCCCTGTTGTCTCTGGCAGTCGCGGGCATCGTGCTCAGCGGCTGCACCATGATCCCCGACTACCAGCGCCCCGAGGCGTCGGTAGAGGCAGCCTGGCCCCAGGGCAAGGCTTACGAGGGCAGCAACGTGCAGGGCGCCGTCGCCGCAGCCGATCTCGGCTGGCGCGAGTTCCTGCGTGACCCGGCGCTGCAGCGTCTGGTGGAAACCGCGCTGAACAACAACCGCGACCTGCGCGTCGCCGCGTTGAACGTCGACGCCTATCGCGCCCAGTACCGCATCCAGCGATCCGAGTTGTTCCCCAACATCTCGGCCGATGGCAGCGGTACCCGTCAGCGCACGCCAGCCGATCTGTCGCAGACCGGCCGCTCCGCCGTGGGCGGGCAGTACAGCGCCACCGTCGGTGTGAATGCCTGGGAAGTCGACTTCTTCGGTCGCCTGCGCAGCCTCAACGAGCAGACCCTGCAGCAGTACTTCGCGACCGAAGAAGCGCAGCGCAGCACGCAGATCAGCCTGATCGCCAGTGTGGCCAACGCCTACCTGACCCTGCAGGCCGATGAAGCGCTGCTCAAACTGACCCGCGAGACGCTGGGCACCTTCCAGCGCAGCCTGGAACTGACCCAGCGCAGCTTCGACGTCGGCGTGACCGATGCCCTGTCTCTGAGCCAGGCGCGCACCTCGGTGCAGACCGCTCAGGCCAACCTGGCGCAGTACACCCGTCAGGTGGCGCAGGACCGCAACGCCCTGGGCGTGCTGCTCGGTGGCCCCGTGCCGGCCGATCTGCCGCAAGGCGAAGGCCTGAGCAAGCAGCTGCTGGCGGACGTTCCCGCTGGCCTGCCGTCCGATCTGCTGCAGCGTCGTCCCGACGTGCTGCAGGCCGAGCGTGAACTGCTCGCCGCCAATGCCAGCATCGGCGCCGCGCGTGCCGCGTTCTTCCCGAGCATCAGCCTGACCGCCAACGCCGGCACCGCCAGCAGCCAGCTGTCGGGGCTGTTCGATGGTGGTTCGGGTACCTGGCTGTTCCAGCCGCAGATCAACCTGCCGATCTTCACGGCCGGGCGTCTGCGCGCCAACCTCGACTATGCCGAGATCCAGAAGAACATTCAGGTGGCGACCTACGAGAAGGCGATCCAGACCGCCTTCCAGGAAGTCTCCGACGGCCTGGCTGCCCGGGGTACCTATGAAGAGCAACTGCAGGCGCAACGCAGCCTGGTGGCGACTTCCGAGAACTACTACGATCTCGCCGATCGCCGCTTCCGTACTGGCGTGGACAGCTACCTGACCCTGCTCGATGCGCAGCGCCAGCTGTTCAGCGCGCAGCAGGAGCTGATCGGTGTGCGTCTGTCGCAGCTCACCAGCGAGATCGAGCTCTACAAAGCGCTCGGCGGTGGCTGGAACGAACGTACCCAGACAGCCCCCGCACCTGCACCCGCCGCCCCGCAGTCCTGACCGACAGCGGCAAGGCAAGAAAAAGCCCCGGAATTCCGGGGCTTTTTCATGTCTGCGATTCGCCGGTCAAGGCGTCTGCACACGGGCCGAGCTGTTCATCTTGTGGCGGATCAGCTGGATCACGCCTGGCAGGATCGATACCACGATGATGCCGATGATCAGGTAGTGCAGGTTGCTCTGTACCGCCGGCAGGTTGCCGAAGAAGTAGCCGCCGTAAGTGAACAGGGTCACCCAGAGAATCGCCCCGACCACGTTGTAGGCCGCGAAGTGGGCGTAGTTCATGCGGCCCATGCCGGCGACGAAGGGCGCGAAGGTCCGCACGATGGGGACGAAGCGCGCCAGGATGATGGTCTTGCCGCCGTGCCGGGCATAGAAGTTCTGGGTCACCTCCAGGTGACTGCGGCGAAAGATCTTCGAGTCCGGGTTGCTGAACAGCTTCTGGCCCATGAAGCGGCCGATGGTGTAGTTCAGTGCGTCGCCGAGAATCGCCGCGGTGATCAGCAGCAGCACCAGCAGGTGCACGTTCATGGTGCCGTGCACGGCGATGGCACCGGCCACGAACAGCAACGAGTCGCCCGGCAGGAAAGGGGTGACCACCAGGCCGGTTTCACAGAACACGATCAGGAACAGGATCGCGTAGATCCAGGTGCCGTACTGGGCGGTCAAGGCCGCCAGGTGCTGGTCGATATGCAGAATGAAATCGATAACCAGGTGAATGAATTCCATCGAGGGCTCCAACGATATGCGCAGCCCGGTGCGTTCAGGGGAGGGCTGCTTGAGGGCGGCATTATGCGCGCGTCAGCGTGCACAGGCGCGTGTTACAGGGTCAAGGCAGGGGTTTGAGCCGTCAGGCGGGCAAGCGTTCCGTGGATTGGTCGCGGGGCGACGAAAACCTTGAAACGGTAATGGGCTGCGCTCAGCGGCGCGGCTTCTCGGGGATCTGCAATTCGGTGGTCTGTGCTTCATTGGCCGGCATCGCCAGTGGCTCGTTGCCGTTGGGATCCTGCAAGGCACGTTGCCTGGCATTGGCCGCCATCTTCTCCGACCAGGCGACTTGCAGGTCGCGGTACTGCGGCGCGACCACGGCACTGTTGAGGCGTGCCTGCTCCTGCCAGAACGCCGCGTCACCGCGCCACCAGGGATCTTCACCGGGCGCAGGCGGCTCGACCACCTGCGGCTTGTGCGTTGCAACGGCGGGCACCACCTCGAAGACCTCGGGCGCGGTCTGCTGCGGCGCACCTCGCAGCATGGCGAGCAGATAGGCACCGCCATACGCCAGCGCGGCGCCGACGGCTATCGCCGTGGCACCGCGCATGAGCTCGCTACGATGGGTTCGAACTGAAGCTTTCATCATCCATCCCTAGAAGAGAAAGGGCCGACATATGATCATGGCGGAAACGTCAGTGAATAATAGCCATTTACGCGCCGCTGATAAGCTTTATTTCAGAGCCGGAACGCTGCGCCAGAGCGGTTACTTGCCCTTGATGATGCGCTGGATGGTGCCGGTGTTGTTATTCAACAACACATAGTCGGTACCGATCTTCACCCACTGCTCGTGTTCCTTGTCTTCCGGCTCGGGCAGGTCATGTTTTTTCAGGTCCTTGATGGCGTAATCCTCGCGCCAGTACTTGTGCGGCGCCGGGGTACCTTCCTTGAGATCACCGATGTGCATCGGGTCCTTGGCCTGCGGGTCTTCCTGATCAGGCTGCTGCTTGAGCACCTGCTCCTGATAGACCTCGCGGGCAGGTTCCTGCTCTGCAGGATCGGCCGCGTGGGCAAGGCCCGCGACCATCAGGCTGGCGAGCAGAACGCTGAGGGTATTGGTGGTTTTCATCGGTGACTCTCCTTAATCCGTGTCCATGATTATGGACAGGGGGAGGTTGCAGAAAACTCAACCTAAATTTTCACGGGCTATCGGCCGCCGGATATTTCGGACGTGCGGTGTTACGTACGGGAGGAGGGAGATCATACAACCGCCGAACGGTGCGGTTTTTCCATGAACCTTCGCTTCGCTAATGCGCCTACTGATGACGTTCCACTATTCGAGTCCGTCATGCCTGTTTCCGTGTTTCTCGCCCTGGTCTTCGGTTGTGTCGGCGCCGTGTTGGTGGGCATTGGCCTGTCCCGTCGCCGCGCCAGCCAGGATTGGCAGTTGGCCCAGGGGCGGATCATCGCCAGTGACTGGGGGCTCAATACCTCGAGCCGCTACCCGCGCTTCGAGTGGCGCGACGAGCACGGCAACCTGCACATGCACGAAAGCAGCATGAGCAGCTGGCGCCACTACCGCAAAGGCGATGCGGTCTCGGTGCGCTACGACCCGGCGTTCCCCAAGCGCGCGGTGATCGACACCGCGGTACAGCGTGGCGCCTCGTTCTTCTGGCTGGGCGTGCTGCTGTTAAGCATCGCCGGCCTGTTCCTGCTCGTCGAGCTGGTACTGCAGTAGCCACGCCCTGCGGCCGATCCCCTCGGCCTGCGACGATTCAGCACATACGTCCAATCGATAAGCCGACCTCGGCGGCATAGTGGCTGCACGGTCGTCGTGCGCCTCAGGGCCCGACTCCGGGATGCCGCTGGCGCTCGTTGCATGGCCCTGCGATTCGTCGATTTTTGCCACGAGGGTCAGCCCCTTGAAGCCGTTGCTGCGCGCCTCGCCATCCACCGTCGAGCGTCTGCGTGTGTGGCCCGGCTGCGTGCATCTGGCAGGAGGCCAGTGACCATGACTGCCGTTCAACCCAGCGACGTGGTGACCCTGGTTATCCAGCACAAGGTGCGCCCCGGTCATGTGCCGGCCTACGAGGCCTGGCTCAAGCGTGCCCTGACGGCCGCCGAGCAGCAGAGCGGTCACCTGGGCGTGAACGTGATTCGCTCGGACGGGCAGAGCGACACCTTCACCACCGTCCTGCGTTTCGCCGAAAGCTGGCAGCTGGACGAGTGGATCGCCTCCGACCGCCGCCGCCTGCTGATCGACGAAGTGCTGCCACTGCTCGACGGCGGCGACCAGACCCAGGTCAGCCGCGATCACGAATTCTGGTTCACCCCCGAACACGCCCAGGCTGCGCAACCGCCGAAGTGGAAGCAGGCCGTACTGACCTACCTGGTCATCTGCCCGCTGACCATGCTCATCCCCCAGTTTTGGCTGCCGCTGTTCCAGCAGTACCCGGCCCTGGGCGCGGTGGTACCGAGCAACCTGCTGATCACCCTGTGCATCGTCGTGCCGGTGGTGTTCTGGATCATGCCGGCAGTTACTCGCTGTTGCGCGGGCTGGCTGAGCGCCCGTTGATTTCCCCATCCATTGCGATACCCGAGAGGAAACGCCCATGAGCACGTTCACGACCCGCGACGGCACCGAGATCTATTTCAAGGATTGGGGCAGCGGCAAGCCCGTCCTGTTCAGCCATGGCTGGCCGCTGGACGCGGACATGTGGGACTACCAGATGGAGTACCTGAGCAGCCGTGGCTACCGCACCATCGCCTTCGACCGTCGCGGCTTCGGGCGCTCCAGCCAGCCGTGGACCGGCTACGACTACGACACCTTCGCCGACGACATCGCTGAACTGATTGAGCACCTCGACCTGCGTGACGTGACCCTGGTGGGCTTCTCCATGGGCGGCGGCGACGTGACCCGCTACATCGGCCGCCACGGTACCTCGCGGGTCGCCAAGCTGGCGCTGCTCGGCGCGGTGACGCCGATCTTCGGCAAGGCGGCGGACTTCCCCGAGGGCGTCGACGAGTCGGTATTCGCGGGCATCAAGGCCGGCCTGCTCAAGGATCGCGCGCAGTTCATCGCCGATTTCGCTACCCCCTTCTATGGCATCGACAGGGGCCAGCAAGTCTCCGCTGGCGTGCTCGCTCAGACCCTCAACATTGCCCTGCTGGCCTCGCTCAAGGGCACCGTGGACTGCGTGAGCGCATTCTCGCAAACCGACTTCCGCGCCGACGTGGCCAAGGTCGACGTGCCGACCCTGGTGATCCACGGCGACGCCGACGCCATCGTGCCTTTCGCGACCACCGGCAGGCTCGCCGCGCAGATGATCGAGGGCTCCGAACTGAAGGTCTACGAGGGCGCGCCCCACGGTTTCGCCGTGACCCACCAGCAGCGCCTCAACGAAGACCTGCTGGCCTTCGTGTCCCGCTAACCGACCGGAGCGCCCCGCCATGACTTCAGATCCCAAAGATCCCAAGCGCCGCCAGGTCGTCGCTGCCGGCAGCCTGCTCGGCGCCGCCGGCGCGCTCTGGTCCGCCTTACCTTTCGCCGGTCGCGCCGGCTACGCATTCGGAGCGAACATGAACGACGCCGACCTGATCCTGCTCAACGGCAAATTCCACACCGTCGACCCCGAGCGGCCCCAGGCCACCGCGGTCGCCATCAAGGACGGCCGCTTCATCGCCGTGGGTAGCGACGCCGAAGCCATGGCCACCAAGGGCGCAGGCAGCAAGGTCATCGACCTGAACAAGCGCACCGCGATTCCCGGCCTCAACGACTCGCACCTGCACCTGATTCGTGGCGGCCTGAACTACAACCTGGAGCTGCGCTGGGAAGGCGTGCCGTCCCTGGCCGATGCCCTGCGCATGCTCAAGGACCAGGCCGACCGCACACCCACGCCACAGTGGGTGCGCGTGGTCGGCGGCTGGAACGAATTCCAGTTCGCCGAAAAGCGCATGCCGACCCTGGCCGAGATCAACCAGGCGGCGCCGGACACCCCGGTATTCCTGCTGCACCTCTATGACCGCGCCCTGCTCAACCGTGCCGCACTGCGGGTGGTTGGCTATACCAAAGACACGCCTAACCCGCCCGGTGGCGAGATCCAGCGTGACAGCAGCGGGGAACCGACCGGCATGCTGATCGCCCGGCCCAACGCGATGATCCTCTACTCGACGCTGTCGAAGGGGCCGGCGCTGCCTCTGGACTATCAGGTCAACTCCACCCGGCAGTTCATGCGTGAACTCAACCGCCTCGGCTTGACCAGCGCCATCGATGCCGGCGGCGGTTACCAGAACTACCCCGACGACTACCAGGTGATCCAGCAACTGGCCGACGCCGATCAGCTCACCGTGCGCATCGCCTATAACCTGTTCACCCAGAAGCCCAAGGAAGAACTGGCCGACTTCCAGAAATGGACCAAGACCGTCACCTACGGCCAGGGCACCGATTACTTCCGCCACAACGGCGCAGGGGAGATGCTGGCGTTCTCCGCCGCCGACTTCGAAGATTTCCTCGAGCCGCGCCCGGACCTGCCCGCCGGCATGGAGGCCGATCTCGAGCCGGTGGTGCGTCACCTCGTCGAGCACCGCTGGCCGTTCCGCCTGCACGCCACCTACGACGAATCCATCTCGCGCATGCTCGACGTGTTCGAGAAGGTCAACCGTGACATCCCGTTCAATGGCCTGCCGTGGTTCTTCGACCACGCGGAAACCATCACCCCGCGCAACATCGAGCGGGTCAGGGCGCTCGGCGGCGGCATCGCCATCCAGCACCGCATGGCCTTCCAGGGCGAGTACTTCGTCGACCGCTACGGCGCCAAGGCAGCCGAAGCCACGCCCCCGATCAAGCGCATGCTCGCCGAAGGCGTGCCGGTCGGTGCGGGTACCGATGCCACCCGCGTCGCCAGCTACAACCCCTGGACATCGCTGTACTGGCTGGTCAGCGGCAAGACCGTGGGCGGCACCGCGCTGTACCCCGAAGGTCTGTCCCGCGCCGTCGCCCTGCAACTGTTCACCCAGGGCAGTGCCTGGTTCTCCAGTGAACAGGGCAAGAAGGGCCAGATCAAGGTCGGGCAACTGGCTGACGTGGCGGTGCTCTCGGCGGATTACTTCAGCGTGACGGAAGAAGCCATCAAGCACCTCGAGTCGGTCCTTACAGTGGTCGGCGGCAAGGTCGTCTATGGCGCCGGCGAATTCGACAAACTCGGCAACCCGCCGCTGCCGGTCCTGCCGGAATGGTCCCCGGTGGCCAAGGTGCCTGGGCACTGGAAACCGTCCGCACCGCTGCAAGCCGCCGTGCACCAGTGCATCGGCTCCTGCGCCGTGCATGCCCACAGCCATGAGCGCGCCCGGCAGAGCAAGGTGCCGATCAGCGACTACGCCGGCTTCTGGGGCGCCTTCGGCTGCTCGTGCTTCGCGTTCTAGAACCGGCCTCGTCGTTCCCACGCTCTGCGCGAGAACGACGGGCCGCATTAAACCGTGGGAGCGGGCCATGCCCGCGATTCGCGCGCATGGCGACGCTCCCACAGGTGAGAAGGCGATTGGCGAAGCATGGGCGCCGTAGGGTGGATGACGCTTTTTTCATCCACCAGGCGATTTCGGCTCCGGTGGATGGATAAGGCGTTATCCACCCCGCGGGGATTGTGGGAACGGGCCATGCCCGCGAATCGCGCGCATGGCGACGCTCCCACAGGTGAGTAGGCGATTCGCGAGTCGTGGGCGCCGTAGGGTGGATGACGCTTTTTTCATCCACCAAGCGATCGCGGCTCCGGTGGATGGATAAGGCGTTATCCACCCCACGGAATTGTGGGAGCGGGCCACGCCCGCGATTCGCGCGCATGGCGACGCTCCCACAGGTGAGAAGGCGATTCGCAAGGCATGGGCGCCGTAGGGTGGATGACGCTTTTTTCATCCACCACGTGACCGCGGTTCCGGTGGATGGATAAGGCGTTACCCACCCCACGGAATTGTGGGAGCGGGCCATGCCCGCGAATCGCGCGCATGGCGACGCTCCCACAGGTAAGGAGGCAATTGGCGAGGCATGGGCGCCGTAGGGTGGATGACGCTTTTTTCATCCACCAAGCGATTGCGGCTCCGGTGGATGGGCGAGGCGTTATCCACCCCACGGAATTGTGGGAGCGGGCCATGCCCGCGAATCGCGCGCATGGCGACGCTCCCACAGGTGAGGAGGCGATTGGCGAGGCATGGGCGCCGTAGGGTGGATGACGCTTTTTTCATCCACCAAGCGATTTCGGCTCCGGTGGATGGGTGAGGCGTCATCCACCCCACGGAATTGTGGGAGCGGGCCATGCCCGCGATTCGCGCGCATGGCGACGCTCCCACAGGTGAGTAGGCGATTGGCGAGGCATGGGCTCCGTAGGGGGTATGACGCTTTTTTCATCCACCAAGCGATTTCGGCTCCGGTGGATGGGTGAAGCGTCATCCACCCCACGGGATTGTGGGAGCGGGCCATGCCCGCGATTCGCGCGCATGTCGACGCTCCCACAGGTGAGTAGGCGATTCGCGAGGCATGGGCGCCGTAGGGTGGATGACGCTTTTTTCATCCACCACGCGATTTTGGCTCCGGTGGATGGGTGAAGCGTCATCCACCCCGCGGGGATTGTGGGAGCGGGCCATGCCCGCGATTCGGGCGCATGGCAACGCTCCCACAGGTAAGGAGGAGATTCGCGAGGCATGGGCTGACGTCTGCATTGCAGGCATGCGCATTTTTTCAACGAACACAGATCGTCATTGTGCGGTTTACGAGAGCAGCCATGGAAAGCGTCATCAAGCAGAACCCCGCCAGCCCCTGGAGCCCGTTGCGCAGCAGCGTGTTTCGCTGGTTGTGGCTGGCCAGTATCGCCTCGAACATCGGCACCTGGATGCACGAGGTGGGGGCCGGCTGGCTGATGACCTCGTTGTCTGCCAGCCCACTCGCGGTGGCGATGGTGCAGGTGGCGGCGGCCTTGCCGATGTTCTTTCTGGCGCTGCCCGCTGGCGCCCTGGCGGACATCGTCGACAAGCGTCGCTACCTGCTCACCGTGCAACTGTGGATGGCCAGCGTGGCGGTGCTGCTCGCCAGCCTGACGCTGCTCGGCTGGATGAACGTGCCGCTGTTGCTCCTGCTGACCCTGGCCATGGGCATCGGCACCGCGCTGATGATGCCGGCCTGGTCGGCACTCACCCCGGAGCTGGTCGGCAAGGATGAACTGCCGGCCGCGGTGGCGCTCTCCAGCCTGGGCATGAACGTGGCGCGGGCCATCGGGCCGGCCATCGCCGGGATTCTGGTCAGCCTCAGCGGGCCCTGGCTGACCTTCGCCCTCAACGCCGTGTCGTTCTTCGCGGTGATCGCCGCCCTGTACGCCTGGAAACGCACGCCTACGGTGAGCATCCTGCCGGCCGAGCGGCTGTTCGGCGCGGTGCGCCTCGGCGTGCGTTATGCGCGCAGTGCCAAGCCGCTGCAGGCCGTGCTGGTACGCACCCTGGCGTTCTTCGTCGGCGCCAGTGCCGGTATGTCGTTGCTGCCTCTGCTGGTGCGCCGCGAACTGCAGGGCACGGCGGCGGATTTCGGCATCCTGCTCGGCTGCGTGGGCGCTGGTGCCATCGCCGGGGCGATGTTCCTGCCCAAGCTGCGTGAGCGGCTGCGTAGCGACCTGATCGTCGCCGGTGCCAGCGTCGCCTATGCCGCCGTGCTGTTCGCCCTGGCCTTCATCCGCGATTTCGCGCTGTTGATTCCGGTGATGCTGGTCAGCGGCGCCGCCTGGATCGCCGTGCTGTCGAGCCTGCAGGTGGCCGCACAGACCTCGGTGCCCAGCTGGGTACGGGCCCGGGCCCTGGCGGTGTACATCCTGGTGTTCTTCGGCTGCAGTGCCCTGGGCGGCATCGTCTGGGGTTCACTGGCCAGCGAGTTTTCGCTGACCGTTGCCCTGGCTGGCGGCGGCACGATGCTGCTGCTCGGTGTGCTGCTGTCCTGGGGGTTCGCGTTGCCGGTCACCGCTGCCGAAGACCTGGCGCCCTCCGTGCACTGGCCCGCGCCGGTACTCAGCGCCGACATGGACCGCGAGCGCGGCCCGGTGATGGTCACCCTGGAGTACGACATCCCCGCCGAGAACGCCGCCGCGTTCAGCGAAGCCATGCTCGCCGTGCGTGCCATGCGCCGGCGCAACGGCGCGCTGTCCTGGGGCCTGCTGCAGGACAGCGAGAACCCGCAGCTCTGGCAGGAATTCTTCTTCGATGCGTCCTGGCTCGAGCACCTGCGCCACCACGGCCGCGTCACCGTCGCCGAGCAGCGCATCGAAGCCAACGCCCGGCAGTACCAGCGCGACGGCGTCGCCGTGCGCATTCGCCATCTGCTCGGCGTGCCCGCACCGCGTACCCCGCAAGCCCCTTCAGCAAACACCCCTAACGCAACAGGAGTATCACCATGACCGTTCCCTACAAGCGCCTCAACAAAGATGACGCCGTCGTTCTGCTGGTCGACCACCAGGCTGGCCTGATCTCCCTGGTTCAGGATTTCAGCCCCAGCGACTTCAAGAACAACGTCCTGGCCCTGGCCAACTGCGCCAAGTTCTTCAACCTGCCGACCATCCTCACCACCAGCTTCGAGCAAGGCCCCAACGGCCCGCTGGTTCCCGAACTCAAGGAGCTGTTCCCGGACGCGCCGTACATCGCCCGCCCTGGCCAGATCAACGCCTGGGACAACGAAGACTTCGTCAAGGCGGTCAAGGCCACCGGCAAGAAGCAGATCATCATCGCTGGCGTGGTGACCGACGTCTGCGTGGCGTTCCCGACTCTCTCGGCCATCGCCGAAGGCTTCGACGTGTTCGTGGTCACCGATGCCTCCGGCACCTTCGACAAGACCGTGCAGCAAGCCGCCTGGAACCGCATGAGTGCTTCCGGTGCACAACTGCTGAACTGGTTCTCCGTGGCCTGTGAGTTGCATCGCGACTGGCGCAACGACATCGAAGGGCTGGGCGCGCTGCTGTCCAACCACATCCCCAACTACCGCAACCTGATGACCAGCTATTTCACGCTGACCGCCAGCAAGTGATGACACCCGGCCGCGGTGATCCTTCGCCGCGGTCGGCCTCTGGAGCACCTTCTTGAACCGCAACGATCTTCGCAAGGTCGACCTGCACCTGCTGGTCGTATTCGAAAGCCTGATGCACGAGCGCAACCTCACGCGCACGGCGGAGAAGCTCTACCTCGGCCAGCCGGCGATCAGCGCGTCGCTGACCCGTCTGCGCGACTATTTCAATGACCCGCTGCTGGTGCGCAACGGCCGCGAGATGGAGCCCACGCCCCGCGCGCTGGAAATCTTCCGCCGCCTGCCAACGGCGCTGGATGGCATTTCCCAGGCGATCAGCGAAGTGACGGACTTCGACCCGAGCAGCAGCACCGCGGTGTTTCGCATCGGCATGTCCGACGACGTCGAATGCGGCCTGCTCCCGCAGCTGCTCGCCCACCTGCGCCAACAGGCGCCCGACTGCGTGCTGGTGGTACGCAACGCCAACTTCCTGCTGTTGCCGGGGCTGCTCGCCACGGGCGAGGTGTCCATCGGCATCAGCTACACCACGCAGCTACCGGCCAACGCCAAGTGCCGCAGCCTGCGTGACATCCGTGCCATGGTCATCCGTGCTGCCGATGGCACGCCGCCGCTGAGCCTGGACGACTACTGCGCGCGGCCCCACGCCCTGGTGTCCATGTCCGGCGACCTGTGCGGCAACATCGATCAGGATCTGGCGCGCCTCGAGCGCTCGCGCAAGATCGCCCTGGCCGTGCCGCACTTCAATGGCCTGGGTGCGCTGCTGCGCAATTCCGACATGATCGCCACCATCCCGGATTACGCCGCCGAAGCCCTGGTGCGGGGCGGTGGGCTGGTGATGGAAGCGCCACCGTTCGATATCGTCCCCGCGCAACTGAACATGGTCTGGCGCGCCGCCCAGGACCAGGACCCCGCCGAGCGCTGGCTGCGCGAGCAGATTCTGCGCTTCATGGGCGCCTGATCCCGCTGGTGCCTTTCTGGCCGCCTGCCAGCAACACTTTAGTGTTGTGCCGAGGCGGTCCTTGCGGGTCTGCCATTCAGGCTGTCGTGCCCCGATAATCGGCGTACGATTCCCCACCCCGGCAGTTGTCCGACATCCATGTCAGGCCGTGTCCCTCCGTGTTTCGAGACCCTGCATGCCCATAAGAACCGTGGCGATCCTGCTCTTTCCCGACGTGCTGATGCTCGACGTGGCCGGCCCTATCGAGGTGTTTTCGGTCGCCAACCGCTATCTGCCCGAGAGCGATCACTACCGCATCCTCACCCTGGGGGCGTCGTCGCTGGCCGTGCGCGCCTCCAACGGCATCGTCATGCAGGCCGACCAGTTGGCCGAGGACGCGCCGGTCGCCTACGACACCCTGCTGGTGCCCGGTGGCCCCGGCGCCTACGACTCCAGCCACCCGCATCTGCACGCCTGGCTGCGGGACGCCGCCGCAGCGTCGCGTCGGCATGGCGCGGTGTGCACCGGTGCGTTCATCCTCGGTGAGGCGGGTTTGCTCGACGGCCATCGTGTGACCACCCATTGGCATTATCTGGATCGCCTGGCCAAGCGCTATCCCAAGGCGCGGCTGGAAAGCGATCAGCTGTTCACCAAGGACGGCAAGCTGCTCAGTTCCGGCGGCGTGACGGCTGGCATCGACCTGGCGCTGTCGATCCTTGCCGACGACCACGGCAAGAAGCTGGCGCTGGATGTCGCCAAGGTGCTGCTGGTGGTGATCAAGCGCCAGGGTGGGCAGGCCCAGTTCAGCCCGCTGCTGCCACCGACCGGGCAGGGTGCCACGCCCCTCGAGCGCATCCAGCAGCACGTGCTGGAGAACATTCACGAGCCGTTCAGCGTCGAGCAACTGGCCGAATTGGCGGCCATGAGCGTGCGCAACTTCGCCCGGGTATTCACCCGTGAGCTGCAGATGACGCCCATGGAGTTCGTGCTCGCCGCCCGCATCGACCACGCCCGCAGCCTGCTCGAAGGCACCGACCTGCCGATGAAGACCGTGGCCTTTCGCAGCGGCTTCGGCAGCGCCCGGCACATGCGCCAGATGTTCGACAAACGCCTGGGGCTGACCCCGGTGCAGTACCGCCACCAGTTCGGCTGACCTCGACCCGTTTGGTTGACGAAAGCCCCGTGCCAGAGCGGCCAGGCCGTTGTCCGTGATGGGCACCGGTATGGCCGAATCGATACCCCCATAGCGATGTCGCACCGTCGGCGATCGGCGGAGAATGATTCTCTTATCACTGCAAGGAGCGGCGCATCGCCGACCAGCCGAGGCCCATTGGGGTGCGTGTCCGGCCTGGCGCGACGCTGAAAGGATCATGCACGATCTCGACACCCGTGGCGAAGACACCGTCCTGCGTTTCGGCCGTTTCGAACTGCACCCGCAGCGCCGCCTGCTGCTCGACGGCGACCGCCCGCTGCAGATCGGCGCCCGGGCTCTGGACATCCTGCTGGTGCTGGTGGAAAGCGCCGGCAAGATCGTCAGCAAGGAGACCATCATCTCCCAGGTCTGGCCGAAGACCTTCGTCGAAGAGATCAACCTGCGCGTGCACATCTCGGCCCTGCGCCGGGCCCTGGGCGTTTGCCCGCAATCGCGGGACTACATCACCAACGTGCGCCAGCGCGGCTACAGCTTCGTCGCCTACGTCGAACAGGTCAGCCAGCGTTCCGGCGAGCTCGACCTGCAGCCCTGCGCAGTGCCCAGCCTGCCCGGCAAGCCGGTGCGCATCGAAGGCCGCGACAAACTGATCGAGGAACTGACCCGGCGCCTGCAGACCCGCCGGCACATCTCGCTGATCGGCCCCGGTGGCGTCGGCAAGACCACCGTCGCCCTGCGCGTCGCCCAGCAACAGCTCGGCCAGTTCCGCGACGGCGTGCGCTTCGTCGACCTGGCGATGGTCAGCGACCCGGCGCAACTGGCCGTTGCGCTCGCCTCGGAACTGGGCTTCGCGGTGCCGGCCGATCAGCACGCCCAGGCCTTTCTGCTCGCCACCCTGGCGCACCGTCACATGCTGGTGCTGCTGGACAACTGCGAGCACCTGATCGACGCCTGCGCCGCGCTCTGCGAAGCCCTGCTGCACGCCGCGCCAGCTCTGCGCATTCTTGCCACCAGCCGGGAGGCCCTGCGGACCCGCGAGGAATACGTGCAACCGCTGGCCCCGCTGGACACCCCGCCGCTGGGCAGCCACCTGCGCCTGGCCGCTGCCTTGCGTTACCCCGCGGTAAAGCTGTTCGCCCGCCGTGCGCGGGCGCGGCAGTCGGGCTTCAGCCTGCGCGAGACCGATGTGCCGCGGGTCGTCGAACTCTGTCGGCGCCTCGACGGCCTGCCCCTGGCCATCGAACTGGCTGCCGCGCAACTCGACGTGCAGAGCCTGGAAGGCATCCTCGCCCAGCTGGAAAACCACAGTTACCTGAGCCTGCTCGGGCGGCGCACCACGCCGGCCCGGCAGTCCAGCCTGATGGCCTCGCTGGACTGGAGTTACGCGCTGCTCGACGAGCGCCAGCGCAGTTGCCTGCACGGGCTGTCGGTGTGCGACGAATACTTCACCGTGGCCGATGTGCGCAGCGCACTGGCAGGCTTGCCGATCAGCGACAGCGAGCGCTGCGCTTCATTGGCGCGGCTGGTCTCGCTGTCGTTGATCGGCCTGCGCCGCGACGGCGATCAGGTTTACTACCACATGCTCAACAGCACCCGCGCCTACGCCGCCGAGAAGCGCCGCCAGGCCGCCATCGTTGCGGCGCAGGTGCTGCCGACACCGGCTTAGCAGGCAACCTGCTGGAGCAGCGCCGCCACCGGCTGCGCGGCCATCTGCTGGCGCTTCCAGGCCAGCGGGCTCAGGCCCGTGCTCTTGGCGAACACTCGGCAGAAATGCGCCTGATCGAAGAAGCCGCAATCCATGGCGATAGCCGTCAGCGACAGCGACGACTGCAGCAGCATTTCCCTGGCCTTCGCCACCCGTTGCTGGCGCAACCACACGTGGGGCGACAGGCAGGTGCTCTCCTTGAACTTGCGGGTGAAATGGCTGCGTGACAGGGCGCAGGCCTCGGCCACTTCGGCGACCGAAATACCGGCATCCAGGTGCTCGAGCATCAGCCGCTTGGCGATGGCCTCCTGCCAGGTCGCGAGCCGGCCGATCGCAGGCGTGGCGTCGCTGGCGACGAGGGTAGGGCGGGGCTGCGCTGCTCGATTCATTGGGATGTCCGTATTCGCTGGCAGCGCCGCAGGAGCGCGGTGCTGCGCGGCGTTGCAGAGAACGCCGCGGGCGATACGGATTGTTGGAGAGCAGGACGGTAGGGGCGAGTTGCGTAATGTTAATTAAGGTTAAGGGCGGTGCTTAACGTTGCAACACATCAGCCTGGCGGCCAGGCGTCGATGATCCCGCGTTGCATCGCGATGGCCACCGCGTGGGTGCGGTTACGCGCCTTGAGCTTGTCCATGATGCTGCGCATATGGCCCTTCACCGTGTCTTCGGAGATGCCCAGCTGGCTGGCGATATCGCCGTTGCCCAGGCCCTGGGCGACGCTGCCCAGCACCTGGGTTTCCCGGGCGGTGAGGGTGTCCTGGGCGATGGCATCGAGCAGCTCGCTGGCGATCGGTTCGGGGAAGTAGCGCTTGCCCGCCGCCAGGGTACGGATGGCCGTGACCAGCTCCTTGCGCAGCATGCTTTTCAGCAGGTAACCCCGGGCACCGGCCTGCACCGCCTGCAAGGCACGGGCGTCGCCGCTGTAGGTGGTGAGCACGGCGATGCAGGCGTCCGCGAACTGTCGACGAATCGCCTGGATCGCCTCGGTGCCGTTGAGGCCGGGCATCTGCAGGTCCATCAGGGTCACGTCCGGGCGCAGCGCGGCGAACCGCTCCACGGCCTGCAGGCCATCGGCGGCCTCGCCGACCAGCAGGATGTCGTCGTGGGCGTCGAGCACCGCTGCGATGCCGTCACGCAGCAGGGGGTGATCGTCGACCACCAGCAGGCGGATGGGGGCGTCGTTCATGCATCGTCTTCCGTTCGGGGGCGCGCCGTCAGCCAGCGCCGCCAGGCACTTCGGGTTGGCCCGGCATAGGCCAGGCTGGCGCTCAGTTGCAGGTGCACGCGGGTGCCGGCAGTCGGCAGCGGTTGCACCACGAGGCGGGCGCCGATACCGCTGGCGCGCTCGTGCATGCCACGCACGCCCCAGTGCCCGGGCCGACCTTCAGCGGCGGTGTAGGCGGCCGGGATGCCCTGGCCGTCATCGTCGATACGCAACTGGAAGCGCCGCCCACCATACACCAGGCGAACCGCGATGCGCCGTGCCGCGCCATGGCGTATCGCGTTGCCGATGGCCTCGGCGGCGATGCGATAGGCCTCGTCATGCACCGGCGCCTGCAGGGCGCGCCGCTGGCCCTTGACCTGTACGGCAAAGGCCAGGCCCGGTTCGTCCAGCGTTGCGCCCAGGCGCTCCAGCGCGGCGGGCAGGTCGATGCCCGGGCCCGGCTGACGCAGGTCCTGTACGCGCTCGCGGCCTTCGTGCATCACCTCGTCGGCGCGGTCCAGGGCGTGCTCCAGGCGCGGCCGTGCGGGGTGGTCGGCCGTCAGCGTGTCGGTCGCCGCCTGGAAGCGCAGCATCAGCCCCTGCAAACCTTGCAGCAGGGTGTCGTGCAGCTCCCGGGCGATCCGCTCGCGTTCACTCTGCCGGGCCTGCAGGCGCAGTTGCAGGCGCCGCCGATCACGCTGCACCACCAGGCGATGCAGCCACCACAGGCCGAGCAGTAGCGCGCTGCCCAGCGGCAGGTAAAACAGCGGCCGCAGGTAGAACACCGGCTCGACGCTGAACGCCAGCACGGTCGGCGCGGCCGGTTCGCCACCCCCCTGGTCGAAGGCCTGCACCTCGAAACGGAAATCCCCAGCCGGCAGCCCGGTATAGATGGCCTGACGCTGGCGCCCGGCTTCGATCCAGGCGCGGTCGTAACCCTGCAGGCGATAGCGAAACGACAGGCTGTGCGGCGCCCGCAGATTCAGCGCCGTGTAGTCGATGACGAGGCGCTGGGTGTCGGCGGGCAGTCGCAGCCCTGTCTGCATTGGCATGGGTGCACCGTCCACTTGTAGCCCTTCGATCACCACCGGTGGCAGCGCCGGGGCGGGCGACTGGCTGGCCGGGTCGATCCAGCTCACCCCCGCGCTGGTGGAGAACCACAGCCGCCCATCCGGCCCGGCCACCGCCGTGGGCAAGGGCAGCACCCGGTAGGGGTCGTTGGCCAGGCTGCCGTCCAGGCCGATAGAGCGGTAGCGCAGGCGATGCTGCGGCTCGGCCAGGGCACGCTGCCACTCGGCCGCAGGCACCTGCACGATGCCAGCCTTGCCATGCACCCACAGGTCCCCCGCCGTGCCGGGGAGAATCGCGTAGATGTTGTCGAACTGGCCGTTGTCCGGCAGGTGCAGGGTCTGGAAGCGCTGGCCGTCGAAGCGTGCCAGGCCATGCTGGCCGCCGACCCAGGAGCTGCCGCCCTGATGCAGCTGAGCGGTAACGTGGCCGATGTTCAGGCCATCCGCCGCGCCCCATCGGCGCACCTGGTCGCCCAGGCGGGTGACCAGCAGGTTGTCCCGGTAGCCGAACCACAGGCGGCCTTGGGCATCGCTCGCCGCGCTGACCGGCATCATCTGGCTCGGCGCCTCGCTGACGCCGGGCACCGCCTGCCACTGCCCACCGCGCAGCACGAACAGCCCGAGCCGGTTGATCGACACCCACAAGGCGCCCTCAGCACCTACCGCCATGGCGCGGATCGCGGCATCTTCCGGTGCCTGCTCGGGCAGTTCGGCCTGTCGCTCGACGCCCCCTGGCGTGCCGCGCCATACCCCATTGGGGCCGCCAACCCAGACAGTGCCATCGGCAGCGGCGATCAGGCTGGTGACCGGCTCGGGGATCGGCCAGCGCTGCAGGTCACCGCCGTGCAGGCGCATCACTCCCTGGTTATTGCTGGCTGCCCAGAGCGCGCCGTCACTGGCCACCGCCAGTGCGGCATTCAGGGTGCCGGCGGGCAACGGTGCGGCCTTCAGCTCGCCGAGGCGAAAGCGGTCGAGGCCGCCGCTGCTACCGGCCCACACCGTGCCGTCGCGATCCTCCAGCAAGGGCCACAGGTAATCGGCACTCAGCCCCTGGGCGCTGGTGAGCTGCTCGGCCTCGGCCACCTTCAGCGTCGCGTTCGCGGCCGGGTAGCGGCGCAGCCCGTTGCCGGGCGTGCTGGTCCAGAGGCCGCCGCTGTGATCGAACAACAAACCGTTGATGGGCGAGTCCAGTTCCTGGCTCTGCAGGTGCGGCGCCGGGCCCTGCACGACGCGGTGCAGGCGATTGACGTAGCGCTCGGCGACCCACAGCGTGCCGTCCGCCGCCTGGGCGATCTGGCTGGCCCAATCGAGCTCGCCCGCCACCTCGCTGAAACGCGGCGCACCGGCAGGGCGCTGATACAGCCCGTTGCTGCTCGCCGCCCACACACCGCCCTCCCGGTCGACGAACACGGTCCGGGCACTGTTCGCCGTAAAACCCTCGGCTTCACCGACCCGCTGCCAGCGCTGCCCGTCGAAACGTGCCAGCCCGTCATGGGCCGCCGCCCAGAGCGTGCCGCTGGGCTCACGGGCAAAACCGTAGAGCGCTCCGCTCGGCAGCCCGGCCCCGGGCGCGAAGTAGCGGGCGGCCGGCCCCTCGATCAGCCGCGCACCACCGGCCCGCAGCCCGACCCACAGGCCATCGTCCACCGCCAGCAGGCTGGCGACGGTGCCCAGGGGCTGCTCGTCGCCGGGGCGATAGGGCACGAAGGTGAAACCATCGAAGCGCAGCAGCCCGTCATCGCTGCCCAGCCACAGGTAGCCATCGGCCGTCTGCGCCAGTGTGCCCACCTGGTTGGGACCGTCATCGTCCGCCGTGGTCCAGCGGTGATGCTCGCGCACCGCCAGCGGTTCGGCCTGCACGCCCGGCAGGCACACACCCAGTAACACCGCCAGCAGCCAGGCGCGACCACGCCGTGCCACGTCAGGCACACCATAGGCTAGAGTCAGGGGAGGGCGGTTCACGGCAGGCCGTCAGGTAAACGCGAAAACGCAGATTGTGCGCCCAGCGTTACAGCGATGCCATAGCCGTAGGGTGACCGGCAGCACAGCACGCAGAATGTAAGTGGGACTAAAATTATCCGCCTCAAGGAACCTGCACGAATCTGTTTACAGCTGTACACTGAACTCCGAGCCGCCATCGTGGCTCTCAATGATCGACGGGAATGATCATCACCAGCCAGGAGGGCTGATCATGGGATTGGAAGACCACGAGTGGTGGCGCGAAGAGCGCCGACAGCAGGGACACAACGCATCATGGGACAACTTCAGGGCCAAACCTGAAAACGATCCCTCCACGCCTGACGCCAGCGTCCTCAGAATCCAGCGCCCCGCCAAACTGCGCGCGACCCCCTCTTACCTGCACCTGCACGCCCAACAACTCCTCGACGCCCGCGAAGGCTCCAGCACCAGCCGCCTGCTGCTGATCCTCGGCGTGGTCGCCTGCGGGTCGATGGTGGCGGTGGGGTATTTCGTTTTTTAGCGGAGCTTGGAGCGGGTAGGGCAGATATGGGCTGCGGAGAAAAGGCTTATCGGTTGATAAGCCTTTTTGGTTTCCGGAGAAAGGACGCGCTGAGCATTATGAATCACCTGAGTATCCGCTCAACCTTCCAGATGCCTCCATTAAAAAGCGCTTTGGCTGGTGCAATCTGCTCGTTACCCCATAGCTTTTCAGAAAAATACCCTTCGGTAGTCACCGCTTCATGATGGTAGCTCAGCTTCAGCTTATCTCTTTGACTAGGGTGATTTCGCTGTCTACATTGATAGTGGCTATTCGCCATTTTTCCAGGGAGAGGTATTAATGAAAGAATTCGAAGTTAATTGTATTAATAAACTCAATAGAGATAGTCAGCATGAGGGGATTACTCATATTGGTAATTCTAACGGTTCTTGGCGGCTGACTAGGGCTTCGGCTGTAAAGCGAATCGAAGCTAAAACCGAGAGCTATTATACTGTCGATGCTAAATCTGGAAGCCGCGCATATATAGGCGTAGTTCGGGAGGATGGTAAGGATCCATATTTAAGGACATATGCTGATAAGAAGTGGAATAATAATCTTCTAGCTCAGTCTGAGTGTGGTGATAGCTGCAAAATTATCTCTTAAGTTGCGGGTGATAGGGCTCTATTTGAGCCCTATTTTTTTATACCTTCGAGAAGCTTCAGTCTTTCTTGTGTTTTAGCTTTTGTTTCTGCAGTAACATCTTCCTTGGATTCTGCTACAAGATTATCTAAAGCAAATGAATGAACTTCATATATTTGGAATGGAAGTAATAATATTCGATAGCACCCCAGTGTAAGAAAACCTGATGCGGCCGCTATCACTACACTTTTCTCTAAAATCCCACTCTTCATCGAAACCATAGATAACATGCAAAAGAGTAGGCACATTAGAAATGCGAATAATGTGTTTATCTGAGACATCAGCATGTATCTTGTCTTGTGTGCATATAAGATGGTTTGTTCGTAAGTAAGCTTCGTTAAATATTGGCTTCTTCCCGAGAATAGCATTGATGTAATTGTAAAGCCGATGATTATTCCGCTAAATGCAATCGAGGCATTTAGTAGGCTGTCGTCTATGAATTGATATCCAAATAGGCCAGCTATACCTCCTAGAACTAGAATTATAAAATTCCATCCTACATAGGCTTTGTTACTAGATGCAGAGTTAGCGACTGCTTTTAGTTCGTCACTTATCTGTTTCGCGTTTCTTACTTCTTCGGGAATCAGGTATAAATATGTCATTGTCTGCCAGCGCTCCAGATTCGTCCAAAATCCTTTTGTTGTCAGGGCCAAGAGTGCAAAGCTCTTCTAGGTAGAGCACCATCTTTCTTAGAAGTTCGCCGCGATCAGGGTTATTTCCACCTATATCGTCTACTTCTACAGTTTTCTTGATTTTAAATTTCGATAGTCCTCGGATTGAAGATCCATCGCTCAAGTGGATTATAACACTCTCAATTTCGTCCTGCTTCTGAGCTTCCTCATAGGCGTCTATAACTTTTTGCGTTGGTAGCTTGTCTTTTGATCGCCAATCGACTGTTAGGAGCCCGGACGACGGCATATACCCTCTAACGTTTGAAAGCACACCTAGTAGAGCGCTTTCGTTGTTATCGTTTACGCTCGTTACTCCGACTGTAAATCCTACTGCACCACCTGCGCGGTCGATTTCTTCCGTTAACTTTTTTGTAACGGCATCAGTGAAGAAGAAATTACCTTTTCTGCCTAAACTTGTCTTTCGAGACATTTTATTCAGGTAACGTTGAATGTTATGTACGCCACCTGTGCTTCTTGTACTTTCTATTATCGCCGACTGCCCAAATGCAAGCACGTGTGCAATATGTATAAATTCTTTTTTTGGCTCACTCTCGTCATGCTCTTCTTCATCGCTGTCACTAATGATGTTGTCAGTTACGGCGTTCGCCATGTTGGGATCAGGTGTTAAGGTCTGTGGTATGGTACCCGGCTCGTAAGACCAAATTTCAAATATACATGTGTTGTCGTCGAGCGCTTGGTAATTATTGAAGAAGGTGCACAGTTGGGGGATGGTTTCCCCGGTGGCTAGTGTTATTCCTGTTGTATCTGTTCTGGAGCCAACTGTTGGGTAAGCTCCAGCGAAAATAGCCATTAGCTTTGTCAAGGTCATGGTGTTGCCATCTTTTAGCTCAGAGAACTTGATTGGCTTTAACTGTAATGTTCGGCTTATACCTTTTTTGGCTGAATCTCTAGACATATGACCCTTCAATGCTTTTTCTTTGATTTCGTGTTTATTTATTTGCAGTTAAGCGTATTACCATGTTTTTAATCGTAGCCCTTCAGTACATTCCTTGACGTCATCATCAATGATATTGCCGGGCTTAATGCATTCCTTCATGGAGCGACGAACCCCACGATTAGCTTCGCGCTCTCGATTATCTTGGGCTTTGAGGTTGGCTCGTGCGGCTTTGCCCATCGGGCCTTCGGAACCGGCGAAAAACTCGTTCACCAGCTTCTGCATACCTTTGCCGTATGCTTCGGCAGCAGGCCGCATTGCGTCACCCACCTGCGTGGCGATGGGCTTAGATTCTTTAGCTAGAGCGGGAGTTGCGGCTATCGCCAGTGCCAACAGCATCCTTTTCATCGGTCTTCTCCATTCCTTCGGGCGTACCAGCGCCTAGTTACTTCCTGTGTGATCGCTATCCCGCGTTTGGATTGGCCAAGTTTCGGTTAGCCTCAGCGTAGTCTGGATCTATCTGGCCGTTTTCAGGCGCTGTCATACCAGTCCTTAGCCATAAAGAGTACTCAGGATAGCGATTTGCTATCAAGTCCAACTCGTTGGTGCGCAAATTTGCTCGCTTGTCATAGCGGATTGTCTTGCACCTTTCTTCTTTTAGTCCTGTGGCTTCGCCGACCTCACGATGCCCAATTACCGACATAAAGTGTCTAACCCGGTCCTGTGTTGATTCCATAAAGATCTAAAAAGCTCTTCGTTGAAATATTCCACAACGCGATCGAAGTGGTATTATTCCACTCGGCATGTGGAAATATACCACTCAAGCCGGAGTGATGATCGACGGATTATAGGGGCTTTGCATGGAGCAGTCTGGAATAGTGGGGTTCGACACACAGGGAAACCCGGAGCGCGTCAACGACCTGCGTGATGCGCCGTTTTGCTCAAAGCTCGTGTTCGCCAAGCTCCTGGGCATCGACGTCATTACCGAGGATGTCGTACGCGGCTGGATCGAATCCGGCACCGTCCCGACGGCCAAGATTGGCCGTCACCACGTCATTAACCTGCCACGCATCCGCCGAGGAACAGACTGCGGCAAGAGCATGGTCTATGCAGTGGATTGCCGTGATGACTGAGCCAATTTCTAACGAGGTAGATGCGAACGGTCAGGTTGCTCTACTCAGTTCCGCCGCCAATGACCTACGCAGCATCGAGCGTTTTGCGGCTACCTGCGGAGTCACTACCGATCAGGTGGGCGAGATGATCGAGAACGGCAGCCTGCCGAGCGTAACCCGCACTGATGTGCTGATGGTCGATCTGAGCAAGCTGCGTGCAACTGGTCTCGATGGGGAGGAGGGCGACACCGGCGAAGCTCGCAGCACTACGGGCGAACAGTTAGTCCAGGATGCTCAGGCTGCCCTGGCCTATCTCGGGCAGACCGTTCTGGTCGAGTTGATGTGGGACGATCAGTTGGAGCCTTTGTGGCAGTGCGTTCAGGTGGTGGGTGTCGTGCTGCCGGTGGTAGGTGTTTGGGCGCATGGCTATTTCATGGTGATGGGCGTGGCGGGCGCTAGCCCGTTTCCCGATGAGGTGTTCTTCTCGGATATCCGCACCCTTCGGGTGGTGCGCCTCGACGGTCGAGCCGAGGAGAGGGCGCAGGTGCCCGGTTCGGCGGAGCATGGCGCTGACGAGACGCTGTGATAACGCTACAAGGTAGCCATTCGGCAGGCGCCGGGTTCAGCGCGGCACGCTGCAGTGCCATGCTGCATGGGTAGATGGCTCCACGGCCAAAGCAGGATGCGCTAATCTTGCCGTTCGCAGGCTGCGATAGCCGTTACGCAATGGAGTGCAGGCGTGAAAAAACTGATCGTCATCATCGCCCTGGGCTTTGCCTTCTGGCACTTCTACCTGAAGCCGCCAAGCAGCCCGGTAATCACCAATGTCGCCGCCGACGGCTCGGTCTTGAGCAGCCCGGTGATCGAACAGCCCGCCCCGGCGTTTTCTCTCGAACGCTTCATCCCGACCTTCGCCTGGACCGGCACGGACGCTCAGATCAAGCCAAAGCCCCAATCACAGCCCGCCTCGAGCTATCGCTGCGATGGCCGTAAACACTGCTCGCAGATGCGTTCTTGTGACGAGGCAACGTTCTTTCTACATAACTGCCCCGGCGTAGAGATGGACGGCAATAACGATGGCGTACCCTGCGAGCGACAGTGGTGCGGTTAGTCACGAAGCGCAGGCATTGAATGGCAACTATCACGATTCGAAATCTGGATGATGACCTCAAGGCCATGCTGCGCGTCGTTGCTGCCAACCACGGGCGTTCCATGGAAGAAGAGGCGGGACAGATCATTCGCCAGGCGCTGACCAAACAAGATAAGAAAGGTGGCTTAGGGAGTCGCATCCACGCTCGTTTTTCTGCGGTGGGTGGTGTTGACCTCGATGTGCCTGAGCGAAACACCAAAGCCAAGGCTGCGAGCTTCGACGACAACGTGCTTTCCGAACTGATGAAAGCCAGTACTCGCATCTGGCGCCTGATCGCTTCGCCACCGCCTTGATCCTTTCACTGATTGCATTACTGAGCCAGAATGAGGGGCAACCTGATAGCGGCGTGCATCCGGTATAATGGCCGCTGGCGAAACCGAAGAGGCAATCCCATGACAGGTGTATCTCTGCAAGCCAAGAAGGCTTATTGCGCCAAGGCACGCCGGTCGAACTACGCGGCCAGCCTGCGCCTCGAGGGGTTCAACACGACCCAGGCCGATGCCGAGCGTAAGCTCCCGACCCGTGAGGCTGCTTTGAACGCTGCGCGGTCTAGTCAGGCCTGATGCTCGACAAGTACGGCGCTGGGCAAGATCCTTACTGCTACCCAGGCACCGATGTTCTACGTAATCGTCTTGGCCTGACTGACGATAGCGCTCTCCATGAAGCTGAGCGCAGCCTCTCTGAAATCGCAGCTAGCCAGCTGGACTTCGACCTCCCTCCCTACGATCTCGCCTACCTGCAGCGTATACACCGGCATCTGTTCGATGATGTCTACGACTGGGCGGGTGAGTTGCGCACGGTCGATATCTCAAAGGGCGGAACGCATTTCTGCAACGTGACCCGCATCGAGGCTGAATTCACCAAGCGGCTCAAGCAAGTAGTTTCAACTGGCTGGTTCGAGGAGATGGCTCGCCCGGATCTGGTCGTTGCGGCTGCAGAACTGTACGGCGATCTGAATATCATCCACCCATTTCGCGAGGGCAACGGCCGGGCTCAGCGGATTCTCTTCGAGCACCTGATCATCAACGCGGGCTATCAGGTCGACTGGTGGGGTGTAGATGAGGCTGAGTGGATTCAGGCAAACATCGATGCAGTGGTTTGCGACTATCGCGCAATGACCGCCATTTTCGAGCGCTGCATCGGTGATCCCATCGCCTGATGTGGCGGGACAAGAAAGGGACGGTTTGGGGACACTCCAGAAACAAAAAAGGGCTTACCTTTCGGTAAACCCTTGTTTTGTTTGGTGGCTACGCAGGGACTTGAACCCCGGACCCCAGCATTATGAATGCTATGCTCTAACCAGCTGAGCTACGTAGCCGAGTGGCGCGCATTTTCCGCATCTGCCCCTGGTGTGTCAAGCCTTTGGGCAGAATAAATTTACGCACTTTCAAACGCTTAGCCGAACGGCTGCGCTTTGCCGGTGGGCGCTCGGTGGTGAGGGGGGCTCAGCCGACCTCGACGCGGTTGCGGCCGTTCTTCTTGGCGCAGTAGAGGGCGGCATCGCTACGGCACAGTACGGTGTCGGGGGTGGTGTCCTGGCGCTCGAGCAGGGCGATGCCGACGCTCAGGGTCAGATGGATCTTTTTTCCTTCGATGTTCAGGGGCTCGTCCTTGAGGCTGTGTTGCACCCGGCAGGCGAAGTCGCGGGCCTGGATCAGCCCCGCGCCGCTGAGCACCACGGCGAATTCTTCGCCGCCGACACGGCCGGCCAGGTCGCTCTTGCGCAACTGTTCGCGAAGGATGCGGCTGAAGTGACGTAGCGCCTGGTCGCCAATGGCGTGGCCCCATTTGTCGTTGACCAGCTTGAAGTGGTCGAGGTCGCACATCAGCAGGGTGGAGGTGAAGACGTCGCTGCGCTGGATACGCGCCAGCTCGGTTTCCAGGTGGGTCATGAACACCCGGCGGTTGGGGAGCTGGGTGAGGGCGTCGAGGGAGGCGAATTCCTGCAGCTCGCTTTCGATGCGCTTGCGTTCGGTGATGTCGGTGACCACGCCGTGCCAGACGATGCTGCCGTCGGCTTCACGTTGTGGCCGCGCTTCGCCCAGGCGCCAGCGCAGGCCCTGGCGCGGCAGTATCACGCGGTATTCGATGTGCCAGGTGCTCAGCTCGCGTTCGGCGCGCAGGCGGGCCATCTGGTAGGTCTCCATGTCGTCCGGGTGGACCAGGGTATGGAGGATCTCCGGGTCTCTGTCGATCTGTTCGCGGGTGGCTTCGAACATGTCGTAGACGCCGGCGCTGAGGTAGGTGAAGTAGCCACTGCTGTCGGGCA
This sequence comes from Pseudomonas flavescens, assembly GCF_013408425.1. Lineage (NCBI taxonomy): Bacteria > Pseudomonadati > Pseudomonadota > Gammaproteobacteria > Pseudomonadales > Pseudomonadaceae > Phytopseudomonas > Phytopseudomonas flavescens. The sequence continues at coordinate 3,510,829 of NZ_JACBYV010000001.1, read as the reverse complement.
GGCTGCGGAACTGGAAGACCATGCCGGGCACCTGGTCGGTCAGCCGGGTGATCAGTTCGACGCTGCGTTGCAGGCGTTCGGAGAGCTCGCGCAGGGCGGTGATGTCGGTGGTGGTGCCGAGCATGCGCAGGGCATTGCCCCGTTCGTCACGGGCAACCACCTTGCCGCGGCTGCACACCCATTTGTAGCTGCCGTCGCGGCAGCGCAGACGGTGCTCCACTTCGTAGCTCTCGGTGTGGCCAGCGAAGTGCGCGAGCACGGCTTCCTGCACGTAGGTGCGGTCGTCGGGATGGACGCGGCCGTAGCTGTCCTCGATACGGTTGCTGACCTCGTGGTCGGCGTAGCCGAGCAGGGCTTTCCAGGCGCTGGAGTAGTGGATCTCGCCGGTCACCACGTCGCGGTCCCAGATGCCCGTGCCGCTGCCCTGAATGGCCAGGGCCATGCGGCTTTCCTGGGCGAGCAGGGCTTCGCTGGCCTGGCGGGCGGCGGCTTCGCGGCGGATCTGTTCGAGCAGGTTGGCGGCGCTCTCGGCGATATCGTCCAGGGCCAGCAACTGCTCGTCGCTGAGCCGCTGCGGTTCGCCATCGGCCAGGTAGAACACGCCCAGGTAGCCGCCATCGACGCTGCGCAGCGGGTAACCGACGAAGAAACCGGGCGACGGCGCGGCCTGGGGCGCGGTGTCGAGGCGGGTGTCGGGCAGCAACAGGGGCGAGTGGCCGAGGCCGGTGCGGGCGATCAGTTCCTGCAGGTAGGCGTCCAATGCTGCGGGCAGGCGTTGCTCGGGCTCTGTAGAACCGCTGAGGTGGGTGTCGGTTGCGATCCTTGCGAGGGTGACGCCACACAGGCGTTTTGCGAGCCGGAACAAAGCGTCGAAACGGGCTTCCGCGGGGGCGGCGTTCGACGATTCCAGAAGCTCATCGTCAGGTTTCAAGGGACTGCGCCTGCTGGGGAGGGCTGGGCCAGTATACTGCGGCGCTGGAGCGAAGAGATGGTGAGTGGTGGCTAAATGCCGCCATTTTACTGCCGTTCGTCTGCCGGGCAGCTGGTAGCGTGCCTGCCAGCACCGCCGTGACTGGCTGTGCGGGCTTTTCCAGGCATGCAGAAACGACGAAGCCGCGTAAAAACGCGGCTTCGTCTGGTCAGGGTGCGGCTTAGACGTTGAAGCGGAAGTGCATCACGTCGCCGTCCTTGACGATGTATTCCTTGCCTTCCAGGCGCCATTTGCCCGCTTCCTTGGCACCGGCTTCGCCCTTGAACTGGATGAAGTCGTCATAGGCGATGACTTCGGCGCGGATGAAGCCTTTTTCGAAGTCGGTGTGGATCGCGGCAGCGGACTGCGGTGCGGTGGCGCCGACCTTGACGGTCCAGGCACGTACTTCCTTCACGCCGGCGGTGAAGTAGGTTTGCAGGTTGAGCATCGAGTAACCGGCGCGGATCACGCGGTTCAGGCCAGGCTCGGTCATGCCCATGGTCTCGAGGAACATCTGCATTTCTTCCAGATCGTCCAGTTCGGCGATCTCGGCCTCGATCTTGTTGCACACCGGTACCACGATGGCGCCTTCGGCGTCGGCGATGGCTTGCACCACGTCGAGCAGCGGGTTGTTCTCGAAGCCGTCTTCGGCGACGTTGGCGATGTACATCACCGGCTTGGTGGTCAGCAGGTGGAAGGTCTTGGCCAGGCGCTTCTCGTCGTCACCCAGGGTCTTGAGCAGGCTGCGCGCCGGCTTGGCTTCGGTGAAGTGGGGGATGAGCTTTTCCAGCAGCGCTTTCTGCGCCACGGCTTCCTTGTCGCCGCCCTTGGCGGTACGGGTGACGCGCTGCAGTTGCTTCTCGCAGCTGTCGAGGTCGGCCATGATCAGTTCGAGGTCGATGATCTCGATGTCACGCTTGGGGTCGACGCTGTTGGCGACGTGGATGACGTTCTCGTCTTCGAAGCAGCGCACCACGTGGGCGATGGCGTCGGTCTCGCGGATGTTGGCGAGGAACTTGTTGCCCAGGCCTTCACCCTTGGACGCGCCCGCCACGAGGCCGGCGATGTCGACGAATTCCATGGTGGTGGGGATCACGCGCTCGGGCTTGACGATCTCCGCCAGGGCGTCGAGGCGCGGGTCGGGCATCGGCACGATGCCGCTGTTCGGCTCGATGGTGCAGAACGGGAAGTTCTCGGCCGCGATACCGGATTTGGTGAGGGCATTGAACAGGGTGGACTTGCCGACGTTGGGTAGGCCGACGATGCCGCAATTGAATCCCATGGTGTGTCCCTCGCGCCAAAGGCGGTAGATGAAGTTAGAGAGTGGCTTTCTGGCTGTGCAGCTTGCGCATCGCTACCGTCCAGTCACCGGCGAGTATTTCCGGGAGGACGTCGAGGGCGAAGCCGATGCTGGTATCCAGCAGTTCCTGCTCGCCACGCGGTGCGCGGCCCAGCACGAAGTTGGAAACCATGCTGGCGTGCCCGGGGTGGCCGATGCCAAGCCGCAGGCGGTGGAAATTATTCTGGTTGCCGAGCTGCGCGATGATGTCGCGCAGCCCGTTATGCCCGCCGTGCCCGCCACCCTGTTTGAGTTTGGCGACGCCGGGGGGCATGTCGAGTTCGTCGTGGGCCACCAGGATTTCTTCGGGCTTGAGCTTGAAGAAATTCGCCAACGCCGCCACGGACTGGCCGCTGCGGTTCATGAAGGTGGTGGGGATGAGCAGACGAACTTCGCGACCCTGATGGACGAATTTGCCCACCAGGCCGAAATACTTGCGATCGACGCTGAGGTTCACGCGCTGGCTGTCGGCCAGGCGCTCAACGAAAAGGGCCCCTGCATTATGCCGGGTCTGGTCGTATTCGGGACCCGGGTTACCCAGGCCAACGATCAGTTGTACGGCAGTCATACAGGAGCCCTTTCCTAAAGCAGTTCCACACCGAGGTGTGGAGCTCGCCAATTACTCGGCGGTGCTTTCGCCTTCGCCTTCAGCTGCGTCTTCTACACGAACGCGCGGCAGGTGGATGCTGGCAACCGGCAGATCGCTGCCGTGGGCCAGAGCAACCAGCTCAACGCCTTTCGGCAGTTTGATGTCGGACAGGTGAACGGTCTGGTCCAGTTCGACTTTGGCGATGTCGACTTCGAGGAATTCCGGCAGGTCTTTCGGCAGGCAGGAAACTTCGACTTCGTTCAAGGAGTGCAGGACTTCGCCGCCGCCTTGCTTGACGCCAACCGAGGTGGCTTCGTTGATGAAGTGCAGCGGTACGTGTGCGGTCAGTTTCTGGCCAGCGATCACGCGGATGAAGTCAGCGTGCAGAACGAAGCCTTTGGACGGGTGACGTTGCAGGGCTTTGATCAGTACGTTTTCTTTCTTGCCATCAACGGTCAGGTTCAGCACGTGGCTGAACGCCGCTTCGTTTTCCAGCAGCTTGGCGAAATCCTTGGCAACCAGGCTGATGGACAGAGGGGCTTTCTCGCCACCGTAAACTACGGCAGGAACCAGGGCGGCGTTACGACGCAGGCGGCGGCTCGCACCTTTCCCCAGGTCGGAACGCGCTTCGGCATTCAGAGTAAATTCAGCAGTCATTTCACTTCTCCAGAATAACCAAACCGCCCGTTACGCTTGCGACCAGCGACGGGGCGGTTCGGTGATGTGCCTGGCCAAATGGCCAGGCGTCTTTTTACCAGCGGTATTCCGGGTTAGCGGAACATCGCGCTGATAGATTCTTCATTGCTGATGCGGCGTACCGCTTCAGCGACAACCGGCGCGATGTCCAGTTGGCGAATGCGCGAACAGGATTGCGCGGCAGCGGACAACGGGATGGTGTTGGTCACCACCAGTTCGTCCAGTACCGAGTTCTCGATGTTCTCGATGGCGCGGCCCGACAGTACCGGGTGAGTCGCATAAGCGAACACCTTGGCGGCGCCGTGTTCCTTCAGAGCCTTGGCCGCGTGGCACAGGGTGCCGGCGGTGTCGACCATGTCGTCGACCAGGATGCAGGTACGACCTTCCACGTCACCGATGATGTGCATCACTTCGGAGTGGTTGGCTTTCTCACGACGCTTGTCGATGATCGCCAGGTCCACGCCCAGGGACTTGGCCACGGCACGCGCACGCACCACGCCGCCGATATCCGGGGAGACGATCATCAGGTTGTCGAAACGCTGATCTTCGATGTCGTCCACCAGTACTGGCGAACCGTAGATGTTATCTACCGGAATATCGAAGAAGCCTTGAATCTGATCCGCGTGCAGGTCGACGGTGAGAACACGGTCGATGCCCACTACGGTCAGCATGTCGGCCACGACTTTGGCGCTGATTGCCACACGGGCGGAACGCGGACGGCGATCCTGGCGGGCATAGCCGAAGTAGGGGATGACAGCGGTGATTCGAGTGGCTGAGGAGCGGCGGAAGGCATCTGCCATCACGACCAGTTCCATCAGGTTGTCATTGGTTGGCGCGCACGTCGGCTGAATCAGGAAGACGTCTTTACCGCGGACGTTTTCGTTGATTTCGATCATGATTTCGCCGTCGGAAAACTTTCCGACAGAGGCATCGCCGAGGGGGATGTGCAGCTGACGAACGATACGTCGCGCCAGATCGGGGTTAGCATTCCCCGTAAAGACCATCATCTTGGACACGCGCAGTACCTGCCGGCTGAGGGTAACCTGGATGAGTATAAAAATGGCAGGGGCGGCTGGATTCGAACCAACGCATGCCAGGATCAAAACCTGGTGCCTTACCGCTTGGCGACGCCCCTGTATCGTGTGTGACGCAATGCTGCTCAATTCGGTAGTACGAGCCACCCTTGGGTGGTTATGGCAGGGGCGGCTGGATTCGAACCAACGCATGCCAGGATCAAAACCTGGTGCCTTACCGCTTGGCGACGCCCCTGTAACGTATAACCGATGCTACGCATTCACTTCCTGGCCAGTTCTTGCAGCGTGCGGTGCAACATCGAAACGTTGGCACCCTGCGCGACAAAACTTGGCAGTGTGGCTGGAAGTTGGCGGGCGACTTTATCAGCATCGTCCTTGTTTGGGAAGCTCCCAAACACACAAGCTCCAGTGCCGGTCAATCTTGTTGGAACAAATTTGTTCAGCAAGATCAGTGCGTTACGAACAGCTGAGTAACGCTTCTCGACGACCGGCTGGCAGTCATTACGACCACCCCCCTCAAGAAGGCTGCGAACTTTAATGGGCGGCGTATCGCGTGTCAACTCAGGGTCGGAGAAAACTTCTGCTGTACTGACAAGCACTTGCGGCACGGCGACGAGAAACCAGGGCTCGGGCAGCTCCACGGGCGTGAGTTTCTCGCCGACACCTTCGGCGAATGCCGCACGGCCGCGCACGAATACCGGCACGTCGGCACCCAGGCTCAGGCCCAGTGCTGCCAGGCGATCCTCGCTGCAATCGAGCTTCCAGAGGTGAGCGAGGCCGAGCAGGGTCGTGGCGGCGTCCGAGCTGCCGCCACCGATGCCGCCGCCCATGGGCAGCCGCTTGTCCAGCCAGATATCCGCACCCAGGCGCGTGCCGCTCTGTTCCTGCAACTGCCGCGCAGCCCGCACGATCAGGTTGCTGTCGTGGGGCACGCCCGCGATCTCGGTGTGCAGGCGAATGACGCCATCGTCGCGCAGGCTGAAGCCGAGCTGGTCCCCGTGGTCGAGGAACTGGAACAGGGTCTGCAGCTCGTGATAACCGTCTTCACGGCGGCCGAGAATGTGCAACATCAGGTTGAGCTTGGCCGGAGCCGGCAGAATCAGCTCGGCGTGAGCAGGGATGGCGTGGGTCGTCATGGGAGCAATGGCTGGCGAGAGGGGATTAGAGAGCGCTGCAGGCTAACGTAGCCCGTGGCCCGGGTCGAGCGCGGCGATACCACGGGCAAGGTCCCGCGTGGCGCTGCGCGAATGCGTGATACCGCACTGAACCCTAGGTGCCGGCTTGCCGACGATCAGGCTCAGCGCGCGACACGGCAATGCATCGCACGCTGACGGACGGGACGGGTCACTGGCCGAGTTGGCGCGGTTGCCAGTCCTTGATCACCAGGGTCACCTGAATGTCGTGGCCTTCGAGGCGCAGGCGCTCGGGCAGCCAATAGCCATTCTGCTCGGCATAGCGGGTGTAGCTCACTTCCCAGCCATCCTGGCTCAGTTGCGCCAGGCGGCTGTCTTTGTCGAGGGTCAGGCGGCTCTTGCTGTCCGGGGCGGGCAGGCCGCGGATCCACCAGAGCAGATGGGAAACCGGCAGGTTGAGGCCCAACTGCTGTTGCAGGAGTTCTTCCGGCGATTCGGCCTGGTAGCGGCCCTGGTTGGCGACTTCCAGCGTTACGTCACCCGGGCGCCCGGTGAGGCGTGCGGCGCCACGGCCGAGCGGGCCGGACAGGCGAATGTCGGCGTAATCCTGGCGTTGCAGCCAGAACAGCGTGCCGCTGCCGGAGTCACGCGGGGCGCGGATGCCGACCTTGCCGTTGATCTGCCAGCCGTCGAGGGTGCTGATCTGTTGCTTGTGCGCCTGCCAGCGCGCCGGGTCGCCCAGGCCCTGTTCCACCGCTTCACGGGTGGACAGGCCGGAGCAGCCAGCGAGCAGGGTTACCAGGGCGAGTGCGAGTAGGGGGCGGAACTGCATCAAGGCCTCTCTGATCCGGTCAGGCGCAGCACGGTGCTGCGCAGGATTTCACTGTCGGGCTGTTCCTTCAGCGCGTCACGCCAGATCTTCCTGGCCTCGCGCTGCTTGTTCTGAGCCCACAGCGCTTCGCCCAGGTGGGCGGCGACTTCGTGGTCCGGGAAGCGTTCGAACGCCTGGCGCAGCAGTTTCTCCGCTTCGGCCAGGTTGCCCAGGCGGAAGTTGGCCCAGCCGAGGCTGTCGAGGATCGCCGGATCTTCGGGGTTGAGGTCGTGCGCCTGCTGGATCAGTTCCAGGCCTTCCTGATGGCGATCCGTGCGGTCGACCAGGGTGTAGCCCAGGGCGTTGAGCGCCATGGCGTTGTCCGGCTCGCGGTCGAGGATGGTGCGCAGATCCTGTTCCAGCTGCTTCAGGTCGTTGCGCGGCTCGGCCAGCATGGCGCGGGTGTAGAGCAGGTTGAGGTCACCCGGGTATTGCGCCAGTGCCTGCTGGATCAGCGCCCAGGCCTTGTCCGGCTGGTTCTGCTTGGACAGCGACTCGGCTTCGATCAGGTACAGCTGCAGGGCATAGTCCGGCTCGCTGTCGCGCGCTTCGGCCAGGTGCCTGGAGGCTTCGGCGCCACGGCCGTTGGCGACCAGCAGATCGGTCATGCGCGCCTGGGCCGGCAGGTAATCGTTGCCGCCGCCGACCATGGAGTAGGCGAGCAGGGCTTCGTCCACATCGCCCAGGGCTTCGTGGGCGCGGCCGAGGTTGTACTGCGCCGGGTCGACGTGGGCATCGCGGGCCACCAGCTCTTCCAGGTAGACGATGGCTTCGCGCCAGGCTTCGGCTTCCAGGCACACCAGTGCCAGGGAGAAGCGCAGGTCGTCGTCTTCGGGAAACTGTTGCAGCAGCGAAGAGAACTCGCCACGCGCGTCGTCCATGCGGCCGAGTTCGACCAACTGGCGGGCATAGGTCAGGCGCAGGCGCTTGTCGCTGGGGTTCTGCTCCATGCCTTTCTTGAGCAGCGGCAGCGCTTCCTCGCCACGGCCCAGGCTCTGCAGCAGGCGCGCACGCAGCAGCAGCGGCACGGCCTGGTCCTGCTTGGCGTCGGTGTTCTCGAGCAGTTTCAGGGCTTCTTCGGGGCGGCCATCCTGCTGCAGCAGCAGGGCCTTGCCGAACAGCAACTGGCCGTCGTTCGGGTACTTGCCGAGCAGGCGGTCGAAACTCTGCAGCAGGCCGGCGCGGGTGTCCGGATCGGTTTCCGCCGCCGACAGGGCGAGGAAGTCGAAATGGGTGTTGCCCTGGCGCTGCAGCACGCGCTCCATGTAGGTCATGGATTCGTCGTAGCGACCGGCACGCGCCAGTTGCACGGCAGCGGCACGCTGCGCGTCCACGTTGCTGGGAGCGTTCTTGGCCCAGACCAGCGAGGTTTCCAGCGCTTCTTCGTCGGCACCCAGGTATTCGGCGATGCGGAAGCCGCGCTCGGCGACGCCCGCATCCTGAGTCGAGTTGGCCTGCTGGACGTAGTTGCTCAGGGCGATGTCGAAGCGATTGCGCTGCCCTGCCAGTTCGGCGGTGAGCAGTGCCAGCAGGGTTTCCTGGCTGAACGAGCCGTACGCCTCGGGCGCCTCGGCCTGCGCTTGATTGCCCGGTTCTTCCACGGGCGCGGTGCCATCCGGAGCGGACGGCGCAAAAGTCTGGCAACCACCCAAAAAGGCAAGGGCGGTCAGCAACGCGATGGGTCTATTCATAGAGGAAATGCGACTAACCTGCGGTTTTGGCCATCATGACACAAGCCGTTGGGCAAGCCCATGGGCAGGCCGTGTGTCCTGGCGATGTGAGGTTGGACTGCCGAACCCGGGCAGTGTTGCATCGGATCAAAGGCGCTCCCTTGCCGGCCAGCGAACTCGCCCGCTGGTGAGGTGAGCCACGCCGTTGGTCGACTGCATATAGAGGTCAATCAGGCCTGTCGGGCTTCGGCGGGCATGCCCTGCCGGTGTGGCGGGTTGAGTAATTCTCATTGCCGGCGATCGATGTTGGCTATCGTCGCGATGCGGTGGGCAATGGTTGTCCTACCTCGACCGAAGTAGGACAATTGGCGGCTTCCACCCCCCTGTCAGCGACGTGCATGGCCTTTATCGCCCTCGGTATCAACCACAAGACCGCTTCGGTGGACGTCCGCGAGCGCGTGGCTTTTACCCCGGAGCAGCTGGTAGAGGCGCTGCAACTGCTTTGTCGGCACACGCCGAGCCGTGAGGCGGCGATTCTGTCGACCTGCAATCGCAGCGAGCTGTATCTCGAGCAGGACGGTCCGGGCGTCGATGCGGTGCTTGGCTGGCTGGCCGATTACCACCATTTGAGCCTCGACGAGCTGCGAGCCTGTTCCTACGTTCACGAAGACGATGCGGCAGTTCGTCACATGATGCGCGTGGCGTCCGGCCTCGACTCCATGGTGCTGGGCGAACCGCAGATTCTCGGTCAGATGAAGTCGGCCTTCGCCGTGGCTCGCGAAGCCGGCACCCTCGGCCCGTTGCTGGGGCGTTTGTTCCAGGCCACCTTCAGTACCGCCAAGCAGGTGCGTACCGACACGGCCATCGGCGAGAACCCGGTATCGGTGGCGTTCGCCGCCGTGAGCCTGGCCAAGCAGATCTTCGCCGACCTGCATCGCAGCCAGGCGCTGCTGATCGGCGCGGGGGAGACCATCAGCCTGGTCGCCCGTCACCTTCACGATCAGGGGATCAAGCGAATCGTCGTGGCCAATCGTACGCTCGAACGCGCCAGCAGCCTGGCCGAACAGTTCGGCGCCCATGCCGTGCTGCTTTCCGATATTCCCCAGGAACTGGCGCACAGCGATATCGTCATCAGTTCCACCGCCAGCCAGTTGCCGATTCTTGGCAAGGGCGCGGTGGAAAGTGCCCTCAAGCAGCGCAAGCACAAGCCGATCTTCATGGTCGACATCGCCGTGCCGCGCGACATCGAGCCTCAGGTCGGTGAGCTGGACGATGTCTATCTGTACACCGTCGACGACCTGCACGAAGTCATCGAGGAGAATCTCAAGAGCCGCCAGGGCGCAGCCCAGGCCGCCGAAGAGCTGGTCGCCGTCGGTGCCGATGATTTCATGGTGCGCCTGCGCGAGCTGGCCGCGGTGGATGTGTTACGCGCTTACCGGCAGCAGGCCGAGCGCCTGCGCGACGATGAACTGGCCCGTGCCCAGCGCATGCTCGCCAACGGTGCCGCCGCCGAAGACGTGCTGGCGCAACTGGCCCGCGGCCTGACCAACAAGTTGCTGCACGCGCCCAGCGTGCAATTGAAAAAATTCTCCGCCGACGGGCGCGCCGATGCGCTTGGCGTGGCCCAGGAACTCTTCGCCCTCGAAGAAGGCGCGTCGTCCAACAAAGGCATGCAATGAAAGCTTCGCTGATCAATAAACTCGACGTTTTGCAGGATCGTTTCGAAGAGGTCACGGCCCTGCTCGGTGATGCCGAAGTGATCGGCAACCAGAACCAGTTCCGCGCCTATTCCAAGGAATACGCCGAGATCGAACCGGTGATCATGGCGTTCCGCGAGTTCCGCAAGGTACAGGCCGATCTGGAGGGCGCCCAGGCGCTGCTCAAGGACAGCGACCCGGACATGCGCGAAATGGCCGAGGAAGAAGTCGACACCGCCAAGGCTCGCCTGCTCGAGCTGGAAGACAGCCTGCAGCGCATGCTGCTGCCCAAGGACCCCAACGACGGTCGCAACGTGTTCCTCGAAGTGCGTGCCGGCACCGGCGGTGACGAGGCGGCGATCTTCTCCGGCGATCTGTTCCGCATGTACTCGCGCTATGCCGAGAAGCAGGGCTGGCGCGTCGAGGTGCTGTCGGCCAACGAAGGTGAGCACGGCGGCTTCAAGGAAGTGATCGCCCGGGTCGAGGGCGACAACGTGTTCGCCAAGCTCAAGTTCGAATCCGGCGCGCACCGTGTGCAGCGCGTCCCGGAAACCGAGTCCCAGGGGCGCATTCATACGTCGGCCTGTACCGTGGCGGTGTTGCCCGAGCCGGACGAGCAGATGGCCATCGAGATCAACCCGGCCGACCTGCGCGTCGACACCTATCGCTCCTCGGGCGCCGGTGGTCAGCACGTCAACACCACCGATTCGGCGATCCGCATCACCCACATTCCCACCGGTACCGTGGTCGAGTGTCAGGAAGAGCGCTCGCAGCACAAGAACCGCGCCAAGGCCATGGCCTGGCTGGCGGCCAAGCTCAAGGACCAGCAGGACGCCGCCGCGCACAAGGAAATTTCCGACACGCGCAAGCTGCTGGTCGGTTCCGGTGACCGCTCCGAGCGTATCCGTACCTACAATTTCCCCCAGGGCCGGGTCACCGACCACCGCATCAACCTGACCCTGTATTCGCTCAACGAAGTGATCGCCGGTGGCGTCGACGCGGTGATCGAACCGCTGCTTGCCGAATACCAGGCCGACCAGTTGGCCGCGCTGGGCGATTGAGCCCCGAGTGGGCTTGAGGAAGGATGTCGTGGACGGTGCATACGTGATCGATAAATCTCCTGTAGGAGCCGGCTTGCCGGCGCTCATCGCGCGAACGACTTCGCTGGCAAGCGAGTTCCCACGAAAGGCGGTGCGTCATGGCTTCCATTGAGTCTCTATTGAACGCCGCCGATCTGCCGGACTCACCCAGCGCCCGTGTGGATGCCGAGCTGTTGCTGGCCCATGCCCTTGGCAAGTCGCGCAGCTATCTGCGCACCTGGGCGGATCGTGAGGTCGAGGCCGATGCGGCTGGGCGATTCGCGGCCAGCCTGGCGCGCCGACGTGAGGGCGAGCCGGTGGCTTACATTCTTGGCCGACAGGGCTTCTGGAGCCTGGATCTGGACGTCGCGCCGCATACCCTGATTCCACGCCCCGATACCGAACTGCTGGTGGAAACCACGCTGGCGTTGCTGCCGGGCAGCCCGGCGCGGGTGCTCGACCTGGGCACCGGCAGCGGCGCCATCGCCCTGGCCCTGGCCAGCGAGCGCCCGGCCTGGCAGGTGACCGGCGTCGATCGGGTCGAGCAGGCCGTGGCCCTGGCGCAAGGCAATCGGGCGCGCCTCGGCCTGGAAAACGCCGCCTTTTTATCCAGCCACTGGTTCGAAGGGCTGGGCGGCGAGCGCTATGCCGCGATCGTCAGCAACCCCCCCTATATCGCCAGTGACGACCGTCATCTGGGCGAGGGCGATGTGCGCTTCGAGCCGAGCAGCGCGCTGGTATCGGGCGTCGATGGGCTGGACGATATCCGTTCGATCATCGAGCAGGCGCCGGCGCATCTGATGGCTCCCGGCTGGTTGCTGCTCGAACATGGCTTCGATCAGGCCGAGGCCGTGCGCGCGTTGCTGAGCCAGCGCGGTTTTGCCGAGGTTCACAGCCGCCGCGATCTGGCCAGTCATGAACGCATCAGCCTGGGGCGGTGGCCGCATGAATGAACACTTGAGTGATGAAGAGCTGCTGCGCTACAGCCGGCAGATCCTGCTGTCGCAGGTCGATATCGACGGCCAGCTGCGGCTCAAGGGCAGCCGCGTGCTGATCGTCGGCCTCGGTGGGCTCGGTTCGCCGGTAGCGCTGTATCTGGCGGCGGCCGGGGTCGGTGAGCTGCACCTGGCGGATTTCGACAGCGTCGACCTGAGCAACCTGCAGCGGCAGATCGCCCACGACACCGCGAGCATCGGGCAGAGCAAGGTGGATTCGGCGCTGGCGCGGCTGGCGGCGATCAACCCGGGGATCCAGCTGCGTGCCCACCGCCAGGCGCTGGATGCGGACTCTCTGGCCGCAGCGGTGACGGCGGTCGATCTGGTGCTCGACTGCTCGGACAACTTCACCACCCGCGAGGCGGTCAACGCGGCCTGTGTCGCGGCCCGCAGGCCGCTGGTCAGTGGCGCCGCGATCCGCCTGGAAGGGCAGTTGTCGGTGTTCGACCCGCGACGTGCCGACAGCCCCTGTTATCACTGCCTGTACGGCCATGGCAGCGAAGCCGAGCTGACCTGCAGCGAAGCCGGTGTGGCGGGCCCGCTGGTCGGCCTGGTCGGCAGCCTGCAGGCTCTCGAAGCGCTGAAGTTGCTGGCCGGTTTCGGTGAGCCACTGGTGGGGCGGTTGCTGCTGATCGATGCTTTCGGCTCGCGCTTCCGCGAGCTGCGGGTCAAGCGCGATCCGGGGTGTGCGGTCTGTGCGGGCAATGCCCATGAGTGAAGCGCCGATTGGGGTGTTCGATTCCGGTGTTGGCGGCCTCACCGTACTGCGCGAGATCCGCAGCCTGCTGCCGCAGGAGTCGCTGCTGTATGTGGCCGATAGTGGTCATGTGCCCTATGGCGAAAAGAGCGCCGAGTACATCCGCGAGCGTTGCCGCGCCATCGCCGAGTTCCTGCTGGCCCGCGAGGCCAAGGCGCTGGTGCTGGCCTGCAACACCGCGACCGTGGCCGGCGTCGCCGAACTGCGCTCGCTTTACCCGCACTTGCCCATCGTCGCCATGGAGCCTGCGGTGAAACCGGCTGCCGCTGCGACCCGTTCCGGCGTGGTCGGCGTGCTGGCGACGACCGGCACGCTGAAAAGCGCACGATTCGCCGCGCTGCTCGACCAGTTCGCCAGCGATGTGCGGGTGGTCACTCAGCCCTGTCCGGGCCTGGTGGAGCTGATCGAAGCGGGAGAGCTGGACGATCCGCGGCTGCATGCGTTGCTGCGCGGCTATGTCGACCCACTGCTTGCCGAGGGCTGCGACACGCTGATTCTCGGCTGCACCCATTACCCTTTTCTCAAGCCCTTGCTGAGCCAATGGCTGGACCCGTCGATCAGCCTGATCGACACCGGCGCCGCCGTCGCCCGGCAACTGCAACGGTTGCTGGGGGAGAGAGAGTTGCTGGCTGCCGGCCCGGCAGCGCCAGACCGTTTCTGGTGCAGTGGCGATCCCGCGCTCATGCAGAACGTCATGCCGCGTTTGTGGGGCCATGCCGAACGGGTAAACGGTTTTTTCTGAACAGCCGGTCAGCCGCCGTCTGCCGACCCGCCATCGTTTTCACCTCTCCTCAAACGCTGCCGTGCAGGGCTCTAGCCCGGGGGCTGGCAGGCACGCGCTGGAAACGCCCGTGGGCCAATGGCCATTAAATATTTTTAGAACAAATGGAACTTAGCTAAAGTCTGTAACTATAGTTTTCCCCGTGCCGCACTTAAAACAATCCGTGATCCCTATAAAAAGGATGTTTCCAATGAAGAAGCTGGTTGGCTTGGCCGCTGCAGTTGCGTTGTCTCTTGGCTCGGTAACAGCAGTTCAGGCCGCAGGTTTGACCTTTTCCGTGGGTCAGTCTGGTGATTCCACCATGGTTTACCGTCTCGGTGCTCAATTCGATTTCAACAGCCGCTGGTTCGAAAGCAGTGTCGGCCATCTGGGCGGCTACTGGGACGCCGGCTACACCTACTGGGAAGGTGACGACACGTCGACCAACCACAGTGTTTCCTTCGCACCGGTGTTCGTTTACGAGTTCGCCGGGCAGAACGTCAAACCCTACCTGGAAGCCGGTATCGGTGTGGCAGCGTTCTCCAGCACCAAACTCGAGTCCAATGACCTGGGTTCTTCGTTCCAGTTCGAAGATCGCATCGGCGCGGGCCTGCGTTTCGCCGGTGGTCATGAAGTCGGTATTCGTGCGATCCACTATTCCAACGCGGGCATCAAGAAGCCCAACGATGGCGTCGAGTCTTATGCCGTGCATTACCGTCTGAATTTCTAAGCGGCTTTCTCGCAATACCGGAACCGGGCCTCGCGCCCGGTTTTTTATGCTCGCCGCACGTTCACGGCCAGTTGGCTGACGTGCTGTCAGCGGTAGATGCTGGAAATGCCGCGACGCTCTTCCAGGCACTCGGGGGCGCCCAGTTCGAATTCGCGGCAGATCAATGGGCGCACCTCGTAGATGGTGCAGCGCATGGTGTCGCGATCCAGGGCCGCGCACCAGCCGTCATCCAGACGGCGCATCACCTCGCCGCCCCAGTCATCGTTGTCGATGAAACGCTCCGGCACGCCGGTATCGGTGATCAGCATGACTTCCAGCTGACAGCAGCAGGCCGCGCAGGTGCTGCAGCTGACCTCGGTGCTTTCGGGAATCTGCGTGTGGGGGATGTAGTGGTTGGCGCTCATCGGCGTAGTTTACGCCAGGTGCCGTCGCAAGGCGTGGGTTCAAGCCGAGTGGTTGTTCGCTGCATGCAGTCGGGCGAAGCCATGCAGCACCGGCAGCATGGCCGCCCACATCAGTGCCAGCAGAATCAGGGTGGCAGCGCTGCCATAAGGGAAGTTCACGCCATCGAGGCTGGCTGCCGCGTAATAGTGCAGCGGCGCGAGGCAGGCGCCCAGCAGGCTGGCGCGCCACCAGGGGCGAGCGGTCCAGGCCAGGCAATGGCACAGGGTGCTGCCGAGCAGCAGCCAGGTCAGGGCCAGCCAGAGGGGAATCAACTGGCGCGGTTCGCCGAAGTCGAACAGGCCGAACTGCAGCAGAAAGCTGTCCACCGCACTGCCGAACAGGAACACGCTCACCAGCAGCTTGCCTTCGCGTTGCCAGCTGCCGATATGCAGCAGGTGCACCAGCATGATCACTGCCACCAACCACAACCAGAGGCCGCCGCCAGCTATGCAGGCGAACCAGCCGATGGCGAAGAGCAGCGCGTTGAGCAGGTTTCTGGGCACCGAGAATTTCCGATAGTCGCGATAAATCAGCCGCTGATGGCAGCGACGGCTGTGCAAGAACGGCGATGGTGCCTTCGTGGCGGGCTGCGCTGCAACCGCCCCGGTGGTTTCATTACGTGTCGCGGTCCTTGCGGGCCAGCCATTTGCCGAGTGCCAGTTGCAACCGGGCGGGCAGCCGGCCGAGCAGGCCCAGTGCAGCGATGAACGGGCCGGGGAAGGCGATTTCCAACGGGCGAGCGTCGAGTCTGTCGGCGATGTGATTGGCGGCTTTGCCCACGGACCAGCGCATGGGCATGGGAAAATCGTTGTTCTCGGTCAGCGGCGTATCGACGAAGCCGGGGCTGACCACGGTGACGGCGATGCCTTCCTGGGCGAGGTCCACGCGCAGGGACTCGAGCAGATAACGCAACGCCGCCTTGGATGCACCGAAGGCACCGGCGCCAGGCAGCGGCACGTAGGTGACCGCGCTGGCCACGCCGACCAGGTGCGCCGACTCGGCCTGGCGCAGCAACGGTAGTGCCGCGACGATGCAGTGGCTGGCCGAGAACAGGTTGGTGCGCATTACCCGCTCCACCGTGTCTGCTTCGAAGTTGCTGGCATCGATGTACTCGCAGGTGCCGGCGTTGAGAATCGCGCAGTCCAGTGCGCCCCACTGTTCGGTGAGGTGGGCGGCAATGGCGTTGACCTCGGCGGTTTCATTGAGGTCGCCGGGCAACACCAGTACCTGGTCAGGAAAGCGTGCCGCCAGGGCCCGCAGCGGTTCTTCACGGCGTGCACTCAGGGCCAGGCGATGACCATCACGCAGCAAGCGTTCTGCCAGGGCATGACCGATGCCACTGCTGGCACCGGTGAGCCAGATCCGTTTGCTGAAGGCGCTCATGCGAGCTCGCTGGCCGAGGGCAGGTTCTTGAACGCGTCCAGAGCGCGCTGGCGACTGGCGCGCAGGTCGACGATGGGCAACGGGTAGTCCGGGCCGCTGCCGAACAGGCCTTTCTGCCCCTTGCTACCGGCGTGCGGGTCGTGAATCGCCTTGTCGCTGAGTTTGGCCAGTTCCGGCAGCCAATGGCGGATGAAACGGCCATCCGGGTCGAAACGCTGGGACTGGCTCACCGGATTGAAGATGCGGAAGTAGGGCACCGAGTCGGTGCCGGTCGAGGCACTCCACTGCCAGCCGCCGTTGTTGGCGGCGAGGTCGCCGTCGATCAGGTGGCGCATGAAGAAGCGTTCGCCCTCGCGCCAGTCGATCAGCAGGTTCTTGGTCAGGAACATCGCCACCACCATACGCAGGCGGTTGTGCATCCAGCCGGTTTCCAGCAACTGGCGGATCGCCGCGTCGATGATCGGGATGCCGGTGCGGCCTTCCTGCCAGGCCTGCAGATCCTTGCCGGCGTCACGCCAGGGCAGGGCTTCGGTCTCCGGGCGGAAGGCACGGTGCATGGAGACCCGTGGGTAGCCGACCAGAATGTGGTGGTAGAACTCCCGCCAGATCAGCTCGTTGACCCAGGTGACGGCACCCTGATTGCCGCTTTCGAACTCGCCCTGGTTGTTGTTCAACGCCGTGTGCAGGCACTGACGCGGCGAGACCACGCCCGCCGCCAGGTAGGCGGACAGTTGGCTGGTACCGGGGCGCGCGGGAAAGTCGCGGTTGTCGTGATAGTCCTCGATCCATTCATCGGCGAAGCGCTGCAGGCGTTCACGAGCGACCTGCTCGCCGGCCGGCCAGGTATCGCGCAGCGCCTGGCTTGGCGTTTCGAAGCCGGCAACGCTGTCCGGCACCTGGTCGGCGTCGATGTTCAGCTTCGTCTGGGCTTTCGGCAATGCCACCAGGGGCGGCAGCGCACTGTGCAGGCGCTGGTAACAGACGCCACGGAACTGGCTGTAGACCTTGAAGTAGGTGCCCGTGCGAGTCAGTACGCTGCCGGGCTTGAACAGCAGGCGGTCGAGGTGGCTGTGGAAGTGGACGCCCAGCTCATCCAGCGCGGCGGCGACATCCCGGTCACGGCGGGCCTCGTTGACGCCGTATTCCTCGTTGGCGTGCACGGCTGAGGCTTCCAGTTCCTGCGCCAGTTTACCGAGTGCCTCTGGCGCGGCGCTCCATCGATCCGCCTCGCGAATCAGCAGCGGCACGTTGAGGCGCTGCAGTTCCAACCTCAGTTCGGCCAGGTTGCGCAGCCAGAAATCCACCTTGCTCGGTGCATCGTCGTGCTGGCGCCACTGAGCCGGGCTGAGCAGGAACACCGCGACCGTAGGCCCAGCCTGCATGGCTGCGGCCAGCGCGCTGTTGTCGGTGACGCGCAGGTCGGTTCGAAACCACATCAGTTGCAACATGAGTCGTCCTATTCGAGCAGATGGCGATCGGCGAGCGTCTGCAGCGCTGCCAGCGGATCGGCCATGAAGGTAATGTCTGCGCCCGATGGCGCACTGGCGATCAGTCGCTCACCACGCGCCGGGTCTTGCACCCCGATCAGCAGGCAGGGAATGCCGTGGTCGCCGAGCCAGTGATGCAGTGATGACTCGGCGTCGGGGTTGGCGTCCGCCTCGCAGAACAGCAGCAGGGCGCGGGGTTGCAGGCGGGCGATGGCCAAGGGCAGCTCGCTGGGCGGAATCGGCCCGTCGAAGGCGTCGACCGGGCAGCCGGCGGTGCCGATCAGCCAGGCGCACAGCCACAGCTGCGGCGACATCGGCACCTGGCAGAGATTGATCAGCAGCAGCGGCTTGCCACTGTGCTGACGGTTGTCGTGGTAGACCCGTGCGCCGAGCTTGCTGCGCAACCAGCTGTGCAGGAACAGCCGTTCGGTCTTCGCGCCGGGGCGCTGCGGCCAGCGTTCTTCGAGGGTTATCAGCAGCGGCAGGAGCAGGTGCTGGCAGAGAATCTGTGGCGGATAGAGCGACAGTTCGGCGTTGAAGCGTTCGTCCAGCTGACGCTCGTCGAGCAGGTGGATGGCGTGGCACAGCTGTTCACGTTTTTCCTGCCATTGCGACGCCTGGTCGGCGGGCAGCGGCTGATCCGCTCGCAACAGGCCCTTGACCTGGCCGACCGATACGCCGCGATTGAGCCAGCCGAGTACGGCCCGGATGGTCTGCACCTGCTCCGGGGAGTACAGGCGGTGACCCTTGGCGGTGCGGTGCGGGACGATCAACCCGTAACGGCGCTCCCAGGCGCGCAGGGTGACCGGATTCACGCCGGTCAGGCTGGCGACGTCGCGGATCGGCAGGTAGCCGTCGGCGATGGCGTCGCGATACGTCTCGGCACCTGGCTCGGCAGAGGTCTGCTGGTTCATAGGGCGTTCCGCAGGCTGAGGTTTTCCGGGTGCGGCTGCAGGTACACCTGCTGGGCGATGTAGCTGTCGGGGTGTTGCCGGAAGTGGTGCTTGAGCAGTGTCAGCGGTACCACCAGCGGCACGATGCCCTGCCGGTACTGACCGATCAGCTGCTGCATTTCCTGTTTTTCTCCGGCGCTCAGGGAGCCCTTCAGGTAGCCGCTCAGGTGTTGCAGCACGTTGGCGTGCGTACCGCGTGTCGCGCAGCGTTTCAGTGCGATCATCAGCTCGCCGATGTAGTGCTCGGCCAGGCTGGGCAGATCCTGCCCGGACAGGTCGCCGAGCAGGCGGCCGAGGCGTTTGTAGCGCAGTGGATCGGTGGCCATCAGCAGGTACTTGTGGCGGGCATGGAACTCGATCAGCTTGCCGCGGCTCAGGCCGGACTGGCAAAGCGCCTGCCACTGCGCGTAGGTGAATACCCGGGTCAGGAAGTTCTCGCGCAGCACCGGGTCGTTGAGCCGGCCATCTTCCTCGATGGGCAGGTTCGGGTGGCGCTCGCACAGCACGGCGGTGTACAGGCCACGACCTTTCGGCTCGCTGGGGTGACCGTTGTCCTGATACACCTTGACCCGCTCCAGGCCACAGGACGGCGACTGCTGCATGACGATGTAGCCGCAGATCGGCGGCAGCTCGGCGGCCACCTGCTCGCCATAGGCGGTCAGCGCCTCGGTGTGATCCTTGTCGGGGTGCACGGTGCCCACGGCGCGGGGTGATGCCGGGTCGCCGACCAGGCGGATCGGCTCGCGCGGCGTACCCAGGCCGATGGCGACTTCGGGGCAGAAGGGGACGAACTCGAAATAGTCGCGCAACCGATCCAGGCACAGCCTGGAGGCCTTGTGGCCGCCGTTGTAGCGTACTTCGGCACCGAGCAGGCAGGCACTGACGCCAAGCTTGGGTTTTTCGCGGTGGAGCGGGCTGACGGGCATGGCGCACCTTCGAGAATGTGCTTGTACAAGGATTTATTTTTGTACAAGTTTCATTTCATCTTAAGCGCGATCTTGTACAAGTCAAATGCTGTGTACAGCCTCAACCCGATACAGGACCAACGGGCGGCGTTTCAACGCCAGCCCATCTTCCAGTTGTCGGCATCCTGAAGAACGCGCCAGTCGATGCGCTGGGCACGCTTGCTGAGCACGGCCTGCAGCTCGACTTCCAGCACCGTGCCTTCTTCGTCGCAGAACAGTTCGGTGACCAGAAAGTGCTTTTCGCGGTTCTGTGGCGTGGCTGCCGTCCACTTGGACAGCAGCAGCTTGCGCGGGGTGAGGCGATGCCTGGCGGTGTTCATTGATTGTGCGCGATCAGTTTGCGGGCCACTTCCTGGCCGCTGAGCCAGGCGCCTTCGACCCGGCCGGACAGGCACCAGTCGCCGCAGGCGTAGAGGCCCAGATCGGCATCGGCCAGGGCACCCAGTTGATGGGCCGCCGCCGGCCGGGCGTACAGCCAGCGATGGGCCAGGCTGAACACCGGGGCCGGTACGGCGCAGCCGATCATTTCCGCGAAGGCGCCATGCAGGCGCTCGATCACCTGCTCCTTGGACAGATCCAGATGTTGGCGGCTCCAACTGCTGCTGGCGTGCAGCACCCAGGTGTCCAGGGTGGTATCGCGGCCCGGTTTGCTGCGATTGCGTGCCGTCCAGTCGAGTACCTCATCCTGCACGAAGCAGCCTTCCAGAGGCGTCTTCAGCGGTTCTTCGAAGGCCAGCGCCACCGCCCAGGTCGGCTCCATGCTGACTCCCGCCACCGTTCCGGCGAGCTTGGGTGCGGCTGCCAACAGGGCACTGGCCTGGGGCGCCGGGGTGGCGATGACGACGTGGCTGAACGGCCCGTGGCTTTCGCCATCCGCATCGAGCAGATGCCAATGTTGTTCGCCGCGAAACACCTCGGTGATGCGGCAGGAGAACTTCACCGGCAGGGCGCCGAGCATGGCGCGGGTGATGGCGCTCATGCGCGGTTTGCCGACCCAGCGTATCTGCTCGTCTGCCGACGGGCTGAGCGAACCGTTGGCGTACTGGTAGAGGCTGGGAGTCCATTCCTCGACCCAGCCGCGGGCCTGCCACTGCTGAACGGCAGCGGCGAAGCGACGGTCTCGGGCGGTGAAGTACTGAGCGCCCA
The DNA here is from genome assembly GCF_013408425.1 of Pseudomonas flavescens. Lineage (NCBI taxonomy): Bacteria > Pseudomonadati > Pseudomonadota > Gammaproteobacteria > Pseudomonadales > Pseudomonadaceae > Phytopseudomonas > Phytopseudomonas flavescens. Next base: position 3,490,131 of record NZ_JACBYV010000001.1, on the reverse strand, counting down.
GGTCCAGGGCGCCAGCGTCGCTGCGCTTGCTGGCCATGCGGCCGCCGCTGCCGCGACTCTTGTCGAACAATTGCACCGGGTATCCGGCGGCATGCAGGGCCTCTGCCGCGGACAGGCCGGCGATGCCAGTACCTATGATGGCGATGGGGGCTGTGCTGGTCATGTCTACCTCACGTGCTGTCGGGCTGTCGCAACTGCATGTCGACAGGCCGCTGGGCCCCAAGGCTACGCCTTGGACATGGCTCATACAATGTACAATTGATGTATAAGCTTATGTCCGGTCGGCCAGTATCCGCAGCCAGGGCATCTATTCTTCAGAATAGGCGCGGGCGGCAATAGTTTCCCCGTTTCTGTCGACGGTCTGTTCCGAGGTGCGATTCGCCCTCTGTCAGCAGCGTCGAATTCCGGAGCACAAACAGTGAGGAATCTGCCATGCATATCCTGATCACCGGCGGTACTGGTCTGATCGGCCGCGCGCTTTGTCACCAGTGGATCGAACAGGGGCATCGACTGACCGTGTGGAGTCGTCGCCCGGAGCAGGTGGCCATGCTCTGCGGTACTCGCGTACGGGGTGTCGGACGGCTCGAGGATATTGGCGACGAGCCACTGGATGCCGTGGTCAATCTGGCTGGCGCGCCGATCGCCGACCGCCCGTGGAGCAAGGCACGCAAGCAACTGCTGTGGGAAAGCCGCATTCAACTGACCGAGCGCCTGCTGGCCTGGCTGCAGAGCCGTGAGCAGAAACCGGCCGTGCTGTTGTCCGGCTCGGCTGTTGGCTGGTATGGCGACAGTGGCGAGCACATCGTCGACGAGCAGTCGCCGTCGGGCGCCGATTTCGCCGCGCAGCTGTGCGTGGCCTGGGAAGACACCGCGCAGCAGGCCGAGGCCATGGGCATTCGCGTGATCCTGCTGCGCACCGGCCTGGTGCTGGCGAAGCAGGGTGGCATTCTCAAGCGCATGGTCACGCCATTTCGCTTCGGGCTGGGCGGCCGTATCGGCGGTGGCCGCCAATGGATGCCGTGGATTCATATCGCCGACCAAATCGCCCTGATTGATTTTCTCTTGCAGCAGGAGCAGGCGCGCGGTCCCTATAATGCCTGCTCGCCGCACCCGGTACGCAACGGCGAATTCGCCAGCGAGCTCGGCCATGCCGTGCACCGGCACGCCATCGTGCCGCTACCGGCCTTTGCGCTGCGCGCCGGCCTGGGTGAGATGTCGCTGCTTCTGCTGGGTGGCCAGCACGCCCTGCCGGTCAGGGCGCAGGAGGCCGGCTTCGAATTTCGTTTCACTCATCTGGACGTGGCTCTGGTGGATTTGCTGAGCCTTCATTAACAGGATGACATTGCATGACCGATCACGCCTTACTACTGGTCAACCTCGGCTCACCGGCCTCAACCGACGTCGCGGATGTCAGGAGTTATCTCAACCAGTTCCTGATGGACCCTTATGTGGTCGATCTGCCGTGGCCGCTGCGGCGGTTGCTGGTGTCGCTGATTCTGATCCGCCGCCCGGCGCAGTCGGCCCATGCCTACGCATCGATCTGGTGGCCGGATGGTTCGCCGCTGATCGTGCTCAGCAAGCGTCTGCAGGAGGCGATGAAAAGCCAGTGGACCCATGGGCCGGTCGAGCTGGCCATGCGCTATGGCGAGCCCTCGCTGGAAACCGTGCTGACCCGCCTTGCCAGCCAGGGCATCGAGCAGGTCACCCTGGCGCCGCTGTATCCGCAGTTCGCCGACAGCACCACCACGACCGTGATCGAAGAGGCCAAGCGCGTGGTGCGCGAGCGTAAGTTGCCGATCCGTTTCGCCATCCTGCAGCCATTCTTCGACGATCCCGACTACCTCGACGCCCTGGCCGAGAGTGCCCGGCCTTATCTGCAGAAGGATTTCGATCACCTGCTGTTGAGCTTCCACGGCTTGCCGGAACGTCACATCCGCAAGCTGGTGAAGCACATCGACCCGAAGCACGACCTGCGTCGGCCTGACAGCGTGGGGGTCAGCGACGAGGTGCTGGCGCGCTGTTACCGCAGCCAGTGCCAGCGCACCGCCGAGGCGTTCGCTGCGCGCATGGGGTTACGGCCCGAGCAGTGGTCGGTGTCGTTCCAGTCGCGGCTCGGCAAGGACAAGTGGATCGAGCCCTACACCGAAGCGCGCCTCGACGAGCTGGCCGCTCAAGGCGTCAAGAAGCTGCTGGTGATGTGCCCGGCCTTCGTTGCCGACTGCATCGAGACCCTGGAGGAGATTGGTGATCGCGGCCGCGAGCAGTTCGTGGAAGCGGGGGGCGAGAGCCTGGAGCTGGTGCCTTGCCTGAACGACCACCCGGACTGGGCGGCGGCACTCAAGCGGCTTTGCGAGCGAGCCCCGCAAAGCATGGTGTAAGGCCACGCGCCCGGCTGCTGGAGCCGGGCGCGATGGTGCTCAGCGCTTAGATATCTGGCGCGTCGTCCGCGCTCTTCTTCTTCCAGCCATCGTTGCCCGGCAGGATCAGATTCAGGGCGATGGCGACGATGGCGCACAGGGCGATGCCCTTCAGGCCGAAGTCGTCCGGGCCGTCACCGGTGCCGATCAGCACGCCACCGATACCGAACACCAGAGTCACCGAGACGATCACCAGGTTGCGCGCCTCGCTGAGGTCGACGCTATGGCGGATCAGGGTGTTCATGCCTACCGCGGCGATGGAGCCGAACAGCAGGCAGAGGATGCCGCCCATCACCGGTACCGGAATGCTCTGCAGGATGGCGCCGAACTTGCCGATGAAGGCCAGGGTGATGGCGAAGATCGCCGCCCAGGTCATGATCTTCGGGTTGTAGGCCTTGGTCAGCATCACCGCGCCGGTGACTTCCGCGTAGGTGGTATTGGGCGGGCCGCCGAACAGACCGGCTGCCGACGTGGCCAGGCCGTCACCGAACAGAGTGCGGTGCAGGCCCGGCTTCTTCAGGTAGTTCTTGCCGGTGACGCTGCCCACCGCGATCACGCCGCCGATGTGCTCGATGGCCGGAGCCAGGGCCACCGGTACGATGAACAGAATCGCCTGCCAGTTGAAGGCCGGTGCGGTGAAGGCCGGCACCGCCAGCCAGGGCGCGTCGGCAACATGGCTGAGGTCGAGGGCGCCGAAGTAGATCGACAGGGCGAAGCCCACCAGAATGCCGGAGATGATCGGCACCAGACGGAAGATGCCGCGCCCGAAGACGGCGACGATCAGGGTGGTCAGCAGGGTCGGCATGGAAATCCACATCGCCGTGCTGTAGGGCAGCAGTACGCTGCCGTCACCGGCTTTGCCCATCGCCATGTTGGCGGCGATCGGTGCCATGGCCAGGCCGATGGAAATGATCACCGGGCCGATCACCACCGGTGGCAGCAGGCGGTCGATGAAACCGGTGCCCTTGATCTTCACGGCCAGGCCGAGAAAGGTGTAGACGAAGCCGGCCGCGACCACGCCGCCCATGGTTTCCGCCAGGCCGAACTGGCCCTTGGCGAGAATGATCGGGGTGATGAACGCAAAGCTCGACGCCAGGAACACCGGTACCTGACGGCCCGTGACGATCTGGAACAGCAGGGTGCCCAGGCCCGCGGTGAACAGTGCCACGTTGGGATCGAGGCCGGTGATCAGCGGCATCAGCACCAGGGCGCCGAAAGCCACGAAGAGCATCTGCGCACCGGACAGCACCTGACGCCACAACGGATCGTTGAATTCGTCGCGCATCGATCAGGCGTCCTTCTGCTTGGTGCCGAAGATCTTGTCGCCGGCATCACCCAGCCCGGGGATGATGTAGCCATGTTCGTTGAGACGCTGGTCGATGGAGGCGGTGTAGATCTTCACGTCCGGGTGGGCTTCGTTGACCGCCTTGATGCCCTCGGGCGCAGCGACCAGCACCATGGCGCGGATTTCCTTGCAGCCGGCCTTCTTCAGCAGGTCGATGGTGGCGACCATCGAGGCGCCGGTGGCCAGCATCGGATCGATGATCATCGCCAGACGCTCGTTGATTTCCGGTACCAGCTTCTCCAGGTAGGTGTGCGCCTGCAGGGTTTCCTCGTTGCGCGCCACGCCGACGGCGCTGACCTTGGCACCCGGAATCAGGCTGAGCACGCCGTCGAGCATGCCGATACCGGCACGCAGGATCGGCACCACGGTGATCTTCTTGCCGGAGATCTTCTCGACCTGCACGGGGCCTGCCCAGCCCGCGATCTCGTAGTTTTCCAGCGGCAGATCCTTGGTCGCCTCGTAAGTGAGCAGGGCACCCACTTCCTGGGCCAGTTCGCGGAAATTCTTGGTACTGATATCCGCGCGGCGCATGAGGCCGATCTTGTGGCGAATCAGCGGATGGCGGATCTCGAGGACTGGCATTGCGGGGTCTCCGGCAAAAATGGGCAAAAAACACGCTAGATTAAAGCATTGCACTGCGCTGTGGGCGCTGCGGATGTGGAACTTTTTACAATCGGCGAACAAGGGCCCTGCCACTGGTCGAGCGTATCCGTGGATGCTTGCGCCTCACCCGGCGGATGGGTAACGTTGCCGCCTTTTTTCTGACCCGGTGATCAGCTCTTGCGCCGGAGCCATCCATAACCGTGCGGATCGATGCCCGCAGAGCCAGGGTTCTGCCCACCATCGCCGCCAACGAGGACATGACATGCCCGCCGATCTCGCTCACATCCGCCAGGTAATGGCCGAAGCCGACTGCCTGTACAGCGAAGCCGAGGTGGAAGCCGCCATCGCCCGTGTCGCCGTGGCCATCAACGCCGAGCTGGCCGACCGCAACCCGGTGGTGTTCTGCGTGATGAATGGCGGGCTGATCTTCTCCGGCAAGCTGCTGACCAAGCTCGACTTCCCTCTGGAGGCGTCCTACCTGCACGCCAGCCGCTACCGCAACCAGACCAGTGGCGGCGAGCTGTTCTGGAAGGCCAAGCCGGAAGTCTCGTTCATCGACCGCGATGTGCTGATCATCGACGACATCCTCGACGAAGGGCACACCCTGGGCGCGATCATCGACTTCTGCCATCACGCGGGCGCTGCCAACGTGCACACCGCCGTGTTGATCGACAAGGATCACGACCGCAAGGCGCGCCCCGATCTCAAAGCAGACTACGTGGGCCTGCCGTGCGTCGACCGCTATATCTTCGGTTACGGCATGGACTACAAGGGCTATTGGCGCAATGCGCCGGGGATCTATGCGGTGAAGGGTCTCTAAACAGGCTGTGTGAAAACTACTGCGCTCGGTCACACGGCCTGTAAGCCCCCGCTTATTCGCTGGCGCCTGATCGCCAGCTCTCGCAGATCGCCCGGGCGCGAGGCAGATCCCGGGCATAGCTCAGGCGGCCGTGGGCATTCTGCAGGCCGGCACGGCGCAGCTTCAGGCGCAGCGACGGCGAGGCACCGCTGACGATCAGGGAGATGCCGTGCTTGCGGTACTCCAGCACGATGCTGTGCAGTGCCGCGAGGGCGGTCATGTCGAGCATCGGCACGCCGCTGACGTCGAGAATCACCACCCGGATATGCGCATCGAGGCGGCGCAGGGCGCCCAGCGTGCGCTCCGCTGCGCCGAAGAACAGCGGGCCGCGAATGGCCAGGGCCTGTACATGCTCCGGCAGGTCACTCAGGGCCTGATGGCTGTGCCGTGGCAGGCTGCGCGTGTCGGTCAGTTCGCTCATGCGCTTGATGAACAGCCCGGCGGCCAGCAACAGGCCGACGCCGACCGCCAGCACCATGTCGAACAGCACCGTGAGCAGCAGGCAGGTCAGCAGCACCAGCACGTCGCTGCGTGGCGCGATGCGCAGGGTATGAGCCACATGATGGGCCTCGCTCATGTTCCAGGCCACCATCAGCAGCAGGGCGGCCAGCGCGGCCATCGGCAGGTAGCTGAACAGGGGAGCGAGAAACAGGATCGCCGCCAATACCACGGCCGCGTGAATGATGGCTGCCAGGGGCGAGCGGGCACCGGCTCTCACGTTGGCGGCGCTGCGGGCGATGGCCGCGGTTGCGGTGATACCGCCGAACAGTGGCGCGACCAGGTTGCCGATGCCCTGGCCGAGCAATTCGGCATTGGGGTCGTGCTTGCTGCCGGTCATGCCATCGGCGACCACGGCGCAGAGCAGCGATTCGATGGCTCCGAGCATGGCGATGGCGAACGCAGGGGCCAGCAACTGGCGGATCAGCTCGAAGGACAGAACCAGAGGCTGACCATCGGCGCCAGGCAGATGCCAGGGCCAGGCGAAGGTTGGCAGAAAGGGTGGAATGCCGGGGTAGCTGACGCCGTCGACGACGTAGCTGAAGCGTTCGCCCAGAGTCGCCACCGGCAGACTGCCTCGCTCCAGCAGCATGCCCAGCAGCGCACCGACCGTCAGTGCCACCAGATGCCCGGGGATGCGCGGCACCAGCCGTGGCCACAACAGCAACACGCCCAGGCAGGCCAACGCCACCAGACTGTCGCCCAGGTGGATGCCGGGCAGGGCCTGGAACAGCAGCTGCAATTGCTCCACGTAGTGGCTCGGCTGTCTGCTCAGTTGCAGGCCGAGCAAGTCCTTGATCTGCAGCGTGGCGATGACGATGCCGATACCGGCGGTGAAGCCGAGGGTGACCGGATAGGGCACGAACTCGATCAGGCGGCCGGCCTTGAGCAAGCCCAGGGCGATCAGGATCAGCCCGGCCAGCATGGTGCACAGCAGCAGGCCGCCGATTCCGAACTGCCCGGTGATCGGCAGCAGAATCACCACGAAGGCTGCGGTGGGGCCGGAAATGTTGAAACGCGAACCACCACAAAGGGCGATCAGCGGCGCTGCCACCAGCACGGTGTAGAGGCCATGTTGCGGTGCCACGCCGACGGCGATCGCCAGGGCCATGGCCAGCGGGATGGCGATGATGCCCACCGTGAGGCCGGCGCTCAGATCGCCACGCAGGCTGGCCCAAGAGTAACCGCGCAGGCTCTGGCGACAAGCGGCGAACAGGGTGGGCATCGTGGCACTTCCTGGCAACGGGTGATGGTTCAGCGCAAGCCGCCGGGCCTTGGCGCGGTCGTGCTGATCGGTCAGTGGAACCTGATCATGCGCCAGTATAGGAGCGGGCGGGAGGAGTGGTTGTTGACTTAGGTCGCGTACCGCTCGCGTCAGGCGGGTGCTAGGGGCTGTGACCGATCCGCACGACCGCCCTACGGGATGGACCGCCTGCGTTGAGCGTGTGCGGCGCCGGGGTTACACTGCCCGCCCCGTGTGGTCTGGTTTGCTGGAGTGAGCGATGCGTAAAGACAAGAAGCAGGTGATTGGCGACGAAGTGAGCGACGAGCAGATCAAGCTGTTTCTCGCCGTGGAACCGGCTGATGCCACGCCGCCCTCGCTGCACAAGCTGGTCAAGGCCTACCGTGGCCTGCGTGACCACGATTTCGAGCGTTTCGTGGGGTTCTTCGTCGAAGCCGGCTACGACCTTGATGCCAAGGATGCCGACGGTAACGACTTCGTCGCCCTGATCAGGGATCAGCGTCAGTCCGAACCTTACATCCAGGCGATCGAAGCCGCGCGCGGCTGATCGCTGGCGGGTGACGGTGTCCTGCCGCCACCCGTTCCGATCGACTGGCGGCTAATCGCCGCGTTTGCTGTCGATCCTGTTCAGACGGTTGCCCTCGAAACGCAGAAAGTAGTTCATGCCGTTGCGCGGGCCGTAATTCCATTCCTCTATCTGCACTTCATGGGTGAAGCCGTAGCTGTCGGTCTGGTCCTTGTAGCCGATGAACGCGCGGTTGTTCGGTTCGCCGCATTTGGACTGGACTTCGGCGGTACTGTCGCCGGTGCTCGCCAGCGCGTTACCGCAGCGCCAGGTCGCCGCGTTGGCGGTGCCGGCCAGAAGCATCAGCAGGGTGCAGGAGATCAGTGTCTTCATAGTCGTCATTGCTGGCGTTTGCGCTCGATGCGCGTCAGCCGGTTGCCCTCGAAAGTCAGGATGGTGAACATGCCGTTGCTGGGCTCGTAGGCCCATTCCTCGATATTCGTTTCGCGCCTGTCGTAGCCGCCCAGGGTGTAGCCGACAGGGTCGCGGAACGCCGGCTCGCCGCATTTCTGCATCACCTCGAAGGTGCGATCGCCGAGGTTCACCAGCTTGCTGCCGCAGCGCAGGGTGTCGGCCTGGCTCAGCAATGGGGCGGCGCAAAGCGCCAGCATCAGACCCAGTCGTTTCATGTCGTCACTCGCTGCCCAGGTGTAAGGGGGTGGCCACACGGCCGTCGTTCGCAGCCTCGCCGAAGCTGACGTCGAGCAGGTAGACGCGCTCGGCCGCCAGCTTGCCGCTATCGACCAGATAGGCCTTGATCGCCGCAGCGCGATCTTGAGCCAACTGGCGCAGCAGGCCACGGCTGTCGCTCCAGGATTCGAGCACGGCATCACGCAGGCGCACCGTGCGCTCGTCACTGTCGAGCTCGGCCCACTCGGCAGGCGGCTGCTGTTTCAGGCGTGCGCGGTAGATGCCTTCCAGCAGCGGAGCCTTCTCGTCCTCGGGCACGACCAGCAGGTCGGCGCTGGCCGGCACCTGATCGCCACGGCGCTGCATGATGCGATACAGATAGTCCTGATATTCGCGCTCCAGGCGTTGGGCGGCCATCAGCGGGCCGTCGCTGCTCTGTGCGCTGGCGCCTTCGATCTCCAGGCGCAGGGTCGGGCGTTCCTGCAGGGCGGTGGCGAGCACGTCGAGAGACGTCTTCGCCTGGCCGTCCAGCTCGTCGCTGCCGGCAGCGAAGACCACCGTGCTCAGGTCCATCTCGGCGCCACCGCTGACCAGCCCGCCGATGAACTTGAAGGGCGCCTGGGCGGTACGCAGCACCAGATTGCGCAGGGTCTGCCAGACGATCGGCATGACGCTGAACTGCGGGTTGTTGAGATCACCCTGCAGTGGCAATTCGATGGAAATCCGCCCCTGGGTGTCCTTGAGCAGGGCCACCGCCAGGCGGATCGGCAGGTCCACGGCGTCCGGGCTGTCGACCTTTTCGCCCAGCTGCAATTGTTCGACCAGCACCTTGTTCTCGGCATTCAGCTTGCCGTCATTGATGCGGTAGTGCAGGTCCAGATTCAGGCGGCCCTTGCGGATGCGGTAGCCCGCGAACTTGCCGGAGTAGGGCGTCAGGGTGGTCAGTTCGACCTGCTTGAACTGGGTGGCGATATCCAGGCTCTGCATCGGGTCGAAAGGCGTCAGGCTGCCTTTGATGCTGACGGGGGCGTAGCGGTCGACCTTGCCGCTGATATCCACGGGCGCCGGTTTGCTGCTGGTGCTGTCGAGGGTGCCGATGCGGCCATTGAGCTGCTGCACGGCGGTGGCGAAATTGGGCCTGAGGCTGAAGTCGGCGAAGTTGGCCGAGCCGTCCTTCAGGCTGACCTCGCCGATACGGATCGCCATCGGCTTCTCGGCGGCGGCCGAGGACTGCGCCTGGGCGGCATTGCCGGCAGGTTGCTTGATGATCAGGTCATTGACGTTGGTGGTCAGGTCTTCGTTGATGATGAAGCGTGCATAGGGCTGCTCCAGATCGACCCGTGCGATGTCCAGGCGCTCGCCATGGCGATAGTCGACGCCGCCCAGGTCCAGTTGCTTCCAGCGCAGCAGGTCGCGGCCCTTGAGGGTGTCGAGGGTGTGCAACTGGGTGATCTGGGCGGTGCCCTGAACACGCAGAGCCAGAGGTTCGGTTGCCGTGAGCTCGACGCCAAGATCGCTGCTCAGCAGGCCGCTGCGCAGTTCCAGGTGCACGAAGGGGCTGATGTAGGCCTGTGCCACACGCAGGTCGATATTGCGGGTGGCGACCTTCAGATTGGCGGTGGTCGGGCTCAGTTGCACCTGGCCCTCGGCCTGCAGCTTGCCCTGTTTGCCGACCCCGGTATCGAGCTTGAGCGCGAAGGGCGAGGTGCCGAGGCTGTCGAAGTTCTGCATGTCCAGATCGAGCGGGCCCAGCTCCACGGCGACTGCTTCGTTCGGCACGCGGTCGACGAGGTGGGCGTGGTAGTCGCGCAGTTGCACGTCCTTGACCTGCACCTGCCAGGGTTTGGCGGGCTGCTTGGCGGCTGGCTGTGCCTCGTCACCAGCAGTGGCAGTGGCTTCTGGCTTCGGTGCATCTGCCACAGGCGCCGGCGTGGCGGCTTGCTGCGGTTTGCCGGCCAGGAGTTTCTGCCAGTCGAGTTCGCCATCGGCCTCGCGGGCCGCCCAGGCTTCCAGTTTCTGCCCGCGTACCTTGCCGATCACCACCTGCTGCTTGGCCAGGTCCAGAGAGGTTTCGCTGACTTCGAGGGAGTCCAGTTTCACCAGCGGCTTGCCGTCCGGCGCCTGCATGGCGAATGGCGCCACCTTGATGCGGGCGTCGCTGAGCAGCAGCTCGGTGCCGTCACGCAGGTTCAACCGGTAGTCGGTGGACAGGCTCACGACGCCTTTCTCCAGTACCAGCGGAACGGCGTCACGCACGTAGGGCCAGAACGCCTTCATCGGCTCGTCGGTGATCTTCAGGGTACCGCTGGAGCTGATCGGGCTCAGGCTCAGCTCGCCGCTCCAGTCGATACGGCCGCCAGCCGGGCCGGTGGCCACCAGGGTCATCTCGGCGTTGTCATCGGGCAGGGTGCTGAGGTTGCGCAGCTCGAGATTGAGGTCATCGTAATGGATGTCGATCGGCTCCTGCGGGCGCAGGTCCTGGAAGTGCAGATTGCCGCCCAGCAGTTCGATGCGGTCGATGCGCAGGGGAAACGGCTCGCTGGCTTCTTCCGGCTGTTTCTCGCTGGCCGGCAGTTTGAACAGTTGCGCCAGGTTGAGGGTGCCGTCCTTGTCGAAACGCACTTCGGTGTGAGGCTTGACCAGCTTGACGTCGGCCAGGTGCAGGGCGCCGCTCCACAGACTGTCCAGCTGCAGGTTCACGGCCAGGTGCTCGAAAGCGACCTGTTCCTTGCCGGGCGCCCCCAGGTGCAGCCCCCAGAGGTCCAGCTCAAGGGTAAAGGGATTGAGCTGTAGCCGATCGAGCCGTGCGGGCTCGGTCGCATACTGTTCCAGCTGCTGATTGGCGATGCGCAGGGCAATGCCGGGCAGGATGAGGAAACCGATCAGGCTGTACAGGCCAATGGCAATCAGCAGAGCGGTGGCGGCGCGTCGCAATCCTTTGTGCATGGTCTTGCTTCATCTTCCTGGCGAGAGTGCCTTGGATTATGGCATGAGCCCTGGGTTCCGCGGCACGCCGCGCGGGCTCAAAAATGCAGGACGAGGGTTTTCAGCGGCGGGTTGCCATCGGTGGAGGGGAAGTCCGCGGCGGGTAGCAGTTGCTCATGCTCGCGCACCGGGCGCCCCAGTTTGCTGGCGCAGCGCAGCACCTGCTCGCGCCAATCGGCCATCGGCACTTTCGCCAGGTTGTTGCAGCACACCAGGCTGCCATGCTCGGCAGTGGCGAGAATCGCCGGTTTCAGCAGGCTCTGGTAATCGCGCAGCAGGTCGACCGTGCCGAAGGCGCTCTTGGCCCAGGCTGGCGGGTCGAGAAACACCAGATCGAACGGGCGCTGCTCGAGGCGTGGGTAGCTCGGCAGCTTCTGGCCGCGGCGCGCGGCGATGGGCAAGCCGGCCCACTGGCGGATCGCCGGGAAGTAGTCCGACTGGACGAACTGCATGGCCGGCAACTGCGGGTTGAGCGCGCCATTTTCGCGACCGACCGCGAGGTTGCCCTCGGCGAAGTCGAGATTGACCACTTCCCGTGCGCCGCCCGCCGCGGCATTGAGGCCGACACCGCAGGTGTAGGCGAACAGGTTGAGCACGCTTTTCCCGGCGCTGTGGCGCTGGATCCAGCCACGGGCATTGCGCAGGTCGAGGAACAGCAGCGGATCCTGGCCCGCATGGCGGCCTCGCACGCGGTAATCGAGGCCCCATTCCCGACCCACCTGATCGGCCAGGGCTTCGTCGCTGGCGCTGTAGACGGGGTCGCTGCGATCGACACGGGAGTTACCGCCGGAACGGTCGTTGTAGACCAGCAGCGTGTGCAGCCCGAGGGTTTCATTGACCTGTTCGTGCAGCGCCAGCAGGTCGTCGCGGGTCAGCGTCTGGTGAAAGCTCTGCACCATCAACTGCTGGCCATAACGGTCGACGGTCAGGCCGCCGGCGCCTTCCTGGCTGCCGTGGAACAGGCGATAGCAATCGGTCTGCTGTGCGTGCAGCTCGGCGATCAGGGCGTGGCGATTGGCAAGTGCGCTGCGCACTGCCTGGTCGAGAGACGGCATGTGCAGCGACTCGTGATAAGGGGCGCGCAGTCTACCACCCTCGCAATCAGTTCAACGCCTGCTGCGCATCGGTACTGCTGCGTCGAGCAGATGCTCAGTAGGGTGGCAGGCCCATGCGTATCCGTGACTTGTGCAGCGAACCACTGCGTACCGCCCAGCGGATGATCGGTGCGATGGCGTGCACGCCGCTGCGGGTCAGGCGGCTGCGCAACGGTGTCATGCGCTGGTCGAGCATGCTCTGCGCCCAGCCCGGTAACAGGTCGATACCGGCTTGCAGGAACAACTGGCCAACGGGGGCTGCCAGCCTGCTGGGCGCTGGTGCGGCCAGCAGGATGCGCAGGATTTCCCGGGAGCGCTCGTCGCACAGCAATTGCTCGCGCATGCGCTCGAGGTAGGCCGCTATCTGCGCCCGGTTGCGCGGTACCTCGGCGGCCCCCAGGCGCTCGGCGACCAGGGCGATTTCTGCGTAGTAGCGATCCTGATCGGCTTCGCTCATGCGTGGATTCAGGTAGCGCAGGTGCGCCTGCAGGAAGCTGTACACCTCGGCCACATGCACCCAGGTGAGCAGATGCGGGTCACTGGCGGCATAGGGGCGGCCGTACGGCGCGGTGCCAACCACGTGCAAATGAATGCGTTTGACCTTGTCGATCAGCCAGTCGGCGTCGTCGCGGCTGGCGAAGGTGGTGCCGGAAACGAACTGGCCGGTGCGGCGCAGGCGACCCAGCAGATCCTCGCGGAAATTGGAGTGGTCCCATACGCCGGCCAGGGCCAGTGGATGCAAGGCCTGCAGCAGCAGGGCGCTGACCCCGCCAATGAGCATGCTGGTGAAGTCACCGTGGATGCGCCAACACACCGAATCCGGGCCGAACAGGCCGGGGTCGCCCTTGGGGTTCTCGAAATCGATCTGCCCCAGCGCGATGCCGCTGAGGCTGAGTACCTGGCTTTCTATACGACGGCGGATGACTTCCATGGCGCGAGCCTAAAGCGCCGGGCTGCGCGCCACAAGTCATGGTTCCGTTCGCGGTTGCCCCGGTTACCGCTACGCTGCAAGGCGATGGCCTTAGCCTGCGGTCGAGTGTGGCGATACCCGGGGAAATCGTCGTCAGGAATTGAGCCGCTCGGCGACCAGGCTGTCGACCACGGCCGGGTCGGCCAGGGTCGAGGTGTCGCCCAGGCTGTCCAGTTCGTTGCAGGCGATCTTGCGCAGGATGCGGCGCATGATCTTGCCTGAGCGGGTCTTCGGCAGGCCCGGTGCCCACTGGATCAGCTCCGGTTTGGCGAAACTGCCGATTTCCTTGCCGACCAGACTGAGCAGTTCCTTTTTCAGCTCGTCGCTTGGCTCGATGCCGTTCATGGTGGTGACGAAGGCATAGATGCCCTGGCCCTTGACGTCATGGGGGTAGCCGACCACAGCCGCTTCGGCCACGGCGTCGTGCAGCACCAGCGCGCTTTCCACCTCGGCGGTGCCGATACGGTGGCCGGAGACGTTGATCACGTCGTCGATACGCCCGGTGATCCACCAGTAACCGTCCTCGTCGCGGCGCGCACCGTCGCCACTGAAGTAGTAACCGGGGTAGGCGGTGAAGTAGGTCTCGAGCATGCGCTTGTGATCGCCGTAGACGCTGCGGATCTGGCTTGGCCAACTGGCCTTGATGGCCAGTACGCCCGCGCCGGGCCCCTCGATTTCCTTGCCTTGCTCGTCCAGCAGCACCGGTTGCACGCCGAAGAACGGACGGGTCGCCGAGCCGGGCTTGAGGTCGGTGGCGCCGGGCAGTGGGGTGATCATGATGGCGCCGGTCTCGGTCTGCCACCAGGTGTCGACGATGGGGCAGCGCTTTTCGCCGACCACGTTGAAGTACCACTCCCAGGCTTCCGGGTTGATCGGCTCGCCGACGCTGCCGAGCAGGCGCAGGCTGCTGCGTGAGGTCTTCTTCACCGGCGCTTCGCCTTCGCGCATCAGTGCGCGCAGTGCCGTCGGTGCGGTGTAGAAGATGTTCACCTTGTGCTTGTCGATCACCTGCCAGAAGCGCGAGGTATCGGGGTAGTTGGGCACGCCTTCGAAGATCAGGCTGGTGGCGCCGTTGGCCAGCGGGCCGTAGACGATGTAACTGTGCCCGGTGACCCAGCCGACATCCGCGGTGCACCAGTAGATATCGCCATCGTGATAGTCGAACACGTACTTGTGGGTCATCGCCGCCTGCAGCAGGTAGCCAGCGGTGCTGTGCAGCACGCCCTTGGGCTTGCCGGTGCTGCCGGAGGTGTAGAGGATGAACAGCGGGTCTTCGGCGTCCATGGGCTCGGCGGGGCAGTCGGCGGCCACCTGTCGTACGGCCTCGTGGTACCAGAGATCGCGGCTCTCGTCCCACTCGATCGTGTTGTGGGTGCGCTCGACCACCAGCACGGTGGAGACGTTGGGGCAGTTTTTCAGGGCCTTGTCGACATTGCCCTTGAGGGGGATGAACTTGCCACCGCGCACGGCCTCATCGGCGGTGATCACGGTGCGGCAGTCGGCATCGAGAATGCGGTCACGCAGGGCATCCGGCGAAAAGCCGCCGAACACCACCGAGTGCACGGCGCCGATGCGGGTGCAGGCGAGCATCGCGTAGGCCGCCTCCGGGATCATCGGCATGTAGATGCACACGCGGTCGCCCTTCTTCACGCCGCGTTGTTTGAGCACGTTGGCCAGCCGGCAGACCTGCTCATGTAACTGCCGATAGGTGATGCTGGCCGAATCCTTGGGGTCGTCGCCTTCCCAGATCAGCGCCACCTGATCGCCACGTTTGGCCAGATGACGGTCGATGCAGTTGTGGCTGATGTTCAGCTGGCCACCGGAAAACCAGCGAATGTCGCCCTTGCTCAGGCTGCCGCTGGAGACTTCATCCCAGGGTTTGAACCAGTCGAGAAAGGCCTTGGCCTGTTCGCCCCAGAACGTCTGCGGGTCGTCGACCGATTGGCGGTAGAGGCGCTGGTAGGCGGCGTCGTCGAGGTGAGCACGCTGGCGTGTTTCGTCGCTGACAGGGTGGCGGCTGATCGTGAACATGGCGGGGTACCCTTGTTGTTATATGTCCGCAATAGACACTAAGGGTAGCAGCCAAGTTTTACTGGTCGACCCCGACGAGGCCGAGAGTGACGCAAAGTGTTGCCGGCGCTCGCCGATGAGCGAGCGCCGGCAATCCATCAACCGCGATGGCGACCGCGGAAGTAGTTGATCAGCCCCTGGGTGGAGCCGTCCTCGGCGCTGCTTTGCTCGCTGCCGACCATGCGCGAATAGACGCCCTTGCCCAGCTCCTTGCCGAGTTCCACGCCCCACTGGTCGAAGGCGTTGATGCCCCAGATGGCGCTCTGGGCGAACACCTTGTGCTCGTACAGGGCCACCAGCGCGCCGAGGCGGCGGGGGCTGATGCGCTCGAGCACCAGGGTGTTGCTCGGCCGGTTGCCGGGGATCACCTTGTGCGGCGCCAGGCGCTGGATGTCGTCTTCGCCAAGGCCCTTGCCGCGCAGTTCCGCCTCGGCTTCCTCGCGGGACTTGCCGAGCATCAGGGCCTGGCTCTGCGACAGGCAGTTGGCGTAGAGCCACTGGTGGTGGTCGGCGACCGGGTTGTAGCTGACCACCGGAACGATGAAGTCCGCCGGAATCAGCTGGGTGCCCTGGTGCAGCAGTTGGTGATAGGCGTGCTGGCCATTACAGCCCACGCCGCCCCAGATCACCGGGCCGGTCGCGCCGCTGACCGGGCTACCGTCCTGGCGCACGCTCTTGCCGTTGGACTCCATGTCGAGTTGCTGCAGGTGCCGGGTGATGTTGCGCAGGTAATGGTCGTACGGCAGGATCGCCTGGCTCTGGGCGTCCCAGAAATTGCCGTACCAGATACCCAGCAAGGCCAGCAGGACCGGCATGTTCTGCTCGAATGGCGCGGTCTTGAAGTGCACATCCATGCTGTAGGCACCGGCCAGCAGTTCCTTGAAGTTGGACATGCCGATGGACAGGGCGATCGGCAGGCCAATGGCCGACCACAGCGAGTAACGCCCACCGACCCAGTCCCACATCGGGAAGATGTTCTCTTCGCGGATACCGAACGCCACCGCGGCTTCGCGGTTGCTCGACACGGCGATGAAATGACGATACAGCTCGGCCTCGGAGCCGCCCTGAGCCAGGTACCAGCCGCGTGCGGCCTGGGCGTTCTTGAGGGTTTCCAGAGTGCCGAAGGACTTCGATGAAACGATGAACAGGGTGGTTTCGGCCTGCAGCTTGGCCGACAGCTCGTGGAATTCGCTGCCGTCGATATTGGCCAGGTAGTGGCAGCGCACGCCGCGCTGGGCGAAGGGCAGCAGTGCCTCGGAAACCAGCTGCGGGCCGAGAAAGGAGCCGCCGATGCCGATGTTCACCACATCGGTGATGGGTTTTTCGGTGTAACCGCGCCACAGGCCGTTGTGGATGCGCCCGACCAGTTCGGTCATCTGCTGCAGTACCCGCTGCACCTGTGGCATCACGTCGATGCCGTCGACCAGCACCTTGTCGCCGAGCGGCCGACGCAGTGCGGTATGCAATGCCGGGCGACCTTCCGAGGCATTGAGCTTCTCGCCGTCGAACATGGCGCGGATCGATTGCTCCAGGCCGGCTTCGCGGGCCAGCGCCATCAACAGCGAGACGGTCTCGTCACTGGCCAGGTTCTTCGAATAGTCGAGAAACAGGCCACAACTGCTCAGGGAAAACTGCTCGAAACGCTGCGGGTTGCCAGCGAAGGCGTCGCGCATGCTGAAGTGCTGCATGGCCTGGCGATGCTGCTGCAACGCCTGCCAGGTAGGGAGGGCGAGAACATCGAGCGGCTGTTGGTAATACGCCATGGGGCTTCCTTGTTGGGGCATTGGGTTGGGCAGACTTCAGCGAGGGTGGTACATACCAAAAAGCCCGGATGATCGTCCGGGCTTTCGAGTGTATCCGGGTTTTCAGGCCCGGTGCAGGTGGCCGTCAGTAGCCTTGATCAAGGGTGAAGCTCAGGTTGTCGATCAGCCGGGTATTACCCAGGTAGGCGGCCACCAGCACGACCAGCTCGCGGTCGCCTGGGCCGAGCTGGCGCAGGCTCTGTGCTTCGCGCACTTCCAGATAGTCGGCACGCAGCCCTGCATCGGCATGCTGGCGCTGCGCCTGGGCGATCAGGGCCGGCAGGTCGCGCTCGCCAGCCTGGATGGCCTGGGCGATGTGCTGCAGCGAGCGGTACAGAACCGTGGCGGTTTCGCGCTGCTCATCGCTCAGATAACCGTTGCGCGATGACAGGGCCAGGCCGCTCTCGGCGCGCACGGTGGGTTCGCCGATGATCTGGATGGGCATGTTGAGGTCGCGCACCATGGTGCGGATCACCGCCAGTTGCTGGAAGTCCTTCTGGCCGAACACCGCCAGATCGGGCTGTACCATGTTGAACAGTTTGGTGACCACGGTGGCGACGCCCTCGAAGTGGCCAGGGCGGCTGGCACCGCAAAGGCCCTCGGACACGCCCGGCACGCTGATGCGGGTCTGCTCGCCCATGCCGCCGGGGTACATCTCTGCGACGTCCGGGTGGAACAGCAGATGGCAGCCAGCGTCGACCAGGCGCTGCTGGTCGGCCTGGAGCGTGCGCGGGTACTTGTCGAGGTCTTCGGAGGGGCCGAACTGCATCGGGTTGACGAAGATGCTGGCGACCACGAAGTCGCTGCGTTGCGCGGCCTTTTCCACCAGTGCGGCGTGGCCGGCGTGCAGGTTGCCCATGGTCGGCACCAGGCCGATCTGCTTGCCTTCGGCACGGGCCTGGGCAACGGCAGCGCGCAGCTCGCGCACGGTCTTCACGGTGTTCATGCGGAGAATCCGTGTTCGGCGGCCGGGAAGCTGACGTCCTTCACGGCTTTCACATAGGCCGCGATGGCGTCTTCGATACCGGCCTGGCCATCCATGAAGTTCTTCACGAACTTGGCCATGCGGCCAGTCAGGGACACCCCGAGCATGTCGTGCAGCACCAGTACCTGGCCGTCGGTCTGCGGGCCGGCACCAATGCCGATAACCGGTATCTTCACGGTGCGGCTGATCTCGCCCGCCAGGTCGACCGGTACGCATTCGAGCAACAGCATGGCCGCACCCGCCTGCTCCAGCGCGATGGCGTCGGCAACCATCTGCCGGGCCTGTGCCTCCTGACGGCCCTGCACCTTGTAGCCACCGAGAATATTCACGGTTTGCGGGGTCAGGCCCATATGTGCGCACACCGGCACACCACGTTCAGCCAGGCGCGCGATGGATTCGGCCAGCCAGGCGGTGCCTTCGATCTTGACCATGTGAGCACCCGCCTGCATCAAGGCGCCGGCATTTTGCAGGGCTTGATCCACGGTGGCGTATCCCATGAAGGGCAGGTCGGCGACGATCAGCGCACCGCGGTTGCCGCGTTTGACGCTGGCCGTGTGGTAGGCCATGTCGTTGACGCTGACCGGTAGCGTGCTGTCATGCCCCTGCAGCACCATCCCAAGGGAGTCCCCGATCAGCAGCACTTCTACGCCTGCCTGCGAGCTGACCTTGGCGAAGGTGGCGTCGTAGCAGGTCAGCATGGTGATCTTTTCGCCCTTCTGCTTGAGCGCTTGCAGGGTGGTCAGGGTTACATCAGGCATGAACGTATCCTCACTCGGAACCTGTGCGGGCCTGTTGAATGCAGGCTCTCGTGGAGCAGGTTCTTTCTGGCATCGAAGAGGCAGCTAGGCTGCTTCAATGTGGCCTGTTTGGCGGCCCTTTTTGCTCCGGCATGGGGCAATGGGTGGCTATAGTCCCGATGGCGGGGGGGCAAGTCAATCGAATGTGTTACCGCGCTGTTACGTCGTTACCGCCAGCGGCAGAACCACCTGCTTCAGGGCGTCAGGCGTTCCAGGCCCTCGAAGGGGCAGGCCGCCAGCAGTGCGCCGAGGGAGCGGCCATCGGGCAACTCCAGGCCGGCAGCGATTTCCGCGAGTGGGTAGAGCACGAAGGCCCGCGCGTGCATGTGGTAGTGCGGGACGCGCAGTCGTGGCTCGTCGATCAGCCGCTCGCCGAACAGCAGGATGTCCAGGTCGAGCGTACGTGGGCCCCAGCGTTCGTGGCGTTCGCGGCCCTGACCCCGTTCGATGGCCTGCAGCGCATCGAGCAGCTGCAGCGGCTGCAGATCGGTGTCCAGCGCCGCGACGGCATTGGTGTAGCGCGGCTGGCCGGGGAGCAGCGAATCGCTGACATAGAAGGAAGAAACCGCCGCGAGGCGGGTATCTGGCAGGTGCTCGAGTGCGGCAAGCGCCTGGCGCAACTGCTCGGCCGGTTCGGCGAGGTTGCTGCCCAGACCGATATGGACACGTTCCATGCTTAGTCGGCTGCGCCGCCGCCCTGAGGGCTGCGCTTGCGCTTGTTGCCGCCACTGCGGCGGCGCTTGCGGGGCGCACCTGGTGCGTCGTCCTTGCTGGACAGGTCGCGGATCATCACCCGGCGGTCGCTGTCGCTGGCGTCCTGGTAGTCCGTCCACCAGTCGCCGAGGCCGCCTGTTTCCTCGCCGGCGCTCTCGCGCAGCAGCAGGAAGTCGTAACCGGCGCGGAAGCGTGGGTTTTCCAGCAGCAGATCGGCGCGCTTGCCGCTGCGTCGTGGCAGGCGCTCCTGCATGTCCCAGATCTCGCGGATCGGCAGGGTGAAGCGTTTCGGCACGGCGATGCGCTGGCACTGCTCGGCGATCAGTTCGTGAGCCGCTTCCTGCATGGCCGGAATGGCCGGCATGCCGCGCTCCTGGAGGCGAATCACTCGAGCCGGCAGCGCTGGCCAGAGCAGCGCCGCGAACAGGAAAGCGGGGGTGACCGGCTTACCCTGGTGGATGCGCAGATCGGTGTTGTCCAGGGCGTTGCGGATCAGTGTGTCGGTGTATTCCGGGTTCTGTCTCAGCGCCGCGGCGCTGGCCGGGAACAGCTGGCCGAACAGGCCGTAGTCCACCAGCAGGTCATAGGTGTAGATGGCGTAGCCGCTGAGAAACAGCTTGAGCACTTCGTCGAACAGGCGAGCGGCGGGAATGCCCCCCAGCAGGTGAGCCAGGTCATAGATGGGATCGGCGCTGTGCTTCTCGATATCGAAGTCCAGCTTGGCGGCGAAGCGCACGGCACGCAGCATGCGCACCGGATCTTCCTGATAACGCTGCGTGGGGTTGCCGATCAGCCGCACCAGGTTGTTGCGGATGTCGTGCATGCCATTGGCGTAGTCGAGAATCCGCTCGGATACCGGATCGTAGTACAGCGCATTGATGGTGAAGTCGCGGCGCTGGGCGTCGTCCTCCAGGGTGCCGTAGACGTTGTCACGCAGAATGCGGCCGCTCTCGTTGCGCGAGGACTGGTTGGTATCCTCTTCCTCTTCACCCTGCGGGTGGTTGGCGCGGAAGGTGGCGGTCTCGATGATCTCGCGGCCGAAGTGCACGTGGACCAGCTTGAAGCGGCGACCGATCACCCGGGCATTGCGGAATTCACCCCTGACCTGCTCCGGGGTAGCGCTGGTGGCGACGTCGAAGTCCTTGGGCTCGATGCCCAGCAGCAGATCGCGTACGCAGCCACCGACCAGATAGGCCTCGTAGCCTGCATTCTGCAGACGCTCGACCACGCTGATCGCGTAGCGGCTTATCTGCCCACGCTGGATCGGGTGCTGGTTGTTGTTCAGCACGTGCGGCGTACTGTGAGGCTGGTGAGCGCGGCGCAGCGGCGAACGAAGGGACTTGAACAGCTTTTTCAGCATGGAGAGCACTGTATGACGAAATGAATGGCCAGAATAATGTAAAGGCGCAGAAATAGCGCGGATTCTAGCATTGAGTCGCGGATGGGTGTAAGCGGGGGAGGGAGGGCAGGCCGGGGCACAAGCTACTGGGGGAGCCGAAGCTCCCCCACAAATGTTGCTATGCGTTTTTCTTGTTATGCGGGCTTGTTGTTCTTGTTCGATCGCCCGTTCCGGAATCCATGCCGTCCGGAAAACCTCCCGTATCGGGAGCAAGAGCAAACGGATTACTTTGGATGCTGACGCTACCTCGGGTCTCTGACCCAACCAGAACCGGTGCTGTCTATCGACAGTTTTATTGTTCTCTATCTGGTTACGGGGCAAGGCCCCATGAGGAAATCCTCTCCAAAAGAATCAGTTAGCTGCGTCTCCTGCCGTCTTGTTCTTATTGTGCTGGAGTCGTTTCGTCTTATTTTTATTGTCGTTGGTCATGCTTGTTATTGTTGTTGTGCGAGAGATAAAGCATTCCGCGTGCCAGTTTTTATTTTTCCTTTAAAAACAATAATTTAGGTTTTTTGACTTTTGCGAGGGCAAAAAAAAGCCGGGATTCCGTTACCGTAAACCCCGGCTTTGTTACGTGCTTCGCTCGGTGCGGTAACAGCCGAGCTAGACGCTATTCGCTGGTAACGCTCGACTTGCGCCGCGGAATGCCCAGGCGCTGGCGACGTTCCCACAGGCACTTGCGGCTGATGCCCAGTTTGCGGGCCAGTTCGGTCTCGGTCATGTGGTCCTGATGCTCGAGTACGAAGTGCTGGAAGTAGTCTTCCAGCGAAAGATCCTCGCTGGGGTCCTGGCTGGTGCCATTGACCGCTCCGCTCTGTGGCGGCAG
This sequence comes from Pseudomonas flavescens, assembly GCF_013408425.1. Taxonomy (NCBI): domain Bacteria; kingdom Pseudomonadati; phylum Pseudomonadota; class Gammaproteobacteria; order Pseudomonadales; family Pseudomonadaceae; genus Phytopseudomonas; species Phytopseudomonas flavescens. Next base: position 3,468,329 of record NZ_JACBYV010000001.1, on the reverse strand, counting down.
GCCCATGAACGCATCGTCGTCGAGGTCTTCCAGCTCGATGTCGATACCCAGCAGGTCGGCATTGATGGTGCTGCCGTCGCAGAGGATCACCGAGCGCTCGATGGCGTTCTCCAGTTCCCGCACGTTACCCGGCCAGCTGTAGTGGTGGATGGCCTGTTCCGCGTCGGGGCCGAAATGCAGGTCGGTGCGCCCCATGCGGGTGGATTGGCGCAGCAGGAAGGCGCGGGCGATTTCCAGCACATCGCTGCCGCGCTCGCGCAGTGGCGGCAGTTTCAGGGCGATGACGTGCAGCCGGTAATAGAGGTCTTCACGGAACTGGCCGGTTTTCGACAGGGTTTTCAGGTCGCGGTGAGTCGCCGCGATCAGGCGCACGTCGACCTTCTGCGACTGCACCGAGCCGACCCGACGTATCTCGCCTTCCTGCAGAACGCGCAGCAGGCGCGCCTGGGCTTCCAGGGGCAGTTCGCCGATTTCATCGAGAAACAGGGTACCGCCGTCGGCGGCCTCCACCAGGCCGGCGCGGCTGGCGCTGGCACCGGTGAATGCGCCCTTTTCATGGCCGAACAGCTCGGATTCGATGAGGGTTTCCGGGATCGCCGCGCAGTTGACCGAAATCAGCGGGGCCTTGGCGCGCTTCGACAGGTTGTGCAGCGCCCGGGCGACCAGCTCCTTGCCGGTACCGGATTCGCCCTGCACCAGCACGTTGGAGTCGGTGGGGGAGACCTTGCGGATCTTGCTGTACAGCTCCAGCATCGCCGGGCTGGAGCCGATGATGCCGATTTCGCCATTGGCGGCCTTGTCGCTCTTTTCCGCGCCGCGTGTTGCGGCCGGAGCGTTCCCTGCCTGGCTGCGTACCGCCTGACGATCACGCAGGATGCGCGCCACGGCTTGCAACATCTCGTCATGATCGAAGGGTTTGGCGATGTAATCGACAGCGCCCATTTTCATCGAGTCGACCGCCGAGCGCAGGCTCGCATAGCTGGTCATGATCAGCACCGGAGCGCCCTGGGCGAGCTTGATCAACTCGGTGCCCGGTGCGCCAGGCAGGCGCAGGTCACTGACCACCAGATCGAACCCCGGGATGTCGAAGCGCTCCTGGGCTTCCTGTACCGAACCGGCCTCGCTGACCTGGTACTGGTTGCGTTCGAGCAGGCGACGCAGGGCAGAGCGGATGATGGTTTCGTCTTCGACGATCAGGATATGAGGCATTTAATCGAATTCTCTCGACGGTCTCGGAACCTGCTTCCCGGTGCTGTAGCCAAGCTGGGCCACGCGCATCGCCAGGAATGCGGTTCTTCGGAATTTAGGTCGCCAGTGGCATTGCCTCGATGTGCCGCGGCAGCGTTACCCGGATGCGGGTGCCACGTTGCTGCTCGGGGTCGATCGGGCTGTCGATTGTTATCTGGCCATAATGCTCTTCCACGATGGAATAGACCAGCGCGAGGCCGAGTCCGGTTCCCTTGCCGGGGTCCTTGGTGGTGAAGAACGGCTCGAACAGCCGGTCCATCACGCCCTTGGGAATCCCGCTGCCTTCGTCCTCGACGATCAGGTCGACGGTGTGTTCCGACGCTTCGCTGCGCACGCGAATGGCACCGCCAGCTGGCGAGGCGTCGCGAGCGTTGCTCAGCAGGTTGATCAGCACCTGGGCGAGGCGCTGTGGATCACCGTGTGCCCAATGATCGGGCTTGCACAGGTTGAAGAATTGCACGTCCACACTGCGCCGGTTAAGCGCCAGCAGACCAATGGCTTCCTGAGCGATTTCGGCCAGGCAGACCGGCTCGTCGGCTTGCTGATGGCTACCCGAGTGGGCGAAGTTCATCAACGAGTGGACGATGCGCGTGACCCGCTTGGTCTGCTCGAGAATCTGCGCGCTGATTTCGGTCAGTTCGCCATCGCCTTCACGTTCTTCGCGCAGGTTTTGCGCGAGGCAGGCGATGCCGGTGATCGGGTTGCCGATTTCATGGGCCACGCCGGCGGCGAGGCGACCGATACTGGCCAGGCGCTCGGAGTGCACCAGCTTGTCTTCGAGCATCTGGGTTTCGGTCAGGTCCTCGACCAGCAGGACCAGGCCACTGTTACCCGGTGCCAGCGGCTCGTCGATGGCCGCCTTGTGCAGGTTGAGCCAACGGATCTGGCCGTCCAGCGCCAGGCGCTGCTTGTGCAGGTGTTCGTCGGGAATCTCGATGAAGCGTTGCAGCAGGTCACGCCAGGGCTCGCCAAGGGTCGACAGGCGAGAACCGACGATGCGCTGTGCGGGAATTTCGGTGAGTTCTTCCATGGCCTTGTTCCACATCAGGATCTCGTGATCCTTGGCCAGGGAGCAGACGCCCATCGGCAGTTCCTGCAGGGTCTGGCGGTGATAGCGGCGCAGGGCATCGAGTTCCGCGGCGAGGCCGGTGAGGCGCGAGTGATAATCCTCGAGGCGGCTCTCGATGAAGTGGATGTCCTCGGTCACGTAGCTTTCGCTACCGGACTTGTAGGGCAGGAAGGACTCGATGATGTCCTGGGCCACGCTCGGTCCCATCAGCCCGGACAGGTTGGCTTCAAGGCGATCGCGCAAGCGGCGCAGCGCGTAAGGGCGGCTTTCGTCGAAAGGCAGATGCAGGTCGCGCAGGGCCTGTTCGACTTCACGCTGGGCGGTCTTGGCACCCAGCGGCTTGGCCAACTGGGTGGCGAATTCCTGGGGCGACAGCGCCAGCAGCTCCCGGCGCTGTGGGCGACGCACGTTGTCCACGGCGCAGGCTTCCGCGGCGCTGTCCTCTTCCGGGCTCGAGTCGGTGAACACCGAGACCAGGGTGAACACCAGCACGTTGGTGGCCAGCGAGGCGATGGCCGCCATGTGCCAGCTGCTGTCATCCAGCACGTAGACCAGGTCCAGAATCGGCACGTAGAGGCCGGGCAGGGTGCCCAGCAGCGGCATCAGCATGCTGACCGACCACACGCCGATGCCCGCCAGCAGACCGGCGATGAAGCCGCGGCGGTTGGCGGTCGGCCAGTACAGTACCGAGAGCACGCCGGGCAGGAACTGCAGGGTGGCGACGAAGGACACGATGCCCAGGTTGGCCAGATCCTGCTGGGCGTCGAGCAGGTTATAGAAGCCGTAGCTGGCGAGGATGATGGCGACGATCAGCGCGCGGCGCGTCCATTTCAGCCAGCGGTAGATATTGCCCTCGGCCGGTGGCTGGTAGAGCGGCAGCACCACGTGGTTGAGCAGCATGCCCGACAGCGCCAGGGTGGTGACGATGATCAGGCCGCTGGAGGCGGACAGACCGCCGATGTAGGCGATCAGCGCCAGGGTCGGGCTGTCCACGGCGATGCCCAGGCCGAGGGTGAAGTACTCCGGGCTGGTGGTCGAGCCCAGGCGCAGGCTGGCCCAGAGAATCAGCGGCACGGCCAGGCTCATCAGCAGCAGGAACAGCGGCAGGCCCCAGCTGGCACTGACCAGGGCGCGCGGGTTGAGGTTCTCGGTGAAGGTCATGTGGTACATGTGCGGCATGACGATGGCCGAGGCGAAGAACACCAGCAGCAGGGTGCGCCACGGGCCTTCCTGCAACGGCGTGTGCAGGCTGGCCAGCGCCGCCTGGTTGAGCACCAGCCATTGCTCCAGCTCGCGCGGGCCGTCGAATACCGCGTACAGCGCATACAGACCGATGGCGCCCATGGCCAGCAGCTTGACCACCGACTCGAAGGCGATGGCGAACACCAGGCCTTCGTGCTTTTCCCGGGTCGCCAGATGGCGGGCGCCGAACAGGATGGTGACCAGGATGAACAGGCCGCAGAACGCCAGGGCGATCTGTGGCTGCACCGGTTCCCGGGTGAGGATGCCGATCGCATCGGTGACCGCCTGGATCTGCAGGGCCAGCAGCGGCAGCACGGCGATCAGCATGCACAGCGTGCTCAGCGCGCCAGCCCAGGTGCTGCGAAAGCGAAACGCGAACAGATCGGCCAGCGACGACAGCTGATAGGTACGGGTGATGCGCAGGATGGGGTAGAGCAGCACCGGCGCCAGCAGGAATGCCCCGGTCACGCCCAGGTAGCTGGCCAGGAAGCCGTAGCCGTACTGGTAGGCCAGGCCGACGGTGCCGTAGAAGGCCCAGGCGCTGGCGTACACGCCCAGCGACAGGGTATAGGTCAGCGGGTGACGAATCAGCCGGCGCGGAATCAGGCCGCGGTCGGCGCACCAGGCGACACTGAACAACACGAGCAGGTAGGCGGCGCTGACCGCCATCAACCCGCTGAGGCTAAAGCTCGTCGGCATCACGTTGGCTCTGCGAGTAGAGGTGAACGGCGGTGGGCGGGCAACCCCGCATCAGGTCAGAGCTCGTCTGCATCGCGCTGGCTCTGCAGGATGAAGGTCACCACGATGAGGATCAGCCACAGCATGTAAGGCCGGTACCAGGCGCCGTTGGGGTCGATCCACCAGTCCATGATGGCGGGCGAGAACAGGTAGATGCCCACTACCAGGATCAGAACCAATCGATAGATATACATGCCGCGTCTCGCTACTGAGTGTGCCGATGGTAACGGAAGCGCACTGCGCTGGCTAAGGTGCTGTTATGGTGCGTGATGTTCGTTGTGGGGCGTGGCATGCCCCATGCTGGGGCCAAGTCTTCGCCGAGCTGTTCGCTGCGCCGCCTCAGGCCGGCGCTGGCACAAGTCTTGCGCCGTTATCTCCATCGCCCAGGCTTGCAGGAGGCCCGCCGTGTCGATTCATGTCGCGTTGCACCACGTTACTCATTATCGCTACGACCGTGCCGTCAATCTGGGGCCACAGATCATTCGCTTGCGCCCGGCCCCCCACAGCCGCACGCGGATCCTTTCCTACTCCCTGAGCGTGGAGCCGGGTGAGCACTTCATCAACTGGCAGCAGGACCCCCAGGGCAACTACCTGGCGCGCCTGGTATTCCCGGAAAAGACCCGCGAGTTGCGCGTCGAGGTGGATCTGGTCGCCGAGATGGCGGTGTTCAACCCGTTCGACTTCTTCCTCGAGCCCTATGCCGAGCAGATTCCCCTGACCTACACCGCCGGCGAGCAGCGCGAGCTGGCGCCGTATCTGGTCAGGCTGCCGGGCGAGGCGCGCTTCAACGAGTATCTGGCGAGCATCGACCGTACGCCAAAGGCCAGTGTGGATTTCCTGGTCGCCCTGAATCAGCGTCTGGCCGCCGATATCGATTATCTGATCCGCATGGAGCCGGGCGTGCAGACGCCCGAGCAGACCCTGGTCAATGCTTCGGGCTCGTGCCGTGATTCATCCTGGCTGCTGGTCCAGCTGTTCCGTCACCTGGGCCTGGCCGCACGTTTCGTGTCCGGCTATCTGATTCAGCTCAGTGCCGACGTCAAATCCCTGGATGGCCCGTCGGGCACCGAGGTGGATTTCACCGACCTGCACGCCTGGTGCGAAGTGTACCTGCCAGGCGCCGGCTGGATCGGCCTCGACCCCACCAGCGGGCTGTTCGCCGGTGAAGGTCACATTCCCCTGGCCTGTAGCCCGGAGCCCTCGTCGGCAGCGCCGATCAGCGGGGCGGTGGACGACTGCGAAAGCGAGTTCAGCCATGAGATGCGCGTGGAGCGTATCTGGGAAGCGCCGCGGGTCACCAAACCCTACACCGACAACCAATGGCGCGACATCGTCGACCTGGGCCGCCGTGTCGACGACGACCTGCAGGCCGCCGACGTACGCCTGACCATGGGCGGCGAGCCAACCTTCGTCGCCCTCGATTACCCGGATGACGCTGAATGGAACACCGCGGCTCTGGGGCCGAACAAGCGCCGTTTGGCCACGGATCTGTTCCTGCGCCTGCGTGAGCACTACGCGCCAACTGCCCTGGTGCATTTCGGCCAGGGCAAGTGGTACCCGGGCGAGCAGCTGCCGCGCTGGTCGCTGAATGCCTTCTGGCGCCGCGATGGTCAGCCGGTCTGGCGTAACGCCGAGCTGCTGGCCGATGAAGGGCGCGACTATGGCGCCGATGCCGACACGGCCGCGCGCTTTCTCGCCAACCTGGCCGAGCGCCTGGGCGTCGATGCGGCTCACCGCTTTCCGGCTTTCGAAGACGGTCTCTATTACCTGTGGCGTGAGGGGCGTTTGCCCGACAACGTTTCTCCTGAAGACGCCCGCCTGGCCGACCCACTGGAGCGCGAGCGCCTGCGCCGGGTATTCGAGCAGGGCCTCGATCGGGTGATCGGGCATGTCCTGCCGCTGGCCCGCGATACCCGCCGTGCTGGCTGGCGCAGTGGCTCCTGGTACCTGCGCGATGAGTATTGCCGTCTGGTACCCGGCGATTCGGCCCTGGGCTATCGCCTGCCGCTGGATTCCCTGCCCTGGGTCAAAGCCGAGGAATTCCCCTACGTGACGCCAGCGGACCCGTCTCAGGTGTTCGCGCCGCTGCCGGCCTCCGCCGAGTTGCAGTACCAGGCGCGCGGCGTCTGGAATGGCAGCCGAGGCAATGCGCCAGCCAAACCCAAACGCGGTCAGTCGGCAGCCGACGTGGTGCGCACGGCATTGTGCGCCGAGCCTCGCGATGGCCGGCTGTACCTGTTCATGCCGCCGCTGAGTGACCTCGAGGATTATCTGGAGCTGGCCGCCGCCATCGAGGACACCGCTGCCGAACTGGATTGCCCGGTGCTCCTCGAGGGGTACGAGCCGCCTAACGACCCGCGACTGCAGTTCTTCCGGGTGACCCCGGACCCTGGCGTGATCGAGGTGAATATCCACCCGGCGGCCAGTTGGGACGAGCTGGTCGAACGCACCGAGTTCCTCTATGAACAGGCGCGTCAGTGCCGCCTGAGCAGCGAGAAGTTCATGATCGATGGCCGCCACACCGGTACCGGCGGCGGCAACCACTTCGTTCTCGGTGGCGCCACACCTGTGGATTCGCCCTTCCTGCGCCGCCCCGATCTGCTGCGCAGCCTGATCAGCTACTGGCACAATCACCCGTCGTTGTCCTATTTGTTCTCCGGGTTGTTCATCGGTCCGACCTCCCAGGCGCCCCGGGTCGACGAGGCGCGCAACGATGCCCTCTACGAGCTGGAAATCGCCTTCGCACAGATGCCCGAGCCCGGTCGCGAGTGCCCGCCGTGGCTGGTCGACCGCCTGCTGCGCAATCTGCTGGTCGATGTCTCCGGCAATACCCACCGTGCCGAGTTCTGCATCGACAAGTTGTATTCCCCGGATTCGGCCTCCGGGCGTCTTGGTCTGCTCGAGCTGCGTGCCTTCGAAATGCCGCCGCACGCGCAGATGAGCCTGGCCCAGCAGTTGTTGCTGCGGGCGCTGATCGCGCGGTTCTGGAAGGAGCCTTACCGGCCCGCACGCCTGGTGCGCTGGGGTACCGAACTGCATGACCGCTTCTTGCTGTCGCACTTCGTCGAGCAGGATTTTGCCGATGTGCTGCAGGAACTGACCACCTTCGGTTACCGCCTGCGCGCCGACTGGTTCGCACCGCATTTCGAGTTTCGCTTCCCCAAGGCCGGCGACTTCAACGTCAAGGGCATCGATCTGGAGCTGCGTCAGGCGCTGGAGCCCTGGCATGTGCTGGGCGAAGAGGGCGCGGTGGGCGGTACGGTGCGTTATGTCGACTCGTCCCTCGAGCGGATGCAGGTCAAGGTCAATGGCCTGACCCCGGATCGTTACGTGTTGACCTGCAATGGCGTGCCGGTCCCGCTGCGAGCGACCGGCAAGGTCGGTGAGTTCGTCGCCGGGGTGCGCTTCCGTGCCTGGCAGCCCGCGGCCTGTCTGCAGCCGACCATCGGCGTGCATGCGCCGCTGATTTTCGACCTGGTGGATACCTGGATGAACCGCTCCATCGGCGGATGCCAGTATCATGTCGCCCATCCCGGTGGGCGAAACTATGACAGCCTGCCGGTGAACGCCTATGAGGCGGAAAGCCGGCGCCTGGCACGCTTCTTCCGCCTTGGGCATAGCCCGGGTAAACGGGCTGCGCTGACGCCAAGCAGTAATCAGGAGTTGCCAACGACCCTGGATCTGCGCCGCATCTGAGAACCTGCGCAACGTCGGCTGCGCGCCGACGCTGCGGCGTTAAAAACAGCTCAGGAGTGCGCATGTACACCAGTACACTCCGCTTCCTGGCCTGTTTTTGGGGGCGCCAAGCCCTTGCCGTGCTCTAGCTCGCGCGATGTTGAGTGGGTTTTACTGGCGCAGGTTATGCTTTCACCGTGCAACGCCTACGCTAAGCCAACGACAAGACGTCACCAAGAATCACCGAGACATTGATGCCTGATCTGCTCGCCGATTACCCGTCCAACGATGGGGCCTACGATGAACTGCTCGATGCCAGCGGGCAGGTTCGCCCGCATTGGCGCAGGCTGCTGACCCAACTGCAGCGCAGCCGCCCGGCACAGCTGCAGCAGCGTCAGGCCATGCTGACCCGACAGATCCAGGAGAATGGCGTTACCTACAACGTGTACGCCGATCCCGATGGTGCGGATCGCCCCTGGGAACTGGACCTGCTGCCCAATCTGATTCCCGCGGCCGAGTGGCAGACCATCGCTGCCGGCGTGGCCCAGCGTGCGGCGTTGCTCGACAAGGTACTGGCCGACCTTTACGGCCCTCAGCAGCTACTGGCCGACGGCCTGCTGCCGCCGGAGCTGGTCTTCGGCCACGAGAACTTTCTCTGGCCCTGCCAGGGCTTGCAGCCGCCAGGCGGTACCTTCCTGCATGTGTATGCCGTGGACCTGGCGCGGGCGCCCGATGGCCGCTGGTGGGTCACGGCCGATCGTACCCAGGCGCCCTCCGGGGCGGGCTACGCCCTGGAAAACCGGCAAATCGTTTCCCGCGCCTTCCCCGAGCTGTACCGGGACCTGGGCGTGCAGTACCTGGCGGGGTTCTTCCGCACCCTGCAGGACACCCTGGCGCGTCAGGCGCCCGCCGATGGCGAGACGCCGCTGGTGGTGGTGCTGACACCCGGGCGATTCAACGAGAGCTATTTCGAACACCTGTACCTGGCCCGTCAGCTCGGTTATCCGCTGGTCGAAGGCAGCGACCTGACCGTGCGCGACGCCACCCTGTACCTCAAGACCCTGGCGGGGTTGCGCCGCGTACATGCGGTGCTGCGCCGTCTCGACGACGATTTCTGCGACCCCCTCGAACTGCGTACCGACTCCGCACTGGGCGTGCCCGGCCTGTTGGAGGCGGTGCGTCAGGGCCGCGTGCTGGTCGCCAACGCGCTCGGTAGCGGTGTGCTGGAAGCGCCCGGGCTGCCAGGCTTTCTGCCGGCGATCAGCGAGAAGCTGCTGGGTGAGCCGCTGCTGCTGCCGAGCATCGCCAGTTGGTGGTGCGGCGAGCCACCGGTATTGGAGCAAGCCCTGGAAAAACTCCCCGAGCTGCTTATCCGGCCGAGCTTCCCATCGCAGAGCTTCACCCCGGTATTCGGCCGTGATCTGGATGCCGCGCAGCGTGCCGAGCTGACTGCAAGGCTGCGGCTGCGCCCTTATGCCTATGTCGCTCAGGCGCTGGCGCAACTGTCCCAGGCGCCGGTCTGGCAGGGGGAGGGCAAGCTGCAATCCCGCGCCATCGGCATGCGCGTGTTCGCCGTGGCCAGTGCCGACGGCTACCGGGTGATGGCGGGCGGCTTGACCCGCGTGGCCGCAGAAGCCGACGCCGAGGTGGTGTCGATGCAGCGTGGCGGTGCCAGCAAGGACACCTGGGTGCTCGGCGAGCGCCACGGCCCCGGTGAACCGTGGCAGGGTATGCGCCCGCTGGGCGCAGCCGATCTGGTGCGCAGCGACCCCTATCTGCCGTCACGGGTGGTGGAAAACCTGTTCTGGTTCGGTCGCTACAGCGAGCGCTGTGAGGACAGCGCGCGGCTGCTGCGCATCATGCTCGGTCGTTACGTCGATGACGATGATGACCCGCAGGCTCTGGAGGCGGCGCTGGATCTTGGCGAAAGCCTCGGCCTGTTGCCCGATGAGGAGCACGGCGCTCTGGATGCCCGGCTGCTGGAGGCGGTGCTCGGTGCCGAATGGCCAGCCAGCCTGCGCATCAATCTGCAACGCCTGCAATGGACCGCCGGCAGCGTACGCGGCAAGCTTTCCCAGGCCAACTGGCAGGCGCTGGTGGAGCTGCAACGCGATGCGCAGAATCTGGAGGCCCGTGGCGGCGATTTTGGCCAGTTGCTGGATTTTCTCAATCGCCTGCTGATGTCACTGGCGGCGCTCTCCGGCTTTGCGCTGGACGACATGACCCGTGACGATGGCTGGCGTTTCCTGATGATCGGCCGCTGCATCGAACGCCTGCAGTTTCTCTGTGACAGCGTCGGCGGCTTCCTGCGCAGCAGCAAGCCGGATGATCAGTCGGCACTCGAGTGGTTGCTGGAACTGGGTAACAGCAGCATCACCTACCGCACGCGCTACATGGCCTCGGCACAGCTGATTCCGGTACTCGACCTGCTGCTGCTCGATGAGCAGAACCCCCACGCGGTGCTGTTCCAGGTGCGCACGCTGTTGCGCTCCCTGGAGCGCCTGGCCGAACGCTTCCATCTGCCCGAGGCGCCGGCACTGTCACGGCTCGAGCGGCAATTGAGCGCCGTCGACCTGCGCAGCCTGGAAAATCCGCTGTTCGGCGCCCGTGGCGTTCGCGCGGTACTCGATGGCCTGGCCGATCTGCTCGAGGCCATCGGCCAGGCATCCGGCCAGGCATCGGATGAACTGGGCCTGCGCTTTTTCGTGCACGTTGCCGCCAGTCAGGGAACCCGGTCGTCATGAGTGCTCGTTATCAGGTGTTGCACGACACCCATTATCGTTATGCCTCGCCAGTGTCCCTGGCCCAGCAGCTGGCCCACCTGTGGCCGCGTGACTGTGCCTGGCAGCGCTGCGAGGAGCGCCATCTGCAGATCACCCCGCAGCCCTGTCAGCGCCACGATATCGTCGATGTATTCGGCAATCCGTTGACCCGCCTGGCCTTCGAGCGGCCCCACGACGCGCTTAAGGTCTGCGCCAGACTGAATGTCGAAGTGCTGCCGCGGGCGTATCTCGATCTGCAGGACTCGCCGTCTTGGGAATCCGCCTGTGAGGCTCTGGGGTATCGGGGGCAGCCGTGGGATGCGCAGTTGCTGGACGCTACCCGCTACCGTTTCCAGTCACCCTACGTGCGTCTGAAGCGCGCCTTCAGCCTGTTCGCCGACGATTGCTTCCTGCCCGAGCAGCCGCTGCTGCTCTCGGTGCGCGTGCTGATGCAGAAGATCTTCGACGAGTTCACCTTCGATGCCGAAGCCACGCAGGTGGCGACGCCGCTGCTCAAGGTGCTCGAGGAGCGGCGCGGGGTCTGTCAGGACTTCGCCCACCTGATGCTCGCCTGCCTGCGTTCCCGGGGCCTGGCGGCACGTTACGTCAGCGGCTACCTGCTCACCCAGCCGCCACCCGGCCAGCCGCGTCTGATCGGCGCCGATGCCTCGCATGCCTGGGTGTCGGTGTATTGCCCGCGCAACGGTTGGGTGGATTTCGACCCGACCAACAACATCCTGCCGGCGCTGGAGCACATTACCCTGGCCTGGGGCCGCGACTTTTCCGATGTTTCCCCGTTGCGCGGGGTGATTCTCGGGGGTGGTGATCATGATCCCGAGGTGCAGGTCACGGTCATGCCGTTACCGGCGAACTGAGTACGCCAGCCTGCCGAATGGCGGGCTGCGGGACTCAGCCGAGAATCACGCGAATGACCGCGATCAGCTGGAAGGCACAGAAGAAGCCCAGGGCGATGCGCATCGGTTTGGACAGATTGCTGCCCAGGCTTTCGCGTAGCGGTTGAAGCATGAAGCTGGGTGTCAGCGCCAGGCCAATCACCAGCGACACCACGGCGAACATCGAGAAGAACTCGCTGCTCATGGGCGGTACGCCCGATGTGAAGCCATACAGCAGGCAACCGATGGCCACGGCGAAGAAGGCCGCGGAAATCAGGCGCTCCTTGGGTGTCCAGGAGGAAAAGTTCACAGGCGTGCGCTCCACAGGCGAAATCGATGGGGCGCAGTATAAGGAATGGCGCGTTTCAGGGCAGTAGTCAGAAACAAACAACTGTTACCCCCAGCCTGCGGTTGAGCCAGCGAAACCCGGGGCATGATCTGCCAGGCTCCATCCGCGCGGCCAGCATCGGGGTTAGAGCATCCCGGCCTTTTTCCAGGCCAGGTAGCGGTTGACCAGTTCGGGGCCGAGTTCGCCAGGGCGGGCGTCCAGCACCGGGACGTTGTGAGCGGCCAGGCGCTCGTGCAGGGTGTTGCGTGCGTTGAGGTAATCCACGGCACCGCAGTAGTTCAAGGCCGACTCGTAGTCGCGCACCTGGGTATGTCGAAGGCTGTCGAGCACTTCCTCGCGCAGGCTGGCGATCAGCACCCGGTGCCGGCGCTCCAGGCGTTTCACCGCGCCCAGCAACTCCTCGTCGTCTTCGTCGCGCAGGTTGGTGATCAGCACCACCAGGGCGCGCCGGCTCTGGCGGCTGAGCAAGGTATCCGCAGCAGCGGCGTAGTCAGCCGGACGCTGGGTGCTCTGCAGGTCGTAGACGGCGTTGAGCAGCACATTGACCTGAGCCTGGCCCTTGACCGGTGCCAGGTAGCGGCTTTGCTCGCCAGCGAAGGTCATCAGCCCCACTGCGTCTCCCTGGCGCAGGGCCACGTAGCTGAGCAGCAGACTGGCGTTGAGGGCGTGGTCGAAATGCGACAGCTCGCCGTCCTGGCTGCGCATGCGCCGGCCACAGTCGATCAGGAACAGAATCTGCTGGTCACGTTCGTCCTGATACTCACGGGCGATGGGCGTGCGCTTGCGGGCAGTGGCCTTCCAGTCGATCTGCCGCAGGGTATCGCCATCGCGGAATTCGCGTAGCTGATGGAATTCCTGCCCAAGACCACGACGCTGCTGCTGGCGCACGCCCAGTTGGGCGACCCAGTCGTCCACGGCCATCAGTTGAGCGCCGTACAGGCGGGCGAAATCCGGGTAGACGCGTGCTTCGTCGCGCACGTCCAGATAGCGCCGCGACTGCCACAGACGCAGCGGGCTGGGCAGGCTGACTTCGCAGCGTGGAAAGACGAAATGACCACGCAGCAGCGGGCGCACCCGGTAGCTGAAGGTGGTCTGTTCGCCCGGACGCAGTTCGACCTGTTGCGGCAGATGCTCGACAGCCATGTCCTGCGGGACATGGTCGAATACCTGGATGTGCAGGGCACGCGGGTAGGCGTGATGGACGGTCAGTTGTACATCGCTCCAGCGTCCCAGTGGCAGGTTGCCCGGCAGGTGCCGCTGCAGACGAGGCGACGCCTGGCGGTACAGGCGCAGGGCGTCGATCAGCGCGGCGCCGGCGAGGACCAGCAAGGCTCCCCACCAGAGCGCGACGAGGCGTTCCGGCACCGCGATGGACAGGGCATCCAGCGCGCCGAGTACGATGGCGACCACCAGCAGCCCGGCCAGCAGGCGGAGCAGGAGGGAGGAGGGCTTCATGCCGCGCTATCCAGGATCGAGGCGTTCATAGACGGGGTGCGGGAACCTGATCGAGCAGTTGCAGCAGAACCTGATCGATGGACAGCCCTTCGATATCCAGCTCCGGCGACAGGCGCACGCGGTGGCGCAATACGGCCAGGGCGCAGCCCTTGATGTCATCGGGCAGCACGAAGTCGCCGCCACGCAGCAGGGCGCGCGCGCGGGCGCCGCGTACCAGGGCGATGGACGCGCGCGGACCGGCGCCGATGGCCAGGCCCGGCCAGCTGCGGGTCGCGCGGGCCAGGCGCACGGCGTAGTCGAGTACCTGTTCGTCCAGCGGCAGATCACCGGCGATCTTCTGCATGATCAGCACGTCCTTGGCCTGCAGCAGCGTGCGCAGGGGCGTGACTTCGAGCATGTCGGCCTTGGTCGAGCGCGATACCTGACGCACCATGCTCAACTCTTCGTCCTGCTCGGGGTAATCCATGTGCAGCTTGAGCATGAAACGGTCGAGTTCGGCTTCCGGCAGCGGGTAGGTGCCTTCCTGTTCGATGGGGTTCTGGGTGGCCAGCACCATGAACGGCAGCGGCACCGCCAGCGGACGGCCTTCCAGGGTCACCTGACGCTCCTGCATGACCTCCAGCAGGGCGGCCTGGGTCTTGGCCGGAGCACGGTTGATCTCGTCGGTGAGCAGCAGGTTGGTGAAGATCGGCCCCTTGCGCAGCTTGAACTGTTCGCTCTGCAGGTCGTACACGGCATGGCCGGTGATGTCGCTGGGCATCAGGTCCGGGGTGAACTGGATGCGTGCGAATTCACCGCCGAAGCAGCGGGCCAGAGCCCGCACCAGCAGGGTCTTGCCGAGCCCCGGCACCCCTTCGAGCAGTACGTGACCGCCAGCGATCAGCGCGGTGAGCACATCATCGATGACCGCCGTCTGGCCGATCACCGCTTTCTGCAATTCCTGGCGCAAGGCCTGGGCCAACTGGCTGGCACGCTGACGCTGCTGGGCGATATTGCTGGCGGCTGGTGCGGCTGTGGTGCTGGCAGGCTCGCTGATCGGACTGCTCGGCTGGTCGGGCGTATGTTCGCTCATAGGGCATTCCTGAGTGTTTGCAGGTGGGCGACCTGTCGGGTGAAGTCGCTGGCGGAAAGGCGTTTCTTGCTCAGCGGGCGCATGGCCTGGCTGATGGCTGCGGAAGGCTGGCGGCTGAGGCGGCCGAGAATCTGCCACTGATCGGCGACGCCGAGCCGCTCGAAGCCGGGGTGCCGGCGCCGGGCGCGGCGCAGGATGTCCTGCTGCAGGTTGTTCAGCAGGCGCTGCTGGCCACCTTGACGAAGCAGGAAGTCGGCTGCGCCGCGCAGGTGTTCCTGCAGTTGCCTGCGGCTCGCCGGTTGCGGCTGCAGCAGCGGGCCACGACGCTGGCCGACGTGCCACAGCCCCAGGAGCAGCAACAGGCCGAGGGCCAGCAGAGCCGGAGTGAAATGGCGTTGCAAGAGGGTCAGCAGGTTGTCGCGGTCGGCGTTGTAGACCAGGGTCACCGCACTGTCCTGGCTGAGGTACCAGAGCAGCCAGGCGTTGTCGTAATCGGCCAGGTTGGCGTTCTGCCAGATCCAGGCGTCGGTGACGATGCTGATCAGCCCTTCGCCGTGATAGATCTGCAGCAGGTGAGTGGCTTCGCCGCTGTTGGCCCAGACATGGGCAAGGTTGTTGGCGTCGTAGAGATGGAAGTCGGTATCGAAATCGACATAGGCGGGTGCCTGCTCGTTCTCCAGATACAGCTTGGTCAGCTCCGGATAAGCATCCGTCGGCTCTTGCTGGCTTTCATCGTTGGCCGAGGCCGCGGTTTCCTCTTCGGCAGCGCTGTCCGCTTGTTCCTCGTCTTCGTCGAGTTTCTCGACCGGGTATTGCTGCACGCTCAAGGCGTCGAGCAGCAGGTCGCCGCTCTTGCCTTTCTCTTCGTCCCACATGCGTTCGGCGATGAACAGCAGGTGGCCCCCCTGGGCTGCCCACTGCAGCAGGCGCTCGTTCTGCCGTGGCGTCAGGTTGCTGCGGTTACCGAGCAGCAGCAGGGTATGGCCGCGGCTGGGCAATTCGGCCAGGCCGGCGAGGTTGTCGGCGCGCGTCACGTCGAGGCCCTGTTTGCGCAGAAACTGCTCGGCGGCCAGATAGGGGTTGGCGCGTGCTTCCGGTGACGGCCCGTGGCTCACTACGTCTTCGTAGGGCTCGGCATGCCTCAACAGATAGGCGCCGAGCAGGCCAAGGCCCAGTACCAGCAGGGCGCCGATGACGAAACGCGCGGTGCGGTTCATGACCGACCACCGTGTTCGATCAGGCGTCGCCAGTCATTGCACAGCGCCGGGCGCGCCTCGGTCGGCGGCAGGCGGTGACCGTAGGCGAGGTTCTGCCAGTGACGGGTCAGGGTCTGGCTGAAGTTGCTGAGCTCCGGATCGTCGAGGCCGTCGACCAGGGGCAGCACCTCGGCTTCGGTGTGAGAACCCTTGAGCGGCAACTTGTGGTCGTGGATCAGGCGGCTGAGCAGGGCGCGGTAGAGCAGGCCCAGGGCTGCCCGCGGGTCGTCCTGCCAGAGACGTTCGGCAGTGCTGGCGACATCGTCCGGCAGGCTCTGTGGCAGTACTTCCAGGCCGAACAGCTGGTCAGGTGACTGGCTTCTTTGCGGCATGCGCAGCCGAGTACCGCCAGCGAAGGTGCTCAGCCACTCGCGGTAGCGCCAGAGCACCAGCGCGACGATGCCGATCAGCAGCGCCCACAGCACGGCTTCGAAGAACAGCGCAATGCCTTTCAAGGCCGTCCAGCTTTCGAGCATCTCGAACAGGCTTTCCAGCGCTTTGCGGCTGTCTTCAGAGGGTTCCTCCTGCTTGGCTTCGTCGCCGAAGCGCCAGCGAGTCACCGCTTCGCGGTTCTCGAAGGGTGTTTCGTCGAGAATCGCCAGCACCGATTCGCGCGAGGCCTCGGTGCTCAGCGGCTGCGCGAGCATGCGCGGAGCCTGTGGGCCGTCCGGGTCTTCGCTGGGCAGCGGGCAGCTGTGCGAGGTATCTGCCAGGGCTGGCGTCGGCACGTTCAGCAACAGCATGCCGCAGCCCAGCAATAGTGCGTAGGCGACACCGGTGAGGCGCTGGCGCAGGCGGCGGAAGGTCAGTTCGATGTCCCAGCCTTCCAGGGCGGTGCGACGGTTCAGGTACAGGCTGAAGCCGCAGGCGACGTAAATCGGTTCCCAGAGAATCAGCAACAGCACGTAGGCCAGGTTGGAGAGGTGCTCCAGCCAGAACCAGTCGCTGGTATCGCCATTGATCAGGCTCTGCCAGTCCCACTCGGTGGATACCTGGGTGGGGATCAGCAAATACACCAGGCTGCCCAGCCCGACCCACAGGGCCGTCTCGAGGTGTATGCCAACCACGGTCAGCCAGGTCGCTGCGCCGGCATCGCGTTGCGCCAGTACGTTCAGGCGTTGGGTGCGCTCCTTGCCCTTCAGGCCTTCGAGCTGCAGCACCGGCAGGTCGAAGCTGCGCGACGGGCTGAGGCGTCGCCAGGTCAGGCTGGCCAGCAGCTGCGGTTTGAGCAGGCCGGGAAATGCCTTGAGCGCCTGCTTGAAGGTCGGCGTATCGCCAAACAGCGCGCGGGAGAGAATGTACAGCGGTAGCCGTTCGTAGGCCGGCTTCAGCCACCAGAAAACCAATATGGCCCAGGTGGGGTACTGCCACAGCAGGGCACAGAGCAGGGCGAAAATCGGCACGGTGACGGCTGCCCAGCTGGCCATCAGCAGGCTGCGATGACGACCGGCCATGAGGACGCCGAGATCGATGGCTTCCCAGGGCGTGCGCGGGCGGATCGCCACGCTGGCGTCAGTCAGGCGCATGCTGCCCCCTGCCGGCCAGGCACAGGTAAGCCAGGACCGATGCCCAGAGTCCGGCGCCCACCCAGTATTTGATATGGGGCGTGGTGAAGGTCATGGAGGACCAGTAGGCCTCGATGAACGCGGCGATCAGCAGGAACAGCGCCGCGCCGCCAAGCAGCCGTACCGCGCGCGTTGCGGCCAGGCGCAGGGCTTCGCCGCGGGGCAGGCGCCCGGGGGCGAGCAATGCCCAGCCGAGCTTGAGGCCCGCGGCGCCGGCCAGGGCGATGGCGGTCAATTCGAAGGCACCGTGGCCGATCACGAACGACCAGAAGGTTTCGCTGTAGCCCAGTTGCGTCAGGTAACCGGCCACGGCACCGATCATCAGGCCGTTGAACAGCAGGAAGAACAGGCTGCCGACCCCGAACAGCAGGCCGCTGGCGAAGGTCTGAAAGGCGATGCCGATGTTGTTCATGATGTAGTAGCCGAACATCATCCAGTCATCACCGGAGTCGCGCTCACCGAAGCGTCCGAGGCGCGAGGTATCGGGGTCGTACATGCTTTCCATCTCGCTGACGCGGCTGGGGTCCATGACGCTGTAGACGAGGTCGGGAAACAGGTAGACGAGGGTGCCCATGACGGCCAGGCTGCCGAAGAACAGCAGGCTGGCGATCGTCACCAGACGCCACTCTTCACGCACCAGACGTGGGAAACCGGCCAGCACGAAGCCGATCAGTTGCGGCCCTATGGCGCTGCGATGACGGTAGAACTGCTGATGGCCGCGTAGCGCCAGTTGCTGTAGCTCGTCGATCAGGTGGTTGCTGTAACCGCGTTCCCTGGCCAGGGCCAGATGCTGGCACAGACGCCGGTAGTCGGCGGCGAAGGTACGGCTTTTCTCCGCATCTGCTTTGCCTTTCTCCAGTCGCGCCAGTTGCTCGCTGAATGCCTGCCACTGTGGCTGGTGCCGAGATTCGAAAAGACTCTGCTTCATGTCGGCCCCAACAGGCTGCGGGCGATACCGTTGATCCTGCCTTCCGCCTGCTCGGCATCCACCTGCAGGGGCTCGGCGAGAATGGCAGCCAGCTCGGCGCGTCGGGCAGTCGACAGGCCTTCACCGCGTTCGGCGAAGGCGAGCATGGCGCGCTGCTCGGCGAAATCGAGGGGGAAGGGTGCACGCAACGCTTCGGCCTCGGGCAGATTGGGGCGCTCGATGGGCTGATCGCGGTAGACGACCAGCGTACCGGCGGCGATGTCACCGAGACGCTTGAAGGCGCGATTGCTCAGGCAACTGATGATGCCAAGCGTATAGGCGAATGGCAGCAGGTCGACGAAGCGCAGCAGGTTGCGGGTCAGCGAGGCCGGCCAGCCGATGGGTGTGCCATCGTCATGCACCACGCGCAGGCCGAGTAACTGCTTGCCTGGCGAGCGGCCCTGGTTGAGCACTTCGAACAGCACCATGTACCACCAGGTCACCAGGAACAGCGCGATGGTCGCGATGCCCATGCCGAGTTGGCCGAACATGCCTAGCGTCAGGTAGACGACCGCGAGAATGACGCCGCGGATCAGCAGGTCGATGGTAAAGGCCAGCGCCCGTGGTACCAGGCCTGCCGGGCGCAATGCCAGGTCGATGCCTTCCGGGGTTTCCACCTGATAGCGCGTGTCCAGCACCGGGTGCCGTTGTCGAGTGAGAGGGGAAATGGAGGAGGGCGGCATCGTCACGTCATATGAGCAAAGCCCGATGCTAGCCAGCAGCGAGGCAGGAAGCAACCTGGCCGCGAGAAACGCGGCCAGGTGAGAAGGTGCTTAGCGTGCGACCGGCAGTACGCCGAAGATGGTGCGATACAGCACGCCCATGGCCACGACGAACAGTGGCACGGTCCAGATCAGACCGATGAACACGGGGATTGCGCTGATGGCAACGATCAGGCCCAGCAGCAGGAACAGGCCGAAGACCTTGAACCAGTGCTGAGTGATGGCCTTGCGCGAAGCTTCCATGGCTTGCCAGGGCGACAGGCCGCGCTCGACGACCAGCGGAATGGCCAGCATGTAGGCGACCGACAGGTAGATGCCCGGAATCAGCAGCAGGAGCATGCCGAGGTAGATAAGCAGCATCATCACGACCGCAACGATCAGCAGCGGCACGGTACGACCGAAGTGGTTGAAAATCTCGTTGAAGCTGAACGGCTGGCCTGCCGCGCGACGGATGCCGATCATGCTCAGGCCGGCGATGAAGGGGTAGCTCACGGCGGAGGCGAGAATGGTCGTGACGATCTGACCGATGATGATCAGTGCCAGGTTTTCGCTGAACGCGGTGAAGATGCCCAGCACCGCACCGATCACGAACGAGGCGATGAATATCGCCACGTAGAAGATCAGGAAGCCACCGATGATGATGCCTTTGGTGCCCTTGGTCAGTTGCCAGGCTTCGCTGATCAGCGCGCCGATGCTGAAATCGTAGCCACGGCTCAGGGCCTGCTCGATGCTCGGCGCCTGGTCGCTATTGGACGTTTCCTGCAGTTGGCTGGTGGGAACGGCGTAGGGGTTCGTGGAGAGCGCGTCACTCATGATTCATCCTTGGCGAGTGTGAGTAAGATTGTTTCGTAATATTAATGGTGGAAGTGAGGGGCCACAAGCGCAAACGTCGCGTGGTTTCGCTAAGGGTGTGCGGCCGATCAAGCTTTCGAGGATGCGTTGCGGTTTGTGGTGAGGCGGTAACGAACCTAGACTGCGGCGTCCATTCGCCAAAGGAGCCCCCCGTGCCTTCCAGTCTGTTCTGGTATGACTACGAAACCACCGGTATCGACCCGCGCCGCGATCGTCCGCTGCAGGTCGCGGGTATCCGCACCGATGAACAGCTCAATGAAATAGAGGCGCCCCTCAACCTCTATTGCCAGCCCAGCGACGATATTCTGCCGCACCCGGCCGCCTGCATGATTACCGGCATCGGCCCGGAGCGACTGGCCAGTGAAGGGCTCGGCGAAGCCGAGTTCATGACTCGCATGCATGCCGAACTGGCGCGTCCCGGCACTTGTGGCGTGGGCTACAACAGCCTGCGTTTCGATGACGAGGTAACGCGCTACAGCCTGTACCGCAACTTCTTCGATCCCTATGCGCGGGAGTGGCAGGGTGGCAACAGCCGTTGGGATCTCATCGACATGGTGCGCACCGCCTATGCCTTGCGCCCGGAAGGCATCGAATGGCCCCAGGGTGAAAAGGGCGTCAGCCTGAAGCTGGAGCAACTGACCGCCGCCAATGGCATCGAGCATGGCCAGGCGCACGATGCGCTATCCGACGTGCGTGCGACCATCGCTCTCGCGCGGCTGGTGCGCGAGCGTCAGCCGAAACTCTACGATTATCTCTATGGGCTGCGCGGCAAGCAGCGGGTGCTCGATCAAGTGCGCCTGTTGCAGCCGATGGTGCATGTATCCGGGCGCTTTGCCGGCGCACGCCACTACCTGGGAATCGTGCTGCCGCTGGCCTGGCACCCGCGTAACCGCAATGCACTGATCGTCTGCGACCTGCACCTCGATACCACGCCGCTCCTCGACGAAGAGGGCGAAACGTTGCGTCGCCGTCTTTATACCCGGCGCGAGCAACTGGCCGAGGGCGAACTGCCGGTGCCGCTCAAACTCATCCATATAAACCGTTGTCCGGTAGTCGCGCCCTTGAGTGTGCTGCGTCCGGAAGATTGCCAGCGGCTGCAGTTGGACAAGGCCGACTACCAGGCTCGCGCGCAGCGCCTGATCGATAGCCAGCCCGAATGGCAGGACAAATTGCCGCAGGTATACGAAGAGGAAAGTTTTGCCGCTGTGAGCGATCCGGAACAACAGTTGTATGACGGTTTTATCGGTGATCGTGACCGTCGACTGTGCGAGCAGGTTCGCACTTGCGATCCGCAACAGTTGGGCGAACAGGGCTGGCCTTTCGATGACCATCGGTTACCTGAATTACTGTTTCGTTATCGGGCGCGAAACTTTCCTGCCACCTTGAATGGCGAGGAGCAAAAACGCTGGGAGGACTTTTGTCGTCAGCGCCTTACTCACGCAGAGTGGGGAGCCCCCAATACCTTGGCGAGTTTCGAGACGGACTTGGCACAATACCTGACCGGAGCGACAGATGCGCAGCGAGTGATATTGGAGGCGTGGGGCGCTCATGCACGGCATTTGCGTCAGCGTTATGCGCTGTAAATCAATTGGCCACTATCGAGATAAAAGACGGCGCAGGGGAATAGCTTCTGCGGCAGAGCAAGCCGGGCTGGCACCGAGTGCACTCGTGATGCCTTGTTTCTCGAACCAATAATAGCGCCCATAAAAAACGCCAGCATTGCTGGCGTTCTTCATGGACTCACAGCCCCGATCTGGTATCAGCCCAGCAGGGTTGCCCAGCCTTCGACCACGTCAGCGCCCCACTTGGCTTTCCACTCTTTCAGGGTCTTGTGGTTGCCACCTTTGGTTTCGATGACTTCGCCGGTGTTCGGGTTCTTGTACTGCTTAACTTTACGAGCACGCTTGCTGCCGGTCGGTGCAGCTTTGGCATTGCGTTGAGCCTTGCCAGCTTTGGCATCCGGATCCAGCAGCGCGATGATGTCACGCAGCGACTTCTGGTATTCACCCATCAGGGTGCGCAGCTTGCCTTCGAACTCCAGCTCTTTCTTCAGTTTGTCGTCTTGCGACAGATTCTTAAGACGCTCTTGCAGTTCTTTGATGTTTTCTTCGAGGGTACGGTATTCGGTGATCAAGGACATGTGTTTACCTTTAATGCAGGGAGTGGTGGCCAAGTGTTGCTTATAGTAGACATCGCTTAATTATAAGTAAACCGCTTTGTAGTGTAGAGACGTTCTTGTAGAAAATAAGTTGCAGCTGGCGACAGCGATTTACTGTTTTATTGACACTTGAAAACATGCGGGAATTAATCCGCTCGGCCAATTGGCCAGCGCGTTTGTTACGTGGCTTTGCATGGCTTTTTCTGCCGGTCGGTCGCTGATCGGACGTTGCGCGCACAGTCAGGCCTGTAGAGATACTGCAGTTTTTCGTTAGTCTGGCTAAAATGCGCGCCTTCGCTATTTCTCTGGAGTTGTTCATGCGCACTTTTCGGCTGGTCATCGCCTGCCCTGACCGTACTGGCATCGTCGCCAAGGTCAGTAACTTTCTGGCGACCTACAACGGCTGGATCACCGAGGCGAGCCACCACTCCGACACGCAGAGTGGCTGGTTCTTCATGCGTCATGAAATTCGTGCCGATTCGTTGCCCTTCGATCTCGATGGCTTCAATCAGGCGTTCTCGCCGATCGCCCGGGAATTCTCCATGGAGTGGCGGATCACCGATTCGGCGCAGAAGAAGCGTGTGGTGCTGATGGCCAGCCGCGAGTCCCACTGCCTGGCCGACCTGCTGCACCGCTGGCACAGCAACGAGCTCGACTGCGATATTCCCTGCGTGATCTCCAACCATGACGACCTGCGCAGCATGGTCGAGTGGCACGGCATTCCGTTCATCCACGTGCCGGTGGACCCGCAGAACAAGCAACCGGCCTTCGATGAGGTCGCACGCCTGGTGGAAGAGCACCGCGCCGATGCCATCGTGTTGGCTCGCTACATGCAGATCCTGCCGCCCAAATTGTGTCAGGACTATGCGCAGCGGGTGATCAACATTCACCACAGCTTCCTGCCTTCGTTCGTGGGTGCCAAGCCTTACCACCAGGCCTCGCTGCGAGGCGTCAAGCTGATTGGCGCGACCTCCCACTACGTGACCGAAGAGCTGGATGCCGGCCCGATCATCGAACAGGACGTGGTGCGCGTCAGCCATCGCGAGAGCATCGAAGAGATGGTGCGCCTCGGCAAGGACGTGGAAAAGATGGTGCTTTCCCGTGGTCTGCGCTATCACTTGGAAGATCGGGTGCTGGTACACAACAACAAGACCGTTGTGTTCGACTGATCCATTCGACCCGATGCTCGAATAAGGGAGTCCGTTCATGCTCAAGTCCGTGAAAGTGCGTGATTACATGACCCGTCACTTGGTCACCTTCCATGCCGACACCGATCTGTTCACGGCCATCAACCGATTGCTGGAACACCGTATTTCCGGCGCGCCGGTGGTTGACGATCACGATCGTCTGGTTGGCCTGTTGTCGGAGGGCGACTGCCTGCGGGGCATTCTTCAGGGGGCTTATTACGAGTCGACTGGCGGCACTATCGCTTCCTACATGACCACCAACGTTGAAACCACCTCGCCGGAAGCCGACATCATCGATGTGGCCGAACGCTTCCTGAAAGGACGGCGCCGACGTTTTCCGGTCATTGAAGGTGGCAAGCTGGTCGGTCAGATCAGCCGTCACGACGTGCTGCTGGCGGTCAAGGAGTTCGCCCAGCATGAACAGGGCCACCGGCGCGGCTGATCTCTCATGAGCGATCAGCCGCGCCAACCCGGCACCGCAACGCCACCGCCCACCCTGGGTGAAGGTTGTGTGCGGCGTTACGATCCAGAGGCGTTGAGCGAAGAGGACGGCGCCGAGTTCGACGGTGCCGAGGCGTTGTGGAAGCGCTTGCAGCGTGAGCGTGATGCTACGCCGGACAAGTAGGTCGGACATCGACGAACAAGGGCGCCATTGGCGCCCTTGTTGGTTTTCTGCGATCAGATGCGGAAGCTGCCGACCAGGTGGGTCAGGCGAGCGGCCTGCTGCTCCAGATCCGCGCAGGCGCGCAGGGTGGCCTGGAGGTTTTCCACGCCTTCCTGATTGAGGGTGTTGATTTCGGTGACGTCCATGTTCAGCGCCTCGATCACCGAGGTCTGTTCTTCCGTGGCGGTCGCCACCGACTGGTTCATGCCATCGATCTCGCCAATGCGCGTGGTCACGCTGCCCAGCCGCTCGCCGGCCTGGTTGGCGACTGCCACGCTTTCCTCGCTGTAGCGCTGGCTCTCGGTCATGGTGGTGACCGATTCGCGGGAGCCGATCTGCAGTTCTTCGATCATCTTCTCGATTTCCTGGGCCGACTCCTGGGTGCGATGGGCGAGGTTGCGCACCTCGTCAGCGACCACCGCGAAACCGCGACCTGCCTCGCCGGCGCGTGCCGCTTCGATGGCGGCGTTGAGGGCGAGCAGGTTGGTCTGCTGGGAAATACTTTTGATCACTTCGAGAATCTGCCCGATGTCCACGGTCTTGCCGTTGAGCATCTCGATCTTGGCACGGGCGTCGATGACCTTGGTCGACAGCTCGGTCATGGATTTGATCGCCTGCTGCACCACCTTGCCGCCGTCTTCAGCCTGCAGGCGGGCGTCCGATGCCTGATTGGACGCGTCCGCGGCGTTGCGGGCGATCTCCTGGGCGGCGGCGCCGAGCTCGTTGATCGCCGCAGCCACGCTGTTGGTGCGGCTGGCCTGCTCGTCCGAATTGACGATGGACGAGTTCGACGCGTTGACCACCAGCTTGGCGACCTCGTTGACCTGGGCGGTGGCCGAGGACACCTCGCGAATGGACGTGTGGATACGTTCGACGAAGCGGTTGAACGAGCTGGCCAGTGCGCCGAATTCGTCGTTGGACTGGATGGCCAGGCGCTTGGTCAGGTCGCCTTCGCCACGGGCGATGTCTTCCATGGCCTTGCCCATGGTGGTCAGCGGCTGCATCAGTACGCGGATCAGCACGCCGAGCAGCGCAATGATCAACGCGACCGCGATCAGCGTGGCGATGGCCGCGGACAGGCGGAATTCATCCAGCTCGGCGTACGCCAGGTTCTTGTCGATGGAGAGGCCGACATACCACTGCACATCGGGCAGGCCCTGGACCGGGGCGAAGGTCAGCAGCCGGTCCTGGCCATCCTGTTCGACTTCGGTCAGCTTGCTGTCGAGGCCGATGCTGGTATTCGGATAGAGATCACGCAGGTTCTTCATCACCAGGTCGCCCTGGGGGTGGACCAGCACGGTACCGTCCTTGCTGACCAGGAACGCATAGCCCAGGTCGCCCAGCTCGATGGAGTTGATGATCTTCACCAAAGTATCCAGGCTGACGTCACCGCCGGTCATGCCGAACACTTTGCCGTCGGGGCCGCGCACCGGGGCGATCGGCGAAATCACCAGGGAATTGGTGATCTGGTCGACGTAGGGCGCGGTGAGGACGGTACGGTTGGCCTGGGCGGTGTCCTTGTACCAGGGGCGAGTGCGCGGGTCGTAGCCGGCGGCCATCTGGGTCGGCGGGCTGGACAGGAAGCGGCCATCGCCTTGCAGGCCGATGTAGGTGGAGAGGAAGGCGCCTTTGTAGACCGGGCGCGAAATGACGTCTTGCAGGTTGCCGCTCGCGATGGCCAGCTCCAGGTTCTGGGCGAGGCTTTCGATCAGCAGGATACGCCCCGACAACCAGCTTTCGATATTGCCCGCCGCGGCGTCGCTGGCCTGACTCAGGTTGTTCTGGAGTGCCTGCTGGATGCTGCTACGCTGGCGGCTGTCGTTATAGAGGCTGAACAGGGCGAAGGCGACCGTTACCACCAGGGTGGCGGCCAGCAGGATCTTGTGGCTGAACTGCAGGTTTCTCGTCATGGCATCTTGCGTCCGGAAGTCACTGGAACCAGTCTTGGGGGCGTCGCCATCTGGCGAGTGGAGCGGGGCGGAGGATCGGCGAAGGCTGATCGGTCATGGCCCGGCGTTTATGTCGGCATCGAAGTAGCAAAGCTTTAGTCCAGAGGACGGAATCATGTCTTTGAATCAGCAGTTCATTTTGGGTGATGGCGGCGATGGCCAGGCAGTGGGCCAGTCGCTGCGTCTGGCCAACCGTCATGGCCTGATCGCGGGTGCAACGGGAACCGGCAAGACCGTGACCCTGCAGCGTCTGATCGAGAACTTCAGTGACGCAGGCGTCGCTGTTTTCGCCGCGGATGTGAAGGGCGATCTGTGTGGCCTCGGCGCCGCCGGGGCTCCTCAGGGAAAGGTCGCCGAACGTATCGCCAGCATGCCCTGGCTGGCGCACAGCCCGAGGGCCTATCCGGTCAGCCTGTGGGATGTGCATGGGCAGAGCGGCCATCCGCTGCGCACCACCCTGAGCGAAATGGGCCCGCTTCTGCTCGGCGCGCTGCTCGAACTCACCGACAGCCAGCAGGCGGCGCTGTATGCCGCGTTCAAGGTGGCCGATCGTGAAGGCCTGCTGCTGCTCGACCTGAAAGACCTCAAAGCCCTGCTGACTCATCTCAAGGAACAGCCGCAGGTGCTGGGCGCCGACAGCGCGCTGTTCACCAATACCTCCGCGCAGGCGTTGTTGCGGCGTTTGGCGAGCCTGGAACAGCAGGGTGGCGAGGCGCTTTTCGGTGAGCCGGCGCTGCAGCTCGAAGACATCCTGCAGCCGGATCGTGATGGTCGCGGGCGCATTCATCTGCTCGATGCCAGCCGCCTGGTTCACGAAGCGCCCAAGGTCTACGCGACCTTTCTGCTGTGGCTGCTGGCCGAGTTGTTCGAGCAGCTGCCCGAGCGCGGCGATGCGGACAAACCGGTTCTGGCGCTGTTCTTCGACGAGGCTCACCTGCTTTTCGCCGATACTCCGAAGGCCTTGCAGGGGCGGCTGGAGCAGGTCGTGCGGCTGATTCGCTCCAAGGGCGTCGGTGTGTATTTCGTCACCCAGTCGCCGGGAGACCTGCCGGACGATGTGCTGGCGCAACTGGGGTTGCGTATTCAGCACGGCCTGCGGGCGTTCACCACCCGGGAACAGAAGGCGCTGCGCGCGGTGGCCGACGGCTTTCGTCCCAACCCGGCGTTCGACAGCCTTGCGGTGCTGACCGAGCTGGGGATCGGTGAGGCGCTGGTGGGGACCCTGGAGGATAAAGGCACGCCGGCGATGGTGCAGCGTGTCGCCATCGCCCCGCCGCAATCGCGTATCGGGCCATTGCAGGCAAGCGAGCGTGCAGATCTGATTCGCCAATCACCGCAGGCGGGGCGCTACGACAAGGCATTCGACCGGGAGTCGGCCTACGAGATCCTGACCGCCCGTGCAACCCAGGCGAGCGAGCAGGTGCAAGCGGGCAAGGCACCGCCGTCCACTGTCAGCGTGGCTGGCGAGTTCCTCGGCGGGTTGGCTGGTCAGGCAATGAAAAGCGCCATGCGTCAGGTCGCCAATCAACTCGGTCGGCAACTGGTTCGCGGTGTGCTGGGGTCTTTGCTGGGTGGCAAGTCCACGTCGAAGCGACGCTGAACACTGCACCGCCGGCGGCGTGCTCGGGCGCGCCAGCCGGCACCGGTCAGCGGGTCAGGCGCTTTCGGCTCTGGCTTCTTCCTTGCTGGACAAGTCCTTCTCGATCTTCTCGATTTCTTTATCGAATGCCTGATCGAGCAGGCTGGCTCGCTTGCGCCAAGGCTTGCGTTCCGGATCCGGTTGGGCGGCGTAAGTGATGACCTCTCCGCCGTATACATCCTTGTAACGCTGCGCCTGGCGCTCGAGTTCGGCGCGCAGTTCGTCTTTCGTCACGATAGTACCCATGGTTTCTGATAGGAGAAGGGCGACAACGCAAGACCGGGCGGTCTTGCTGATACGGTCGCCACATCTGTTTGAAGCGTTTGTCCCTACTAAAGTTCCGGCTATTGGCATCTAGCGCAGCTGGACGTCAGGAAGCAGCGGCTGATTATCGTCAACGTGCGGCGAAAGTCCAGCAAAGCCGCCGCGAGTTGTGACCCGGGTTGCGTCAGGCCAGCGTGCGGTACTGCAGGCTGAACGTCAGGCTGTGGCTCTGTCCCTCGTGCAACAACACCAGCCCTGGCCTGCCGGGCAGGTGGTGAGCATTGACCGGGTGGCTGACCGGCTCGAAGCAGAAGAACGGCTTTCGTTCCGGGCAGAACAGCAGGTACAGGTCACTGCCCGTGGCGCTGATCTCCAGAGCGTAGCCGGCGTCGGGCTGCAGAATGCGCGCCTGGCCGTTCCAGTCGATGAAGGCGTTGTCGGTATGCTGCGTCGGCAGATCACGCTCGTCGTTGAAGTCCCAATGCTCCGGCAGTTCGCTCAGTTGCGTCGGCAGGCTGTTCGCGTCGCAATTCCATACCTGCCCCGCGCGGGCTTGCAGGCGGGTAGCCGGCGTGCGCGGGAAATATGGGTGCAGGCCCAGCCCATGCCACATTGGCGCCTCGGCCATATGGGTGACCTGCAGCTGGATATCCAGGCGGCCTTCGTGCAGACGAATCCGTTGCTCTGCGACATAGGCGAACGGCGTCTGGCTTTCCAGGCGCAACAGGGCCGAGTCGTCGCTGTGCTCGATCACCTCCCAGGGTTGTTGCCAGGCACTGCCGTGGATTGGCAGTGCCGAGTTGTCGGCATTGGCCTCTAGCGCGAGCCAGCCTTGCGGGTTGTCGAAACCGCCCTCGGTGATGCGGTTCGACCAGGGCGCCAGCGGGTAGCAACCGAGCTGGCGAGGCGTGCCGGCCTGCAGGGCTCCTTCATCGGCATGGCGCAGCAAGGCTTGACCGCCGTCCTTGACCGTCCAGTTGGCGATACTGCCGCCGGTTCGAGGTGCCAGCGTGAGGTGTGTGAGGCGATCCTGCAGATGCAATGTGTCGAGCGGCATAGTGCGGTACCTGTGCAGTTAACGAGTCATTTGCCGGAGATAAACGAAGAACGTGTCATCATACAACCGCCTGATATATGATGGAGTTTGACCATCCCAGACGATATCGATTGCTATGGAAAATCAGAACACGCCGCCACGTGCGCGCCGCAAGCACCGCAGCCTGGCTCAAGAACTGGTCGCGGAGCTGTCCGAGCGCATTCGCGATGGGGTGATAAAGCGTGGCGAAAAGTTGCCGACCGAGTCGGCGATCATGGAAGAGCAGGGCGTCAGCCGCACCGTCGTGCGTGAAGCCTTGTCGCGGTTGCAGGCTTCCGGCCTGGTGGAAACCCGCCATGGCATCGGCACCTTCGTTCTGGATACGCCCAATCCCGGTGGCTTTCGCATCGACCCCGCGACCATCGTCACGCTGCGTGAAGTGCTCGCCGTGCTCGAGCTGCGCATCAGCCTGGAAGTCGAGTCGGCTGGCCTGGCTGCGCAACGACGGACGCCCGAACAACTGGCGTCCATGCGTCAGGCTCTGGATGCGCTGAATGAAGGCGCGGCCCACGAGAGCGATGCGGTGTCGTCCGATTTCCAGTTTCACCTGCAGATCGCTCACGCCACTGGCAACCGCTACTTCACCGATATCATGAGCCATCTGGGCACCAGTATCATTCCGCGTACCCGGCTGAACTCGGCGCGCATCGCCCATGACGATCACGCCCATTACATGGCGCGCCTCGAGCGTGAGCATGAGCAGATCTTCGAAGCCATCGCCCGCCAGGACTCCGACGCCGCACGCGCCGCCATGCGCCTGCACCTGACCAACAGCCGCGAGCGGCTGCGTCAGGCCCACGAGGCCGCTGAAGTGGTCGTCAAGCAGGCCTGAGCCCTGCAAGGCAGAAACGGGCTGCGGAGCCAGCCTGTTTCTAACGCCGCAAAATCGATGCACAGCCGATCGCAGGCAGATGCTCAGGCGTCCTTGCGATAGGTCAGTAGAACGATCCCCGCCAGCACGATCGCGCCGCCGATCATCTGTATACCGCTCAATACCTGATCCAGCAGCAGCCAGCCGAACAGTAGCGTGGCGATGGGCTCCATGTTCATCACGGGCGCGTTCTTGGCCATGTTCAGGCGCGGCACGGTGACGAACAGCATGCAGAAGGCGATGCCGTAGAGCAGCACCAGTGCGCCCAGCGCGATCCAGCCGGTCTCGTTGCCCGGCAGGTTCATGCCGCCAGGAATCAGGTCGGCGCTGCCCGCCAGCGCCATGCTGCTGAACACGATCATCAACGTCAGCATGCTGCGCACCGAGCCGCGCAGGCTCGACAGCTTGTGGTCGGTGATCCACAGCGCGCAGGCGAATACGCAGGCGGCGAGGAACGACACGCTGACTCCGACCACCCATTCCGGGCCGGCCGGCTCGCTGGCGCTCAGGCGTGCGGGAAGATCCAGGGCGAACACCAGGCCAAGCAGAATCAGGCCCATGAGCATCACCGTGCGGCGCGTCGGTGCCGAGCCGCCCAGCGCCCAGGTGAGCAGGGCGAGCAGGATCGGGAAGGTATTGCCGATCAGCAACGCGAGCGCCACCGGAATGCGCGCCACGGCCGAGTACAGGCAGATGCTCTGCGTGGCGATCAGCAGCCCCAGCAGCAGTTGCCAGCGCCAGGCACCCGGTGGCATCTGCAGCGCCTGGCGTTGCCAGAGCACGATGCCCAGCAGCACCAGCATGGTGACACCGGAACGACACAGGATCGCAAGCAGCAGGCCGGTGTCGTTGTCGAAAGCGATGCGTGCAGCGATGTGGTTGCCGGCGAAGGAGCATGCCAGCAGGGCCAGCAACAGCACGGCGATGTGGCGGGGAAACAGGGCAGGGGACGTCATGGCAGCAATTTCCGTATCGAGTTTAGCCTTGAGCGCCTGACGGTTTGGTGGCCGTTCTCGCCGCGCTAAAAAAAACGGCGGGTCGCGTATGCACGCGACCCGCCGCGGGTGTAGCAGTATCAGAGTACGACGCTAGGCAGCCACAGCGAAATTGCCGGGATGTAGGTCACCGCCATCAGCACCATGAACAGTGCAGCGTAGAACGGCAGCAGTGCTTTCACGGTGTTTTCGATGGTGACCTTGCCGATCGCCGCGCCGACGAACAGCACCGCACCCACTGGTGGCGTTATCAGCCCGATACCCAGGTTGACCAGCATGATCATCCCGAAGTGCACCGGATCGACACCGATCGACAGCACCACCGGCAACAGGATCGGGGTGAGGATCAGGATCAGCGGCGCCATGTCCATCACCGTGCCCAGAGCCAGCAGCATGAAGTTGATGCACATCAGGATCACGTAGCGGTTGTCCGAGATGGTCATGAACGCGGTGGTGATCTTCGACGGAATCTGCATCAGCGTCATGATGTAGCCGAAGCTGGCGGCGAAGGCGATCAGGATCATCACGATCGAGATCGTGCGTACCGTGCGATGCATCAGCTTGGGCAGGTCACGCCACTTGTAGTCACGGTAGATGAACATGGTGACGAAGAACGCCCACAGCACGGCGATGGCCGCCGACTCGGTGGCCGTGAAGATGCCGGAGATGATGCCGCCGAGGATGATCACCATGGTGAACAGGCCCCAGATGGCATCCATGCAGATCTTCAATGCCTGCTTCAGCGGGATGACTTCGCCTTTCGGGTAGTTGCGCTTCTTGGCGAAGAACATGCACAGACCCATCATCACGGCGCTGAGCAGCAGGCCCGGGCCAATGCCGGCGATGAACAGCGAGGCGATGGAGACGGTACCACCAGCGGCCAGCGAGTAGATCACCGAGTTGTGGCTCGGCGGGGTCAGCAGCGCTTGTACCGAGCCACTCACCGTTACGGCGGTGGCGTATTCGCGCGGATAACCGTTGCGCTCCATTTCCGGAATCATCACCGACCCTACCGAGGCGGTATCCGCCAGGGCCGAGCCGGAGATCGCACCGAAGAAGGTCGAGGCCATGATGTTGACCAGCGACAGGCCACCGCGGACGAAACCTACCAGTACACCAGCGAAAGCCACCAGACGGCGGGACATACCGCCCTCGGCCATGATCGCACCGGCGAGCACGAAGAACGGAATGGCCAGCAGTGAGAACTTGCTGATGCCGCCGGTGACGGAAATCATCACCGCATGCAGCGGGATGTCGATCCACCAGGCGCCGATCAGCGCAGACAGACCCAGCGCATAGGCCACCGGCATACGCAGCAGAATCAGCAGGACGAAACTACCAAGCAGGATGAGCGCGTCCATTTACACGGCCTCCTTGGCTTCTTCAACATGCTCGTAATTGCCCACTCGTCGACCACTCTGATCGCCGAACAACAGTCTTTCGAGGATAAAGATCAGGGTCACGAAACCACCGATTGGAATAGGGGAGTAGGCCATGCCCACGCGTACCGATGTCAGTGAGGCGAGGAACTGATTCCAGGTAGCCATGCACAGTTTGATGCCCCAGATGAGCATGAACAGGCATACCGCTGCCATCAGCAGTTCCACCAGTAGGGTGATTGCGCCATGCCAAGCTTTCGGCAGGCGATCGGTCAGGGAAGTCACGGCCATGTGCGCCCC
Source organism: Pseudomonas flavescens (assembly GCF_013408425.1). Lineage (NCBI taxonomy): Bacteria > Pseudomonadati > Pseudomonadota > Gammaproteobacteria > Pseudomonadales > Pseudomonadaceae > Phytopseudomonas > Phytopseudomonas flavescens. The sequence goes on along the minus strand of NZ_JACBYV010000001.1, from coordinate 3,435,962 downwards.
AGCGCGGTAACTGGCTGCGGCACCGACGAACGTGAACAGTGCCATCAGCAAAATGGCTACAGGCTCTGGCCAGCTGGAGCCGGCGCCGAGTACGTAGCGGGCAAAGATGCCCCAAGGAATGATCAGGGCCATCACCGTGATGGACAGCCCCGCTACCCAGATACAGGTCATGTACAGGGCATCACAGGCGCGTAAGAATGTATTCTTCATGAGACTTCACCACAGCGTGGCGGCGCAGGACGCGCCGCCACAGCGTTCGTCGGAGTGATCGGTTTACTTGACGGCTTCGATGCGCTTGATCAGCTCGACATAAGGTGCGCCGTACTTCTCGCGAACCGGAGCAGTGGCGTCATAGAAGGGCTTGGTGTCGATTTCGATGAACTCAACGCCGGCCGCTTTGAGTTTCTCGACGCTGGCTGCGCTCTTCTCGTCCCACAGCTTGCGCTCTTCGAGTTGTGCTTCCTTGGCGAACTTCTTGACCAGTGCCTGCTGTTCCGGGGTCAGTTTCTCCCAGGCAGTCTTGGACATCATCAACGGCTCCGGCAGGATCAGGTGATGGGTCTGGGTGTAGTACTTGGCCGACTGGAAGTGGTTGTGCTCGAGCAGGGTAGGCGGGTTGTTCTCGGCACCGTCGATCACGCCGGTCTGCAGGGCGCTGAAGATTTCACCGGTGTCCATGGCGATGCCGTTGGCACCCATGGCGTTGAGGGTATCGATGAACAGCGGGTTGCCGATCACGCGGATCTTCATGCCCTTGAGGTCTTCGATCTTGCGAACCGGCTTCTTGGTGTAGATGCTGCGGCTGCCGCCATCCATCCACGCCAGACCGACCATGTTGAATTCGGAAGCGGTGATCTTGTCGAGGATCTCCTGACCGACGTCGCCGTCGATGACTTTGCGCATGTGGTCGACGTCGCGGAACACGAACGGCATGTTGAACACGTTGGTATCCGGTACCACAGGGCCCACCGAGCCAAGGCTCACACGGGTGATCTGCACGGCACCGATCTGAGTCTGTTCGATGACTTCTTTTTCCGAACCCAGTACGCCGCCGGCGAACATGCGGTACTTGATCTCGCCGTTGGTGGCTTCTTCGAGTTTCTTGCCGAGGTTTTCCATGGCCACTACGGTCGGGTAACCGGCGGGATGGATCTCAGCCATCTTCAGGGTGGTCGCAGCCTGAGCCAGGCTCGACAGGCCGATGGCCAGCGGGAGTGCGGCGATGAGCAACTTGCGCTTGAGGTTCATGTGAAACTCCATTTTGTTGTTGTTGGTGTGCAGCGTTATGAAGCGCCAGGGTGGCCCGTCGGATCACGGGTTCCCGGGGGGTTGGTAATCAGGACTGAAACGGTGTTTCTTCAAGGCCACTGACGCCTGGCTGCAGGGCGAAAACGCCACCGGCCAGAGGTTGATCGTCCAGGTTGCCGCCCGGGCGAATCGAAGTGACGTACAGGGTGTCGAGGTTGGCGCCGCCGAAGGCGCACATGGTCGGCTTCTTCACCGGTACTTCCAGCGAGCGATCGAGGCGACCGGCTGGGGTGAAACGGTGAATCAGGCCGGCATCGTTGCCGCAGATCCAGTAGCAACCATCGGCATCCACGGCAGCGCCATCAGGGCGACCGGGGTAGTCGTTCATGTCGACGAACAGGCGGCGGTTATGCGGCGTGCCGCTGTCGGTGTCGTAATCGAACGCCCAGATGAGCTGCACCGACGGGTGCGAGTCGGACAGATACATCGTGCGGCCGTCCGGGCTGAAACCCAGGCCATTGGGGACGATCAGGTCATCGAGCAGCACCGGGAGGGTGCTTTGCCCGGCGCCGTCATAGCGATACAGGGCGCCGACGCTGGCGCCTGCCGCCATGTCCAGGAGCATGCTGCCTGCCCAGAAACGGCCCTGGCGGTCACTGCGACCGTCGTTGAAGCGCATCCCCTCGCGGGCATGGTTGACGTCGATCAGGCGTTCGCCGCTGAGCCGCCCATCGTCACCGGCAGTCAGCTGGAAGATGCCGCTTTCCATGCCGGCTATCCAGCTGCCGTCGCCGTGTCGGGCGATGCAGGCGAGCATCTCGTCCGCTTCCCAGCTTTGCGTGGTGGCGTCGGCCAGGTTCCAGCGGTACAGGCGCTTGTTGGGGATGTCGGCCCAGTAAAGGGCCTGATCCTGCACGCTCCACACCGGGCTTTCACCCACGCTGTTGCGTGCATCGAGAATCAGTTCGGCTTGCTTGGGCATGTCCGACCTCTTTTTTATTGTTATCGAGGATGCGAGGTGTCAGTCGTCGCCGAACGGGCCGGCTGCCGTGAAGGCGCCGCCGTGATACAGGGCGTTCGGGTCGTCTGCCGCCACGGGTGGCTGTGCCTCGACCTTGTCGCGGAATACTTCGGAGCTGTCCTTGGGCTGGAAGCCCAGGTGAGCGGCCTTGCTGTTGTCCCACCACACGGTCTTGTTCGCCGAAGCGCCGTAGACCACGGTGTGGCCGACATTCGGAGTGGTGAGGCCGCGCTCGATCAGTTGCACCAGGTCGTCGTAGCTCAGCCAGGTGCTCATCATGCGGCGGTTGAGCGGCTCGGTGAACGAGGAGCCGATGCGAATGCTGACGGTCTCGATACCGTAGCGGTCGAAATAGAAGCTGGCCATGTCTTCGCCGTAGGACTTCGACAGACCGTAGTAACCATCCGGACGGCGCGCAGCGCTGGCGTCGATGGTGTCGGTCTGTTTGTGGAAGCCGATGACATGGTTGGAGCTGGCGAAGATCACGCGTTTGACGCCGTGGCGGCGAGCGGCTTCGTAGATGTGGAACACGCCGCTGATGTTCGGGCCGAGGATTTCCTCGAACGGACGTTCCACCGACACCCCACCGAAATGCAGGATCGCATCGACACCTTCAACGAGCTGATGAACGGCCTGCTTGTCAGCCAGATCGCAGAGCTGAATCTCGATGTGCTCACCTTCGGCCGGCGCCATTTCGACGATGTCCGAGAGACGCAGGATCTTGGTCAGGGGCTGCAGACGTTCGCGCAGTACCTTGCCCAGCCCGCCGGCTGCGCCGGTGAGCAGCAGGCGATTGAAGGGTACTGGGGCGTTGGAAGTCGTAGTCATGGGCGGAAGGCCTGTTCTCTGCTTGTTGTTATTTAGAGATTGTCATCTGTTGTCGTATGACATTACGGGATTATCGGCATCCCTCGAATCGTTTGTCAACGCGCTCACCTAACAAGAATATTGCTTCATTGTGGCACTTGATAGGGCTGTAATGGGCAGAATAGACGGCTTGCTCTCCTACGTTGTGGGAGTGGGCTTGGCGACCGCTGGCACCCTGCTTAAGTCTAAGGTTGTCTGATGACGTTATCATTGGTACGCCGTCCTGGTGGCCGGCCAGTTATCCCGAGCGGGCCAGCGCGGCGGCGAAAAAACGCGTGGCGAGACGGCCGCCTGGCTTGAGCGAAGCGATACCTGGCGGCAGCATCGGACGTTTGGCGACATTTATGGATGGAGGAGGGCGCAGAGGGTTGTCATATGACGGCGCCCCAAAAATACTTCCGCTGCCTGTCGCAGCGCCTGAGCGTTGCACGTAGCGCCCCATGTAGAGGGCTCTGTAGGTAAGTGAAGAGAAAAGTATGGCTTTCAATAATGTCGTACGATAACGTATCTCTAACAGCCAAGGCTGCTCCATTTCCATACGCGCTACAGGTGTTCGAAGAATGACCCCACAAGAATTAAAATCCGTCCTCTCCTCCGGTCTGCTGTCTTTCCCGCTGACCGATTTCGATGCCCAAGGCGAATTCAATCCCGAAGGTTACGTGCGCCGCCTCGAGTGGCTGGCCCCGTACGGCGCCACCGCTCTGTTCGCGGCTGGCGGTACCGGTGAATTCTTCTCCCTGGCTGCCGACGAGTACTCGTCCGTCATCAAGACCGCCGTCGACACTTGCGCCGGTAGCGTGCCAATCCTCGCTGGCGTGGGCGGTTCCACTCGCCAGGCCATCCAGTACGCCCAGGAAGCCGAGCGCCTTGGCGCCAAGGGCCTGCTGCTGCTGCCGCACTACCTGACCGAAGCGTCGCAGGAAGGCGTTGCCGCCCACGTCGAGCAGGTCTGCAAATCGGTGAAGATCGGTGTGGTGGTCTACAACCGTAACGTCTGCCGCCTGACCGCTCCGCTGCTGGAGCAGTTGGCCGAGCGTTGCCCGAACCTGATCGGCTACAAGGACGGTCTGGGCGACATCGAGCTGATGGTCTCGATTCGCCGTCGTCTCGGCGATCGCTTCAGCTACCTCGGCGGTCTGCCGACCGCTGAAGTCTATGCCGCTGCCTACAAGGCACTGGGCGTACCGGTCTATTCGTCGGCGGTGTTCAACTTCATCCCGAAAACCGCGATGGACTTCTACCACGCCATTGCCAAGGACGATCACGCCACCGTCGCCAAGATCATCGACGACTTCTTCCTGCCGTACCTGGACATCCGCAATCGCAAGTCCGGCTACGCCGTGAGCATCGTCAAGGCTGGCGCCAAGATCTCCGGTTACGACGCAGGCCCGGTCCGCGCTCCGCTGACCGATCTGCTGCCCGGCGAATACGAGCAACTGGCTGCGCTGATCAAGGCGCAAGGCGCTCAGTAAGCAACCGGCTCGAAAACAAAAGCCCAGGCCTAGTGCCTGGGCTTTTGCGTTCGGGGCAATTATTCATGCTGTGGTCGGTAATCCATAGATAGCTAGGCCATTGGTGGTCTGACGGGTGTTACAGAGGGCAGTCATCCATTGTGGGACGGTCACGCGCCAATGGTGGGCTGAAGCCCCACCCTACGAGGGGGGGTAGACGCGCTTTTTGTCCATTATTGCGATAGCGCAGTAGGGGGCCGCGCAGTCGACCCTGCGAGGAGGGTGGGAGCCGTAGGGGGGGGGCGGGCGGCGATCCGTTACAGCCCACCAGTTGATCTGTTATTTCTCTACGTCATCGTACGACTTGTCTGGCATTCACTCTCCTTGAAGAGGCGGGTTGGTGGGAATTCTTTCTGCTAGAAAGCGGCTTTCCACCCATCCAAGGCATGACATTCCCAATTTAATAGCTGATTTTCCCCGCGTATTTCCTGGACTTAGCCATTTCTTTGAATTTCCATGCATTGCCCTCAAACGGTGCAACTCGTAGAAAAAAGCTTCCGAGGGCTTGGAATATATGTAGTTGTACGATAACGTATGACTTCAGTTGCCGGTAACGGCCTCCATGTCCTCATCCAAGGGTGTAAGAAGAATGACTCCACAAGAACTAAAAACCGTCCTCTCCTCCGGCCTGCTGTCCTTCCCGCTGACCGACTTCGATGCCGCTGGTGAATTCAACCCGGCCGGCTACGTGCGTCGCCTCGAGTGGCTGGCCCCGTACGGCGCCACCGCTCTGTTCGCGGCAGGCGGTACCGGTGAGTTCTTCTCCCTGGCTGCCGACGAATACTCGTCCGTCATCAAGACCGCCGTCGACACCTGCTCCGGTAGCGTGCCAATCCTCGCTGGCGTGGGTGGTTCCACTCGCCAGGCCATCCAGTACGCACAGGAAGCCGAGCGCCTGGGCGCCAAAGGTCTGCTGCTGCTGCCGCATTACCTGACCGAGGCCTCGCAGGAAGGCGTTGCCGCCCACGTCGAGCAGGTCTGCAAATCGGTGAAGATCGGTGTGGTGGTCTACAACCGTAACGTCTGCCGCCTGACCGCTCCGTTGCTGGAGCAACTGGCCGAGCGTTGCCCGAACCTGATCGGTTACAAGGACGGCCTGGGCGACATCGAACTGATGGTCTCGATCCGCCGTCGCCTGGGTGATCGTCTCACCTACCTGGGCGGCCTGCCGACCGCTGAGGTCTATGCCGCTGCTTACAAGGCGCTGGGCGTACCGGTTTACTCGTCGGCGGTGTTCAACTTCATTCCGAAGACTGCGATGGAGTTCTACCACGCGATCGCTCGTGAAGATCACGCCACCGTTGGCAAGATCATCGATGACTTCTTCCTGCCGTACCTGGATATCCGCAACCTGACAGCCGGTTACGGGGTCAGCATCGTCAAGGCTGGCGCCAAGATCGCCGGCTACGACGCCGGCCCGGTCCGTGCGCCGCTGACCGACCTGTTGCCGGCCGAGTACGAGAAACTGGCTGCGCTGATCGACGCCCAGGGCGCTCAGTAAGCGACTCGCCTTCGCAGGCACCCAGAAAGCCCGGGCCTCGTGCCCGGGCTTTTTGCATTCGGGAGCAACACCCGACTACAGCTGTGTCTAGGGTCTGTTGACGTTTTACGCACGGCCGCGCCGGCCCTGTGGGTTGCGCGAGAAATCTCGCCATGCGCTGTTGGAGGACTTGGCAAGGGAACAGCCATTCCCTGCGTCCTCCGCCTAGCGGATCGCCGCCCGGCCTGGCGAGATTTCTCGCGGCAACGCGGCTCGCGTTTAAACGTCAACAGACCCTAGTTACTGCCCTGTCCGCTGGTTAAGATGCGGCTTCTCTTGCATAACCCACGGCCCGTCATGGCAAAGAAATCCTCTCGCTCCTCATCTTCTGCTGCCCCGGCGAACAAGGGCGCGAGCGTTACCCTGATCGATGTGGCCAAGGTCGCTGGCGTTTCGCCGATCACCGTATCGCGCGCGCTGCACCGGCCCGAGGTGGTCAGCGAGGATGCGCGCAAGAAGGTACTCGAAGCGGTGCGGGTGACCGGTTACGTGCCGAACATGCTGGCCGGTGGTCTGGCGTCGAACAAGAGTCGGTTGATCGCCATCTTCGTGCCGACCATCGCTCACTCGATCTTCGCCGAGACCGTACAGTCGCTGATGGATCACCTGACTGCCGCCGGCTACCAGACCATGATCGGCCTCACCGGCTATTCCGCCGAGCAGGAAGAGCGGCTGCTCGGCGCGGTGCTGGGGCGGCGCCCCGACGGCATCGTGCTGACCGGCACGTTGCACACCGAGGAGAGTCGGCTGCGTTTGCAGGCCGCGGGCATTCCCGTGGTCGAGGCCTGGGATCTGGGCGCGTCTCCCATCGACATGCAGGTGGGCTTCTCCCACGAAAAGGTCGGCCAGGCGCTCGCCAATCATCTGCACGGCAAGGGCTATCGACGCTTTGCCATCGTCTCTGTGGACGACTCCCGGGCCTTCAGACGTGGCAACAGCGTGATCGCGCAGCTCAAGGAGCTGGGGGTCGATGAAGTACCCATGGCGGTGCTTGGCGCGCCCGCCACGCTGCAAAGCGGGCGGGAAGGGTTGCGCCAGTTGCTTGCCGACGGTCATCAGCCGCAGGTGATCGTCTGCAGTTCGGACACCGTGGCCCAGGGCATCCTGGCCGAGGCGGCGAGCCGCGGCATCGAGGTTCCCGGGCAGTTGGCGGTGATGGGCTTTGGTGATCTGTCCAGCGCAGCGCACCTGCATCCGGCGCTGTCGACGGTGAACGTCGACGGCGCGCGTATGGGCAAGCAGGTCGCCAACGCACTGTTGCAGCGCTTTCGCGATGCTGGCGAGCAGGCTCCCGTGCGTGTGGATACCGGTTTCACGCTGGTCGACCGCTCTACTACCTGACCTCTCATCAGACAACTGACAACGTAACAAGAAATTGCTTGAATGATTGCGCAATCATAGTAAAGTCGACTGTGTAGCGAACTGCGTGGTGCCATGTTCACTGCCGGATTGATTGCGCAATCATCGATTGCCGTCACCGTGCCAGGCGCCGTCAGCCAATAAGGATAATAAAACCGTGAAAAACAGTATCCGCACGTCCTCCCCAAGCCCCAAAACGGGCTGCGTCCGACCGTCCTTGTCTGCGCCCAACGTCCTGAGATCCGATCCGGGTGTCATGACGGCTGCCGCCACGAGCTAGCGCGCCAAGTACAACCTCGTTCAAAACTTGATGATCCCCGCCCCAAGGCGGCTGGTACGCCCGCACGTGCCTGATAAGAACCTTTTCAGTAATAAAAATAACACTGAGGTGAGATCTCCATGGGAGACACGAAGAAAACCCACGTCCGTTACCTGATACTGCTGATGCTGTTTCTGGTAACCACCATCAACTACGCCGACCGCGCCACCATCTCCATCGCTGGCTCCAGCATGCAGAAGGATCTCGGCATCGATGCGATCACCCTTGGCTACATCTTCTCGGCCTTCGGCTGGGCCTATGTGATCGGGCAGATCCCGGGTGGTTGGCTGCTCGACCGTTTCGGCTCCAAGCGCGTGTATGCCGCTGGCATCTTCATCTGGTCGCTGTTCACTCTGCTGCAGGGCTTCGTCGGCATGATGCCGGTCGCCTGGGCCGTGGTGACCCTGTTCGTATTGCGCTTCATGGTCGGCTTCGCCGAAGCGCCTTCGTTCCCGGGTAACGCCCGTATCGTCGCCGCCTGGTTCCCGACGGCGGAACGGGGCACGGCATCGGCCATCTTCAACTCGGCGCAGTATTTCGCCACCGCGCTGTTCGCACCGCTGATGGGCTGGATCGTCTACACCTACGGCTGGGAGCACGTGTTCGTGGTCATGGGCGTACTGGGCATCGTCTTCGCCGGCGTGTGGATGAAAACCATCTACAACCCCAAGGAGCACCCGAGCGTCAGCGCTGCCGAGGTCGAGTACATCGCCAACAACGGTGGGCTGGTCGATATGGATCAGGCGAAGGGCAGCGGTGGTCCGAAGTGGAACTACATCACCCAGTTGCTCACCAACCGCATGATGGTCGGTGTCTATCTGGGCCAGTACTGCATCAATGCCATCACCTATTTCTTCCTCACCTGGTTCCCCGTGTACCTGGTGCAGGAGCGCGGCATGACCATTCTCAAGGCCGGCATCATCGCCTCCTTGCCAGCGATCATGGGCTTCATCGGCGGTGTGCTGGGCGGGGTGATTTCCGACTGGCTGCTGCGTCGCGGCCACAGCCTGACCCTGGCGCGCAAGTTGCCGATCGTCTGCGGCCTGATGCTGTCGACCAGCATGGTGCTGTGCAACTACGTGTCGGCCGAGTGGATGGTCGTCGGGTTCATGACCCTCGCATTCTTTGGTAAAGGTCTCGGGGCCCTCGGTTGGGCCGTGGTATCGGATACTTCGCCCAAGCAGATCGCTGGCCTGTCCGGCGGCCTGTTCAACACCTTCGGCAACATCGCTTCGATCACTACCCCGATCGTCATCGGCTACATCATCAGCGCCACCGGCTCGTTCAAGTGGGCACTGGTGTACGTCGGCGCCAACGCACTGGTCGCGGTCTGCAGCTACCTGTTCATCGTCGGCCCGATCAAGCGTGTCGTGCTGAAGGATGAAAACGGCCAGGCGCTCAACGATCAGGCTTCGCCTGCTCCGGCGACCTGAGTCCCTCATGGCTTCGCCTGGCACCGGCAGGCGAAGCCATGAACGTGTCTTACAACAAGAAAAGGATTAGCCCCATGGATCTCATTCAACATCTGGACTCCCCGCGTTACATCCGCCTGCACGCCGACGACAACGTCGGCGTAGTGGTCAATGAACAGGGGGTGGCGGCCGGTGGCCGTTTCGCCGATGGCCTGGAGGCGCTGGAGGGCATTCCGCAGAGCCACAAGGTGTCGCTGGTGGCGATTCCCGAAGGTGGCAACGTGGTGCGTTATGGTGAGGTGATCGGCTATGCCCTGAACCCCATCGCCGCTGGCACCTGGGTGACCGAGGCGGTGCTGCGCATGCCCGAGCCGCCGGTGCTGGACAACCTGCCCAAGGCGACGATCAAGGCCCCGGTGCCCGCGCCGCTGGAAGGCTACACATTCGAAGGCTTCCGCAACCCGGACGGCACCGTCGGCACGCGCAACATCCTCGGCGTGACCACCACCGTGCAGTGCGTGGTCGGCGTGCTCGACCATTGCGTCGACCGCGTGCGCAAGGAAATCCTTCCCAAATACCCCAACGTCGACGATGTGGTGGCGCTGTCGCACAGCTATGGCTGTGGCGTGGCGATCAACGCGCCGGACGCCGTGGTGCCCATTCGCACCCTCTACAACATCAGCCGCAATCCCAACCTCGGTGGCCAGGCGCTGGTGATCAGCCTGGGCTGCGAAAAGCTGCAGGCCAACCAGTTGATGGATGGCGACCAGCTCACCAACGGCATGCAAGAGGAGGAGTGGCTGTTCCGTCTGCAGGACTCCAGCACCGGCTTCGTCGGCATGGTCGAAGAAATCATGGCGATGATCGAGACGCGCCTGAAGGTGCTCGATCAGCGTCGCCGGGAAACCGTACCGGCCTCCGAGCTGGTGGTCGGCATGCAGTGCGGCGGCAGTGACGCGTTCTCCGGTATCACCGCCAACCCGGCCCTTGGCGTGGCCTCGGACCTGCTGGTGCGCGCTGGCGCCACCGTGATGTTCTCGGAAAACACCGAAGTGCGTGACGGCATCCATCTGCTCACCCCGCGGGCCGCGACCACCGAAATCGCCGATGCGCTGATTCATGAGATGGACTGGTACGACCGTTATCTGGAACGCGGCATGGCCGATCGCAGCGCCAACACCACGCCAGGCAACAAGAAGGGCGGCCTCAACAACATCGTCGAAAAGGCCATGGGCTCCATTGCCAAGTCCGGCAACAGCCCGATTGCCGGGGTCGTCTCCCCGGGTGAGCGAATTCGTGGCAAGGGCCTGTACTTCTGCGCCACCCCGGCCAGTGATTTCATCTGCGGCACGCTGCAACTGGCGGCCGGTATGAACCTGCACATCTTCACCACTGGTCGCGGTACCCCCTATGGCCTGTCCATGGTGCCGGTGATCAAGGTGGCTACCCGTACGCAACTGGCGGAGCGCTGGCCGGATCTGATCGACGTCGATGCCGGGCAGATCACTTCGGGGCGCATGACCCTCGATGAAATGGGCTGGCACATTTTCCAGCTCTACCTGGATGTCGCCAGCGGTAAGAAGCAGACTTGGGCGGAGAAGCATCGTCTGCACAACGACCTCGTTCTCTTCAACCCCGCTCCAGTGACCTGACCGATTACCGGACAGAGATGCCTGCCTCGGTGCTTCCCTGAGCGTCGTGGCAGGTATCATCGGTTCTTTGATCGCCATTACAGGAGAGCTGCATGAGTCGCCCCAACGTGCTTCAGGTCGGTCGCTTCCCGAATCGTTTCAACGAGCGCCTGCAGCGCGACTACTCGCTGACCCGCCTCTGGGAACAGCCCAAGGATTATCTCGCCGAGCACGGTGCCGATATCGACATCGTGGTCACTTCGGCCCGTTACGGTTGCTCGGCCGAGCAACTGGCGCAGATGCCCAACCTGCGGGCCATCTGCAGTTTCGGTGTCGGCTACGATTCGATTGCCGTCGATGAGGCGAAAGCGCGGGGCATTCCGATCAGCACCACGCCGGATGTGCTCAACGAATGCGTCGCCGACACCGCCATCGGCCTGATCATCGACACCGCACGGCAGTTTTCCGCTTCCGATCAGCATGTGCGTCAGGGCAAATGGCTCAAGGGCCAGTACCCGCTGACCCGCAAGGTCAGTGGCAAGAAGCTGGGTATCGTCGGCTTCGGGCGGATCGGCAAGGACATCGCCAAGCGTGCTGCGGGTTTCGACATGGACATCCGCTACCACAATCGCCGTCCCGATCCGACCACCGACTATGGCTACGAGGCCGATCTCAAGGCCTTGGCAGGTTGGGCGGATTTTCTGGTGCTGGCCTGTCCGGGTGGGGCGTCGACCCATCACCTGATCGATGCCGCGGTGCTCGAGGCGCTTGGCCCGCAAGGTATCGTCGTGAACATCGCCCGCGGCAGCGTCATCGATGAGCTGGCGCTGGTCGCTGCGCTGCAGGCAGGGACCTTGGGCGGTGCAGGATTGGACGTGTTCGAAGATGAGCCGCGGGTGCCCGAAGCCTTGTTCGAGATGCCCAACGTGGTGCTGTTGCCCCACGTCGGCAGTGCCACCGAGGAAACCCGGCTGGCCATGGAGAACCTGGTGTTCGATAATCTCGATGCCTTTATAGAGCGTGGTGAGCTGGTCACCGCGCTCTGACCGAATAGGCGGGTCGCCTCGGCGGCCTCGCTTATACGCGCCGGGCCACAAGCCTGACCGCGGTTCTTACCCTTGAGCGTCACCCGGTGCGCCACGAGCGCACCGGTTCTCAGATCACCGTGGCTTCGCGCTGAGCGATGAATTCCATCATCTTCTGATTGCCATCGAGAATATCGGTGCAGATCGCCTGGCGCGCCGCCGCGCCGTCGCCTTTTTGCAATGCACGCAGCACTTCCCAATGATGCTCGATGGCCATGCGCTCGTTGAAGTCGCCATAGGCCAGGGCGATCAGTGGGCCGGTGCGCATCCACAGGCTATCGAGCACATCGCGCAGCAGCGGCATGCCGGCAATATCTGCCAAGGCAAAATGAAAAGCCTGATTGAGCTTCAGCGCGGCGACCAGTTCACCGCTGTGCACGGCTTGCAGATTGTCGCGAACATTGCCTTCCAGCATCTGCAACTGCTCGGCCGTCACCTTGCCGGCTGCGGTTTCCGCCGCCAGGCCTTCCAGCGCCAGACGGATACTGCGGATCTCGGCGTACTGTTCCTGGCTCAGTACCGGCACGCGGATATCTCGCGGCGTTCTGAGGACCAGGGCCTTCTCCTTGGCCAGTTGCAGAATGGCGTCGCGCACCGGGGTGACGCTGGTCCCCAGCTGTTCGGCCAGATCGCGTATGCGCAGACGGTCATCAGGCCGGAAGCGGCCGGTGATCAGTGCCTCGCGCAGCAGTGCATAAACGCCACTGCCGAGGTAGGCGTGGCTGAGGCCTTCGATGGGGTACTTCATGGCGTTCTCTTGTGCAGCGGGTCGCAGGCGGATTCTACTCCGGCCGCCTCACACGTGCTGCCCGCCATTGACGTGAATCTCCGCACCGTTCACGTAACCTGCGCCCGAGGTGCACAGAAAATGTACCAGCGACGCCACTTCTTCGGGTTTGCCCAGGCGGTGCATGGGAATGTCGCGCTCGACGATCAGTTCGGTACCCGAGGAAAGAATCGAGGTGTCGATCTCCCCCGGCGCGATGGCATTGACCCGCACGCCGTGGCAGCCGAATTCATGAGCCATCTCGCGGGTCAGGGCGGAAAGGGCGGCTTTGGAGGCTGCGTAGGCCGACCCGGCGAAAGGGTGCACCCGTGAACCGGCGATGGAGGTGACGTTGATGATGCTGCCCTTGGCTGCCTTCAGCTCTTCGAACAGGCCGCGGGCGAGCAGGGCGGTGGAGAACAGGTTGACGTTGAACACCTGGATCCAGGTCGCGTAGTCGCTGGCCAGCACACCGAGGCGCTGGCCTTCTTCGCCCTTGGGCGATACGCCGGCATTGTTGACCAGCGCATCCAGGCGCCCGCCGAGCTTTTCGCGGATCAGCGGCAGGCTTTCTTCAAGGTGCTCGATGTCTTCCAGATCCAGATGGATATGGTTGAGCTTGCCTTCCGCCCACGGGCATTCAGCCACCCAGTCATGTCGCGAGGCGGTGAATACCCGCCAACCGGCCGCGTTGAAATGCTTCACCGTGGCATGGCCGATGCCACGGCTGGCGCCGGTCAGCAGCAGCGTTTTCTGATCGCTCATGGCGTATCTCCCGGAATAGAAGGCATGTTCAGGCACTACTGCCTGGATGGATCATGGCTCAATTAAAAATATGATGCATCATATTTTTTGTGGTGCTTTAATGGCTCTGCCGTGCCAGCCAACAACAATAACCAGATGGCCTGATGAATCCTGTCAGCCCTACAGCGCTAGGCTCCCGCTCCATCCCGGGTGCTTAGGGTCTGTTGTCATTTCAGCACTGCCGCGCCGGAGCCCGTTTTGCCGCGAGGCAAGGCACGAGCCGCGAAGTTTGGCTGGCCAAATGAGCCGGCGAGAAACGCAGTATTGCGGTAACGCGGCTTGTGCTGAAACGGCAACAGACCCTAGTGGTTCTTGTCGGTAAAGCATCGGTGTTTCTTCCTTGAAGCTGCCCTTACCTAACCAGTGCCAAGTGAGGCCCTGCCAGGAGCACCCCTCAATGTTCAAGAAAACCGCATTACTGATCGCCATCACCTGCAGCGCCGCGACCGTGCAAGCGGCTGAAAAGCTTGCCGTGGTCTCCTTCGGCGGTGACAACAAGGTGGTACAGGAAAAAGCCTTCTACAAACCTTTCGAAGCGCGCGAGAACGTGCGCATCGAGGCGTCCGAGTACAACGGTGAGATGGCCAAGATCAAGGTCATGGCCGATACCGGTCAGGTCACCTGGGATGTCGTAGAAGTGGAGACCCCGGAATTGATCCGTGGTTGCAGTGAAGGGCTGTTCGAGCCGCTGGACTGGGCGAGCATCGGCAAGCGTGAAGACTTCATCCCGGAAGCGGTAAGCGAATGCGGCGCCGGTATCTTCATCTGGTCGACGGTGCTGACCTACGACAGCAGCAAGCTCAAGGGCACGCCGGCCGGCTGGGCGGATTTCTGGGACGTGAAGACATTCCCCGGCAAGCGTGGCCTGCGTCGTGGCGCCAAGTTCACCCTCGAATTCGCCTTGCTCGCCGACGGCGTGGCGCAGGCGGATCTCTACAAGGTGCTGGGGACCGACGAAGGCGTCGAGCGGGCGTTCCGCAAGCTCGATCAGATCAAGTCGAACATCCAGTGGTGGGAAGCCGGTGCACAGCCGCTGCAATGGCTGGCCGCGGGGGACGTGGTGATGACCTCGGCCTACAACGGTCGGGTTACCACGGCGCAGAAGGAAGGCCGTGATTTCGTCATGCAATGGAACGGCAGCCTCTATGATCTGGACCACTGGGCGATCGTCAAGGGCAGCAAGAACAAGGCGCTGGCCGAGACATTCATCGCCATGGCCAGCACCCCGGAACTGCAGAAGGTCTACGCCGAGGGGATTCCCTACGGCCCGACCAATACCCATACCATCGAGCTGATCGATCCGGCGATCCAGGGCAGCCTGCCGACGGCGCCGCAGAACCTGAAGAATGCACGGGCCATGGATATCGAGTTCTGGATCGACCATGGCGAGGATCTGGAGCAGCGCTTCAACGCCTGGGCCAGCAAGTAAACGCGCGCCGCCCGGCCGCCTAGACGCAGCCGGGCAGCGCCAGTAACCAGTCAATTGCGGAGTGTATGGATGTGTCGCTGAATACCCTGGTTGTGCATGACCCCTTGTTGCAGGCGCAACCGGCCCGGGTCGGCCCGGTACGGGCCGGCGCCATCGCCAGCGAGTGCTTTGGCGTATCGGGCGCCGTTCGGCCGTTGGCCGGCGAGCGCGACCTGAATTTCCAGCTGTCCTGTGCGGACGGCTCATCCTACCTGCTGAAAATTTCCCATCCCCTGGAGAACCCTCAGGTGGTGGACTTCCAGAATCAGGCCTTGCTGCATATCCAGCAGGCCGATCCAGAACTCCCCGTGCAGCGCGTGTACGCCGCGCGCGACGGGCGTTATCTGGCCAGGGTCGATGTAGAGGGGCAGCAGATGCTGGTGCGTCTGTTCTCCTTCGTCGATGGCTTGCCGCTGCATCAGGTCGAGCAGCGCAGCTCCGCGCTTCGCCATAACCTGGGCGAGGCGATGGCGCGGCTCGACCGCGCGCTAGGCGACTTTCACCACCCCGCCTCCAGCCACGAGCTGCTGTGGGACATGCAGCAGGCGGCGCGGTTGCGACCATTGCTGCAGCATATAGATGACGGTGAACTGCGTGATCGGGTGACGCAGGCGCTGGATGCCTTCGAGCGCCATGCACAGCCGCGTTATCCGCAACTGCGTGCGCAGGTCATCCATAACGATCTGAACCCGCACAACGTCATCGTCGACCCCCGGCATCCGGAGCGACTGCTCAACATCCTCGACTTCGGCGATATGGTGCACGCGCCGCTGATCAATGAAGTGGGCGTGGCAGCCGCCTATCAGCTGGGCCGCGAAGGTGACGTGCTGGCGCCGGCGCTGACCTTCATCGCGGCCTACCACCGCCTCAATCCGTTGCGCGATGCCGAGCTGGACATTCTTGCCGAACTGATCGCCACGCGGCTGGTGATGACCATCAGCATCACCGCCTGGCGGGCCAGCCTGCACCCGGAAAATCGTGATTACATCCTGCGCAACGTGCGCCAGGCGAGTGCCAGTCTGCGTGGTTTGGCGGCCATCCCCAGCGATACGGCGCGGGAGCGAATTCATCAGGCCTGTCGGGGAGCGCTGCAGCCATGAGCATGATCAACGGATTCAACGCCGCCGATGCGGCGCGGTTGAGCGAAAAAGAACGAAGCCTGATCGAACGCCGGGAGCGGCTGCTTGGCCCTGCCTATCGGCTGTTCTACGAGCGCCCGCTGCACACGGTGCGCGGGGAGGGCGTATGGCTGTACGACGAAGCTGGGCGTGCCTATCTGGATGCCTACAACAACGTCGCCTCCATCGGCCACTGCCACCCGCGGGTGGTGCAGGCCATCGCCGAGCAGGCGGCACGCCTGAATACCCACACCCGCTATCTGCAGGAAGGCATTCTCGATTACGCCGAGAACCTGCTGGCGACCTTTCCCGCTGCCCTGCAGCAGGTGATGTTCACCTGCACCGGCAGCGAAGCCAACGACCTGGCCCTGCGCATCGCCCGCCACTACACCGGCGGCACCGGGGTGATCATCACCCGGTTCGCCTACCACGGCGTTACCGGCGACATTTCCGCTCTGTCACCGTCGCTGGGGGCCAGCATCCAGCTGCCCGCCCATGCACGCACCGTGCGTGCGCCGGACGCCTATCGCCTGGGCGCCGAGCAGGCGGGCAAGCGCTTCGCCGAAGACGTGCGTGCCGCCATTGCCGATCTGCGCGCCAATGGCATCAAGCCGGCAGCGCTGCTGATCGACGGCATCTTCGCCAGTGACGGTATCTTTCCCGGCCCCCAGGGCTGCATCAGCGAAGCGGTTGCCATCGCTCAGGCCGAGGGGCTGCTGTATATCGCCGACGAAGTGCAGTGCGGTTTTGCCCGTACCGGCGATTGCATGTGGGGGTTCCAGCGGCATGCGGTGCAACCGGATCTGGTCAGCCTGGGCAAGCCGATGGGCAATGGTCAGCCGATTGCCGGGGTGGTGGTGCGTCCCGAGGTGCTCGAACCGTTCGGGCGCAGCATGCGCTACTTCAATACCTTCGGCGGCAACCCTGTGTCCTGCGCCGCCGGCCAGGCCGTGCTGGATGTGATTCGCGACGAAGGCCTGCTGCAACGTTCGGCGCAGGTCGGCGGTTACCTGCTCGACGAGCTCGGCAAGCTGGGTGAGCGTCACGAGTGGATCGGCGATGTGCGCGGCGCCGGGATGTTCATTGGTGTCGAGCTGGTGAGCAACCGGGCAAGCAAGGCCGCGGCAGCGGAGCAGACGCGGCGTGTGGTCAACGGCATGCGAGAGCGTGGTGTGCTGATCAGCGCGGCCGGGCCGCTGGAAAATATCCTGAAGATTCGCCCGCTGCTGGCCTTCGAGAAGCCGCATGCCGATCTGTTGGTCTCGGCGCTGGACGAGGCGTTGCAGGCGTTGGGCTAATCGAAGAACTCGACGGGCACCTTGTCCGTCAGCCACACGCCGTTATCCGCCTGGAAGAACTTGAAGCCCTGCTGGTGCATGCGCAGGGCTTCGATTTTCAGGAGCACCGGGGTGCCGTAGCGTTTGCCCACGTCCATGGCCGTCGATCTGTCCGCAGATAGATGCACGTGGTGGCGAGCCCCGGGGATCAGCCCCTCGCGTTCGATGGCGGGCAGGAAACGCGTGGCAGTACCGTGGTAGAGCCACTCGGGGGGCTGCTTCTCGGTGTGCTGAAGCTGCACGTCGGCAGTGGAGTGCCCTTGTACCGCGCGAATCCGCAATCCGTCTTCGGAAATACCGAAGCGTTTCTTGTCGCTGCCGCTGACCACGGCCCGGATCAGTTGCAGATCCAGGTCGCGGCCTTCTCGGGCTGCACCTTCTATCAACCTGTCGATGGAGGCCCAGCCTTCGCTGTCCAGCTGCAGCCCGATTGCCTGAGGCTCGTGCCTGAGCACGAAGCTGAGAAATTTACTGATGTCGTCCAGTTGTCTGTTGCTCATGTCATCCCTGCCTGTCTTGAGTTTCCATTCTGTATGCCCTGATGCCGCCGCTGTCGCCGATGGCGGCAGGTCGGCGATGATAAGCGATAAGCACGACGCGCCACGGCTATCGGTACGCAAAATCCACACGGCACGCGCTCGGCGGGCAGGTGTTGATCAGGCGCCCGGCTTGCTGTCCAGCGCCTTGCAGCTGGCTGCGTAGTTCTGTCGGCAGGCGCTCTGGAACAGGCGGCGGGCCTGGTTGGGGTCGCGTTCGACACCCTGGATACCGCGCATGTAGAGGTTGCCGAGAATGTGCTGAGCCATGGGGTTGCCGCTACTGGCGGACTGATTCAGGTACTTGAGCATGGCCTGCGGGTTGCCGAATTCCGGGTTGTCGCGTCCTGTATACAGGTAGGCGAGGCTCACGGCCGCTTCGGCATGGCCGCGATCGGCTGCCTGTTTCCACCAGTACTCGGCCTGCTTGAGATCCTTCTGCGGTTTGCCGACGAAGTAGAAGCTGCCGAGCTTGAACTGGCTGTCCAGGTCGCCGCGCTGCGCGAGGCTGTTCAGGCGTTGGAAGTCGTCGTCACCTGCCTGTTGTTCGGGCGTCACCACCGTGGCCGGATCCTGATGGGGGGGCGCCTTGGCAGCGTCTTCTTCCCGGCTGGCGCAACCGGCGATCAGCAGAATGCCGCAGGCCAGCAAGAGGGGAGTGGTCAGGTGTGAACGTCGGATCATTTCTAGGCTCCTGGGCAAGGGCGAACTGTACTCGATGGCCGCTTTCGGTCATGCAGTCGCCAGTGCTTCGATTGTTGTGGGGGCTTCGACCCGGTCGCGGCCCAACGGTTCGTTCATCCCGGGAAAAGGTGCCTTCGGTTGGAACCTGCTTGGCGATATGAAATTAATGTAGTATTTTTTCATGAAATATCTTTCGATAATTTCATTTCATGTTCAAGCAGTCCTCCCAGCATGTCGGCACTTATTACGCTGGCAGCTATCCCGGCTCGATTCCGCTTCGCCCCAGCCTGGACGCCAGTCTCGATTGTGACGTGCTGATCATCGGCGCTGGTTTCAGCGGGCTGCATACCGGCCTGCGCCTGGCCCTGGCTGGCAAGCGCGTGGTGCTGCTGGAAGCCAGCCGGGTCGCCTGGGCGGCGTCCGGGCGTAACGGCGGGCAGGCCTTGCTGGGCTGGTCCTGCGATATGCCGCCGCTGGAAAGGGCGCTTGGCCCCGACGGCGCGCGGCGCCTCTGGGACAGCATGTGCTGGGCTGCCGAAGAAATGCGCGAGTTGCCTGGGCGCCATGGTTTCGAGGTCGATTACCGGCTCGGCAGCTTGTGGACTGCGGTCCAGCAGCGGCGTGTCGGTCAGTTGCGCGAGGCGCAGAGCGAAGCGCTGCACAAATGGGGCTACGGGGATCTGCGCCTGATCGAGGGCGAGGAACTGCGTGAGTGGGTCGATAGCCCGCGCTACATCGCTGCGCTGCATGACGCCCGGGGCGCCCATCTCAATCCGCTGAAATTGGCCCAGGGCCTGGCGACGGCCATCGAGCAGGCTGGGGGGCTGATCTTCGAACAGAGCCAGGTGCTCGCGTACGAAGCGTCGGCTGGCGGCTACCGTGCGCGTACCGACCAAGGTGAAGTACGGGCCGATGTGCTGGTGTTGGCCTGTAATGCCTACCTCGACGATCTGGACAGATCCCTGTCCCGGCGCATTCTGCCGGTGGGTTCCTATCAGGTGGCGACGGCGGTGCTCGAGCCACAGCTGGCGCGATCGCTGTTGCCCCATGACAGTTGCGTGATCGACAACCAGTTCGTCCCCGACTATTTCCGCCTCACGCCGGACAACCGCCTGCTGTTCGGCGGTGGTTGTACCTATCTGGGTGGATTGCCCAGCGACGTGCCCGCGGCTACTCGGCCCTATCTGGAACGTGTGTTTCCGCAGCTCGCCGGTGTGGATATCGAGTTTGGCTGGGGCGGGCATATCGATGTCACCCTGAAGCGCACACCCGATGTTGGCCGCCAGGGCCAGCGTTACTGGCTGCAGGGTTTTTCCGGCCACGGCGTGCTGCCGACCCTGGCCGCGGCGCGGGCGGTGAGCGATTCGATTCTCGGCGATGAACAGTTGCTGGCACTCTATCAACGCATCGGCAACCCGCGGTTTCCCGGCGGCTCGTGGCTGGCTGCGCCGCTCGAAGCGGCGGGCAAGGCCTGGTACCGGCTGCGCGACAGCATATGAAGGACAGCAGCATGGACATGCAAGAAGAAATCGAGGGGCTCGCGATCCTGATTCGCGACCTGCGCAAGCACAAGAACCTGACGTTGGGTGAGCTGGCCGCCCGTATCGGTCGCTCGGTGGGTTTTCTGTCCCAGGTCGAACGTGGCCTGTCACGGCCGACCGTGGCGGATCTGACCGCCATCAGCGAGACCCTCGGGGTGCCGACCACCTATTTCTACAGCCTTGCCAAGCCCCGGGCGTTGCCCTGGGTCACCCGGCCCGGGGAGCGTCGCACGCTTTACTACGCCGGAGGGATCACCGATGTGCTGGTGTCGCCGAGCATGTCGGCTGGCTTTGCCATGCTGGAGAGTCACCTGGCGCCTGGCGCCACCAGTGGTGACGGGCACCTGAACGACAGTTCGGAGCAGGGCGGCTTCGTGCTCGAAGGGCAGTTGAGCATCTGGCTGGACGATCAGCCCGATCCCATCACTCTGGGCCCCGACGACAGCTTCCAGTTGCCGCCCCATCGCCACTTTCGTTACGCCAACCTTACCGATCAGCCCGCACGGGTACTCTGGGTGTTCCGCTGAGCGGACACGGGATCCTCGCCATGACCACCGACAACCTGCTCGACGAAGTCCGCGCCTTTCGCGCCGCTCACCCTGACGTCCGCTACGTGGACCTGATCTGTCTGGACATTCCCGGGCACTTCTATGGCAAACGCTATCCCATCGACATGCTGGAGAAGGTCGCCGCCGGCAGCCTGCTCAAGCTGCCGCAGAACTGCGTGCTGCTCGGCGCACAGGGCGGCCTGCACGTGATCGGCGACTACTGCTTCAACGATGGCGACCCGGATGCCACGCGCCGGCTGATTCCCGGCACGCTCAAGCCGGTACGCTGGGGAAGCCAGCCCCTGGGGCAGATGCTGATCAGCTCCGATGGCACCGAATCGCCCATCGAGTTCGAGCCACGGGAGGTGCTGTCGCGGGTTCTGCAGCGGTTGGCGGCCAAGGGCATTCGTCCGGTAGTGGCTTTCGAGCTGGAGTTCTATCTGTTTGACCGTGCCCTCAAGGACGGGCTGCCCCAGTACCCGCGCGACAGCCTGTGTGGCGACGAGGACGATCAGCCCACCCTGCATATCGACCGGCTGTCGCGTTTTTCCACGGTGCTGCACGAGATCGTCGAGGCGGCCGAGGAGCAGGGCATCGATGCCAACGTGATCACTGCGGAAATTGGCCCGGGGCAGTTCGAGATCAATTTCGGTCACTGTGACGACGGCCTGCAGGCGGCGGACTGGGCAGCGCTCTTCACTCGGCTTACCCGCGGCGTGGCGCTCAAGAATGGCCATCGGGCCAGCTTCATGAGCAAACCCTATCTCGATGCTCCCGGCAGCGGCATGCACGTGCACGTCAGCCTCTATGACGCGCAGGGCAACAACTTGCTGGCCATCGATGAACAGCGGCCGTTACGTCACGCCGTGGCCGGCTGCCTGGCATGGCTGCCGCATTGCATGCCGATCTTCGCCGCCCATCACAATGCCTACCGACGCTACGGCTCGCGGGTGAATGCGGCGAGTCGCGCCAGTTGGGGGCATGAAGATCGTGACGCCTGCGTGCGTATCCCCGATTCGGATGCCCGCAACCTGCGCATCGAACACCGCCTGGCGGGTGCCGACGCCAACCCCTATCTGGTGCTGGCGGCGATTCTGGCGGCCATGGAGCATGGTCTGGAGCAGCGCATCGAGCCCATCGCTCCGTTGAACGAGAACCGCCAGAGCGGTATCGATTTTCCCATGGACATGCTTTCCGCGGTCGCAGCCATGCGCCATCACCCGGCGGTGAATGCCGGGCTGGGCGAGGAGTTCGTGATGGTCTATTGCGAGAACAAACGCCAGGATCACCTGGCGTTCATGGACAGCATCAGTGCCCGCGAGTACCGCTGGTTTCTATGACCGACCTGTAAACCAGGAGCCGCAAGTGACGAGCCTTCGCAGGCTCGCAACCTGCGGCTCCAGGCGTGGCGTGTGGGGCTGGCCGTTAGCGGAACAGCGACCAGCTTACCGCGTAGTCGTTGAAGCCCAGGCCCCAGAGCGCTACGGTCAGTGCCAGAATCAGCTCCAGTACCAGCACGCCGATCGCCAGGGTACCTCCCGAGATGGTCAGGCCCTCGTTGACCGGAATGCGCAGAAACGCCGGCATGCCTACATAAAGAAGGCGAGCGCTGTAGGCGAGGGCGATGATGCCGACCATCAGCAGCAACCAGGCTTTCGGGTACAGCAGCGCGATACCGGCGATGAACAGCGGCGTGGCCACGTAGCCGGCGAAGACGATGCAGCGGCGACGGCTCGGGCGGCTGGCGAACGAATCCGACATCCAGTGGATGACGTTACCCATGATGGCGACGCCGACCAGCATCAGGATATAGAACACGATACCCAGCGCTGCTGCCGTGGGGATCGCCACCTTGTAGGCCTCGCCACCCAGATGCCAACCGATTTGGGTGGTGCCGATGAAGGCACTGACGACGGGAATGAGTGCCATCAGTAGTACGTGATGGGCGTAAAGGCGCGTGATGCTTTCCTTTTCCCGGTCGATGTTGCGCCACTCGCGGCCCGGATTGGCCAGTAGCCCCCAAATGTGATTGATCATGACTCTTCTCCTCTGGCTCCGGCATTCCTGCCGGCATGGGATATCCGAGAGCTGATCAGCCTGGATCGTGCGGCACCCGCAATACAATTCAGCCCTCACAAGGTATGAGTGAAGTTCACCGCAATAGGTTTGACCAGAAATTTGCCCGCCGCCCTGATGAGGCATGCTTGGCCAGCCAGGCAGGGCGCCAGAGGCTACGGTTGGCGGGACGATCGGCGGGTTCCCCGGGCCGGCACACGGGTCGTAACGGCGTATGTCGGCTGTCGGTCGGAGAGGCTCGGGCGGCTGCCGCAGAGCCCCCTGATGGCGCGCTTCTGCGCCCCGGCGGGGCAGGGGAGGGCGATAACCCTGATTTTCATGTGTGCTTTTTGGCCCCTGCCCCGCCCAGAGTAAAAATGCTATGTTCCGCACCCTCTTCGGCAGGGGTAGATCATGAGCGACGACAAGGCACGCAATCCATCCACTGAGCAGCCAGACACTGGCAAGCGCGGTGGCTGTCTGTGGCTGACCCTGCTGGGTCTGGGGTTCATCGTGCTGGTGTTCGGCATCATCATCTACGCCATCACCCGCGAGCAGACCGCCGACATTCAAGCCAACGAGCTGGGTGCCATTCAGGCCTGCTGGGTCAAGGCGAATGACCCGACGGCCAAGCCGACCTCGCGCTCGTTCGCTACCGATAGCTGCAAGGAAATGGAAAAGCAGTTCCGTATCAAGTACGGCCGTGAGCCCGAGTAGATGAGCAAGGATCAGACCGCTCCGTCCAAGCGCTTCCTGCTGATTCTGTGCCTGCTGCTGCTGGCCATCGTGCTGGCGATCGGGGCGTGGGTGTGGGGCCGTTTTGGTGTCGCCTACCTGCGCCCCTTCGGCGATCAGGAACAGCAGGCGGTATTCTTTCAGGGCGGCGGGCTGAAACTGCCCGCCGAGCTCGCCGGGCCGGGCAAGATCCGCGTGGTGCATTTCTGGGACCCCCAGTGCCCGTGCCACAAGGAAACCGATGCCCACCTCAATTATCTGATCAGCCTCTACCGCTTTTCCGGCGTCGAGTTCTACAGTGTGCAGAAGCCGGGAAGCGAGGGCGAAATGCTGCCGTTCCTGCGCGGCAAGCTCACGCCTCTTGAGTCGCTGGAGGGCATGGAGTCGATTCCGGCCAGCCCGGCCATCGCCATCTGGGATCAGCAGGGGCGTCTGGCTTATGCTGGCCCCTACAGCGAGGGGTTGGTGTGCAACTCCTCGAACAGTTTCGTGGAACCGATTCTCGACGCGCTTTCGGCGAACCGCAGTGTTTCCGCGGCCAATACCATGTCGGTTGGCTGCTACTGTGATTGGAAGCCTGTAGAAGGATCGTGATTTGAGGCAATGCCCTGCTTTTTTCAGGGTTATTGCTGTGCGACATATTGCCGCGCAATCGCGCCGATATGAGCCACTATTATAAGTCGCAACTCATCCATCCATTCGCGGCCCGCCAGCGGGCCGCGGTTTCGGCTCGCGCTACAGGTGCGGCCACATGGGGCTTTGCGAGCTGAGCGAGATATCACCGGGCGCAGGGTTGCGGCCGGCGGTGTAGGGCTGGGGCAGTGCGGGGCGAGCTATACACCCTGACTATTTGTAGGCCCATCGTCGTTATGCGGTTGGTTTTTTTGGCTGCGTAACCGAAAATGTCGCCCCCTCCGTTTAGTAGTTTCGATGCTGAAACGATTTCGGTGCGCCTGTGCACCGTTTTCCTGGCATGCCCTGCCGTATTGGGCATCAGGCTGAACAGAACGCTATGTGGGATATCACTTTGCTGAAGGTCGTGAAATGAGAGAAGAGAAGTACCACCGCTTGTTCCGCACGCTTCTGACGATTGTCGTGGCCGTCTCCCTGAGTGGCTGCGATTGGATTCTTTTCGATTCGAAAGGCCAGATCGGCATTGAGCAGCGCAACCTCATCATTACCGCCACTCTGCTGATGCTGATCGTGGTGGTACCCGTCATTTTCATGACCATTCTGTTCGCCTGGCGCTATCGCTCCTCGAACAAGGACGCGACCTACGCGCCCGAGTGGGCTCATTCGCACAAGATCGAGGCCATCGTCTGGGGCGTTCCTTGCGTGATCATCGCCGTACTGGCGGTCATCACCTGGAAGACCACGCACGAGCTGGACCCGTACAAGCCGATCGAATCCGATGTCAAACCACTGGTCGTCGAAGTGGTTTCGCTGGATTGGAAATGGCTGTTCATCTACCCGGAGCAGGGCATCGCTACCGTCAATGAACTGTACGTTCCTGCGAACACCCCGCTGAGCTTCCAGATCACCTCTCAGACCGTGATGAATACCTTCTTCATCCCGCAGCTGGGCGGCATGGTCTATGCCATGGGCGGCATGCGCACTCAACTGCATCTGATTGCCAACGAGCCGGGCGAGTTCTTCGGCGTATCGGGCAACTACAGCGGTCACGGTTTCTCGGGCATGAAGTTCAAGACTCATGCAACCAGCAACGAAGAGTTCGAGCAGTGGGTGGCCAAGGTCAAACAGTCGCCGAACACGCTGGACTTCAACGGTAGCTACCAGCTGCTGAGCAAGGCAAGCGAGAACAACCCCGTCGAGTACTTCAACGCTCAGCCTGGTCTGTTCCGTCAGATCCTTGGCCAGTACATCGATTACAAGAGCAACCCTGTGAGCGAAGCCGCGCACGATTCAGGTGCGGAGGAATAAACGATGTTCGGAAAGCTGACACTAGATGCAATACCCCTGCACGAGCCCATCCTTGTCGTCACGATGATTGCCGTGGTGCTGGGTGGTCTCGGGCTGTTCGCCGCCCTGACCTACTTCAAGAAGTGGGGCTACCTGTGGCACGAATGGCTGACTTCGGTCGACCACAAGAAAATCGGCGTGATGTACATCATCGTCGCCCTGGTCATGCTGCTGCGCGGCTTCGCCGACGCGATCATGATGCGTACCCAGCTGGCGATCGCCACTGGCGGCTCCGAAGGGTATCTGCCACCGCACCACTACGATCAGATCTTCACCGCTCACGGTACGATCATGATCTTCTTCGTGGCCATGCCACTGGTGGTCGGTCTGATGAACATCGTCACGCCGCTGCAGATCGGTGCGCGCGACGTTGCCTTCCCGTTCCTCAACTCGCTGAGCTTCTGGCTCTTCGTGGTGGGTGTACTGCTGACCAACGTTTCGCTGTTCGTGGGCGAGTTCGCCATGACCGGCTGGGTCGCGTATCCACCGCTGTCAGGCATCGAGTACAGTCCGGGAGTCGGGGTCGACTACTACATATGGGCGCTGCAGATATCCGGTATCGGTACGCTGCTGACCGGTGTCAACTTCTTCGTGACCATCATCAAGATGCGTGCCCCTGGCATGACCCTGATGAAAATGCCGATCTTCACCTGGACCATCCTGTGCACCAGCGTGATCATCTGCGGCGCGTTCCCGATTCTGACCGCCGTACTCGGCATGCTGACTCTGGATCGCTACCTGGATTTCCACTTCTTCACTAACGAAGCTGGTGGCAACCCGATGATGTACGTCAACCTCCTGTGGGCCTGGGGCCACCCTGAGGTGTACATCCTGATCCTGCCGGCCTTCGGCGTGTTCTCCGAAGTAACCTCGGTGTTCGCTCGCAAGCGTCTGTTCGGCTATGCCTCGATGGTCTGGGCTACCGTGGCGATCACCGTACTGTCGTTCGTGGTATGGCTGCACCACTTCTTCACCATGGGCTCCGGCGCCAGCGTCAACGCCTTCTTCGGTATCGCGACGATGATCATCGCCATCCCGACCGGTGTGAAAATCTTCACCTGGCTGTTCACCATGTACCGCGGTCGTCTGGAGTTCACTTCGCCGATCCTGTGGACCCTGGGCTTCATCATCACCTTCTCCATCGGTGGTATGACCGGCGTACTGCTGGCCGTTCCAGGTGCTGACTTCCTGCTGCACAACAGCCTGTTCCTGATCGCCCACTTCCACAACGTGATCATCGGCGGTGCGGTATTCGGCTACATGGCCGGTATCACCTTCTGGTTCCCGAAAGCGTTCGGCTTCAAGCTGCACGAAGGTTGGGGCAAGGCATCGTTCTGGTTCTGGATCGTCGGTTTCTACCTGGCGTTCATGCCGCTGTACATCCTCGGCTTCATGGGCATGACCCGTCGTCTGAACAGCACCACCAACCCGGAATGGGAGCCGTGGCTGCACATCGCCGTGGTCGGCGCCGTGCTGATCGGTATCGGTATCCTCTGCACCCTGATCCAGTTCGCTGTGTCGATCATCAAGCGCAAGGAACTGGCCGACGTGACTGGCGACCCATGGGACGCTCGTACCCTGGAATGGTCGACTTCGTCGCCACCGCCGTTCTACAACTTCGCGGTCACCCCGCGTGGTGATCGTATCGACGAGTTCCACGAAATGAAGCGTGACGGTCTGCCGGCTGCGCCCACCAAGTACTCGCCGATCCACATGCCGAAGAACACCGGCGTTGGCCTGATCATGTCCGTAGGTGCTCTGGCCTTCGGTTTCGCGCTGATCTGGCACATCTGGTGGCTGGCTGCATTGAGCTTCGTGGGTACCTTCGCCGTCCTGATTCGCAACAGCTACAACACGGACGTCGACTACTACGTGCAGCCCGATGAAATCGAACGCATCGAGAAGGCACACATTCAAGCAAAGGCTAAGCAGGCTTAAACCATGTCTAGTGAAGTGATCAGCAACCACGCTGCTCATGCCGATGAGCATGAGCACGAACATCACCACGACGCGGGTGAGATGAAGGTCTTCGGGTTCTGGATTTACCTGATGACCGACTGCATCCTGTTCGCGAGTATCTTCGCAGGCTTCGCGGTGCTCAGCACCGCGTACGCCGGCGGTCCTACTCCGAAGGATCTGATCGACCTGAAACTCGTTCTGGTCGAAACATTCGCCCTGTTGTTCTCGAGCATCACCTACGGCATGGCCATGCTGGCCATGTACCGTGGCGATAAAGGCAAGGTGCTGTCCTGGCTGGCAGCCACCTTCCTGTTCGGTGTGGTGTTCATCTCGATCGAGCTGTACGAGTTCCATCACCTGATCCACGAAGGTGCCGCTCCGCAGGTCAGTGCTTACTGGTCCGCGTTCTTCACCCTGGTCGGCACCCACGGTCTGCACGTCAGTGCCGGTCTGGTGTGGATGGCGGTGATGATGCATCAGGTCGCCAGCCGCGGCCTGACGCCGGTTACCCAGACCCGCCTGAGCTGCCTGAGCCTGTTCTGGCACTTCCTCGACGTGGTGTGGATCTGCGTGTTTACCGTTGTCTATCTGATGGGGGCTCTGTAATGGCTCATGATCACCACTCTGCCGCCGGCGCGAGCCATGGCAGCACCAAGGATTACGTAGTCGGTTTCGTACTGTCGGTAATCCTCACCGTGATCCCGTTCGCGATCGTGATGAACCCCGTCATGTCGAAAGCGGCCACGCTGTTCACCATCGTCGCTTTCGCGGTCGTGCAGATCTACGTACACCTCGTGTACTTCCTGCACATGAACACCTCGTCCGAGCAGCGTTGGAATACGGTGGCGTTCGCGTTCACCATCCTGATCACCATCATCGTCGTAGCGCTCTCGATCTGGATCATCTGGAGCATGCACTACTACATGATGGCCAACTAAAAAGAGAGCAGCCTGATGTTCAAGCAATACCTGCTCCTGACCAAGCCGGGCATCGTCTTCGGAAACATGATTTCCGTTGCCGGTGGCTTCTTCCTGGCTTCGAAGGGGGATATCGACCTGATGCTGTTCCTGGCAACAGCGCTCGGCGTCGCTCTGGTCATTGCTTCCGGTTGCGTGTTCAACAACTACATCGATAGGGACATCGATGAAAAGATGGAGCGGACCAAGAACAGGGTGCTGGTAAAAGGCCTGGTTCCGCCGACTCATGCCATCGTTTACGCCTGCATCCTCGGGATTGCAGGCGTTGCCTTGCTCTATAAAGCCACGAACCTGCTTGCTGTCGCCTTGGTCCTGATGGGCTTCGTCGTCTACGTCGGGCTGTACAGCCTGTACCTCAAGCGGAATTCGGTTTATGGAACCCTGGTTGGCAGTCTGTCGGGCGCCGCTCCCCCTGTTGTGGGCTATTGCGCTGTAAGCAACGAGTTCGATGTAGGTGCGGCGATTCTGCTGCTGATCTTCAGCCTCTGGCAGATGCCTCACTCCTACGCGATCGCGATCTTTCGTTTCAATGACTACCAGGCCGCCAACATTCCGGTGTTGCCGGTGATCAAGGGCATTCCTGCTGCCAAGCGCAGCATCGTCCTGTACATCGCCGCGTTCCTGGTCGCCACCCTGATGCTGACCATCAGTGGTTACGCCGGTTACAGCTACTTCGTGGTAGCGGTGGTCAGCGGTGCCTACTGGTTGTGGATGGGGGTGTCGGGCTACAAGGCAGTCGATGACAAGGTCTGGGCACGCAAGCTGTTCGTGTTCTCGATCGTCACCATCACCGCGCTGAGCGTGATGATGTCGGTAGACTTCCAGGCTACGCCGAGCCAGATGCTGATGACCTCGGTCAACAACATCTGCGGTGCGGACAACGTCAGTGGTTTCTGCGCGGCGTTCGCCGCCCGCTAAACCTCGACGCGCGAATCGAACGGGCCCCGTCATCGCTGATGACGGGGCCCGTTTTCGTTTGGCAGGTATCGAAAAACGATCTGCGCTTTCTGGTAGACAGGGCCGTGTGCTGTCACCTGTCGACATGCTCGTTCACGACGCGTGAACGCCGCTTTCGGCTCGCCTCCTTCGCCCTGCGGGCCAGCTTTCGGCCGTTACCCCGCTGCGCTACGGCTCGCCTGTTTTCGTGGCGGCGCCCCGGCTTTGCGCTGGCGGCCTCGTTTACCTTTTTAAACTCTCTGCAAGGGCTGTTAAGGTGTCTGCCCTGAAGGGTTCGGCTATCTGGAGAAACGACCATGAGGGAGCAGGATCCTTTCATCAAGGGCCTCAAGGAGCGTCTGCCCGACGACCTCAGGGACTCCTTCAGCGCCGAGCAGCTCGATGCGCTTCAGGTCGCTTTCGGGGCGCGTCAGTGGGGGCGGCATAGTCTGGATCTGCGCGGTACGGTCAAGCTGTGGCGCTGGCGCTATTACTTCGTGCTGCTGGCCGGGCGCAACAAGCGCGACCTCAGTCGGGCCCAGCAGGAGCTGTCGCTGACCGCCAAGGCGATAGGCGTCAGCGTGTTTCTGCTGGTGTCGCTGGCGCTGGGGTTGCTGTTTCTCTATCTGCTCAAGTCGGCCCTGGGTATCAACCTGTTTTCCGGGTTTTCGCTGGGCGTGTGGGACTGGTTCAAGAGCGGCTGAACAGCATCGCCTTCAAGCCGCCTTCGGCCTGCGCATCGGGGAACTCCGCCGGGTTTTCCAGGCGCCGCTCGAAGCGCAGCTCGGGTGCTTCGCTGGCCATGCCGGCGATCAGGAAGTCGCTGCCGATGTTGGGGTCGTTGACGCAGGCCAGCACGCGGCCTTCGGCACTGAGCAGCTCGGGGAGCTTGCGGAGAATTTTCTGGTAGTCGCGGGTGAGGGCGAAGCTGCCCTTCTGGAAGGAGGGCGGGTCGATGATGATCAGATCATAGGGGCCGTGGCGTTTTACCTTGCCCCATGACTTGAACAGCTCGTGGCCCAGAAAGCTGACCCGGCTCAGGTCATGGCCGTTGAGGCGATGGTTGTCACGGCCGCGGCTCAGCGCCGCCTTGGCCATGTCCAAGTTGACCACATGCTCGGCACCACCAGCGAGTGCCGCGATGGAGAATCCGCAGGTATAGGCGAACAGGTTGAGTATCCGCTGGCCGCTGGCATTCTCGCGTACCCAGCGGCGGCCCAGGCGCATATCGAGAAACAGCCCGGTGTTCTGCTTGCGACCCAGGTCGAGAAGAAAGCGCAGGCCGTCTTCCTCGATGATCCACTCTTCGGGCAACTCGCCCACCAGACACTGCATCGGGCTGTCGGTCTGATAGCGATGCTGCAGCAGCAGGCTGTGGGCCTGGCTGCGCTGCCATCCGCCGGACTGGCTCACTTGCAGCAACATCGTCTGCAGGGCCTCGAGTTCATTGGCCGGCGGCTCCCTGAACAGGCACACCAGCACGATGCCCTGCAGCCAGTCGACGGTGATGTGTTCGAGCCCTTCCCAGCAACGACCACGGCCATGGAACAGGCGCAGGGTGTGCGCCGGTGCGTCATCGAGCGCACGGCTGAGGTGCTGGTGGAGAAAATCCAGATTGGCAGGGGTCATGGGGGCTATCGGTTGCCGGGCGCGGCAGTTTAAACCAAAGCGCTGCATCGCTCACGAAGCCTCGCCTGCGGTTTCATGCATGACGCCCCTGTCGGCCGCGTTGGGGCAGTGGCCGCCCGCTTGCCCTCGAGCAGGCCCCGCGCTAACCTGCTCAGGCCGCTGCACAATCAGCGGCCGGGTTTGGCGACCCGAATTCCAAGTTGGCGCATGTGCGCCCCAAGACCATTGTTGGCGCTTTTTTTGTGCCCGCAATGTCGTTTTATGGTGGCCGTGCGCGGGAGACCTTCGGGTCTGCCGGGTGCCAACTTGCCCGGTTCGCCAACCTGCGTACGGCTGCCACCCATGATCGTTTGGCGACGGTTCGTGGCAGCTTCAGAAAACAAGTTGGAGTTACTTTCATGAAGCACATGCACGCTACCAATCCGTCCGTTTGCCACCCTGCTGATCACGAGCACGGAGGCTGCCATGACTGACTTCCTCCCGCTATCCAGCAACCCGACCACCACCCCAGTGCTGCTGATCGACAGCCGTTGTTCCTACGCCGACCTGCATGAAAGCGCCCAGCAGCGTTTCAGGGCGGTGTGCGGCCTGCTGCACAGTCTCGCCGCCATGAGCATCACCCAGGCCGACGGCCTGGACATACAGCACATCAGCGAAGCCGCGTACCTGCTTGCCGAGGATGGCTGCGATCTGGCCAGGGCCGCTCACCAGGCGGCGATGCGCGAGAAGCGTCTGCGCTGAACGAGGGGGGCGGGTCACCGGCCTGCCCGTACCAGGCGCGGCACCTCGACGCTTCACCCAGGCCGGCTTTTTCGCCATGCATAAAAAAGCCCGTCACGAGGACGGGCCAACTGTGCCATGACACTGGAGTAAAACGATGCGACGCAGCCTTACAGGATCGATAGCGGGTAGTTGAAGATCAGGCGGTTCTCGTCGAACTCGTTGGCGCTGTAGTCGCGACGGATGCTCGCGTTGCGCCAGCGCATGCTCAGGTTCTTGAACGCGCCGCTCTGGATCACGTAGGCCAGCTCGGTTTCACGGCCCCATTCCTTGCCATCGTCGGTGGTGCCCACATGCACGTTGCTGCCGCTGATGTAACGGTTCATCAGGGTCAGGCCAGGAACGCCCACACCGGCGAAGTTGAAGTCATGACGTACCTGCCAGGATTTCTCCTTGGCGTTGTCGTAGCTGGAGTTGTAGCTGTCGTTGGCCAGGGTACCGCCGCTGGTGCCCGAAACGCGCATCCAGCCGGTGTCGCCGCTGACCTTCTGCAGGCCGACGTAGACGGTGTTGCTGCCGTACTTGGCGGAGAACAGGCCGGAGTAGACCTTGTTGTCCAGCTTGCCGGCTTTGGCCGAGCCATCGTCTTCGCCCTGGAAGTAGCCGAGGTTGGCGCCCAGTGTCCAGTCGCCGATCGGCTGGCTGTGGGTCAGCTGTACGTACTGCTGCTCGTAGATATCCTTGAGTTCCGCGCCCCACAGGCCGATCAGGGTGCGGTCGCCATTGAACTTGTATTCGCCACCGACGAAGTTGAAGCGGTCGGAAGCGGCACCTGCGTAGATCAGGTCTTCCATGCTCGCGTTGTTACGCTCGCTGTTCTGACGGAACTGACCGCCATACAGGGTCAGGCCGGTGATCTCGTTGGACGTGACCTGGCCACCACGCAGGGTCTGCGGCAGGGAACGACCATCGTCGGCACGCAGGATCGGCAGCACTGGCATCCACTCGCCGACCTTCAGTTCGGTCTCGGAGATCTTGGCTTTGGCAGCCAGGGCCAGGCGACCGTAGTCATCCGCCGGGCGACCATCGTCATGGCGCGGCAGCAGGCCGGTGCCGTAGGTGCCGCCACCGCCGTCGAGCTTGACCGAGAGCATGCCCAGGGCATCGACACCGAAGCCGACCACGCCAGGGGTGTAACCGGAGCGCGCATCGAGGATGAAGCTCTGCGTCCACTCTTCGGCCTTGCTCTGGGCGTTGGCCGGGTTGGTGAAGTTCCGGTTGATGTAGAAGTTGCGCAGGTTCAGGGAAACCTTGGCGTCGTCGACGAAACCTTCGGCCTGGGCTGCGAAGGGCAGGGCGAGGGCCATGCTGCCTGCGCCGATGAGGCCCAGCGAGATGATCTTGCGTGGTGTCATTGTTGTTGTGCTCCCGTTTTTTGAACAGACCATCCTCTGCCAATCACCGATCGACATGCCGTGAGGAAGGTATGGATAGCCCCGTGCAGGGCGACAGACCTGCGTGCAGACACACAGGACTCTGCTTCAGGCCCTAGCCGTCGGCGAATAGGTGGCGCGCAGGTATCGAGATGAATGCGGCAGACTGGGCAAGGGAGCCCAAGGCGACTTGGTGTGGTGCGGATGACGTGAAGGCGACAGTCTTCATGGTGCGACCTTTTTTGTTTTTATTAGGTTCTGTTGTCATACAACATTGCCGCTGATTATCTGCAGCTCTGAATCGGCTTGTCAACGCACTCTGATGAAATGTTCCGTCAGGCCCGTTCACGTCGCTCCTTTGCGATTCCATAATGTGGGAAAACCCGCATGAAACCTGCATTTCAGTTATCGCGGCGGCTAATTTCTGTATGTCCGCATGGGCCAACTATACGACCTTGGCCGCAGGCCAGATAATAAGAAATGTTGTGTGATAACGTATGACGATATTTATCAGTGCAGGAAATCCCATGCCGCATTGTCTTGTCGAGGCCTCGCGCTCACTGGAAAAAACGCTCGGTGGCGATGAGTTGGTCGCTCTGGTGCATGACGCCGCGATGGGCACCGGATTGTTCAGGGAGGGTGAGGTGAAGGTGCGTCTGAGCCTCTACGACCACTACAGTGTGGGCGGCAGTCAGGGCGATTTCCTGCATGTGATCTTCTACCTGCTGGCCGGCCGTACGGACGAGCAGAAGAAAGCCCTGTCGATGGCCATCGTGCGCTCGCTGGTGGAGCGCCTGCCGGAGGTCGAAAGCATTTCTCTGGATGTGCGGGACATGCGCCGTGAAGCCTTCAGCAACCGGCGCAGTTGCCTGGACGCAGGCTGATGGGCAGGCCGGGCGGCCGAGGTGCCGCCCGACTGGTGGTTGAACCCGGCAGGAGATCAGCCCCGGTAGTAGCGCTGCGCCACGAACGGGGTCTTGGCGACCTTCATGGCGACGCGCTTGCCGCGCACCAGGGCCCATACATCGCTGTCCACGGCGACGTGGCTGCTCCGTACGTACCCCATGGCCAGCGGTGCGCCCAGGCTCGGGCCGAAGCCTCCGCTGCACACCTGACCGATGAGCTCGCCCTCGGCATTCACCAGTTCCGCACCTTCACGTACCGGCGTGCGTTCCTGGGGTAGCAGGCCGACACGTTTGCGGGCGACGCCTTCCCGCTGCTGCGCGAAGATCCGCTCGGCACCCGGGAAGCCGCCTGGGCGAGTGCCATCGGCCCGTCGCGCCTTGGAGATCGCCCAGAGCAGGCTCGCCTCGATCGGCGTGGTGTCGGTGCTCATGTCGTGGCCATACAGGCACAGGCCGGCCTCCAGGCGCAGCGAGTCACGGGCGCCCAGGCCGATCGCCTGCACTTCGGGCTCGGCCAGCAGGCTGCGTGCCAGGGCTTCGGCATGGGCGGCGGGCACGGAGATTTCGTAGCCATCCTCACCGGTGTAGCCCGAGCGGCTGACGTAGCAATCGACGCCGAGCAGGCGTACCGCGGCGAACTGCATGAAGGTCATCTTCGCGACTTCAGGTGCCAGGCGGGTGAGTACGTCGACCGCCCTGGGGCCCTGCAGGGCGAGCAGGGCGCGCTCGAAGCGCGATTCGATCTGGCACTGGTTGGCGATGTGCTGCTGCAGGTGCATCAGGTCCTGATGCTTGCAGGCCGCGTTGACCACCAGAAACAGCGTGTCGTCGCCCAGGTTGGCGACCATCAGGTCGTCGAGGATGCCGCCATTGGCGTCGGTGAACATGGCGTAGCGCTGCATGCCCACCGGCAGGTCGACGATATCCACCGGTACCAGGCTCTCCAGCGCCTTGGCGGCGCCGGCGCCGCGCAGGATGATCTGGCCCATGTGCGAGACGTCGAACAGCCCGGCGGCTTCGCGGGTGTGCAGGTGTTCCTTCATCACGCCGAGCGGATATTGCACCGGCATCTCGTAGCCAGCGAACGGCACCATGCGTGCGCCCAATTCCAGGTGCAGCGCGTGGAGGGGCGTTTTCGCCAGAATTTCAGAGCTCATTGCGCTCTCCTGTGTAGGTCGTGAGCGGCCCGCAATCGCGTGCGGGCATAAGGGGGGCTGCCGAAGCGTTCGGCAGCCCGGCGCGATCAGGCGTCCTGATAAGCCTCGATGGGGGGGCAGGCACAGACCAGATTGCGGTCGCCGAACACGTTGTCGACCCGGCCTACCGGCGGCCAGTATTTGCCGTCGATCAGACTGCGGGTCGGGAAGACCGCCTGCTCGCGGCTGTACGAATGCGTCCACTCACCCACCAGTTCGGCGGCGGTGTGCGGGGCATTCTTCAGCGGGTTGTCGTCGACATTCAGCTCGCCGCGTTCGACCGCACGAATTTCCTCGCGAATGGCGATCATGGCGTCGCAGAAGCGATCCAGCTCTTGCTTGGACTCGCTTTCGGTCGGCTCGATCATCAGCGTGCCAGCCACCGGGAAGGACATGGTGGGGGCATGGAAGCCAAAGTCGATCAGGCGCTTGGCCACGTCGTCGACGCTGATGCCGCTGCTGTCCTTGAGCGGGCGCAGATCGAGGATGCACTCGTGGGCCACCAGGCCGCCTTCACCGCTGTACAGCACCGGGTAGTGCTCTTCCAGGCGACGGGCGATGTAGTTGGCATTGAGGATCGCCATCTGCGACGCCAGGCGCAGGCCGGTACCGCCCATCATGCGGATGTACATCCAGGTGATCGGCAGGATGCTGGCGCTGCCGAATGGCGCGGCACTGACCGCGCCTTCCTTGCGCTGCATGTGGGCGTGACCGGGGAGGAAAGGCGCCAGGTGGGACTTCACGCCGATCGGGCCGACACCCGGGCCGCCACCGCCATGGGGAATGCAGAAGGTCTTGTGCAGGTTGAGGTGGGAGACGTCGCCGCCGAACTTGCCGGGCGCACAGAGGCCGACCATGGCGTTCATGTTGGCGCCGTCGATGTACACCTGACCGCCGTTGTCGTGGACGATGGCGCAGATCTCGCGAATGCCTTCCTCGAACACCCCGTGGGTGGACGGGTAGGTGATCATGATCGCTGCAAGCTGATCGCGGTGCTGCTCGGCCTTGGCGCGCAGATCGGCGATGTCGACGTTGCCGCGAGCGTCGCAGGCGGTGACGACCACGCGCATGCCGGCCATATGGGCGGTGGCCGGGTTGGTGCCGTGGGCCGATTGCGGGATCAGGCAGATGTCGCGCTTGTCGTCGCCGCGGCTGTGGTGGTAGGCGCGGATAGCCAGCAGGCCGGCGTATTCACCCTGGGAGCCGGCATTGGGCTGCAGCGATACGGCGTCGTAGCCGGTGGCAGCGCAGAGCATGGCTTCCAGCTCGTCGGTCAGTTGCTGATAGCCGGCGCTCTGCTCGGCAGGGGCGAAGGGATGCAGGTTGCCGAATTCCGCCCAGGTGACGGGAATCATCTCGCTGGCCGCGTTGAGCTTCATGGTGCAGGAGCCCAGCGGGATCATGCTGCGGTCCAGGGCCAGGTCCTTGTCGGCGAGCTTGCGCAGGTAGCGCATCAGCTCGGTTTCCGAGTGGTAGCGGTTGAATACCGGGTGCTCGAGAATCGCCGACTGACGCAGTTGCGCAGCGGGCAGGCCGGTGTCGTCCGTCTTGGCCAGGGCCGCGAAGTCCGGCAGGGGTTTGCCATCGGCGAACAGGGTCCAGAGTTGCTCGATATCCGCCTGAGTGGTGGTTTCGTCGAACGACAGGCCGATACGCCCGGCGTCCACTTCGCGCAGGTTGATGCCGGCTGCACGGGCTTTCTGGTGCAGTGCCGCGGTCCGCTCGCCACTTTGCAGGGTGAGGGTGTCGAAGAAGGCCCGTTGTTCGATCTGCATACCGAGCGCCTGCAGGCCGCGGGCGAAGATCAGCGTCAGTTGGTGGACGCGCTGGGCGATCCGGGTGAGCCCCTGCGGGCCATGGTAGACGGCGTACATGGCGGCGATATTGGCCAGCAGCACCTGAGCGGTGCAGATGTTGCTGGTGGCCTTCTCGCGGCGGATATGCTGTTCGCGGGTCTGCATGGCCAGGCGCAGGGCCGGGTTGCCGAAGCGGTCCACCGAGAGGCCGACCAGGCGGCCCGGCATGTCGCGCTTGAACGCGTCACGGGTAGCGAAATAGGCGGCATGCGGGCCACCGAAGCCCAACGGCACGCCGAAACGTTGCGCGCTGCCCAGCGCCACGTCGGCACCGAACTCGCCAGGCGCCTGCAGCAGGGTCAGGGCCAGCAGATCGGCTGCCACGGCCACCAGGGCGTTGGCGCCGTGGAAACGCTCGACCACGTCGCGGTAATCGAAGATGTCGCCATTGCTCGCCGGGTATTGCAGCAGAGCGCCAAAGAAGGCGCTGGCGTCGTCGATGGCGGTCTCGTCACCGACCACCACTTCGATGCCCAGCGGCTCGGCGCGGGTACGCAGCACGTCGAGGGTCTGCGGGTGACAGTGCTGGGAGGCGAAGAAGGCGTTGGCGGCCTTGTTCTTCGACAGCCGCTTGCAGAAGGTCATGGCTTCGGCGGCGGCGGTGCCTTCGTCGAGCAGCGAGGCGTTGGCGATCGGCAGGCCGGTGAGATCGCTGATCAGGGTCTGGAAGTTCAGCAGCGACTCCAGGCGGCCCTGGGATATCTCCGGCTGGTAAGGCGTGTAGGCGGTGTACCAGGCCGGGTTTTCCAGCAGGTTGCGCAGGATCGGCGAGGGGGTGTGCGTGCCGTAGTAACCCTGGCCGATGTAGTTGCGAAACAGCTGGTTCCTGGCGGCGATGGCCTTGATGGCGGCCAGCGCATCGGCTTCGCTCTGGCCGTCGCCAGCAGGCAGCACGCTGGTGCCCTTGATGCTGCCGGGAATGACGCTGGCGGTCAGTGCGTCGAGGTCGCTGAAACCGAGGGTTTCGAGCATGGCAGCGGTATCTTGGTCGCGTGGGCCGATATGGCGTGCGATGAATTCGTTGCGGGTGGTCAAGTCGGTCATGGTTTTCTCTCAGGCGTCGGCTTTGGCGTTGAGCAGGCGCTCGTAGGCGTCCTGATCGAGCAGGCCGGCCAGCGCCTCTGCGTTGCTTGGGCGGAAGCGGAAGAACCAGCCCTGTCCCAGCGGTTCGGCGTTGACCAGCTCGGGGCTGGCCTCGAGGTCGGCGTTCACTTCGACCACTTCGCCGTCGAGCGGCATGCCGATGTTGCTCGCTGCCTTCACCGATTCCAGCACGGCCACTTCTTCACCGGCGGTGTAGGCCTGCAGGTCGGGCAACTGCACGAATACCACGTCACCCAGTGCGTCTTGAGCGTAGGCGGTGATGCCCACGGTGACCAGCCCATCGGCCTCCTGACGCAGCCATTCGTGCTCGACGGTAAAACGCAATTCGCTCATGGGGACTCCTTGGTGGTTTTCGTGCCCATCTGTGTGGGCGCAGCTAATGGGTAGAGCCATTAGCAAACTAGGTGCCAGTTTATTTTTTATATATAAATCAATGGCTTAATGTTTTTAATTGGGTGTGAGGCGACGATTTGTATCGATTTCGATACGCAGTGTTCCGTCTTTAAGCCCCAGCCCACGGCAAGGCCCCGAATGTCGCAGCTGACAAACTCCGTGTCGTATTCGATACGTTGTATTTAAAACGATACATGTGGCGCAGGCGCCCGCAATCGGGCGGCGGAGGCGGAGTCAGTGCAGGGCGGTACCTGCGCTCAACTGGCGCAGGCGATCGCCCAGGCGGACGTGCAGCGCCGGGTCGTCGCACAGCAGCAGGGCACGCTGGACATCGAAACGCTCCGCCTGTGGGCAATCGAGGCGCTGGTAGAGCTCGGCTCGGGCCAGATGATCACTGACGTTGGGAGGCGCCAGTTGCAACACGCGCTCGGCGTCTTTCAGGGCGGACAGGTAGTCCTCGTCCTGCACATGCAGATAGCGCAGGTTGCGTGACAGGCGCACGATCATGCTGCGGGCATCGCAGGCGAGCATGTGTTCGGCACTCAGCTGGGCCTGCGGGCCGATGTAGCGCAGCAGCAGCTCACGACAGTCGCGGGTATACAGGCGCCGCCCGCCACAGGGGTCGAGCAGGTGGTCGGCACCGGGAACTCGCAACAGGAAGTAGCCAGGGAAATTGACGCCCTGCAAAGGGATGCCCAGACGCCGCGCCAGCTCCAGGGCGATCAGTGCGATGCTCAGGGGCTGGCCACGACGGCGCAGCAGCACCTTGTGCAGCAGCGCTGCCTGTGGCCGCACCGGGTTGTCGTCATCTTCGTGGAAGTTCAGGTCGTTGAGGCGGCGCAACAAAGGCTGCGCGAGCTCCTGCGGGGGGAGGTTGGGGAGGCCTGCATCGACCTGGTGCTTCAAGCCGTCGAGCTCGCTGACGATCAGCTTGGGTTGCACGGCCATGTCATGTTCGGCAGCGACCCACAAGGCCGCTTCGAAGAGCGCCGGCTGCTCGGTGTTCAGACAGGCAAGGCAGTGGTCGCGCGCACTCATGGTCACCTCCCGTGGGTGACCTCTGTTTTAACCGTGCGCGCGCCTGACGTCTAGAGCTGAAGGCCGCGGATATGTTGCCGGCGATTTGTACGGCGCCGCCCGCCGATCATTCCGCCTGGGCTTCGTTACCCAGTTCG
Source organism: Pseudomonas flavescens (assembly GCF_013408425.1). Lineage (NCBI taxonomy): Bacteria > Pseudomonadati > Pseudomonadota > Gammaproteobacteria > Pseudomonadales > Pseudomonadaceae > Phytopseudomonas > Phytopseudomonas flavescens. The sequence goes on along the minus strand of NZ_JACBYV010000001.1, from coordinate 3,396,114 downwards.
CCGAGGGCATCGGGCTGGTTCTTGAAGGCCTTGGCGAACACATCGCGGTTTCTGGCCATGTAGATGCCCAGCTCTTCGCCCTGTTCCTCGCTGAGGGACGGTACCGCCTTCTGCAGTACCTCGCTGAGCAGTTCTGCCAGTTCCAGCATCTTGTCGTGACGGTCGGCTTCGGCTTTATCCATGAATAAACGCTCCGGATCGCGACTGCTGCGGTACACCACTTCGACGGCCATTCATCACCTCTACGCCTTCACGCTAATGGTTGAAAATATACTGTTCATACATACAGTTTCGGCAAGCATAATGAACCTTGCTGCATTTGAACAGGGTAAACATGATTGCCGGTGTGCGCGGCATCTTGGCACGCGCTGCGAACCGTCGCATCCGTGCCTTTTCGCCGACGGCGGGCTTCTCTGTGCCACGGCAGGCGCTGCAGGCCAGCTTCGCTGGTCTCGTTCCTGCATGGAAGTGTCATGCAGACGCGCAATCATGGCGGCGTTCGGCTGCATGAATCGTGTAGAGGGAAAGGGTATGGAGTGGTTGGATAACAGCCGCAAGCAGATGCACAAGGGCGCGAACTCGCTCGCTGTTCGTCGAGGGCCTCCACTACCTGGGCCTGGCGCTGGGGGAAATGGTCAACACCTAATTTAAAGACCAACAAACCAGTACGTACTACAAGGTAGTCATCTGATCGCTTGAGATCTCTGGCATCATCGAATTTTGAATGGTAGGGGAGGGGAGTCTTTGTGAAATGGGCAGATCGCAGCAGGGAACGCATGCACAAGCAGGCTAATTCGATAGGGAACCTTTTTGTCGAAGGGTTCCATTACATGGGGCTATTCGCCATCGGTGCCGCTACCGCATGGGCTTCGGTCATGGCTTTCATGGACATGGTGGAAGCACGCCATGCCAGCGTAGACGACATCTTGCTTCTATTCATCTACCTGGAGCTTGGGGCGATGGTAGGGATCTACTTTAAAACGAACCATCTCCCGATAAGGTTTCTGTTGTACATCGCGATCACGGCGCTTACCCGACTTCTGATCGGTGACGTGTCCCACCACAAGGCGCCGGATATCGGCCTGCTGTACCTGTGTGGCGGTATCTTCTTCCTGGCGCTGTCGGTGCTGGCGGTGCGCTTCGCGTCCTACAAGTTTCCGTCCAGCAAGGCCATCGACTCGAGCGGCGAAGTGGTCGGCGACAACTACTCGGAGAAGTAGTGACGCCTGTCAGTCACTCAGCGGGGCGAACAGTGCCTGCAGGTCGTCCTCGCTGAGTTGCCATTGCGCCTGGCTGCCGCCTTCTTCCAGCAGGCCGTGGGCCAGGCTGGCCTTGGCGTGCTGCAGTTGCTGGATCTTCTCCTCGACGCTGCCACGGGCGATCAGCTTGTAGACGAACACCGGCTTGTCCTGGCCGATCCGGTAGGCACGATCGCTGGCCTGGGCCTCCGCTGCGGGGTTCCACCAGGGGTCGAAGTGGATCACCGTGTCGGCCGCGGTGAGGTTGAGGCCCGAGCCGCCTGCCTTGAGGCTGATCAGAAAGACCGGAAACTGCCCCGCCTGGAACTGCTGTACCGGCGTGCGGCGATCTCGGGTGCTGCCGGTCAGCTTGGCATAGGCGATACCGCGGGCCTGCAGCTCGGCCTCGATCAGCGCCAGCATCGAAGTGAACTGGGAGAACAGCAGCACCCGACGGCCTTCGCCAATCAGCGCTTCGAGCATCTCCAGCAGGCTGCCGAGCTTGCCGGAGTCGGCGCTGCTCAGTTCTTCCGGCGCTTCGTCGAGCAGGCGCAGGTCGCAACACACCTGGCGCAAACGCAGCAACGCCTCGAGGATCACGATCTGGCTGCGGGCCAGGCCCTGGCGGGTGATTTCCTCACGCACCTTGCGGTCCATGGCCAGGCGCAGAATCTCGTAGCGGTCGCGCTGTGCCGGGGTCAGTTCCACCCACTGGGTGATCTCGGTCTTCGGTGGCAGCTCGCGGGCCACCTGTTCCTTCTTGCGACGCAGCACGAAGGGTTTGATGCGCCCACGCAGATGCGCCAGACGCTGTTCGTTGCCATGCTTTTCGATGGGCGTACGGTAGTCGCGGGTGAAGCTCTTGCTGTCGCCGAGCCAGCCCGGCATCAGGAAATTGAACAGCGACCAGAGCTCGCCCAGGTGGTTTTCCAGCGGCGTACCACTGAGGCACAGACGCTGTTGCGCGTTGATCTGGCCAGCGGCAAGAGCCGCCTTGCTGCGCGGGTTCTTGATGCTCTGGGCTTCGTCGAGGATCAGCAGATGGAAGCGTTGCGCGGTCAGCGTCTTGAGGTCACGGGGCAGCAGGGCATAGGTGGTGAGCACGATGTCGTGTTCGGCGATCAGCTTGAACTGGCTGCGGCGCTTTGCACCGTGCAAGGCCAGCACCTTGAGGCTCGGCGCGAACCGCGCGGCTTCATCCTGCCAGTTGGGGATCAGGCTGGTGGGCATGACGATCAGGGCCGGTTGCTGCAGGCGGCCGTTCTGTTTTTCCAGAAGGATATGCGCCAGGGTCTGCAGGGTCTTGCCAAGGCCCATGTCGTCGGCCAGCACGCCGCCGACCTTCAGTTCGGCCAGGGCCTGCATCCAGCCCAGCCCCTGCAACTGGTAGGGACGCAGTTGTGCCGCCAGGCCATCCGGAGCGCTGACCGTCTGCAGCGTGGTGTGCTGCAGACGCTGGGCGAAATCGCGCAGATCGGCGCCACCCTGCCAGTTCAGCGCCGGGCCCTGCTGCAGGACATTGAGGCGTGTCGCATCGGCACGGGGCAGACGCACCCGGGTGCCGATGTCTTCGCCATCACCGATGAACAGCTCACCGAGCGCTGCCAGCAGCGGCTTGAGCCGTGCATAGGGCAGGGCAACGCGACGCTGGCTGTGGGGCAGGGTGACCAGCAGCATTTCTCCATCCTGGCGCTGTGCAAGTGCTTCGCCGGAAAGCAGCCAGGGCGTGCGCCGAATGGCCTGGAGCAGGATGGGCAGCAGGCTGATGCGCTGACCCTCCACTTCGATCCCCAGCTCCAGGTCGAACCAGCCCTGCTCGGGTACCTCGTCGACATCGGCGTACCAGTCGTCGATCTGTGCCAGGTTGTACTGGAAGTCGGGTTGCACCTCGACGCGCCAACCCTCTTCGCGCAAGGCCGGGACCTGCTGCTGCATGAAGGCCAGCCAGGCCGCGTCGCCCTGCAGTTCGAAGTGTTCGCCAGGATGCTGGGCGAGTGCCTCGCTCTGCCGCAGGGCCGTGCGCAGGCCGCCTTCTTCCAGGCGATGACGCAGCTCGGCTTCGCGGGCGCCGTCACGCACGATGCGCAACTGATGGGTCGGGCCCAGGCGATACAGCAGGTCCTTGACCGGTTTGCCAGCGGCGCTGTGGCCCTGATAGTCGAAGGCCAGCGCTGCGCGGTGCTGGGTCTGCTCCAGCATGCGTCCCTTGCGCGCATCGAAGTGCACGCGCACGTGGCTGCCGAGGGTCAGCACCGGTATCGGCGGCACATCGTCGATGCGGGTTTCTTCCATGGGCTTTTCGACGACGATCAACGAGCCGAGGTCCTCGCCGGAACGCTGGCGGGCTTCGAGCGTGAGCAGAGCGGCGGCGACGTGCTTGCAGTTGAAGCCAACCGGGCAGCTGCAATGCCCGGTCACCCCCCAGCCCTGGCCGTAGGGGTGCAGGGTGATGCGCTGCTGGTAAGGTCGCTCGCCACTGCCCAGGCAACTGGCGAGCAGGCTGAGATCCTTGAGGCTGAGCAGGCGGCTGAGCCCGCGCTTGGCATAGTCCTGACCGCGGCGCAGCGCGCCGTCATCGAAATCGCCGCGCCAGTCGGCCTGCTGCAGGTGCAGGATGTCTGGCATCAGACGAGCTCTCCGGGGTCAAAGGCAGGGTTCGGCATGGCAGGATGAATACGGTGGCAAGCCGCCGATGGTCTCATAGCCTGAGCGGGATTGGCAGCACCTGTGCGGCCAATGCGCCTGCGGCAGGTGCTCTACCGTGGCACGGTTCATTGCTCTTCGGTCTTGATCGCACCGCGAATGTTCATGGCCGCCAGGCACAGTTGCAGCACGATCAATGCGTAGGCATGACTGTAGAGGCCCCAGGCGATCCACAGCAGGTTGCTGGCCATGAACACCCAGAAACCCAGGTTACGGCGTTGGCGCTGCTTCGATGCGACCAGCCAGGCCGCAGCGACGGTAACCAGCATGGCTGGCCATTGCAGCCAGTCGATGTATTCCATGAATGCGCTCGTTTATCAGCAGGGACTTGAGGTGCGACCCGGCTGGAAGAGGTCTGTTCGACCTTTCAGACCGATTCGTTCTCGCGCTGGGCCTTGTCGGCGTACATCTCGGCGTCTGCCATGCGCAGCAGGTCGCTGGCGGTTTGGCCGTCCTCGGGGGCGATGGCGATACCGATGCTGATGCCGATCTGCAATGTCTGCTGGTTGAAGGTGATCGGTTCGCTGAGGGCTTCCTCGATACGTTGGCCCAGGCGAATCGCTGCTGCACGGTCGAGGCCGGGGAGCAGGGCGGCGAACTCGTCGCCGCCCAGGCGTGCCGGCATGTCGATGCGCCGCAGCAGGCCGCGCAGGCGCCGGGCACTGACCTTGAGCACCTCATCGCCTGCGGCGTGGCCGTAGCGGTCATTGATCTGCTTGAAGTGATCGAGGTCGATCATCATCAGCGCGAACGGTGTGCTGCGGCCTTTGGACGTGAGCGCATTGGCGACGCTGTGATCGAAGAGCCGGCGGTTCGGCAGGTCGGTCAGTGGGTCAAGGTGAGCCAGGGTATTCAGCGGGCGTAGCAGGTGGCGGCTGATCAGCAGCACCACCAGGGCCGACAGCAGCAGACTGGCCAGCAGCAGATAGCGCTGGAAGGTCTCGATGCGCGCGTAGGCAGCCATGGTCTGTCCCAGCGACTTGCCCATGATCAGCAGTACCTCGCTGGCGCCCTGGGCATTGACGTTGCTGAGCGACACCGAACGCATCAGGTATTCGTTGTCGGCGTCTTGCAGCGTCCAGCTTGCGCCATCGATCAGCGCGGCGGGGTTACCGAGCAGGCGGTCGAAGGTGCTGTTCAGGGTGTCGCCATGCAACTGCCAGGCACCGTTCTCGCCGCGCGAGAGGATGACGAACTCGGTGTCGGTGACCCGCTTCAGATCCTCTGCGAGGTCGTCGTCGATGGCGAAGCCCAGGGTGAGCTCGGCCTGTGGCGTGGGCATGCTCACCACGCTGTGGATCAATTGATAGAGCACGCCGCTCTGGCTGCGCAGCAGGGTGATGGGCAACTGCCCGTCGGTACCGCCGGATTGCGCCGCGGCCTTGAGCAGGGGAACGATGTCGGCCTGCTGCAGCTCGCTGGGCACGCTGGCGATCAATTGCCGGTCGAGGCTGTTGAGTACGGCGATATCGGCCTGCAGGCGTCTGCCGTGATTCTGCAGCATGGATTCGATGGTCGCGCGCTCACCGATGGCGATGGCCTCCTTGAGGCCGTAGTCGGCCGCCAGAACGGCGGCGCCCTGACCGAGTTGCCGATGGCGCAGCTCGAGCAACTGGTCGACCACCTGGGCGGTGGTCTCCAGGCTGGTGTTGATGGTTTCTTCGACGATGTTGCGGTTGGTGCGCACACTGACCAGGTAGATGATGACCTGCACCGCCAGGAGTGCGGCGAGCAGCGCCAGAATGATGCGTCGCTCCTGGGTCCTGATGTGCCTGCTGGTTCTCATCGAATGTCCGATCGGGCTGATTTCGTATCGAGTGTAGAGCAGCGATTTGCCCGCAAGTGCCCTCCGCTCACGGCATACGTTTGAAGATTCGCTCGGAGAACAGCATCTGGGCGAGCAGCGGATAGCTCAGGTAGTGCAGCGCGAAGATCACCACACCCATGGGATTGGGGTCGTCCTGCAGCGTCATCATGGTCAGCAGGCCGGCATACAGCAGCGCCAGCATGCCGCCGTACAGCCAGACCAGGCGGCGACGTTCACCGCGGGTTGGTGGGCGGCGCTGCTGCCAGGCGAACAGAAGGGCCATGATCGCCGCCACGCTGGCGGCGATCACCAGAGTGGCCAGCACGCCGCCGAGTTTCACGAAGCTGCGCAGCAGCAGGTTGAGCAGGACGGCTGCGACCACGCCGATCACGGCATAGCGGGTCATGGCGACGGAAGCATGGGATGGAGGCATGGCGGCACGGCTCGGTGCAAAGGATGAAGCCTGAGTCTCGTCGCTGGAGCCGGGTTCTACAAGGCGCGATCCAGGCCGAAGCGGCGGCTCAGTATGCGATCGAGCAGCGCGCCGGGCAGCAGGGCGGCGAGCAGCGGCAGTGCGCGGCTGCCATTGCCGATGCGGAGCACCCGTGGCCGCTTGCCGCCGTTCACGGCGGCGAACACATTGCGAGCGACGTGGCTGGCAGGGGTCGGATTGTCCTGGGAAGCCATGGCGCGGGCACGGATGCCGTCACGCATGGGCCACCAGGGCGAGCGCTCGCCGATCAGCTGCTCGGCCTGACGGCTGGCGTGAGTGCCGAAGCTCGACTCGATGGCGCCGGGCTGCACCTCCAGCACGCCTACACCGAAAGGCGCCAGCTCCAGGCGCAGGGCATCGCTGAGCGCGTGTACGGCAGCCTTGGAGGCGCAGTAGGCGCCGGCGAACGGGGTGACCAGCACGGCAGAGACACTGCCGATGTTCACCACCAGCCCCTTGTTGCGGCGCAGTATCGGGAACAGCGCCCGGGTCACGCTGACGATGGCGAACACATTGGTTTCGAACTGTCGGCGCAGCGCCGTGGCGCCGCCATCGAGCAGCGGGCCCATGGCGCCGTAGCCGGCGTTGTTGATCAGTACGTCCAGGCCGCCGATGCGTTGCTCGAGCGTCGCGGCCAGCCGTTCGACTGCGGCGGCGTCGTCCACGTCCAGTTGCACGGCGTTGAAGCCCGCCGCGCTCAGGCGCGCCACGTCTTCCTCCTTGCGGGCGCTGGCCCAGACCTGGTAGCCCTGCTGCGCAAAGGTGTCGGCCAGTGCGCGGCCGATGCCGCTGGAGCAGCCGGTGATCAGAACCGTGGGGTGGCTCATGGGGAATCCTTGTGCTTGTTGTTATCTGGATCTTTTCAGGTGTCGGTCAGCGACTGAACGTACCTTGCAGCTGTTCGGCGCGAAACTCCAACGTGCTGGCGCGGTAGCCGCTACGCAGGGTAGGCAGGGGCAGGCAGGTTTGCCAGTCGGCGCCCGGCAGCAATTCGCCGGGGCCGCTGTAGCGCGGGGTCTCGTAAAGCCGCTGCGCCAGGTTGACGCTGTCGCCCGGGCGATAAGCGGCTACCTGCCAGCGCAACTCCAGCAGGGCGGCTTCGCTGCCGTTGTGCAGGTGCAGGCCCAGCGGGCGATCTGCCGGACAGCTTTGCGGCGTGTAAGCCAGGCGCAGCTCGAGGTGAGCCAGGTGGCGATTCTCGCGGCTCTCCTGCCACAGCACCCAGCTCGAGACCAGCCCCAGGCCGACCAGCGCGGCGAGGGATATGGGCAGGGCCTTGGCCGGGTAGCGGATCAGCAGGATGAACCAGCTGAGCACCAGAATCGCGCCGAAAATCATCGCGGGACCTTGATCGTCGAATGTTGGCCAATCCTACACAAGCGTGGCTGCCTCGGCACGCGCGCAGGGGTTGGCGGATGTTTCCACGTAAGGTTTGTTCCCGTTTCAGCGCGGCCGTGCGTGAAACGGGAACAGCCCCTATCACTCCGGGGCGTGGTCGCGCAGGAATACCAGCTTGTCGGCGCTGGAGTCCTTGGCCGAGAAGCGGTAGCCCTGGTCGTTGAAGTCCTTGAGGTCCTTCGGGTCCTTCAGGCGCTCTCTGATCACGTGGCGAGCCATCAGGCCGCGGGCCTTCTTGGCGTAGAAGCTGATGATCTTGTACTGGCCGTTCTTCAGGTCCTTGAATTCGGTATCGATGATGCGCGCCTTGAGCACCTTGCGCTTGACCGCGCCGAAGTACTCGTTGGAGGCCAGGTTGAGCAGCACGTCGTCGCCCTGCGCCTGCAGCGCTTCGTTCAGCCACTGGCTGATGTGCTCGCCCCAGAAGGCGTAGAGGTCCTTGCCGCGGGCGTTGGCCAGCTTGGTCCCCATCTCCAGGCGATAGGGCATCATCAGGTCCAGCGGGCGCAGCAGACCGTACAGGCCGGAAAGCATGCGCAGGTGCTGCTGGGCGAAATCGAAATCCGCCTCCGCGAAGCTTTGCGCATCCAGGCCGGTGTACACGTCGCCCTTGAAGGCCAGCAGGGCCTGCTTGGCGTTCTGCGTGTCGAAGGCTGGCGTCCAACTGCCGAAGCGTGCGGCATTGAGGCCGGCGAGCTTGTCCGACAGGTGCATCAGCTCGGCGATCTGCGCGGGGGAGAATTCGCGTAGCTGGGCGACGAGTTCCTGGGAGTGCTCGAGGAACTCGGGTTGGGTGAAGCGTGACGTCACCGGCGCGGTGTCGTAATCCAGGGTCTTGGCGGGTGAAATCACCATCAGCATAGGTCGTCTCCTTCAGCGGAGCGCCGATTCTAGCCGATTCGGTGGCAGGAGCAGTTAGCTGGCAGGGAGAGGCAGGATTCGCGGTGGTCGAACTCAGGACTTTAGCGGTGAGTGACGCGAGCGCCAAGCGTCATTCGTCTAAGCGAAAAATAAACTTCAAAAATCTGAAAAGATCATTTTCCTGTCACATTTTTTGGAGTATCAACGAACTGTGGTCTGCAGCGAATCGATCATGATGATCCGCCGTCGCAGGCCGCGCCTTGAAAGACCGCCGAACCCTGCAGACAGGTGGCGGCCCTCGGCCCTCATCGTTTGCACCTCTCCGCCCGGGCGGGGAGTCGGTGGCCCTGTGTGGCGGAGCGCCGTCCTGGCATTCCGTCGCTGGATCCGACAAGAGGTGACGAGTATGGATGACCACGGACGCATCAAGCCCACCGCCCCAACCTTGTACGCCCTCGACACCAATGTCCTGATTCACGATCCCAACGCGCTGCTCAACTTTCAGGAACACCACGTCGCCATTCCGATGACGGTGCTGGAGGAGCTCGACAAGCTGAAAACCGGCAAGCAGGGGGTGGCCGCCGAGTGCCGCCAGGCGATCCGTCTGATCGACAAGATCCTCGATGGCGCCAGCCCCGAGGAGGTCGAGCACGGCGTGCCGATCCAGCGTGGCAAGAACGAGCCTCGCGGCTTTCTGTCGATTCTCATGAGCAAGAGTGCGGCGCCCGTCACCTGGCTGCCGGAGGACCTCAACGACAACAAGATCATCAACCAGCTGGTCGAACTGAAATCGCGCCGCCCGGGCACCTCGGTGGTGCTGGTGACCAAGGACATCAACATGCGCCTGAAGGCGCGTGGCTGCGGTCTGGATTCCGAGGATTACCACACCGACCAACTGGTCGACGACATCTCGCTGCTCTCCAAGGGCTATCACAATGTCGAAGGCGCCTTCTGGGATCGTGTCGCCAAGGTCGATACCCGTCAGGGCCATGGCCGCACCTGGCACCGCGTGCAGTTGAGCGAGGAACTGCCGGGGGTCAACGTCAACGAATTCATCATCGACGAGCAGGGTTTCGTCGGCTGGGTCAAGGAGGCCGAGGGTGGCGAACTGCTGATTCTTGATCTGCATCAGGAACCGCTGCTGCATCAGGAAGCCTGGGGCCTCAAACCGCGGGACATCTATCAGGCGCTGGCGCTCTATGCGCTGCTCGACCCCGATATCCACCTGGTCAACCTGACCGGCGCCGCCGGCTCCGGCAAGACCATCCTGGCCCTGGCGGCGGCCATCGAACAGACCATGGTCAACAAGCGCTACCGGCGCATCATCGCCACCCGTTCGGTACAGGGGCTGGATCAGGAGATCGGTTTCCTGCCGGGTACCGAGGCCGAGAAGATGGAGCCCTGGCTGGGCGCCATCACCGACAACCTCGAAGCCCTGCACATGGATGACGAGAACACCCACGGCAGCGTCGACTACATCCTGCAGAAAGTGCCGTTGCAGTTCAAATCCCTGAACTACATCCGCGGGCGCAGCTTCCAGCAGAGCCTGATCCTCATCGATGAGTGTCAGAATCTCACCCCGCATCAGATGAAAACCATCATCACCCGCGCCGGCAGTGGCTCCAAGGTGATCTGCCTGGGCAACCTGGCGCAGATCGACACGCCCTATCTGTCGGCACCCAGCTCAGGCCTGACCTACCTCACCGAGCGGTTCAAAGGCTTCGAGCACGGCGTGCATATCACCCTGCAGGGCGTTCCACGCTCGATACTCGCCGAGTACGCGGAAAGCCATATGTAGCGGCAGGCAACCTGTCTCCAGTGGCAGGCGTGACGAGAGCTGCAACCTCGTCACGCTCTTTTGGCTTGAAGCCTGAGGGTTGAGGCTTACAATCTCCGCATCATTCATTCGGAGATTGCCCGTGCTGACCCATCTCGACTCCCAGGGGCGCGCCAATATGGTCGACGTCAGCGACAAGGCGCAGACCGTTCGCGAAGCCGTGGCCGAGGCGCGCGTGCGCATGCGTGCCGAGACGCTGCAGATGATCGTCGACGGCGAACATCCCAAGGGCGACGTTTTCGCCGTAGCGCGTATCGCCGGTATTCAGGCTGCCAAGAAAACCTCGGATCTGATTCCGCTGTGCCACCCGCTGATGCTGACCAGCGTCAAGGTCGAGCTGCAGGCCGACGGTAACGACGCTGTGCTGATTCGCGCCCGCTGCAAACTCACCGGTCAGACCGGGGTGGAAATGGAAGCGCTCACCGCTGCCAGCGTCGCCGCGCTGACGATCTACGACATGTGCAAGGCGGTGGACCGCGGCATGGTCATCGAGCAGGTGCGCCTGCTGGAGAAGGTCGGCGGCAAGAGCGGCCACTTCCTGGCGGATGAGGACGCGCGATGATCAGCGTGCAGTACTTCGCCCGTTATCGCGAAATCCTCGGCCTGGACACCGAGCAGCTGCAACCCGGCTTTGCCACACTCGACGAGCTGCGTCAGCACCTGCTGGCGCGCGGCGGGGTGTGGGAAGTGCTCGCCGAGCGTGGGCTGATGTGCGCGCGCAATGAAGAGCTCTGCGCGCTGAGCGAGCCGCTGACCGATGGCGATGCGGTGGCGTTCTTCCCCACGGTTACCGGAGGCTGAGATGGGCATTCGCGTACAGCAGGCGGTTTTCGATCCGGGGCTGGAGACCAATGCCGTGCATGCGGCCAATACCGGTGTCGGTGCGGTGGCCTGTTTCGTGGGTTACGTACGTGATTTCAACGATGGCCGCGACGTGGCGGGGATGTTTCTCGAGCATTTCCCCGGCATGACGGAAAAGGCCCTGGCCGGTATCGAAGCCCAGGCGCGCGCGCGCTGGCCGCTGCTGGGCGTCGAGGTGATTCACCGGGTCGGCCGGCTGGAGCCGGGCGAGCCGATCGTCTTCGTCGGCGTGGCCAGTGCCCATCGCCAGGCGGCGTTCCAGGCCTGCGAGTTCATCATGGACTACCTGAAGACCCAGGCGCCGTTCTGGAAGAAAGAGGACACCGCCGACGGCCCGCGCTGGGTCGAAGGACGGGAGAGCGACCAGGCATCCGCCCGGCGCTGGCGCAGTGGCGACTGAACAGGGCTTCGAACGGCAAGCCTCAGCCGAACTCGATGAACACCTTGAAGAACAGTGGCGCGAACATCGACAGCGCGCCCAGGCCGGTCAGCCAGATGCCCCATTCCTGCTCACGGTTGTTGAAGCCGATTCCCAGCAGCAGAAAGCCGCTGACCAGAATCACGATCATGATGTGGAAAGCGTCCATGGCGATGCCTCCTCTGGAAGTCTTGCCTGCCAGGAGCTGCGCCGCCGCGCCAGTCACTGACGCAGCGGCGGCATCCACTTTGAGCGTAGACGAGCGATGACCTTGCCGCGTTGATCCGGCGCAATTCGCGGGATCAATAGTGCTCCAGAGCGTCAGTCGACAGAGCCCGGCGCGGTGCCGCGATCCGGAGCCTTGCGCGGCCTTGCCGATTGACGGCGCAGCGATTTAGTTCGCGGTCGGCGCCTGCCGTGATTAAAATCGCCGCCTGAATTCTCCTGCTACCCAAGGATCCTGTTATGCCCCGTATCGGAACCCCCCTGTCGCCCAGCGCGACCCGTGTGTTGCTGTGTGGCTCGGGTGAGCTCGGCAAGGAAGTGGTGATCGAGCTGCAGCGCCTCGGCGTCGAAGTCATCGCCGTCGACCGTTATGCCAATGCTCCGGCCATGCAGGTGGCGCATCGCAGCCACGTGATCAGCATGCTCGATGGCGCTGCGTTGCGCGCTGTGATCGAACTGGAGAAGCCGCATTACATCGTGCCGGAGATCGAGGCGATCGCCACCGCCACGCTGGTCGAGCTGGAGAACGAAGGCTACACGGTGATCCCCAGCGCCCGTGCCGCGCAACTGACCATGAACCGTGAAGGCATCCGCCGCCTGGCCGCCGAAGAGCTGGGCGTGCCGACCTCGCCGTATCAGTTCGCCGATTCCCTCGAGGAGTTCCAGGCCGCGGTCAGCGCCATCGGGTTCCCCTGCGTGGTCAAGCCGATCATGAGTTCGTCGGGCAAGGGCCAGTCGGTGCTCAAGGGCGCCGATGACGTGCAGAAGGCCTGGGATTACGCCCAGGCTGGTGGCCGTGCCGGCAAGGGCCGGGTGATCGTCGAGGGCTTCATCGACTTCGATTACGAAATCACTCTGCTGACCGTGCGCCACGTCGGTGGCACCACGTTCTGTGCACCGGTCGGGCACCGTCAGGAGAAGGGCGACTACCAGGAGTCCTGGCAGCCCCAGGCGATGAGCCCTGCGGCACGTGCCGAGGCCGAGCGCATCGCTCTGGCCGTGACCGGTTCTCTGGGCGGGCGCGGCCTGTTCGGCGTGGAGCTGTTCGTCAAGGGCGATCAGGTGTGGTTCTGCGAAATATCCCCGCGCCCTCATGACACCGGCCTGGTTACCCTGATCTCCCAGGACCTGTCCGAGTTCGCTCTGCATGCGCGGGCCATTCTCGGCCTGCCGATCCCGGCGATCCGCCAGTTCGGCCCCTCGGCCTCGGCGGTTATTCTGGTCGAAGGCGAGTCGCAGCAGGTCAGCTTCGGCAACCTGGGCGCAGCGCTCACCGAGCCGGATACCGCACTGCGTCTGTTCGGCAAGCCGGAAGTCAGTGGTCAGCGCCGCATGGGCGTGGCGCTGGCCCGTGACGAGTCGCTGGAGGCCGCACGCGCCAAGGCGCTGCGTTCGGCACAGGCGGTGAGCGTCGAGCTGTAAGGAAAAGGCCAGCGGGAGTATCGCTCCCGCTGGCTGCTTCACCTCTGCCGGGCCTCCCAGGCCCGTACCTCGAGGACCCGGCTGCCGCTGGCCTTGAGGATTTCCAGGCGGTAGCGGCCGACCTGCAGGCATACGGCGCTGTCCGGGATGTTCTCCAGTATTTCGGTCACCAGACCATTGACGGTCTTCGGCCCATCGACCGGCAGGCTCCAGCCCAGGCCGCGATTCACTTCGCGTATGTAGGCGCTGCCCTTGATCGACCAGGTGCCGTCCCCCAGGGGGTGGAATTCGCTCGGGTGGGCGGTTTCCACGGTGCTCAGATCGCCGACGATCTCTTCCAGAATGTCTTCCACGGTGACGATGCCCATGGCTTCGCCATATTCGTCGACGACGATACCGGTGCGGTACTTGTGCTGCTGGAAGTTCACCAGCTGGGTGGCCAGGGTCGTCCCTTCCGGTACGAAGTACGGCGCGTCGCAGGCCAGCAGCAGGCTGCTCTCGTTCAACTCGCCACGGCCCGCCAGGCGCCGCATGTGCAGGATGCCTTCGGTCTGGTTGAGGCTGTCGCGATACACCGGCAGGCGGGTGTGCGAGGCATTGCGGATCTGTTCGGCCAGTGGCGTGCCGCTGTGCAGGTCGATGCCGGTGACCTCGTGGCGCGGAATCATGATGTCGTCGACGTTGACCCGATCCAGCTCGAGCACACCCAGCAGCATGGCGCGTCTCTCGCTGGGCAGTGGCAGGTCATCGGCCTGCAGCGCGCCGCGCAGTTCCTCGAGGCTGAGGTCATCGTGCTGCCCAGGCGCGGGCTTGCCGATTCTGCTGCGCAGCGCCTGGCTGATGCTCAGCAGCAGGCTGGTCAGCGGTGACAGCGCAGCGCTGACCAGTGTCAGCGGGCGGCTTGCCGGGTAGGCGAACAGCGGTGCCGGCAGAATGGCCAGCACGCGCCCCAGCGGATGGGCCAGCATCAGCGCGGCCAGGGTCAACAGGAACGGTGAAATGGCCAGGGTGGCGGTACCGCCCTGACTCAGAGCGAGCAGGGTGGCAGCCACGGAGGCGGCCATGGTGCTGCAGATGGTACCGATGCGCAGGGTGGCGGAGAGGCGTTGCGGTTGGTCCAGCAGGCGAATCAGCCGCGCAGCCGCGCGATGGCCCTGGCGGGCACGGTGGCGCAAGCGATAGCGATTGAGGCTGAACAGCACGGTACGCGCGCAGGTGAAGAATGCGGCGCAGCCCAGCAGCAGAAGTAGTACGGCCACTTGGGCGAGGGGAGAGGGCGTGTCCACGGTCAGATGTGGAGGATGAATTCGCGAACCAGCTTGCTGCCGAAGAATGCCAGCATCAGCAGGCAGAACCCGGCCAGCGTCCAGCGGATCGCCTTGTGCCCGCGCCAGCCAAGCTGGTGGCGACCCCACAGCAGCACGGCGAATACCACCCAGGCGAAGCAGGAGAGGATGGTCTTGTGCACCAGATGCTGGGTGAACAGGTTGTCGATGAAGATCGCTCCGGACAGCAGCGACAGCGAGAGCAGGGCCCAGCCGCACCACAGGAAGCCGAACAGCAGGCTTTCCATGGTCTGCAACGGCGGGAAGTTGCGGATCAGGCCTGAGGGGTGCTTGTGCTTGAGCTGATGATCCTGGACCAGCAGCAACAGCGACTGGAACATGGCGATGGTCAGCATGCCGTACGCCACGATCGACAGCAGGATGTGAGCGAGGATGCCGGGCCCTTCTTCAATCGGCTGGGTGGTACCGCTGGGCATGAACTGGGCGAACAGAACCGTCAGGCCGCCAAGTGGGAAGAGAAACAGCAGCAGGTTTTCCACCGGCATGCGCTGGCTGGCCAGCAGGATCAGCACGATCACCGTGTAGGCGATCAGGCTGGCGGTGTTGAAGAAGTCCAGGGTCAGGCCGGCACTGTTGTGCATCTGCATGAACAGGCTGCCGCCATGGAAGAACAGGGCAATGACGCCAAGAAGCGCCAGCATGCGTTTGCTGGGTGTGCTGCGACGGGTCAGGTGCAGGCCTTGGTAGCTGGCGGCGCCAAAATAGAAAATGGCGGCGGCGAGGCTGGGCAACAGAGGGTGCATAGATCCTGAATGACAAGGCCTGAAAGGCGCTGAGTGTGGCACACAACGGTTGTCGCCAAAAGACCGCAAGTGGTATCAGGTCTCATATGTCGCAGCGGCTCCGACAAAGAAGCCTCGAAAGCGCGGCAGTCTCCGTTATAATCCGCCGTTTGCTGCCAGCCCATCCCGGCCCGACGGCCTGAAAGGAACGCGCATGTTCGAAAATTTAACAGATCGCCTCTCGCAGACCCTGCGTAGCGTCACTGGCAAGGCCAAACTGACCGAGGACAATATCAAGGACACCCTGCGCGAAGTGCGCATGGCGCTGCTCGAGGCCGACGTGGCGCTGCCCGTGGTCAAGGACTTCGTCGGTCGGGTCAAGGACCGTGCGGTCGGTACCGAGGTGTCGAAGAGCCTGACGCCTGGCCAGGCCTTCGTGAAGATCGTGCGCCTGGAGCTGGAAAGCCTCATGGGGGCGGCCAACGAAGACCTCGACCTGAGCACTACGCCGCCAGCCGTCGTGCTGATGGCCGGTCTGCAGGGCGCGGGCAAGACCACCACCGTCGGCAAGCTGGCGCGCCTGCTCAAGGAGCGCAAGAAGAAGAGCGTGATGGTGGTGTCCGCGGACGTCTACCGTCCGGCAGCGATCAAGCAGCTGGAAACCCTGGCCAACGACATCGGCGTGACGTTCTTTCCGTCCGATATCACCCAGAAGCCGGTGGCCATCGCCGAGGCGGCGATTCGCGAGGCCAAGCTCAAGTACATCGACGTGGTGCTGGTGGATACCGCCGGTCGTCTGGCCATCGATGCCGAGATGATGGCCGAGATCCAGGCGCTGCATGCCGCGGTCAAGCCGGTGGAAACCCTGTTCGTGGTCGATGCCATGACCGGTCAGGATGCCGCCAACACCGCCAAGGCCTTCAATGACGCACTGCCGCTCACCGGCGTGGTGCTCACCAAGGTCGACGGTGATGCCCGGGGTGGTGCCGCACTGTCGGTCCGGGCGATCACCGGCAAGCCGATCAAGTTCATCGGCATGGGCGAGAAGAGCGAAGCGCTCGAGCCTTTCCACCCCGAGCGGATCGCCTCGCGCATCCTCGGCATGGGCGACGTGCTCAGCCTGATCGAGCAGGCTGAGCAGACTCTCGACCGCGACAAGGCCGAGAAGCTCACCAAGAAGCTGAAGAAGGGCAAGGGCTTCGATCTCGAAGACTTCCGTGACCAGCTCGTGCAGATGAAAAGCATGGGTGGCCTCGGCGGCCTGATGGACAAGCTGCCGCAGATGGGTGGCGTGAACCTGTCGCAGATGGGCGGTGCCCAGGGTGCGGCGGAGAAGCAGTTCAAGCAGATGGAGGCGATCATCAACTCCATGACGCCGGCCGAGCGCCGCGACCCGGACGTCATCAGCGGTTCGCGCAAACGTCGCATCGCGCAGGGGTCCGGTACGCAGGTGCAGGACATCGGTCGCTTGATCAAGCAGCACAAGCAGATGCAGAAGATGATGAAGAAATTCAGCGCCAAAGGCGGCATGGCCAAGATGATGCGCGGCATGGGCAGCATGATGCCGGGCGGCGGTATGCCGAAGTTCTGAAGCCTCTGCGCGGGCCTATCGACGGCCGGCGGAAAAAGAGATTTGCAAACAGCCGCATAATCCTTAGAATATGCGGCCTTTCGGGCCTAGGCCCATTTTTGATGTGTGCCTCAAGTTAGCACCGACTACAGGAACGATGTTCACATGGTAACTATTCGTCTCGCTCGTGGCGGCTCCAAAAAGCGCCCCTTCTACCACCTGACCGTGACCAACAGCCGCAATGCGCGCGACGGTCGCTTCGTAGAGCGTATTGGCTTCTTCAATCCGGTCGCTTCGGGTGCTGAAATCAAGCTGTCCGTGAATCAAGAGCGCGCTACCTACTGGCTGGGCCAGGGCGCACAGCCGTCTGAGCGCGTTGCTCAGCTGCTGAAAGAAGCTGCCAAGGCTGCTGCCTAAGCACTTTATGAGCACGACGCCGGCTCCCGCCGAGGATCTGATGGTTCTTGGCAAGATTGTCTCGGTGCATGGCGTCAAGGGTGAGGTGAAGGTGTTTTCCTTTACCGATCCTCTGGATAACGTGCTCGATTACCCTCGCTGGACGCTGCGGCGCGATGGCGAGGTGAAACAGGTTGAACTGGCTGGTGGACGCTTGCAGGGCAAGGTTCTGGTCGCCAGGCTCAAAGGGCTCGATGATCGTGAGGTTGCGCGTACCTACGCCGGCTTCGAGATCTGCGTTCCCAGAAGCCTGCTGCCTGAGCTGGAAGACGGTGAGTTCTACTGGTATCAGCTGATAGGTCTCAAGGTCATCGATCAGGCGGGGCAATTGCTCGGCAAGATCGACCATCTGTTCGAGACCGGTGCCAATGATGTGATGGTGGTCAAGCCGTGCATCGACAGTCTCGATGATCGCGAGCGTCTGTTGCCTTATACGCAACAGTGCGTGTTGTCGATCAGCCTCGAGGCTGGCGAGATGCGGGTCGACTGGGATGCGGACTTCTGACGCCATGCCGAGCTTGCGCGTCGATGTCATTACGCTGTTCCCGGAAATGTTCGCCGCCATCGGCGATTACGGCATTACCAGCCGTGCGGTAAGGCAGGAGCTGTTGCAGCTGACCTGCTGGAACCCGCGCAGTTACACCACGGATCGTCATCACACCGTTGACGACCGCCCCTTCGGTGGTGGTCCTGGCATGGTGATGAAGATCAAGCCGCTCGAAGATGCACTGGCTGATGCCAGGCAGGCCAGCGGCGGTCAGGCGAAGGTGATCTACCTTTCGCCACAAGGCCGCCCGCTGACGCAAGCGGCGGTACGCGAGCTGGCGAAGGAGGAGCGTCTGATCCTCATCGCTGGCCGCTACGAAGGCGTCGACGAGCGTTTCATCGAAACGCACGTCGACGAGGAATGGTCGATTGGCGACTACGTCCTGTCCGGCGGTGAGCTGCCGGCCATGGTGCTGATCGATGCGGTGACGCGCCTTTTGCCTGGTGCATTGGGTCATGCAGATTCGGCCGAGGAAGACTCCTTTACGGATGGCTTGCTCGACTGCCCGCACTACACCCGTCCGGAGGTGTATGCGGATAAACGTGTTCCTGAGGTGCTGCTTGGCGGCAACCACGAACACATCCGGCGCTGGCGTTTGCAGCAGTCCCTGGGACGCACCTGGGAACGCCGTGTCGATCTTCTGGATAGCCGCTCGCTTTCTGGGGAAGAGAAAAAGCTGCTGGAGGAATACATCCGCCAGCGGGACGATAACTAAATATCGATGGCCGGCCTGATGGCCCGTCTTAGGAGCGCAGCATGACCAACAAGATCATTCAGCAACTCGAAGCTGAGCAGATGAGCAAAGAGATCCCTACCTTTGCCCCGGGCGACACCGTAATCGTCCAGGTAAAAGTAAAGGAAGGTGACCGTCAGCGTCTGCAGGCGTTCGAAGGTGTGGTAATCGCCAAGCGTAACCGCGGTCTGAACAGCGCTTTCACCGTGCGCAAGATCTCCAGCGGCGTAGGCGTTGAGCGTACTTTCCAGACCTACAGCCCGCTGGTCGACAGCCTGTCCGTCAAGCGTCGTGGTGACGTTCGCAAGGCCAAGCTGTACTACCTCCGCGACCTGTCCGGCAAGGCAGCACGCATCAAGGAGAAGCTGGCTTAAGCCACGCTTCCCTCACGAAAAAAGCAGCCCTGGGCTGCTTTTTTCGTTTCTGGCGTTCGTCGAAGTGGCAGCAACGTGGCGAAAGCAGCCTTTCGTAGTCGGGGGACAATTGGTGGGCTAAAGCCCACCCTACGGCTAGATGCGCGGCTGTAGGGTGGGCTTCAGCCCACCAAACCGAAGGTCCGCTTTCGCCTTGTAGAGTCCTTTCCTGTTGGGTGCGATTTTCGTGTCCAATATGCACACCAACGTTGTGAGCAGGTTCTGAGTAATGACCCCCAGAGAGCAGGAAATTCAGCGGCGTACCGAGCTTTCCGAGACCCGTGTGGCCAAGGCGGTGTTTCCGCCGACCACCAATCATCACAACACCCTGTTTGGTGGTACGGCCATGGCGTGGATGGACGAAGTGTCGTTCATCGCCGCCACCCGTTTCTGTCGGCTGCCGCTGGTCACGGTGTCCTCGGACCGTATCGATTTCAGTCATCCGATCCCGGCCGGTAGCATCGTCGAGCTGGTCGGTCGCGTGAGTGCGGTCGGCAATACCAGCATGAAGGTGCAGGTCGACGTGTTCGTCGAGGACATGTACGGCGCCCGCCGCGAGCTCGCCATTCGTGGTGCCTTCAGCTTCGTGGCGATGGGCGAGGATGGCAAGCCGGTAGCGGTGCTGCCGGGTTTCTGATCGTGCGCGTGCCGCTGGTGCCGCCAAACCTTCCGTTTTGGGGATAATCGATGTCCGCAGTCGACCATCCGCTGATCGAGCGCTTCATCGAGACGCTGTGGCTGGAGAAAGGCTTGTCCGTGCATACCCGGTCTGCGTATCGCAGTGACCTGGCATTGCTCAATGGCTGGCTGCAGGGGCGTGGTGTCGAGCTGCAGGCGGTCGGCCGCGAGGTGCTGCTCGATCACCTGGCCTGGCGCATGAACGAAGGCTACAAGGCGCGCTCCACGGCGCGGCTGATTTCCGGGATGCGCGGCTTCTACCGGTTTCTGCTGCGCGAGGGGGTGATCGAAACCGATCCTACCCTGCAGGTGGACATGCCCCAGCTTGGGCGGCCGTTGCCCAAGTCGCTGTCCGAGGCGGATGTCGAGGCGCTGCTGGCGGCCCCCGATCTGGATGACCCCATTGGCCTGCGTGACCGCGCGATGCTCGAGGTGCTGTATGCCTGTGGGTTGCGGGTCAGTGAGCTGATCGGGCTGACGCTCGAACAGGTCAATCTGCGTCAGGGCGTGCTGCGGGTCTTCGGCAAGGGCAGCAAGGAGCGCCTGGTGCCCATGGGTGAAGAGGCGATCGGCTGGGTCGAGCGTTACTGCCGCGAGGCGCGGCCGGCGCTGCTCGGTGGTCGGCCGGGCGATGTGCTGTTTCCCAGTTTGCGCGGCGAGCAGATGACCCGGCAGACCTTCTGGCATCGCATCAAGCATCAGGCCAGGGTGGCCGGCATCGCCAAGTCGCTGTCGCCGCATACGCTGCGGCACGCCTTCGCGACCCATCTGCTCAACCATGGCGCGGACCTGCGCGTGGTGCAGATGCTGCTGGGGCACAGTGATCTGTCCACCACGCAGATCTACACCCACGTGGCGCGGGCTCGCTTGCAGGCCCTGCACGCACAGCACCATCCGCGGGGGTAAGCCGGTTGCGGCAGTTCGCGCTTTGCGTCCCGGCCCTGCGGCCCGCGGCTGCGGTTGTGGTAGTCTTCGTTCTTCCCTTGTCACCCCGTCGCTCGATAGGAGTATTCATGCGTGTGACCCGCATTTTCGCGGCCATGGCCCTTGGCCTGGTCAGCACCCTCGGCCATGCCGCCGACCCGGATCAGACGATTCGCAAGAACCTGCTGTCGATCCAGCCTGATCTGCCGATCGAGGCCATTGCCGAAAGTCCGATGCCCGGCGTCTACCAGGTGCAGCTCAAGGGTGGTCGCCAGCTGTATGCCAGTGCCGACGGGCAGTTCGTCATGCAGGGTTACCTGTTCCAGTTCAAGGACGGGCAGGCCATCAACCTGACCGAGGCCGAAGAGAGTCGCGCCATCGCCAAGCAGATCAACGCCATTCCGGCCAAGGACATGGTGGTGTTCGCGCCCAAGCAACCGAAAGCGCATATCACCGTGTTCACCGACACCGACTGCGGTTACTGCCAGAAGCTGCACAGCGAAGTGGCCGAGCTCAACAAGCAGGGTATCGAAGTGCGTTACCTGGCCTTCCCGCGTCAGGGGCTGGGCAGCAAGGGTGCGAAGGATCTGGCCAGCGTCTGGTGCTCGAAGGATCGCCAGGCGGCGATGAATCAGGCCAAATCGCGTCAGTCGGTCGCCGAAGCCACCTGCGACAATCCCGTGGCCGAGCAGTATCAGCTAGGGCAGATGATCGGGGTCAATGGCACGCCGGCGATCATTCTGGAAAACGGCAAGATGATTCCGGGCTATCAGCCCGCGGCGCAGTTGGCAAAACTGGCGCTGGAAGCCAAGTGATCTGGCTTGATTGACTATCGAACGGCCGCTTCGTAATGTGCGGCTCTTTTTCCACGGCTGGCGCGTGTTCCAGCCGTTTTACGCAGTGCAGTTGGGGAGTCTAGTGTGAATCCGGTCAAAGTAGGCATCTGTGGGCTGGGTACCGTCGGTGGCGGTACCGTCAATGTGCTCAAGCGCAACGCCGAGGAAATCGCGCGTCGTGCCGGGCGTGGCATCGAGGTGGCGCAGATTGCCACCCGTACACCCAAGCCTCAGTACCAGTCGACCGGCATTAGCATTACCAACGATGTATTCGCAGTAGCCAGCAACCCCGAAATCGATATCGTCGTGGAGCTGATTGGCGGCTACAGCATCGCCCGTGAGCTGGTGCTCAAGGCCATCGACAACGGCAAGCATGTGGTGACCGCCAACAAGGCGCTGATCGCCGTGCACGGCAACGAGATCTTCGCCCGCGCTCGCGAGAAGGGCGTGATCGTTGCCTTCGAGGCGGCGGTGGCGGGTGGCATCCCGGTGATCAAGGCGATTCGCGAAGGCCTGGCGGCCAACCGTATCAACTGGCTGGCGGGGATCATCAACGGTACCGGCAACTTCATTCTCAGTGAAATGCGCGAGAAAGGCCGTACTTTCGAGGACGTGCTCGCCGAGGCGCAGGCGCTGGGCTATGCCGAAGCCGATCCGACCTTCGACGTCGAGGGTATCGACGCGGCCCACAAGCTGACCATTCTGGCGTCCATCGCGTTCGGTATCCCGCTGCAGTTCGACAAGGCCTACACCGAAGGCATCACCAAGTTGACCACTGCTGACGTCAACTACGCCGAAGCCTTGGGCTACCGTATCAAGCACCTGGGCGTCGCACGCCGTACCGAGGCCGGTATCGAGCTGCGCGTGCACCCGACGCTGATTCCGGCCGACCGCCTGATCGCCAACGTCAATGGCGTGATGAATGCGGTGATGGTCAATGGCGATGCCGCTGGCAGCACGCTGTTCTACGGTGCTGGCGCTGGCATGGAGGCGACCGCGTCGGCGGTGGTGGCGGATCTGGTCGATGTGGTGCGTGCCCTGACCACCGACCCGACCAATCGCGTGCCGCACCTGGCCTTCCAGCCGGATTCGCTGTCCGACCATCCGATCCTGTCGATCGCCGACTGCGAAAGCGCCTATTACCTGCGCATTCAGGCCAAGGATCGCCCCGGCGTGCTGGCCCAGGTGGCGAGCATCCTGTCGGAGCGCGGCATCAACATCGAATCGATCATGCAGAAAGAAGTCGAAGAGCAGGATGGCCTGGTGCCGATGATCCTGGTCACGCATCGCGTTGCCGAGCAGCGCATGAACGACGCCATTGCAGCGCTCGAAGCGCTGAGCGACGTGGTCGGCAATGTCGTGCGCATCCGCGTCGAACAACTGAACTGAAAGCAGCTACGGCTGCAAGCTTCAAGCTGCAAGAGGGCCTCTGGGTTCACTGCTCGCTTGATGAACTGAACTTGAACACCGCAGCAGGGGAGAAGCGATAAGTCGCGAGCAAGGCACTTGTGCTGTTGCTCGACGCTTGAAGCTTGAAGCTTGCCGCTCGAACCGAAGGTTTGCAGACAATGCGCTATATCAGCACTCGCGGCCAGGCACCGGCCCTGAATTTCGAAGATGTTCTGCTGGCCGGTCTGGCCACTGACGGCGGCCTCTATGTGCCGGAAAACCTGCCACGCTTCACGCAGGAAGAGATCGCCTCCTGGGCGGGCCTGCCGTATCACGAGCTGGCGTTCCGGGTGATGCGTCCGTTCGTGACCGGCAGCATCCCGGATGCCGATTTCAAGAAGATCCTCGAGGACACGTACGGTGTGTTCGAGCACTCCGCCGTGGCGCCGCTGCGCCAGTTGAACGGCAACGAGTGGGTGCTCGAGCTGTTCCATGGTCCGACCCTGGCGTTCAAGGATTTCGCCCTGCAACTGCTGGGTCGCCTGCTCGATTACGTGCTCGCCAAGCGCAACGAGCGCGTGGTGATCATGGGCGCCACCTCCGGTGATACCGGTTCGGCGGCCATCGAGGGCTGCAAGGCCTGCGACAACGTCGACATCTTCATCATGCACCCGCACAACCGCGTGTCTGAAGTGCAGCGCCGGCAGATGACCACCATCCTGGGCGACAACATTCACAATATCGCCATCGAGGGCAACTTCGATGACTGCCAGGAGATGGTCAAGGCCAGCTTCGCCGACCAGGGTTTCCTCAAGGGCACTCGCCTGGTGGCGGTCAACTCGATCAACTGGGCGCGGATCATGGCCCAGATCGTCTACTACTTCCATGCGGCGCTGCAGCTCGGTGGCCCGGCGCGTTCGGTGGCCTTCTCGGTGCCGACCGGCAACTTCGGCGATATTTTCGCCGGATATCTGGCGCGCAACATGGGCTTGCCGATCAGCCAGCTGATCGTCGCCACCAACCGCAATGACATCCTGCATCGCTTCATGAGCGGCAATCAGTACGCCAAGGGTGAGCTGTATCCGACCCTGTCACCGTCGATGGACATCATGGTGTCGTCGAACTTCGAGCGCCTGCTGTTCGACCTGCACGGTCGTAACGGTTCGTCGATCGCGGCACTGATGACCGAGTTCCGTCAGACCGGTGGTTTCACCGTCGAGGACGATCGCTGGACCGAGGCCCGCAAGCTGTTCGACTCCCTTGCGGTGAGCGACGAGCAGACCTGCGAAACCATTGCCGAGGTGTACGCCGCCACTGGCGAACTGCTCGACCCGCACACCGCCATTGGCGTGCGTGCCGCTCGCGAATGCCGTCGCAGCCTGGCTGTGCCGATGGTGGTTCTCGGTACGGCGCATCCGGTCAAGTTTCCGGAAGCGGTGGAAAAGGCTGCCGTCGATCAGTCGCCGGCGCTGCCGCCGCACCTGGCCGATCTGTTCGAGCGCGACGAGCGCTGTACCGTACTGGCCAACGACCTGAAGACGGTGCAGGCATTCGTGGCTGCCCACGGTAATCGCGGCAAGCCGCTTTAAGCGATAACGCTGCAAGGCGAAAGGCGGTCACCTGGTGGTGCCGGCCTTTCGCGTTTTCAGGGGGCGACTGACTGCTGTGGAAGCGGGCAATGCCCACGATTCGAGCGTATGGCGTGCTCCCAGGAAAGCGGTTCTGTAGCTTTCAGGTCCTAGGTTGGGCTTTAGCCCGCCAAACCACGGCCCGCCTTGCCTGATCGCCGCCAGGCCCTACTGCCGATTGACGGCAGTAATCGGTGCCTGCTGGCACAAGCGCTTGTCCAGTTGCCCGACGTAGGGGTTTGCCCAGCCCATGACGCACCCCATCAGCTGGTTGCGCTGGCGTTCCCACTGCTGCGCCGGGTAGGTCTTGTTCCTGGCGGTGAACAGCTGGCGATTCTGTCTCGACAGCTTGAGCTTGTAGCGGTCGCTCATGTACAGGTAAGTGCGGGCGATCATGCCGCGTACTTCCTTGCGCGGCATGACCTTGCGGGCCTTGAAGTCGACCACCGTCGCGCAGGCGCCATACTGGCTGGGCGCCTGGGGTAGCCAGCCGAAGTCGTAGTTGCTGCGATCTCCGTTGACCTCGCCAATCGCCGGTACCAGGTTGTGCAGGTCGGCCTCGGCGCGGCGATACACGCTGTCGTTCTTGCTGCAGTTCTGCCGGCCGCCGTTTTGCCAGCACTGGCGCTGGTGGCCGATCTGCCAGGCTGGGACGATGTGTTCCCACTCGATCCGGGCGGCCCTGTTGGCATTCTTGCGCGGGGTGTATCCGCAACTTTTCAGGTCGACGCGGTTGCCACTGAAACTGCAGCCGCAGTAGAACTCCACCGACTGACGCTCATAGAGCTTCCAGCCGATTTTCTTGGCCTGGCTGAAGGTTTGCGGTGGTGCGGCGAAGATCGATGTGCAGAGGATGAGGCAGAGCAGGGCGAGGAGGCTGCGGGACGGCATGCGGCTTTCCGAAAAGGGGCGAATCATACCGGTTCGCAGCCGGATGCCAAGGCTAGCCAATTGATGGCGCGGTCGTTGCGTCCTGGCTTTTGCGCAACTGCGAAAGGGTCGGCGGATTTTTCCTCGCGCAATCGGTTTAATTGTCGGGATGTCTCCCGCTCCATCCATTCCTTCGCATCATTCCAGGCCTGATCGACGGCCTTAAATTAATTACATGTGATGCGTTGATATGTCACATGTAATGTTCTAGTCTGCGTTTCATGGAAAACAAATCCTCAGCTCATTATCAGCGTCTCTTTCGCCAGCGTCTGCGCGAACAGGGGCTGGTGAAAAAGGAAGTCTGGATACTGCCCGAGCATGCCCAGCGGCTCTCGGCGGTCGAACGGAAACTGCGCCAGCCCCAGTCGGAGCTGGCTTCAATGGAGGAGGGGGTGAGCATGCCTCAGGTTTGGACTGCACAAACGTTGTTCGATGCGCTTTCAGGGGCAGAGCCGTTTGCTGATGGCCGCGCTGCCGTCGAGCTGATTCAGGGCGCCGATGCCAGTTTGCACGTGACCATGAAGGACTATGGTGATCTGCCGCTGTTCATTGCGGTATTCGGTGATCAGATCATCGTCGAGGCGCTGCTCTGGCCTGCCAGTGACGTGCGCGATACTGCCGCTTTCAACGAGGAAGTGCTGCGTAGCCACAAGCTTTTCCCGCTCTCCAGCGTCGGCCTCGAAACCCTGCCCGACGGGCAGGCCTGTTACACCATGTTCGGTGCGTTGAGTGCCTCGTCGATCCTGCCCAACGTGGTGCTGGAGATCGAAACCCTGGCAGACAACGTCATCAAGGCGACCGAAGCCTACGAAGACTTCCTCAAGGCCAGTGCATAAGGAGAAACGCTGATGAACGTCTGGAGCAAATTGCTGACGGCGCTGCGTGGCGGTGCCAACGAATTGGGTGAGACGCTGGTCGATGGGCAGGCGCTGCGCATTCTCGATCAGGAAATCCGCGACGCCGATGTCGAACTGCGCAAATCCAAGGAAGCCCTGGCCGAGATCATGGCCAAGCAGAAGCTGGCCGCCGAACGTGCCGGTAAATCCGCAGCCAAGGTCGCCGAGTACGAGCAATACGCGCTCAAGGCCCTGGAAGCGGGCAATGAGGCACTGGCCGGTGAAGTGGCCGGCAAGATCGCCAACCTGGAGATCGAGCTGGCCAGCGATCGTGAACAGGCTGATGGCTATGCCGCCAGCGTGGCGCAATTGCGCAAGGCCGTGACCCAGGCCGAGGCCAACATCAAACGCCTGAAGCAGCAGGTGGACACCGTCAAGGCGACCGAAAGCGTGCAGAAGGCGCAGATGGCCGTGGCGCAGCGCTACGGTGGTTCCCAGGCCAAGCTGCACACGGCGGTCGAGTCGCTGGAGCGCATCAAGCAGCAGCAGGCGGAGCGTGCGGCCAAGATGGAAGCCGCGGCCGAGCTTGCCGAGGCGTCCACCCCGGATGACTCGCTGGATGCCAAGCTGCGTGCGGCGGGTATCGTCGCCGACAAGACCAGTGCCGACAGCGTGCTGGCGCGTCTCAAGGACAAAGCCAAGCCCTGATTCATCGGGCCAGCCACGACAGGTGGCTGTGGTACGTCATGAATGGTGGAGCCGATGGGCTCTGCCATGTTTTTCAGGGATAGGAAATCATGGAAATCTTCCTGCAGATCTCGCTGGCTTTCCCCACCGTCATCTTCAGCTTCCTGCTGTGTCTGGCGGTGGTGTACTGGGTCATCGTCGCGTTTGGCCTGATCGAGATCGACGTGCTCGACGTCGAAGCCGACTCCGCACTGGACGGCCCGGCCGCGGCACTCCTGTCCAAACTCAAGCTGCGTGACGTACCGCTCACCCTGGTGCTGACCCTGCTGTCTTTCTTCGCCTGGTTCATCAGCTACTTCGTCGACCTCTGGGGGCTTGGCCTGTTGCCACTGGAGTGGCTGCGCTACCCCCTGGGCGCGCTGGTGGCAGTGGCCGCGTTGTTTCTTGCCGTGCCGCCGACGCGCCTGCTGTGCGCGCCGCTGCGCCCGCTGTTCCTCAAACTGGAAGTGACCAGCAGCAAGAGCGTGCTCGGTCAGACCGCCGTGGTGCGCAGTGGCCGGGTGACCGCCAGCCATGGCGAGGCCATGCTCGAAGACGGTGGTGCCGGCCTGATTCTGCGGGTTCGGGCTGACGAACAGCTGGGCTTCAAGCGTGGCGACCGTGTCGTTTTACTGGAATACCTGGAAGCGCAGCATGCTTACCGGGTGATAACTGAAGAAGAGTTCCGGGGTATCTGATGCGCTGATCAGCGTCTGCCGGGCAGCAGTCCGGCAGGTCGTGATCCAGCTTTCAGCCGGTTCCATCCGCCTCAAAGGAGATTGAGCGCAATGTATAACCTTCCACCGTCGTTGATTCCCGTGCTGGTCGGGGTCGGCCTGGTCGCCCTGCTGATCGTTGGGCTGCTGGCCTTGTTCAAGGCCTTCTACATCAAGGTTCCCCAGGGGACGGCGCTGATCGTCAACGACATGTCGTCGACGCCCAAGGTGCACTTCACCGGAGCGCTGGTCTACCCGGTCATCCACCTCAAGGAGTTCATGAAGATCTCCCTGATCACCCTGGAAGTCGATCGCCGCGCCAAAGACGGGCTGATCTGTCGCGACAACATGCGCGCGGACATCACCGTGGCGTTCTACCTGCGCGTCAACGAGACCCAGGAAGACGTGCTCAAGGTCGCCAAGGCCATCGGCGTCGAGCGTGCCTCCGATCGTGCGGCGGTGAACGAGCTGTTCAACGCCAAGTTCTCCGAAGCCCTGAAGACCGTCGGCAAGCAGTTCGACTTCGTCCAGCTGTTCGAGAACCGTCAGGAATTCCGTGACCGCATCGTCGAGGTGATCGGCAACGACCTCAATGGTTACGTGCTCGAAGACGTGGCCATCGATTACCTGGAGCAGACCGCCAAGAGCTCTCTGGACCCGAGCAACATTCTCGACGCCGAGGGTATCCGCAAGATCACCCAGCTGACCGCTGCGCAGAACGTCATCACCAATGACCTGGAGCGCAACGAAGAACTGGCGATCAAGAAGAAGAACGTCGAAACCCGCGAGGCGACGCTGGCCCTCGAGCGTCAGCAGGCCGATGCCGAAGCGCGCCAGAAACGCGAGATCGAAACCATCCAGGCCCGTGAGCAGGCGGAAACCCTCAAGGTCAAGGAAGAAGAGCGTCTGAAGGCCGAGCAGGCGCGCATCCAGACCCAGCAGGAGCTCGACATCCGCGCCGAGAACCATCAGCGCGAAGTGGAAGTGGCGCAGCAGAACCGCCAGCGTGCGGTGGTCATCGAGGTCGAGAAGGTGACCCGCGCCAAGGATCTGGAAGTGGTGGCCCGCGAGCGCGAAGTCGAACTGCAGCGCATCGAGAAGGAAAAGGCGCTGGAAGAAGAGCGCAAGAACATCGCCAGCGTGGTGCGCGAGCGGGTTGCGGTCGAGAAGACCGTGGCTCAGGAAGAGGAGCGCATCAAGGAAGTCCGTGAGGTTTCCGAAGCCGAGCGCATGAAGCAGGTCACCGTGATCAATGCCCAGGCCGAAGCCGAGCAGGAGCTGGTGCGCCAGGTCAAGCAGGCCGAAGCGGACGAAACCCGTTCCAAGCACAAGGCGGTGGAAATCAACAACCTCGCCCAGGCCGAGCTGGAGGCCGCTGCCAAGAGCGCCGAGGCGAAGAAGAAGCTCGCCGAGGGTATCGAAGCCGAGCGCGCTGCGCCGGGTCTGGCCGATGCGCGGGTGCGTGAAGTCACCGCTGCAGCCAAGGAGAAGGAAGGTCTCGCCGAGGCTCGTGTGCAGGCCGAACGTCTGATTGCCGAAGCCAAGGGCGAGCAGGAGAAGGGCCTGGCCCAGGCTCGTGTGACCGAAGCGCAGGCGGCAGCCAAGGAGAAGGACGGCCTGGCCGATGCCAAGGTGCTGGAAGAGAAGCTCGGCGCGCAGGCACGAGGCGAAGAGCAGCTCGGCGTGGCCAAGGCCAAGGCGACCCAGGATCTGGGCATGGCCGAGGCGCAGGTACTGCTGGAGCGTCTGAACGCCGAAGCGGAAGGCCTGGGCAAGAAGTTCGGTGCCCTCGACGCGCTCAGCGACAACGCCCGTCAGCACGAAGAGTTCCGCATGCAGCTGGAGAAGAGCTTCGAGGAAGCCATGGCGGCCATCGCGGCGAACAAGGAAATCGCCAAGGATCAGGCCGAGGTTCTGGCCACCGCGCTGGCCAAGGCGAAGATCGAGATCGTCGGCGGCGAAGGCGACTTCTTCAACTCGTTCGCCAAGTCGCTGTCGGTGGGCAAGGCCATCGAGGGCGTGGTTGGCAAGAGCCCGGTGGTTCAGGACGTGCTTGCCCGTCTGTTGCAGGGCCGCGTACCGGAAGCCAAGCCCGTGCAGCCGGATACCGAGCAGGCGTGATGCACGATGCATGGGGCGTCGCTGGCGCCCCATGCAACCAACCGCTTCGCGATGGCAGGGAGCAGGTAAGCCTGCTCCCTGCCACACGTTGCAGATACAGCGTTCAATCACTCTACAAGGAATGTTTCATGTCAGAACCAAGAGATCATCTGGAAATGACCTTTCGTTCGATCCAGTGCTTTGCCGACGACGGCCGCCTGGATGCAGACGAACTGGGCTCGCTGCTGGCGATCGCCGAGCGCGACGGCGTGATCGATGACAACGAGATTCGTGTGCTGACGCGGATCATCGCCCGCATCAAGCCGGAGGAACTCGACCAGCCGATGCGCGACAAGCTCGCCGAAGTCGCCAGGAAGATCGGTGCCTGAGCACCGCTAGAAATCGCTTTTCGCGCCGCCCTCTCGCGGTAGGCGCGCTTTTGCTTGCAGACAGCGCAGATTCAGGAAGACCACGATGTCGGACGCCCAAGCCGAAAACACCCAGCAGGACATTCTCGACAAAGCCGTTGCCGAAGGCGGTGCCTATGAGGTGCTGCACAAGCGCCTGCAGGAGCAGGGGCTGCGCCTGCGGCAAAATACCGAGGCACTGAACGAGCAGCGTCTACAGGAGTTCGGCAGCAGCCAGATGGAAGTGACCGGTCGGGTTCGCATCCGTACCGAGAACAACTGCATCGCCCGCGATATCGTCCAGGTCGGCGACTGGCTGCTGTTCGGCTACAACGTGTTCCTCGGCCTGAAGAAGGAAACCTCGGTCGCCGACGTGTTCTCGCTCTACCGGCTGGTGGAAGGGCCGGAGGGCTATGAGGCCGAGTCGATCGTTCTCGAGGGCACCTTCCTGGCGCAGAGCGGCTTCGTCAACGACTTCAACGAGCTCTACACCTACTACAAGAACACCCGGCTGCTGCAGCTGGCGATCCGTGACGGCAAGCTGCTGGCGAGCTTCCAGATTGGCGAGCGCATCACCGACATTCGCGTGTTTCGCTGGTCACTGTCGCTCGACGGCAAGGACGTGCGCTACATCGACAACCGCGGCGAACGCGATATCGCGCTGCCGGCGCCGTTCGATTTCGAATGGCAGAAAACCACCCGTGACATGACCGTCAACGGGCGCTTCCCGCACTTGAACATCCTCGACACGGTATTCGTCGAGACCATCGGTGGCGACCTGACGATCAAGGTCGAGAACAACACCGAGAAGGGCGAGGGCATCTACCGCGAAGAGGTGGTGGACAAGACCCAGTCGCTGGACGATGCCCAGGTCGAGTTCGCTGCCCTGGGTAGCCTGATTCTGCTGAAGATCCTGCCGTACCGCGAGGAACAGTGGCGCTATCTGGTGTTCAACCGGCTGACCCGCAAGGTCGAGCGCATCGATGCCATCGGCCTGGCCTGCGTGCAACTGCCCGAAGACCACGGCATCATCTTCCCCGGCGGTTATTACCTGCAGAACGGTGAACACAAGACCTTCGAGCAGTCGATGGCCGGCATGCGCTTCAAGCGCTCGGTGCGTTCGCCCAATGGCGAAGACGTGCAATACATCTTCTACCACCCGGGCGAAGGCCGGGCGGTATTGCTGACCTACAACCTGGTCACCCGGCAGCTGCAGAACCCGATCTTCGGCCACGGCTACGCGCGCCTGGAAGACGGGCGCATGGTGATCTTTTCCGCCGAGGGCGACGAACCGACGCGCATCCACCCCATGCAGATCTGGCAGACGCCATTCTGCAGCGAGGAGTACGCCGCGCGTCAGCCGGCACGCAGCGGTTTCTTCGGGCGAATCGGCAATGCCGAGCTGGTGCGCGGCGTCTCCGACCTGTTCAACCTCAGCCGCGAGATCGACAGCCGCGAAGTCTCGGTGCCGCGCTACACCCTGCTGTGTCAGAACACCCGGCGGCTGTTCGACGTCTATCACTGGCTCAGCGATCCGCAGTGCGCGGGTATGGCACCGTTGCTGCGCGAGATCGCGGCGACCGGCGAGCTGGTGCTCGACGAATTCGAGAAGGTCGAGAGCATTCGCCAGCAGTCGGCCACGGCCATGGCCAGTGCGGAAAGTCGGCAGAAGGCGCTGCTCGAGAGCCTGCGCTCGGAGAGCTGGGACAAGGTCGAGCAGTACGTCGAGGCACTCAACGCCATCACCGCCCAGCGCGGCCAGTTGCTGACCATCCGCGATTATCGCTACATCGACGTGGCACGTATCGACGCCATGGAGCAGGCGCTGCTCGAAGCCCGCGAGCAGACTGCCGCTGCCACTTCAAGCTACCTGGCAGGTGATGCCGCGCTACAGCCGTATCACGACAACCTGCAGGCACTCGATGCCCAGGCGCAGAAAGCCGAGACCGTGGCGCAACTGGCCGAACCCCTGGCAGGGCTGGGCGAGATGGCCGCCAACCTGGACATGCTCTCCGGGCTGATGGCTTCGCTGCAGATCGACGATGCCACCGAGCGGACCCGCATCGTCGACGCCATTTCCGAGGTGTACGCCAAGCTCAACCAGGCCAAGGCGCGAGCCGAGCAGCGCCGCAAGGGGCTTGGCTCGACGGAAACCGTGGCGCAGTTCGGCGCCCAGTTCAAGCTGTTCAGCCAGAGCATCACCAACGCCCTGGCGCTGGCCCAGGATCCCGAGCGCTGCGACGAGCAGCTGTCGCGTCTGCTGGTGCAACTTGAAGAACTGGAGAGCCAGTTCGGTGACCACGAGCAGTTTCTCGGCGACATTCTGGCCAAGCGCGAGGAGCTGCTGGAAACCTTCGAGGCCCACAAGCAGACCCTGCTCGACGAGCGTCAGCGCAAGGCTCAGGCCCTGCTCGATGCCGCCCGGCGCATCCTCGACAGCCTGGGCCGGCGCACCGCGCGTTTCGACCAGGCCGAAGAACTGAATGCGTTCTTCGCCGCTGACCCGCTGATTCTCAAGCTGCGTGAACTGGCCGAACGCCTGCGCGAGCTCAAGGACAGCGTCAAGGCCGATGATGTCGAGGCGCGTCTGAAGGGCGCCCGGGACCAGGCCGTGCGTGCGCTGCGCGACAAGAGCGAACTGTTCGAAGAGGGCGGTGATGTCATCAAGCTGGGGCCGCGCCACCGCTTCGCCGTCAACACCCAGGAACTGGACCTGACCCTGCTGCCCCGTGGCGACGGGCTGTTCCTGCACCTGACCGGCACCGATTTTCTCGAACCCCTGCACGACCGCGAGCTGGAGGCGTTGCGCGATTACTGGCAGGTGGCGCTGGAGTCGGAATCGGCCGCGTTGTACCGCGGCGAGTTCCTCGCCGGTCTGGTCCTCGACGCCGCCGTGCGTAACGCCGAGGGGCTCAGCCTCGACCTGCTCAAGGCGCAGATGAGTCAGCCCGAGGAACTGATCAAGCGCATCCGAGAGTTCGCGGCACCGCGCTACAAGGAAGGCTACCAGAAGGGCATTCACGACCAGGACGCCGTGGCCATCCTGCTCAGGTTGCTGGCGCTGCGCGAAGGCGCCGGGCTGTTGACCTACACGCCTCTGGCCCGTGGTTTCGCATTGTTCTTCTGGAACCGCTGGCGCGAAGACATGGACGCCGCCCACTGGGCCGAGCGCGCCCACACCTGCGCCAACATCCGCAAGCTGTTCGGTCGTGATGAAGGCCTGGTGCAGTTGCGTGCCGAAGTGCTGGCGGCGATGCAGGGGTTCCTGGCACGCCACCCGATGCCGTTCGAGGCGGCGCCGTTGCGCGAGGCTGCCGAGTATCTGGTCGAAGAGCTGGCTGCCGAGCGCGTCGAGTTCGTGGTCAGCAAGTACGCCCGCGATCTGCTCGACGGCCTGCGCCAGCACCTGCAGACCGCACACATGTGGGACGGCTACCTGCAAGCCCAGGAGCGCCTGCGCGGAAGGCCCGATCAGCGCTGGGCGCTGGCGGAGAACTGGCTGCGTGCCTATTGCGCCGAACAGAGCGCGGCCTCCCAGGCCTATGTACCCGAGGCCGTGGCCCTCGGCCTTATCGATGCCGAGCTGCCGGTTCGTGTCACCGAGGCGGATCTGCAGGTGCGCGTCGACGGCCTGCTCGGCGATCATCCACGCATCGAGCAGGGCACCCTGGCATTCGCGCTGGACGATTTCTTCCAGCGTCTGCGTCACCACCGCGAGACGTTCCTGCCGGCTCTGCAGCGTTATCAGGCACTGCGTCAGGAGGTGGTCAATCGCGAGCGCGATGCGTTGCGCCTGAGCGAGTTCAAGCCACGGCCGCTGTCCTCCTTCGTGCGCAACAAGCTGATCAACGATGTGTATCTGGGTGTCATCGGCGACAACCTGGCCAAGCAGATGGGTACCGCCGGTGAAAGCAAGCGCACCGACCTGATGGGCCTGCTGATGCTCATCTCGCCGCCTGGCTACGGCAAGACCACCCTGATGGAGTACGTGGCTCACCGCCTCGGTCTGATCTTCATGAAGATCAACGGCCCGGCCCTCGGCCACGAAGTGCGGTCCATCGACCCGGCTCAGGCTCCCGACGCCACCTCTCGCCAGGAGCTGGAGAAGCTCAACCTGGCGCTGGAAATGGGCAACAACGTGATGCTCTACGTCGACGACATCCAGCACACCCACCCGGAATTCCTGCAGAAATTCATCTCGCTGTGCGACGGTACCCGGCGCATCGAGGGCGTGTGGAAGGGCCGCACCAAGACCTACGACATGCGCGGCAAGAAGTTCTGCGTGGTGATGTCGGGCAACCCCTATACCGAGTCCGGCGACGTATTCAAGATCCCTGACATGCTGGCCAACCGGGCGGATATCTACAACCTGGGCGATACCCTGGGCGGCATGGAAGAGGCTTTCGCGCTCAGCTACATCGAGAACGGCCTGACGTCCAATCCGGTGCTGGCGCCGCTGGCCACCCGCGATATGGCCGATGTCTATCGCTTCGTCGCCAAGGCCGAAGGCAAGCCGTTCTCCAGCAACGAACTGAGCCACGGTTACAGCGGCGCCGAGGTCAACGAAATCGTCTCCACCCTGCAGCGCCTGATGCAGGTGCGCGACGTGGTGCTCAAGGTCAATCAGCAGTACATCGCCAGTGCTGCCCAGGCCAACGAGTACCGTACCGAGCCCTCGTTCAAGCTGCAGGGCAGCTACCGCAACATGAACAAGATGGCCGAGAAGATCTCCTCGGTGATGAACGACGCCGAGCTGCTGCAACTGATCGCCGATCACTACCAGGGCGAATCGCAGCTGCTGACCACCGGCGCCGAGGAAAATCTGCTCAAGCTCGCCGAGCTGCGTGGCAACCAGACGCCCGAGCAGCTCGAGCGCTGGGCGCAGATCAAGCGCGATTTCATGCGCAACAAGGCCATGGGCGGCAGCGACTCCGACATCGGCGGGCGCGTGGTGGCGCAGCTCAACGATCTGGTCGAGGGGGTGCGTGGCCTGGCTCGCGGCGAGCAGGCTGCGCCCGCGCCTGCCGCCGTGCCCTGGCAGGAGCTGCTGGCTGGCCTGGAACGCTTGCGCGAAGTGCAGCCGAAGGTGGAGGTGGCCGTACAGGCGCAGCCGCAACCCGGCATCCAGGCGCTGCTCGAACGCCTCGCCGATGGCCTGCAAGACGGTGTGGTGCCGCTGATCAATGCCATGGACAAGAAGATCGACATCGATCTGGGGACCCACAAGCGTATGGGCGACATGGCCCAGCAACTGCGTGAGATCGCCCGGATGATGGGGCAGGGCGGCGACACGCCGTGACGCTCTGGCTGTTGCCGCGGCTGAAGTTGTTGTTCGGTATCGCCGCACTGATGGTCGTGCTGCAACTGGTCAACAGCCTGGACGGCTACAGCCTGAACCGCTGGGGGCTGATTCCGCGTGTGCTGGAAGCGCTCCCCGGCGTGCTTCTGGCGCCCTGGCTGCACGGCAGTTGGTTGCACCTGTTCGGCAATCTCAGCGGCTTTCTGGTATTGGGCGCGTTGGCCCTGCTGGAGTCGCGCCGCGAGTTCGTCCGTGCCAGCCTGTTCATCATCGTTGCCAGTGGTCTGCTGGTCTGGCTGTTCGGCCGCCCGGGCATTCATGTCGGCTCCAGTGGCTGGCTGTTCGGGCTGTGGGGGCTGCTGCTCGGGCGCGCCTGGTTCCGTCGCAGCTTCGCGGATCTGCTGCTGGCGGCCCTGGCTCTGGTGCTCTACGGCGGCTTCTTCTTCGGCCTGCTGCCGCAGCAGGGCGTGTCGTTCGAATATCACCTGGCTGGCGCATTGTGCGGCGGACTTTACGCTTCATGGCAGCGGGGCGGGCAAAAGCGCCGCACCCGAAAACGAACTCGGCAGGGTTAAAAATGGATTTCGATCGCCTTGATCAACACCTGCGTGACAGCCTCGCGGACCTCACGCTCAGCAACGATGAGCGAGATGAACTGCGTGAACTGGGCAACGACCTGACGCCTGATCAGGTGCGCTACCTGCGCAACCGCGCCTTCTCTCTGGTGCGCGAGTTGGTCGGCAACCCCGAGGACGCCATGCCGGCCCTGAAATGGCTGGAGCAGGTGATCAAGACCCTGGAGGTGCGCTGCTCGCCGGCCCGTGGCCACGCCAGCGCGCATTTCAGCCCGGGGGAAAGTTGCCGTCAGCGTATTCGCGGCCTATGCCAACAGGCCCGGGAGTCGGTGGATGTGTGCGTCTACACCATTTCCGATGACCAGCTCAGTGACGAGCTGATCGCCGTGCACCGCCGTGGCGTGGCTGTACGGATCATCAGCGACAACGAGAAACGCTTCGATGCCGGCAGCGATATCCAGCGCCTGATCGACCAGGGCGTGCCGCTGCGGATCGACAACAGCCCGTTTCATATGCACCACAAGTTCGCCCTGTTCGACGGGCGCCTGCTGCTCAACGGCAGCTTCAACTGGACGCGCAGCGCCAGTGTCAGCAACGAGGAAAACCTGCTGGTGACCGACGACCCTCATCTGGTCGCCGAGTATGCGCGTGAGTTCGACAGGCTGTGGACTCGCTACCGCCCGGGCTGAGCGGCGGCGCAAGGCGGCTTTGCGAGATCAGCGACGCAACGCTGGCAGAAGCGTCTGCCAGCTGGCTGGCACGTGCCGACGCAGCGCGCTGCTCATGGCGTCCCGGCGTTTCTGGTACAGCAGCCCGAGGCCCATGACGCCCAGGCCGATCAGGCTGACCACCACCGGGAACAGCAGCGAGTCCTCGAACACGTCATGGGCCAGGTAGCCGAGGTAACCCGCCACGCCCAGCGCGCCGAAGACCATGAACAGCGGGCGGCGCAGCAGCACGGCGAGGCCGATCAGGCCCAGATTGATCAGGCAGTAGAGCAGCTTGCCGAACTCGCTGCCGCTGTCCTGCAGGCTCAGGCCGCACCAGAACGCGGTGAGGCCCGCCAGGTAACCCCAGAAGGCGAAATCCTGTTTGCTGCGCCCGTCGACCAGCAGGCTGACGAGCAGCACCAGCAGGCCGAACCAGAGCGAAACGTCACGGCGTTGTTCCCAGGTGATGTACTCGTCATGAAAAAGTTCGCTGAGATCCATCGACATGAACCAGAGGGCCACGGCGATCGGCATGACGATGAACGGGAAGGGCATCACGCGCAGCACCAGCAGGCCGACAACGATGGTGGCGACTTCCATGAGCAGCCAACCGCCTTGCACGTAGCGGTAGTAGTCGGCGTAGTCGGTTTGCGTGTCCCCCATGGGCCACAGGCCGAATACACGCTGGGCGGCGAACACCACCAGCGGCACGAGGCTCACCGCCACCGCCGCCAGCAGGCCGCCCGGAATCGGCTGGCCGCGTTGCCACAGGCTGCGGCCACCGAGGAAGAACAGCAGCAGATAGGCAGCGCTGATCAGCAGTAGCGCAGTGTCGCCGATGCTCATCCAGGCTTCGGTCATCAGCCAGCCCATGGCCCCGATGATCAGCAGCGCACCGAAGTAGTAGGCCACATGGGAGAGCTGAAAGCTGGGGCGGCTGTGTGGATCGTGCTGGAGAAAGTCCACCAGGGCCTGATCCTGACCCGGCTGCAGGACGCCGGCCTGGACGGCACGCTTCAGGTCGCTGCTGTCGATCTTGAGTGTCATGAACGAGTCCCTGTAAGGCGTGGCGCCCTGTCGGCCATTGGCGTGCGTCACGCTCTGGTCGGTGGGCCAGGGCGCTGGGCCACCCTGGCGGGCTGGCTGCCGAATGGCGGGCCAGCGTTGCTGTCAGTGTTTGCGCGGTACGGGCTTGAGCAGTTCGTCTGGCGGCATTTCGCAGGCGATCTTGCGGCCCATCAGCGCTTCGATGGCTGGCAGCGCGTAAGCGTCGTCTTCGCCGGCGAAGCTGATCGAGGTGCCGCTGGTGCCCGCACGACCGGTACGACCAATGCGGTGCACGTAGTCATCCGGCGTTTCCGGCAGGGTGAAGTTGATGACGTGGCTGATGGCATCGACGTGGATGCCTCGGCCCGCCACATCGGTGGCGACCAGCACGCGAATGCTGCCCTCACGGAAGCCTTCGAGCACCTTGATGCGTTTGTGCTGCGGCACGTCGCCGGACATCTGCGCGGCACTGATGCCATCGCGGGTGAGGCGCTCTTCGATGCGCCGTACTTCGTCCTTGCGGTTGGCGAATACCATCACGCGGATCCAGTCGTTCTGAGCGATGAGGTTGTAGAGCAGCTTGTACTTGTCTGCCGAGGCGACGGCGTAGACATGCTGTTCGACGGTATCGCTGGCGACGCTTTCCGGTTCGATCTCGACGATAGCCGGATCGGTGGTCCACTGTTTGGCCAGGTTCATCACGTCTTCGGTGAAGGTGGCGGAAAACAGCAGCGTCTGGCGTTCGCCCTTCATCGGGGTCTGGCGGATGATCTGCCGGACCTGCGGGATGAAGCCCATGTCGAGCATGCGGTCGGCTTCATCGAGCACCATGACCTCGACCATGTCCAGGTGGACTTCACCGCGCTGGTTGAAGTCCAGCAGGCGGCCCGGGGTGGCGACCAGAATGTCGCAGAAGCGTGATTCGAGCAGCTTGAGCTGTTTGTCGAAGTCCATGCCGCCGACGAAGCTCATGACGTTCAGGTCGCTGTACTTGGTCAGTTCGGCCGCATCCTTGGCGATCTGCACCACCAGCTCGCGGGTCGGCGCGATGATCAGGGCCCGCGGCTCGCCCATGTAGCGGTCTTTCGGCGGCGGGGTCTGTTGCAGCTGGGTGATGATCGAAATCAGGAAGGCGGCGGTCTTGCCTGTGCCGGTCTGGGCGCGGCCGATGGCGTCGCGGCCCTTGAGGGTGTAACCCAGTACGCCCGCCTGGATCGGCGTGCAGTAGGGGAAGCCCAGATCATGAATGGCATGCATCAGGTCCGGGGACAGCTTGAAGTCGTGGAAGCGGGTCTTGCCAGGGGCTGGTTCGACCTTGAAATCTTCGAGCTTCCAGGTGTCGACCGGCTTGGGTGCGCGCTCTCGGCGAGGTTTCGCGGGTTTGCTCTGGGGTTTCGGGGCAACGGGAGCCGACGCTTTCGGTGGCCTCGGTGGGCGTTCCTCGCGAGCTGGGCTGGCGGGTGGCGGGGAGGGCTCGATGGTCGGGGAGACTGAGCTGTGTGGCTCATTTTCGGCTTTGCCGAATATTTTTTTGAGTGCTTTGAGCACGGTCATCTCGTCGGTTGATTAAGGAATGAACGACAGCCAGTGTAAAGCAAGACGCGCGCAGGGCGAAGTACCCTGCGGATACCGTCATTGCGGGCTTTGCGATCAGCCTGCCGGCAGGCTGGCGAGCAGCAGGCGCTGCACGTTGCCGCCCATGATCGCGGCGATCTCCTGGCGGCTGAAGCCGGCACCGAGCAGGCCCTCGGTCAGCTGGGCGAGCCCGGTCACGTCGAACGGGGCGTGGATGGTGCCGTTGAAGTCGGAGCCCAGGGCCACATGGCGCACGCCCACCAGGTCGGCGGTGTAGCGAATCGCCTTGACGATGGCAGCCACCGAGGTGGCACACACGGCCGTGTCCCAGTAACCGATGCCAATCACCCCGCCGGTGGCGGCAATGGCGCGCAGGTGCCGGTCGCTCAGGTTGCGGGTACCGGGGCAGGTGCCTTCGACGCCGCCGTGGGAGACCAGCAGCGGGCGTTTGGCGATGGCCAGCACATCATCCATCAAGGGGCGCGAGGCGTGAGCCAGATCGATCAGCATGGATTTCTCTTCGAGGCGGGCGATCACCTGCCGGCCCAGCGGTGTCAGGCCACCCTTCGCCAGGCCATGGGCCGAGCCGCCGACCTCGTTGTCGAAGAAGTGAGTCAGGCCAGCCATGCGGAAACCTGCGTCGTAGAGACGGTCGAGGTTATCCAGCTGCCCTTCGAGCGGGTGCAGGCCCTCGGTGGCCAGCAGGGTGGCGACGCGACGCGGGTCCTCGTTCCAGGCCTGCAGGAAGGTGGCCAGGTCGGCTCTGCTCCTGATCAGCACCATGCGACCATCGCTGCCTGCGGTCGCCTCGCGCAGCTTTTCGGCCTGGTAGAGGGCGCGCTGCAGCAGGCTGTTCCAGGTCGCCCGAGGCCAGCGCTGGGCCATGGCGAGCAGCGTGATGGTGTCGCTATCGGCAGCGTTGCTCTCGTAGTTCAGCCCGCGTGGCGATTTGGTCACGGTGGAGAACACCTGCAGGCCGACGCGGCCTTCGAGCATGCGCGGCAGATCCGAGTGCCCGTAACTGTAGCGCTTGAGCAAGTCTCGCTCCCAGAGCAGCGCGTCGTCGTGCAGGTCGGCGATGAACAGGGTGTCGTGCAGGCGGGTGGCGGCCTCTCCGGCAGGGTAGGGCGCAGGTGATTCGACGCTGTTCATGTGTCGGTCGAGGATGCTGGGCAACGTGAAGAACACGCCGGCAGCGACGATCAGGGCAATCGGAGCGATCAGCAGGCGTTTACGCATCGGGGGCATCCACGCAAAGGTATGGGCCCGAACAGCATGCCACGCGGTGACGGCATTTCAGTGACAGAGGCGGTTGCGGCCTTCGTCCTTGGCCCGGTACAGGGCCTTGTCGGCACGGGCGATCAGGCTGGTCAGGCTGTCCTTGGGCTGCATCTGGGTCAGCCCCAGGGAAATCGTCACACCGGGCTGGGCGCCCAGCGGCGAGTAAAAGGCGCCGATCTGCTCCAGGCTCTCGCGCAGACGCTCGGCGATGTCCACTGCCTGTTTCAGGTTCAGCTCAGGCAGCAGCACGACGAATTCCTCACCCCCGAAACGCACCAGGCTGTCACGGGGGCGCAGCTGTCGACGCAGGGTGTGGGCGACCAGGCACAGGGCATAGTCGCCAGCCAGGTGGCCGTGCTGATCGTTGTAATCCTTGAAGTGATCGACATCGAGCATCAGCAGGCTCAGGGGCTGGCAACTGAACAGGCAACGGGTGCGTTCGCGTTCGAACACGTGCTCCAGCCAGCGCCGGTTGAAGGCCCCGGTGAGTTTGTCGACGTTGGCGTTCTGCTCGCTGTCGATCAGTTGCCGATTGCCCTGGCGCATGCGGCTGCACAGCACTTCCAGCAGGTTGTGCATCATCTGCGGCGATTGCTGGAACAGCGTGGTCAGTGCATCACGGTGCAGGCGCAGCACGCTGCTCGGCTCGTTGGCCACCACGTAGGCGCTGGGATGCTCGTTGTCGATGAAGCTGATTTCGCCGGCGCAATCACCCGAGTGCAGGGTGGTGACCGGCTGATTGTCCAGCGAGCCCAGATAAACCTTGAGGCTGCCGTTGACGACTATATAGAGGTACTGGTTGCGGTCGAACGGCGAGAGCAGCACTTCGCCGGTGTCCAGATCGCAGGCACGAAAGGAATCCAGCAGCCGTGTCAGGCTGCCGAGTGCAACATTGTTGAACAGGCGCAGTTGTCGGATCTGCTGTAGATCGGTCTGCCATTGGGCTGC
Organism: Pseudomonas flavescens; assembly: GCF_013408425.1. Classification (NCBI taxonomy): domain Bacteria; kingdom Pseudomonadati; phylum Pseudomonadota; class Gammaproteobacteria; order Pseudomonadales; family Pseudomonadaceae; genus Phytopseudomonas; species Phytopseudomonas flavescens. Next base: position 3,354,459 of record NZ_JACBYV010000001.1, on the reverse strand, counting down.
CTTCATGGCATCAGCATCCTTGCTCGAAAACGACTAACGATCGGCACCGCTAACGCTCCCTGGGTCAATGACCCCATTCATGGTGAATGGACGGGCCTCATTACCCTGACAGTATCCGTCGGCCCGAGGACTGACAATGCTCTTGCGCCTCGACGACGACAGGCGGCGCGTGGACTGTGACCTGGGTCACAGGCCTGGCCCCGCGCAAACCGGCGTTATAGACGGGCCGCCAGCCAAACGCCGACGTCGCGTATTTCCTCCGGTAACACTTCGTGGCCCATGGGATACTCCTGCCATGTCACGGTGACATCATGCTGCAGCAGCCAGTCGTGAGCGGCGCGGCCCATGGGTGGCAGCACCACGCCGTCCTGATTGCCGTGCAGGCAGTACACCGGTATCGCACGCTGCAGGTCGCTCAGTTGCACCTGCTCGGCAAAGGTCGGGGCGTAGGTGGACAGCGCCAGGACGCCGCCGAGCGGGCCCTGCCAGCGCAGGAAGGCGGTATGCAGCACCACCGCGCCGCCTTGGGAAAAGCCGGCGAGAAAGATGCGGGCCGGGTCGATCCCTTCGTTGCGCTGCGCCTCGATCAGGTCGATCACCTGCTGGGCCGACTGTTCGAGCTGCTCCCGATCGATCGCCCTGGCCGGGCTCATGGCGAGAATGTCGTACCAGCTGGGCATCTCGTAGCCGCCGTTGACGGTGACTGCGCGAGTGGGCGCCTGGGGCAGTACGAAACGGGTGCTGCGCAGCGATTGCTGCAGCGCCTGGGCGACCGGTTGAAAATCGAAGCGATCTGCACCCAGACCGTGCAGCCAAATGACGCATGAATCGGCGGGAAGTGGGGGCTGCAGTAGCAATGTGGTATCCATGTGTTGCTCCAATATGGGGCCTGTGCGTTATTTTGGTGCGTAACTGTTTTTCGTCACTGTACTGATCCGTGAACAAGATGTCGCAAGATTACAAGTTTGCCCCCTTGACCCGCCTATCTCGCGGGCAAAATCACCGTGTGGTATGGCCTTTGCTATAGAGCCTGAGACTGATGTCGTCGGCCTGGCGTGGTAACACCGCTCCGAGCCGCGGAGCAGACGGGAAAGCCGATTTGATGGGGTTTCCAAAAGGTTCGCCGGGCGCTGCATGCCTGTCGATGTGCAAATTCGCGATCCGTCTCGGGCCCGTTCACCAATGGGCTGGTGCAAGCGTCGATGACCTACTTTTCGAATAGGCCACGGCATTCGCACCGAGGTCTGGTCACCGGTCTACACTGTCGCTGCCTACAGTGACGACATGCCCCAAAAGGGTACGGCGATCCGACTGAGACTCCAACACAACAAAAGCAACCGGAGAATGTTCAATGAAGATGGTTAAAACCACCCTGGCGATGTTGACCGCCGCCGCCGTTCTGGGTGCAGCAGGCATGGCTCATGCCGGTGCTACCCTGGATGCAGTCAAGAAGAAAGGTTTCGTACAGTGCGGCGTCAGCGATGGCCTGCCTGGCTTCTCGGTACCGGATGAGAAGGGCAACTATCAGGGTATCGACGTCGACATCTGCCGCGGTGTGGCCGCAGCGGTGTTCGGTGACGCGACCAAGGTCAAGTACAGCCCGCTGACCGCCAAGGAGCGTTTCACCGCGATCCAGTCCGGTGAAGTCGATGTGCTCTCGCGCAACACCACCTGGACCAGCTCCCGCGACGGCGGCATGGGTCTGGTATTCACCGGCGTGACCTACTACGACGGTATCGGCTTCCTGGTTAACAAGAAGCTGGGCGTTGCCAGTGCCAAGGAACTGGATGGCGCGACCATCTGTATCCAGGCAGGCACCACCACCGAGCTGAACGTCTCCGACTACTTCCGCTCGAACGGCCTGAAGTACACCCCCATCACCTTCGACACCTCCGACGAAAGCGCCAAGTCCCTGGAAGCTGGTCGTTGCGACGTACTGACCTCCGACCAGTCGCAGCTGTACGCACAGCGCATCAAGCTGGGCGCGCCGGATGACTGGGTAGTACTGCCGGAAGTGATCTCCAAGGAGCCGCTGGGCCCGCTGGTTCGTCGTGGCGACGAAGACTGGATGGCTATCGTCAAATGGACCCTGTTCGCCATGCTCAACTCCGAAGAGCTGGGTGTCGACTCCAAGAACGTCGAAGCCCTGGCCAAGGAAACCAAGAACCCTGACGTAGCCCGTATGCTGGGTGCCGACGGTGAGTACGGCAAGGATCTGAAACTGCCGAAGGACTGGGTCGTCCAGATCGTCAAGCAGGTCGGTAACTACGGCGAAGTCTTCGACCGTAACATCGGCAAGGGCAGCGAGCTGAAAATCGAGCGTGGTCTGAACGCTCTGTGGAACAAAGGCGGTCTGCACTACGCTCCTCCAGTGCGTTGATTGACCTGTCGCCCGGCAGCCGGCTGCCGGGCGATTTTCGTTCCGTTATACCTGGGGCATTCCCATGCAGAAAAACATCGGCGCACCGCAGGGGTTCTCCCTCAGCGATCCACGTGTGCGCGCCTGGCTATTCCAGATCATTACCGTTGTGGCCGTGGTCGCAATGGGGTGGTTCCTGTTCAGCAACACACAGACCAACCTGCAACACCGGGGCATCACGTCCGGCTTCGACTTTCTCGAGCGCAGTGCCGGTTTCGGCATCGCCCAACACCTGATCAGCTATACCGAAGCGGACAGCTATGCCCGCGTCTTCGTCATCGGCCTGCTCAACACGCTGCTGGTGTCCTTCATCGGTATCGTGCTGGCTACCTTCCTCGGCTTCCTCATCGGTATCGCGCGACTGTCGCCGAACTGGATGATCAGCAAGCTGGCGACCGTCTACATCGAGGTGTTCCGCAACATTCCGCCGTTGCTGCAGATTCTCTTCTGGTACTTCGCCGTGCTGCTGCCGCTGCCGGGACCGCGTGCCAGCATCAGCATCGGCGAAAGCTTCTTCCTCAGCAACCGCGGCCTGAACATGCCGGCTGCCGAGGCGACGGGGGCTTTCTGGCCGTTCGTGGCCGGCCTGGTGGTGACCCTGGTCGCCATCGTGCTGATGACCCGCTGGGCCAACAAGCGCTTCGAAGCCACCGGCGTGCCATTCCACAAGTTCTGGGCTGGCCTGGGGCTGGCGATCGTCATTCCCACGCTGTTCGCGCTGGTGTTCGGTAGCCCGCTGCACTGGTCGGTACCGGAGCTCAAGGGCTTCAACTTCGTCGGCGGCTGGGTGATGATCCCGGAACTGCTGGCGCTGACCATCGCGTTGACCGTCTACACCGCGGCCTTCATCGCCGAGAACGTGCGCTCCGGGATCAACTCGGTCAGCCACGGGCAGACCGAAGCCGCTCGCTCGTTGGGGCTGCGCCCGGGCCCGACCCTGCGCAAGGTGATCATTCCCCAGGCCATGCGGGTCATCATTCCGCCGCTGACCAGCCAATACCTGAACCTGGCGAAGAACTCTTCTCTGGCCGCCGGTATCGGTTACCCGGACATGGTGTCGCTGTTCGCCGGTACGGTACTCAACCAGACGGGCCAGGCCATCGAGGTGATTGCCATCACCATGAGCGTGTACCTGGCGATCAGTATCAGCATTTCCCTGCTGATGAACTGGTACAACAAGCGCATCGCGCTGATCGAGCGGTGAGGACCTAGCGCAATGAGCACAACCCATATTTTCAAACCGGATCAGCCGCCACCCAGCTCCAGTGTTGGTGTGGTCGCCTGGATGCGCAGCAATCTGTTCTCCAGCTGGCTCAATACGGCGCTGACCTTCTTCGCCATCTACCTCGTTTGGCTGATGGTGCCGCCGCTGCTCAAGTGGGCGTTCATCGACGCCAACTGGGTGGGCACCACCCGCGCCGACTGCACCAAGGAAGGCGCCTGCTGGGTGTTCATCCAGGCGCGTTTCAGCCAGTTCATGTATGGCTTCTACCCCAGTGAACTGCGCTGGCGCGTGGACCTGACCGCGGTTCTGGCGATCGTCGGTGCGGCACCGCTGTTCATTTCCCGCTTCCCGCGCAAGGCCTTCTATGGCATCGGCTTCCTGGTGATCTACCCGGTGGTTGCCTGGTGCCTGCTGCATGGCGGTGTGTTCGGCCTGGAAACCGTGCCGACCAGCCGTTGGGGCGGCCTGATGCTGACTCTGGTGATCGCCGCGGTAGGTATCGCCGGTGCATTGCCGCTGGGCATTCTGCTGGCTTTGGGGCGCCGCTCCAACATGCCGGCGGTGCGCGTGGTCTGCGTGACGTTCATCGAGTTCTGGCGTGGCGTTCCACTGATCACCGTGCTGTTCATGTCCTCGGTGATGCTGCCGCTGTTCCTGCCCGAGGGCATGAGCTTCGACAAGCTGATGCGGGCGCTGATCGGGGTCATCCTGTTCCAGTCGGCCTACATCGCCGAAGTGGTACGTGGTGGTCTGCAGGCGATTCCCAAAGGGCAATACGAAGCGGCCGGCGCCATGGGCCTGGGCTACTGGCGGATGATGGGTCTGGTGATCCTGCCGCAAGCGCTCAAGCTGGTGATTCCGGGCATCGTCAACACCTTCATCGCCCTGTTCAAGGACACCAGCCTGGTGATCATCATCGGCCTGTTCGACCTGCTCAACAGCGTCAAGCAGGCGGCTGCCGACCCGGCGTGGCTGGGCATGGCGACCGAGGGCTATGTGTTCGCTGCCCTGATTTTCTGGATTTTCTGTTTCGGCATGTCCCGCTACTCCCTCCATCTGGAGCGGAAGCTCGATACCGGCCACAAGCGTTAGGAGTCACTTAGATGAGCGAAGCAAACAAGCAACCCAGCGCCGAGCCGATCATTCAGCTGCAGGGCGTGAACAAGTGGTACGGGCAGTTCCACGTACTCAAGGACATCAACCTCGACGTGCGTCAGGGCGAGCGTATCGTGCTCTGCGGCCCGTCGGGCTCGGGCAAGTCCACCACCATCCGTTGCATCAACCGTCTGGAAGAGCACCAGGCCGGTCGCATCGTGGTCGATGGCACCGAACTGACCCGTGACCTCAAGGACATCGAAACCGTGCGCCGCGAAGTGGGCATGGTGTTCCAGCACTTCAACCTGTTCCCGCACCTCACCGTGCTGCAGAACTGCACGCTGGCGCCGATGTGGGTTCGCAAGATGCCCAAGCGCAAGGCGGAGGAAATCGCCATGCACTTCCTCGAGCGCGTGCGCATTCCGGAACAGGCCCACAAGTTCCCGGGGCAACTGTCCGGTGGTCAGCAGCAGCGTGTGGCCATTGCCCGTGCCCTGTGCATGAAGCCGAAGATCATGCTGTTCGATGAGCCGACCTCGGCGCTCGACCCGGAAATGGTCAAGGAAGTACTCGACACCATGATCGGCCTGGCTCAGGACGGCATGACCATGCTCTGCGTGACCCACGAAATGGGCTTCGCCCGTACCGTGGCGGATCGGGTGATCTTCATGGACAAGGGCGAGATCGTCGAACAGGCCGAGCCCAATGCCTTCTTCGACAATCCGCAGAACGAGCGCACCAAGCTGTTCCTCGGGCAGATCCTGCACTGAGAACGAACTTACGAGGCCGCTGCGGCGTAGGAGACGGACTGGATTGCCAGCCCAGTCGGAAAGCCGCTTGCGGCTAACGCGCTTTAGGGCGGCCCCGGGGGAGCGAGCGAAGCGAGTTGTGCTCATGCACGAGCGTACACTCGCATGCGAGCCCAGTCCGCTTCCTCGCCTGTATTCGCGGGGCAGCCCAGGTCTTGCAGGACTCTAGCTCGCTGGATCGAAAGCGCGTTCTTGCTAGTAGAAGGGAGCCTCCGCAGGGCTCCCTTTTGCGTTCTGATAAGGGCGTATCAATGGCCGATATGCCCATCGTCGGATCGGCGTTTTGCGGCGATACTCTGCGTATCGCCAAGGAGCTCAGCCATGTCTCACCCGAATGCCGATCTGATCACCCGTTTCTACCAGGCCTTCCAGCAACTGGATGCCGAGCGCATGGCGAGTTGCTATGCGCCTGATGTCAGCTTCAGTGACCCGGCATTCGGCACGCTCACCGGTGACGATGCCGCGGACATGTGGCGCATGCTGACCACCCGGGCCAAGCAGTTCTCCCTGACCTTCAGCGATGTGCAGGCCGATGCCAATGGTGGTAGCGCCAACTGGGTGGCCACTTACCTGTTCAGCCAGACCGGCCGCACCGTGGTGAACCGCATCCAGGCGTCGTTCGTGATTCGTGACGGGCTGATCGTCGAACACCGTGATCAGTTCGATATGTGGCGCTGGTCCGCTCAGGCGCTGGGTTTTCAGGGCATGCTCATCGGCTGGACGCCGCTGCTGAAAAACACCGTGCGCAGGCAGGCCAGGAACGGTCTGCGGCAGTTTCAGGCCTCCCGTGCGTCAGACGGGCAGCACGGCGTAGAGGCGCGCAGCTGAACGGAGTGGTAGGCTTCTCGGTCTGAATGTTCATCGATGAATGGCTGAGTGCATGTAAAGGCTCCGTTCGTTGCGTGAAAGTCCGTCTACCAGAGTATTTCGATCATGAGTGTTATGTCGCTATCACCCAGTAAAGCCAAGGCATGGAGCGTTCACGCGGTAACCGCCAGCGGGGTAATCCTTGGCATGTTGGCGCTGCTCGCGCTGATCGAGGGGAGGGCGGAAAGCTGCCTGCTGTGGCTGGGGCTTGCCTTGTTGGTCGACGGCCTGGACGGCACCCTGGCGCGCAAGTACGACGTCAAGGTGGTACTGCCGCATTTCGACGGTTCGACCCTCGATCTGGTGATCGACTACCTCACCTACGTATTCATCCCGGCGATCTTCGTCTATCGCTTCATCCCGCTGCCCGAGTACACGCTGCTGCTGTCGGTGGGCATCATTCTGCTGTCGTCGCTGTTCTGCTTCTGCAACGTCAACATGAAGAGCAAGGACAACTACTTCGTCGGCTTCCCGGCGGCGTGGAACGTGGTGGTGGTGTACCTCTATCTGCTGGATTTCGAGCCGTGGGTGACCTTCCTGGTCATCATGGTGCTGGCGGGCCTGACACTGACTCGCATGAAGTTCCTGCACCCGTTCCGGGTCAAGCAGTTCATGCCGTTGAACATCGCCGTGACCATGATCTGGATGTTCGCCTGTGCCGGGTTGATCATCCAGTTCCCGACCCAGCCGGTTTGGCTGCTGGCGCTGTGGGGCCTGTCTTCGGCGTATTTCGTCGGCATGTGCGTGTGGCGCTCTGCCCGCGAATGGTTCGCCTGATCGCCGGCAATGAGCGTTACGCCGGATAAGGTCTGGTTCGTTTACCTGGTGCGCGCCGCCAATGGCGCGCTCTACTGCGGCATCAGTGACGATCCACTGCGCCGTTTCGCCCAGCACCAAAGTGGCAAGGGCGCTCGCTTCTTCTTTTCCAGCCCGGCAGTGGCCCTGGTCTACAGCGAAAGCTGTATCGGCAAGGGCGATGCCCTGCGCCGCGAGCGGGCGATCAAGCGACTGGGCAAAGGCGCCAAGGAAGCGCTGGTGGCCACCGGTAGCCTGATGCATGTCCTTGATGAGCACTCATCAGCCCCAATGGGTTCTGTCTAGTACCAGCAGCAAGCTGAGTTAAGCTGCAGGCCTTACCCGTTCCCGGAGGTCTGCAATGTCTGAGCTCATCCTGCACCATTACCCCACGTCGCCCTTCGCTGAAAAGGCGCGCCTGTTGCTGGGCTTCAAGGACCTGGCCTGGCGCTCGGTGCAGATTCCACCGCTGATGCCCAAGCCGGATCTCACCGCCCTGACGGGAGGTTATCGCAAGACCCCGGTGCTGCAGATCGGTGCCGATATCTATTGCGACACCGCGTTGATCGCGCGTCGTCTCGAAGCCCTTCAGCCGCAGCCGGCGCTGTTGCCGGGCAATCGGGCGTTCGCCATCGCCGCCTTCGCGCAATGGGCCGACTCGGTGGTGTTTCAGCATGCGGTCAGCCTGGTGTTCCAGCCCGAGTCCATCGCCGTGCGTTTCGCCAAGGCACCCCCGGAGTTCGTCCAGGCCTTCATCGCCGACCGCGCCAAGCTGTTCGCCGGTGGTCAGGCCAGCCGTTTGCCCGCCGAGCAGGCCAAGCACCAGTGGCCGGCGTTTATGGCACGTCTGCAGGCTCAGTTGGAGGCGAGCGGTGTTGACTTCCTGTTCGGTGAGCCGAGCCTGGCCGATATCGCCATGGCTCACCCGCTGTGGTTCCTGCGTGCGACGCCGGTGACCTCGCCCCTGGTCGATGGCTACCCGGCCGTCGCCGCCTGGCTGGATCGGGTGCTGGCACGTGGGCACGGCAAGCCCGAGCCGTTGAGCAGCGAGGAGGCCATCAGGGTGGCGCGCGAAGCCACGCCATCGCCGCTGCCGGACGAGGTGTTTACTGACCCGAATGGTTTTGTCAGCGGGCAGGCCGTCGCCATCTCGGCGATTGATTACGGCGTGGATGCCGTGGAAGGCGAGCTGCTGTTCGCCGGGGCCGAGGAGTTGATCCTGCGCCGTGAAGATGACCGCGCTGGTGTCGTGCATGTGCACTTCCCGCGGCTTGGATTCTCTATCAAAGGACTTTAAGGGCTAGAGCCAGAGCCAGGACAGTTGTGTATTACTCCTGTGAGAACGGGCCATGCCCGTGAAACGATCACGGGCATGGCCCGTTCCCACAGGTTCTGCGCCATGCTCGCTTTTTGTGTTCTGCCTTTCTTGCGGCTGCTGCGATAGTCGAAAGTATCAGAAGTGGTGACTGTTCTGTGCCTTTGTGGAAGCGGGCCATGCCCGTGAAACGATCACGGGCATGGCCCGTTCCCACAGGTTCTGCGCCATGCTCGCTTTTTGTGTTCTGCCTTTCTTTCGGCTGCTGCGATAGTCGAAAGTATCGGAAGTGGTGACTGTTATGTGCCTTTGTGGAAGCGGGCCATGCCCGTGAAACGATCATGGGCATGCCCCGTTCCCACAGGTTCTGCGCCATGCTCGCTTTTTGTGTTCTGCCTTTCTTTCGGCTGCTGCGATAGTCGAAAGTATCGGAAGTGGTGACTGTTCTGTGCCTTTGTGGAAGCGGGCCATGCCCGCGAAACGATCATGGGCCTGCCCCGTTCCCACAGGTTCTGCGCCATGCTCGCTTTTTGTGTTCTGCCTTTCTTGCGGCTGCTGCGATAGTCGAAAGTATCGGAAGTGGTGACTGTTCTGTGCCTTTGTGGAAGCGGGCCATGCCCGTGAAACGATCACGGGCATGGCCCGTTCCCACAGGTTCTGCGCCATGCTCGCTTTTTGTGTTCTGCCTTTCTTTCGGCTGCTGCGATAGTCGAAAGTATCGGAAGTGGTGACTGTTCTGTGCCTTTGTGGAAGCGGGCCATGCCCGTGAAACGATCACGGGCATGGCCCGTTCCCACACGTTCTGCGCCATGCTCGCTTTTTGTGTTCTGCCTTTCTTGCGGCTGCTGCGATAGTCGAAAGTATCGGAAGTGGTGACTGTTCTGTGCCTTTGTGGGAGCGGGCCATGCCCGCGAAAGATTACGGGCATACTCCATTCCCGAGGCGCCTACACCGATGGCCCAATGCGGTCTAACGCTGATCCGGCAGCAGGAAGTTGCCCGGCCCGGCGTCCTCCAGGGTCGGCACTTCGGCTTCGTCCTTGAGGTCGACGCCCGATAGCTGGCGCCGGCAGGCCTCACGCATCAGGTACATCAGGCGAAAGGTCGCCATGCCGTAACTCAGGCCTTCCAGGCGCACGTTGGAAATGCAGTTGCGGTAGGCGTCATTGAGGCCTACCCGCGGCGCGTAGGTGAAGTACAGACCCAGGCTGTCGGGGGAGCTGAGCCCGGGGCGTTCGCCGATCAGGATCACCGTCATCTTCGCCCCCAGCCGTTCGCCCACTTCGTCCGCCACCGCGACCCGGCCCTGTTCGACCAGGGTGATGGGTGCCAGGGTCCAGCCTTCCTCGCCCAGCTGATCGAGCAGCCTTTCCAGGAACGGCAAGCTGTGGCGGCGTACGGCCAGTGACGACAACCCATCGGCGATGACGATGGCCAGGTCGTAACCGCGGCCCTTTTCTGCGGCGTAGCCATCCAGCGCGGTGGCCGACTCCTCGTTGAGGCGTCGGCCCAGATCCGGGCGTTGCAGGTAGGTATGTCGATCCGTTGCGGCACTGTGCAGCAGCAGGGTGTCGAGCCCTCGGCCCTGCAGCTCCTCACGCAGGCCTTCATGGTCGAACGGCAGGTGCACGGCGTCACGGGCCTGGGCATGGGCGAACTGGAAATCCAGCTGCGCGGCAGTCGGCAGGCTGGTGCCCGCGCGCCCGAGGGCGATACGGGCTGGGGTCAGTTGCCGCAACTGCTGCCAGGGGTTTTCGGTAGCGGGGGATTTGTCTGACATGACGTCCTCTTAAGCCAGTTGCGCCAGGGCCTGGCGGAACACCGGCGGCAGCTCGTCGCCCATGCGTAGTTGACCGCCCTGTTGCTGGAAGATGCCCATGCGCGCCAGCCATTGCTCGAACTCCGGCGCGACATGTAGGCCGAGCACCTTGCGCGCGTAGAGAGCATCGTGGAACGAGGTGGTCTGGTAATTGAGCATCACGTCGTCGGAGCCGGGAATACCCATGATGAAGTTGATGCCAGCGGTACCGAGCAGAGTCAGCAACGTGTCCATGTCGTCCTGATCGGCTTCGGCATGGTTGGTGTAGCAGATGTCGCAGCCCATGGGCACGCCGAGCAGCTTGCCGCAGAAGTGATCCTCCAGGCCGGCGCGGATGATCTGCTTGCCGTTGTACAGGTACTCGGGGCCGATGAAACCGACCACGGTGTTGACCAGAAACGGGTTGAAGTGCCGCGCCACGGCGTAGGCGCGGGTTTCGCAGGTCTGCTGGTCGACGTCGTGGTTGGCGTTGGCCGACAGGGCGCTGCCCTGGCCGGTTTCGAAGTACATGAGGTTGTTGCCCAGGGTGCCGCGCTTGAGGCTCAGACCGGCCTCGTAACCTTCCTGCAGCACCTTGAGGGTGACCCCGAAGCTGGCGTTGGCCGCCTCGGTGCCAGCGATCGACTGGAACACCAGATCCAGCGGTGCGCCGCGCTCGATGGCGGCGATGGAACTGGTGACGTGAGTCAGTACGCAGGACTGGGTGGGGATTTCATAGCGCTGGATGATCGCATCGAGCATGTCCAGCAGGGCGCGGATCGAACTCGCACTGTCGGTGGCCGGGTTGATGCCGATCATCGCATCGCCATTACCGTAGAGCAGGCCGTCGAGGATGCTGGCGGCGATACCGGCCGGATCGTCGGTGGGGTGATTGGGCTGCAAGCGCGTGGACATCCGCCCGCGCAGCCCCATGGTGTTGCGAAAGCGGGTAACCACGCGGGTCTTCTGGGCCACCAGCACCAGATCCTGCACACGCATGATCTTCGAGACGGCCGCCGCCATCTCCGGTGTCAGCCCCGGCGCCAGGGCGCTCAGGCAGGCTTCGTCGGCAGCCTCACCGAGCAGCCAGTCGCGCAGCCCGCCAACCGTCAGGTGGCTGACCGGAGCGAAGGCAGTTGCATCGTGGGTGTCGATGATCAGCCGGGTGACCTCGTCCTTTTCGTAGGGAATCAGTGCTTCCTGCAGAAAATGCTTGAGCGGCACGTTGGCCAGAGCCATTTGCGCCGCAGCCCGTTCGGCGTCGCTCTGCGCGGCGACCTCTGCCAGATAATCGCCCGAGCGCGCCGGGCTGGCCTTGGCCATCAGCTCGCGCAGGCTGTCGAAGCTCCAGGTCATGTTGCCGATGGTGTGGGTAAAACGAGCCATAGCGTATCTCCTGTCGTGGCCGCCGCAGCGGCCACTTGGGGTCAATCAGCGTAGGGAGCGTTCAGCTGCCTGGATGGCGGCGAACTCTTCCTCCGGCGTACCGGACACCAGATGGTGACGGCTGTACAAGGCGAAGTAGGCGATGAACAGAGCGTAGATGATGGCAGCGCCGATCACGACGCGCAGGTCGACCAGGAAGCAGGCCACCAGCGCCACGGCAGCCAGCACCAGAGCCACCGACGAAGTCAGCACGCCGCCAGGGGTCCGATAGGGGCGGGGCATGTCGGGGCGACGGGTGCGCAGGGTGATGTGCGCCGCCATCATCAGTACATAGGATACGGTGGCCCCGAATACCGCGACCAGAATCAGCAGGTCGCCCTGGCCGGTCAGCGACAGGCCGAAGCCGATGATGCCCGGTACGATCAGCGCCATCACCGGTGCCTTGTTGCGGTTGGTCAGCGACAGGCTACGTGGCAGGTAGCCGGCGCGCGATAGGGCGAAGATCTGCCGCGAATAGGCGTAGATGATCGAGAAGAAGCTGGCGATCAGGCCAGCCAGGCCGACCAGGTTGACGAACTGGCTCATCCAGGTGGAACCACCGTAGACCTTGACCAGCGACTCGACCAGCGGGTTGCCCGAAGCCACCAGCGACTGCGCACCGGCAGCGCCAGGGCCGACCAACAGAATCAGCCCGGCGAACACCAGCAGTACCAGCACGGCGCCGATCAAGCCGCGTGGCAGGTCGCGCTTGGGATCCTTGGTTTCCTCGGCGGCCAGCGGCACGCCTTCGACCGCCAGGAAGAACCAGATGCCATAGGGCAGGGCGGCCCAGATGCCCAGGTAGCCGAACGGCAGGAAGGCGCTGGCACCAGTGGCCTCGGTAGCCGGGATATCGAACAGATTGGCGACCTGAAAGTGCGGCACCATGGCCACGATGTACACGCCCAGCGCGATGGCCGCCACGGCGGTGATCACGAACATCAGCTTCAGCGCCTCACCGGCACCGAGGATGTGGATGCCGATGAACACCACGTAGAACACCAGGTAGATGATCCAGCCGCCGATGCCGAACAGCGACTCGCAGTAGGCGCCGATGAAGCAGGCGATGGCTGCGGGGGCGATGGCGTACTCGATGAGGATCGCCGTACCGGTCAGGAAGCCGCCCCACGGGCCGAAGGCGGTACGGGTGAACCCATAGCCGCCGCCTGCGGTGGGGATCATCGAAGACAGTTCGGCCAGCGAGAAGCACATGCACAGGTACATGGTCGCCATCAGCAGGGTGGCGATGAACATGCCGCCCCAGCCGCCTTGCGCCAGGCCGAAGTTCCAGCCGGCGTAGTCGCCGGAAATCACGTAGGCAACGCCGAGGCCGATCAACAGGATCCAGCCCGCAGCGCCCTGCTTCAATTGCCGGTTGGCGAAGTACTCGGCGCCAACGGCTTCGGTTTCCACACCACTCTGAGAGGGTGTGGAGAGTGTCTCTTTGGACATTTCAGGACTCCTTCACGCCCGCCGCGGTGCGGCGAGCGCTGCTTTATGGGTTGGCTGGCTATGGCAAATCGGCAGATCAGAAGAAGCCCAGCGGATTGATGTCGTAGCTGATCAGCAGGTTCTTGGTCTGCTGGTAGTGGTCGAGCATCATCTTGTGGGTTTCGCGCCCGACCCCGGACTTCTTGTAGCCGCCAAAGGCAGCGTGCGCCGGGTACAGGTGGTAGCAGTTGGTCCATACGCGACCGGCCTTGATGCCACGGCCCATGCGGTAGGCGCGGTTGATGTCGCGCGTCCACACGCCAGCGCCCAGGCCGAACTCGGTGTCGTTGGCGATGGCCAGGGCTTCGGCTTCGTCCTTGAAGGTGGTCACGCCGACCACCGGGCCGAAGATTTCCTCCTGGAACACGCGCATCGTGTTGGTGCCCTTGAGCAGGGTCGGCTGGATGTAATAACCGCTGGCCAGGTCGCCTTCGAGCTTCTCGGTGGCACCGCCAGTGAGCAGCTCGGCACCCTCCTGCTGGGCGATCTCCAGGTAGCTGAGGATCTTGTCGTACTGCTGCTGGGAGGCCTGGGCGCCGACCATGGTCTCGGTATCCAGCGGGTTGCCGCGCTTGATGACCTTGATCTTCTTCATCACCTCGACCATGAACGGCTCGAAGATCGACTCCTGCACCAGCGCGCGGGACGGGCAGGTACACACCTCGCCCTGGTTGAAGAAAGCCAGCACCAGGCCTTCGGCGGCCTTCTCGATGAACGCCGGCTCGGCTTGCATGATGTCTTCGAAGAACACGTTGGGCGACTTGCCGCCCAGCTCCACGGTGCTCGGGATGATGTTGGCGGCCGCGCATTTCATGATGTGCGAGCCGACCGGCGTGGAGCCGGTGAAGGCGATCTTGGCGATGCGCGTGCTGGTGGCCAGCGCCTCGCCGGCTTCACGGCCATAACCCTGAACGATGTTGAGTACGCCCGGCGGCAGCAGGTCGCCCACCAGCTCGGCGAACACGCTGATCGACAGCGGCGTCTGCTCGGCGGGCTTGAGCACCACGCAGTTGCCGGCCGCCAGGGCCGGAGCCAGTTTCCAGGCGGCCATCAGCAGCGGGAAGTTCCAGGGGATGATCTGCCCGACCACGCCCAGCGGTTCGTGGAAGTGATAGGAGGCGGTGTGTTCGTTGATCTCCGCCGCGCTGCCTTCCTGCGCGCGGATGCAGCCGGCGAAGTAGCGGAAGTGATCGGCGGCCAGCGGCACGTCGGCGTTGAGGGTCTCGCGCACGGCCTTGCCGTTGTCCCAGGTTTCCGCGACGGCGAGCAGTTCGAGGTTGGCTTCGATGCGGTCGGCGATCTTCAGCAGAATCAGTGCACGATCCTGCACCGAGGTCTTGCCCCAGGCATCGGCGGCGGCATGGGCGGCGTCGAGGGCCTTGTCGATGTCCTTGGCGTCGGAACGGGGGAATTCACCGATCACCGAGGCATCCACCGGGCTGGTGTTGGTGAAGTACTGGCCACCGACCGGGGCGACGAATTCACCGCCGATGTAGTTGCCGTAGCGCGGCTTGAGGGTGACGACAGCGCCTGCGGTACCGGGTTTGGCGTAGATCATGACAGTTCTCCCAAGGACGGTTTCTTGTAGTTGTAAGGGGTCGATGGTTCGACCGGAGCTCGCTTGAACTATGAGACGAATTCATGTCGCTGACTTGACGCTAGGCGGGGCTGGCTGTTCTGCAAGGTCAAATTTTCACCACAGCCTTGGCTCTGTCGTGGTGAGTCAAATGGTGCGCCCCGTTTCGGTGCGGGTGTTTCCGAATGACTCGTTTTGGGGCTTTTTAGCCGGGTGCGATACCACCTTCTGTCCGCAGAGCCTCGGTGCAGAGCCTGTACGGTCGATCCGACGAGGGGCGGCGTGCTTCTTGCTTCCAGACATGAATTGTCACGAAGGAGGCGCCATGAGCTCCGTTCTCGCCCAGTCCGGTTTGGCTGCTGGTTTGTCCCTGTTATCCGGTGGGCAAACCAATAGCGGCGTCCTGGCGGCCGCTGCCAGCGGTCTGTGTGGCTTTATCGAAAAACACGGTGGTGACGCGGATCGCATCCTCGGCGTTTCCGGTATCGACCCGGAGTCCCTGCGCCACCCGACGCTGAGCCTGGCCCTGCCCAATTACTGCCAGGTGCTGGAGGAGGCCTCGCGGCAATCCGGCTGCGACAACTTCGGTCTCTACTATGGGCAGCAGTTCAAGCCTCAGGCGCTGGGGCTGCTCGGTTATATCGGGTTGTGCTCGGCGACCGTCGAGCAGGCGTTGATCAACTTTTCCCGTGCCTTCCCCCTGCATCAGCGCAATAGCCTGATTCGCCTGGTGGATGAAGGCGAGTGCTACCGCTTCGACTATCAGGTACGCCACGGCGCCATTCTCTGCCGCCGTCAGGATGCCGAGCTGACCCTGGGCATGGTGCTCAATCTGGTGCGTCACGTGCTCGGCCATCAGTGGGCGCCGCGGGCCGTGCATTTCGAGCACCCGCGCCCCGAACACTGGCATGAGCACTGCAAAGTCTTCGATGCGCCGGTGTATTTCGAGCAGCCGTTCAACTCGCTGGTAATTCCCAAGCGCGGCCTGGATCGCGCCATGCCGCAGAGCGACCCGGTGTTGCTGCTGGTCATGCAGGACTCGCTCAGCCAACTCAGCAACCTGAGCGGGCGAGGCGAGCGGGATATCGCCGACGACGTCCGTGAGCAGATTCGCCAGCAATTGCTGATTGGCGAGCCGGTGCTGGAACTGGCTGCCGAGCGGCTGGGCATGAGCAGTTGGTCACTGCAGCGACGCCTGCGCGACCAGGGCCTGACCTTCTCCGCGATGGTGGACAAGCTGCGCCGCGAACTGGCCACCCATTACCTGCGTCAGCACCAACTGCCCATCTCCAACCTGGCGCCACTGCTCGGTTACTCGGAAGTCAGTGCCTTCTCACGCGCCTTCCGCCGCTGGTTCGGCGTCAGCCCACGGCAGTGGCGACACGACAGTGACGGCGTCGGCGGGCGCGCTCACTGAGTGAGCGGCTCAGTACGTCGCAACAATGCTTGTGGGATTAAGCGTGGATGAAGCTCCTCCCACAGGGACTGTGGTCTGTCTGGTCTGTTCCCGTTCTCGTTGACTCTGCCCCTAGGGGCAACCCTCACGATGCCTTATCTGTTTCGGGTTCCACTCCTAGTGGATAAGGCTACCTATGCAAACGCTATCGCTCGTCACCGGTGCTAATGGGCATCTTGGCAACACCTTGGTCAAAGAGTTGCTCGCCAGAGGGCAGCAGGTGCGCGCAGGCGTTCGTGACCCGCAACAGCCCACAGAATTGAACACGCTCGGCTGTCATGTGGTTCGTGCCGAACTGCTAGATCCGGACTCTTTGCGCCATGCCTTGCAAGGCGTAGACGTGTTGTACCAAGTGGCAGCTGTGTTCAAACACTGGGCGAAAAATCCGTACGCCGAGATCGTTGAGGTCAATGTGCAGGGCACACGAAACGTGTTGCGTGCTGCTGCCGAGGCGGGCGTCAAGCGCGTGGTGTATGTAAGTTCAGTGGCCGCCGTGGGGCACAGCGGCAAGCAGTTGGATGAAACTATCTGGAACACCGAGGAGCAGAATCCGTACTACCTGTCGAAGATTCTGTCTGAGCGCGCTGCATGGGAAACCGCAAAAGCTATGAATCTATCGATGGTTGCCATATTGCCGTCAGCGATCATCGGCCCGAATGCTACACGGCTGACCGACACCATGGGCTTTCTCGCTGCCGTTCTTGATCGCAGACTGGTAATTGATCCGAACTTTCATTTCAATTTTGTCGATGTACGTGACGTAGCCGATGGCCTGATTCGAGCTGCACAGAGTGGCCTCTCTGGCCAACGCTACATTCTGGCGAACTCGCAATCATCGTCACTGGCAGACGTGATTTTAGCGCTTAACGCCTGCTGCCCCGGTTATCGGCTGCCACCGCGTGCACCCAAGGCGTTACTCCTGCTGATCGCCTGGCTGCAAGAGCTGCGTGCCACCATCATCGGCAAACCAGCCGAATTGCTGCGAAGTCAGGTACGGATGTTTTATGGCGTGCAGCAGCGCTACAGCATTGAAAAAGCGGTCACCGAATTGGGTTACCAACCTCGCCCTGCGCAGGAAGCCCTGATACAAGCATTTACGCACCTACTGGCGTACAGACACCCGAATCCGGGCCAAATTGCTCGTTGAGTTGCTGCTGTAATTGGGTGAGATTAGCTTGGCGACTCAACAGAGATTGGATTTCTACGTTTAGCTCCACGCGCTTGGCTTCGATACCCTGATTGGCAAGGGCCAGGGGAAACGGCGCCTGGTGCTGCTTGGCGGCTAGCAGCTCACTCATTTCTGCCAATTTGAAACCCACCGTCTGGGCCTGACGGATCATCTGAACAAGTTTTAGATGATGTGCGGTGTAAGACCGATAGCTGCCCATCCGCTGAGGCGTTATCAGCCCCATCCGCTCATACAAACGAATGGCCTTCGGTGTGCAGTGCGCTCGTTTGGCAAGTTCACCAATATACATAAATCACATCCTGATCGTTTGGTCTGCAGGTCACAGCGAGAAATGGCCAAAACGCAAAATGACCGCTTTTTGGCCGAAAGCTGCCGGTCGCGAACGGCTGCAATCGCATTGATGTGTATCCCGATAACCAAATAAAGCGTTTGATAAGATTGATGAGCTAGAGTGCCGAAAGCAAAGACCTCAAGGACGCGCGATGATATTGCAACACAGGCCTGTGAAGGCTGATGACATCAAGACGATTTGTAGCTTTCCCCTTAACGCTCAGGAACTGTTCTATATGTTCCCGAAAGCTCAATACCCTTTGACTGAAGCTCAGCTGTCTAACGCGATTACTCAACGATTCGATTCGACGGTTGTCGAGAGCGAGAATGGTGTAGTCGGTTTTGCTAACTTTTATCAGGTTGAAGCGGGTGGGGTTTGCTGTATTGGCAATGTCGTCGTTGCCCGAGAGGCAAGAGGTAACGGCGTGGCTACCTTTATCGTAGAGACGATGACAGCTCTGGCGTTCGACCGTTATGACGCCGCAGAGGTACAGATCTCGTGCTTCAATGAAAATACAGCAGGCTTGCTACTTTATCCGAAACTAGGTTTCTTGCCCTTTGCTGTCGAAGAGAGAGCCTCTCTGGATAGCCGTAGATCAGCACTCATCCATATGACCCGCAGCAGAGCGGATCGACCATAGCTCACCTTGAGCCGCCAGTTCCTCACCTGAACTCAGTACGCCGCCAAAATCCCCTGCGGGTTGTAGCCGTGGATCACCGTGTCGTTGACCTTGAGCACCGGCACGCCGCGGCCACCCAGGGCGTCGTAGGCGCGGCGGGCTTCGGGGGACTTTTCGATGTCCAGCTCGGTATAGGCGATACCGCGTTCGCCTAGGAACTCTCGGGTCTTGGCGCAGTAGCCGCACCAGCTGGTGGCGTAGAGGATCACCTCGCCCTGGCCGGCGACCTGCTGGTTGCTGCCGAACAGCCGTGGCTCGATGCGATCCCAGTGTTGCCAGGTCGCCAGTACCGCAAGAATCAGCAAAATCCGTTTCATGCTGCAGCCCTCTGCTCAGGTCGATCAGTCTTTGCGGCGCTTCAACTGGTCGGTCAGTTGAGTCGGCAGGTTGCGAATGGTCAGGGTGTCCGAGGCCTCGTCGTACTCGATCTTCGAGCCCAGCAGGTGGGCCTCGAAGCTGATCGACAGGCCTTCGGCACGGCCGGTGAAGCGGCGGAACTGGCTCAGCGTGCGCTTGTCGGCAGGGATCTCCGGCGACAGGCCGTAGTCCTTGTTGCGGATATGATCGTAGAACGCTTTCGGCCGCTCTTCGTCGATCAGCCCGGAGAGTTCTTCCAGGGTCATCGGCTCGCCCATCTTGGCCTGGCTGGTGGCGTAGTCGACCAGGGTGTCGGTCTTCGCCCGGGCCTGTTCTTCGGGCAGGTCTTCGCTCTCGACGAAATCGCTGAAGGCCTTGAGCAGGGTGCGTGTCTCGCTGGGCGAGTCGACGCCTTCCTGGCAGCCGATGAAGTCGCGGAAGTACTCCGAGACCTTCTTGCCGTTCTTGCCTTTGATGAAGGAGATGTACTGCTTCGACTGCTTGTTGTTGCGCCACTCGCTGATGTTGATTCGCGCCGCCAGGTGCAACTGGCCCAGATCCAGGTGCTTGGCCGGGGTCACGTCCAGCGCATCGTTCACCGCCACACCTTCGCTATGGTGCAGCAGGGCGATGGCCAGGTAGTCGGTCATGCCTTGCTGATAATGGGCGAACAGTACGTGACCACCGGTGGACAGGTTGGACTCTTCCATCAGCTTCTGCAGATGCTCCACGGCCTGACGGCTGAACGCCGCGAATTCCTGGCCTTCATCGAGGTAGGTTTTCAACCAGCCACTGAAGGGGTAGGCACCGGATTCCTCATGAAAGAAGCCCCAGGCTTTGCCCTGTTTGGCGTTATAGCTCTCGTTGAGGTCGGCGAGCATGTTCTCGATGGCCTGGGAAGCGCCCAGTTCGCTGTCGCGGGCGTGCAGCACGGCAGGGCTGCCGTCGGGCTTCTTGTCGATCAGGTGGACGATACAGTGACGGATCGGCATGGGAGGTCCTTGTGACAGCGAGTGGGTGACGAAGCGCAGCGAGGCGCTAGTGTACCCGAGCAGGCCGTCACAGGTGCAGCCTGCCACCCTTGTCGATGACGCCGTGGCGGCATAGAGTGCCGCCGAGATTCGACGACCAAGGAGGGTAGTGCAATGTCCGTTTTCAATCCCCATTCCCAGACGCCATCACCGGCTCTGCTCGAACGCCTCGATGCGCTGGTCGATCGTGGCCTGCTGCTGCAGGCCTACGCGCTGGCCAGCGAGCAGGGCGATCCCCGTTACTGGCAAGGCGCCGAGGCGATGACCAGCTTTGCCCGGCTGGCAGGGCACGTCGGTGCACCACGGCTGGCCGATGCGCTGAACTGGCTGGCTTATCGACGCTATCCGCAGTCCTCCCATGCGCGTCTGCGTTACGCCCGCATGCTGTTCGCCCGCCGAGGTCACTATCGTGCCTGGCGCTTGTTCCAGTCGTTCGGCGACTGGCTGCCGCCCGAGCAGGGGTTGCGTGCTGAATGGCTGTCGTTCAAGGGCTTCCTGTATGCCTCGTTGCGTGATTTTCAGGCAGCCGAAGCGCTGTTCGAGGAGGCTCGCGCACTGAGTGGTGATGACCCCTGGTTGCTGGTCGAGCGCAGCCATGCGCTGGAGCAGGAGGACCGCCGCGAAGAAGCACTGGCGCTGTGCGAACAGGTACTCGACTCACGCCCCGATTTTCGTTCCGCCC
The DNA here is from genome assembly GCF_013408425.1 of Pseudomonas flavescens. Taxonomy (NCBI): domain Bacteria; kingdom Pseudomonadati; phylum Pseudomonadota; class Gammaproteobacteria; order Pseudomonadales; family Pseudomonadaceae; genus Phytopseudomonas; species Phytopseudomonas flavescens. The sequence goes on along the minus strand of NZ_JACBYV010000001.1, from coordinate 3,333,920 downwards.
TGATGCAGGCAGCCTCCCTGCAGTTGCAGCTCGGGCACGCCGATGGGGCTCTGCAACTGATGCGCCGTGGCGCCCGTGACATGCAAAGCCCAGGCATCTGCGCGCACCTGGTCGATCACCTGATCGAGCGCGGGCTGCTGGACGAAGCCTCGTCCTGGCTCGATCACATACAAACGCTCGAGCCGATCACCGAGCGCCGGCGTACCGACTGGGCCGCCGCCCGCCGCTGTGACATTGCCTGCCTGCAGGGCGACTACGCGGCAGCCCGCGAGCTGGCAGGCAAGGCGGGCGGCGGGTTCTACCTGAACGTGCAGACCCGTCTCGCCGAGCCGACGGGGCGGCGTCAGGTACTGCCGGTACGTTTCGTCAGGCAGCATCACATGACCTGTGTGCCTGCCACCCTGACGGCGATTTCCGATTACTGGGGGCTGCCCGTCGAACACCTCGAGGTTGCCGAGGAAATCTGCTACGACGGCACCTCGCACCAGGCCGAGCGCGCCTGGGCGGAGCGCAATGGCTATCTGGCCGTGGAGTTCACCGCGGACTGGGCGACCACCCGTGCGCTGATCGACCGCGGTGCACCCTTCACCCTGACCTTGCAATACACCGGCAGCGGTCATCTGCAGGCGCTGGTGGGCTACGACGAACCACGTGGCACGCTGCTGGTGCGTGACCCCGCACAGCCACAGCATGGCGAGTACCTGGCCGAGGAACTGTTCGAGGCACAGCGCGCCTCCGGTCCGCGGGGCATGCTGTTGCTGCCGGCTGCCGAAGCGGGACGCCTGGAAGGCCTGGTGTTGCCGGATCGTGACCTGTGGGATCTGTACTATCGATTCACCAGTGCCCTGGAAGTCCATCGCCGCGACGAGGCACTGACTGCCTACCAGGCCTTGCAGGCGCGTGCTGCCGAGCACCGGCTGACCCGCCAGGCGCAACGCTCCCTGGGCTGGTACGACGGTCAGGAACGTGAAGTGCTGCAGGGTACCGAGGCACTGCTGAAGCAGTTTCCCGAGGACTCCAACCTGATTCTGGCCAAGGCCAATTCGCTGGCGCAGCTACAGCCCCGTTCCGTTCAGCTGGACTGGCTCGCCGGGCACTGCCAGGAGCGCTGGAACGAGCCGACGATCAGCGTGCGCTATGCCGAACTGCTCAGCGAGGATGGCCGTACCCATGAACAGGTCAGCGGGATTCTCGAACGGGTGCTGCTGCAGACCTCCACCCAGGCCCGCGCCTGGAATGCCCTGGCCAGTTTGCGCTGGGGCGAGAACCTGCGCGAACAGGCCTGCGAGCTGTATCGAATCGCTGCCTGCCTGCACGCTTCCCACGAAGGCTACAGCGTGCAGTATTTCCGCGCGCTGCGGGCGCTGGGGCGTACGGCAGAAGGGCTGCAATTCCTCGAACGGCGTCAGGCCCAGCTTGGCCGGCTGGCTGCCGCGCCCAGCCTGACCCTCAGCGAGATGCTCGACGAGTTGTTGCGCCCCTATGACGCCCAGGCCCTGCTGGAGCAGGCACTGGAGCAGCGCCCCGAGGACGGCGAACTGCTGTTGGGGCTGGCCGAATACCACGGGCGCAACGGTGACATCGATGCCTGTCAGGCGCTGCTGGCCCGCGCCGAGCCGCGGTGTCGTCGCGCCTGGTGGCTGCGTGCCGCGGTCAAGCAGGGTATGCGCCGTGCCGCCGATGTGCTGCAGACGCTCGAGTGGGCACGGGAAGCCGCGGCCCTCGAGCCATTGTCGGTAGCGGCGCAGCGCATGTGCGTGACCCTGCTGGAACAGAGCGAGGGCAGCGAAGCGGCTGACCAGTACGTCGAGGAACTGGCTGGCCAATACCCGCACCATCTGGGCATCGCCGAGCTGCAAGTGGAGCGCGCGCAGCGCCGCTCGCTGCCAGCGGCGGAACAGGCGCTGCGTCGCCTGTTGGAGAATCATCCCCAGTATTCCTGGGCTCTGCGCGAACTGGCCATCTGCCTGGCTCGGCAGGGGCGTCGTGACGAGGCGTTGCAGCTCTGCGAGCAGGCTGGTCAGGTCGACATGCAGAGCACCTTCTACCATTCCACCCGCGGCTTCGTCCTGTTGCAGGACGGTCGTCGGGAGGCCGCCCGGGAGGCCATGCGACTGGCCCTGCGCCTGTCGGTCGACAACGACTATGCCAGCAATGTCCTGCTCGACACCTGCGATGGCCAGCAGCAGGCCACCCAGACGCTCGTCGAGATCCACGCCGAACTGGTGCGCCAGGTGACCTTCGGAGACGGCTGGCTGGCGTATGAGCAACAGGCGCAGCGCTTGCTCGAGCCACAGGTATTGCTCGACCAGTTGCGCGAGGCGCTGGAGCAGCGTGAGGACCTCTGGCATCTCTGGGTGGTCGTGGCCCGCCAGTTGGCGCGCATGGATCAGCACGAGGCGGCTGCCGCCACCCTGCGCCAGGCGATCGAGCGTTTTCCACTGCTGCCCAGGCTGTCGCTGGAGCTGGCGCGGCTGCACAAGCACCTTGGCGAGCTCGATGCCTGTTACGAGACGCTGCAGGAGAGCTTGCGCATCAATCCGTTGTGGACGCCCAGCGTCAGTCTCTATGTCGACTGCCTGCTGGAGCAGGACGATCGCCTGGACGAGGCCGAGCGCATGCTGCGCCAGGTGTTGTCGCGTGCGCCGGAGAACACCGAGCTGCGGGTCTATCTGGCCTACGTACTGGGCCGCCGCGATGCGTTCGCCGAAGCGGCGGATCAGGCCGAGCGGGTGCTGCGCGACGAGCCGGGCAACGAGTGGGCGTGGAATCAGCTGAGGCACTATGCGGGCACGCTGCAGTGCGAGCAGCGCCCCTTGCAGTTGGCGCGGGAACTGGTGGAGAGCCGGCCGGGGGACTCCGATGCCTGGATCGCCCTGGCCGATCAGGAAAGTGACCTGGCCGAGCGTGAGCGTGCCCTGCGCGAGGCATTGCGCTACAGCCCTCGGCATCGGGCAATCAACGGCCGCCTGCTGGATCTGCTGCTGGAGGCGGGGCGCCACGACGACATGCGCAGGGTGCTCGCCGCCCCGTACTGGGAAGGCAAACCGCCGATCGACATGGCGCTCTACGGGCCGCGCGCCTCGCGTGCCGAGGGGGATGGTCCTGGAGCCATCGCCGCCCTGCGTGACCTGCTGACGCAGCATCCGGACAGCTATCAGGGCTGGCGCCACCTGGCTGACTGGCATGACGAAGATGGCGACCACCCGGCCTACATCGGCGCCGCTCGCGAAATGGTCCGTCTGGAGCCTCAGGTCGCCATGGCCCATGGCTTCCTTGGCCATGCGCTGCTGCTGCATGGCGACAAGACTCAGGCATTGCCTGCGTTCGAGCGTGCCTGGGCACTGGATGCCCGCTACAGCTTCGCGGCCTTCAACGCGTTCGATCTGGTCGCTGAACTGCAGGGCACTGGCGCCGCGCTGCAACGGCTGGACGCATTGCTCGAAACCGGTGACCAGGTCGCCGCCTGGGGTCGGGTGCTGCCGTTGGCACGGGCGAGCGGTGAACGCGAACTGCAGCGTCGGGCATTGACCTTCCTGGCCAGCGAGGCGGCCGCAGAGTCGCGCTGGGACGATGACGTAACCGACTTCGCCGTCCGTGAGCCACTGCTGCGTGAAGTGCTGGATGCCGGGATCGCCGACGGCAGCCTGCATAGCGCAGCGGTGGAAACCTGGCTGAGCTGGCGTACCCATGACCTGCTGAGCAACCTCACGCTGTCGTACGCCTTCCGCAAGGCGCTGCGCAATGACCCGCGTCACGCGGCCAAGTGCGCGATGTTCCGCGTACTGGGCAGGACGCCGCACGCCAATCGCATCCTGCTCGGCTCCGTCCTGAACAGCTGTCGACAGGCCATTGCCGAAGAGGCCGACGTATGGGGCGCCGCCAGCTATGCCCTGGTCGAAAGCAAGCGCTATCGACTGCTGTTCGACACCCTCGGTGACTGGCAGCGGCCCGATGCACCGGCCTGGGCATTGGGCAACCTGGCGCTGGGCTATCGTGTGCGCGGCATGGATGACACTGCCGCGGCGATTTCAAGGCAGGCGCTGGAGCGTGATCCACGGGAAGCCGATGCCATGGTGTGGCTGGCTGTCGACGCGGCACTGGCCGGTGATCAAGAAGCCCTCGGTGGCTGGCTGGAGCGCCTGGAGGGCGCCTCGATGCGCAATTATTATCGCGCCTTGCTGAACCTGGCCGAGGCCTGTGCCGACGCCGTCACCCCGGACCAGGCTCGTGAGCGCCTGCAGCAAGGCGAGGATCTGGCGGGGCCGAAGCACCTGGCATTCTGGCGCCTGCGCCAGCGCGTTGGCGTACGCCTCGGGTTGCATGGCGAGTTGCTTTCCGCGCGCTGGCGCTGGCGTCTACGCCGCTGGTGGAAGGGCTGACCTCATGCCACGCAGGCCCGGCGCGCCTGGCGCCTGCGGTCGAGCAGCATCAGCACACCCAGCAGGCCGATGGCATACAGCGCGTCGATGCCGAGTATCAGCAGAATGCCGAGGCAGAGCAGGGCGCTGATGCCGGCCAGCCAGCGCCATACGCCCTTGAGCAGCACCCAGCCGGCGGCCATGCTGAGCAGGTAGATGACGACGAAGTTGCCGTTGGCATAGCGGATCAGTTGATCCAGCGACAGTGACAGGCACCAGATCACCGTGGTGCTCAGTGCACAGCTGAGCACCACCAGCAGCAGCGCCCTGGCCGGCACGCCATTGGCGTTGCGGCCGGCCAGTGGGCGCGGCAGCTTGCCTTCGTCGGCGAGGCTCCAGATCAGCCGGGCGAAGCCCTGGATGTACACGTTCATGGAGGCGAAACAGGCCAGATAACCGATGCTCGCGCTTAGCCAGCGAGCCCCGTCGCCGAGCAGTAGATCGAGCATGCGTGGCAGCGAGGCCGCGTCGGTGCGTGCATCGCCGTAGGCGTGAAAGCTCAGTACCGCCACCGAGCAGGCCCAGTACACCAGGCCGGCGAGCACCACGCCGAGCAGCAGGGCCAGGGGAAAGTCGCGCTGCGGGTTCCTGAACTCCTCGCCCAGGTGGGTGAAGGCCTCGATGCCGACGAAACACCAGAACATCACGCCCAGCGCCACCGGGAGCAACTGCCAGTTGCCCGCCAGAGGCGGCAGCAGGGGTTGATCGGCGTGAGGCAGGTCGCCCTTGAACCAGATCAGCGCGATGGTGGCGACGATGGCCAGGGCTATGACGAGCTGCACGCTGCCCGAGGTGCGTGCCGGCCGTTGGCCGAGCAACAGGATGATGCCCAGCGTAGCCAGCTGGATGGCCAGCACCGCCAGGTCGCTTAGCTCAAACAAGGCATGCCAGAACCCGCTGGCGATATTCAGCGCCGCCGGCAAGCCGACCGGAATCACCGCGAGAAACAGAAACGCGCTCAAGCGCTCCATGCGCTCGCCGAATGCACGACCGATCAGGTGCGGTGCACCGCCAGCATGGGGGTAACTGCGGCCGAGCTGGGCGAAGGTGAACGCCATCGGCAGCACCAGCGCGATCAGCAGCAGCCAGGCCCACAGCGAGATCTCGCCAGCAGCGGTGGCAGCCAGCGCCGGAATCACGAAAATCCCGGTGCCCAGCAGTGACGTGCACAGCAAACCCACGCCCTGCAGCAGCCCCAATTCCTTGTTCAATCGACTCATGTTGTATGCTCTCGCTCGTCGTGACATGGCGGCTGTCACCCGTTGCGGTGCGCTGATCCGCCAGGCTGTCATGGTAAGGCCGCCTCGCTTCGGCGGCTGCTGGCGAAGTGTCGGCGTAGACCGACGAAACGGCGGGAATGCCCGTCATCTTGTATGTGCAGACGGGTGCAGAGAGCCACGTGGACAAGTTCGATCAACGCATCATCGCCTTGCTGCGCGCAGACGCGCGCCTGACCGTCACCGAGGTCGCCCGGCAGGTCAACCTGTCACGCTCCGCGGTGAGCGAGCGCATCCGCCAGCTGGAAGCGTCCGGGGTCATTCAGGGCTATCACGCCCGCATCGCCGAACCCACCAGTATCGCGGTGCGGGCTTATCTGGAGCTGTTCTACACCGGCGGGCGCTGCGAACAGTACGTCGAGCGCATGCGTGTATTCCCGGAAATCCGTCGCTGCTCCGGCATCAGCGGCGAAACCGACATGCTGCTGTATATCGAGGCACCTTCCATGGAACGGTTGGCTGAAGTACGTGGCGAAATCGAGAACTTCCCCGGCGTCTTCAAGGTGAAGACCCATGTGCTGGTCAAGGACTGGCTGATGTGAGCTTGAGCCGTGGCGAACATGCAGTGCCATGAGCGGCAAGGGCTACTCAGCAGTGATACGCAGCACGCAGGCCTTGATCAGGTTCACCCGAGCCGGCGAGCCTGCGTGCCCGCCGCTCCTGCAATAAGCGAAGTAGGTAACAAGGTCATCCGCTCCTTGGCGCCCTTGCCGTCATGTACGGTGATCACCTGCCGATCAAAATCCACATCCTTGCTACGCAGGCGAGCAGCCTCCACCACGCGCAAACCGGTACCTTGCATAAGTGCGGCCAGTAACTGATACGACTGGCCAAGCTGGGCGATCAGTGCCGTTGCCTCAGCATGCGTCAATACGCAGGGAATACGTGTGGGGCGTTTGGCATGCACACCTCACCAAGTTGGCCCAGCGGCACAAGCACGTTGGTGCATAGAAACACCAACGCATTGAGCACCAGGTTCTGGGTCGCGGCAGCCACCTTGCGATCTACCGCCACGCCAGCCACGCAAGAAAATCGCTGACCTCCACAGCTCCCATCTCCACCGGATAGCGCAACCGATGAAAGCGGATGAAATAGCGAATCCAGTACCAGTAAGACTGCTCGGTGCGAATGCTGTAGTGATCACACGCATCACTGCGCTGACCTGCTCACGCAGGCGAGGCTTGGAGGGTGAACGATCCATGTCGACTCCAGTGTGGTGCTTCTGGTTTTATATGCAGTGGTGGCGGCAGGTGGAATGCACAAGTCAAGCGAGTACGGCGTGTGGGGATGTATGGGCTTAAGATCCTGATAAATAAGTATTTTTTCTTATGCTTACGTTGGGTGGTGCGGCATTATGCGGAATTCTTTACTATTGCTTTAACGAAGAATTCCATCTAATCACTGTTAGGCCAAAACATATGCCTCGCGTACAGCTCATAGAGATCGATCTACGAGCGGTTACTAGTGCAGAAGAATTACATTCGTTGCTGATGAGTTCGCTGAATTTTCCGGGCTGGTATGGAGCTAACTGGGACGCTTTCTGGGACGCCATAACGGGCTTGGTTGAAATGCCATACACAGTTAGGTTCTTGGGGTGGCCGCAGTTCTCCGAGCGCCTGCCTCGTGACGCTGTACTACTAAAAAATGCCTTGTTGAAATGCAGGGTGAATATCCGCAGCTCGCAAGCGAAGTGGTTTATGCCTAACCAGACGCTCAAATCGCTCACTACGTTCACTGGGACGTCGTGCCGCCGCTCCTTAGCTTAATCTTTAGGTAGATCATGCCAAAGCTTGCATGCCCATGCGGCTACATTCATAACCTCTCGCCAATCCCAGACACCGGCTGGATAACGATTCGAGACGAGGAGTTTGACTCAATCAGCACCTCTGGCCTTGGGAGTGAAGAAAAACTCGATGCCTTGTATTCAGTGTCGGGCAGCATTTATATCTGTCCCAACTGCGAACGACTAATGTGGGCAAAAAAAGGCAGTGCCGAGTTTGCTACCTACTCCAGAGAACAACCTAACTAGTGGTTCAAGTCGCCCGCTCCGCTCACTGGGACGGGCTAAAGCCCGCCCCTTAACCAAACGTTAGCCATACTTTATGACAGCTCGCAGATTTTCGTTTAGCAATAAAAAACTTCGTGGCATACCACGTCGTTTACGTGCACTCGCGCGCTGGAAAAAATCGTTCTCAGGATATTTTCCAAGCCAGCTAACACCAGAGGAAAAGTACTGGAACTATAAGATCCCTGTGTATCGAAATCTTGTTGAGGGCAAGCAAACCACCAAGAGCATACAAGCATTTTGTGCACAGCAACTTATAGATGCCGCACACCATATATACAAAGCCAAACCCCAAGACGCTGAGTACTCTAGAGTCACATGCGTTATTTAATTTCCCTGCATGTTCTCAAGTGAGTTGTGCGTTTATACAAGTGAAGAATATTTTAAAGAGCACACAGTCGAACAAACTGGACGCTTCGGGAAAATTGAAAGAATCCAAGGAAAAAGTCTTGCTCAAGAATTTGGGCTAGAACTACCGGAGGGTTTTAATGAGCTTGGAGTTTTGCGTATTGACAAAGATGATGATGGAAATCCATATATTTCTGAGCATTGGTATTTTGGCGAAGTCCATCAGTACGGCTAACAAGTGGTTCAAATCGTTCGCCTCGCTCACTGGGATTTTTCAAATACCATTGGGAGCGTGAGCATCCTGGTGAGCGCTGGCCGTGTGCCTGACACCTAACTAGCGGTTCAAATTGCTCGCTCCGCTCACTGGGACTGCGTTCCGCCGCCCCTTAACCAAACGTTAGAGAACATCATGTCAGTTAGTGTCTATGGTTTTATTGCAGGGATCACGACATCATCTCAAGATGCTCATAATATTGTGCAGCTTCAAGCTCTGCCAGAGACCGGCGCTTATCTAATCAAAAGACTTTTCTCCCATATTCCTCAGAGCCAACCTCACTCTTACTACGGTAGCCATATAAATTTTTCCGCAGGGTATAAAGAATTTTACTGCCTAGAAAATGATTGGCTCGAAGAGTTTGAAGCACTGCTATCAAATTTATACTGGAGCGAAGCAGAGTTAATAGTTACTTGGTCGAGAGAGCGCTACACGTGGCGCTCCAACTACTCCGCTGAGGCACCAGAAAGCGGGCCAAATAAAATTACGGAACGCTCAAGGTATGGAAGCGCTTGGGAGCTAAAGCAAGTCCCATGGAACTCCTAAAATGCTCTCTAACAAGTGGTTCAAATCGTTCGCTTCGCTCTCTGGGACGGGCTAAAACCCGCCCCTTAACCAAACGTTAGGACTTCCATACTTCTGAAGTGCCAGTTGGCCCACGAACATCTGAATACGGAGCACGAATGAGCTTTGCAACATTCCTAGAGATCCAATATATCGAAAACGAGATCGACGTCGATTCGATACAAGTTGAATTGAAGAAGGTTCTTGCCGAAGACGGCATGAACTTCGATGTACTCCAAGACCTGAGGGACGCGTTCTCTGGTCAGGAAGTCATGTTCAACGTCTCAGCAAGCTATCTCTCTTACCTAGTCGAGCGTGTCGCTAGTTTTCAACCCTCCGTCTCATTTCACGCGCGCGGTCGTGGTGAAGAGTTACGTGATGTATGGGTTCGAGAATTCGAGGATGGCGAGATAACCTTTTCTCAAGGCAGCTTTCTTTAGAGCCTCCCGTGGTGCTACGCGGAGCGGCGCCGAAGCCTATCCATTCCTTCAAGCGGACCCGCCTGCGGTGGTCCGCTTAACTCAAACGTTAGAAACGGTTATTCGTTTTGGTGGTTTTATATGCACGGAAGCCTTAAATCAGTTCATCAGCCAAACCTTTGCGCAGCTACAAGCATTAGGCATCAGCGCACCAGTCAGCTGAATGTCCGCAGCGTTCTGCAGTGGCCTTACCGGCCCATCGCCGGAGCAAGCCTCGTTGACGCCTCACCTTTCTTTATCTGCCAGCGCCCGCACGTTCGTTGCCCACCCTTTCGGTTCGGCTTGAGGTACATTTGGCGTCGCCTGCACATTCAATGCTCGATTTACCACCGCGTCTAACTAGTGGTTTAAGTCGCTCGCTGGTACGGGCTAAAGCCCGCCCCTTAACCAAACGTTAGGCCTCACAATGGATCCGCGAGCCTTAGTTGTTTACTTAGAGTCACCCTACAGCGAACAACGCTGCAATCAGCCCCCTGCACACGAAATTGTTCTTGCGGGTTTACAAGCTCCATCAGAATATTGGGTTGGTCTTGCTGTTAGCTGGCTAGAGCAAGGAGCGCCAGCCAACAACGAGATCACCCAGGAATTAAACTCAATTGTAGAAAACAAACATTTTTCACAGAGAGTTCGCCATCATTCATCTGCTCTTGTTAAAAAGTGGTACCAAGCTAATGGCACAGCCTAACAACTGGTTCAAACCGTTCGCTGCGCTCACTGGGACGGGCTAAAGCCCGACCCTTAACCAAACGTTAGGTCTCACATGAAGAATCCTGAGTGGACGTCCAGAGGCAAGACAATAGCTGGCTTGATTAATGAACTACTCTCGTTTGAAGATCAAGAAATGGAGGTAAGGATATCGCTGGATGGTGGCGACACTTCACAGCCAATTTCCTTAGTGGACAAGTCCAATGGAAAATATGCCTTACTCCAGAACTGCCAAGATACTCCAACCCCGATCAGGCATCGTGATGAAAGCTAACAAGGCGCTGAAATCTCTCACTTCGTTCGCTGGGACGGTGTGCCGCCGCCTCTTAGCTTAATCGTTAGGCACCATGGAGATACATTTGCATGGACATTACGCAAAACCAATTGTTGGCTTTCGCAGTTTACGAAATCCGGCAATTGCTCGCCCATCATTTAGGTAGCGACGACACTCCTGATCCGGCGGTAAAAGCTGCAGCCCATCTGGCATATGCTCTCCATAATCAAGCTGACGCTATCCTGCAAGGACGCACATTTGATCCTCAGCAAGCAATAGAATCTCTGAATGCAGTAGATCGAATGCTGGCAACAAATTTTCAAGCTAGGTTCTTACAATCAGTTAGCCATGATGCCTAACTAGTGGTTCAAATCGTTCGCTACGCTCACTGGGATGGCCTAAGGCCCGCCCCTTAACCAAACGTTAGCGGTAGTCCAGTATGAAATATCGAGATGGCGTAACTGTTGAGCTAGAGGACAGGGTGATTGTTTACTCTTTTGGTATACCTATGGAGGCATCCGTAGTATTCATAAGCTCACCGATGCGATCAATTAATGGCTATGAATGGTTGGCTTCTAATTTTTCCTCGGAATGCATTGCGATCCGCTGGGAAAACCAAGCTAAAGCACAGGAGCTTTATTGGCCTTCAGCGGAGATAGGTGAAATGGCCGATTTTTTGATAACAGATTCAGATGATGAAGAGGTTATTTTTGTATCGAGAGCAATAAATTAACGCGGTAAGACGGAACAGCACCTGTAGGATGGATCGGTGCGCGTAGCCTAGCGCAGCGTAATCCGTCATTTACCGCTAACTGGCTATATCCACCGCTAGACTGAGCGCCTCGCCTCGCACGGGGCGTTCTGTTATTGGAGCACGGTGAGGCCACTTTCATTCGGCGGATTACGCCTTAATACGCTCTACGCCTTGGTGCGTAAGTACATTTTAGCGCTGCATCAACGACGCATAGGCTTCCATCAGTAAATCCCAATCCTCGTCGGGCATGGCGCCACGGTGGCGTTGTAGCTGGCGCATGTCGTGGCGTGAGGCATCGGTTTTGCGCCAGCGGCGGCGGCTTTTTTCCAGGTCGAGTAGGGCGATCTCTGCGCTGGGTGAGTTGTCTTCAAGATCGTTGACCTTGACGAAGATGTGCTTGGCATAACAGCAACTGTGTTGCCAGCGGTTCTGGTGCAGGCGTGCCAAGGTGTTGGCCAGGGCCGTCAATATGCAGCGGGATTGCTCGGGAGCGCGTGCTTCGGCGTACCACTGATCGAGGCTGATAAAGCCCGGAAGGGCCTGGGTGATGAGCAGCGCCTGCCACTGGCCGGCTTGTTTTCTGGCCGATCCATAAACGAGTTTTGGCACATGGATGCCCAATTGCGCGAATGCCTGGTATGCCTGTAGCTCGCGCATGATGGTCGGGCGGCCCAGCGGATGGCGCAGGCTGCGATATAGATGGCCGGTCTGGCGCTTGCTGTACAGCGCCAGGTAAGACGGGTTGCGTGGTTGCAGAAATTGCACACCGCTTTCTCCCTCGCGGCGCTGGTTGAGGGGCTCCACCCAGGCGCCGCTGCATTGCCACCAGCGCTCGAAGGTCGAGCTGGCCTGCACTGCCGATTGATAGCCGATTACCGTTGCCATTACAGCACCTCACGCTTGCGCAGCACGTAGGTGCGCCACATGGCGTAACCGGGCAGGAAGTCGCGGTGGCCGAGGATCTGGAAACCGGCTTTGAGAAACTCGAATTCGATTTCGTCGCGGCGCACCACGAAGCGATTCTCGCCAACGCCGCGGCGCTGTTCCAGGCGGCGCCGACGCCAGGCCTTGTAGTTGCCGTCGACCCATAACGACACGATCACGGTATCCCGGGTGACGCGATGAAATTCGCCCAGCGCCGCCAGTCGATGTTCCGCTAACTGGAGGTGGTGCAGCAAACGAATGCAGAACACGCAGTCCACCGAGTTGTCGCCCAGGGCGATGTCGAACGCCGAGGTCTTGAAGGCTTTTACCCGAGCGACCACCTCGGCTGGTTGAGCGGCGAGGGCGGTGCTGAGCATGTCAGCGGAATTGTCGGCAGCCAGGATCACCCGGTTCGGGTGTTCGGCGAGCATCGGCCAGAAACGGCCCGCACCGCAGGGCAGGTCCAGCACCAGGTTGGGATCGCCGGCCAGGCGCAGGGCGCTACGGCCTACCTGAAGATCGCGCCAGTGGGAAAGCCGACGGGCCAGCCCGTCCTGGTGTTTGTTGAGGTAACCCTGAGCATGGTTCTGGTCGTACTTGCCGGAGAATGCGAGCTCGATGGATCTGGGCTTGGACATGGCGAGGCACCTTGGTGGTAGTGCCTCGATCTTATGCAGCGGCTTCTGATGAAGCCGTTAAGCAGACGTGAAAAAAGTGTCAGGACGGCGCCTCGAACGACACCTGAAAACAGCTCCCGGTGACGGGCAGGCTGTGCACCGATATCTGCCAGCCCTGGTGCGCGCAAATCCGTTTGACCAGCGACAGGCCCAGGCCGAGGCCCTCGCCCCGGGCCTGCTCGCCGCGCACGAAGGGGTCGAAGATTTGTTCGTGCTGCTGTTCCGGAATGCCGACGCCGCTGTCCTCGACACGAAAGCCGCCGGGCTGCAGGGTCAGCTTCACGAAGCCGGTTTCGGTGTAGTGCAGGGCGTTGCGCAGCAGGTTGGCCATCACCGTACGCAGCAAGGTGGGGTTGTAGACACCATCGTCCTGTGCAGCCACCTCCATGCGGAAATCCAGACCTTTCTCGCGCATCAGCGGTGACCAGATATCGAGCTGTTCATCGGCGATCTGGCGCAGGCTGGCGCTGCCGGCGAACAGGCTTTCGTTACCCTTGACCCGGGCCAGTTGCAGAAAGGTCTGCACCAGATCCTGCATCTCGGCGCTGGCTCTTTCGATACGTTCCAGCTGCTTGCGTTGTGCTGGCTGCAGCGCGACCTGAGAGAGCAGTTCGCAGGAGCTGGCGATGACCATCAGAGGCGTGCGCAGCTCGTGGCTGACGTCGCTGGTGAACAGGCGTTCGCGCTCCAGCGACTGGCGCAGGCGACCCAGGGTGCTGTCGAATGCGGCCGCCAGCTGGCCGACTTCGTCGTCCGGGTACTCCGGGGCCAGGGCTGGCGCCAGCGGCAGCAACTGGTCACGGTGGCGTACCTGATTGGCCAGCTTGCTCACCGGGCGCATCACCCGTTCGGACATGAACCAGCCCAGCGCCAGGGCGCCGAGCACGGAAAGCAGAAAGCCGGCGAGCACCACGTTGAACAGCACCTGCTCGCGTTTTTCGAATTCGCTCTGTTCCTGCACCAGCAGGTAACGCTCGCCGCCGATGATCTGCGTGAAGATATAGAAGGCCCGCTCGCCTTCGAACTGTTCGCTGAAACCCTCCGGCAGGTCCGCATAGCGGCTGGGCACCGTGTACTGCGGGTAGTTAGAAGCATAGAAACGGGTGCGCGAGTCGAGGCGCGGCTCCTGGCCGCTCTGCAGATCCTGCTGCACTACCACGCCCAGTTCGAGGGCGAGCTCCTCGGAAACCAGGTGTTCTTCGATCAGATGAACGATGGCCACGATGCTCAGGGAGAAGATGCCGCTGACCAGAATGGTCATGGTCACGAAGGCGATGAGAATGCGCCGTCGGAACGGTTGCCTAGTTTCCATCGCGATTCGCTGCCAGGCGGTAGCCCACGCCGTGCAGGGTATGCAGCAGTGCCGTGGTGAAGGGTTTGTCGATGGCCTGGCGCAATTGATGGATATGGCTGCGCAAGCTGTCGCTGTCCGGGCAGTCGTCGCCCCACAGAGCTTCCTCCAGCGCCTCGCGGCGCACCACCGCGGGCGAGCGCTGCATCAGTACCGCCAGCAGCTTCATGCCCAGCGGGTTGAGCTTGATGAGCGTACCGGAGCGGCTCACGGTCAGCGTGTCCAGGTCGTAGGTGAGGTCGGCGACCTCCAGCAGGCGTCGCCGATTGCCCTGGGAGCGCCGCAGGATGGCTTCGATGCGGGCGACCAGCTCGGAGAGCGCGAAGGGCTTGACCAGATAATCGTCGGCGCCCGCACTCAGCCCTTGCAGGCGGTCTTCCAGGGCGTCACGGGCGGTGAGCATGAGGATCGGAATGCTGCTGCGCGCTTCTTCGCGCAAGCGGCGGCACAGCTGATAGCCGTCCAGGCCGGGCAGCATGATGTCCAGCACGATCAGGTCGTAATGCCCCTGGGTCGCCAGGTGCAGGCCGGACAGACCGTCCTGGGCACAATCGGCGGTGTAACCCTTGAGCTGCAGGTAATCCAGGATATTGGCCAGGATGTCACGGTTGTCTTCGATCACCAGAATGCGCATGCAACGTTCTCTTCACAGGGATTGACGCTTTTTTCACGAAGCGATGACGAAGCCCTCACGGGGCGATCGCAAGACTGTAGCTCGTTCATCCAGCCAGGATCATACGATGCCACAGCTTCGCTACGCTCAACTACGCTACCTGTCGATTATCCTGCTCGCCTGGATGGTCACCTTCCTGCTCACGCGCAGTGCCCTGCTGATCGGCTATTGGGGCGAGGCCGGGGCGAGCAGCGCCGAGATCCTGCGCATATACGCGGTGGGCCTGGTCTATGACACGGCCTTCCTGCTTTATGCGGCCCTGCCGCTGGCGCTCTATCTGCTGCTGTGCCCGCAGCGCCTCTGGCGGCATCGCGCTCACGCCGCGTTCCTTCACGTCCTGTTGGGTATCAGCCTGTTCGCCATGCTTTTCACGGCAACGGCGGAATGGCTGTTCTGGGACGAGTTCGGGGTGCGCTTCAACTTCATCGCAGTGGACTATCTCGTCTATTCGGAGGAGGTGATCAACAACATTCTCGAGTCCTATCCGGTATACCCGCTGATCGCCGCGTTGGCATTGATTGCCCTGATCCTGACCATCGCCTTGAGGCGGATCGTCAGCGCTGCCGTATCCGCTGTACCGATGCCCCGAAAGACCGCCTTGGGGGCCTGGGCCGTGGTGCTTGCCTGCGCGTTGCTGGGCACCCTGGCGATAAACCAGAACTTCCCCCGTGGCCTGGGTGGCAATGCCTACCAGAACGAACTGGCCAGTAACGGCCCCTTCCAGTTCTTCGCTGCCTTTCGCAACAA
The DNA here is from genome assembly GCF_013408425.1 of Pseudomonas flavescens. Taxonomy (NCBI): domain Bacteria; kingdom Pseudomonadati; phylum Pseudomonadota; class Gammaproteobacteria; order Pseudomonadales; family Pseudomonadaceae; genus Phytopseudomonas; species Phytopseudomonas flavescens. The sequence continues at coordinate 3,318,387 of NZ_JACBYV010000001.1, read as the reverse complement.
CGAACTCGATTACCTGCAGTTCTACGCCACCTTGCCGGATCAGCGCACGGGCTCTCTGTTACGCCGGGAAGTGGTGGAGGGCAACGCTCGTTTCGTCACCAACGACCCCGAGGATATCCGGCGCGTCATCGACAATCCGGGGCCTGAGCAGCGACACAATGTCGTGCTGGTCACCGTCGAGAGTCTGAGCGCCCGCTACCTGGGCAGCTTCGGCGACAGCCGTGGCCTCACGCCGAATCTCGATGCATTGCGCGATCGCAGCCTGTTCTTCGACAACCTCTATGCAACCGGCACGCGAACCGATCGCGGGCTGGAAGCGATCACGCTTTCCGTACCCCCCACGCCGGGGCGTTCGATCGTCAAACGGATCGGCCGGGAGTCGGGCTATGCCAGCCTCGGTCAGCAGTTCAGGGACAAGGGTTATGACAGCGTTTTCGTCTACGGGGGGCGTGGCTACTTCGACAACATGAACGCGTTTTTCAGCGGCAATGGCTACCGGGTCATCGATCAGAGCAGCGTGGCCGAGGCGGACATGTCGTTCCAGAATGCCTGGGGCATGAGTGACGAGGATCTCTACCAGCAGACCCTGCGTGTCGCCGACCAGGACCACGCTGCCGGCAAGCCGTTCTTCCTGCAACTGATGACCACGTCCAACCATCGCCCCTATACGTATCCGCAAGGGCGCATCGACATTCCCTCTGGCAGCGGCCGTGAGGGCGCCCTGAAATACACGGATTACGCCATTGGCCAGTTCCTGGCCGAGGCGAAGGAAAAACCCTGGTTCGCAAACACGGTATTCCTGTTCGTTGCCGACCACACGGCGGGCAGCGCGGGTAAGGAAGATCTGCCGGTCGCCAATTACCACATCCCACTGTTCATCTATGCCCCCGGTCTCATCGAGCCGGCTCGTGTGTCGCGGCTCACCAGCCAGATCGACATCGCGCCCACGCTGCTGGGGTTGCTGGGCTTCGATTACACCTCGACATTCTTCGGCCGCAACGTCTTGCGAGAGCAGGCCGGTGCCGGGCGGGCCTTGATCGGCAACTACCAGCATCTGGGCCTGTTCGATGGCCGCGACCTCGCCATTCTCAGCCCGAAGCGGGCCATGCGACGACATGACGATGCACTGGGGATCAGCCACGAAAGCCTGGCTGGCGCCGATGACGATCTCGTGGCTCGCGACATCGCCTACTACCAGGGAGCCAGCCATGCCTTCACCGAGGGCCTGTTGAGCTGGAAACCGGGGACCACGCAAACCGTTGCCACCCACCCCTGACCCCGTCGTTTCCGAGGAGCTCTCCCATGCAGGTTTCTTACGCCCAGCCGGTCGCGTCGCGTCGGTTCGATTTCAAACGGTGGCTGGGTATCCCATTGGCACTTATGGCACTGCTGTTGGTGGTCGATCCCCAGCCACTGGATTTTGCCTTGGCCGGGCTGTTCTACGATCCCGCCAGCGGGTTCATCGGCAGCAGCAGTTTCTGGCTGGAGGATGTCCTTCACGATCAGGCCAAGATACTGGTCATCGGCCTTGGCGTGATGTGCATCGCCGCGTTCTTGCTGAGTCTGCTGCCCGTGAAACTGCGCGCCTGGCGCCGGGAGCTGGGTTATCTGGTGCTCTCGCTGAGCTTGTCGACCGGCATCGTCACGCCACTGAAAACGCTCACGGCGGTGCAGTGCCCGTGGAGCCTGACCCAGTTCGGTGGCCGCGAAACCTTCAGCCCGCTGATCGGCGCCCGCCCCACGACGGACAAACCGGGCCGTTGCTGGCCGGGCGGGCATGCTTCCGCGGGTTTTTCCCTGCTCGCCCTGTTTTGCGCCCTGCGTGATCGTCGCCCACGCCTGGCTAAATGGGCACTCGCTTTCGCCCTGGCCCTGGGCACCGTGCTGTCGCTCGGGCGGATGCTGCAGGGTGCCCACTTCCTGTCTCACAACCTGTGGACACTGCTTTTCGACTGGCTGATCGCCGTGATCGGCTATCGCGCCTTGCTGTATCGGCCGATGCCGGTTCCCCGACAGACGCCAGCTCGACTGCAGGCCACACGTGAAGGAGCCCGCCCATGAGACTGCGCAGCCTTCTCGGGCTCCTGCTCGCAATGCTTGTCTGTACGCCATTCGCTTCGTCCTGGGGCGCCTTACGACCGGAAAACTCCAGCGCCACGCAGCCGCTCTGGGCGACGCCTGTGGACAAGAGCTTCAACCTCTATCGCATGCAGCCCGATCTCTATCGCAGTGCCTTGCCGAGCGCCGCGCAGCAGGGCGAGTTGCAGCAATTGAAAATCGCCACGGTGATCAACTTCTATCAGCGCAGCGATGCCGACTGGCTGAGCGATGCGGGCATTCGCCAGGTCCATCAGCCGCTGCATGCCGACCGTATCGACGACGCCGATGTGTTGCAGGCCCTGCGCAGCATTCGCCTCGCCCAGGCCCGGGGGCCGGTGCTGATTCATTGCAAGCATGGGCAGAACCGTACCGGGATGATCGCGGCCATGTACCGCATCGTCTATCAGGGCTGGAGCAGGCAGCAGGCCATCGACGAGATGCGCGAGGGAGGCTTCGGCGGCAGAGAGCGCTTCGAGGATGCCGAGGATTATTTGCAGCAGGTCGATCTGCCGCGCTTTCGCGCGGCCCTGGACAGCGGTGCCTGCAGCACCAGCCCCTGGGCCTACTGCGTGCTGAAGGAAAAAGTGCTGGATGCTTTCAACGGGTGAGGACCCTGCCATGACCATGATCGATGTGCGCCAGCTGGCCCTGGCGCTGCTGCTCGTGCCGCTGTTGAGTGCCTGCCAGAGCACCCGGGACTACATGCTTGCCCAGGGGTACTCGGTGGCCTTCGCCACCGGCTACGAGGATGGCTGCGTCAGCGGTAACAGTGCCGCCAAGGCACTCGGTGCGTTTCGCAAGAACGTGCCGGTCTATCTTCAGGATACCCAGTACGCAACCGGCTGGGACGACGGCTTCCGCCAGTGCCAGGCCAGTGCCAACGCGGAAATCGAACGGCGCCTGCAGCCCGACAGCGACGAGGATCGCGCGTGGCGCAGGCAAGTGGATCAGGACATGGCCAGGGCACTTGGCCGCTCGCTGAAAAAGAGCTGAGCCGACCTTACAGGCTCAATCGCAAGGCGAGGGCGCACAGGGTGATCAGTAGCACTGGCAGTGTCAGCACCAGGCCCACCTTGAAGTAGTAGCCCCAGGTGATGCGCACGCCCTTGCCTTGCAGGACGTGCAGCCAGAGCAGCGTGGCCAGGCTGCCGATGGGGGTGATCTTCGGGCCCAGGTCGCAGCCGATGATATTGGCGTAGATCATCGCCTCACGGATCAGCCCGCTGGCATCACTGGCGTGAATCGACAGTGCGCCGATCAGCACGCTGGGCATGTTGTTCATCACCGAGGACAGCCCGGCGGCGAGCAGCCCGGTACCCAGTGTCGCGCCCCATAGGCCGTGCCCGGCGAGGCCATCGAGCACCCGGCTGAGCAGATCGGTCAGCCCGGCGTTCTTCAGGCCATACACCACCAGGTACATGCCCAGCGAGAAGATCACCACCTGCCAGGGGGCTTCACGCAACACGCGACGGGTGGAAATCACCTTGCCGCGCGCGGCGATGCTGGCCAGCAGTGCGGCGCACAGCGCGGCCACCGCGCTGATGGGGACGCCCAGTGGCTCGAGGGCGAACAGGCCAACCAGCAGCAGCCCCAGTACCCACCAGCCCATGGCGAAGGTGGCAGGGTCACGGATGACGGTCTCCGGCGCCGGCAGTGCCTCGGGCGCGTAGCGGGCTGGAATGTCGCGGCGATAGAAGAGGTAGAGCACCAGCAGGGAGGCGGCGACGCTGGCCAGGTTCACGGGCATCATCACCGCTGCGTATTCGCTGAAGCCGAGCTTGAAGTAATCCACCGAGACGATGTTGACCAGGTTCGACACCACCAGCGGCAAGCTGGCGGTATCGGCGATGAAACCGGCTGCCATCACGAAGGCGAGGGTGGTCGCGACGGAGAAGCCAAGCGCCACCAGCATCGACATCACGATCGGCGTCAGGATCAGTGCCGCGCCATCGTTGGCGAACAGTGCGGAAACCACTGCGCCGAGCAGCACGGTAAAGGCGAACAGGCGCGGGCCGCTGCCACCGGCCCGGCGTGCCACGTGCAGGGCGGCCCAGGCGAAGAAGCCGGCTTCGTCCAGCAGCAGGCTGATGATAATGATCGCGATGAAGGTCGCGGTGGCGTTCCAGACGATGCTCCAGACGGTGGGGATGTCCTGCAGCGACACGGCGCCCACCGCCAGCGCCAGCAGGGCGCCGAGGCTGGCGCTCCAGCCGACCCCCAGCCCCCTGGGCTGCCAGATGACCAGAAGCAGAGTGAGCAGAAAGACCCCGGAGGCGATCAGCATGGCACGCTCGCGCTGCCGAGGCAGGAGCGAAGCGGTGCACCAGCGCAGCAATCGAGAGAGTCGGTGGGGGTAATCATGATGGCTCCGTTGGCAGGCATGCCGACTATACGAGTGGATGTGAGCAAAGCAAACCAGCGGCGGAGATCGTCAGCCTTCTTTGAAACGTCATCGGCGCAGGGCACAGTGACGGCTCGAAGGGCAGGCGTGAAAAGAGCGATGCGCGATCCAGTACCTGCATTGGATACTCGTGATGCCTGTCGCTCCCAAGCCCGTACCGAGAAACCCGCATGCTCCGCACCGCAAGCGATCGCCATCCGTGGTCCATCTTTCTGATTTTCCTGCGCCTAGGGCTGACGTCGTTCGGAGGCCCGGTCGCTCATCTCGGCTACTTTCGTGAAGAGTTCGTCAGCCGCCGACGCTGGTTGAGCGAGGCCCGTTATGTGGAGCTCATCGCGCTCTGCCAGTTCCTGCCGGGCGCCGCCAGCAGTCAGGTCGGCATGGCGATCGGCTTGTCCCAAGCCGGCTACCGCGGTGCGCTGGCCGCCTGGGTAGGCTTCACCCTGCCGTCGGCTGCGCTGCTGATGCTAGTGGCGCAGGGGCTTTGCGCTGAGGGCGAGGCCATGGCGGCCGGGGCACTGCATGGTTTGAAGATCGTCGCCGCCGCCGTGGTCGCTCAGGCGGTGTGGGGCATGATGCGCACGCTTTGTCCGGACACGCCGCGGCGGGTGCTGATGGTGATCGCCGCCTGCACGGCATTGTCGGTGCCGGGTGTATGGGGGCAGCTCGCGGTGATCCTGTTTGCCGGGCTGGCCGGCTGGCTGTTGCTCAAGCCTGCTGACCGGAACGGCGAGGATGCGCTGGCTATCGACATCAGCCCGCAGGCTGGGGTCTTCTGGCTGGTTCTGTTCGTCGGTCTGCTGCTTGGCTTGCCTGCGCTGGCGCACCTGTTGGAGAGCCAGACGCTGAGCCTGCTGGACGCCTTCTACCGAACCGGCGCGCTGGTATTCGGCGGTGGGCACGTCATGCTGCCGTTGCTGCAGGCCGAGGTAGTGGCCACCGGCTGGATCGACAAGGATCTGTTCATCGCCGGTTACGGCGCTACCCAGGCCGTGCCCGGCCCTCTGTTCACCTTCGCGGCCTTTCTCGGTAGCGCCATGCAGGGTTGGAGTGGCGGCCTGCTGTGTCTGCTGGCGATCTTCGCGCCTTCGTTTCTGCTGCTGGTGGGGGTGTTGCCGTTCTGGGCTCTGCTGCGCAGCCGCCCGCGGGTGCAGGGGGCGATGCTTGGCGTCAACGCGGGAGTGGTCGGTCTGCTGCTGGCCACGCTGTACCAACCCGTCGGGATCAGCGCCATCTTCGGCTTGCTGGATCTTGCCCTGGCAGCCGTCGCACTGGCCGCCCTGACGCTCGGCAGGCTTGCGCCCTGGCTGGTGGTGCTGGCTGGCGCGCTTGTCGGCTGGCTAGTACTGTAACGGCCACTTTCCCAAAGAGATGCAGCAATGGCTTTCGACTGGCATGGCGGCACCATCACCCGCGATACGCCCATTGGCAGTGATTATCGCAGTACCCAGAACGTACGCCGTTTCATGTGTGAACAGTGCGGGGCAGGCTTTCGTTTCGACCGGCCCTTCATGGCCTGGATTCGCAGCGGAGCGCCACGCACCATGGGGGAGGTGGTCGACGAGTGGAAACGCCTCAACGGCGAGACCGGAGCGAGCGCCTTGCCGTAAGACGCTGCACAGGCTCCGCTGGCGCCTCAGGCGCCGCCGTTCTGCAAGCGCTGCACCAGCGCCGGCAATTCACTCATGCGCCCGATCAGGTGCTGCACACCCAGTTGGCGCAAGGTTTCGCCGTGCTCCGGGGGGATATGGCTGGCGCCCAGAAAACCGACGACTTGCATGCCCGCCGTCAATGCGGCGGTGGCGCCGGTGACGCTGTCTTCCACGACCAGGCAGTTGCGCGGATCGACGCCAGCGCGCTCTGCGGCCAACAGGTATAGATCCGGAGCGGGTTTGGGCCGTTCGACCTGATCGGCGCTGAACGCACCGCGGTTTACCCGTTCGACCAGTTCGCAGCGTTGCAGGGCGAAGGCCACGGCATCACCGTAGCTGTTGGAGGCCACGGCCAGCGGCAGGTCGATTTTCAACAGGGCCTCGCGCACGCCTTCGATCGGCTGCACTTCAGCGCGGATCAGTGCCTTGATACGGGTGCGGTTCTCTTCGAGAAAACCGTCGGGCAGGCGTTTGCCGAAGTGCGCCTCGACCCGGGCCAGAATGTCACGGCTCTGCAGTCCGAAGGTGCCGGCCAGTACCACGTCCAGCTCATGGGCCGGATAGTGTTCGGCCAGTGCCGCGTGCAGGTGACGCTCGGCGATGATCTCGCTGTCGATCAGTACGCCGTCGCAATCACAGATCAGCAGTTCGATGGGCGGTTTCGGCTGCATGGCAAGCAGTCTCCTAAAAGGCGGGAGGATTGTGTAACACAGATCCCACCTCAGTTCGAACCGCTGGGCACCGTTTGCGCAGGTCTTTGCAACAGCAGCAGCGGCAATCCTGCTGCAAGCACGACCAGGCCGAGCAGTGCTCCAGCGCCCGCATACAGTGCGCTCGACACGAACAGCGCCAGGCAGCTGCCAGCGAACAACACCGGCATCAGCGGGTACAGCGGCACGCTGAATGGCCGCGTACTGTTCGGTTGCAGTCGGCGCAGACGCAGCAGCGACAGGGCGGTCAGGCACATGAACAGCCAGAACACTGGTGCGGTGTAGGCCACCATGCTTTGTACGCCGTTCTCGCTCAAGGCGCCGAACAGCAACAGCGGCAGGGTGATCAGGCATTGCACCAGCAATGCCCGCACCGGCGTTGCCGCGCGGTCGTTCCAGGCGCCGAGCATCGACAGTTGAGGCACGTCCCGCCCTAGCGCGTAATACACCCGTGAACCGGTAAGGATGGTGGCGTTCAGCGTGCTGATCGCGGTGATGCAGATCAGCACGCTGAGCAGTACACCGCCCCAGGGGCCGGCGACGATGGTCATCAGGTCAGCGCCAATGGCGGTCGACTGGCGCAGGCCCTCGAGGCCGAAGATGTTGATGAACACCAGATTGGCCAACAGGTACACGGCGGTCACCACCAGCGTGCCGAACAGCAGCACGCGGCTCATGTTGCGTGCCGGGTTGCGCAATTCGCCGGAAAGGTAGGCCGCCTCGTTCCAGCCGCCGTAGGTAAGCAGCACGAAGACCATGCCCATGCCGAGCATGCCCGCCAGGTTGCCGCTGCCTTCCGCTGCAGCCGCCGGCACGGCCGCAACCGGTTCGGCCAGCAGCAGACCGGCGAGTATCACGGTGACCAGCGCCACCAGGGTGATGCCGGTGAACAGCACCTGCAAGCGCTTGGATTCATGAGTGCCGAGGATATTCAGCGCGGTCAGTGCCAGTACCACCAGGGTGGCGTGCCAGGCGCTGCCATGGTCGCCCAGCGGTAGCAGGCGCTGGGCGTAATCGCCATAGATGAACGCCACCACGGCGATTGCGCCGGTCTGGATCACCGTGCCCCTGGCCCAGGCGAACAGCAGGCTGACCTGCCGGCCCCAGGCCAGGTTGAGGTAGTGGTATTCACCGCCGCGATCCGGATAGCTGGCGCCGAGTTCGGCATAGCACAGCGCGCCGACCAGCATCACCAGGCCGCCGGCCAGCCACAGGCCGATGTACACGAAGGCATTGTCGGCGTGCTGGGCCACCAGCGGCGGGAAGCCGAAGATGCCGACGCCGATCACCACGCCGACCAGCATGGCGACGCCGTCGATGACCGACAGGCCGGGTTGTCGTGTCGCTGTGCGTGCGTTCATGGCTTAGCTCCGTCGTGCGCTCCAGCCGGTCACCGCGCCTTCGGCGGAAATCGGTTCGATGCGATCACCCTCGACCTGGCCGACGTACAGCTTGCCGTCGACCTCGAAGCGCAGCTCGGTACCATTGAGGCGACCACGCAGGTTTTCCTGGTGCTGGGTGGTGCCGCTGATCTCCTGGAAGCGCTGCTGCAGGTCGACATGGAAGGTCTCGCCTTCGCTCTCGATCTGCCAGTTGCCAGCGATCTTGGCTGGGACCACCCACAGGTAGATGCGTGCACCTTCGACGATATCGCTGCGATCCGGCTCCCAGTCCTCCATGCTGAAGGCGTGGGAAACCACACGGGTGCCGGGCTCCAGGGTGTCGAGGATCACCGGGCGCAGGCGCATGTTGACGGAGTTCAGCAGGTACATGGTCAGCACGTCGGCATCGGCGATGTCCTTCTTGAACAGGTCGCCCTGCTCGAACACCACCTTGTCCATGACGCCGGCTTGCTGCGCGTTGGCTTCGGCTTCTTCGATGCGCTGCGGGTTCAGGTCGATACCGTAGGCAGCCTTGGCGCCCCGATCCTTCACTGCCGAGATGGCGATGCGGCCATCGCCCGAGCCGAGATCCACCACGTAGTCGTCCGGGCCGACGTTGGCCATCTCCAGCATGCGTGCCACCACCGGTTCGGGAGTGGGCACGTAGGGCACGTCGAGGGCGATCGTCTGGGCGTGGGTGGACGCGCTGTGCAGCAGGCCGAACAGGGCCAGCGCAGTGGCGCACAGGGAGAGGGGGCGGGCGGACGCGGTGTTCATCGGCGGATACTCCTCAGCGGGGTCGGTAAGGGAGGTGAACGATTTTCCGACCGAGGCCGTTGCGCCATGGTTCGACCCGTGATCCGGCCCGTGCCGGGCGATTCGCCGCAAATAGGCCCGCAGCGCAGGTGGTACGGTCGCTGCGGGGTGTGTTACCTGATGTGAAACCATTGCCTTGGCGGCGTCGAAAAGGCATGGTGGCCGGATTTTTCAGTCACTGGATCGGGCCGTTCATGCGCCTTCTGCACACCTCCGACTGGCACCTGGGCCAGCACTTCATGGGCAAGACGCGCCAGGCCGAGCATCAGGCGTTCTGTGCCTGGCTGATCGAACAGGTGCGCGAGCATGCGGTGCAGGTGGTGCTGGTGGCCGGGGACATTTTCGACACCGGCTCACCGCCCAGTTATGCCCGCGAGCAGTACAACCATTTCGTCGTCGCGCTGCGCGACACCGGGTGCCAACTGGTGGTGCTCGGCGGTAATCATGATTCGGTGGCCATGCTGGGCGAGAGCCGTACCTTGCTGGCGCAGCTTGGCACCCGGGTGATCCCCGGCGTCGGTGTCCATCTGCACGAGCAACTGCTGGTGCTCGAGGGCGCCGATGGCCAGCCCTCGGCACTGCTCTGCGCCATCCCCTTCATCCGCCCGCGTGATGTGCTGCGCAGCGAGGCGGGGCAGAGTGCAGCGGACAAGCAGTTGTCGCTGCAACAGGCCATCCATGCTCATTATCAGGCGCTGTTCGAGCTGGCTCTGGCGCGACGTGCCGAACTGGGCGCGGCCTTGCCGATCATCGCTACCGGGCACCTGACCACCGTCGGTGCCAGTGCCAGTGAATCGGTGCGAGAAATCTACGTCGGCGCGCTGGAAGCCTTCCCGACGTCTTCCTTTCCCGCTGCCGACTACATCGCGCTCGGCCACATCCATCGGCCGCAGAAAGTCGGTGGTCTGGAGCACATCCGCTACAGCGGCTCGCCAATCCCGCTGAGCTTCGACGAAGCGCGTCAGCAGAAGGAGGTGCTGTTGGTGGACGTCGACGAAAGTGGTCTGCGTGAGGTGCGCGCTTTGCCGGTGCCGCGCTTCCAGGCCCTGCAATCGATTCGCGGTTCCCTGAAAACGCTACCTGCTGCCCTTGCAGAAGCTGCCATCGACGGCACGCCCGAGCGCCCGGTCTGGCTGGAGGTGCAGGTCGAAGGTGACGATTACCTCAGCGATCTGCAGGTACGTATCGCCGCGTTGTGCGAAGGCCTGCCGGTGGAAGTGCTGCGCATCCGCCGCGCCCGGGGCACGGCGGTGGCCAGCCTGCACGGTGAGCAGAGCACCCTCGATGAATTGACGCCCGAGCAGGTATTCGAGCAGCGTCTGCTGAGCGAAACCTTTGAGCCGGATCAGGCGCATCGGCTACATGGCCTCTACAACCAGGTGGTTGCGAGCCTGCGCGATGACGACACCTGAGAGCCTGTTTGCGATCTGCCGCGCGTCAGCCCTGCTGCGTTAAAAACAGACGGGATTGCCAGCCCTGTCGAAATTCTCATTTACCCCAGCAAATTCCGCTTCCTCGCCTATGTTTGTGGGGGCGCATGACTCTAGCTCGCCAGATCGTAAACGGGCTCTGAAACTCAGGCCTTGAAGAAACTCACCCGCTCCATCAGGCGGCGTGCCAGTGAAGACAGCTCCTGGCTGGCCGCCGACACCTGCGTGGAGCCTGCGGTGGTCTCCAGCGTGCTGGCATGGATGCGGCTGATGTTCTGGTTGACGTCCTCGGCTACCAGGCTCTGCTGCTGAGCGGCGCTGGCGATCTGCGCGCTCATGTCCTTGATGGCCCCTACCTCCTGGCGAATGCGGCCTAGGGCCTGTTCGGTTGCCGCAGTCTGTTCGACGGTCTTGCGCGCCATCTGACTGCTGGTCTGCATGATCTGCGCGGCGCCACTGGCGCCGGCCTGCAGCTGTTCGATCATGCTGCTGATCTCTCGCGTCGACGCCTGGGTGCGGTTGGCCAGGGAGCGCACTTCGTCGGCCACCACGGCGAAGCCGCGACCGTGCTCGCCGGCGCGCGCCGCTTCGATTGCAGCGTTCAGTGCGAGCAGGTTGGTCTGGTCGGCGATGGCGGTGATCACTGCGATGATGGTTTCGATGTTGGTACTGTCACGCGACAATTGCTCGACCTTGTCCGCAGCCGAGTCGAGCACCGTTGCCAGCTCCTGAATCGCCTGGCCGCCCTGCATCACCAGATGGCTGCCATGCTCTACCTCGGTGTCGGCCGTGCGTGTCGCGGAGGCTGCCGTACCGGCATAACCTGCCACTTCATTGACCGTTGCGGCCATCTGGTTGATGGCTGCGGCCATTTGCTCCGCCTCTTCGGATTGGGCCTGCAACTGCCTGTTGTTGCTCGCCGAAGTGGTCAGCAACTGTTGCGAGCAATGGTTGAGCTCGTCAGCGGCGCTGCGCACCTGGCTGATGGTGTCGCTCAGGCGCGCGCTCATGTCCTTGACCGCACCCATTACGCTGCCCGGGTAGCGGGTATCTATTCGCTGGTCGAGAGCGCCATCGGCCAGCCGCCGGATGACCAGGGCCACGTCATGGGGCTCGGCGCCCAGGGTCGAGCGCATCTTGCGGATGATCAGCATCGAGACGATCACACTGAGCAGAATCGCGATGGTAGTGACCGCAACGATCAACCGGGCAAAGCTGCCGGCGGTTTCGCGCACGCCGTCCAGGCTGGTGGTGATTTCTCGTTCCTGCAAGTCGATGAAGGTATTTATGCGTTTCAGCCATTCCAGATAGGCGGCTGCCACCTCTGTGGATAGCAGCGTTTGCGCGCCTTCCACATCACCGCCCTGGCGCAGGCTGATCAGGCGCTGGGTCAGTTCGCGAGCACTGCTCTCGATGGCCTTGATCTGGGCAAGCTGGCGCTGTTCCTCTGCGCTCGACGTGTTGTCAGCAACCAGCCTGTCGAGGGGCGCGGCCGACTCCTGATAGAACCCATGCAGCCGCTCGATGTTCTGCAATTGGTCATTCAGCGCCGTGGTGTCGCGGGCCAGTACCAGGTCGCGGATGGCAATCGCACGGTCGTGCACGCTGCCGCGGAAATTGATGGCGTAGCGCTGCTTGAGGCTGGCACCTTCGCTGACCTCGCCAAGGCTGCTGTCGATGACCTGAACGCGCTGGATGCCCACCAGCGCGATGAGGATCATCAGGGACAGAACCAGGCCGAATCCCATTGCCAGGCGCTGGGCGATCGTTAACGGTTGGGACATGTGCAGCGTACCTCTGGCAGGGGTGTGGCCATGCCGATCGAGTGGATCGAGGTGTATTGGCTGAAGGGTGGCCTGAGGACACTGAGGCTATTATTTCTGTACGGGAAAGCAAGCGTTTAATGATGGCTAATTGATGCTATAGCGGGCGTCTATCGTGCGTGGTGCCGACGTTTGCCAGTGGGAGGCCGGTCTTTGCGATGGGGCGGTCGCAGCTGAAGGCGCCCGAGAGTCGTGCGAGCCTCTCGGGCGGATGATCTGCCCGAGGCGTTCGGCCCTTCGCCGGGCCGAACGCAGGTACGAACATCCAGGTCCTGTCAGACGCGGAATTGCCCCAGCAGACGACTGAGCTGCTCGGCCAACTGCTTGAGGTGCTGGCTGGCGGCACTCGATTGCTCGGCGGACTCGGCAGCGCTGTGGGCCAGCCCGGCGGTGTGGGTGACGTTCTGGTTGATGTCGTCGACCACGTGGGACTGCTGCAGGGTGGCACTGGCGATGGAGGCATTGAGCCCGGTCAGGTTGCGCAGCGATTGCGCGATCTGCGCCAGACTTTCACCGGCCTGGCTGGCCTGGCCGACCGTCAGTTGCGAGGCCCGGCTGCTGTCGCTGATGGCTTTCACCGCGGCCTCGGAGTTGCCTTGCAGGCGTTCGATCATGCCCTGGATTTCCGCGGTGGATTTCTGCGTGCGTTGGGCCAACAGGCGAACCTCGTCGGCGACCACGGCGAACCCGCGGCCCTGTTCGCCGGCCCGCGCCGCTTCGATGGCCGCGTTGAGCGCCAGCAGGTTGGTCTGCTCGGCGATCGAGCGGATGACTTCCAGCACGCCGCCGATCTGCGTGCTTTCCGTGGCCAGTGACTGGATCACCGTCACCGCCTTGTCGATGGTGCCGGACAACTGGTCGATCTGCTCCAGGCTGGCGTCGATATTGCGCTGGCCTTGCTTGGCCTGCTCCTCTGCGGTGTGCACTTCGCTCGAAGCATGCTCGGCGTTCTTGGCCACGTCCTGTACGCCGTAGGTCACTTCGTTGACCGCGGTGGCGACCAGCTCCATCTGCTGGGCCTGTTGCTGGCTGTGCTGCTGGGCGGCGCTGGAAATGTCACCCAGCGAGCGCGCGGCCTGGTCCAGTGAGGCGGCGGAGTCGAGCAATTGTCGGATCACCTGGCGCATCTTGCCGGTGAAGGCGTTGAAGTGCCCGGCCAGGGCAGCCAGTTCGTCGCGGCCCTGATCGTCGAGGGTGTGGGTCAGGTCGCCTTCACCACTGGCGATATTGGCCATCGCCGTGACAGCCTGCTGCAGGGGCAGGGCGATGCTGCGCGAAATCATCACCACCAGAACGATCAGCAGCAGGGTCGCGGGCACGCCAATGGCCAGGGCGCGCAGGGCCTGGGATTTGAATTCGGCCTGCACGTCATCGACATAGACGCCGGAACCGATGATCCAGCCCCAGGGCTGGAACAGCTCGACGTAGGAAATCTTCGGTACCGGCTCGCTGCTGCCAGGCTTGGGCCAGCGATAGTTGACCGCGCCTGCGCCCTGGCTGCGGGTGATGGCGACCATCTCGTTGAACAGCGCCTTGCCGTCCGGGTCCTTGAGCCCGGAGAGGTTCTGCCCTTCGAGCTTGGGGTTGGTCGGGTGCATGATCATGGTCGGCGTCTGATCGTTGATCCAGAAGTACTCCTGGCCGCCGTAGCGCAAGCCGCGAATCACCTCCATCGCCTGCTTCTGCGCCTGCTCGCGGCTCAGGCTGCCGCTGGCTTCCAGGCCCTGGTAGTACTTCAGCAGGCCGACGGCACTCTGTACCACGTGCTGAGTCTTTTCCGACTTGCCGGCGTAGAGGCCAATGCTGATCTGGTTGAGCATGTAGGCGCCGAGCAGCACCAGCATCAGGATCGGCAGCACCATGATGAGCCACAGACGACGGTTTATCGGCAAGCGACGTAAGCTGTTCATGGGGGCATTCCTGATGTGTTTTTGTTGTAAGTGACGCGTCTGCAGCGCGCCCTTTCTTTCAGCACCTGATAGCACTTCGGCAGCACCGCGTAAATCTAAATAGTGGCCGGGCAGGATTTTTCTCTCTGAAACGTCTCAGGCCCCCATGCCAGAGGCTCCGTTGGCAACCCTGGCAAGTGCTTGATGGGGTGGAAATTGGCGCTTTTGCCGCGCAGCTATCGCGCTGATCAGGCCCTGGCAGGCGGTCGTTGGCGGGGCGTTACGGGGCGACGAACGGTTGGCGACCGTCCTGCCTATGCAGGGCCCCGCGGGTATTCAGCAGATATCGATCTGATAACGGAAGTTGGCTGCCGCGGCGCGCGAGAGGCGGTACTCCAGTGGGCTGCGGTCGTAGCCCAGGGCGGTGCGTTCGATCACCACGATGGGCTCTCCCTGGCCGATGGACAGCGTATGGGCGATCTCTGCGCTGGCCGAGCCGACGGTGAGGGTTTCCCGGGCCGAGGCGATGCACTGGCCGCATTGCTTCTCGTAGAAAGGGTAGAGCAGGTCGCCGAAGGTGTTCGAGTCGATGTCCAGCAGCACGATAAAGCGCGAGGCGGGCAGCCAGATTTCCTCATGGAACAGGGTGCGGTCTTCGATCACTCGCAGGCGTTCCATGCGCAGCACCTGCTCGCCGTTTTTCAGGGCGAGTGCCTTGGCAACCTCCTTGGAGGGCTTCTGCAGTTCCTTGGAAAGGATCTGGCTGCTGGGAATCTCCCGGCCGCCGCTGGCATTGACCTGGCGAAAGAAGCGCGCCAGCGACGCATCGAAATTCGGCCGACGCACGAAGGTGCCACGGCCCTGGCTGCGCAGCAGCAGCCCTTCGCTGACCAGTGTATCCACCGCCTTGCGAACCGTGCCGATGGCCACGCCATAGAGCTTGGTCAGTTCCGCCTCGGTGGGAATGGGCGCGCCGGGTGACCACTCTCCGGCAGCGATCTTGGCGAGCATTTCCTCGCGCAGCCGCTGGTA
Source organism: Pseudomonas flavescens (assembly GCF_013408425.1). NCBI lineage: Bacteria > Pseudomonadati > Pseudomonadota > Gammaproteobacteria > Pseudomonadales > Pseudomonadaceae > Phytopseudomonas > Phytopseudomonas flavescens. Next base: position 3,303,152 of record NZ_JACBYV010000001.1, on the reverse strand, counting down.
CAGCGGCAGGCGTTCGTCGTATCCGAGGGTCGAGGCATTCATAGCGTGTCGTTGTCCGGTTGCCACAGGCTGGCGCCACTCTACCACCGGCGGGTCGATTGACAGAATGTCCGACACAGATATATGGTCAACTATTCATATATATGACTGGATGTCGTGACAAGAACGGTCAGCGCCCGATGCCGGCCTCTACAACAATCGATCAGGTATTTCCTTCATGAGTACTCCCAGCCCTGCCATCACCGGCATCGACACCCATGCGCATATCTTCCGCAAGGATCTGCCGATGGTCGCCAACCGTCGTTACAGCCCCGATTACGACGCGCTGGTCGAACAGTATCTCGAGCACCTGGACCGCCATGGCCTGTCCCATGGCGTGCTGATCCAGCCGAGCTTTCTCGGCACCGACAACAGCTTCATGGTCGAGGCCCTGCGCCGCTACCCGCAGCGTCTGCGCGGTGTGGCCGTGGTCGACGCGTCCATCAGCGAAGCGCAACTGGACGAGCTCGCCGCATCCGCTGTGGTGGGCATCCGCCTGAACCTGATCGGCAAGGCGCTGGAGGATTACACGGGCCCCGAGTGGGCGGCATTGTTCGGGCGCCTGGCCCGCCGTGGCTGGCAGGTGGAAATCCAGCGTGGCATCGATGACCTCGCGCAGGTCGTGCCGGCCATCGTCGCCACGGGCGTGAACCTGGTGATCGACCATTTCGGTCTGCCGACTGGCGGCATCGACCCGCACAAGCCCGGTCATCAGGCTTTTTTGAATCTGCTGGGCGATTCGCGCGTGTGGCTGAAACTGTCGGCTGCTTACCGCAGCCGGTCCGATCAAACCCAGGCGGCTGCCGCGCTGGCGCAGGTGCGTGGGGCGGCAGGCGGTATCGAGCGTTTCCTGTGGGGCAGCGATTGGCCCAACACCCAGTTCGAAGATCGGACAGACTACGCCGAGCAGTTCACGTTGATCGAAGCGCTGTTGCCGGATGCAGCCGAGCGCAATCGGGTGCTGGTGGATAACCCCGCCAGGCTCTTCGGCTTCACCCCCCGCTGATCAACCTCGAACAACAATCTGGAAGCTTCCATCATGATGAGCCTGCTCGTTGTCGCGGCGATCATTATCGCCGTGGCTCTCGGCTACAAGACCAAGATCAATATCGGTCTGTTCGCCATTGCCTTTTCCTACCTGATCGGCTGTTTCGGCATGGGCCTGAGCCCGTCCGACATCATCGGCATGTGGCCGCTGAAGATCTTCTTCATCATCTTCTCGGTGTGCCTGTTCTACAGCTTCGCGACGGTCAACGGCACCCTTGAGAAACTGGCCGAACACCTGATCTATACCTGCCGCGCGGTGCCGCAACTGATGCCGTTCGCGGTGTTCGCCACCGCCGGGGTGATCGCCGCGATGGGCGCGGGTTACTACACGGTGCTGGCTTTCATGGCGCCGATCACCCTGCTGCTGTGCGAGCGCACTGGCATGAGCCTGATCATCGGCGGCATGGCGGTGAACTATGGCGCGCTGAGTGGTGCCAACTTCGTCTCCAGCCAGAGCGGCATCATTTTCCGTGGCCTGATGACCAACGCCGGGCTTTCCGAAAGTGATGCCTTCATCAACGCCTTCGGCATCTTCGTCAGCACCCTGATCATTCCGATTGTGGTGATCAGCGCCTTCGTGTTCCTGTCGAAAAATGGCCAGGCGATGAAAGTGTCCACCTTCGTCGCGACAGCGCCGACCCCACTCAATCGCGAACAGCGCATCACCCTCTGGCTGACCCTGGCGATGATGGCCATCGTGCTGGCAGCCCCTATCGCCAATATCGCGATGCCGGATAACCAGACGATTGCTTTCATCAACTCGAAGATGGATATCGGCCTGATCGCCAGCATCTTCTCGGTCATCGCCCTGCTGTTGAAATTGGGTGACGAGCGCAAGGCCATGGCCTCGGTGCCGTGGAGCACGCTGATCATGATCTGCGGCGTGGGCATGCTGATCTCGGTGGCGATCAAGGCGGGCACCATCGACATCCTCGCCTCGTGGATCGGCAGCACCATCCCTCCGCTGCTGGTGCCCGTGGCATTCGGCATCATCGCTGCGATCATGTCGATCTTCGCCAGTACCCTGGGGGTGGTGACGCCGGCGCTGTTTCCCATCGTGCTGCCGATCGCCTCGGCCATGGGCATCGAGCCGATGGTGATCTTCATCGCCATCGTGGTGGGCGCCCAGGCCACGTCGATCTCGCCATTCGCTTCCGGCGGCAGCCTGATCCTCGGCTCCTGCACCTCGGAGCAGAGCCGTGCCACGCTGTTCCCGCAGTTGCTGTTCAAGGCCGCGCCTATCGGTTTCGTCGCCGCCCTGGCGTTCAACGTGCTGCTGACGTTCGTCTACTGATCGAGCCTGACGCCCATCGTCCTGCGCTGGCTGCTCCGTGAATGCAGGGGCAGCCAGCCGCTAACGCCGATAGCGCAAGGTGGCGGACGGAAGCTCGCCGTAGCGCTTGCGGTACTCCTGAGAAAACCGACCAAGGTGAGTGAAGCCCCATTTCAGGGCGATGTCGGTTACCGATTCGCTCTCTTCATGCCGCAGGGATTCATGGACGCGTTGCATGCGGACTTCGCGCAGGAAGGCCATTGGGCTGGTGCCGCGGAACTCCCGGAATCCCGAAAACAGCGTGCGTACGCTGACGCCAGCCTGATCGGCCAACTGTTCGACGGTCAGCGCTTCATGGGCGTGATCGAGAATGTACTCCTCACTGCGTTTGACGAAGTAGGGCGAGATCCTGCGTTCGCTGGACAGGGCACCGACCATGCGCTGCATGCTATTCGGCTGCCCGTAGATCAGGGCATTGATCAGGGTCGCCTCGAACTGCTTGAGCACCATGGGCTGATGGATCGGGTGGTCGGCGCAGGTCAGGGCATCGGTCAGGGTGGACAGCAGCTGGAGGAAATAGCTGGCGCCCGGCTTGTCCAGATCGAAGGCCGGCTCGAAGCGCAGCGGGGTTTCCAGGCGCCGGCCAAGGTGTTGGGCGCAGTGGCTTTCGACGTCTTCGCGATCCAGGCGCACCGCCAACTGCGGGGCATCTGCAGCCCAGTGCATCGATACCGGTGTATCAGGGGAAATGAACGAGGCGCAACGCGGCGACGAGGTGAATTTACGGCCGTCGCAATTGATCTCGGCGCTGCCCTGAAGGGGGATCTGGATCAGGAAGAACGTATCCAGGCTGCCGGGATCGATGCGCACTGCAGCCCCGTACTCCAGACGGCTCAGAGACAGACGCCCAAGGCTGACATGGTGCATCGAGGCACTGACGTTCTGGCCCGGCTCGACCAGGCTCAGATCGTGGGGTTTGAACACGCCGCCGACCTGGTCACGAATGCTGTCGCGGTCGTTGAGCAGGAACAGTCGATTGTGTACCGAGAACAGAGGGGGGCGCAGGAAGCGCGTTCCCCCCTCCGAATTGAACTCCGTATTCATGAACACCTCACCCGCGTGCACGATTTCAAGGCAGTGTGTGCCATTGCGTTACCGGTCTCTTGCACGATCCGGATAGTCGCTGCAGTGCGTGGATACTGCGGCACCTCTGCTGTTTCTTAACGGCACGTTTTTTCGTGCCTGGTGTTGCCAAAGCAATACCTGAGCCAGCATGGAGCTCCGCCCATCGCGGCCTCGCGCCAGGGGCTGGAAACTTTCCGCGTGTCACGGACAGACCTTGCGCTAGGCGGATAGTGGCCTGGCGTCGGGGAGTCGCACCATCGTTTCCAACCTCACTGGACGTTGGAGACACACATGAAAGGTCGCTATGTCAGCGTCGCCGCCAATGGCGGCGGAGCGTTCCAGGCCTACCTGGCCACGGCAATCGGCGGGCAGGGGCCCGGTGTCGTGCTCTGTCAGGAGATTTTCGGCGTCAACCAGGCCATGCGCGAAGTGGCCGACTTCCTGGCGGAGGAGGGCTATAGCGTGCTGGTGCCGGATCTCTACTGGCGCCAGGAAGCGAACGTCGAACTGGGTTACACCGAGGAAGACTTCGCCCGCGGCCTGGCCCTGTACCAGGCCTTTGACGAAGACCTCGGCGTGGTGGATATCCAGGCCAGCCTCGCCGCGCTACGGGCGTTGCCGGTCTGCACCCCGGGCCCGCAAGGCGTGGTCGGCTATTGCCTGGGGGGCAAGCTCGCCTACCTGGCAGCCTGTCGGCTCTGCGAAGTGGCCTGTGCGGTCGGTTACTACGGCGTCGGCATCGAAGCGGCGCTGGATGAGCTGGCTGGCCTGAACGGTCGTCGGCTGGTGCTGCATGCCGCCGAGCTGGATGCCTTCTGTCCTGCCGAAGCGCGGGCGGCGATCTTCGCCGCTGGCCGCGCCACACCGGGAGTGGAAACCTACCTGTATCCCGGTGTCGACCATGCCTTTGCCCGCCCCAATGGGCATCATTTCGACAAGCCGGCAGCGCTGATGGCCCACGAGCGGACGGTTGCCGCCCTGCGCCGCAGCATCGGCCCTGACTATGACCTGTCGACCTTGTGGGAGGAGCATATCCGCCACGAGTTCGATACCCGTGACGTGCCGGCGACCATGGCGACCATGGTTGCCGAGCCCTACGTCAACCATATCCCGACCATGACCGGTGGTGTCGGCTACGCCCAGCTCAGCCGCTTCTATCAACACCATTTCGTGCATGGCAACCCCCGGGACATGGCCCTTACGCCGATCTCGCGCACCGTTGGCGCGACCCAGATCGTCGATGAATTCATCATGACCTTCACCCACGACAGCGAGATCGACTGGATGCTGCCCGGCGTCGCGCCGACCGGGCGGCAGGTGCGGATTCCCATGCTCGGAGTGGTCAAGTTCCGTGGCCCCAAGCTCTGCCACGAGCACATCTACTGGGACCAGGCCAGCGTGCTGGTACAGATCGGCCTGCTTAGCCCGAACGGTTTGCCCGTCGCCGGGCAGGAGACCGCCGCCAAGCTGCTCGACGAGAGCCTGCCTTCCAACACCCTGATGCCCAGCTGGGCCAGCAGCGCCGCCAAGAGCGCCTGAGGAGATCCCATGTCTGCATTTCTCAATGACCAGGCGCTGCGGGGCAAGGTCGCCCTGATCAGTGGTGGCGCGACGCTGATCGGCATGGCCGTGGCACGCGGCCTGATCGCCTGTGGTGCGCGTGTCGCCCTGCTGGATATCGATGCCCAGGGTGGCGATCGGGTCGCCAGCCAGTTGGGGGAGGGCGCGCGTTTCTGGGCTGTGGATATCACCGAGCCCGCTCAGGTAGACGAGGCACTGAGCGCTATCCGGCAGAGCCTGGGGCCGATCGATCTGCTGATCAACCTGGCCTGCACCTATCAGGACGACGGCTTCGCCTCGACCCGTGAAGACTGGTTGCGTGCTCTGGACGTGAACCTGGTGTCGACCGTGACCCTGACTCAGGCCGTGCATGGCGACCTCAAGGCGCGCGGCGGAGCCGTCGTCAACTTCACGTCGATTTCCGCAGGCTGCGCACAGACCGGACGCTGGCTGTACCCGGTCTCCAAGGCCGCGATCAGGCAGCTCACGCGCAGCATGGCCATGGATCTCGCCCCGGATGGCATCCGCGTCAACTCGGTATCGCCTGGCTGGACCTGGTCGCGGGTCATCGCGGAGGTCAGCGGTGGCGATCGCGCCAAGGCTGACCGCGTCGCTGCGGCCTATCACCTGCTCGGGCGCCTCGGCGAGCCCGCTGAAGTGGCCAATGTCGTCGCTTTTCTCTGCTCGCCGGCGGCCAGCTTCGTGACCGGCGCCGACTACGCGGTGGACGGCGGCTATTCGACCATGGGCCCCGAGCAGAACCTGCCCGCCATCTCTCGCTTGGCCGAGTGAGGTACCTCGATGAACAAGCTCCTCGCCCGCCTTCTGAACCTCACCACAACGCCCGGTACGACTGTGCCGGCTCAACCCGCCACCAGGAAAACCATCATGCGTCGCATCGCTATCGTCGGAGCCGGCCAGGCCGGTTTGCAACTCGCCCTGGGCCTGCTGGCCAAGGGGTATCAGGTCACCCTGACCACCAACCGCACCGGTGAAGAAATTCGCAATGGCAAGGTCATGTCCAGCCAGTGCATGTTCAACACCGCCCTGCAGACCGAGCGCGATCTCGGCATCAACTTCTGGGAAAACGAATGCCCGGCGGTCGAGGGCATCGGCCTGTGCGTGCCGGATCCGCAGCAGCCTGGCGAGAAGCTGTTCAACTGGAGTGCGCGCCTGGAGCGCTACGCCCAGTCGGTCGACCAGCGCGTGAAGATGCCGGTCTGGATGGACACCTTCGTCAAGCGTGGCGGTGAGCTGGTGATCAAGGACGTCGGCCTGGCCGAGCTCGAGGAACTGGCCGCCAGCCATGACCTGGTGCTGCTCGCCGCTGGCAAGGGCGAGATCGTCAACCTGTTCGCCAGGGACACCGAGCGCACCCAGTTCAGCACACCGCAGCGTGCCCTGGCGCTCACCTATGTGAAGGGCATGACTCCGGTTTCGCCTTTCTCGCGCGTTGCCTTCAACCTGATCCCCGGGGTGGGCGAGTACTTCGTGTTCCCGTCGCTGACCACCAGCGGGCCCTGCGAAATCATGGTGTTCGAAGGCATTCCCGGTGGTCCGATGGACTGCTGGCAGAACATCAAGACCCCCGAAGAGCATCTGCGCAAGAGTCTGGAAATCGTCCGTCAGTACCTGCCGTGGGAGGCGGAGCGTTGCCAGAACCTGACGCTGACCGACGACAACGGTTTCCTCTCGGGACGCTTCACGCCCATGGTGCGTCGTCCGGTGATGACCCTGCCGTCAGGCCGGGAAGTGTTCGGCATGGCCGACGCTCTGGTGGTCAACGACCCGATCACTGGCCAGGGTTCCAACAATGCCGCCAAGTGCAGCAAGGTCTACTTGCAGGCGATCCTCGCTCAGGGTGACCAGCCCTTCAATCGCCTGTGGATGGAGCAGACCTTCGAGCAGTACTGGAGCTACGCCCGCCACGTGGTGTCCTGGACCAACAGCATGCTCACACCGCCACCGGCTCATTTGCTCGAACTGCTCGGTGCCGCCAGCCAGATACCGCCGCTCGCCGCTGCCATCACCAATGCCTTCGACGACCCGCGCCAGTTCGCACCCTGGTGGTTCGATGCCGAGCAGTGCCGGACCTTCATCCAGAAAATGAGCCAGCAGGCCGCCTGACCCGAGGGGAGATGACCATGAATGATCTGACCGCCCCATGCGCCGACCTGCAGGATGCCGAAGGCCGCGATGTTCGTGAGTTGCGCAACCTGCTGGGCCAGTTCGCCACCGGTGTGACGGTGATCACCGCGTGCACCGCCGACGGCCGCAAGCTGGGCATGACCGCCAACTCCTTTTCCTCGGTCTCGCTGACCCCGGCGCTGGTGCTCTGGAGCCTGGCCCGGACTGCGCCGAGCCTGGACGACTTCCAGGCCGCCAGCCACTTCGCGATCAATGTGCTGGGTGCCCATCAGCATGGGCTGTCGGGGCAGTTCGCCCGGCCGGCGGCGGACAAGTTCGCCGGGGTCGCCCACGCCCTGAGCAAGGCTGGGCCGCCGGTACTCGATGACGTGGTCGCGGTGCTGGTGTGCCGTAACGTCACCCAGTACGACGGCGGTGATCACCTGATCTTCATCGGTGAAATCGAGCAGTACCGATACGGCGGCACAGAACCGCTGGTCTTCCACGCAGGCCAGTACCGGATCGCCGCCGCGCACCCTGGCCTCACTCAATGAACGTTCTGCCGCAAGCCTTGCCAATGGGGAGAAGCAGCATGAAGAAACGACTGATGTGTGTGTGCGGTGCCGGTTTGCTCGTCGCTCAGGGCGCGCAGGCCTATGACCTGCCCGTGGTCAACCTGGGGCTGACCAGTTTTCTCGATGGTGGGCTGCCGGCTGGCCCTGGCTGGTATCTGCAGGAGTATTTTCAGAACTACAGTGCCAGCCGCCTGCGTGACAAGGATGGCGATGACATCGGCCTGCCCCGTCAGGATCTCGATTATCAGGTCGCGGTGACCCAGTTGAGCTACCTGTCCGATCTGCGTCTGGGCAACGCCAGCCTGGGGCTCAATGCGGTATTGCCGCTGGTGACGCGGATGAAGGTCGACGATGGCCTGGACAACGCCGCGCTCAGAGGGCAGACCGGCATGGGCGACCTGCTGATCGGGCCGTTCATTCAGTTCGATCCGATCATGGGCCCCGAGGGCCCGCGTTTCGTGCACCGCATCGAACTGCAGGTCAATCTGCCCACCGGTGAGTACGACAGCGATCGCGACATCAATCCGGGCAATAACGCCTGGTCGTTCAACCCGTACTGGGCCGCAACCTACTGGTTCACTCCAAAGTGGACGGCGTCGATCCGCGCGCATTATCTCTACAACGGCAAGAACGACGACCCCACCCGAGGTTTCGGTGACGCCAGCGACATACAGGCCGGACAGGCACTGCACGCCAATCTGGCCACCGAGTATGCGCTCACCGACAAGCTGCGTCTGGGCATCAACGGCTACTGGCTCAAGCAGTTCACCGATACCGAGGTCGACGGCCACGACGTTTCCGGTCGCCGGGAAAAGGTCTGGGCCATCGGGCCGGGAGCCATGTACAGCTTCTCCCAGGACGATCACCTGTTCGTCAACGCCTACTTCGAACAGGAGGTGGAGAACCGTCCCGATGGCAGCCGCGTACAGGTGCGCTACGTCCATCACTTCTGAGCCCTGACCGCTGCTCCACAGCACTTGGTTTGCGCCCTCCCTCCATGGGGGGGCGTTTTTTTATCGCTGCAACACGAGTGCCGACCGATGAACGACCTCTCTTGTGTCTCTGCGCTGATCTGCCGTACCGATCTCAATGGGCGTATCACCCATTGCTCCGAGTCGTTCGCCGACAGCCATGGTTATCGCCCCGAGGAATTGCGTGAGCAGCCGATCACAGTGCTGCGTCATGAATGGGTTCCCGCCCAGGTGTTCGATAGCCTCTGGCTGACCCTGAGGCAGGGATCTCCGTGGATGGGCCTGATCTGCAACCGCGCCCGCGATGGTAGTCGCGTGTGGCACAACCTCTACGTGAAACCCGCCTACGGGCGCGATGGTGTGCAGGGCTATGGCGCCGTGTATTTGCCGACCACCGTCGACCAAATCGAGCGTGGGCAGCAGCTGTTCGACCACTGGCGGCGCCACGGCACACCACTGACCTGGCGCCTGCGCATCGCTCGACAGTGCCAGGCCCATTGGCCGGCCGCCGGTGTCGGCATCGGCCTGGCCGCCTGCACCTCGTTTCTGCCCTCGCCGGTATTTCAGGGCGCAGCGCTGGCGGTTGCCGTGATCGCCACCGGGATATGGCAGCGCCGGCGGCAGGATCATGCGCTGCGCAGCGTACTGGCTGAGCACCCCAAGGCCTTCAGCGATCCGCTACTGGCCGAGCTGTACAGCACCCAGGGTGGCAATGCCGCGCTGATCAACATGGCCCTGATCACCGGCGAAGCGCGTCTGCAGACCGCGTTGTCGCGCATCGGCATGAGCGGCCAGCTCCTCGATGCGCACACCGGCGCTCTGACCCATCTGATCCAGCAAGAGGCACAGCGCCTCGAACACCAGCGTAACGAGACGGATCAGTCGGTGGTCGCCTTGAGCCAGATGACCGCGACCATTCAGGAAGTTTCGCGCAGCCTGCACGAAAGCCTGGGGGCCACCCAGCAAGCGGTGAGCCTGTCGAATCAGGGCCAGGGCCTGGCCGAGCAGAGCCTGTCGGCGATGCAGCGCCTGAATGCGTCGGTGGAGGAGATCGCTTGCGCATCCGGCGAACTGGCAGCGGCCACCCGGGCGATTGGCGAGATCACCGACATCATCAGCGCGATCGCCGGGCAAACCAATCTGCTGGCCCTCAACGCCGCCATCGAGGCGGCCCGCGCCGGAGATGCCGGACGTGGGTTCAGCGTGGTGGCCGACGAGGTACGGCAACTGGCCACGCGCACGCAGCAGGCGACTGGCAGGATCCAGCCGTTGCTCCTGCGTTTCAACCAGACCACCGAGCAGACCGTGCAACTGACCCGCGAGGGGCAGGCGCTGGCGACCCAGACCACCGAAGCGGTTACCTCGGTGCAGGCAAGCTTTCATGGAGTCAAGCAGGCGCTCGAGCAGATATCCGACATGAACGTGCAGATCGCCAGCGCCATGGAAGAGCAGGGGCAGGTGGCAGATGGTCTGAATCGCCAGGTGGTGCAGATTGCCGAGCTGTGCCATCAGAGTGCGGCCAAGGCCCAGGACGGCCACAAGGTCAGTGCGCAAATCGGCCAGCAGATCGAAGCGCTGCGTAACCTGGCGGAGCGGTTCGACCGGTGACCCATCTGGCCGCCGGATGCAAGGGCATCCGGCGTGCCCAGGGTCTGTTGACGTTTCAGCGCAAGCCGCGTTGCTGCGAGAAATTTCGCCAGGTTAGGCGGAGGACGCAGAGAATGGCATTCCCTTTTCAAGTCCTCCAACGACGCCTGGCGAGATTTCCCGCGCAACCTAGGCGGCCCCACCCGAAGGGCCGGGCCATTTTTAGCGCGATGCTGCGTTTCTCGGTGGCTCATTTGGCCAGCCAAACTTCGCACCTCGTGCCTTGCCTCGCGCTAAAACTGGCTCCGGCGCGGTCGTGCTGAAACGTCAACAGACCCTCGGGTCAGCGGCTCGAATTGCTTTCCACGAATTTCTCGTAGTACAGGTTGCCGTTGTCGATGCCGTGATCATGCAACCAGGTCTTGATCGCTTCGACCATGGGAGGTGGCCCGCATACGTACATGTCGAAAGGCTGCGCGGCGAGGACGGAGCGCTCGAAGTGCTCGGGGATCCAGCCGGATTTGCCGGTCCAGCCCGCTGACGGCCGCGATACGACAAGATTGAGGTCGAAGCCTGGCAGCTGATCGGAAAAGCCCTGCAGGCGTTCGATCTGGCACAGGTCGGCTTCCTGATTCACCCCGTAGAACAGCGTGACCGGCTGGCCGGCGCTGCCGCGTTCGGTCATTTCATCGAGCATGCCGAGGAACGCCGAAAGCCCCGTGCCGCCTGCGACCAGGAACAGGGGCCGGGCCACCTGGCGCAGGTAGAAACTGCCCAGGGGCGCTTCGAACTCGAGCACCTGGCCGGGCTGGCAGCGCTCGCGCATGAAGTCGCTCATCACCCCCTGTGGCAGCAGACGCACGAGGAACTGCAACTGATTGGCCATGCCGGGGCGGTTGGCGAACGAGTAGGAGCGCCACTGCTCGGTGCCCGGCACGCGCAGCCGTGCGTACTGGCCAGGCAGGAAGTCCAGCTGCTGGCGATGCTGGCTGGCGTCCACGTGCAACACCGCGGTGCTGTCGGACACCTGCTCCACAGCGCTGATCACGCCCTGTATGTGGCGCGGCCCCTCGGCATGGCAGAGGCTGGAATCGAAGTCGAAGTAGAACGCCGCGTCGGACTGCACGCGGGTCTGGCAGGTGAGTACCTTGCGCTGTTGCAGATCGGTTGCCGACAGTGCTTCGTCATCGACGTAGTCCTGGGTGTATTGACCCGATTCACAGCGACCCTGGCAGGTGGCGCACACACCTTCCCGGCAATCCAGGGGGATCTTGATGCCTGCGCGCAATGCGGCGTCGAGCAGGATCTCGTTGCCCTGCACCGGGCAGAACAGCGTCTTGCCGTCCGCGAAACTGAAGGCGACCTTGTACGTCATGATCGATAATCCGCTGAATCAGAGGTGGTAGAAGTCGAGCACTGAATTGATGGTGTCGTTGAGCAGCACCACGTGCTTGCGCGCGATCTTCCAGCTGTCGCCGGCCGGGCGCAGCCGGTAGTTGGCATGGCCGAAGAACTGCTCGGCGCTGCCCATGCGGTAGTACAGCGTCAGCCAGTTGACCCGCACCTCCAGCGCGTCGTCGGCCAGCGGGGCGATACGCAGGTTGCTGATCTGGTGCAGCGTGCGCGGCATGGGAATGGTCGACGCCGCCTTGCCGGTGCGGATGCGGAACACCCGATCTTCCAGGCCGCCGCGGTTGGGGTAATAGATCAGCGACATGCCTTTCTTCGGATCGCGGGTGTAGACGTGTTCCGACTCCCACTGCGGCAGATGGAACTCGCTGTCCTCGCTGAACAGATCCAGGTAGGCATCCCAGTCCTGTGCATCGCACAGCTCGGCCATGCGGTAGAAGAATTGCTCGATGCGGTATTGCAGTTCGGCATTCATGGCTCAGACCTCGTGCAGTTTCAGTGCTGCTTCGTCGGCGGCCTTGCGCGCCAGGCCGTCGAGCAGGAAGCGTTGCCAGTTGGCGTGCTGGTTGACGTACAACCCTTCATGGGTGAATTCGGTACCGGTAAGTACCGGCGCGATGCCGATGGCCTCGCTGTTGGGGGTCGCACCGTCCACCCATTTGCCGTGCCCGCGGGAGATATCGCTCCAGCGCTCCAGGCGTGCCTGGAAGCCTCGCTGGGCCTCGCGAAACTCCACCAGATCGTCCGGCGTACCCATGCCCGAGACGTTGAAGAAGTCTTCGAACTGACGGATGCGGTTTTCGCGATCAGCGTCGGATTCGCCCTTCACGCCAAGGCAGAAGCTGTTGATCTCGGTCTTGTTCCAGGCAATCGGACGAATGATGCGCAGCTGCGAGCTGATCTGATCGAGGAAGAACATGCTCGGGTAGATGTTCAGGTTGCGCAGGCGGTGCATCATCCACTCGGCCTTGCTCTGCCCGTACTCCTCCACCAGGCGCGGCATGATGCTGGCGTAGCCGGGGCGCACGGCGGGGTTGGGCATGTCGCTGAACAGCAGGCTGTGGCCGTTGTGGAACGAGAACCAGCCATCGTCGGTCTGCGCGTCACCGGCACCCAGCTTGCTGTAGTCGAGGGTGGCACTGGCGGCGGTGCCTTTCTCCGCGTTGACCTGCTGGCGGTGCTGCACGGTAGCCACGTAGTTGTAGTGCACGGTACTGACGTGATAACCGTCCAGACCGTTCTCGTTCTGCAGTTTCCAGTTGCCATCGTAGGTGTAGGCCGACTTGCCCGGCAGCACTTCCAGTTCACCGGTGGGCGACTGGGCGACCATCATGTCGAAGAACACCCGAGCATCGTTGAGGTAGTCCTCCAGGCTGTCGCTGCCGCTGGTGTCGAGGCTGACGAAGACGAAGCCCTTGTAGCTGTCGATACGCGCCTTCTTCAGGCCACGGGTGGCTTTGTCGAAGTCTTGCGGGTACTCGCCAGGTGCTTTCACCTTCACCAGGCGCCCGTCGCTCTTGTAGCACCAGGCATGGAACGGGCAGGTGAAGGTCGACTGATTGCCCTTGCTCACTCGGGTCAGGGTGGTGCCGCGGTGCTGACAGGCATTGATCAGCGCGTTGAGTCGGCCCTCGCCATCACGGGTGATGATCAGTGGCTGGCGACCGGCACGGATGGTCACGAAGTCGTGCTTGTTGGGTATTTCGCTTTCGTGGCAGGCGTAGATCCAGTTCTTCTCGAAGATCAGCTCCATCTCCAGGTCGAACAGTTCCGGCTCGGTGAACATGTCCCGGGCGATGCGATAAACACCTTCCACGGGGCGAAAGTCCAGGCAGCCCTCAATGAAGCGCTGCCATTGGGTCACGGTTCTCATGTTGCTCATCGGGGGCTCCTTTCGAGTGATCAGGCTCGACTCGATTGAAGCGCCGGTGCCCCCGGCTATCTATCCATTTACTGCGAGGGGACTATCCGTTTTGCGGTTATCCGCACTAAGTGGATAGTGGCTGCGCAAGGTGTCCATCGGCGGCAGGAGCAAGGCCGGGGCGGGGTGCAGCCAGCCGCTGGTTCGACGTGCTTCCTGGCGATTGTTGCCAGGCATGAAAAAACCGCAGCCAGGCTGCGGTTCTTTCATGGGGGCACGCCGTGTTCAGTGTGGCGTCGAGCGAGGCGATCCCCTGGGCCAGGTATCGCCGGCCAGCTACTTGGGCTGCAGCTCCAGCAGGCGACCGCCGCTGCCATCTTCCAGCAGCCAGATGCTGCCATCCGGGCCTTCCTGCACTTCGCGGATGCGTGCGCCCATGTCGTAACGCTCGGCCTCGCGGGCGTTGTCGCCGTCGAAGGCGACACGCACCAGTGCCTGCGAGGACAGCCCGCCGATCAGCCCTGCGCCGTCCCAGCCCGGGAAGCGCTCGCCCTGATAGATGACGAAACCCGCCGGGGAAATGACCGGGTTCCAGGTGATCTTCGGCGCTTCGAATTCGGGGCGGGTGTCGTGATCCGGGATCGATTTGCCGCCGTAGTGATCGCCGTTGGAAACTTCCGGATAGCCGTAGTTTTCGCCACGCACGATCAGGTTCAGTTCGTCGCCGCCAGCCGGGCCCATTTCGTGCACCCACAGCTTGTCCTGAGCGTCGAAGGCGATGCCGAGCATGTTGCGATGGCCCAGCGACCAGACCTGGGCAGCGACGCCGCCCTGGTCGGCGAACGGGTTGTCGCCAGGCACGCTACCGTCATCGTTCAGGCGCACGAGCTTGCCCAGATTGGCCTGCATGTCCTGGGCCGGGGTGAATTTCTGCCGCTCGCTGGAGGTGATCCACAGCTTGCCGTCCGGGCCGAAGGCCAGTCGATGACCATAGTGGCCGGCGCCGCTGACTTTCGGCGTCTGCTGCCAGATCACGCTCAGTTCGGTGAGTGCGCCACTGCCGTCGTCGTTGAGCTGCAGCTTGGCGCGGGCCACTGCTGCGCCCCGGGTATCGCCATCACCGGCTTCGGCATAGCTGATGTAGACCCAGCCGTTAGTGGCGAAGTCCGGATGCAGGATCACGTCGCCGAAGCCACCCTGGCCGCCGTAGGCGACTTCCGGCACACCGGCGATGTCGTGGGTAGCGCCGCTCTTCGGGTCGACATGCTTGAGTGCGCCGCGCTTTTCGGTGACCAGCAAGGTGCCGTCGGGCAGGAAGGTCATGGCCCAGGGCTCGTCGAGGGTGGCCCGGGGTTCGGCGGTGAACGGCCATTGCGCCTGGGGCAGGGCGTCTGCAGCCTGGGCGCTGAGGGTGGCGAGACTGAGTGCGATACCACCGAGCAGGTGGTGGACGGGACGGACCATGGCGAATCTCTCTCCTTAAGGACGGATCTCACACGTTACCCGCGCCTTGCGAGGGTAGCCGGACGTATTTGTTACGACGCACGTCAGCGCCGCTCCGTTCAAACGAAAAGCCCCGGCTACGCGCATGAAGCGCATGGCCGGGGCCCTGGGAACGCCGGGTTTCAGCGAACGGCTATCAGAGCGCTGCCTGCGGGCTGCGGCCCAGCACGCGCTGGTATTCCTCTCTGGCCTCCTGCTCGGAGAACTCACCCGACCACTTCGACACCACCACCGTGGCGACGCTGTTGCCGATGGTGTTGCAGGTGGCGATGGCCATCGACATGAAGCGGTACACGCCGAACAGCAGCGCCAGGCCTTCGACCGGTAGCGAGCCGATCGCCGTCACCGTGGCCGCGAACACCACGAAGCTGCCACCGGAAACCGCTGCGGCGCCTTTCGAGGTCACCAGCATGATGGCGAGAATCCCCAGTTGCTGCTCCCAGCTCAGCGGTACGCCATAGGCATTGGCGATGAACAGCACGCACAGCGACATGTAAATCGACGTGCCGTCCAGGTTGAAGGCATAGCCGGTGGGCAGCACCAGGCCGACGCTCTGCTTGGAACAGCCGAACTTCTCGAGTTTCTGCAGCAGGCGTGGCAGGGCACTTTCCGAGGAGGCGGTGCCGATGACGATGAAGATCTCGTCCTTGATGTACTTGAGGAAGCGCCACAGGCTGAAGCCGGAGAGTCGGCAGATGGTTCCCAGCACCACGAAAATGAAGAAGAACACCGCTGCGTAGAACATCAGCACCAGGTTGGCCAGCGACATCAGCACCGCGGTGCCATTGCTGCCTACCGCGTAGGCCACCGAGCCGAAGGCGCCCAGCGGGGCCAGTTTCATGATCAGGTTGATGAACTCGAAGAAGCATTCGGAAACGCGGTTCAGGCCGTCCTCGATCACTTCGCGTTTCTCGGCCTTGAGCGCCAGCAGGGCGAAGCCGAACAGTACCGAGATCACCAGCACCTGCAGCAACTGGCCACCGGCGAAGGCGCCGACGAAGTTGTCGGGGAAGATGCCGTAGATGAAGTCAATGGTCGATTGCGGGGCGTGACCCTTGGCGACCGCCGCTGCGGCAGCCGCCGAGGTGGCACCGCTGGGGTGGGCATCGTGCATGCCGGAGCCGATCTCGATCAGGTTGCCCCAGAGCAGGCCGATGGCCAATGCCAGTGTGGACACCACCTCGAAGTAGATCAGCGCGCGTATGCCCACTTTGCCGACGCGCTTGATGTCGCCCGCCGAGGCGATGCCGTGTACCACGGTGAAGAACACCAGCGGCGCCACGGCGGTCTTGATCAGCTTGAGGAAGATGTCGCCGAGGATCTTGAACTTGGCCGCGAGCTCGGGGGCGATGAAGCCGAAGGCGATACCGAGCACCATGGCCGCGATGACCTGGAAGGTCAGGTCGCGATAAAACGGTTTTTTGGCTGTGGATGACATGTCGGAATTCTCAATTGTTGTCTTTATGGTCTTGAGAGGTTTGGGCCCGTCGCCAGGCCCGGAGCGGCGATCAGCGGGCGACGCGCCCCTGGCGCTGCAGGGCGCGGTCGACCATGGGCCCGGCCAGGCCGAGGTAGTTGGCGGGATCGGTCAGGCGTTGCAGTTCGGCGCGGGGCAGGTGGTCGGCGACTTCGGGATCGCGCAGCAGGGCGTCGAGCAGGCTGACGTTCTCGTCGTTGGCCACACGGCAGGCGGCGTAGACCACGTCATGGGCGACCTGACGACCGAGCTCCGGAGCGAGGCCCATCATCACCGCCTCGGCGACGATCAGGCCGCGGGTCATGTCCAGGTTCTGACGCATGCGCTCGGTGCGCACGTCCAGCCCGGCGAGCATGAACTTGGCCTGGCCCAGTGAGGCCGCGCTGAGGGCGAAGGCTTCGGGAATGGCGATCCACTCCGCCTGCCAGGGGCCGGTGGAGCGCTCGAAGTCCTGGATCATCGCATCGAGCATCAGCCCGGCCTGCTGGCGCACGCCCTTGGCGGCGGCGTACATCAGCTCACAGGAAATCGGGTTGCGCTTCTGCGGCATGGTGCTGCTGGCGCCACGGCCCTTGACGAAGGGTTCGTAGGCCTCGCCCAGCTCGCTGGTCATCATCATCATGACGTCCAGGGCC
The DNA here is from genome assembly GCF_013408425.1 of Pseudomonas flavescens. Lineage (NCBI taxonomy): Bacteria > Pseudomonadati > Pseudomonadota > Gammaproteobacteria > Pseudomonadales > Pseudomonadaceae > Phytopseudomonas > Phytopseudomonas flavescens. Next base: position 3,285,962 of record NZ_JACBYV010000001.1, on the reverse strand, counting down.
ACCTTGCCCAGCGAGCCGGTCACCAGTCCGAGGAAGTTGAGGGTCTCGGCCAGGCCGTCGCGGGCGACGTGCCAGGTGGCCTGTGGCACGCCCAGGCCGAGTTCCGCCATCAGCGCTTCCTGCACCTCCAGGCCCTTGTCGCCCAGCGACGCGAGGGTGCCGGCAGCACCGGCGAACTGGCCGATCTCGACCCGCGGGCGCAGTTCCACCAGGCGCTCGGCATGGCGGTCGAACATGCTCAGCCATACCGCGCACTTGTAGCCGAAGGTGATCGGCAGGGCGTGTTGCAGGTGGGTACGGCCTGCCATCGGCGTGTCGCGGTAGCGCTGCGCCAGGTCGGCGAGCAGACCCCGTACGGCCTGGATGTCACGCTCGACGATGGCCAGGGCGGCGCGCACCTGCAGGACCACGGCGGTGTCCATGATGTCCTGGGTGGTGGCGCCCCAGTGCACGTAACGACCGGCGTCACCACAGGTCTTCGACAATTGCTCGACCAGCGGCAGGATCGGGTAGCCGACGATTTCCGTTTCGTGCTGCATCAATGCCAGGTCGAGGGATGCGTAGCTAGCCTTGGCGGCAATCACCTCGGCGGCCTCGGCAGGAATCACGCCGCAGCGGGCTTCGGCGCGGGCGAGTGCGACCTCCACCTCGATATAGCGCTCGATCAGCGCTTTGTCGGAAAACACGTTGCGCATTTCGGCGGTGCCGAACATGTCGCGGAACAGGGCGGAGTCGAAGACGGTGGTGGACATGGGAAAGGATCCTGGCTGTTATTATTGATCGGACATAACTTATATGTACGGACATAATAAATACGCCTGCGCTGATACACTGTCAACCGCAACGGATCGGGAGCAGGTGAACGGTGAATCAGGCGCTTTATGCGGTCGTGGCAAGGGATCTGACGGAAAGCATCGTCAACGGGCGTTACCCGGTGGGGTCCCTGCTGCCCACGGAACTGGAGCTGTGCGAGATCTACGGGGTCAGCCGGCACACGGTGCGAGCAGCCATCACCCAACTGCTCAACCAGGGGCTGGTATCGCGTCGCAAGCGCGTCGGCACCCGGGTCGAATCGGCTTCGCCCAGCGGCGGTTACTCGCAATCGCTGGCGTCGGTCGCGGACCTGGTGCACCTGGCGGAAACCCAGATCCGCAGCATCCAGCGCGTCAATCATTTCGTCGCCGATATCGCCGAAGCCAAGCGCCTCGGCCTGCAGCCAGGCGGCCGCTACTTCTGCGTATCGAGCATCCGCATCGAGGAGGGGCACGCCCATGCTCCGCTGTGCTGGACCGACGTGTACGCCGAGCAGTGCTACGAGGCGGCCATCGAACTGGCCCGTGAGCACCCGGACGAACTGATCTCCGCACTGATCGAAAAGCGCTATGGGCGGCATATCGAGATCGTCGATCAGCAGGTCAAGGCCGTGCTGCTCGATGCCGAGCTGGCGAGCAGCCTGAATGCCGAAGTCGGTGCGCCGGGGCTGAAGATCGTCCGCCATTACCGCGACGAGCAGGGCGAACTGGTGGTGGTCTCGGAAACCGTGCACCCGGCTGACCGCTTCACACTGGTCATGCAGATGAAGCGTGAAAGGTCGCAGAGCTAGGGGCTGGCTGCACCCCTGCGGCAACGGTGCCACAATAGCCGTTCTGCCGTGACCCGAGCCCAGCCCCCCGTTCATGAAAATTCTCAGCCTGCGTCTGAAGAACCTCAACTCGCTCAAGGGCGAGTGGAAGATCGATTTCACCGCCGAGCCCTTCGCCAGCAATGGCCTGTTCGCCATCACCGGGCCGACCGGTGCGGGCAAGACCACCCTGCTCGATGCCATCTGCCTGGCGCTGTACCACCGCACGCCGCGCATGGAGCGGGTCGGCGGCGAAAACGAGCTGATGACCCGGCACACGGCCGAGTGCCTGGCCGAGGTCGAGTTCGAGGTCAAGGGACAGGGCTATCGCGCGTTCTGGAGCCAGCGGCGCGCGCGGGACAAGTCCGACGGCGCGTTGCAGGGCGCCAAGGCCGAGCTGGCGCGGCTGGATGGCGAAATCATCACCGACAAGCTCAGTGAGAAACCCCGCGAAGTGGAGCGCCTGACCGGCCTGGATTTTGGCCGTTTCACCAAATCGATGCTGCTGGCCCAGGGCGGTTTCGCCGCTTTTTTGGAGGCCTCCGCCAACCAGCGCGCCGAGTTGCTGGAAGAGCTGACCGGTACCGACATCTACGGGCTGATTTCCCAGCGGGTGTTCGAGCAGACCCGCGACGTGAAGACCCATCTCGATCAGTTGCGCGCCCGTGCCGAGGGCGTCGAGCTGCTTGGTGACGAGCAGCGCCAGGCCCTTGGTGACGAGGCGGCGCAACTGGCGGTAGAGGAAGGCGAAACGCAGAGCGCGTTCGCCGAAGCCGGCCGACAGCGGCAGTGGCTGACCGATCTGGCGCGCGCCGAGGCGCAGGTCACGGCGGCGGCCATTCAGGTCGAGGCCGCCAGCCAGGCCGAGCACGAGGCGGCCAGCGAACTCACGCGCCTGCACAAGAGCGAGCCCGCGCAGCGGCTACAGCCTGCGTATCAGGCCAGGCGCGAGGCTGCCAGGGCGTTGGCGACCAGTGAAGATCAACAACGAGCGCATCGTCAGGAGCTTGCCGCAGTCGGTGAACGTCTGCAGGCGAGTCTCGAGCTGGCAGCGCAGGCCAGCGCTGCGATCGCCCTGGAAAGGTACGGGGCCTTGCAGCGCCTGGACGATGAGTGTCGCGCCCTCGATGTGCAGTTGCAGGCCTCTGCCGACCATGAACGATTGAGCACCCAGCTCAGCGGCTGGCAGCATGCCTTCGACGCGCGCGATCAGGCGCAGCAGGCCATGGCCACGTTACAGGCCAGGCGGCGGGCTGGCGACGATCAGTTGCAGCAGTTTCAGCTCAGCCTCAGCGGGCTTGCCCAATCGGTGCAGGCTGCCGCCCAGACCAAGGCCAATGCCGAACAGCGTGTCGCCGAGGTGGAAGCGCGCTGGCAGAAGGCCCTGGCCGGGCGCAGCGAAACCGACTGGCGCAATCACTGGCAGCAGGTGCACGCCCGCGGCAGCGCACTGGAGCAGCTGGGGCAACTGGCTGAGCGACGTAGCCAGCTCGGGCAGCAACAGCAGCGCGTTGCGGCCGGTCTTGCCCGACAGCAGCACGATCTGGCCGAGCGCGAGGGGCGGCGTTCGGCATTGCGCGAGCGCTATCGGGAGGTCAAGCAGCGGCTGACCGATCAGGACAAGCTCCTCGAGCAGGAGCAGCGCATTCAGGCGCTGGAGGCCTATCGCAGCCAACTTCAGGCCGGCGAGGCCTGCCCGCTGTGTGGTTCCACCGAGCACCCGGCCATCGCCGCCTATCAGGCACTGGACGTATCGGCGACCCAGCGTGAGCGCGATGAGGCGCGGCAGACGCTCGAGGCACTGACCGAGCAGGGGCAGGATCTCGGCAATCAGCTTGCCGCGCTGCAGGCCCAGGTGGCGCAGAGCAGGGAGCAGGAGCAGGAACTGCAGCGCCAGCTCGATGCGCTGGTCGCTGCCTGGCAGCGTCAGGGCGAGGTGCTCGACCCACTGCCCGATGACGAGCCAGCACTCGCCGCCGCGCAAACCCGGCAGATCGCCGAACGCGTCGAGGTCGACGCGACCCTCAAGCAGCTCGATGGCCTCAAGCAGGAACTCGAACGCACCCGCCAGGATGCCGGCATCAGCACCCAGAAACATCTGGCGGCCCAGCAGCAACTGAGCGCCATCGAGCGCGACCGCGATCTCGCCCAGGCGGCGGCGCAGGCGTTGAGCGAGCAGCTCGACGCACAGCGAGAGCACCACGGCCAGGTCGAGGCCGAACTGACGGCACAACTGGCCGCCTTCGGTCATTCACTACCCGCTGACGGAGCGGCCTGGCTGGCCGATCGCAAGGCCGACGCCGGGCGCTGGCAGGAGGCGCAGCAGCGGCGTCAGGTGCTGGCACAGCAGCAACCAGGCTTGCAGCACCAGGTCGCCGATGCGGATAAACAGGCACAACAGTGGCAGGCACGCTGGCAGGAGGCGGGCGGTGAACCGCTGGTCACCGGGTTGCTGGACCAGGCCGCTGCACGTCTCGAGTCGGCCGAGGCGGGGTGGCGGAGTGCGGAGCAGCGCGGCCTGGAACTGCGCGTCACGCTGGAGGGCTTCGCTCAGCGGCAGGTCGGTCTGAGCGAGGCCGAGCAGAGCGCTGCCGCTCATTGGCAGGCGGCACTGGAGGGCAGCCCGTTCGGCGATGAAGGCGAGTTCCTGGAAGCCCTGCTCGACGAGAGCCAGCGCGAGCAGTTGCTGGCGCTCAGGCAGCGCCTGGAGAAAGCCCAGACCGAAGCCCGAGCGCTGCATGCCTCGGCTCAAGCACAGTTGAGCACGCTGCATACGGACCCACAGACCGAGCACAGTGCCGAGCATCTGGACGAACAGCTGCAGGCCTTGCAGGCGGCCTTGAAGCAGCTGGGCCAGCGCCAGGGCGAAATTCGCGGGCAGTTGCAGGGCGACGCCCAGCGCCGTCTCAATCAGCAGGCGCTGTTCGAGGCCATCGAGGCACAGCGCCGCGAGTACGATAGCTGGCAACAGCTCAACAGCCTGATCGGCTCGGCCGACGGCGCCAAGTACCGGCGTTTCGCCCAGGGGCTGACCCTCGGCCATCTGGTGCACCTGGCCAATGGTCAACTGCAGCGCCTGCATGGTCGTTACCAGTTGGCGCGCAAGTCGCTGGGTGAGCTGGAACTGGAGGTGATCGATACCTGGCAGGGCGATGTGGCCAGGGACACGCGCACCTTGTCCGGCGGCGAAAGTTTTCTGGTCAGCCTGGCCCTGGCTCTGGCGCTGTCCGATCTGGTCAGCCACAAGACGCGCATCGACTCGCTGTTTCTCGATGAAGGCTTCGGTACCCTGGACGGGGAAACACTGGAGGTCGCCCTCGATGCATTGGACAACCTCAACGCCAGCGGCAAGATGATCGGTGTGATCAGCCACGTCGAGGCGCTCAAGGAGCGGGTCGCCGTGCAGCTCAAGGTCAGCAAGGGGGTTGGCATGGGTTACAGCACGTTGGAGAAACGTTATGCGGTCTAAAGTTCTTGTGCTGTGCCTACTGACCAGCCTTGCCCATGCCGAAGATGCCCAGGAAGATCATGGCCTGCAGGTGATGGACGAGCGTGGTTGCGTGCTTGGCAATGCGAGCATGCAGGCACCGACCCTGACCCTGATGGCCGCCGCCTATGGCGAGTCGCCAGCGCGCAAGGACATGGCGCTGGCGCAGATGAAAGAGGCGCTGCAGGCCGGTTGCCCGGTCGACGAACCCGATCAGATGGGCCTCTCCGCCCTCAATGGCGCGATCCTCTATGACGAGCCGGAGCTGGTGAAGCTGCTGCTCGAAGGCGGCGCCGATCCGCGGCGCAAGATCGTCAGCCCGAAGACCACGCTCAATGGCCTCGATTCCTTCGCCTTTCTCGAACTGCTCGGCAAGCGCGATGGCAAGCGTGATCGCAAGGCCATCAGGGCGCTGCTGCAAGCGAAACGCTAGGCGTTTCGCCTGTCATCCTGCGGCCGCACACTGACGGTTGCAAATTCTCCGTGGAACCATGTGGCGGGTAGGGCTATCTGTTGTAGGTCTTTTTTATCGCCTTCGGGCAGATCCCAACCCATCAGGTACGCCCATGCAAAGACGTAACCTCCTGAAAGCTTCCATGTTGATGGCAGCTTGTGCCGGTCTTCCTGCCGGACTGTTCAGCCTGCGCAGCTTCGCCGAAACCGCCGACGGCAAGGCCGAATCCTTCGATTTCAAACAGCTGCAGTCGCGCGCCAAGAGCATGGCCGGCAGGGCCTACAAGAGCACCGCCGAGGTGTTGCCCAAGACCCTCGCCGAGCTGACGCCCCAGCAGTTCAATGCCATCCAGTACGACCCGGCGCACTCGCTGTGGAACGAACTGGACGGGCAACTGGATGTGCAGTTCTTCCACGTCGGCATGGGCTTTCGTCAGCCCGTGCGCATGCATGCCGTCGATGCCAAGAGCCGGGTCGCCCGCGAAGTGCATTTCCGTCCCGAACTGTTCGAATACGGCAAGAGTGGCGTGGACGTTGCGCAGCTCAAGGGTGACCTGGGCTTCGCCGGTCTCAAGGTGTTCAAACAGCCGAACATCGCCAAGTACGACATCGTCTCCTTCCTCGGCGCCAGCTATTTCCGCGCGGTGGACAACACCGGCCAGTACGGCCTGTCGGCCCGCGGCCTGGCCGTCGATACCTTTACCGACACGCCTGAAGAATTCCCCGATTTCACCGAATTCTGGTTCGAAACGCCGGACAAGAACGCCACCCGTTTCGTCCTCTATGCGTTGCTCGATTCGCCGAGTGCCACCGGTGCCTTCCGCTTCGATATCGATTGCCTGGAAGACCGCGTGGTGATGGACATCGACGCCCACATCAATGCCCGCAAGACCATCAAGCAACTGGGCATCTCACCGATGACCAGCATGTTTTCCTGCGGCGGGCACGAGCGGCGCATGTGTGATTTCGTCGCCACGGCGATTCACGACAGCGACCGCCTGTCCATGTGGCGCGGCAACGGCGAGTGGGTCTGCCGACCGCTGAACAATCCGGAGAAACTGCAGTTCAACGCCTTCGCCGATACCAACCCGAAAGGCTTCGGCCTGGTGCAGTTCGACCATGACTTCAAGTCGTATCAGGACACCGTGGTCTGGTACAGCCGCCGGCCGAGCCTGTGGGTCGAGCCGACCACCCCGTGGGGCGAGGGCAGCATCGATCTGCTGGAGATTCCTACCACCGGCGAAACCATGGACAACATCGTCTGCTTCTGGAACCCCAAGCAGGCCATCGAGCCCGGCACGTCGCTCAACTTCGGCTACAAACTGCACTGGGCAGCGCTGCCGCCGGTCAAGCCGACCCTGGCGCAGGTGCAGGCTACCCGCTCCGGCATGGGTGGTTTCACTCTTGGCTGGGCGCCGGGCGAGCACTGGCCAAAGCAGTGGGCACGTCGTTTCGCCATCGACTTCGGTGGCGGCCCGCTGGCCAAGATGGACGCCAAGGCCCAGGTCGAGGTGGTCGTCGAGGCTTCCCACGGTGAGGTCAAGGATTTCAGCATCCTTGCCCTGTACCCGGAAGTCGAAGGCTTCCGCGCACAGTTCGACTGGTTCCCGAGCAGCGACAGCGTCGAGCCTGTGAACATGCGTGCCTACCTGCGCCGCGTCGACAACAAGGAAGTGCTGAGCGAAACCTGGCTGTACCAGTACTTCCCGCCGGCGCCAGCAGAGCGTCGCTATCCGGACTGGAAAGCCGAGTCCTGACGAGGCAGGGCAGGCGCCCCTTTGGGCGGCGCTCTGCCCACGCTTCCAGCTGGCCTGCTAGACTGGCGCACTTTTCCGAATTCCAAGAAGTGCGCCATGGCCCAGCCGTCCACGACCTACAAGATCGATCTCAACCTCACCGATATCGATCGCAGCATCTATGAGAGCCTGCGTTTCACCGTGGCCCGTCATCCCTCGGAAACCGAGGAGCGTCTGGCGGCGCGGCTGATCGCCTATGCCTTGTTCTATCAGGAGCATCTGGCCTTCGGCCGCGGCCTGTCCGATGTCGACGAGCCGGCGCTGTGGGAGAAGAGCCTTGACGGTCGTGTGCTGCACTGGATCGAAGTCGGCCAGCCGGACAGCGAGCGCATCACCTGGTGCTCGCGCCGTACCGAGAAATTCAGCCTGGTGGCCTACGGCAACCTGCGCGTGTGGCAGACCAAGTGCCTCGACCCGGTGCGCACCCTGAAGAACATCAACGTGGTCGCCCTGGGTCAGGAGGCACTGGCCGATCTGTCCCTGGATTTGCCCCGTTCCCTGAGCTGGAGCGTGATGATCAGCGATGGCGAGCTGTTCGTGACCGACGAGCGCGGCCAGCACGAAATTCCCGTGGAGTGGTTGGCTGGCGAGCGAACGCTGGGCAACTGATCCGACCCGCGCCACGCCTGCGGGCCTGGCGCGCCCCCTGTTTCACCGCACGAGTAGAATCCGACGTCCATGCGTATCGAGTCCCGCCCGCTTCCCGCTTCTCTGCCCGATCTGGGTAATCTGCCACCGTTGTTGACCCGCCTTTACGCGGCCCGTGGGGTGCTCTCGGCAGTGGAGCTGGAAAAGGGTCTGGCACGGCTGATTCCGTTCACCCAGCTCAAGGGCATCGAGGCGGCGGTGGCGCTGCTGGTCGAAGGGCTGCGTGAGCGCCAGCGCCTGCTGATCGTCGGCGATTTCGATGCCGATGGCGCCACCGCGAGCACCGTTGGCATGCTCGGTTTGCGCATGCTGGGCGCTGCCCATGTCGATTATCTGGTGCCGAACCGCTTCGAGTACGGCTATGGCCTGACGCCGGAAATCGTCGCCGTGGCGCTGACCCGCGAGCCGGAACTGCTGATCACCGTGGACAACGGCATCTCCAGCATCGAGGGCGTGGCGGCGGCCAAGGCGGCGGGGCTGAAGGTGCTGGTCACCGACCATCACCTGCCGGGCCACGAATTGCCTGACGCCGATGCCATCGTCAATCCCAATCAGCCGGGCTGCAGCTTCCCGAGCAAATCGCTGGCCGGCGTCGGGGTGATTTTCTACGTGCTGCTGGCGCTGCGTGCGCGACTGCGCGAGCTGGGCTGGTTCAGCGCCGAGCGTCCCGAGCCCAATTTGGGCGAGTTGCTCGACCTGGTCGCGCTGGGCAGTGTGGCCGACGTCGTGCCCCTGGACGCCAACAACCGCATTCTGGTGCACCAGGGCCTGGCGCGTATCCGTGCCGGGCGCGCGCGGCCGGGGTTGCGGGCGTTGCTGGAGGTCGCCGGCAAGCAGCATGGGCGCATCACCTCCACCGACCTAGGCTTCATTCTCGGCCCGCGCCTGAATGCCGCCGGGCGTCTCGACGACATGAGCCTGGGGATCGAATGCCTGCTCTGCGAGGACGAAGGCCTGGCCCGTGACATGGCCGTGCAGCTCGATCAGTTCAACCAGGACCGCAAGGCCATCGAGCAGGGCATGCAGCGCGAGGCGCTGGCTCAGCTCAAGGATCTGCCCCTGGAAAACCTGCCGTTCGGGCTGTGCCTGTTCGAGGCCGACTGGCACCAGGGAGTGATCGGCATCCTCGCCTCGCGCCTGAAGGAACGCTATCACCGTCCGACCATTGCCTTCGCCGACGCCGGGGAGGGTATGTTCAAGGGCTCCGCGCGCTCGGTACCGGGCTTTCATATCCGCGACGCGCTGGATGCCGTGGCGTCGCGCCATCCGGGGCTGATCAGCAAGTTCGGCGGGCACGCCATGGCCGCCGGCCTGTCACTGCCGGCCGAGCACTTCGAGACCTTTGCCGCGGCGTTCGACGAAGAAGTTCGTCGTCAGCTCTGCGAGGACGACCTGACCGGGCGGCTGCTGTCCGACGGCGTGCTGAGTATCGACGAGTTCAACCTGCCGCTGGCCCGCGAGCTGCGCAATGCCGGGCCCTGGGGGCAGCATTTTCCCGAGCCGCTGTTCCATGGCGCGTTCCAGCTGGTGCAGCAGCGCATCGTCGGTGAGCGCCACCTCAAGGTGGTGCTGAAGAGCGAGTGCGGCAGCCTGCAACTGGACGGCATCGCCTTTGGCGTCGACCGTGAGGTGTGGCCCAACCCGACGGTGCGCTGGGTCGAGCTGGCCTACAAGCTGGACGTCAACGAATTCCGTGGTCAGGAATCGGTGCAGTTGTTGATCTCTCACCTGGCGCCGCGTTGACGTTCAGTCACGGAGCCCCGACGCTATCTTGAACGTTGCCCACAGGCCGATTGTCTATCTGCCTGTGCGACGCGGCCGTACGCGCAATATCTTGACGCAATCTGTAACCAACGTCGGCCAGGCTTCGCAGTAGTACGCGCAATATCTTGACGCAATCTGTAACCAACGTCGGCCAGGCTTCGCAGTAGATTCGTCCGTTCCTGAACCATTGGAGATCTCCATGAATACGCGCGGCTTGCTCGACCAACTGCTGAAGTCCGGGCAGGAATTGCTGCAACAGAAAACCGGCGGCAAGTCCTCTTCGGGGCTGGGCGGAGCGCTGGGTGGATTGCTGGGCGGCGGCAGTGGTGGCGCCGGCAAGGCTGACAACGGTGGTATCGGCTCGATGCTCAAGGGCGCCGGTGGTGGTGCCGCGCTGGCCATGCTGCTGGGCAACAAGAGCGCCCGCAAGGTCGGTGGCAAGGTCATCACCTATGGTGGCCTCGCCGCGCTGGGCGTGATCGCCTACAAGGCCTATGGCAACTGGCAGGCCAAGCAGGCCGGTGCGCCACAGGGCGAGCCGCAGACCCTCGACCGTCTGCCTGCTCCCCAGGTGGAGCTGCACAGCCAGGGCATTCTCAAGGCGCTGGTGGCTGCGGCCAAGGCCGACGGCCATGTCGACGAGCGCGAGCGCGAGCTGATCGAAGGCGAGTTGAGCAAACTGGCCAGCGACGCCGAAACCCAGCGCTGGCTGCAGGCCGAGCTGAACAAACCGCTGGACCCCGCCGATGTGGCACGTTCGGCCAGCACGCCGGAAATGGCTGCGGAAATGTACGTCGCCAGCGTGCTGATGGTCGATGAAGAGCACTTCATGGAACGCGCCTACCTGGAAGAGCTGGCCCGCCAGTTGAAGCTCGACCCGGCCCTCAAGGCCGAACTCGAAGCCCAGGTTCGCCAGGATCTGCAGTAACTCCGCCGTACCGGCTGCCGACGGCTCAGTACCGTTCGGCAGCCTTATTTCTTCTTCCCCCCTGACACTCAAGCGCCTGTTGCTACAGTAAATAGGTCTGTCTCGCTTGCGCTGCAACCGCAACGCCCATAGAGTCCGGCGCATGACCTGCGGAGGCTACCCGCAGGCTTCATTTAGAGTCTCGGCAGATGGGGTTGAATGTGAAGAACTGGACTGTTCGCCAGCGTATCCAGGCAAGTTTCGCGATCATCATCGCGATCATGCTGTTGATGGCCGCGGCATCCTTCGAGCGCCTGCTCAAGGTCGAGGGTGGGGCTACCCGTCTGCTGGACGATGCCATGCCTGGCATGTTCCACATCACTCAGGTGCGCAGTGCCTGGACGGACCTGTTCCACCAGACCATCGTGCAGGTCAGTATCAAGGAGCAACACAGGCTCAGCGATGCCGACCGTCAACTGATCAAGGGCGCCAGCGACAAGCTGGTCACGTCGCTTGCCGACTACCGGGCGACCATTCGCGATGACACTGACCGGAGTGCCCTGGAGGCCTTCGATCAGACCCGTGAGCTGTTCGCGCAGCAGCAGGCCAGCGTGCTGACGGTCTATGACGAAGGCCGCTCCGTCGAGGCGCGGGCCCAGCTGGCCGGGCAACTGACCGATACCTGGAACGTCGGGCGTACTCAGCTCACCTCGATGATCGAGCTTAATCGCGATGTGGCGTATTCCTCTGCCGGGGATATCGTTTCTGCGGTCAGCCGAGCCAAATTGAGCATGGTGGTATCTGTGCTGCTGGCAATCATCGCCGCTTTCGTATGCGGTTACTTCCTGATGCAGGCGATCACCCGCCCGGTGCAGCAGGTGGTGCACACCCTGCAGGCACTGGCCAGTGGCGACCTGACCGTGCGCCTGAACCTCGGCCGTCGTGACGAGTTCGGTGCCATCGAAACCGGCTTCAACGGCATGGCCGAAGAGATCAAGACGCTGGTCGCCCAGGCGCAGCGTTCCGCCGTGCAGGTCACCACCTCGGTGACCGAGATCGCCGCCACCTCCAAGCAGCAGCAGGCCACCGCCACGGAAACCGCGGCTACCACCACCGAGATCGGTGCCACCTCCCGAGAAATCGCCGCCACGTCGCGGGATCTGGTGCGCACCATGACCGAGGTTTCCGGCGCCGCCGAGCAGACGTCGACCCTGGCCGGAGCAGGGCAGTTGGGCCTGGCGCGCATGGAAGACACCATGCACCAGGTGATGAGCGCCGCCGAGCTGGTCAACGCCAAGCTGGCGATCCTCAACGAGAAGGCCGGCAACATCAATCACGTGGTCACCACCATCGTCAAAGTCGCCGACCAGACCAACCTGCTGTCGCTCAACGCCGCCATCGAAGCGGAGAAGGCTGGCGAGTACGGCCGTGGCTTCGCGGTGGTCGCCACCGAAGTTCGCCGTCTGGCCGACCAGACCGCCGTGGCTACCTACGATATCGAGCAGATGGTTCGCGAGATCCAGTCGGCGGTTTCCGCCGGCGTGATGGGCATGGACAAGTTCTCCGAGGAAGTGCGCCGCGGGATCGGCGAAGTCGGCCAGGTCGGCGAGCAGCTCGCGCAGATCATCCATCAGGTGCAGGCGCTGGCGCCCCGTGTCTTGATGGTCAATGAAGGCATGCAGGCGCAGTCCACCGGTGCCGAGCAGATCAATCAGGCGCTGGTGCAGCTCAGTGAAGCCTCGTCGCAGACCGTCGAGTCGCTACGCCAGGCCAGCGCATCGATCGACGACCTCAATCTGGTGGCGAACGGTTTGCGTACCGGCGTCAGCCGCTTCAAGGTCTGAGCCGGTGAGCGAAACAGGCAGGCCATCGCCGGGGCGGCGTAGCCCCGGTCAGCTGTTCCTGTTGTTCAGCATGGGCACGGATCGCTACGCCCTGGATGTTCGTGAAGTGGTCGAAGTGATGCCGTTGCGCAGCTTCAAGCAGATCCCGGCTGCCCCCGATTGGGTTGCCGGGCTGTTCGCCTATCGCGGCAAGCCGGTGCCGGTGCTCGACCTGTCTTTCCAGGCACTCGGTCAACCAGCCACGGTGCGCACCAGCACGCGCCTGGTGATCGTCAACTACCAGCCCCAGGCGAGCCAGCCTGCTCGCCTGCTGGGACTGATTCTGGAACAGGCCAGCGATACCCTGCGCAGCCCCGCCGAGGCATTCGTCGACGCCGGGGTGAGCGTGCCCAATGCCCGCTACCTGGGGCCGGTGCTCAAGGCCGAACAGGGGTTGGTGCAATGGGTCCGCGTGGCCGATCTGCTCGACGAAGCGGTGCGTGAGCTGCTGTTCGCGGCAACCCTGGAGGCCAGCGTATGAGCGGCCGTTTCGAGCGCCTGTTGCATGGCCTGATCGGACTCGATGCCGAGTCGGTAGGCCAGGTGGTGATCGAACGTGCGGTTCGCCAGCGCGTCGCGGCACTGGGCTGTGCCGACGAGGAGGCCTATTGGCTGCAACTGCAGGCCTCCGCCATCGAGCAGCAGGCACTGGTCGAGGCCGTGGTGGTACCGGAGACCTGGTTCTTTCGCTACCCGGAATCCTTCGTCGCGCTCGCGCAACTGGCCCGTGAGCGGGTCGCGCAGATCATGGGCGTTCGCCCGCTGCGCATACTCAGCCTGCCCTGTTCGAGTGGCGAAGAGCCGTATTCCATTGCCATGGCGCTGCTCGATGCCGGGCTGCCGGGCGAAACGTTTCGCATCGATGCCATGGACATCAGCGAGCTGATACTGGTTCGCGCACAGCGAGCGCTGTACGGGCGCAATTCGTTCCGTGGCGACAACCTGAGCTTTCGTGATCGGCACTTCGTCGAAACCCCGGAAGGCTTTCAGCTCCAGGACGAGGTGCGTCGCAAGGTCCGTCTGCTCGCCGGCAACCTGCTGGCCCCCGGTCTGCTGGCTGGCGAGGCGCCCTACGATTTCGTGTTCTGTCGCAACCTGCTGATCTACTTCGACCGACCGACCCAGCAATCCGTGGCGGCCGTGCTGCAACGGCTCATGCGTGACGACGGTGCACTGTTCATCGGGCCGGCCGAGGCCAGCCTGTTCAGCCAGGTTGGCATGCAGGCCTTGAACATCCCCCTGGCCTTCGTGTTTCGCCGAGCCAGTGACACGCCGCCGCGCCTCGCGGCCTCGCTGCGCCAGGTCGCCCCGGCCATACCCGCGCGGGCACGGGTCGCAGCACCTGTCGCTGCGCCAGACAAACCGCCGGTGCGCCGGGTGCCTGCCGCAGCGCCGCCGCCGGTGGCCGCAGGCGATGCCGCCCTGGATGAAATCGCCACGCTGGCCAACGCCGGGCGCAGCGACGAAGCCCGCATGGCCTGCGAACGCTATCTCGCCGCGCACGGCCCGACGGCTCAGGCGTTCTACTGGCTGGGCCTGCTCAGCGATGTGGCCGGGCGTAGCAGCGAGGCCCAGGATTATTACCGCAAAACCCTGTATCTGGCGCCCAGGCACGCCGAAGCGCTGGCTCACCTGTCGGCGCTGCTCGCTGCCCGTGGTGATCTGGCGGGCGCCAAGCGCCTGCAGCAACGCGCCGGGCGTGGAGTGAGCCGCGATGACCGATAGTCTTCTGCCGCTGAGCGATATCGAACGGGCGGCCATCGACGATTGCTGGAACCGCATCGGCGTGCAGGGCGACAAGTCCTGTGAGCGCCTGGTCCAGCACATTCACTGTCGCAACTGCGAGGTTCACGCGTCCCTGGCTACCCGCCTGCTGGATCGGTTCGCTTTGCAGCGCGATGAGGATGAGCCAGAGCATGAGTGGGTCGAGGAAGAGAGCGGCGAGCGTCGTTCGATTCTCATCTTCCGGGTAGGGGAGGCCTGGTTGGCGCTGGCCACCCGTGCATTGAGCGAGGTGGCGACGCGCACCTCGATCCACTCGCTGCCACACCAGCGTTCATTGGGTTTGATGGGGGTGACCAACGTGCGTGGCGCGCTGGTGGCCTGCGTTTCGTTGGCGGAGATGCTCGGGCTGGAGAGCGCCGAGGCGGTTACCGAACGTCGCGTGGTGCCACGCATGCTGATCTTCAGCCTGGCGGATGGTCCGGTGGTCATGCCGGTCGACGAGGTCGAAGGCATCGAGGCCATTGCCGTCAGCCAGGTGGTCGAGACCGGCAACGGCAGTGTGCCGATGGCGCGGCGTTTCGCCTCCGGGGTTCTCCAGTGGAAAGGTCGCAGCGTGACCCTGCTCGATGAGCAGATACTGCAGCAAACCATCGCCAGGAGCCTCGGATGACGCCCGACCAGATGCGCGACGCTTCGCTGCTGGAGTTGTTCAAGCTCGAAGCCGAGGCCCAGACCCAGGTGCTCAACAACGGCTTGCTGGTGCTCGAGCGCGATCCGCGTCATGCGGACTCCCTCGAAGCCTGCATGCGCGCAGCCCATTCCCTCAAGGGCGCGGCACGTATCGTCGGTCTCGACGCCGGGGTGAAGGTCGCTCACGTAATGGAAGACTGCCTGGTGGAGGCTCAGGAAGGCCGCCTGTTGCTGCAACCCGAATACATCGATGCGCTGTTGCAAGGCGCCGACATTCTGCTGAGCCTGGGCTCGCCCGCGGCCGATACGAATGGAACCGGCGCGGCTGTCGATGCGCTGATCGAACGCCTCGGTGCTCTCGCGCGGGGTGGTTACGTACCGGCCCAGCGCTCAGCGGTGCCGGTGCCGGTGGCGCCCGCCGTCATCGCCGAGCCAGAGCCGTTCGTACAGGAATCGCCGGAGCCGCAAAGTGCACCTGTCAGGGCGAGAGCCGAAGGCGGCGAAGTGCAGGGCGAGGGGCGTGGACGCATCCTGCGGGTCAGTGCCGAGCGACTCGACCATCTGCTGGACATCTCCAGCAAGTCGCTGGTCGAGTTCCAGCGCATCAAGCCCCTCGGCGATGGCCTGCAGCGTCTCAAACGGCTGCAAACCGTCGCGCGGCGCGCCCTCGACGTAGCCCGTGAAGCGCTACCGGAAGGCAGCATCGATGCGCAGGCCGAGGCCATGCTGGTGGAAACCCGCCAGGCGCTCACCGAGTGCCAGCAGGTGCTTGCCCAGCACATGACCGATCTGGACGATTTCGGCTGGCAGGGCGGCCAGCGCGCCCAGTCCCTCTACGACGCCGCGCTGGCGTCGCGCATGCGGCCGTTCGCCGATGTGTTGTCGGGCCATGAACGCATGCTGCGTGACCTGGCCCGGGCGCTCGGCAAGCAGGTACGGCTGGTGATCGAGGGCGAAAGCACGCAGGTCGACCGCGACGTGCTGGAACGTCTCGAGGCACCGCTGACGCATTTGCTGCGCAATGCTCTGGACCACGGCATCGAGCCGCCCGAGGTGCGCCTGGCGCGCGGCAAGACAGCCGAAGGCCAGATACTGATTCGCGCCCGTCACCACGCCGGCATGCTATTGCTGGAACTCAGCGACGATGGGGGCGGCGTCGATCTGCATAAACTGCGCAGTGCGGTGATCAGCCGTGGTTTCGCCACCGAACAGACCGGCGAGCAGCTGACCGAGGAGGAGCTGCTGGCCTTCCTGTTCCTGCCCGGTTTCAGCATGCGTGATCAGGTCACCGAGGTGTCCGGCCGCGGTGTTGGCCTGGATGCCGTTCAGCACATGGTGCGGCAACTGCGCGGCGGTGTGCGCATGCAGCAGCGCCAGGGACAGGGTTCGACCTTCCACCTGGAGGTGCCGCTGACGTTGTCGGTGGTGCGCAGCCTGGTCGTCGAGGTCGGTGGCGAAGCCTATGCCTTGCCGCTGGCCCACATCGAACGGATGACCCGCCTGCAGGCCGAAGACATCGTTCAACTGGAAGGGCGTCAGCACTTCTGGAGCGAAGGGCAGCACGTCGGTCTGATCGCGGCCAGCCAGATTCTCCAGCGCCCGGAAGGCAAGCCCAGCGACAACGGCATTCCGGTGGTGCTGATCCGTGACCGTGACAACCTGTTCGGTCTGGTGGTGGAGCGTTTCGTCGGTGAGCGCACGCTGGTGGTGATGCCGCTGGATCCACGGCTGGGCAAGGTGCAGGATGTGTCGGCAGGTGCGTTGCTGGACGACGGCACGCCGGTGCTGATCCTCGACGTCGAGGACATGCTGATGTCGGTCGCCAAACTGCTCGGCAGCGGTCGCCTGGAGCGGGTCGACCGTAGCGTCCGCCAGTTTGCCGGTGTTCAGCGCAAGCGCGTGCTGGTGGTCGACGATTCGCTGACCGTGCGCGAGCTGGAGCGCAAGCTGCTGCTCGGGCGGGGTTATGACGTGGCCGTGGCGGTCGATGGCATGGATGGCTGGAACGCCCTGCGCGCCGAGCACTTCGACCTGCTGATTACCGATATCGACATGCCGCGCATGGACGGTATCGAACTGGTCACCCTGGTGCGCCGCGACAGCCGCCTGCAATCGCTGCCGGTGATGGTGGTGTCCTACAAGGATCGCGAAGAAGATCGCCGGCGTGGTCTGGATGCCGGAGCCGACTATTATCTTGCCAAGGCCAGTTTCCATGACGAGGCGTTGCTCGACGCCGTGGTCGATCTGGTTGGAGAGCCGCACGAATGAGGATCGGGATCGTCAACGACATGCCGCTGGCGGTGGAGGCTCTGCGCCGAGCCCTGGCTCTGGAGCCGGAGCATCGCATCGTCTGGGTGGCGGGCAACGGTGCCGAGGCGCTGCAGCGCTGCGAAGTCGATCTGCCGGATCTATTGCTGATGGATCTGCTGATGCCGGTCATGGATGGGGTCGAGGCGACGCGACGGATCATGGCGCAGAGCCCCTGCGCGATCCTCATCGTCTCGGTGGATATCGAGCAGTACGTCAACCGGGTGTTCGAGGCCATGGGCCATGGGGCTCTGGACGCGGTCAATACGCCTTCGCTGGGCGGCGACGCAGCGGCTGACGCGGCGACGTTGCTGCGCAAGATCCAGAACATTGGCTGGTTGATCGGCCAGAACACGGGCCGCAAGCATAGCGTCTCAGCCCAGGCGCCCAGAGCGTCGGCGGCACGCCGGCTGGTGGCCATCGGTGCCTCGGCGGGCGGCCCGGCGGCGCTGGCCTCGCTGCTCAAGCAATTGCCGGGAAATTTCAATGCGGCGGTCATGCTGGTGCAGCACGTCGACGAGGTGTTCGCCGCTGGTATGGCCGACTGGCTGGCCGGTGAGTCGGCCCTGCCGGTGCGCCTGGCCCGCGACGGCGAGCAACCGCAAGCGGGTGTGGTGCTGCTGGCGGGCACCAACAACCATATGCGCCTGCAGCGCAATGGCGAGCTGACCTATACAGAAGAGCCACGCAGCCACGTCTATCGCCCCTCCATCGATGTGTTCTTCGACAGCGTGGTCGAGCACTGGACGGGCGATGCCATCGGCGTGTTGCTCACCGGCATGGGCCGTGATGGCGCGCTGGGGCTCAAGAACATGCGCGCCCGCGGGTTCCTCACCATCGCCCAGAACCAGGCCAGCTGCGCGGTGTATGGCATGCCCAAGGCAGCGGCGGAACTCGATGCCGCGAAGGAGATACTCGCCCTCGAACGCATCGCTCCCCGTATCGTTGAGCTATTTGGCTGATAGACTTACTCTGCGTCCAACTTTTAAGAGACTCGCCTTCAAGCCAGGTGGGTCTGGAGACCAACATGCAAGCCCCCCCACATTCCACGGAAGAACTCGGCTCACCCAAGGAAGGCGCGGTCATGGTGCTGCTCGTCGACGATCAGGCGATGATCGGCGAGGCCGTGCGCCGCGAGCTGTTGGGCGAGGGCGGCATCGACTTTCATTACTGCTCCGACCCCACTCAGGCCGTCGCGGTGGCCGAACAGCTGCGGCCGACGGTGATCCTTCAGGATCTGGTGATGCCCGGTGTCGATGGGCTGACGCTGCTGGGCGCCTACCGTGCGCGGCCTTCGCTGCGCGACGTGCCGATCATCGTGCTGTCGACCAAGGACGACGCGACCGTCAAGAGCACCGCTTTCGCCTCCGGTGCCAACGATTATCTGGTCAAGCTGCCGGACACCATCGAACTGGTGGCGCGCATTCGCTATCACTCGCGTTCCTACACCGCGCTGCAGCAGCGCGATGAGGCTTACCGTGCGTTGCGTGAAAGCCAGCAGCAGTTGCTGGAAACCAATCTGGTGCTGCAGCGCCTGATGAACTCCGATGGCCTGACCGGGCTGTCCAACCGCCGGCACTTCGACGAATATCTGGAAATGGAATGGCGCCGCGCCCTGCGTGAGCAGACGCCGATGTCACTGTTGATGATCGACGTCGATTTCTTCAAGAGCTTCAACGACAGCTTTGGGCATGTCGCCGGTGACGACGCCCTGCGCCGCGTTGCCGGAGCCTTGCGCGGCTGCTGCAGCCGCTCCACCGACATGCCTGCCCGCTATGGCGGCGAAGAGTTCGCCATGGTGCTGCCGAGCACCTCTGCGGGCGGAGCGCGGCTGCTCGCCGAAAAGGTTCGTCGGGCCGTCACCGACCTGGGCATTCCCCACGACAAGCCCGAACCTGGTTCGGTGCTGACGACCAGTCTCGGCGTCGCTACCCTGGTGCCGCGCGCCGGTCAGACCTCCCTGCAACTGGTCAATCTGGCGGACCGCGGCCTTTACATGGCCAAGCAGGCGGGTCGCGATCAGGTCGGTCTGGTGAACGACACCAGCTCCCTGGCCTGAATCAGACGGGCGAGTTGTCGATCTGCGGCTCGCCATGAAATACCGCACGACCGCGGCCGCTCTGCTTGGCGCGATACAGGGCCTGGTCCGCCAGTTCCACGACCTGTTCCAGGCTGGCGTGATCCTGCGGCCATAGCGCGCCACCGATGCTGCAGCCGATCTGCAATTCTCGGCCCTCCCACTCGATCACCGCCCCCAGCGTCTGAATAGCTCGCTCGGCCACCTGGCGGGCCTGTCCGGCCGCTTCATCGAGCGGTACCTGGAGGATCATCAGGAACTCGTCGCCCCCCAGGCGCACCACCAGATCCCCGGCACGCAGGCAGCCGCGCATACGCGAGGCCGACTCACGCAGCACCCGGTCGCCAACCGCATGGCCGTGGCGATCGTTGACCGGCTTGAAACCGTCCAGGTCCAGATACAGCACCGCCAGCCCGCAGGGCGTTCCCTGGCTACGCTGCTCTGCCCGCGGCAGGTACCTGGCCAGTGCCGCGCGGTTCGGCAGGCCGGTCAGCGGGTCATGATGGGCACGGTTGTCCAGGGCACCGAGCTCGGCGTGCTGATGGGTCAGGCTTTCCACCAGATGGCGGATGGAGTGGCTGAGCTGGGCGACTTCCCGCGGGCTGTCGACTTCAGGGATCACGATGATTTCGCCATTGGCGAGACGATCCGCTGCCTTGGCGATGCTGCGCAGTGGCCGGGTGACGTAGGTCGCCAGCAGCCAGCCACAGGCTGCGAACAGCACTGCCAGGACGCCGCCCCAGAGCACGATGCTGGTGTGGATGGCCTGTACCGGTGCATCGGCCTGCGCCAGTGACTGGCGGGCGACCACCGTCCAGCCCAGGCCCTGATAGTCGAGGTAGCCCTGGCTGAGCGCCAGGCCGGTCAGGTACTGCTTGCCGTCCGGCCATTGCTGAACGGCCCAGTGGGTAGTGTTGCCCGGCAGGTCCTGCATGGCGGGAAGGTGCAGGCGCTGGCCGATCATTTCCGTGGGGGCCAGCAGCAGGGTGCGGTCGCGACCGACCACGAAGAACTCGATCTGCCGACGCTCCTCGATGGGTTTGAGGATCGCCTGGCGTACCTCGTCGGCCCATGACCACGACAGGTGCGACGCCAGCACGCCGACCAGGCTGCCGTCCGCCGCATGCACCGGCAGGCTGATATCCACGAACTTCATCGCTTCGCCCGTCGGGTTGGGCAGCAGCTTGGCCAGCAGCACGGCCTCGTGCACGTCACCAATGAACAGGCCCTTGCTACCCTCCAGGAATACCGGGCGCTGAGCAATGCTGGCGCCTTCCAGCACACGGTTGCTGGAGGCCAGCACCGTGCCCCGGGTGTCGGTGAAACCGATCCAGGCGATGCTGGGGAATTCGCCCTGCAGGTGGTCCAGCAGGCGGCGTACATCGTCGATGTCAGCCGGCTGGCGCAGTACGCGAAGGCTGCCGATGACCTGCAACATGCTGGCGCGGCTCTGCATGTCGCGGTCGAGGCGGTCGATCATCATGTGCGACACCTCGGCCAGATCCCGACCCACGTCCTCGCGAATGCGCTGGGCGGAATCCTGGCTGATCAGGCTGCCAAGCAGCCAACTCAGCAGACTCACCAGCAGGGCGATCGACAGGGCTAGACGGCTACGCAGGCTTTGGGCACGAAACATGGTGCGCGATGATCCTTCAACGGCTCGATGGGCAGCCTCTCGAGTATAGATGGCCGTCGGTCCGTCGCAGGGTGATTGATAACGCCAGGCGTGCTGCCAGAGAACCGCGACTCGGGTATACTCGTCGGCTTTTCCGAAGTTTTACCTGTGAGTGCCGCCAGCCATGGAAATCAACCCGATCCTTAACAGCATCAAGGACCTGTCCGAGCGCACCCAGACCATTCGGGGGTATCTTTGACTACGATCACAAGCATGATCGTCTCGTCGAAGTAAACCGCGAACTCGAAGACCCGAACGTCTGGAACAAGCCGGAATACGCCCAGAACCTCGGCCGTGAGCGTGCCACGCTGGCGCTGATCGTCGAGACCATCGACGACCTGACCGGCAGCCTGGCCGATTCCCGCGACCTGCTCGACATGGCCGTCGAAGAAGACGACCAGAGCGCCGTCGACGACGTCGCCGCAGAAATCGAACGCCTGCGCGAAATCCTCGAGAAGCTGGAATTCCGCCGCATGTTCAGCCACGAGATGGACCCGAACAACTGCTACCTGGATATCCAGGCCGGTTCCGGCGGAACCGAGGCGCAGGACTGGGCCAACATCCTGCTGCGCATGTACCTGCGTTGGGCCGACAAGCGCGGTTTCAGCGCCGAGATCGTCGAACTGTCCGAAGGCGAAGTCGCCGGTATCAAGGGCGCCACCGTGCACATCAAGGGCGAGTACGCTTTTGGCTGGCTGCGCACCGAAATCGGTGTCCACCGCCTGGTGCGCAAGAGTCCGTTCGACTCCGGCGCCCGTCGCCACACCTCGTTCTCGGCGGTGTTCGTGTCGCCCGAGATCGACGACAAGGTCGAGATCGAGATCAACCCGGCCGACTTGCGTATCGACACCTACCGCTCCTCCGGTGCGGGTGGTCAGCACGTCAACACCACCGACTCGGCGGTACGTATCACTCACGTGCCGACCAACACCGTGGTGGCGTGTCAGAACGAACGTTCCCAGCACGCCAACAAGGACACCGCCATGAAAATGCTGCGGGCCCGGTTGTACGAGCAGGAAATGCAGAAGCGCAACGCGGCTTCCCAGGCGCTGGAAGACACCAAGTCCGATATTGGCTGGGGTCACCAGATCCGCTCCTACGTGCTCGATGACTCGCGCATCAAGGACCTGCGTACCGGCGTCGAGCGCAGCGACTGCCAGAAGGTTCTCGATGGCGACCTCGATCAGTACCTCGAAGCCAGCTTGAAACAAGGCCTGTAATACCTTTTGGTTCCGCCCCGGTGGGGGCGGCGACTACCCCGTGATGGAATCCCGACGAACATGAGCGACCAACAACCCGACCAGCAGCAACTGCAACAGGAAGAGAACAAGCTGATTGCCCAGCGCAAGGAAAAGCTTGCTGCCATCCGTGAGCAGGGCAACGCCTTCCCCAACGACTTCCGTCGTGACAACCTCTGCGCCGACCTGCAGAAACGGTACGTCGACAAGACCAAGGAAGAGCTCGAAGCCGCTGCCATTCCGGTCAAGGTTGCCGGTCGCATCATGCTCAACCGTGGCTCCTTCATGGTCATTCAGGACATGAGCGGGCGCATTCAGGTCTACGTCAACCGCAAGACCCTGCCCGAAGAAACCCTGGCAGCGGTGAAGAGCTGGGACATGGGCGACATCATCGCCGCCGTTGGCACCCTGGCCCGCAGCGGCAAGGGCGACCTGTACGTGGAAATGACCGACGTGCGCCTGCTGACCAAGTCGCTGCGTCCGCTGCCGGACAAGCACCACGGCCTGACCGATACCGAGCAGCGCTATCGCCAGCGCTACGTCGACCTGATCGTCAACGAAGACGTGCGCGAAACTTTCCGCGTGCGCTCCCAGGTGATCGCCCACATCCGTCGTTTCCTCGCCGAGCGCAACTTCCTCGAAGTGGAAACGCCGATGCTGCAGACCATTCCCGGCGGCGCTGCGGCCAAGCCTTTCGAAACCCACCACAACGCCCTCGACATGGCCATGTTCCTGCGCATCGCGCCGGAGCTGTACCTCAAGCGGCTCGTCGTTGGCGGGTTTGAGAAGGTGTTCGAGATCAACCGCAACTTCCGTAACGAAGGCGTTTCGACCCGGCACAACCCCGAGTTCACCATGCTCGAGTTCTACCAGGCCTATGCCGATTACGAAGACAACATGGACCTGACCGAGGAGCTGTTCCGCGAGCTGGCGCAGAGCGTGCTCGGCACCACCGACGTGCCATACGGCGACAAGGTGTTCCACTTCGGTGAGCCGTTCGTGCGCCTGTCGGTGTTCGACTCGATTCTCAAGTACAACCCGGATATCACCGCCGCCGACCTGCAAGACGTGGACAAGGCGCGCGCGATCGCCAAGAAAGCCGGCGCCAAGGTGCTCGGTTTCGAAGGCCTGGGCAAGCTGCAGGTGATGATTTTCGAGGAACTGGTCGAGCACAAGCTGGAGCAGCCGCACTTCATTACCCGTTATCCGTTCGAAGTCTCGCCATTGGCCCGTCGCAGCGACGATGATCCGAGCGTGACCGACCGTTTCGAGCTGTTCATCGGTGGCCGCGAGATCGCCAACGCCTACTCCGAGTTGAACGATGCGCAAGACCAGGCCGAGCGCTTCCAGCAGCAGGTGGCCGACAAGGACGCAGGCGATGACGAGGCCATGCATTTCGATGCCGACTTCGTTCGCGCCCTCGAATACGGCATGCCGCCCACTGCCGGTGAAGGCATCGGTATCGATCGCCTGGTGATGTTGTTGACCAACTCGCCGTCGATCCGCGACGTCATCCTGTTCCCGCACATGCGCCAGGAACTCTAAGGGTTTGCCAGAGCCGCCTTCGGGCGGCTTTTTATTACCTGTGATTCAGCGCCTATCCTGTTGATGGACAACTGGTTTGGACGCTTGACGCGCTGCGTCGAGGGAATGGACTATCAGCGCGTGGCGGTCCCACGATCGTTTCAAGGAGAGCATGATGAAAGCCTGGCGTGCACTGGTGGTGCTGTCGTTTCTGTTGTTGAGCGGTTGCCTGGTGACCTTCAAGGAGCCGATCCCGGCCAACGAAGCAGCGCCGATTCCCCTGCTTGGTACCTGGTCACGCACCGACGAGTGGGGCGAGCTGCGCTTTCTGGACATCAGCCGTTCGGGCTCCAATCTCTACAAGGCCGATGCCTACACCGACAGCATCGACAACGTCGCCAGCCTGCAGAGCTACAGCTTTACCGTCGCCCACCACGGCCGACGCTGGTACCTGTCGGCGGGGGTGCCCAAGCGCATGGGCGCGAATTTCGCCATCGGCGGCTTCGAGTTGACCCACAACAATGAGCTGGTGCTGTTCAACCTCGACGTCGAACGTATCCTCCAGGCCATCGACAACGGTGAGCTCAAGGGCAGCACCGTGGCGATGCCGCAGGGCGATGGGGTACTGGTCTCCAGCGGCCTGGAACAGGTGTTCGCGTACCTCAACGATCCGGCCAACTCCGATGTGTTCGTCGAGGTGGCGCGCTATCAGCGAACCGGGCCGTGAGTGCTTCTCACGATCTGCTGCACGCCGGCCCTGGAACGCTGAAAAAACGCTCGCATGAGGCTGTCCGGCAAGGTCGTGACCAGGCTCTGCGGGTCGATTCGGCACTTTCAGCAACGCAAAGAGGATTGCCATGAACAGCCACACAGGACTCGACGGTTACCAGCTGGTCGTGCGCGCGCTGTCCGATCGTATCGTCGAGGCGCAGACGCCGATCCGTGTACTCGATGCGGTGAAATGGGACGACTCCATCCGCCAGACCTTTCTCAAGCACAAGGGCAGGGAGCTGCCGGCGATAGACCGTGGCTACTACGACAGCCGACCGCTGGCCTTCGATCCGGCCGCCAAGAAGCTGGAGTTCCAGAACATCGAGCGCGACATCACCCGCCAGCTCGGCCAGTTCAATCCGGTGGGGCAGATCATGCGCCGCATGTGCCGCGAGTACCGCATGGTCATCCGCA
Source organism: Pseudomonas flavescens (assembly GCF_013408425.1). Taxonomy (NCBI): domain Bacteria; kingdom Pseudomonadati; phylum Pseudomonadota; class Gammaproteobacteria; order Pseudomonadales; family Pseudomonadaceae; genus Phytopseudomonas; species Phytopseudomonas flavescens. The sequence continues at coordinate 3,260,982 of NZ_JACBYV010000001.1, read as the reverse complement.
TGCTGGAAGCCCGTGGTACCTCGGATTTCGGGTTGATTTCCCAGGAGCTGTACGGCGCGGCGTCCGACGCCTTCCATGCCGGTGATCCGACGCTGGCCGATCTGGGGCTGATGTTTTCCGGCTACCTGAACAACATCGACAGCCGCGGCGACCTCAAGGACGAGCCCAAGACGCTGACTGCCAAGGACGCCGTCGCGCTGCTGCAGAGCCGGCTGAATCTGGTGTTCGGCGAGAGCGACAGCACCATTCGCGTGTTCGAGTCCGACGGCATTCTCGCTGACGCCGCGGCCGGTGCCGATTACATCAAGATCCGCGCCGATGCGATGTTCAACGAACGCGACGTCAAGGCACTGGAAGTACACGAAGGCCTGGTGCACGTGGCAACCACGCTCAATGGCCAGAACCAGCCTGTCTGCACCTTCCTGGCCAAGGGGCCACCCTCGTCGACGGTCACTCAGGAAGGCCTGGCCATCCTCATGGAAGTGATCGCCTTCGCCTCCTACCCCAGTCGCCTGCGCAAACTCACCAACCGCACCCGCGCCATTCACATGGCCGAGCAGGGCGCGGATTTCCTGCAGGTCTGCGATTTCTACCGTGAGCAGGGGTTCAGCCTGGAAGACAGCTACAGCAACGCCGGTCGCGCGTTCCGGGGCTCCGCTCCGAACGGTTTGCCCTTCACCAAGGATCTGTCCTACCTGAAGGGGTTCATCATGATCTACAACTACATTCAGCTCGCCGTGCGCAAAGGCAAGCTGGAACAGATCCCTTTATTGTTCTGTGGCAAGACCACGCTCGAAGATATGCGTACGCTACGTCAACTGGTCGATGAAGGCCTGGTGAGCCCCCCCAAGTACCTGCCGCAGCAGTTTCGTGATCTCAATTCGCTGTCGGCCTGGATGTGCTTCTCCAACTTCCTCAACCACCTGAGCCTGGACCGCATCGAAGCCGACTACGCCAACATTCTCTAGGGGCAGCCGCTGCGGTTTTCCGGGGCGTACCGTACGAGCTTGTCTTCAACTGAGAGGTTTATGAGCGAGCGCAATCCCATTCCCCTGATTCTCACCGCCATCGGCAGCATCGCCGGCACTGTCATGGTGCTCGGCTACTATGGCTATCTGCACTTCGCCAAGCCTGAGGATGCCTTGCTGCTGTCCGAATTCACCATGCTCAAGACCGTTCCTGGCGAGGACTACAAGGTGTCGCTGAAGGCAGCCGACCAGGTTGCCCAATGCATCGATGGCGTGCTGGTGCTGTTCGATCTCAAGCAGAAGGGGCTCAGCGGGGTACTGGTCGATAACCGCAGGCAGGCCGTGCGTTGCATGGTCGATGACATGCCGCCGGATCGTTAGGGGCTGGGCGACGCAGGGCGCCCCTGTACGCAGATTCGCGGAGCCAGAAATGACGAACCCCGCCGTGGCGGGGTTCGCTTTCGTTCGGCCTGCGCTTAGTAGCTGCGGAAGGACGAGCGGGGGGCGACGGCTTTGTTGTCGTTGGAAATGGTCACTTCCACGCGGCGGTTCATGGCACGGCCAGAGGCGCTGGCATTGCTGGCGACCGGGTATTCCTTGCCGTAGCCCTGGGCGACGATTCGCTCCGGGCCCACGCCCATGCGTACCAGTGCGGTGCGTACGGCGTTGGCGCGGCGATCCGACAGGTCGAGATTCAGGGCTTCCGAACCGGTGCTGTCGGTGTAGCCTTCGACCAGAACCTTGCGGCCGGGATTGTCACGCAGGAACTCGGCCAGTTGGTTGATGTTGTGCAGGCCTCCGGCCTTGAGCTCGGCGCGGCCAACGTCGAACAGCACGTCACCAAAGGTGACCAGCGTGCCGCGTTCGGTTTTCTTGCCGTTCAGGCTGCTCTGCAATTGCTTGATTTGCGCTTCACGGGCTTCCAGGCGTGCCTGAGTGCGCTGTGCGGCGGTCTTTTGCAGGTCCTGCTCGGTGGTACGCAGGGCGATGGTCTGGCGCGCCACTTCGACACGCTGGTTGGCCAGGTAAGACAGCTGATCGACGATCTTCTGGTCTTCCTTTTCACGATAGGCCTTCTCGGCTTTTTCCAGGAATTCGCCGGCGTCCTTGGTCTCCAGGGCGGCTACCTTGATCGCCTTGGGATCGCTTTGCAGGGTCGAGAAGTTGCTGCGCGCCTGTTCCAGATTGACGTTGGGCTTCGTCGAGCAGGCTGCCAGGCCGACGCTCAGGGCCAGCAGGGCGGGGATCATCAGTTGATTACGCATGTTTGGTCATCCTTTAACGATTAGCGAGGTCTGTTCGACAGACCTGTTACTGGCCTTGGGCAGGAGTGCTCTGGAAGCCGCGCAGGCCTTCCTGACGCAGTTCTTCGATGCCTTGTTGGGCATCCTTCAGTGCTTTCTCTGCCTTCGCCGCCTGGGTCTTGCGAACCGCCAGGCGTGCATCCCACTCGGCCTGCTCTGCCAGCCGTTTGGCTTCCTCGAATTTCTTTTCGTAAACCTTCTGCTCGGCCTGCTTCAGCTTGTCCTGGGCGGAGCGGGTTTCCACTGCGGCGAATTCTGTTCCGCCAGAGCTCACGGCTTCATTGACGGCAGACTTGGTCACCGCCAGTTGCTCGCTGGGCGGGGTGCCTGCACAGCCAGCGAGAATCAGGGCGCTGCCGACGGCCAGTGTCGCGGCTTTCCAGCCCGCCAGTTGAGTGCGCGCTTTTGAAGCAGTCTTGGTGCTCATGGTGTATGCAACTCCATAGGTAGTTTCCTGGCAGGTAGTCGATTTCCATGATGGTTTACCTGCCGCATCGAAATGGGCCGCGGAGGCCGATAGCTGCGAGCAGCTACCGTTCGTCCGTCGACCAGCGGGCATTATTGCATGACGAACGGTCGTTTTCACCGATTAGTGGTTGTTTGCTCCGATGAGCGGTATTTTCGGGTGCCTGGAGTCTGCTCGGCGCTGTCGAGCGAGGTTCGCGGGTCGCGCGGCGAAGGAGGCACGGAAGGCGTGAGTCGCGGGTGGTAAACGCGGGTTCGAGGGCTGGGCGATTGGTCGTGCGGGGGCAGGGTTACGGGCGTGTGGCGAGGTTGGCAATCAGGATCCCATTTGCCGGAGCTACAAGGCGCAAAGATGTCGCCAGGGGCGCGTGCCGGCTGCCCCTGAAACGACAGAACCCCGCCGAAGCGGGGTTCTGGTGCAACAGCAGCTACTTAGTTGCTGCTTACGGACGAGCGAGGAGCAACCGGCTTGTTGTCGTTGGAAATGGTCACTTCCACACGACGGTTCTGAGCGCGGCCGGCAGAGTCGGCGTTGCTGGCAACCGGGTATTCCTTGCCATAGCCCTGAGCGACGATGCGCTCCGGACCTACGCCCTGACGTACCAGTGCGGCACGTACGGAGTTGGCGCGACGCTCGGACAGGCCCTGGTTGTAGTCAGCCGAACCGGTGCTGTCGGTGTAGCCTTCGACGATTACCTTGCGATCCGGGTTTTCCTGCAGGAACTGGGCGAGCTTGGCGATGTTGGCGAAGCCGCCTGGCTTGAGCTCGGCACGGTTCAGGTCGAACAGTACGTCGCCGAAGGTGACCAGAGTGCCGCGTTCGGTCTGCTTGGCGTTGAGGCTGTTCTGCAGTTGCTTGATCTGCGCGTCACGGGCTTCCAGGCGGGCCTGGGCACGTTGGGCGCCCGTCTGCTCGAGGCTCGCTTCGGTGGTGCGCAGTGCGATGGTCTGACGCGCCACTTCGATGCGCTGGTTGGCCAGGTAGGAAAGCTGGTCGACCTTCTTCTCGTCTTCTTTCTCGCGGAAAGCGCGCTCGGCTTTTTCCAGCGCTTCACCGGCATCCTTGGTTTCCAGTGCCGCGACCTTCACCGCTTGCGGGTCGGTCTGCAGCGTGGAATAGCCGCTACGCGCCTGCTCGAGGTTCACGTTCGGTTGGGTGGAGCAGGCAGCGAGGCCAACGCTCAGAGCCAGCAGGGCTGGAATCATCACTTGTTTACGCATGATCGTTCATCCTTTATTCAATTGGCGAAGTCTGACGAAGCCGTTACTGACCTTGGGTCGGAGCCGGCTGAGCGCTGCGCAGACCTTCCTGACGCAGTTCCTCGATACCCTGCTGGGCATCCTTCAGTGCCTTGTCAGCCTTGGCTGCCTGGGTTTTACGCACGGCTACGCGTGCGTCCCACTCGGCTTGTTCGGCCAGGCGTTTGGCTTCTTCGTAGTTCTTCTCGATGACTTCCAGCTCGGCCTGCTTCAGTTTGTCCTGGGCAGACTTGGTTTCGACCGCGGCGAATTCGGTACCGCCGGAGCTCACGGCTTCGTTGACGGCCGACTTGGTCACAGCCAGTTGCTCACTGGGCGGAGTGCCTGCGCAACCGACGAGCAGCAAGCTGCTGCCGATAGCCAGTGCCGCAACTTTCCAGCCGGCTAGTTTGGTACGAGCGTTTGGGGCAGTTTTAGTGGTCATGGTGTGCAACTCCATTGGTAAATTCCTGGCAAACAGTCGGTTTCCACGATGGTCACCTGCCGTCCGGAAACTCAGGAGCGATAGCGGCTGAGTTAGTTTTTCTCCGGCGACCAGTGGTCATTACGGCATAACCCTGTGAGTTGGCTGAGTCAGGAAACGTTCAGCAAAAAAGTGCACGTTGCCAGGATCGCGTCGCCAGAAAAATGTCGAAAGCCGCGCCACTCGGCGCTTTGCGCGGCATCTGGCGACAGGGCCGCGGTTCTCGATCAGGGCTCGCTTCGCTCGGCTTCGGCATTCATTTCATGCAGGTAGTGGCGAGCCAGCTCCAGAAAACGCGGGGTAGGGCCGACGTCTTCATAGACCGGGTTGCCTTCTTCGTCCGTGGCGACCACGTGAGTGCCCTGAACGTAGGGCAGGCTGGCTTCGAGGTCTTCCAGAGCGGCACCGAGCAGCTCGGCGATCAGCTCTTCAGGGCGCCGTTTCGGGTACATGTGGCCGAGTGCCGCCAGGCGCGCGGCCGACTCCACATCCAGATGCACCTGGTAAGGCGTACTGACCAGGCGGCCGGTTGCGTTCTGTTCCCATTGCTGGACGAGTTCGCGGATCTTCATAGGTACCTCGAGGTGGGGCGGGTTCTCTGTTACAGACCTGAGCCCTCCGGCTGCGTTCCGATTGACGCCTGTGGCGGCGCGTATCGGCGCTTCGTTCTGCTGCTTTGGTCGAAGGGCTGCTTGTCAGGCAGTGCCAGGCTGGGCCAATCTGCAGGTTCACGCAGCGGCGGAGGCACACCGGTATGACGCAAATCGACGCACGTCTACGCGAGGACGTTCACCAGCTTGGCGAGTTGCTCGGCACCACCATCCGCGAGCAGCACGGCGATGCTTTCCTCGACAAGATCGAGCGCATCCGCAAGGGCGCCAAGGCTGCGCGCCAGGGTTCGGCGGACGGGGCTCGACAGCTGAGCGATACCCTCGACCAACTGCACGACGACGAATTGCTGCCGGTCGCCCGTGCCTTCAACCAGTTTCTGAACCTGGCCAACATCGCCGAGCAGTATCACCGCGTGCGCCGACGTGATGCCGGCGAGGCGCAGCCCTTCGAGAACCGCATACTGGACGAGCTGCTGCAGCGTCTGCGTGCCGGTGGGCATGATCGCGAAGCCCTGGCCCGGCAGGTCGGTCGGCTGGATATCGAATTGGTGCTCACCGCGCACCCGACCGAAGTCGCCAGGCGCACCCTGATTCAGAAATACGATGCCATCGCCGCGCAGCTGGCGGAGCAGGATCACCGCGACCTGTCCGCAGGGGAGCGCGACGCGATTTCCAGCCGCCTGCAGCGGCTGATCGCCGAGGCCTGGCACACCGAGGAAATCCGTCGCGTGCGCCCGACCCCGGTGGACGAGGCCAAATGGGGCTTCGCGGTAATCGAAAACTCGCTGTGGTACGCCCTGCCGACCGTGCTGCGCAAGGCTGACCAGGCACTGCTGCGGGAAACCGGGTTCCGTCTGCCGCTGGAGGCCGCGCCGATCCGATTCGCCTCGTGGATGGGCGGCGATCGGGATGGCAACCCCAACGTGACGGCCAAGGTGACCCGCGAGGTTCTGTTGCTGGCCCGCTGGATGGCCGCCGATCTGTATCTGCGTGACATCGACAGCCTGGCCGCCGAGCTTTCCATGCAGCAGGCCAGCGATGAGTTGCGCGCGCGCAGTGGCGACAGTGCCGAGCCCTACCGGGCGCTGCTCAAGCAGCTCCGCGAGCGCTTGCGCGCCACCCGGACCTGGGCTCACGAGTCGCTCGCCGGTCCGGTCAGCCCGCCTGCCGCCGTGTTGCAGGACAACAGCGACCTCTACGACCCACTGCATCTTTGCTACCGCTCGCTGCACGAGTGCGGCATGGGCGTCATCGCCGACGGCCCGCTGCTCGACTTCCTGCGTCGGGTGAAAACCTTCGGCCTGTTCCTGGTGCGCCTGGACGTTCGCCAGGACGCCACTCGCCATGCCGCCGCGCTGGGTGAGATCACCGATTATCTGGGCCTTGGCCGTTATCAGGAATGGGATGAAGAACAGCGTCTGCACTTTCTGCAGACCGAGCTGAACAGCCGTCGTCCGCTATTGCCCGCGGACTTCCGTCCCGCAGGCGAGACCGCCGAAGTGCTGGCGACCTGTCGTGAGGTCGCGGCCGCGCCCGCGGCGTCTCTCGGTTCCTACGTCATCTCCATGGCGGGAACCGCCTCCGATGTGCTCGCGGTACAGCTGCTGCTCAAGGAAGCCGGGCTGCGCAGGCCGATGCGTGTGGTGCCGCTGTTCGAAACCCTGGCCGATCTGGATAACGCAGCGGTCGCCATCGAGCAATTGCTGGGGCTGCCGGGCTATCGAGCCAGCTTGCACGGCCCGCAGGAAGTGATGATCGGCTACTCCGACTCCGCCAAGGATGCCGGGACCACCGCTGCCGCCTGGGCGCAGTACCGTGCCCAGGAAAGTCTGGTGGAGATCTGTCGTCAGCATCAGGTCGAGCTGCTGCTGTTCCATGGCCGCGGTGGCACCGTGGGCCGCGGTGGTGGTCCCGCCCACGAGGCGATCCTGTCGCAACCACCGGGCTCGGTGAACGGGCGTTTCCGCACCACCGAGCAGGGCGAGATGATCCGCTTCAAGTTCGGCATGCCGGACATCGCCGAGCAGAACCTCAATCTCTACCTGGCCGCCGTGCTGGAGGCGACCCTGCTGCCGCCGCCCGCGCCCGAGCCAGCCTGGCGCGCGCAGATGGACAGGCTTTCTTCCGACGGCGTGGTCGCCTACCGCGGCGTGGTGCGCGAGCATCCGCAGTTCGTCGAGTACTTTCGCCAGGCGACGCCGGAGCAGGAGCTTGGCCGCCTGCCGCTGGGCAGCAGGCCGGCCAAGCGGCGCGAGGGCGGGGTGGAAAGCCTGCGGGCAATCCCCTGGATTTTCGCCTGGACGCAGACCCGCCTGATGCTGCCGGCCTGGCTGGGCTGGGAGGCCGCCCTGAGCGGAGCGCTGGAGCGCGGCGAGGGCGAGTTGCTGCGCGACATGCGCGAACACTGGCCGTTCTTCCGCACGCGCATCGACATGCTGGAAATGGTGCTCGCCAAGGCTGACGAGTCGATCGCCAGGCTGTATGACGAGCGTCTGGTCAGTGCCGAACTGCACCCATTGGGTGCGCATTTACGCGACCTATTGTCGCAGGCGGGTGGTGTCGTGCTGGGTCTCACCGGGCAGTCGCAGTTGCTTGCCCACAGCCCGGAGACGCTGGAGTTCATCACCGTACGCAATACCTATCTGGATCCATTGCACCTGCTGCAAGCCGAGCTGCTGGCCCGCTCGCGGCAGCGCGAGCAGGAGGCGGGAAGCCCTCTGGAACAGGCATTGCTGGTCAGCGTGGCGGGTATCGCCGCCGGTTTGCGCAATACCGGTTGAGGGCATCGGGCGCAGCGGGTGATTGCTGCGCCGATAGGCGGAAATTGCCGGTAAAAGCTGGGAAGATTGTCCTCTGTGGCAGTTTTTGGGGAAATTCTGTTCGGCTTTGACCTTGGTTGTATGGCGGCGCCGCGAAAATATGATGCAAGCTGCGAGGCGTCGTCTGGAAATGAGGCCCCGGTCGCATTTGTCTGCGACTTTCGATGGCTTGTGCGGCATTGGGGCGCTGTGTATCTTGATCGACCTTCTGGCAGTTCGGCCCCTGGCCGGCCTGCCGAAACCTTCTGAGATTGGCCCCACGAGGCGAGTCCACCATCACTACCAAGAACTTGAGGAGCACATCGATGCGCGTGATTCTGTTGGGGGCGCCCGGTGCCGGCAAAGGTACTCAGGCTGGTTTCATTACCAAGAAATTCTCGATTCCACAGATCTCCACCGGTGACATGCTGCGGGCAGCGGTCAAGGCAGGCACTGAACTGGGTCTGGCCGCGAAAAGCGTGATGGATGCCGGTGGCCTGGTCTCCGATGAGCTGATCATCAACCTGGTCAAGGAGCGCATCGCTCAACCCGATTGCGCCAATGGCTTCCTGTTCGACGGCTTCCCGCGCACCATCCCTCAGGCTCAGGCCCTCAAGGACGCTGGCGTGCAGATCGATCACGTGGTCGAAATTGCCGTCGATGACGAGGAAATCGTCGGCCGCATCGCCGGTCGCCGCGTACACCCGAACTCCGGTCGCGTGTACCACACCGAGCACAACCCGCCGAAAGTCGCTGGCAAGGATGACGAAACCGGTGAAGATCTGATCCAGCGCGACGACGACAAGGAAGCCACCGTGCGTCATCGCCTGTCGGTCTACCATTCGCAGACCAAGCCCCTGGTGGATTTCTACCAGAAGCTTTCGGCTGCCGAAGGCACGCCGAAATACAGCGCCATCGCCGGCGTCGGCTCCGTCGAGCAGATCACCTCCAAGGTCCTGGCAGCGCTCAGCTGAGCCCTGTTTACCGGATATCAACGGCCCGCTTGCGGGCCGTTGTCGTTTCTGGGCATGCCGATGGCTTGGCGGGTTAAGCCAGTGTCGTTCCTGGAGCGCGGATCGAGCGCCTGGCTATCTAGTATCGGTACGGTCCGCGCCTTTCGGGCGTCAGGCCGCCACCTTCGGCATGCCCCATCGTTCCCGGCTGAGCAGCGCAGGAAATCCGCGCTGCTGTGCTGGTTTCATCGACCGTCACGAAACAGCTTCGAGGAAGGCGGCTTTACATCAACCACCCCATCAGAGTGCATTCCATGACCAAGAACAGAAGATTCGTCTGCTTGCCCATCGCCATCGTGGCTTCGGCATTGAGCGCATCCGTCGCATTCGCCGACGACGCCCCGGAAAAAAAGGGCGAGTGCCCGGTTGACCAGTTCACCATGGCGTTGCGTTATCAGCAGCAATCAGCGGAAGTTCGCGCCCTGCAGATGCAGGCTTACAACATCGCCACCGAGAAGCTGGATGCAGCGGTGGCTGCGGCGGAAGATCCTTCGAAGCTCGCCATCGTTTCCGATGTGGATGAAACCATCATCGACAACTCGGCGCTGCTGGCCCGTGACCTTGCCAATTGCCACACCTACGACGGCTGGGACACCTGGCTGCCTTGGGAGCGCGACGGCAATCCGGTATTGATCCCGGGTGCCAAGAAATTCCTCGAGCACGCTGACAAGCTGGGCGTCGCCATCCGCTATGTATCGGATCGCTCGCAAGAGCAGAAGGACTACACCCTCAAGGCCCTGAAGAAGCTCGACCTGCCGCAGGTCAGCGCAGAAAGCGTGCTGCTGCTCGGACCGCCCAAGGTCGAGCGCCGAGCGCTGGTCGCCAAGGACTACCGCATCGTGATGCTGCTCGGTGACACCCTGCATGACTTCGATGCACGTTTCCGCAAGACGCCGGTGGCGGAGCAGCGCGCGACCGCCGAGGCAGAGTCCGCTAAATGGGGCACCGAGTGGATCGTGTTCCCCAATTCCGGCTATGGCACCTGGTCGAAAGAGCCCCTGAAGGGCTGGGACGCCAAGCCCGTCATCGAGAAGTGGTAAGCGAGCCAGCCCGTCCGCTCGCGGGCTGACCCGCTGCTTGCCGGTGCCCATCCAGGGCATCGTCGTGGTGGTGTAGCACTCAGTTGCACCGCCTCATGGGCCGCAGGACCTGCCGTTTGCCCCGCTGTGCTGGAAAAAAACGCATCAAACCGTTTTAATGCCCGCCCGCTCAGCCACCTCTACAGATCACCATGACCACTCTGCTGGCCCTCGATACCGCCACCGAAGCCTGTTCCGTCGCCCTGCTGCACGATGGTCGAGTGACGAGTCACTACGAGGTGATCCCGCGTATGCACGCTCAACGGCTGTTGCCGATGATCAAGGCGCTGCTGGGCGAGCAGGGCGTCGCACTGTCGGCGCTGGATGCCATCGCCTTCGGTCGTGGCCCAGGTGCCTTCACCGGTGTGCGCATCGCCATCGGCGTGGTTCAGGGGCTGGCGTTCGCGCTCGATCGCCCGGTGCTGCCGGTGTCCAACCTGGCGGTGCTGGCGCAACGCGCGCTTCGTGAGCACGGGGCCAGCCAGGTCGCTGCGGCCATCGATGCGCGCATGGATGAGGTCTATTGGGGCTGTTACCGCGCCGAGCAGGGCGAGATGCGGCTGGTCGGTCACGAGGCCGTGCTGGCGCCGGAGCAGGCGCTGCTGCCGAGCGAGGCGGCAGGCGAGTGGTTCGGTGCCGGTACCGGCTGGGGCACCTTTGCGCCGCGCATTGCCGCACAGGTTGCTGCCAGGGATGATGACATGCTGCCCCACGCCGAGGACCTGCTGAGCCTGGCGCGTTTCGCCTGGGCGCGGGGTGAGGCGGTGGTTGCCGACCAGGCGCAGCCGATCTATCTGCGTGACAAGGTGGCCACTCCCAAGATGCCGCCACCGGCTGGATTCTGAATTTGCCGACGGACGAGCCGTCCTTTTGTCGTCAACTTCCCGCCATGCATTGCCAAGGCCGTGTGGTGCAGCTAAATTGCCAGCACTTCCGCACGTCTTTCTGCCGAGCCTTCACTGATGCGTATCGACGGTAACATCGCGCCCTACTCACCGGATCGTGGCCCCCGCTCGGGGACTGCGGTCACGCCCTATCGTGAGGCGAACCGGGAAGAGGAAGTAAAGCGCGAGCAACCGGCAACCACCGCCGCTACTCAGGGCTTCGAGCAGACCCCGCAAATTCGTCGCGTGCAGCAGACCAACTCCAGCACCGACAACTTCCCGGTGCGCTCGCTGGACGTGACCTACCAGCCAGCCATGAGCAATCGCGCCGCTCAGGCCATCGCCAGCTACAGCAGCACCGAGGCCTATGCCCGTGACGTGGATGCCCAGCAGGTGTTGGGTCTCGATCTGTACGCCTGATCGACTTCCGATCTGCACCTCTGGCCGTACACAGGGCACAATAGCGGCCTTTGACTCGTCAGCGATTTGCCATGCTTCCCTATTTCCTCGGTTGCCCTTCCTGGAACGAGACCGCCTGGCGCGGCAGTTTCTATCCGGCCGACCTCAATCTGGCTGACAGCCTCGAACACTACTGCCGCGTCTTCAATGCGGTGGAAGGCAATACCACGTTCTATGCCCGCCCTGATCAGGACAAGCTGGTTCGCTGGGTACAGCGCATGCCCGAGCACTTCCGCTTCTGCGCCAAGGTGCACAAGGACATCAGCCACGAGGGGGATCTGCGTGATCAGCTCGACGGCACCCAGGCGTTTCTCGAACTCCTGGCGCCGCTGGGAGATAGAGTGGCGCCGCTGTGGCTGCAGCTGCCGGCCATGTTCGGGCCTTCTCGACTGAACGAGCTGGCGGTGTGGCTGGATGCGTTCTCGCAGCGTCGGCTGGCCGTCGAAGTCCGCCACCCGGCGTTCTTCGACAAGGGTGACGAAGAGCGCGCCCTCAATCGGCTGCTGCACGAACGGGGTGTCGAGCGCATTTGCCTGGATTCCCGTGCGCTGTTCAGTTGCCGCTCCAGCGACCCGGCGGTGTTGCATGCGCAATCGAAGAAACCCCGCCTGCCGATTCGCCCGGCGGCGTTCAGCGACAGCCCCCAGGTGCGCTTCATCGGCGGTCCGGATCTGGATGCCAACCAGCCCTTTCTCGAGCCCTGGCTGGACAAGGTCGCGGCCTGGATCGAAGACGGTCTGACGCCCTATGTATTCCTGCACACCCCGGACAACCACCTCGCTGCCGCCCAGGCGCTACGCTTTCACCAGTCGTTGAGCGAACGCCTGCCGGGCTTGCCGCCGCTCCCCCCATACACCGACAAAGCCCCTCGCGCCGAACAGCTCGGCCTGCTTTGAGAAAGCGTGGAAGCAGCTTGTCGATCGTTCCTCAGGCTCTGCGTGGGAGCGCCTGTCAGGACGCCAGGCCAGGATCTTGACCGCTTGTCGGAGGATAGCTGGCGTGGGCTGGTGGGCTGAAGCCCACCACTGTCAAAGGCCACTGGCCCGTCAGGCCAGGCGCAGGTGGTTGTCCCAGAGCCCTGCCGGGAGTTCCAGGGGCTGCATGGCGATGCGTTCGCTGCGGCAGTCGTACAGCCGGCAGCGGCCAATGCCGGCGCTGACCACGAAGCCATTTTCCACCGCGCCGACCCCCGCGCAATCGGGTAGCGAGGCATCCAGGCGTACTGCGCCGCTGTCCAGATCCCAGATGAACAGGCGGTTGCCTCTGGGGGCGGTCATCGCCAGCAGGCGCAGGTCGCTGTGCACCGCCACGCTGGCGGTGTACTGGTTCATCATCTGGCGTTGCGCATCGGCCATCGGGAAGTGCTGGAACGGCTGGCCCGGACGCTTGATCGCCACCAGCGGCACAGCGTCCATGGCGTCGCCCATGTACTGCTGGCCGCTGACGATGGTGCCGTCGCTGGCCACGGCCAGGTGGCGCACGCTGTTCATCTGCTCGGGCAACTGCTCCTTGCTCTGCAGGGTGCCGTCGCGGGCCATCAGCACCAGGCTGGCTTCCATGGCATCGAGGTTCATTTCCACCCGGCTTTCCGCCTCGGTGCGGATGCCGCCGTTGGCCACCACCAGGGTTTCGCCATCCGGCATCCACAGCACCTGATGCGGGCCCAGGCCGTGGGTCGACAGTTCGTCGCGGCGTAGCAGGCGCTCGCCTTCCAGGCGGTAGGCGCCAAGTACGCCGCGACCGGGGTCGCGGGTATCGTTCTCGGTGGCGTACAGCCATTCGCCGTCCTTGTGGAATACCGCGTGGCCGTAGAAATGCCGGTCCTGCTCGCTGTGCAGGGTCTGCAGCAAGCGTCCGTCGCGGGTGTCGACCAGATAGCTCTCGGTGCTCGGTCGGCGCCCGACGAACAGCGCCATGGGCAGGTTCGGGTGGGGCACCACGTCGTGGCAGCGCTCGCTGACCTGCGTGGCGAATGCCCGCTGGCCGTCGAGCCGATAACCGACCGCGTAGTGCTTGCCACCTTCGTCGTTGCGTGCCGAGAGCAGCAGGGGCTGGCCGCCGTTGTGGCTCAGCTTCCAGCCGCCCACGGCACCGGCAGCGAGTACCGCGGCACTCAAGCCAAGAAAGGCTCTGCGTTTGATCGCCATGAGTCAGTCTCCGTCGTGGGCATTGAAGCCCAGTTGGATGCCCAGCGCCCGTGCCAGCTCGCCTTCGTGCAAGCGGTGCAGCACATTGAGGCTGTCGTAGAAGGCATTGAGGCTCTGCCGTCCGGCCTCGTCAGCCAGCAGTTCACCCAGTGGGCGTTGCAGGCCGGCGAGCTGCTGCCGGGTATCGGCGTAGGCGGCATCGATACGCTGCTTGAGCGCATCCTGATCGCTGCCCAGCAGGGCCTGGATACCGTCGTCCTTGGCGCCGCGCCAGAGTTGCTCGGCACCGCTCAGGGCAGCGCCGAGGTTGGCCAGGCTGGCCTGACTGCGCCAGGCTTCCGCCTGGTAGGGCTGCGGTACGCCCTTGCTCTGGCGGCCCAGCGGCGCGCCGAGTTTCTTCTTCAGGCCATCGATGGCGCTGACCTGGGTGCGCAGCAGATCGGAGATGGCCTCACCGGCTTCGGCATAGCGCTCGTTGGGAAAGGTCTTGTACTGGCTGAGTGCACCGGCCTGGTCCTGCCACTGCGTCAGCACGGTGTCCGCCAGGGCCTGCTGATGCTCGCCGATGGCCACCAGCAGCGGGCAGTAGCGCGCCTTCTGTTCGGCATTCTGCAGATCGATCTCCGCATCGAAGATCAGGTACTCGTAGGCGGTAAGCCCCTGGACGACGACGCTGGCTTTCTCCAGGTCGGCGGCGTTCAACTGCGGCTTGCCGTTGACCAGCGCCTGAACCTGGCGGGCCACCAGGTTCTTCTTGTCCGGCCAGAACTGCACCTGCCAGGCGCGATTGCCTTCGGCAAGCGGCCCTACGGCCAGCGGCTGCAGGCTGGCCCAGGCACTCTGCGCGGTAAGGAACGCCTGGCGAGCGGCAGGCAGATCTTCATTGCCTGCGCAGAACGACCTGGCGCTGCTGGCCAGGCTGCTATCGGCTTCCTTCCACGTGATGTGCGCGGGCAGCAGTACGCCTTCGGCCAGCGCGGCACTGACCGTGGCCTGCGGATCGGCAGGTGAACAGGCGGCCAGAGTCACGCCCAGCAGGGCGATGGTCAGCGGAGAACGGATCATGCGCGGCTCCTTTACAGTGAGTTCAGAAAGGCCAGAAGCGCGGCGCGCTCCTCGCTGGAAAATGTCAGCACCTGGCGTTTGGCGGCTTCGGCTTCGCCACCGTGCCAGGCAATCGCTTCGAGCAGGTTGCGAGCGCGACCGTCGTGCAGGAACTGGGTGTGGCCGCTGATCGTCTCGGTCAGGCCGATGCCCCACAACGGCGCGGTGCGCCATTGCCGACCGCTGGCGCGGAATTCGCTGCGACCATCGGCAAGGCCCTCGCCCATGTCGTGGAGCAGCAGGTCGGTGTAGGGGCGAATGGTCTGGTTGGCCAGCTCCAGCTCGGCCGCATCGGCGGCAGTCACGAAGCTTGGCGTGTGGCAGCTCTGGCAGCCAGCGCGATGGAACAGGGTCTTGCCTGCCAGCACCTGGGCGTCTTCGGACTTGCGACGAGCTGGCACGGCGAGGTTGCGGGTGTAGAACAGCACCATCTTCATGATGTTGTCGCTGACCTCCGGTTCGCCACCGTGGGCCGCCTCGCGGCAGGCGGCTTGCGCATCGGTGCACTGGTCGTGCGGCACGACGTTGCTGGTCAGGCCCATGTCGTGGGCGAAGGCGTGGGCGTTCTGCTGATTCAGGCTCGGCTGCCCGGCCTTCCAGCCGAAACGGCCGAGCACGGTTTTCTTTTGCACATCGTCCCACACCCAGTTGGGCTGCCCGGCGATGCCGTCACCATCGCGATCCTCGGGGTCGGCGTTGGCCAGGATGGCCTCCTGTGCAATCGCCTCGAGCAGGCCGAGGCCGATCATCGGTGGGGCGACCCGGGCCGAAAACTGCGTGTCCGGATGCATCGGCCCGTAGCCGAGCTGGCTGATGTTCAGCTGCGGCTTGCGCAGCTCGATGCTGTAGCCGTCGTCGAACTGCACGCTGTGGGTGCTGTACTCGACGCGCACCTTGCCTTCGGGCGCTACGCCGGGATTGGCCATGTCCTGCAACTGCGCGCCGTACTTCGGTTCCGGCAGCACCCCCTGGCGCTCGATGATCCACTCGTCCGCGCTGTCGGCAGGAATCGACAGGCGCACCAGCATCGATACGGCGTTGACGCTGCCGGGCTCGGGAGGGTGACCACGGCCATCGCGGATGTGGCAGTTCTGGCACGCATTGGTGTTGAACAGTGGGCCGAGACCGTCCCGGGCGGTGGTGGTGGACGGCGCGATCACCCAGGGGTTGCGGAAGAAACTGTTGCCCACGCTGAAATCCAGACGACGTTCGGCCTTGAGGTTGGCGGAGGGCAGGGAGAACGCGTTGTGGTCGCTGCGCGATACCGTGGCCGTGCCGCCGGAAAGCGCTTCGCCAGGCTCTGCTTCGGTGAAGCGCGGGGACTGGTCACACGCCGCCAGGCTGAGGGCCAGGCCCAACAATGGCAGCAAACGACCGGATGGCGCAGGCATCGACAGAGTCCGTGACAGGAAAATCAAGGGCGGGAATCTTAGCAGCCTATGCAGCTTTAAATAAGATGGATTTGCATGTGCAGCGCTCAAAACTACCTGCGTTGTCATCGCTGCGTTAAAAACCGGCTGAAAATGCATTTACCCTCGTAAATTCCGCTCTTTCGCCTGTTCTTGCCTTGCACGGACCTCCTCGCCAACGTTTTTAGAGGTGCCCCTATCTTGATGGTATCCGGCGCAGAAACGAAAAAGGCCGATGCGAGGTGAGTCGCATCGGCCTGGTCTACGCCTGAGGTTCTGGAATCAGAACTCGTGGTCGGCGGTATCCGGGTTCAGATCGCTGATGCCCAGTTTGCCAGCCGCCTGCTCGATGGCACCGGTCTGCTTGACCAGGGCGGCAATGGCGTCGCGCACCAGTTGCTGACCTTCGGCGTTGTCGGCAGCGATCAACTGGTCGAAGTGCTGACCCTTGTTGGCACTGTCGACCAGGGCCTGCAGCTTGGCTTCGGTGGCTTCCAGGTCGGCCTTCAGGGTGGTGTCGGCGGCGGCGTCCGCCTTGGCGACCAGCGACGACAGGCTCGGGCCAGTCAGGCTGGTGCCGTCGACCTTCTTGTACTCGCCCAGGTAGACGTTGCGAATGCCCTTGCCGTTGTAGAAGTGCGAGTTGTGCGTGTTGTCGCTGAAGCAGTCGTGCTCGTCTTCGGTGGAGTTGGCTTCCAGCGCGACCTTCATGCGTTCGCCGGCCAGCTCACCGAGGGACAGGCTGCCCATGCCGAAGAGGATCTTGCGCAGACCGTTCTCGGCCGATTCGCTTTCCAGGGTGGCGCGGTAGTTGTCGGCAACGCCGGCTTTCCACTGGCCAGCCATTTCGTCGAGGTCGGCGACCAGCAGTTCGGTGGCGGCCTTCAGGTACGCACGACGACGCTCGTTGTGGCCGCCGGTGGCGCCTTCACCGACCACGTAGTCGGTAGCCGGGCGCTCGCCTGCGCCTGGGCCGGTGCCGTTCAGATCCTGGCCCCAGAGCAGGAATTCGATGGCGTGGTAGCCGGTGGCGACATTGGCTTCGGAACCGCCCAGCTCGTTCAGGCTGGCGAGCAGGTCCGGGGTGATTTCGGTGACGTCGAGCTTGTCTTCGCCGACCTGGATCTCGGTGTTGGCGATGATGTTGGCGCTGGCGCCCGGGTTGCCCAGCGCGTGCTGGTAGTCCGCGGCGACGTAGTCGATCAGGCCTTCATCCAGCGGCCATGCGTTGACCTGGCCTTCCCAGTCGTCAACGATGGTGTTGCCGAAGCGGAACACTTCGCTCTGCATGTAGGGCACGCGTGCGGCCAGCCAGGCTTCGCGTGCAGCCTTGAGGGTTTCCTCGTTGGGGGTGGCGAGCAGGGCGTCGATGGCGGTCTGCAGCGTTTTTGCGGTGCTGGCGGCGTCGTCGAACACGGCCGACGCGATGTCGGCATAGTGCTTGACCACGGCCTGCGCAGCGGCTTCGTCGAAGGCGCCGGCTGCTGCTGGTGCACTGCTGGTGCTCGCTTGCGGAGCCGGGGCGGCGGCTTGATTGGCAGGCGCTTTGTCTTCACCGCAGCCCGCGAGGGCAATGGCGATTGTCAGCAGGCTGGCAGAGGCCAGGGGCATACGAATCATGACGAAATCCTTTGCGTGTTAATGGGGAGCGCGCGTGGTCGTCCACGCGAGCTGCAACATAATGCGAAAGATTTGCATTTTACGCAAAGGCTGGATGTGCTACTGCCCGTTCCGAGCCCGGATAATCGCGCTCAGGCTCGATTCAGAGCGGCGCGTGCCTCAGAGCGTTGCCGGATTCACGCGGTGCTGCGCGCGGCTGGACTGCTTGAGGTACTGGGTCAGTTCGCGGGCCGGCAGCGGCCTGCTGTAGTAGTAGCCCTGACCTTCATGACAACCCTGAGCGATGATGTAGGCCTCCTGCTCGGCGGTCTCCACGCCCTCGGCGATGACCTGCATGCCCAGGCTCTTGCCGAGCTGGATGATGGCGCGAACGATGGTGGCGTCGTCCTCGTCCTCGAGCAGATCCTGCACGAAGCTCTTGTCGATCTTGATCTTGTCCAGCGGCAGGCTCTTCAGGTAGCTGAGCGACGAGTAGCCGGTGCCGAAGTCGTCGATGGCGATCAGCGCTCCGGAGCGACGCAGGCTGAGCAGGTGCTGGGCGGCGGTGCTGATGTCTTCCATCAGGCCGGTTTCGGTCACTTCGAGTTCCAGGCTGCGGGCGGGCAGGCGGTACATCTGCATCAGGTTGTTGACCACCCGTGGCAGCTCGGCGTGGTGCAACTGCACGGTGGACAGGTTGACCGCCATGCGCAGGTCGCCGTAGCCCTGATCATGCCACTCGCGAAGCTGACGGCAGGTCTGATCGAGCACCCACTCGCCGATCGGGATGATGCTGCCGTTCTGTTCGGCCAGCGGGATGAACAGGTCCGGCGCCACCAGCCCGTGTTGCGGATGCTGCCAGCGCAGCAGCGCCTCTACGCCCACCACGCGGTGATCGCTGAAGCTGATCTGCGGTTGGTAGACCAGATGCAGCTGATCCTGCGCGAGAGCCTCGCGCAAATCCTTCTCCAGCTCGCGGCGGCGGCGCATCTCGCTGTCGACGCTGGCGATGTAGAACTGGTAGCGGTTGCGTGAGCGGCTCTTGGCCAGGGTCATGGTCTGTTCGGCTTTCTGCAGCAGCTTCTCGGGGCTGTCGCCGTCTTCCGGAAACAGCGTGATGCCGATGGTCGCGCGCAACTGCACCAGGTGGTCGTCGAGGGCGAACGGCGCCTCCAGGTCGTCCAGCACGCTTTGCGCCAGCTCCGCAGCCTCGTAGGGCTGCTCGATATCGGCCTGCACCAGGGCGAACTGGTCACCGCCCAGGCGGGCCAGGGCGCCCAGCCGTCCGCTGTGGCTGCGCAGGCGATCGGAGAGGGCCAGCAACAACTGGTCGCCGGTCTGGTAACTGAACTGCTCGTTGATGCCCTTGAAGTCATCCAGCCCGACGCACAGCACGGCAACCCGACGCTGCAGACGCCCGGCATCCTCGAGGATCTGCTCGAGCTGCTGCTGCAGTTGCTGGCGGTTCGGCAGGCCGGTCAGGAAGTCGTACTGGGACATGCGCTGCAGGCTGTTCTCGGCTTCGCGGCGCAGGTGGGTATTGCGTTCGATGGAGGCGAGCAACTGGTTGGCGGTGTTGATCCACAAACCGAGCTCGTTCTTCTCGTTGCCGGCGAGCATGGGCAGCTTGTTCTCGCTGGGGCGATCCGGGTTGATGCTGCTCAGGTGTTCGATGATCTTGGCCAGCGGCTTGGTCAGCAGCCAGTAGTAGACGAGGTACAGCACCAGGCCCATGGCCAGTGCACGCAGTACCCCGGAAATGAAGATGATCACCGAGTTGGTGATGAAGCTCTCACCGTACAGGGCGGTGTCGAGGGTGATGTTCAGATCGCCGTAGTATTCGTTGTAGGGTTCGCGGCCCACCAGGCGGATGGTGAAATCCTGCTCCTCACCGAGAATCGGGTCGGTCAGCCAGCGCACGGACGGCTCGGCCAGGGGCCGGCTTCTTTCCGCCAGCATTTGCTCGCCCGGGTGGCCGATCGAGGCATGGCGCACCGATTCATGCTGGAACAGGCCCTCGACGACCTGCATGCCCATCTCGCGGTCGAGGCTGTAGACCGCCTGGGTCGAGGGGTCGCGGAACATGCCGAGGATGCGCTGGGCATCGCTGGTGATCGAATGGCGGGTCTTGTAGATATCGAACACGATCTGGCCGAGGCTCAGCACCACGCCAACGGCAAGCGCGGACAACAGCACGACGCGAAGCAGTTTCACGGACAGACTGTGCTTGAGTTCCAGCTTCAAATGGCAGTTCCTTGTGCGATACCGGGCGCCGGATAGGGGTTGAGTATTGGCAAAGTCGCGGTAGCAGTCAAAGGCCAGTGCTGCACGGCGTTCATCCAATAGTGCCGGTTTCCCGCAGCACCTGCATTGTTTCGGAGGCCGCCCTCAAGTCTTGAGTACCGTCCGTCGATCCCGACGCCTGTGCCGCGCACCGCAATATGCACCCTGCAGACGAAAAAATGCCCCCCTGACTCGCGTCGGGAGGGCATCTCTATCATGCAGCACGTTCGCTTGCAGGCAAGCGTGACGTCAGGGATCAGGCGGCGAAGTTCTTCGCCACGAAGTCCCAGTTGACCAGGTTCCAGAACGCCTCGACATACTTCGGACGGACGTTGCGGTAGTCGATGTAATAAGCGTGTTCCCACACATCGCAGGTCAGCAGCGGAGTATCGCCTGCGGTCAGCGGGCAACCGGCGCCGATGGTGCTGGCCAGTGCCAGGGAACCGTCAGCCTTCTTCACCAGCCAGCCCCAGCCAGCACCGAAGGTGCCGATGGTGACCTTGCTGAACTCTTCCTTGAATTTCTCGAAGGAACCGAAGGATTTTTCGATGGCCGCGGCCAGCTCACCAGTCGGTTGACCGCCGCCGTTGGGGCTCAGGCAGTTCCAGTAGAAGGTGTGGTTCCATACCTGGGCCGCGTTGTTGAAGATGCCGCCGGAGGAAGTCTTGACGATTTCTTCCAGGCTCTTGCCTTCGAACTCGGTACCGGGCACGAGGTTGTTCAGGTTCACGACATAGGTGTTGTGGTGCTTGTCGTGGTGATACTCCAGAGTTTCCTTGGAGATGTGCGGCTGCAGAGCATCATGTGCATAAGGCAGCGGCGGCAATTCGAAAGCCATGGTTATTCTCCTAATCAGGTCAGTTGCGATGAGCGCAAGGCCGATCACGGGCGGCCAAACATGCGTCGGCGGATTTATACCCTTTGCGACGCAGGGCAGGGATCATAGCACCGGGGCTACCGCATAACCACGCAGCAACTGTGCGGGAAAGCGGTGCTAGAGCCTTCGTCGGCAATCGCGCCGATCCTGCTTCGCAGCGACTCAGGCGAGCTTCATGGTCGCCACGCCGGCGAGGATGATCAGGCAGGCCAGCAGGCGAATCGGCGGCAGGCTCTCCTTCAGCCACAGGCTGCCGATGAGCAGGGCAAACACCACGCTGGTCTCGCGCAGGGCCGATATCAGCGCCACCGGGGCCTGGGTCATCGCCCAGATGACGATACTGTAGGCGAACATCGACATGGCCCCGCCGAGCAGTCCGGCCTTCCAGTGCGGGCCCAGTTCGGCAACGATGCGAGGGCCGCGTTGGCCGAGAATGATCAGCGCCATCACCAGGCCGTTCACGGCGAACAGCCACAGCGAATAGGACAGCGGGTCGCCATTGGCGCGGGCACCGCTGGCGTCGGACAGGGTGTAGCCAGCGATGAACAGGGCGGTCATCAGCGCGCTGAACAGCAGGCCGCCGTTGGCTTTGCCGCTGCCACCCCGGACCGCCATCAGCCAGATGCCGGCGACCAGCACCGCCAGGCCGAGCAGTTGCCCGGCAGGCAGGACTTCACCCAGCAGCAGTACCGAGAGGCCTGCCACCAGCAATGGAGAGCTGCCCCGGGAAATCGGATAGACCTGGCCCAGGTCGCCATATCGGTAGGCGCGGCTGAGAAAGACGTTGTAGCCGATGTGCAGGATTGCCGAGAGCACGATCCATGGCCAGGCCGCGGCATTCGGCATCGGTACGAACGGCAGGGCCAGCAGCGCGACGGTCCCGGCGCCGATCTGGATCAGCGAAGCGGTGAGAAAACGATCCAGACCTATTTTCAGCAGCGCGTTCCAGCCTGCATGCAGAGCCGCCGAAGCGATGACCATGAGAAAGACGCTGGTTTCCACGAAGGCTCCGGCAGATTTCGACAAGGGTCGCAGCATAGCACCTGGCCCGGTCCCGAAGCCCTTCCTGGGTCAGAGCGGGCTGGCGATCAGTTGCCAGGCAATCGCGAACATCATCGCGGCGACGATCAGGTCGATGATTCGCCAGGTCAGCGGCCGAGCCAGCCACGGCGCCAGCCAGGCCGCGCCGAGCGCCAGGCACATGAACCACACCAGCGAAGCACTGGCGGCACCTGCCGCGTAAGCCTCGGGGACGCTCTGCTGGGCGCCGAGGGAGCCGATCAGCAGCACGGTATCCAGGTACACATGGGGGTTGAGGAGCGTCACCGCCAGGGTCGCCAGCAACACCGCGCGCAGCGAGCGAGGCGTGTCGCCCTGTACCTGAAGGGCATTCGGCCGGCAGGCACGCCGCAGCGCCTGAGCGCCGTACCAGAGCAGAAAGGCCGCGCCGCCCCAGCGTGCGACGCTCAGCAGCAATTCGCTTTGCGCCAGCAGGGTGGCCAGGCCGAATACGCCCGCGCTGATCAGCAGGGCATCGCAGACGATGCACAGCAGCGCCACCGGCAGATGATGTTCGCGGCGCAGGCTCTGGGCGAGGACGAACGCATTCTGCGCGCCGAGGGCGATGATCAGGCCGGCTGTGATCGCCAGGCCGTTGCTGTAGCTCTGCCACATGATCAGTACGTCCTTGCTGGAGTGATGAAAACCGAATTGCCGGGATCCGACATGAGCGATGCATCCTGAATAGGGGAGGGATGGCTATCAGTCTGCGGCGATTGCTTGTATAAGAAAAAGCAATATTGCTGATCGCTCATTAGGAAAATCGATTGCTCGATTACAAGTTGCTGGCCGCCCTTGCCGCGGTCGTCGAACAGGCTGGCTTCGAGCGCGGTGCCCAGGTCCTGGGGCTATCGCAATCGGCGGTCTCCCAACGCATCAAACTGCTGGAAGCGCGCATCGGCCAGCCGGTGCTGCTACGCGCCATGCCACCGACGCCCACCGATGTCGGCCGACGCCTGCTCAACCATGTGCAGCAGGTGCGCCTGCTCGAGCGCGATCTGCAGGAGCAGGTGCCGGCCCTGGAGGCCGATGGTGAGACCCAGCGGCTGCGCATCGCCGTCAACGCCGACAGCCTGGCCACCTGGTGGGCGCGGGCGGTGGCGGACTTCTGTGCCCGCCACCGCGTGCTGCTGGAACTGGTGGTCGAGGATCAGGAAGTGGGCCTCAAACGCATGCGCGCCGGTGATGTGGCGGCCTGCGTGTGTGCGGCCGAGCGCCCGGTTTCCGGCGCTCGCAGCCTGCCGCTCGGTGCCATGCGCTATCGGGCCATGGCCAGCCCGGCCTTCGTCACTCGCCATTTTCCCAACGGCGTGACGGCCGAGCGCCTGGCCCATGTGCCAGCGATCGTGTTCGGCCCGGATGACCAGTTGCAGCACCGCTACCTCAATGAGCTGGGTATCTCGGGCAGCTTTCTGCATCACCTGTGCCCATCGTCGGAAGGCTTCCTGCGGCTGACTGCCGAGGGCCTGGGCTGGGGCATGGTCCCCGAGCCGCAGATGCAGGAGGCGCTGGCCAGCGGTGAGCTGGTCGAACTGCTCGCCGACCGGCCCATCGACGTGCCGCTGTACTGGCATCACTGGCGCAATGGCGGCGAGCTGCTCGACCGCCTGACCGGGCATTTGCATCGCCATGCAGGTGATTATCTGGTGCCAATCACGTGAGCGGTCTGCAGCGACACCGCGCCAGGCTTTATAGTGCGCCGACGAGCGAGCGGAGGACGTGATGAAGATTCTGGTCACCGGAGCAAGCGGTTTCATTGGCGGGCGCTTTGCCCGTTATGCCCTGGAGCAGGGCCTGGACGTGCGCGTGACCGGGCGCCGAGAAGACGCCCTGGAGCATCTGCTGCGCCGTGGCGCGCACTTCATGCCCGGCGACCTCAACGACCCGGAGCTGGCCCTGTCGCTGTGCAGCGACGTCGAGGCCGTGGTGCATTGCGCGGGTGCCGTGGGTGTCTGGGGGCGCTACGAGTATTTTCATCGCGGCAACGTCCTGCTCACCGAAAACGTCATCGAAGCGTGCCTCAAACGCCGGGTTCGGCGACTCGTACACTTGTCGTCACCGTCTATCTATTTCGATGGGCGCGATCATGTCGGTCTGCGTGAAGAGCAGGTGCCGAAGCGTTTTTCCAGCCACTATGCGCGTACCAAGTTTCTCGCCGAACAGCGCGTGTTCGGTGCTCAGGAGTTTGGCCTGGAAGTGGTTGCCCTGCGTCCGCGCTTCGTCACCGGGGCAGGCGATGTGAGCATTTTCCCGCGGCTGATCGCCATGCAACGCAAGAAGCGCCTGGCGATCATCGGCAATGGCCTGAACAAGGTCGACTTCACCAGCGTGCACAACCTCAACGAGGCCCTGCTCAGCGCCTTGCTGGCCGCCGGTCCGGCCCTGGGCAAGGCCTACAACATCAGCAATGGCGCAGCGGTGCCGCTCTGGGATGTGGTCAATTACGTGCTGCGCCAGCTGGAGATGCCGGTGGTCACCCGGCATGTCCCGGTCGGCCTGGCACGCAGCGTGGCGACCCTCAACGAGGGGCTCTGCAGCCTGTTGCCGGGGCGCCCCGAGCCGTCGCTGTCACGGCTGAGCGTGGATGTGATGAGTCGCAACTTCTCGCTGGACATCAGCCAGGCGCAGCAGCACCTGGATTACGAAGCCAGGGCCGGCTTGTGGCCAGCGCTCGACGAGTTCTGTCGCTGGTGGCGGGCTCAGGGGTAGCTCCAGGTTTCTGCACGGCAGGGCGCTGCGGAACCTGATGGGTATCCGGTGGGTCTTTTTGCGCAATACGCCCGCCGCGGTGCCGCCATTTCCTGACGGCACGACACCCAAGCGCCACGTGCGAATCGGTATACTGCGCGGCAATTTGCCTCCACCGTGGTTTTCTCAAGGTCTCCCTACATGCGTAACGATGCCCACGACGAATTCGATGACGTGCCCAGCCTGACGCCGGATCGCCGCGATCAGGACGATTTCGACCCCGAGCCGCAGCCCTATGCCCGTGCCGCTGCTCCTGGCAAGGCCGCTGTCGCACCCCGTGCAGCCAGCACCGGCCCGCTGTGGGCACTGGTGGGTGCGCTGAGCATCGCGCTGGGCGCCGTGGGCTGGTGGAGCTTCCAGCAGATCAACCTGATGGAGCAGCAACTGGTCGCCACGCAGGAAAGCTTCGCGCGTATCAGTGAAGAAGCGGCTGGCCGCATTCAGGACATCTCCGGCAAGGTGGTTGCAGCCGAATCCAACGTCACCACCGGCAGTGAGGCCCTGCGCCTGCAAGTGCGTCAGCTGGAAGGCAAGGTTGCCGAACTGACCAAGCAACAGCAGGCCGCTGGTGGCCAGCAGAGCGGGCAGGACAAGCGCATCGAGCAATTGATCGCCGACCTCAAGGCCCAGCAGGGTGACACGGGCAAGTACGACGAGAGCCTCAAGACCCTCGGTAGCGAGCAAGGCTCGCTGAAAAGCGAATTGGCTGCCGTGAAAAGCGAACTGGCCACCCTGAAGAGCGCCCAGGCGGATGCCGGCAAACTGACGACCCAGGTCAGGAGTCTGGCGGGTGACATCGAAGCACTGAAGAAGGCTGGCAACTCCAACGCCGCTGTCGATCGCCTGGAGCAGGATCTGCTGGTGCTCAAGAGCCAGATGGACAATCGCCCGGCGGCCAGCAGTGGCAGCAGTACCGCCGAGTTCGACGCGTTCCGCGCGCAGACCACGCGCAGCGTCAACACGCTGCAGGCGCAAATCCAGAACTTGCAGCAGCAGATCGACGCGCGCTAAGGGCGATCTGCTGCGCGTCGGCCCTGCGGCGTTGAAAACAGGCTCGGACAGCCGCTCGCGGCTGACGCGCTTTAGCGCGGCCCGAAGGGTGAGCGAAGCAAGTCATGCTCATGTACACCAGTACACTGCGCTTGCTCGCCTGGTTTTGTGGGGCGCCTGGCCCTTGCAGGTCTCTAGCTCGCTAGACCGTAAGTGCAACTGCGATTTGCCATTTTAGAGAATTGCCAGCCAACAAAAAGCCCGCGTGAGAACGCGGGCTTTTTGTTGCGCGGCGTAAGTTACAGGCGCGGGTAGTCGATATAGCCGACCGGGCCCGAGCCGTAGAAGGTCTCGCTGTGCGCTTCGTTCAGTGCGGCGCCCTGGCGCAGGCGCTCCGGCAGGTCCGGGTTGGCGATGAAGGGCACGCCGAAGGCCACCGCATCGGCCTTGCCGCTGGCCAGCCAGGCATTGGCCTGATCCTTCGAGAAGCGCTCGTTGGCGATGAATACGCCGCCAAAGGCTTCTTTCAGGCTCGGCGACAGGCTGTCATCGGCTTCCCGCTCGCGAGCGCAGAGGAAGGCGATGTTGCGCTTGCCGAGTTCGCGAGCCACGTAGGTGAAGGTTTCCGCGCGGTTGGAATCGCCCATGTCATGGCTGTCCGCGCGGGGCGCCAGGTGCACGCCGACACGGCCCGGTTCCCAGACGCTCAGCACGGCATCGGTGACCTCCAGCAGCAGGCGCGCACGGTTTTCCAGGGAGCCGCCGTAGTTGTCGGTGCGCTGGTTGGTGCTGTCCTGCAGGAACTGGTCGAGCAGGTAGCCATTGGCGCCGTGGATTTCCACGCCGTCGAAGCCGGCAGCCTTGGCGTTTTCCGCGCCCAGCCGGTAGGCCTCGACGATATCGGCGATCTCTTCGGTTTCCAGGGCACGTGGGGTCACGTAGTCCTTCATCGGGCGAATCAGGCTGACGTGCCCGGCGGGCTGGATGGCGCTGGGGGCCACCGGCAGTTCGCCGTCCAGGTACGACGGGTCGGAAATCCGCCCCACGTGCCAGAGTTGCAGAACGATCTTGCCGCCATTGGCATGTACCGCCTTGGTCACGCCGCTCCAGCCGCGCACCTGATCGTCGGACCAGATGCCGGGGGTATTCGGGTAGCCCACGCCCATCGGTGTGACCGACGTGGCTTCGCTGATGATCAGGCCAGCCGATGCGCGCTGTACGTAGTACTCGGCCATCAGCGCATTGGGCACACGACCTTCGTCGGCGCGGCAGCGGGTCAGGGGGGCCATGATGATGCGGTTGGCGAGTTCCAGATCGCCGATCTTGATGGGGTCGAACAGTGTGGTCATGGTCAGGATCCTTGGGTCATTCGCTCGGAACGGGTTGATGTACGGGTGTGC
This sequence comes from Pseudomonas flavescens, assembly GCF_013408425.1. Classification (NCBI taxonomy): domain Bacteria; kingdom Pseudomonadati; phylum Pseudomonadota; class Gammaproteobacteria; order Pseudomonadales; family Pseudomonadaceae; genus Phytopseudomonas; species Phytopseudomonas flavescens. The sequence goes on along the minus strand of NZ_JACBYV010000001.1, from coordinate 3,234,062 downwards.
GGTTGGAAGAGATCGGCAAGGTGGCGATCCGCGCCGGAGAATCAGAGTGCCTGGCCGATCTGGCGCAGGAAGGCATCGATGGTTGCGTCGTTGCGTTTGAAGAAATTCCACTGGCCGACCCTGCGGCTGGTCACCAGACCGGCACGCTGCAAGGTGGCCAGATGTGCCGATACCGTGGATTGCGACAGGCCCGTGCGCTCATCGAACTTGCCGGCACACACGCCGATGTCGAAGGCGTGATCCGGCTGGGCGAAATACGCCTCGGGCTCCTTGAGCCAGCGCAGGATGTCCCGGCGCACGGGGTGGGCCAGGGCTTTGATGACGTCATCCAATTCGATGTCGTCGCTGCTCATCGGTTCTCCTGATATCGGTGCAACGCAATATCGCGATGCAGCGAACTCTATATCGGGACTTGGCGATATACAGATCGTTCAGGCAGATAATGCATATCGACCGGTGTGATGGGCGGCATCTCGCCAGTGGCAGGCCCAGGCCTTAAGCTGCCGGACATGAACTACCTCGCACATCTGCATCTGGGCGGAAACGCGCCCGCCGAACTGCTCGGCAGCCTGTACGGCGATTTCGTCAAAGGGCCGCTGACCGGACAGTGGCCGGCTACCATCGAAGCGGGCATCGCGTTGCACCGGCGAATCGACGCCTTTACCGACAGCCATCCGCTGCAGGCCCAGGCCCGGGCGCGCTTTCCCGCAGAGCGCCGCCGGGTCGCCGGGATCTTCCTCGATCTGTTCTTCGACCATTGCCTGGCGCGGGATTGGCAGCGTTACAGCGAGCAGCCGCTGGATCGCTTTACCACCCGCGTTTACCAGATACTGGCCGCCGAGGCGCAGTTGCCTGGCCACTTGCAGTACATGGCGCCGCGTATGGCCGCTCAGGATTGGTTGGGCAGTTATCGGGATTTCGAGGTGCTTGGCCAGGTGATCGCCGGCATGTCGCGTCGCCTGTCGCGGCCTGGCTTGCTGGATGGCGGGCTGGACGACTTGCGCCGTCTGTACGAGCCCTTGAGCGAGGACTTCCGCGCGTTCTACCCGCAGCTCATGGCCTTCGCCCGCGAGCAGCGGGGCTAGGGTCTGTTGACGTTTCAGCGCGAGCCGAAGGGCCGTGGGCGAAACCTCAACACACCCTAGTCTTCGTTCTGCAGGCCGAGTCGTTCGAGCAGGGCCGGGTTGAGCTTGTTGCGTCTGGCACCTTCCAGGTGCGCACGCAGGCGGTCAGCGGCACCGAGGCGGTCGCCGCGTTCGATCAGGTCGAGAATTTCCAGATGCTCCAGTACCTGCTTGCGCCGCGTCGGCCTGGGCAGGTCCACGCTGTATTCGACCAGGCGGCGCAAGCCATTGAGGCGTTTCAGCGATTGCAGCAGAAAGCGGTTGCCGGAAAAGCCGGCGAGTATCTCGTGGAATTTCGAATTGGCTTCGAACAGTTCCTGGGTGGTCATGCTCAGGTAGCCGGTGGTGGCGATGTATTCCTGTTGCTGGCGACACAGCGCCAGTACCTTCTGGTCGACCTGAAAGGTCGGTGAGAGCAGACCGGCCGGCTCGATGGTGACCCTGAAACTGAAGCTTTCCTCGTAGGCCTCTATCGAATCGATCACCGGCAGCATGCGCCAGCCCTGGCCCGTGCGCTGTTCGGCCCAGCCTTCCTGCTGCATGCGCAGCAGCGCCGAGCGCAGTTCGGTGCGCGATACACCGAACTGGCGCATCAGGTCGATTTCGCTGAGGTGCTCCGGGAGCTGCCGTGACAAACGCAGCTCGACGAATTTCATGTACACCGAATTCTCTTCGGCTTCGGCAATCTCCAACACCAGATCGTTGAGGTCGTCGGCTGCCCGGGCCAGGAAGAAGCCTCGGTTGCGGTCGTGCTTGAGCATGCCGCGCTCGGTGAGATGGTTCAGGACGAACTTCACCGGCGTGCGTGAGGTGTTCAGGGTCTGCGCCAGATGGGACTCCGCCAGGTGATGGCCAACGGGCAGGCGCTCGTGGCGGACGTAGGCGATGACCTCGCGGGCAACGCGTTTCTGCAAGGCGGTGAGAACCATCGGGGTGTTGTTTTCCTGAGCCATTACGGTGGGCGTCGAGTCTCGTCCGGGACACTGTCGAACTGGCCGATTTCAGCAGCCAGGCGCTGCATTCTGCTACGTAATCCGCTGCGCGCAAAGATGCTGCAGCGCTTCGTTACGATAAACGAATATTGTTTTTTGTTTGAATTAAGATCAATATTGCATTCCCTGAGTAACCGATGAGTATCGCTTTGGCGGGCTTTCATCTGGTTTTTCGGTGATCGGATGAGCTGCGTGACGACAAAGAGCATACGCGTTGTGTCGCCTCCGATTCTCTCCAGCGCCCATCGACGCTCGATCAGCCACGTCGGCTGATCCGATCGCTCCGCATGAGCTGGCTTTTTTCGCGGTGCGCCACTCGACGTGGCGTTATCGCGGTACTGCAGTCGTATCCATCCAAGGGAAAACAATGTTCAAAGGCCACTGGCTGAATTACCTGGGAACGCCCCTGGTTGGCGCGATCGGAGCCGTGATCGCCAGCGCCATCGGCTGGCCGCTGCCCTGGATGATCGGCTCGCTGGTCGCCGTCATCCTGGTGCGCTGTGCCACGGCCTGGCAGCTGCGACCATTTCCCGGAGGCCGCAAATTTGGTCAGTGGATCATCGGTATCGGTATCGGTTTGCACTTCACCCCGGCACTGGTCGGGCAGATCGCCGGGCACCTGATACCTATCGTCATCGGTGCGTTGATCACCGTGCTGAGCAGCATCATCGGCGTGTGGTTCATGCGCCGAACCGGGGAAACCATGGCGACCGCGTACTTCTCGAGCATGCCTGGCGGCTCCGGAGAAATGGTCAACCTGGGCGCGCGCAATGGTGCCGAGCTGACCCGCGTCGCGGCGGCGCAGAGTCTGCGGGTTGTTGCGGTGGTATTGCTGGTACCGGCGCTGTTCAAGTTTCTGATGGGCGAGGGTGAGGTTCACCTGCACGCGTCCAACCCCGACTGGCCCTGGCTGGCGATGATTCTGCCACTGGCGGGGGGCGCCGGTTGGCTGCTGCAGCGGCTCAAGCAGCCCAACCCCTGGCTGTTCGGGCCACTGCTGATCAGCGCGCTGTTCAGCATCGGTTTCGACCTGAGCAGCACCCTGCCTGCTGGCGCCAGTCAGGTCGGACAATTGATGATCGGCAGCGCATTGGGCTGTTTCTTCAACCGTGCTTTCTTCCGCTACGCGCCGTCCTTCCTGGCCCGCACGCTGGTCACCACCCTGGCGATGATGCTGGTGGCGTTCCTCGCTGCCGTGCTGATCGGCTGGGTGAGCGGCTTGGACTTCCAGTCCCTGACCCTGGGCATGATGCCGGGCGGCATCGCCGAAATGAGCCTGACCGCGGAAACGCTGCAACTGGCGGTACCGCTGGTGACCGCCATGCAAGTGATCCGCCTGTTCCTGGTGTTGTTCCTTGCCGAACCGATTTTCAGGCGCTGGCTGCGCACGGAAAATCAGGCGCTGGCAAAGTCGTGAGCCTCATGCCGCCTGCGCGGCATCCTGGCTTTGGTCCGCGCCGTACAGCGCGGCATTGACGGCTGCCTGGGCGCGACGGGCCAGTTCGTTTCGGTTGCCCGAAGTGCTGTCGATCGGCTCCAGCAACTGGATCTGCACCTCGGCGACATCGCTGCTCATCAGGCGCAGCAGGTGCGAGAGCATATCGTCGTCACCGATGAAGGGCGCCACGGGGCAGCGCTTACCGTCGCGCAGGTAGCGGATGGCCACAGGCTGCAGCGCAATGCCGCTTTCGATGGCGCTGCTCAGCAAACGGCCGTGGAACGTGCGCAGTGCCGTGCCATCGCAGGTGGTGCCTTCCGGGAAGATCAGCAGGTGCCTGCCGCCGTTCAGGTGGCGGCCCAGCTGCTGATTCAGCAATCCGCCATCTCCCGCACCCCGGCGGATGAACAGCGTACCGGCCTTGTGTGCCAGCCAGCCGGCTATCGGCCAGGTGCGTACTTCGGCCTTGGACAGGAACGACAGCGGCGCCAGCATGCCGATCAGCGGAATGTCGGTCCAGGAAATGTGATTGCTCAGCCACAGCATGGGTTTTTGCGGCAACTGCCCGCTAACGCTGACCCGAAAGGGCAATGCGTTGCTCAGGCGCGCCATGAACCAGCGGGTCATGCGCTGGCGCAGGCCCGTCAGGTCACGGCGGGTCAGCCGTTCGATGGGCACCAGCGAGGCGGCGAGCAGGGTACCTGCAGCGATCACCACCAGCAGGCGGATCAGACGCACATACAAACGCAGTTTACTCATAGGCGGTTTCTGACCTGCAGGGCGGTGGGTGGACGCGTACGCTGGTCGCAGCCGTGAGCCATTGGCGGCAACCTGCGGCGCATTATCTACCGCGCCCGGCTGCCGCCAGCAAGTTTTCACTCAGACCGCCGCCTTGAAATGCCGCGCATAACGCGGGCACAGCTCGTCACGCTTGAGCAGGATGAACACGTCAGCGACCTGGAAATCCTTGTCCCAGCACGGCTCGCCACACACCTTCGCGCCCAGACGCATGTAAGCCTTGAGCAGTGGCGGCATCTCGGCGATGACGTTGCCGGAAAGCTCCAGGGCAGGCAGCGGCGTTTTCGGCTCCGCACGCAGGTTTTCGGTGCACAGGTGGCGCTCGCGCAGGCGCTGCATGATCGCTTGCGCCTGGATGCCGCCGTCCTGCATGGGGATGCTGGCGCAGCCCATCAGGTAGCGATAGCCGCCTTCGTTGAGCACTTCGGCCAGCTCGGCCCACAGCACGGCGATGGTGCCGCCGTTGCGGTACGCGCTGTCCACGCAGGTGCGGCCGATCTCCAGCACCGGCCCTTGCAGGTGGCGCAGGCCATGCAGGGCGAATTCTTCTTCGCTGTAGAAACGGCCGAGGCCGGCTGCGGCCTGATGGTCGAGCAGGCGCGTGGTGGCCACCAGCTCGCCGCTGTTCAGGTCGCGCACGCCGATGTGCTGGCAGTGCAGGTCGTAGTCGTCCATGTCCAGGCCCAACTCGGCGCCTTTCAGTTTGGCGTCGAACTCGGCGCTGAACACACGAAAGCGCAGGGCCTGTGCTTCGCGCAGGGCGCGCGAGGTGGTCAGGCGTTCTGCCTGCAGGCGACGGGGAGTGGTGCTGCGCGCGGGTGCCATGGCGTTCTGGGTCATGCCTTACCTCCGTTGCGGTCGGGGCAGCGTTGCTGCGCACTCGAACCGGATTGGCCTGCTGACCTGAGCAAACTCAGGAAACAATTGCAGGCTAGGCAGGGCGGGTGTCACCACTGTGAAGCTTCGATGATGCTTGTGTGACAGGGGCGACCAACGATCAGGTTCAGTCTTTGCGCAACCTTGCTTACCATAGGCGCCCGATAGTTCTCGAGCGTGTGCGCGGATGTTCTTCGTCAGAAACCTGGCTGTGCCCTTCATCCTCATCATCGGCGGCGCGATCCTGATGATGGCTCTGGTGCTGTTGTCGCAGCAGGGGGCTGCGCTGGCATCCTGGGCGCCGACCGTGCGGGCGCTTTTTCCCTGGATGGTCCTGCTACCGGCGGGCGGGGCCTTGTGGGCTGTGCAGCGTCTGCTGCAGATCTGGCGCTGGCGCCGCGGCACCCTGAACGGCGACTGCCAGCGCTGCACGGGAGTGATGGTGGGAGGCCGCTGTCGGATGTGCGGCCAGCGGCAGTGATGCACGAGCCCCATGGCAGCCTTTGGGTGGCGCTTTGCAAGGCGCTCGCGGGCGGCTATCGTGGCGCATCACTAGCCCTCGGCCGAAATGCCATGCGCCCGTCGTCCTACCTTTTGCCCGCTGAGAACGATTGATGTCCGGTCAGGTATTTCCCTGGCGGGAAGGTAATCGCTTCACCCTGCTCAACGATGGCCCTGCCTTTTTCCCGCGGATGATCGCGTGCATCGACGCGGCCCGGGAAACGGTCGAGCTCGAGCAGTATCTGGTGGTCAGCAGTGCCTGTACCGACGCGCTCTTGCGTGCCCTGTGCGAAGCCGCACGGCGGGGCGTGGTGGTGCGCTGTCTGTTCGACGCCTTCGGCTGCCAGGGGCTTGGCCAGCAGGACCGGCAATCGATGCTCGATGCCGGTATACAGCTGCGCTGGTACAACCCGATACGCTGGCGCCGCGGTGCGCGCAATCTGTACCGTGATCACCGCAAGCTGCTGGTGGTCGACGACCGGGTCGCCTTCGTCGGTGGAACCGGTTCTACCGATGAGTTCTGGACGCCCAGCGAACCGGTAAGCGCCTGGCACGAAGTGATGGTGGAGATCGACGGGCCGCTGGTGGCCGACTGGTTGCAGCTGTTCGACCGTCAGTGGCAGGCCAACAATGCGCGTTTCGCCTGGCGCCCTTACCTCACGCCGCACCGCAAGCCGCTACCCCACCTGCCGTCCGCCGGAGCGGGCTGGGGCAGGGTGGCCTACGCCGATGCCCGCCAGCACCGCGATATTCTGCAGTCGTTGATCCGCGCCCTGAATGGCGCGCAGCAGCGCGTGTGGCTGGCCACACCCTATTTTCTGCCTACCTGGAAAGTGCGCCGTGCTCTGCGCAAGGCCGCAGCGCGGGGCGTCGACGTTCGCTTGCTGCTCAGTGGCCGGCACACCGACAACCCACCCGTGCGCTTCGCCGGTCAGCGTTATTACCCGCGATTGCTCAAGGCCGGTGTGCGTATCTTCGAATTCCGCCCGCGGTTTCTGCATCTGAAGATGGTGCTGGTGGACGACTGGACAAGTGTCGGCTCCTGCAACTTCGACCACTGGAACCTGCGTTTCAATCTGGATGCCAACGTCGAGACCCTGGATGCGGATTTCACCGAGGCGGTGCAGCGGAGCTTCGAAGTCGACTTCCCGCAGAGCCGTGAGGTCGACCTGCAGATGTGGCAGGCGCGACCGTTCTGGAAGCGTCTGCGTCAGCGCCTGTGGGGCTGGCTGGACCGTCTGGTGGTCAACCTGCTCGACCGACGGCGCTGATGCGGCCCAGCACTCGCAGGTAGAGGTTCATGGTGGTGCCGGCGCCTGGCGCCGTTTCGACACGCACGTCACCGCCGGTGTCGTTGGCGAAATCACGCGCCTGGGCCAGCCCTAGCCCGGTTCCCTGGCCCGCCTGCTTGGTGGTGAAGAACGGGTCGAACACCTTGCTCGCCAGTTCCTCGGACATGCCCGGGCCAGTGTCCCTGACGCTGAGCACCAGGTAGGTGCCGTCGCCCAGCAGCGAATCCCCCGAGACCTGTTGCTGGCGCGTGGCGATCTGCACCTGACCGCGGCCTTGCATGGCGTCGCGGGCGTTGCTGAGCAGGTTGAGCACCACGGCCTGCAGTTGCACCTCGTCGCACATCACCGCCACGTCTCTGGCCGCCAGGTCGAAGCTCAGTTCGATGGCATCGCCCAGGGTGCCAGCGAACAAGTCACGGGATCTTTCGATGCGTTCGCTGATATCGACGCAGGCCAGCTCCGGGCCGTCCTGACGCACGTTGGCCAGCAACTGGCGGATCAGCATGCCACCTTGCTCCACCGCTTGCAGGCCGGTCTGGCAGAAACGCTCCACCTCCGCCGGTCGACGGGCACGCAGATGAGCCATCTGCAGGCTGGCACTCAGCACTTGCAGCAGGTTGTTCACATCATGGGCGATGCTCGCCGTGAGCATTCCCAGAGAAGACACGCGCCGCGCATGGCGCAGCGATTCTTCAGCCTCGCGGTGTTGAGCCTGAGCCTGCTGCAACTGCACGATCAACTCACCGGCTCGCTGTTCACGCTGCACTTCGAGCAGACGCAACTGCAGCAGCGCTGCGGTTTGCCGTGCCAGCGCCTGTAGTGCAACGCGCTGCGCCGCGCTGAGCGTACGTGGTCGTGTGTCGATCACGCAGACGGTTCCCAGTGGGTGGCCCGCGTCGGTACGAATCGGCGCACCTGCGTAAAAACGGATGTAGGGCGGGCCGAGTACCAGAGCGCTTTGCTGGAAGCGCGGATCCTGGCTGGCATCCTCCACGACGAGCAGTTCCTCGGGCTCGAGAATCGCATGGGCACAGAACGCCAGATCGCGATGGGTCTCACTGACCTCCAGGCCGATGCACGCCTTGAACCACTGCCGCTCGCGGTCGACCAGTGACACCAGAGCGATCGGTGTTTCGCACAGGGTGGTCGCCAGTTGCACCACGTCATCGAAGCCCTGCTCCGGAGCGGAGTCGAGAACCTCGAGGTGTTCCAGAGAAAGAACACGCTCTTCCTCATCGAGCGTGAAGGGGGCAGGGCGATGGGGCATCGGAGGTACCGCAGGCAGGGAATGGCCGCATCATGCGCTGTGCCGCCGATGAACGGCAAGCAACTTGTGAGGTGATCGGGCGCGCTTGTTTTCGGCCTTGCTGGCGGAGTCACAGGCGGGCTTTCGGTGATTGCGCAACCACCCGGAGGAAGCCGATTTGGAGGGACAAAGAGTCGGAGCCAAGCGGCAGCGGTCAGAAACCTCATCTTGAAAGCGGCAAAGCCGGCCAGGGATATTGGCCGGCTTCGCCGCTTTCGAATCAACTACCTGGCGTCGCAGCCGGGCGACCGCGCTATCGCCGCTTAGCGGTAGCGTTCCAGCCAGTGGGCGTAGGGGGCTGGCAGTGTCCAGGAGGCGTTGTCGACACCCAGTTCCTTGGCGGCGAAGTACGGCCAGTGCGGGTCGGCCAGGTGGGCGCGGCCGATGGACACCAGGTCGAGGTGGCCGGCCTTGACCGCTTCTTCGGCCAATTGCGGCGTACCGAAGCCCCAGGCGGAGGTCACCGGCAGGTCGGCCTCGCGGCGTACGCGTTCGGCGATGGGCCCCATGAAGGCCGGGCCCCATGGAATGTTGGTGTCGGGGATGGTGAAGCCGACGCTGACGCTCAGCAGGTCCAGACCGCCCGCCTTGAAACGGCGTGCCAGTTCGATGGATTCTTCGAGGGTCTGCTCGTCACGGCCGTCGTATTCGATCACCCCGAAACGAGCGGTCAGCGGCAGGTGCTCGGGCCAGACTTCGCGCACGGCAGCGAGGGTTTCCAGCAGGAAGCGGCTACGGTTGTCGAAGCTGCCGCCGTAGGCGTCGGTGCGCTGGTTGGAGTGCTCGGAGAAGAAGCTCTGGCCCAGGTAGCCGTGGGCGAAGTGCAGTTCGATCCATTCGAAACCGGCGTCACGGGCGCGGCGGGCCGCGTCGACGAAGTTCTGGCGTACCCGGGCGATGTCTTCCAGGGTCATGGCGCGCGGCACTTTCGGCAGGTTGGCGCCAAAGGCGATGGCGGATGGCGCGATGGTTTCCCAGCCGCGTGAATCGTTATCGGCGATGTGGTCGTCGCCTTCCCATGGGCGATTGGCGCTGGCTTTGCGGCCAGCGTGGGCGATCTGGATGCCTGGCACCGAGCCAGCGGCCTTGATGGATTGCACCACCGGGACGAATGCCTGGGCGTGCTCGTCGCTCCAGATGCCGGCGCAGCCGGGGGTGATGCGGCCTTCCGGGGCAACGGCGGTAGCCTCGACGACCACCAGGCCGGCGCCGCCACGGGCCATGCCAGCGAGGTGAACGTGGTGCCAGTCGTTGATGATGCCGTCGTCGGCCATGTACTGGCACATCGGCGGGATGGCGATGCGGTTGCGAAGGGTGACGTCTTTCAGCTTGAAGGGTTCGAACAGCGCAGACATGGGCTAACTCCAGATTGATTCGTTCGTTACTGTTGTTCGATCATAATCGAACTATGGCAATTGTCGATAGCCCCGTTATCATGTGCACCATGCGCCCCTTCAAACATCCCGATCCCCGTGACCTGACACTCGAGCGTCTGTTGTACGCCCTGAGTGACCCCGTTCGCCTGGAGATCGTTCGCTGCCTGGCCGGTGTGGCGGAGGCCACTTGCGGTGAGCTCGATGGCGGCCGCCCGAAGTCCAGCATGTCTCACCATTTCAGGGTGCTGCGTGATGCCGGTCTGGTGCATACGCGCAACATCGGTACCACGCACATGAACTCCTTGCGCAGCGCCGAGCTGGATACGCGCTTTCCCGGGCTGCTGACCGCCATCCTTTCGCAGCACTGATACACCACTCACACCCACTGCTTTTTTTCCTGCCGCATGTGCCGGTGGGCTCGGTCGCGCGTGTTTATTGGTTGAACCACGATTTTGCCGCCTCGGTCTGACTCTGCAGATGGCCTCGAAAGGCCACGGACAATCCGTAACCTGATGAGAGAACCCCATGCAGATATTCGAAGCATTGCGAGAAAGCCACGATCGCCAGCGGGCCATGGCCGAGGCGCTGGTCGCCACCCAGGGCGATTCGCCGGAGCGCGCCCAGTATTACCGTGAGCTGAAAGAGGAGCTTCTCGCCCATGCGCGAGCGGAAGAGCGGTTCTTCTACTCGCCGCTGATGAAGCACGACTCCGGTGTCGATCTTTCGCGCCACGGTGTCGCCGAGCACCACGAGATGGACGAACTGCTGGAGACCCTGGAAGAAACCGATCCTTCCAGCCCTTCGTGGATCGCCACCGCTCGCAAGCTGAAGGAGAAGATCTTCCATCACCTGGAGGACGAGGAACACACCTTCTTCCAGCAGGCCGGCAAGATGCTCACCCAGCAGCAGAAAACCGCGCTGGCGAGCGACTACGTCAAGGACTACGAGGACGCTCTGGGCTGAGAGCGGTTTGCCGCGCGAGCTGCCGATCGCGCGGCCATGCGTCTGCAGCCTTGAAGAGGCGTCGACGGTTAGCCGACCATCAACTCGCGTATGCGCGAGGCCAACGCATCGAGGGTGAACGGCTTGGTCAGCACCGTCATTCCCGGGCGTAACTGGCCATCGGTGAGCAGTGAGTTTTCCGCGTAACCGGTAATCAGCAGTACGGGCATCTGCGGTCGGCGAGTCAGTGCGGCATCGGCCATTTGCCGGCCGTTCATGCCGCCTGGCAAGCCGACGTCGCTGATCAGCAGGTCCACCTGCGTTTCCGATTGCAGAATGCTCAAGCCCTCGGCGCTGTCGCCGGCTTCGATCACCTGCAGGCCAAGTTCTTCGAGCACTTCGCTGACCAGCATGCGGATCGCCGGTTCGTCATCGACAACCAGCGCCGTCTTGCCACTGCCCCCGGGCGTCAGCTCGAGCCCGGCGATGGAGGAGGGCGTCGCCTCGACTTCCGCCTTGCCGTCATGACGTGGCAGGTAGAGGGTCACTACCGTGCCTTCGCCCACCGTCGAGGTGATGCGCATCTGACCGCCGGACTGCTTGGCGAAACCGTAGGCCATGGACAGGCCGAGACCGGTACCTTCGCCCATCGGTTTGGTGGTGAAGAAGGGTTCGACTGCACGGGCGACCACCTGTTGCGACATGCCCACACCATTGTCCTGCACGGCCAGGCTCAGGTAGTGGCCCTCGGGCAGGTTGAGCGTCGCACCCCGTCTGGCGTCTATCCACAGGTTCTGCGTGGTGGTCCTGATCACGCCGCCATTGGGCATGGCGTCACGGGCGTTGATGCACAGGTTGAGCAGGGTATTCTCCAGCTGCGAGGCATCCACCAGTGCGGTCCACAGGTCGGGCAGCAACTCGCTTTCCAGGCTGATTGCCGGGCCCACGGTGCGCTGGATCATCTCCAGCATGCCGGCGATCAGCAGGTTGGCGTCCGTCGGCTTGGGCAGCAGCGTCTGCCGGCGCGAGAAGGCCAGCAGGCGATGGGTCAGGGCGGCGGCACGGCGGGTGGCGGTTTCCGCCGAGCCCATGTATTTGGTCAGTTCATGGAAGCGGCCCTGTTCGATGCGCAGATGCATCAGTTCCAGCGAGCCGGAAATACCCGCGAGCAGGTTGTTGAAGTCGTGGGCGATACCCCCGGTCAATTGTCCGATCGCTTCCATTTTCTGGGACTGGCGCAGCGACTCTTCAGCCATGTGCTGGGCGGTGACGTCGCGGCCGACGAAATGGATGATGCTACCTTGTGCGTCTGGCGCGGCCGTCCACAGGAACGAGCGTGCTTCACCGGTCTTGCAGCGCAGGCGACTGGTGAAGCCGCTGACCTTCTCACCGTTGCCGAGGCGTTGCATCAGGGCGCTGACATCGGCTCGGTCCTCTTCGACCACCACGTCCATGAAGGGCGCGCGAAGCAGCTGTTCCGGTTCCCAGCCAAGCAATTGTGACCATGCCGGATTGATCGTCTTGAAATAACCATCGAGCCCGGCAGACCCCATCAGGTCATTGGTGCTTTCCCAGAGGCGGTCGCGTTCGGCGGTGCGCTTTTTCAGCTCGGCCCGGTTGAGCTTCTCGCGGGTCACGTCCCGGGCGGAGCAGTAGGTCTTGCCGCCACTGGGCACGGCCACCCAGGACAGCCAGCGCCATTCACCATCCTTGCTGCAGAAGCGATTCTCCAGGCCCAGGGCCGGCTCGCCAGCCTCCTTGATCTGCCGCCAGACGCGTTGCGTATCGGCCTGGTCCTCGGGGTGTACGAATGCCTGGAAGTGGGTATTGGACAGTTCCTCTTCGGTCCAGCCCAGGGTCGCCTGCCAGGCGGGGTTGGAGGCTTCGAAAAAGCCATCGTCGTTGAGTACGCCAAGCAGGTCCGGCGTTATCTGCCAGGTGCGACCACGCTCGAAGGTCTGCGCGATGACTTTCTGCTCCAGTTCATCGTTGAGCGCCATGACCCGGGCGATGGCACGGTCGCGCTCGCCCTCGATGGCGCGTCGCTCTTCCACGTCGATCAGCACGCCAGGAAAACTCAGCCCACTGCCATCGGCCGCCAGCTCGACGCGCCCATTGGCCTCCAGCCAGTAATAACGGCCATCGGCCCGCCGCACCCGATACTGGTGGGCGTAGGGGCCGCCGCGGGAGATTGCCTCGTTGATGGCATCGAGCAGGCTCTGAATATCGTCGGGATGAACCGTTTCGACCACCTGTTGCAGGCTGAGGCCGTCACGGCCAAGCGCCGGGTCCAGACCGAAGTTGCGGGCGAACGCCTCGTCCACGGTGAAGCGGTTGGTGGGCAGATCCCAGAACCAGGTGCCGATAATGGCCCCTGCCGCGAGGGCCAGTTGCACGCGCTCGGCGTTGGCGATGGCGGGCTGCTGGATCGTCACCACCTGAGTGGTTTCGATGGCTACGTTGAGGAAGCCTGCGACTGCCCCTGAGGCGTCTTCCAGAGGGCTGTAGGAAAACGTCCAGTAAGTGTCTTCGGGGTAGCCGTTGCGGGTCATCACCAGGTGCATGTTCTGGTCATGAATCGGAGTGCCAGCCAGTACTTTTTCCACCAGTGGGCCAATGGCGTCCCACACGTCGCTCCAGACGAGGTGTATCGCCATGCCAAGCGCCTTGGGATGGCGATCACCGAGGAAGGGTATGTAAGCGTCGTTGTAGATCAGGGTGCGTTCCGGGCCCCAGGTCGCGCACATGGCGAAGCTGCTGGTGCTCATGATGCCGTAGGTGGTGCGTAGCGCGGCTGGCCAATTCTCGAGTGCGCCAAGCGGCGTCGATGACCAATCGAAATCTTTGCTGGATTGCACGAGGGCACCTTGTGCTTGCGGACGGGCGACAGCCAGGAGTTAGCCATTAGAGGCATTGGCGTTCACAGGTTCATTGTTTCAGCGCAGCACCGCCGCCGACTTCGTGGCTGCAGGGTCTGTCGCCAATAAGTTCGCCATACGCTGCTCGAACTTGTACATGCAGCATTGCCTGTAGAACTTCTTGATGGCCATTTGCTCGAATTATACAGAGTGGCCGCTTCGCTGGCTGCGACAGTCATACAGGTAAAGCCGATGTCTACCAGCGGTAAACAGAACTTTCGGGTCGATAACTCCTCATCCGGCGATATCTCTGCTTCCGGCAAGAACATCTTTTTCGCTGCGGTGGAAACCACCCGCATGCCGATGATCGTTACCGACCCGAATAGAGACGATAACCCGATCATCTTCGCCAATAACGCGTTCCTCGAGATGACGGGCTACGGCGTCGAGGAAATCGTCGACAGGAACTGCCGATTTCTGCAAGGGCCGGAAACCGATCGTTCCGTCGTCACACAGGTGCGTGAAGCCATCGCGCAGCGCAAGGAGATAGCCGTTGAACTGATCAACTACCGCAAGGACGGCTCGACGTTCTGGAACGCGCTGTTCATCTCGCCGGTGTACAACGATGCCGGTGAACTGATCTATTTCTTCGCCTCGCAGCTCGATATCAGCCGTCGTCGCGATGCCGAAGAGGGGCTGCGTCAGGCGCAGAAGATGGAAGCGCTGGGCCAGCTCACTGGCGGTATCGCCCACGACTTCAACAACCTGCTGCAGGTGATGATCGGTTATCTCGAGGTGCTCGATCGCACCGCGAGCAAACCCGAATACGATCAGGATCGCATCCGCCGCTGCGTGCACAATGCGCGCAACGCCGCCGATCGCGCTGCCACGCTGACTCAGCAGTTGCTGGCGTTCTCGCGCAAGCAGAAGCTCGAAGGCCGGGTGCTCAATCTCAATGGGCTGGTCAATGGCTTCCAGGAACTCGGCGAAAGAACCCTGGGCAGGGTGAACCTGCGCCTGACGCTGGAAAATTCGCTATGGAATTGCCGGATCGATCCGACCCAGGCCGAGGTCGCCTTTCTCAATATCCTCATCAATGCGCGCGACGCTCTCGAAGGGCGCGACCATCCAATGGTTCATATCGAAACCAAGAACGTGGTGGTCGAGGACCTGGGCAGCATGTCCTATGACGGGCTGATGCCGGGTCGCTACGTGAGCATCGCCATCACCGACAATGGTATGGGCATGCCCGAGAGCGTAAGCAAGCGGGTGATGGATCCGTTCTTCACCACCAAGGAGGAAGGCAAAGGCTCCGGCCTTGGTCTGTCGATGGTCTACGGGTTCGTCAAGCAGTCTGGCGGCACCGTGAGAATCTATTCGGAGGAGGGTGTCGGCACCACCTTGCGCCTGTATTTCCCAGCCGATGACAGTCAGGTCATCCACAGCCCGTCGAAAGAGCGATCCGGCGAGCGCAATGGCACCGAGCGCGTGCTGGTCGTCGAGGATCGCCCCGATGTCGCGGATCTGGCCAAGATGGTGCTCGAGGACTACGGCTACGTGGCAGAGATCGCCCTGAACGCTCGGGAAGCCTTGCAAATGCTCGAAGCGGCCGATTACGACCTGTTGTTCACCGATCTGATCATGCCCGGTGGCATGAATGGGGTCATGCTCGCCCGCGAGGCAAGGCGTCGCAAGCCCGGCCAACGGGTGCTGCTCACCACCGGTTACTCGGAAAACTCCCTGGAGCGCACCGACGCCGGTGGCAGCGAATTCGACGTGATCTCCAAACCCTATGTGCCGAACGACCTCGCTCGCAAGGTGCGCCAGGTCATCGAGGGGCCCACGGGCGTGGGGTGATCAGCGCTCGGGTTCCGAGCGGCCCGGCAGGCGCTGCAAGCGAACCCCTGACGAGTGGTATCGATACAATGCGAACCGATTTATGCCTATGCGCCTCACAAGCTTATGGACATATATATAAATAGATTTACCGAGGAAACGGGCTGCCAGCTGGACCTCGAAAGAGGCCCTACGGGCATATGCTTCACGGCTATGTCCAACGAAGGCCAGTGCTTGGGTGTCAGGTGCCTGAGCACCGCGCAGTTGGCCAATGGGCCATTGGTGCAGGCGGTGATGCTCGATTTCATCGCCCAGACCAAAAGGGTGCAGGAGCTTCGCAGCCTTGGCCGAGCGACCAGGCCATGGCCCGAACGGCATTCCGGCCCCGCACCCGGCCTGGGAAGTCGCCGCTAGCATGAGCTGTTCGATGATCGGCTTGCAGTCCATGCGTTTCAGCGTGGCTTGGTTTGCGTAAATCCCATGGAGTAAGGCAGTTCTGCTGCTACCTCGCCTGACGAGCGGCGCATACAGTGCACGCTCTTTCGTTCGTGCAGGCTCTCGCTCCATGAATCTCTGGTTTCGCCTTTTCCTGATGCTTCTGCGCCGCCCCTGGCGCCGCCCGGTCTCCGCGTTCGAAACGACGGTGGTGCGCATGCGCGTCTGGCCGTTGGACCTGGACCTGAACCGGCATGTCACCAACGGTCGCTACTTCACCCTCGCCGATGTCGGACGCATGGATTACGTGCTGCGCAGCGGCGCATTTCGGGTTGCCCTGAGGCATCGTGCCCTGCCCATCGTCGGTGACGTATGGGGCAAGTTTCGCCGCGAACTGAAGTTGTTCCAATCGTTCGACATTCATACCCGGATGTTGGGTTGGGATGAGAAATGGAGCTTTATCGAGCACCGCTTCGTGAAGGATGGCCGGGTGCTGGGCATGGTCATCATGCGCGGGTTGTTCCGCGGGCCGAACGGTAACGTGTCGCCAGGAGCGTTCGCGCTGGAGCTGAATTTGCCCGAGCAGTCGCCGCCACTGCCCGACTGGTTGAGCAACTGGTCGGAGAGCTGTGACAGGTTGAGCAGCCAGTTGCGTGACGAAGAGCAGGGCGAGCCAAGCTAGCGTCATCGCGCCATGGCCACGTATGCAGTCGCTACGTGGCCATGGCCGTCCTCTAGAAGTCCAGCGTCAGGCCTGCATAGACCGCCCGACCATCGCCGGCAGCGTGTAGCGATTGCTGCACACTGGCGCTGTCGTCGTACCAGGCGTATTCGTAGTAGCGGTCGGTGATGTTCTTGGCTTGCACGTCGACGCTCAGGGTGGGCGTGAGCTGATAGACCGCCCCAAGGTTGAGCAGCACGTAATTGCCGAATTTGCCGGTGCTGTTGGTGCGCTCCAGGTAATAGTCGCTCTGGCCGTTGAGCCAGGCGGACAGCTCGAGCTCAGGGGTCAGCTGGTAGGTCGAGCCTGCGGCGTACAGGTGATGGGGCACGTGATCCATCTCCTTGCCCTTGCTGGCTGGCAGGTTGGGGTTGGGCTCGAGGATCTCCGAGAACTGCCGCGAGTAGGACAGCCAGAGGCTGCTGGCGTCGGTGGGGTACAGGTTAAGCTGCAGATCCCAACCCTTGCGCAGGGTCTTGCCGACGTTTTCGGCATCGCCGACCGCGTCGTTGAGCTTGCGCTGCACTTCATCCGACGCCTTCTGCTCCCAATAGGCGATACGGCCATCGATCCAGGCGGCTGGCTTGAACTTGATCCCGGTTTCCCAGCCATCGTTGATCGAGGGTTTCAGGTCGTCGCTGAGGGTCGCCAGGCGATAAGCCGCCGAGCCGACACCGACCTGATAGCTGCGGCCCCAGTTGGCGTACAGGCTGGCTTGCTCCCAGGGCGAGTAGACGACGCTGATCTTCGGTTGTTTGATCAGGCCATAGTCGTTGACGTCGGCATGCTCACCGCTCAAACCATTGACGTAGCCGCCATACAGCTTGTCGACCCGGTACGCCGGGATGATCTTCAGCGTGTCGGTGGGCTCGATCACCGCCTGCACATAGGTGCCGTAAACATTCAGGTCGAACTGCTGATCGCGGGTCTGCGCCACGCGGCTGCGCTGCTGCGTTCGGTAACGCAGGCTTTCGTTCTCCTGGCGCTGTACCTCGGCACCACCCTCAAGGGCGAAGGCATGCAGATGCTCCACCTCGGGGCGCCAGGTCAGGCTGCTCAGCGCGCCGTACTGGGTTTCGTCGGCGTAGCGTTCCTGTTGCGACGAGGTGCGCCAGTACTGCGTCCAGCGGCGGTCTTCGAAGGTGTTCACATAGGCTTTGCTGGCCCAACTCAGGGTCTGCGACAGGTTGGCATCCAGGTGCAGGCTGAGCTGGTTCATTTCCCGCTCACCGGTATCGGTGGCGTTGTTGGTATAGGACTGCCGTGGCCGCTCGCGAGAGTCGGCACGGCTCAGGTAGCCCGCTTCGTCGGCATCGGCCGTGTAGTGCCGGGCGATCAGACCGGCACGCCAGGCGTCATCGTCTGCGGTATAGAACCACTTGCCGGCGAAGCTCATGCGCTCGGCCTTGGCATGATCCCGGTAGCCCTCACTGCCTTGGTAGCTGAACGAATAGTTCTGGCTCCAGTTGCCGTCCTCGACGCCCTTCACCAGTTGCAGCTCACGGGTGTCGAAGCTGCCGTAGCGCAGCCGCAACTTGCCGTCGTTGCCGCCCTGGCGGGTATTGATGCTGGCGTTGCCGGCGATGTTGTGCAGCCCGTAGCGCGGGTCGTTGGTGCCGCGCACCACTTCGATACTGTCGATCTCCAGCGGGAAGACCATGTCGATGAAGGGCATGTTGCCGTCGTTGGTATTGCTGGGAATACCATCGATCAGCAGCTTGACGGCATTCACCTCACCCTCGCCGTTGAAGCCGCGAAACGACAGCTTGCCGGAGGTGGTGCCCTGATTGAATTGAGTCAGCATCACGCCGGGCGCTCGGCTGAACAGTTCCCAGCTGTATTGCACCGGCTGCTTTTCGAGGATGTCGGCGCCGAGCACATCGACCGAGCTGAGAATGTTGTGGCTGGCCAGCGGGCCGGCTTGCCCGGCAACGACGCTGACCGCGCCCAGGGTGACGACCGAATCGCCGGGGCTGCGGGTGTCGGCAACGGCCTGGCTCAGCGGCGTGAGGGCGAACAGGCAGGCGAGCATGACGGTTGGCGCCGAATGGCGCGCGAGTGGTAGCGGCAGAGTGGTATCTGTTGGGTTCATCAAAGGTTTTCCACGCGGAACAAGTGACGCTGTTTCCCGGCCGCGCGCGGGCGCAGGCCGATGGAATCAGGCTGATTGGGTCACACGGCGAGGAGGCGAAAAGGGGAGGCGCGGGGATTCAGGGAGGGCCATAGATAGCGCGGTGGCGGTTGTGCCAGGCTGCGCGCGACGATTGGCGACGGCAGTGCCGAGAGCAGATGGCCAATGTTCCAGCTGGCGGTATTGACGGCGACGGCCAGGGAAGAGGAGGAGCACAGCGGGCAGTTGAACGGCGCACTCATTTGCTGAGACTGGCTGGAACCGCCGTCGTCGTAGCTCTGGCCGTGGTCACTGCCAGAGGCGCAATAGCCACCGTTCAGACCGCTGAGGGCGAGGCCGCTCATCTGTCCATGATGAATCCCGCAGACGAACAGACTGAACAGGACGCTGGCGTAGAGCATCCATGCAATCAGTGAGCGTTCATCGCGGGCGAGTTTCATGGGGCCGAACTTTACCACTGCGGTAAGGTTTGGCACGTGCAGCCGGCGTGGTGAATTGCCGCATCCGCGGCACGAGAGGAAAACGCCAAGGGCGCGGAGCGTCGGCTGCGGGTCCTTGGCGTTTCAAGTGCGCAAACTGCGCGGCGACGATCAGGCCAGGGTGGCGAGGTCGGCGGCATTGAAGCCCGGCAGCGGCTCACCGTTGCGGACCTTGTTGGCCCACTGTGCGTCGGAGATCAGCACACGGCCGACGGCGATCAGGTCGAACTCTTCACGCTCGAGGCGCAGGTGCAGGTTGTCCAGCACCGCGGCATCGGAGCCCTTGCCGCCAAAGGCGCCGAAGAAGTCGCCATCGAGCCCTACCGAGCCGACGCTGATGGTCGCTGCCCCGGTGAGTTTCTTCGCCCAGCCCGCGAAGTTGAGGCCTTGTTCGCCGTCGATATCCGCGAACTCCGGCTCCCAGAAACGGCGCTGCGAGCAATGCAGAATATCCACGCCGGCCTCGACCAGCGGCGCCAGCCAGGCGGTCATTTCCTCTGGCGTGGTCGCCAGGCGAGCGGCGTAGTCCTGCTGTTTCCACTGGCTGACCCGCAGGATCAGCGGGAAGTCCGGCCCAACGGCCGCGCGAACGGCGCGTACCGCCTCGGCAGCGAAGCGCGAACGCTCGGCGATGGTCGCACCGCCAAAGGCATCGGTACGGGTGTTGGTCCCCGGCCAGAAGAACTGGTCGATCAGGTAGCCATGGGCGCCATGCAGCTCGACCGTGTCGAAGCCCAGACGTTTGGCATCCGCCGCAGCGCTGGCGAATGCGGCCACGGTATCGGCGATGTCTTCCAGGGTCATGCTCACGCCGCGCGGATCATCGGGGGCCACCAGCCCGGAGGGGCTTTCGACCGGTGCATCAGGCACCCACTCGCCACGGGAGCGGGTCGAGCCGGTGTGCCAGATCTGTGGGCCGATACGACCGCCGGCCGCATGTACGGCCTTGGCCACTTCAGCCCAGCCAGCCAGCGCTGCATCGCCATGGAAGAATGGAATGCCCGGCATGTTGCGCGAGGCCGGGCGGTCGATCACCGTGCCCTCGGTCAGAATCAGGCCCACGCCACCGGCAGCGCGCCGGCTGTAGTACTCGGAATGCGCCTGGCCAGGAATGCCTTCGGGCGCCATGCCACGGGTCATGGGCGCCATGACGATACGGTTGGGAAGATCCAGGCTTTTCAGCTTGAAGGGGCTGAACAGAACGTCGGACATGACTCACTCCATCTGGGATAAGTGGCCGCTGAAAGCTCAGCGGTACCTGCAAGTACGGTTAACTGGAAAATTGGCGACGCCAAGCGGGTTATCTCGTTATTACCGTTGACGATCACGCAGCCATTATTCGGGCCAGCACGGCCTGGTGAAGCCAGCGCGGCGTCGCCCACATGAACACGACATTCAGTTTGTTGGCAATACCGGGAACCACGCTGATACGCCCGCCATTCATGGCGCGAATACCTGCGCGCACCACGGGCGGCGTCTTCATCATCACGGCCTCCAGGGCTGGCGTGATGCGTTGCTTTGCCGTGCTGGCGAAGCCCGTGTCGGTCATGCCCGGGCACAGCGTGGTGACGGTCACGCCATCCGCCTTGAACTCCCTGTGCAAGGCTTCGCCGAAACGAAGCACGTAGGCCTTGGCCGCCGAGTAGACCGCGAAACTCTCGACACCCTGATAGGCCAGGATGCTGGCGACCTGCAGGATCTTGCCGCGCTTGCGCCGGCGCATGTCCTGGCCGAACAGGTGGGTCATGGCCGTGAGGCTGGCGATATCCAGCCCGATCATCGACAGGGCGGAGTCCAGCGGGCCGTCCAGGAACGGGCCCTGGAGCCCGTGCCCGGCGTTGTTGATCAGCACGTCGACCTCGATGCCGCGCTGATTCAAACGGCGATGCAGATCACGGACCGCCTCGATATCCGCGAGGTCGACCTGTTCCACCACGACCTCGATACCGTGCTGCTGGCGCAGCGACTCGGCCAGCGCTTGGAGGCGATCCAGGCGCCGCGCCACCAGTATCAGGCGGTGCCCGAGCTGTGCGTACTGCCTGGCGAATTCTTCACCGAAACCGCTCGACGCGCCGGTGATCAGTACCCATGGCTGCATGTCGTTGACCTCACTGAGCCTCGGGAGACAGATAACGTTCGGCCGCACGGGCCTGTCGAATACCGGAGAGCAGGGTCAGGCGTGCTGCTTCCAGACCACCCCAGCCCGCTTCGTCGTGCAGCGGCGGAATGGTCACCAGCTCGCGGCGGTCGAAGCCGACCAACGCCGCGTCCACCAGCTCGTCCACCTCCATCACCTCGGGCAGGGCGTTGACGTCCATGCCTGCGCGCTCCCAGATTTCGGTACGGGTCGCCGCCGGCAGCACGGCCTGCACGTAAACGCCTTTGGGGCCCAGTTCCAGGTTCAGCCCTTGCGACAGGAAAAGCACGAAGGCCTTGCTCGCGCCGTAAACCGACATGCCGAACTCCGGCGCCAGGCCAACCACCGAACCGATGTTGACGATGCTACCGGCACCTGCTGCGGCGAACCGGGGCGCGACGGCGCTGGCAAGGCGTGCCAGGGCAGTGGTATTGAGGGTGATCAGGCGGTCGATGCTGTCGGCCGTCTGCTCGATGAAGCTGCCGGATTGAGCCACACCCGCGTTGTTGATGAGCACGCCGATCCGTGCGTCATCGCGCAGGCGCGCCTCCACCTCCAGCAGATCGGCTGGCTGAGTCAGGTCAGCCTGGAGAACATCGACGGCGACGCCATGTTCTGCACGCAAGCGGGTCGCGAGGGCATCCAGGCGCGTCTGGTCACGCGCCACCAGGACCAGATCATGGCCGCGGCGTGCGAAGCGTTGTGCATAAGTGGCGCCGATGCCGGAGGAAGCGCCGGTGATGAGGACGGTAGTAAGGCTGGTCATGGAGGCTCTCGCTGATTGGGGGAGACGCGCGTCGTCTGCGCGTCGTGCAATTAAGATGTCGATCGTAATCTTAATTGTCAATATTTTTTGATTATGATCGACATCAATGTATGCTTGACGCATCGATAGGCGATTCACCAGGAGGCATGTGGATATGCGAGTCACCAAGGCCCAGGCCCAGGCGAACCGAGCGTTGATCGTCGAAACCGCTTCAACGCTGTTTCGTGATCGTGGTTATGACGGAGTGGGCGTGGCCGACCTGATGGCCGCCGCCGGCTTCACCCATGGCGGGTTCTACAAGCACTTCGGCTCCAAGGCCGACCTGATGGCGGAAGCGGCTGCGTGCGGGATTTCGAAAACCCTGGAGCGCAGCAGCGATGTGGACGCGGCCACCTTTTTCAAATTCTACGTTTCCCGACAACACCGAGATGCCCGTGGGCCTGGCTGCACCATGGCCGCCCTCGGCGGCGATGCGGCGCGTCAGCCTGACCAGATCAAGGCGATATTCGCTGACGGCATCGAGGGTTTGCTGGCAACGCTCCAGCAGCAGGACGGCTCTCGAAGCCAGGAGGCGCGAGCGCAAATGATCGGCCAGCTCGCACAGGCGGTCGGGGCAATCGTGTTGTCGCGCGCCTGCCCGGACGACTCTGCGCTGGCGGACGAGATCATCGACGCCTGTCGCGTGCAGATCCTCGCGGCCTTCCCCGAGAAGGCGGATTGACGTCGCCGGCCATTCGCGGTGTCCGGCCACCAAGAACACCTGTTGGTGCCGCACTCGCGGCCCGAAAAAGAGGGAGCCTGAAGATGACCATCCACTACCTGGACGACCTGCAACCGGGTCAACGCTTCGTTGGCACTACCCGGGTTCGCCTCGACGCGGAGGCCATCAAGACCTTCGCCGCCGAGTTCGACCCCCAGCCATTCCATCTCGACGAAGCCGCTGCCAGCACCTCGATCTTCGGCGCACTGGCCGCCAGCGGCTGGCACACCGCAGCGTTGACCATGCGCCTGCTGGTGGACTGCGAGCCGAAACTTGCGGGCGGCATCGTCGGTGCCGGATTCGATGAGCTGCGCTGGCCGTTGCCGGTCAGGCCCGGTGACGAGCTGCGCGTGGAGCTCGAGGTGCTGGAGGTGCGGCCATCCAGGTCGAAGCCTACTCAAGGGCTGGTGAAAATGCGCACCACCACGCTGAATCAGGATGGCCAGGTCGTGCAGGTTTCCGTGGGCAATCTGGTGGTGCCTCGTCGCCCTGAGCAATAGCGCTAATCGACCTCTAACAGTGGCTGCCTGACGGCGGTGGAGAACAGCATGAAATACACAACGTTCGGCAAAACGGGCTTGCAGGTTTCCCAGGTTGCGCTGGGCACGGGCAATTTTGGAACCGGCTGGGGTTATGGCGCCGACCCTGATACCAGTCAGGCCATTTTCAACGCCTATGCCGAAGCTGGTGGCAACTTCATCGACACAGCCGACGTGTATCAGTTCGGCCAGTCCGAAGCGCTGCTGGGTACGCTGTTGGAGGGGCGCCGCGAGGATTTCGTCCTCGCGACCAAGTTCGCCAACGGCGCGGCAGCCGATGCCAACCGCCTGGTCACCGGTAACAGCCGCAAGGCGATGGTCGCGTCGGTCGAGGCGAGCCTGAAGCGCCTCAAGACCGACCGTATCGATCTCTACTGGGTGCACCATCCTGACGCTGTGACGCCCATGGAAGAGGTGATTCGTGGCCTCGACGATCTGGCTCGTGCCGGCAAGATTCTCTATGCGGGCCTGTCGAACTTTCCGGCCTGGCGTCTCGCCCATGCGGCTACCCTGGCGGAGCTGACGCGTGCGCTTCCCATCGCGGCGGCGCAGTTCGAGCACAGCCTGGTGCATCGCGACCCCGAGGCCGATCTGTTCCCGGCATCCCATGCCCTGGGGCTGGGTATCGTCACCTGGTCGCCGCTGGGTGGTGGCATGCTCACCGGCAAATACCGACACGGCGAGAAGGGCCGGGCCGAAGGCTTCGGTGGGCGGGTATTCCAGGCCGAGAACTCGGCGCAGCGCACGCAGATTCTCGACGTGCTGATCTCGGTTGCCGATGAGCTGGGCATCAACCCGGGCCAGGTTGCGATTGCCTGGGCCGGCACTCACGGCGCGGCGCCGATCATCGGCCCACGTTCCCTCGCGCAGCTCACCGATAACCTTGGTTCTCTGGCGCTCGAGCTGTCGACCGAGCAGATCGCCCGCCTCGATGCGGTGAGCGATCCGGGCCAGGCCACAGCTGCGCGAGTCCCGGTTGCCTGGGCTTCGGGCAACCTTCCGAGAGTCGTTGCCTAAACGGGCGTTGGCGGTTGGTCGATGAAGTTCGGACGCTGCAGCGGAGCGGATGCTTACGAACGCGCCGGCCCGGCCTCGACCTGCTCGCGCAGCAGTTGCAGGTAGCGGCGTGCCCCCAGGCCCAGAGGTCGGCTCTTGTACCAGATGACATCGACCCACAGGCGTATCTGGCTGGCCATGTTGTCGAACTTGACCGCAGCCAGCACGCCGGAGGCGATCATCGGCTGAACCAGCGGCTGTGGCAGGTAGGCCCAGCCCATGCCAGCCTGCACCAGATCGAGGGTGGCCATGTAGCTGTCCGTCAGCCACACGCGATGGGACAGTACGATCTGCGGGTCCGAGGCATTGGGGTCGCCACTGGCCACCACGATCTGCCGCGTGTTCGCCATGTGCGCCTCGTCCAGCGGTTCGCCTTCACTGGTGAACGGGTAACCCGGCGCCGCGACTGCGGTAAGCAACTGGCTACCGGCCTCGGCAAAGGCTTCGCGTTCGTCGATGCCGGGGCGTTCGAACATCAACGCCACCTGCACGCTGCCCTCGTGGAGCATGCGCACCGCATCGGTCTGCGCGGCTGAGCGTATCTCTATTTCCAGCGTCGGAAACTCCCGAGCCAGAGTCGTCAGCGGGCGACTCCAGGCGCCGGTTTGCAGTTCCGGGGCCATCGCCAGGACCAACCTTCTTTCCAGGCCCTTGTGCAATTGCAACGCATGGGCATCGAGCAGGTTCAGCTGGCTGGCCACCTGCCTGGCCTGGGGTTCGAGGGCCCGAGCGGCAGGGGTGGGCAGCGCCTTGCGGGTCGAACGGTCGAAGAGGACCAGGTCGAGTTCCGCCTCCAGTTGCGACACCGCCATGTTCACTGCCGAGGGCACCCGGCCCAGGGCACGGGCTGCGGCGGAAAACGAGCCTTGATCGATAACGGCGAGAAATACCCGCAACGATTCGCTGGTGAACACCATGGTTGTCAGTTTCTCTGATAACAGTTGTCTTTTTGTATCAGATTTATGCGCTTAGCATCCAGCCCATCAAACCCGTGGGATGAGATCGGTATGTTCAGGGCAATGGCAGGTCAGGTGGCGTTGGTCAGCGGGGCCGGTAGCGAGCGTGGCATCGGTATGGCCATCGCGCGCAGGCTCGGTGCGGCTGGCGTGAAGCTGATCGTCACCGCCAGCAGCGCGCGCATCGCCGAGCGCGTGGCCGAGCTGCGCGCCGCCGGTTTCGAGGCCGAGGGCCGTGCGGTCGACCTCACCGAAGAAGCGCAGGTGCAGGATTTCGCGGCCTGGGCCGAGTCGCGCTGGGGGCGCATCGATATCCTGGTCAACAACGCCGGCATGGCCATGCAGGGTAGCCCCGAGCCCTTCGTCGAGGTGTCGAAGATGAGCCTCGCCGTATGGAACCTGTCGATCTCGCGCAACCTGACCACCGCCTTTCTGCTCACCCGAGCCGTGTTGCCAGGCATGCAGCAGCGCGGCTATGGCCGTGTGGTGCATGTCAGCTCGGTGACCGGCACGCGGGTCGGCAATCAGGGCGAAGCCGGCTACAGCGCGGCCAAGGCGGGCATGGTCGGGCTCAACCTGTCGCTGGCGCTGGAAGTGGCCGGGCAGGGCATCACCGTCAACTCGGTGGCGCCTGGCTGGATCGCCACCGGCGGCGCCCAGCCGGAAGAGGCGCGTGCCGCTGCCTACGTGCCAGTGGGCCGCGCTGGCCACCCCGAAGAAGTCGCCGCCGCGGTGGCCTTCCTGGCGTCCCCCGAGGCGAGCTACATCACCGGTGAGACGCTGGTGATCGATGGCGGCAACAGCCTGATCGAGAACAAGGCGCCCTGAGCGCCAACCCCTCTTTTTATCCCTTCGAGCGGCCTGCGGGCCGAGGAGCGAACCCGATGCAGCCCGTCGTTCTGATCACCGGTGCCCTGGGAGGTATCGGCCAGGCCATGTGCGAGCGTTTCAATGCAGGCGGCTGGACCGTGTTCGGCACCGACCTGGACGCTACCGCGCTTGCTGCCCGGCAGGCCGAAGGCAAGCTGGCCGGCGCCCACGCTGCCGATATTCGCCAGCCGAGCGCCTGCAAGGCGGTGGTCGCGGCGCTGCTCGCCAGCGCCGGCCGGCTGGACGCCTTGGTCAACTGCGCCGGGGTGTGGCGGGAAGGGCCGGTCGAGTCGTTCAGCGAAGACGATTTCGACATCGTGCTGGACGTCAACCTCAAGGCCACGTTCTTCATGTGCTCGGCCAGCATCCCGGCGCTGCGCGAGAGCCAGGGCGCCATCGTCAACATCTCCAGCGACGCCGGGCGACAGGGCAATCGCAACGCCGCTGCGTACTGCGCGAGCAAGGGCGCGGTGACCCTCATGACCAAGGCGCTGGCGCTGGACCTGGCGCCGTCCGGCGTGCGCTGCAACAGCGTGTCACCGGGCGATGTGCAGACCCCGATGCTGGCGTTCCAGGCCCAGCGTTACGGCAACGGCGACCAACCGGCGTACTACCGGGACCTGCTGGCCAAGTACCCGCAAGGCGAGGCGGCACGCTTCATCCAGCCCGGCGAAGTGGCCGACCTGGCGTATTTCCTTTGCCAGAGCGGCGCACGGTCCATCACCGGCGCCGACATGGCAATCGACTGTGGTGTGTCGGCCGGCAACTGAGCGTTGCGGCGACCTGATGGGTACAACAACAGGAGCGTTCTTCATGTTCAACAGTGGAATCAGCGAGTCGGCGGTGGAGACCTTCGCCAGCCGCGAGCGCGAGCGTTTTCTGCAGCGCAACCCGAAATCCGTCGAGCTGGCCAAGCGTGCTCGCAAGTCGCTGTTCGGCGGGGTGCCCATGCACTGGATGAGCGACTGGTCGATGCCCAGTTCGCTGTTCGTCAGCCGTGCCAAGGGGGCGCGCTTCTACGATGTCGACGGCCACGAGTACATCGACTTCTGCCTCGGCGACACCGGCAGCATGTTCGGCCACTCGCCCGATCCCATCGCCCAGGCCATCGCCGAGCAGGGCGCCAATGGCCTGACCACCATGCTGCCCGGTGAGGATGCGGTAATCGCTGGCGAACTGCTTGCCGAGCGCTTTGGCCTGCCGTTCTGGCAGGTGGCGACCACCGCCACCGACGCCAACCGCTTCGTGATCCGCTGGGCGCGGGCGATCACCGGGCGCAAGGTGTTGCTGGTGTTCGACGGCTGCTACCACGGCACCGTCGACGATGTGATGGTGCGCTGCAAGGAAGGCCGCACCGTGCACCGCGGCGGCCTGATCGGCCAGGCGCGCAACCTGGCCAAGACCAGCCGCGCCGTGCCGTTCAACGATGTGACCGCGCTGGAGGCGGCGCTGGCCCAAGGCGACGTGGCAGCGATTCTCTGTGAGCCGGCGATGACCAATATCGGCATGGTGCTGCCCGAGCCGGGCTTCATGGAAAAGGTTCGCGAACTGAGCAAACGCTACGGCAGCCTGCTGATCATCGACGAAACCCACACCATCTCCACCGGACCTGGCGGCTGCACCCGCGCCTGGAACCTCAAACCGGACTTCATCACCCTCGGCAAGCCCATTGCTGGCGGCGTGCCGTGTTCGGTGTACGGCTGCAGCCATGAGATGGCCCAGGCCATGCGCCTGGCCCAGCAACACGCCAGCGAAACCAGCCATGGCCATGGCCATAGCGGCATGGGCACCACCTTGTCGGCCAACGCCCTGGCCATGCACTGCATGCGCGTCAACCTGGAGCAGGTGATGACCCCGTCGGCCTACGAGCACATGCTGCCGCTGGCCGCGCGACTGGCCGCTGGGCTGCGCCAACTGATCGCCAAGCATGGGCTGAACTGGTCGGTCACCGAGCTGGGCGCGCGCTGCGAATTCCAGTTCTGCGCCACCTCGCCGAAAACCGGTGCCGAGGCCGAAGCGGCCTTTCATGACAGCCTGCAGATGGCCTTGCACCTGTACCTGATCAACCGTGGCATCCTCATCACGCCGTTCCACAACATGACCCTGTGCTGCCCGGATACCAGCGCCGCCGATGTCGACACGCTGCTCGCCACCCTCGATGAGGGGCTTACCGAGCTGCTGGCGATGCCAGGTGCGCGTGCCTGACCTGTACGGTCGATTGACTGGCATGATCCTCGTGCCACGCCGTGAAGGCGGGGCAGGGGACCAGGCCGGTGTTTCCTGCCATTTTTTTACGAGAGCTGACCATGCAATTCGCCGACATTCAGGAAGCCCGCGACTTTCTCGCCGCCCACCCCGAGGTGCGCAGCATCGAGCTGATGCTGATCGATGCCAATGGCGTGCCGCGTGGCAAGCTGCTGCACCGTGATGAGCTGCTGGCGATCTATGAAAATGGCCGGCCACTGCCCAGCTCGATCCTGGCCCTGACCATTCAGGGTGAAGATGTCGAAACCACTGGCCTGGTCTGGGAAGTGGCCGATGCCGACTGCTGGACCTACCCGCTACCCGGCAGCCTGACCCTGCAACCCTGGCGCAGTACGCCCACCGGGCAACTGCAGGTGAGCATGCACCCGACCCAGGGCCTGCCCGCCACCCCTGCCGACCCTCGGCATGCCCTGGTGCGGGTGATCGAACGCCTCAAGGCCGACGGCTTTCATCCGGTGATGGCCGTGGAGCTGGAGTTCTACCTGCTGGACAAGCAGCGCGCTGCCACGGGCCGTCCGCAACCGGCTCTGCAAATGAACGGCGTGCGCCCCCAGGCGCCGCAGGTCTATGGTGTCTACGAGCTGGAGCAGCTGCAGCCGTTCCTCGACGATCTGTATGCCGCCTGCGAAGTGCAGGGCCTGCCGGTGCGCACGGCGATTTCCGAGTACGCGCCGGGCCAGGTCGAGTTGACCCTGGAGCACCGCTTCGATGCGCTGCAGGCCATCGACGAAGGCATTCGCTACAAGCGCCTGGTCAAGGGCGTGGCCAACCAGCACGGGCTGCAGGCCTGCTTCATGGCCAAGCCGTTCGGTGATCTGGCCGGCAGCGGCATGCACCTGCACGTCAGCCTGGCCGATGAGCAGGGCAACAACCTCTATGCCAGCGAAGACCCCCAGGGCACACCGCTGCTGCGCCACTCCATTGGCGGCATGATGGCCACGCTGCTCGATTCCTTGGCGATCTTTTGCCCCAACGCCAACTCGTTCCGCCGCTTCCAGGCCAACAGCTATGCGCCGCTGGCCAAGAGCTGGGGCGTGAACAACCGTAC
This sequence comes from Pseudomonas flavescens, assembly GCF_013408425.1. NCBI lineage: Bacteria > Pseudomonadati > Pseudomonadota > Gammaproteobacteria > Pseudomonadales > Pseudomonadaceae > Phytopseudomonas > Phytopseudomonas flavescens. The sequence goes on along the minus strand of NZ_JACBYV010000001.1, from coordinate 3,204,560 downwards.
CGTGTCGTTCCGTGTGCCAGGTGGCCCGGCCAACAGCCGTCACATCGAGCACCGCATCTGTGGCGCCGACGCCAACCCGTATCTGGCGGCAGCGGCGATTCTCGCCGGCATCCATCACGGCATTCGCGAGCAGATCGATCCGGGCGCAGCCATCGTCGGCAACGGCTACGAGCAGGCCAGCGAATTCTTGCCGACCGACTGGCTCACTGCACTGCGTGCCCTGGAACAGTCCAGCTGGGCCAAAGAAGCCCTGGGCGAGGCATTTCTCAAGGTGTTTCTGGCGATCAAGCAGACCGAATACCGTCAGTTCATGGCTGAGGTCGGTGAGCAGGATTGGCGCTGGTATCTGCATCACGCTTGAGCGGCCTAGGTTCGCAGCAGCTACGCGAGGCTCGGACAACATTGCGCTGCTCTAGCTGGATTGGGCCAAGCAAAACACCTGCTCTCACAGTATGATGGCGTATAGCTATGTCGTGCCTCGCGCCGGCATGAGGCTGCGCATCGTCGGGAGAGGGTATGGGCACGGATCCGCTGAGCAAACCGCAACTCAAGGAACTGGTACGGCGAGTCATCGTCGCCCAGGGCAATGCCTTCATCAAGGAGCTGCTGCGTGGCACCGGTGTCAGGATCGGCGCGACCAAGGAAGACTTCGCCGCCAACCTGGATGCGGCCATCGATGCCGATGAGCTGACCCAGGAAACCCTGGAGGCCTGGCTGGCGGAAGTCGAGGGCTGGGGCGATCAGCACCTTTATCTGATCCAGCCACCCCAGGTCGAGAGCGGCGCGCTGGCTGCCGGTATCGCGGCCAGCCCCCATGCCGCAGCGCTGCATGCCAGTGCCAGTCTGGACTTCCCCGAGGCCTTGGAGTTGAAGCACATCGACCTGAGCGAGGGCGGACTGTCGATGGTCTGGCACCAGTGCAAGGCGGGCTGGAATCGCTGGAAACCCAAGGATTTTGTCACCGAGGAAGGGTTGGAGCGTTATCGCTTCGACGCCTATCGGCAGCGGCTGGACCGCAGCGTGGTGCGCTACGAATGGCGCTTCGGCGATCCCTACTGCGCGATCCTCATCCACCGTAACCCCGAGATCGACCACAAGGCCGTGTTCACGGATGTGCGCATGACCCTGGCGGCGATCGGCTGCCCGGATACCGCTGCGCTGCCGATTCCCCTGGACCAGGCGGTGAAGGTGGCGGCGATGAAGGGCAAGGGCGTGCACTCCACTCGCTTCGAACTCGATGGCGGTTATGTGGAAATGGCCTCGACCCTGGCCGAAGGTGGGATCGAAGCCGTGGAGCCGGTGCGCGTGGTGCTGCAGGCCGTGGATACCGGCCAGTTCGACAGGGCCCAGGGCATGCTGCATTTCGCTGCCGAAGAACATGGCACCAGCCGCCGTATCGCCGTTCAGGTCCATGGCCGTGAGGCGCGGCTGCGGATCTGGGCGCAATGCAAGCGCGAGGACATCGTGCGCATCGTCGAGCTGCTCTGGGAGTACAACAACGCACCATGAGCCCCTCACTGCACAGCCGCTGGCAAGCGGAGATCGACCGGCGCCTGGAGCAGGGTGTCGAACTCGAGTTCACCCTCGCGCAGTTCGCCGGCGCGGTGGATGCCCCGGACAGCGATACAAGCCTGCTGGCGTTCCTGGATAGTCTGGTGGCATCAACGGCTGCCCGCACAATCGAGGCCTATCGCTGCCCGGTACGCGGCTGCGGCCGAGTCCTGCCACCTGGCGAACCGCCTGCGTCATGCCCTTATTGCCATACCGACTATCTGCTGGAAGGCTGCGAGGCCGTCGTCGAGCATTTCTATCGGCTGGTGGGCCAGACCAGTCGCGATATCCGCTGGGTGATCGTCATCCATGGCATGAACAGCCGCGCCAAATGGCAGGAAGAGTTCAGCTGGGAAATCGCCAATCGCCTCAGCTATTCCGCCCCCGTGCTCATCTACAAATACGGCTGGGCGACCATCGATGTGTTCACGCGCTGGCTGCACCGCCGACTCGCCAGGCGGCTGGGAGAGCGAATGAGGATCGCCATCCGGCAGGCGGAGAAAAGCCGGCTGCCCGCTCAGCCGGACATCATCGCCCACAGTTTTGGCACGCTGTTGCTGTCGCGCGTGCTGGAGGATGCGGATTTCGCCGACCTGAAATTCGGCCGCATCATCACCGCAGCGAGCATCGTGCGGCCTGATTTCGACTGGGATCGGCTCGTCGCCGAGGGCCGGGTGGAAGCGGTGCTCAACCATGTCGGCGGCCAGGATGGTGCGGTGCCCTACGCGCAATACGCCATTCCCGGGGCAGGGCCTGGCGGCGTGGCAGGTTACGACGCGCAGGCGGTTCTCAACGTGCGCACTGACACCTACCGCCACTCGGGCTTCTTCATCCCGGAAAATTTGCGCGTGCTGATATCGCGTGAGGGACTGTGGCACGGCTTTCTGACCCGCCCGCTAGCGCATTTCAGACCGCCTGGCCGCTTCGTACCCGAGTCACCATGGCGCCCGGCCCCGCTGCCGGCGCGCATCCCCACACGCCTGTTGGCCTATGTGGTGTTCTGCCTGCTGGCGCCGTTCTCCTGGCTGCGTCGGCGGCTCGATCCCTGATCGAGGCTCGAGAACATCGTTGCGCGATAGCGGCAACGACCGAACGCCAGAGGCCTTGCGATCCTCTGGCGTTCAACGGGGAGCAGGGGCTGCGGGTGCGCCCCGGTATCAGTTGCTCGGCCGCTGCTTGGTCGAGTCCAGCTCGGCCTTGCTGGCGGTGGTGATCTCGGTGATTTGCGCGGACTTGGCGATCGCGTAGTCGAAGGTGTCCTGCATCTTGGCGATGGCTTCGGTCGAGGTGCCCTTGAGCCCGCCACTGGCTGCCCAGTCGAGGTTCCAGACCCCGGAGAGATCGTCCGCGCCGGCCACGTCATGGGTCTCGATGGCGGTGAATACGTCAGGATGGCGCTGCATGTACTTGGCCGCCTCGACGACGTCACTGGGCACCTTGCCCGAGGTGTCGTTGGCCAGTTGCGAGACTTCCTGTTTGGTAATCGCACCCTTGCCGTTCTGGCGCATGTAGTCGGCCAGGGTTTTGCTGGACTTGGCGATGTCCAGCTTCGCATCGAATACCGATGTCGACGAACTCGGAGTATTCGGGTTACCGCCAGTCGGTGAAACGGTAGTAGACATCGGCCCTGCTCCCTCAGTGGATTGATGACGCGTGGCAGCGATACTGCCTTCACCACGGACGTTATCAGCAAGCAAATGGCCACTGCGTGTCGCCTTCACAGCAATTCGCAACTGCACGAAGATTTCACAGCGTTTCACAGGTTGCGCACGTGACGAGTGCCAGATCGACGGGCGCAGTTCCGTCCTTCGAGTGGCCCTGCGATCTCCCATTGCCCGCAACGGATGGACGCGCTAGATGCGCGGTGCGCTCTTCACGGTCGACAGCGCTCGTTCGATGGCCTCGTGTGGCGTCGTGGCGTGGGGCTGCTCGACGTAGTTGTACTTGCTGTTATCGAGAATCAGCATCTGCGCTTTCTTGGTCAGCTTGTCGACGTCATAACCCAGGTCGATACAGGCCCCCAAAACGGCCAACATGGCCTGCTCCAGCACCATCTCACTCTGCGTAGCCATATCTGCACCTCGATCAGGGCCCGTAGCCGGCCGGAAGAAAGGCTCGAAAGGATTCGAGCGCTACTGGTGAGGTATGACTGCGCACGAACCAGAAGGATTCAGCTCATATCGACGCGAAATGAAGTTTGCCGATGAAGCGTCATGCCGCTGGCTCGCCGCGGCTGCCAATGGCCCTTTCCGGTCGACCAGTAGCGCCGCTGCGGCAGTGCCGGTGGATGAGAATAGCGAGCGATCGCACAGTGCCGCGGGCCGCATGGTGCTAACATTCGCGCCGCCTTTCGCAGTGCCGCGCTCGTCGCGTAGGGGTTATTGCCAGGAAGGCTCTCCATCCACATCACGGACATGCATTGAGCAGACGATGAAAAAAATTGCAGGAATAGCGGTAGGCGTAGTGGTAGCCGTTGGCGTGCTCAGCACCGCCGGTGCCTGGTACACCGGCACTCAGTTGCCGGGTGTTTTGCAGAACGCCATTGCAGAAGCCAACCAGCAGAGCCAGGACGCGCTGCTCGGTTCGGGCGCCACCGCCAAGCTGGAGCTGGTGTCGCTGGAAACCCGCCTGTTCACCAGCACCGCTCGCTACCGCCTCACCTTCGACGCGCCGGACAAGGAAAACCTCCCCAGACACATGGAAGTGCTGCTGGTGGACAACATCGAGCACGGTCCGCTGCCTGCGTCGCGCCTCAAACGCCTCAATCTGTGGCCGGTCATGGCTGCCAGCAACTACGCACTGGAAGCCAACGAATACACCCAGAAGTGGTTCGATGCCGCCAAGGGCGCTGCGCCGCTCACCGGTCAGGGCAGCCTGGGCTACGACGGATCCACCAGCGGTACGCTGGTGCTCACCCCGCTGGACTTCGCGCCGACGCCGACCTCCACGGTCAAGTTCTCCGGGCTGACTCTGGACGGCGAAGCCAGCAAGCATGCGGTCGCATTCAAGGCCGTTGGCGCCATGGACAGCCTGCTCGTGACCGCGACCGACAGCGAGGGCGCACCCATTCAGGTCGAGCTGCGGGGCCTGACCCTGGACAGCGACCAGAAGCGCGGCAGCGGCGATTTCTACCTCGGTGACAGCGCCCTCAAACTGGCTACCGCGCAGATCAAGGTCGGCGACAAACCCCCGGTCCTGGTCAAGGACATCGCCCAGTTCGGCAGCCTGCAGGAAACCGGCAATGTGCTTGGTGGGCGCATGGGTTATGACATCGGCATGGTCAGCTACGACGGCAAGGACCTCGCCGGCATGCACATGCTCTGGTCGCTGCAGAATTTCGATGCCGCTGCGGTGCAATCCTTGCTCGAGCTGTATCGCGACAAGCTCAAGCCCATCCAGGAGGCTCAGGCCCTTGGTGAGGATGGGCCGGATCTGGCGTTGTCGCCCGAGGACGAAACGCGTCTGAAGGCCGATCTGGAAAAGCTGCTGGCCGCCAAGCCACAGATCGCCCTGGAAAAATTCAGCGTCAAGACCACCAACGGCGAAGCATCGCTGAGCATGGCGCTGGACTTGGCCAAGCCCGAGTCGTTCGAGCAGGCGCCAGACCAGATCGCCAAACAGATGATCGCCAAGCTGGATGCCAAGCTGTCCATCGCCAAGGCCATCATCGGTGATGGCGTCCGTGCCCAGGCACTGATCGAAGGTCAAACCGACGCCAAGGCCATCGAAGACCAGGCGGCCATGTTCACCGAAATGGGCAGCGGCATGGCCCTCGGTACCGGCCTGCTGACTCTGGAAGGCGACACCCTGCAATCGTCGCTGCACTATGCCAACGACAAGGTGACCTTCAACGGCCAGGACATGACCGTCGAAGAGTTCGCCATGTTCGTCATGTCCAAGGCCAATGGCCTGGGCGGTGGCGCTCTGGGTGGTGACGATCAGTCGCAATACGACGACGCCGAACAAGCCTACCCCGAAGGTGGCATCGGCGAGGAAGACTACGACGAAGACGCGCAGCAATAAGCGCGAGGCTCGCGAAGGGCATCAGGCTCGTGAGCAGCATGGAAAAGGCCAGTCATTCGACTGGCCTTTTTCGTGGGCGCTGGTGCGACGCCAGCAGACCTTTGGCGATTCAGCGGGCTGCTCGTGTCCAGAGCATGAGATGTCTGGTCGTGCGCGTATTTGGCCATGCTGCTATTTCCGCCAGCCGGTGCCGTGATCCCCTGAACCTCTCCTGACGTGCACCTCTCGGATGTCATGAGGCCAAATCGTTGGCTTCATCAGAGGTACGCATCATGAACGTCAATGTTACCGACAATGCATGTGACTCGACTCGCGCCACCTATCAGGACGTCCTCAGCGGGGCGGGTTCGTTGCGTGCTCAGCGGCCCATGGAGGAAGACGATGAGCCATTGGAGCAGGACCCGGGTTGGAACACCGACGCCCAGCCGGATGAGTTGCCGCAAGAGCAGCCCGAAGAGCTGCCTCAGGATCCGGGTAGCAGGCAGAGCGAGATCTGACTGATTCTCCTGCGACTACAACGCCCCGCGAACGCCCGGCCAGCAGCCGGGCGTTCGCGTTTGAAATCGACCGCTCGGCTGCTGGCCGTGGCTTAAGCGCGTCAGCGCACGGACCGTACCCCGCGAATCTGTAATGTTGCAGGGCAAGGATAATTGGCCAACACCCTGTGTCCGCAAAGCGAGCATAAGCGCTCGGGCAACTCAAGGAGCAGGCTGGGCTGCGTCGCAGTGATGCGTCAGCCCGGCTCTGCAGTTGCACCGCAATGGAATCTGCACGGGAGTGGGGCGTGATGAGCTACCGGGTTCTGCTGGTCGCTGAAGTGGAGCTGTTCAAGGGTTTGCAGGCCGCGTTGAGCGAGTCGCGGGACGATTCGTTCGACTGCGTGGGAGTCGCCAGTCTGTCGGCGGCCGACACTCGCCTCAAGCAGCGCGGTATCGATGCGGTATTGCTGGATGTCAGCCTGCTTGGCGGAGCCAGCCGCGCGCTATGTTCGCGGATGTTCGCGTCGGCGGCGGACGTCCCTGTGTTGCTGCTCGGCGAACCGGACAACACGGGGCTGGCGCGCCAGGCTCAACGCTGGGGAGCTCGCGGCTATGTGCTCAAGGGGCAGACCGGCAGTGGCCTGCTGGCCCGCACGGTAAGCGCGGCCATCCACCGGCAATTGGCTGAAATGCATCGCCTGAGTGCCCGGTCGCGCGCCGAGATCACCCTGGATTGCCTCGGCGACGCGGTGATCGGCACCGATGTCTGTGGCCAGGTGGATTACCTCAATCGCGCCGCCGAGCGTCTGACCGGCTACCAGCGTACGGAGGCCCTGGGCCGGCCCATCGCCGAGGTGATGACGTTGCTCGACGGGGTCACCCGGACTGCCTGCCACAACCCTGTCGAGCGGTTGCTGCGGCGTAGCCAGCGTACGCCAACGGCAGGCAGTACGTTGTTGATGCATAGCGATGGCAGCACCCTGGCCATCGAACAGTCGGCAACCTCGATCCGTGACGGCAAGGGCCCGATCAGCGGTACGGTGACCGTGTTCCGCGACGTCAGTGCCGCCCACGCCATCGCCGCCAGAATGTCGCACCTGGCGCAGCACGACGACCTCACCCAGTTGCCCAACCGCGCATTGCTCAACGACCGTATCCACCAGGCGATCAGCCTCTCCCGGCGCACCGGTAATGCGGTGGCGGTGATGTTTCTCGATCTGGATCACTTCAAGAGCATCAACGACTCACTCGGTCATCACCTCGGTGACAAGTTGCTGCAGGCCGTGGCCCAGCGGCTGTCGGCCTGCGTGCGCGGCTCCGATACGGTGAGCCGTAATGGCGGCGACGAGTTCGTGGTGCTGCTGGCCGGTGATAGCAACGAAAGCAGTGCAGGGCTCACCGCCCGCAAGATCCGCGACGCCCTGCAGATCCCGTATTTCCTCGAAGAGCAACGTCTGCAGATCACCTGCAGCATCGGCATCAGCCTGTATCCCAGCGATGCAGGCGATGCCGAGGCACTGTTGAGAAATGCCGACCAGGCCATGTACTGCGCCAAGGAGAGCGGGCGCAACCAGTATCTGTTCTTTCAGCACGACATGGAGCAGCGCGCCAGCGAGCGCCAGATGGTGGAGCGCGGCTTGCACCAGGCCATCGAACAACGGCAATTACGGCTCTACTATCAGCCTCAGGTGGATCTGCGCAGCGGGCGCATAACCGGTGCCGAGGCGTTGTTGCGCTGGCTGCATCCGCAGTGGGGGCTGACCCTGCCGGAGCGCTTCGTGCCGATTGCCGAGGCCAGTGGCGTGATGGTCCGCCTGGGGCGCTGGGTGCTGCAAGAAGCCTGTCGGCAGGTCGTACGCTGGGAGGCTCAAGGCATCCGCCTGGAAGCGATTTCGGTGAACGTCTCGGCAGCCGAGTTCCGTCATCCTGCCTTCGTTGCCGGGGTGTGCGAAGAGCTGGCCGCCTGCGGTTTGCAGCCTGGGCGCCTGCACCTGGAGTTCACCGAGAGCGTGCTGATGCACGATGCCCAGGCGAGCCAGCGGGTGTTGGGGCAGCTCAAGGAGCTTGGGGTACGGTTGAGCATCGACGATTTTGGCACTGGCTATTCGTGCCTGAGCCTGTTGCTGCTGTTGCCCATGGATTCGCTGAAGATCGATCAGCGCTTCATTGCCGCGATCACTGCGTCGGGCGGCAGCGATCCCATCGCCCGGGCGCTGATCGCCATCGCCACCAGCCTTAAACTCAAGGTAGTGGCCGAGGGGGTCGAGACCTCTGCGCAACTGGCCTTTCTCGATGCTGCCCATTGCGACGAAGGGCAGGGACACCTGTTCAGCGCAGCGCTGAGCGAAGAGCACTTCACCACTCTGATGCAGTCATCGCGGCCGTTGCACCTTCAGCCGTGAGCGCTGCAGCGCGTCATTGGCGCATCGGCATGTAGGACAGCAGGCGGTCGGTTTCCTTTTTCACCACCGCATAGCATTCGCAGCTCATCTGTTCGAGTCGTTTGCGATTGAGCACGGTGATATGCCCGCGGCTGTACTCGATCACGCCCTGGCGCTGCAGCTTGCCGGCGGCCTCGGTAACACCTTCGCGGCGTACGCCGAGCATGTTGGCGATCAGCTCCTGGGTCATGGTCAACTGGTTGCCGGGCAGGCGATCGAGTGACAGCAACAGCCAGCGGCACAATTGCTGGTCGATCGAATGGTGACGGTTGCACACGGCGGTCTGCGACATCTGGGTGATCAGTGCCTGGGTGTAGCGCAGCATCAGTACCAGCATTTCCCCGTGGCGATTGAACTCGTCCTTCAGGCGCTGCCCTTGCAGGCGATAGGCGTAACCACCGCTTTGCACCACGGCACGGCTAGGGGTGCTTTCGCCGCCCATGAACAGTGAGATACCGACCAAGCCTTCGTTACCCACCACGGAGATTTCCGCAGAGGCGCCGCTTTCCATGACATTGAGCAGGGAGATGATGGAGTCGGTCGGGAAGTACACGTGGCGCACGGACTCGCCAGACTCATAGAGCACCTGTCCGAGCGGCAGGTGAACATGTTCCAGGTGTGAAAAGAGCCTCTGCTGGACTTCACCAGGCAGAGCTGCCAACAAGTGGTTCTGCTGCGGTATGCAGTCTTCGGGCATGAAATCCCTTATGAATTATTCGAGTGAGCTCCTCACCATACGCCCGGCCAGCGCGCCGCTCCGTTCGCTGCCGTACATAGTGCCGCAATCGCTCTGCAGCAAGTGCTCGACGCTGATCAGATCCTGGCCACCGTCTAGCAACCGCTGATAGCGCTCGACCAGGCCCGACGAGGCCTGAACGTGAGTGATGGTAGCCGAATCGTCCGGTCGGGCATCGCGCCGAGTCATCCGGATGATGTTGCCCGAACTGTTGGCAATGACGAAGTAGGTGTCGAGCATGCTGATTCCTCGAATGGATTGCCGGTCAGGTCATGCGGTGCCGCTCGAAGAAGCTGACGATCTGCTTGCGCGCCTCGTCGTGGGTCATGTCGTAGCGTTTCTGGATCAGGTTGGTGAGCTTGTCCAGGTCGCCGCCGGACTTGAGCAACTCATCCAGCGTCAGTTCATCCCATACGATCCGCGCCAGGCCTGCCAATAGCCGCCATTTTCCCTTGATGATTTCGGTCAGTGGTCTGTTCATGTTCGCTACTCCGGTAGCTGGTTCGGTTGAGCGATCACCCTGACAGGTTTATCGGTATCCGTCGGTGTGCCAGACCCCTTAAGGTGCCCCTTGTGAGGCCACTGAATATCGACCTGATGATCCTGGTCATCGTCGACCAGGGTGATGCTGTCGCCCTGGACCGCGATGCCGTCCAGGTGCAGGGTCGAGTCGGCGGCATCCGTGCAGCACAGGGTGATGCGGTAGCACGACGAGCCGAAGCGGTAGTGCAGGCTGAATCCGCGCCAGTCCGCCGGCAGCACCGGTTGCATGCGCAACTGCGTACCGTTGCGCTGCAGACCGAGCAGCGACTCGACGATCAGCCGGTACATCCAGCCGGCCGAACCGGTGTACCAGCTCCAGCCGCCACGTCCCTCATGGGGCGGCATGCCATACACGTCGGCGGCCACCACATAGGGCTCGACCTTGTAGGTGGCAATGGTTGCGGCACTGTTGCCGTGGCTGACCGGATTGATCAGGCGCAGCAGCTCCCATGCCCGTGCGCTGTCGCCCAGTTCGGCGAAGGCCATGCTCGCCCACACCGCGGCGTGGGTGTACTGGCCGCCATTCTCGCGCACGCCAGGTACGTAGCCCTTGATGTAGCCAGGGTCGAGCACGCCGTGGTCGAAGGGGGGCGCAAGCAGTTGCACCAGGCCGATGTCGCGGCGCAGCAGGTGCCGCTCCAGTGAGTCCATGGCCGTGCGCTGGCGCCCATCGGGTGCCGCGCCGGACAGCACCGACCAGCTTTGCGCGATGGAGTCGATGCGGCACTCGTCGTTGCCGGTCGAGCCCAATGGCGTGCCATCGTCGAAATAGGCCCGGCGATACCACTCGCCATCCCAGGCGTGGGCATCGAGGCTCAGGCGCAAGGCATCGGCGTGCTCGTCGCAGCGTCTGGCGAACTCGGCGTCACCGTTGAGCAGGGCTGTGGTGGCGAAGCGGCGCAGCACGTCGTAGCCGAAGAAGCCGAGCCAGACGCTTTCGCCCTTGCCCCCTTCGCCGACGCGGTTCATGCCGTCGTTCCAGTCGCCGTGGCCCATCAGCGGCAGGCCGTGAACGCCCCGTGCCAGGCTGTGCTCGATGGCTCTCACGCAGTGCTGGTACAGGGTTTCCTGCAGGGCAGAGTGGTGCGGCAGGTCGTAATAGGACTCCTCGCCGCTGTTGAGCAAACGGCCTTCCAGGTAGCCCACGGTTTCCCCCAGCACCGTGTGATCGCCGCTGACCTGAACGTAGCGGCTGGTCGCCTGGGCCAGCCACAGGTAGTCGTCGGAGCAGCCGGTGCGCACACCGCGATCCAGTGGCGGGTGCCACCAGTGCTGTACATCGCCTTCGATGAACTGGTGGGCGGCGCACAGCAGCAGGTGCCGGCGAACCGCGGCCGGGTCGGCATGCAGCATGGCCATGCTGTCCTGCAACTGATCACGGAAGCCGAAGGCGCCACCGGACTGGTAGTAACCGCTGCGCGCCCAGAAGCGGCAGGCGATCACCTGATACATCAGCCAGCCATTGACCAGCACGTCCACGGCCGGCTCCGGGGTTTCGATCCGCACCTTTCCCAGGGTGTCCTGCCAATGCTCGCGCACCCGCTGCAGTTCGACCTGGGCGACGTTGCCGCCGCGCATGCGCTGCACCAGGCGCGAAGCGGTCTTGGCGTCCTGGGCGGCGCCCAGGCGGAAGGTCACGCTGCGCTGCTCGTCGGCAGCCAGTTGCAGATTTGCGCGCAGCGCCGCGCACGGGTCGAGCCCCGGGCCGCTGCGCCCCGACAGGTGCGGCTGGGCCATGGCCGCAGGGGCGCTCAGGTGGCCGTTACGGCCGATGAAGTCGCAGCGCCCGGCGGTGCTGCTGGCCAGCGGTACGTCGACATCGAAGAAGGCCACCCGGCCAGGGAATTCGATGGAGTAGGCATTGCGAGCGAACAGCGCACCGCTGTTCGGATCGGCCTCGCTGACCACGTGCATGGAGGATTTTTCCCGCAGGTCGCCCAGTACCCAGGCCACGTAGCCGGTGACCGACAGGCGCCGTGCTCGGCCGGAGACATTATGGATTTTCAGGTGCGATAACTTCACCGGATCCTGCAGCGATACGTAGACCCACAGCTCGCTGCGAATCCCGCCTTCCTCGTGTTCGAAGACGCTGTAGCCGAAACCGTGTCGGGTCACGTAAGCGCCCTTGCCAGGGCGTGGCAGCGGGGTTGGCGACCAGTAGTGGCCGCTGTCTTCATCGCGCAGGTAGATGGCCTCGTCGCCCGGGTCGCTGACCGGGTCGTTGCGCCATGGCGTGAGGCGGAATTCGTGGGCGTTCTCATGCCAGGTGTAGGCGCTGCCGCTTTCCGAAATCACGCTGCCGAAATTCGGGTTGGCCAGCACGTTGACCCAGGGCGCCGGGGTCGGCTGACCGGCTTGGCAGTGAATGACGTATTCCTTGCCGTCGGCGCTGAAACCGCCATGGGGGTTGCTCAGGATCAGCGACGAGTCAGCCAGCGGAACCACCACTGGCGGCGCCGGCCTGGGCAGCAGGCGGGCATCGAAGGCCGGCATGGCGGGCTCTGCCCGACGCCGATGAATCTGTTCGGCGAGGCTGCCGCGTTCGTCGCTGAGCACCAGATGGGCCACGGCCAGCATCAGCACGCGATCTTCATTGGAGAGTTGCTGGGCCGGGCGCACGAAAATGCCACCAGGCCGGTCCAGCAGGTGCGCCTCGCTGCCCGAGGTCACCAGGCCCATGATCACGTCCTGCAGATCCTGCCGGTAACCGGCCTGGTCCTCGTTCCAGATCACCAGGTCGACGATCAGGCCCTTGTGTCGCCAGTAGGCATGGGCCTGCACCAACTGGCGCACCAGGTCGATATGCGCGGTGGCGGAAATCTGTAGCAGCACGATGGGCCGGTCACCGGAAATCGCCTGGCCCCACAGGCCGCTCTGGTTGCGCTGGTTGGCGGCCAGCACGCCCGGTGCGGCGCGCAGCGAGGGGTTGGTATAGATGATCGACGCGGCCATCTGCTCGAACAGACGGGCCTCGGCATGGGAGGTGTTGAGCTGGCGCAGCAGCACCTGGCTGTGGGTCCAGGCCAGGTCGAAGACACGGTCGGCCAGGTGCCGATCGCGGTACTTGTTGATCAACTGCAGGCAACCGTCACGGCTGTCACTGACGCCGGTCACCAGGTCGATGGTGGCGGTCTGGCCAGGCTCCAGGGTGATCCGGCAGCGGATCGAGACGATCGGATCGAGCACCGCACCCGCGGTGCCGGACAGCGTCTCGTTGTCCATCGCGGCGGGGTGCGTCAGGTTGCGCCCGCGACCGATGAAGCGGGCGCGGTCGGTTTCGTAGGAGATCGCCGCGATGTCCACCTCGTGGGCGGCCAGCAGGTGGCACAGCCACGGTACCTTTTCCTCGCTCGAACGTGGCCGCCGGCTGCACAGAATCGCCTGCAGCTCAGTGAGCAGTTCGCTCTGTACGAACAGCTTGCTGAAGGCCGGATGCAGGGCGTCACTGAGGGCCGGTGCCAGCACCACTTCGGCGTAGCTGGTGAGTTCCAGGGTACGGCGCTGCGCACCCCGGTTGCTGATGTGCAGGCGCCGCAGTTCGATGTCGTCTTCGGGTGAGACGACGATCTCGGTGTGAGCGTCGAAGTCCCGTTCGCGCACGCGGAATTCGGCCCGGGCATCGGTGAAGATCGCCTCGAAGCTTTGCGTCGTGCGCAAGGTCGGCTGGTGCGCCGAGGACCAGAAATCCCCGCTGTCGACATCCCGCAGGTAGCAGAAGGTGCCGGTGTTGTCGCAGGTTATGTCCTCGTGCCAGCGGGTGACCGCCATATCGTCGCGGCGGCTGTAACCACCACCGGCATTGCTGATCATCACGTGGTAACGGCCGTTGGAGAGCAGTTGTACGGCGGGGTGTCGGCGCCCCGGGTCGGTGTAGACCCGCAGCTTGTTCTCGTTGACCCGGGCGACCTTGCCCTCCAGCGAGGCATTGGCGGTGTGCAGGTATTGCGCGGCGCTTTTCGGCACCCGTTCCTGCAGCAGCAGGGCGGTGGCCTGGAACTGCGGGTCGGCCTCGAAGCGGCGCTGCATCGGGCGATCGAGCAGCACATGGGTCAATGACAGCAGGCTCATGCCCTGATGGTGCGCCATGAAGGACTGGATCAGCGCAGCGTTCTGCCCCGGTGGCAGCCGGGCACTGGTGAAATCGATGGCTTCGTACAGACCATAGCGGCCTGCCATGCCCATGCCCGCCAGGCGCTGGAGGTTCTTGCAGGCCGCTTCCGGGGCTACCATCAGCGCCAGCACCGAGGCATAGGGGGCCATCACCACGTCTTCGCCAAGGCCGCGCTTGAGACCCAGGCCGGGTACGCCGAAGGCCCGGTACTGATAATTCAGTTGGGCGTCCAGGGTGCTGTAGCCGGACTCGGACACGCCCCAGGGCAGGCCCAGTTGCTGGCCGTATTCGATCTGCCGGGCCACGGCGGCGCGGCAGGTCTGGTCGAGCAGGGTGCCGGCATAGCTGGGCATGACCAGCATCGGCATCAGGTACTCGAACATCGAGCCGGTCCAGGACAGTAGCACCGGGACCCCGCCGTTGCTGGTCAGCAGCCGGCCCAGGGTGAACCAGCTGTCCTGAGGCAGCTGTCCCTGGGCGATGACCACGAAATTGGTCAGCCGCGCTTCCGAGGCCAGCAGGTCGTAGTAGGCGCCGTCCAGGCGCTGGTCATCGGCGTTGTAACCGATGGCCAGGAGCTCGCGTTGCGCGTCGTACAGGAAGGTGAAGTCCATGTCCGCCAGCTCGGCCGCCAGATCCGCCAGGCGCAGCGCCGTGGCGATGCGCTCGCTGGCGTGGGCGATCACCGCGCGGACCTGGGCCTGTTCGGCTGCCGGCCATTGCGCGGCATCGAGCTGTGCCAGCTCATGCCAGCTGGCCGAGGCCAGTGGCTTGCCGGGTAGGGTCAGGCAGGTCAGTTCGCTGTGCAGATCCTGGCAATGAGCGAGCAGCGCCTGGCGCCAGTAGTCGGCCTCGACAGCCGTTGAAAGAGCGGGTTGCAGGCCCTGGGCGAGGGCGATCAGGCGCTGCAGTACCGCACTGATATCGGCCAGGCTCTGCGCGTCGAGGGCAGGTGTCGTGGCCAGCTCGCTGAACGCCTCGTCGAGCAGGTGCTCGTCCAGCCCGCCCGCCAGCATTGCCTCATGCAGCACGCCCAGGCTGTCTGCCAGACCGATGCGCCAGTTCGGGCTGAGCAAGGCCGCTTTTGGCAACTCGTACAGGCCTGGCCGCAGGGTCAGCAGCAGACCGGCCAGGTTGCCGCTGTCCACGGTGGACACGTAGCGGGGCGGCAGCGGTTGCAGGGTCTGAGTGTCGTACCAGTTGTAGAAGTGGCGGCGATGACGCTCCAGCCGCGACATGCTGGTCAGGGCGCTATCCAGGCGTGCGAGCAGGCGACCGCCACTGAGGTAGGCGAAGTCGTGAGCGGCCAGGTGCGAAAGCAGTGCCATGCCCATGTTGGTTGGCGAGGTTCGGTGGGCGGTTACCGCGGTCGGCCGTTCCTGGATGTTGTCCGGTGGCAGCCAGTTGTCCGCAGGGCCGACATGATCGTCGAAGAAAGCCCAGGTCTTGCGTGCCAGGCGGCGCAGAAACTGTTGCTCTTCGAGCGATGGGGCGAACAGCACATGGGCCGCCGGCCTGCTCAGCCAGCAGGCGATGGCCGGGGCCAGCAACCAGGCCAGCAGGAAGGGCGCGGCGATTGCCAGCGTCACCGGCTGGCCGAGCAGCGCGATGGCCACGGCGACCGCCAGCAGCGGCGCCACCCACATCAGCCGATACAGGCCAGACAGGTCATTGTTGCTGCTGCGCTCCACTTCTCGGGAGGGGTTCCATTGCAGCAGGTGGCGCTGGCTGATGGTCATGCGCCACAGCGTGCGGGCGATGGCATCCAGGCTGCTGAAGGCCTCGAACGGCAGCCACACCAGCGTCAGCAGCGCACGACCGAAGTGCTGCGCCGCATCGCGCAAGGTTACCTTCAGGTGCTGGCCGAGGTTGATGTCATGGGCTTTGTGCAGCACATCCAGCAGGGTGCTGATCAACGGCTGGGCGATGATCAGCAGCAATACCCCCAGGCTCCACTGCAACGGCTGTGAACTGGCCAACCAGCCCCACAGCAACATGCACAGAAAGGCCGCTGGCTCGAGGCTGCGGCGCAGGTTGTCGACGATCTTCCAGCAGGCCAGGTTGGTCAGACGGTTCTGCTCCAGGCCACCACCGGGTTTCGGTGTCCAGGGCATCAGCCACGGCAGCAACTGCCAGTCTCCACGGATCCAGCGATGCCGACGTTTGGCATCGGCGCTGTAGCGCGCCGGGTGTTCTTCATACAACTGTACGTCGCTGATCAGCCCGGAGCGGGCGTAGCAGCCCTCGATCAGGTCATGGCTGAGAATGCGGTTGTCGGGAAAGCAGCCCTGCAGGGCCTGCTCGAAGGCATCCACGGCGTAGATACCCTTGCCGATGAACGAGCCGTTGCCGAACAGGTCCTGATACACGTCGGATACCGAGCGGGTGTAGGGGTCCACCCCCGCATCGCTACCGAACAGCTGGGCGTAGGCGGAGCGGGCGATGCTCGGCAGGCTGATGCCCACACGGGGTTGCAGGATGGCGTAGCCACTGACGATGCGGCGTTGCTGCGCATCGAAGCGGGCCTGGTTGAGCGGATGGCAGATGGCGCCGAGGAACTGCCGGGCCACATCGCGCGGCAGCTGGGTGTCGGTGTCCAGGGCGATGACGTAGTTGACCTCCGGCAGCGCGGCGATATCGCCGACGATCAGGGAAAACCGGTCGTGGCCATGACCACGCAACAGCGCATTGAGCTCGGCGATCTTGCCGCGCTTGCGCTCATGGCCCATCCAGCGTTGTTCGGTGGCGTTCCAGCGTCGTGGGCGATGCAGCAGGAAGAAGCGCGACGCGCCAGTTTCGGGGTATTTCAGATTCAGCGCATCGACCGCCAGGCTGGCCTGTTGCAGCAAGGGCGCATCGCCGTCGAGCACCTCGCTCTGGGCATCCATGAAATCGGTGAGCAGGGCGAAATACAGGTTGGCATCCCGGTTGGCGAGGAAGCGTATCTCCATGCCATCCACCAGTTCTTCCACGTCCTGAGCGCTGCCGATCAGCGTTGGCACCACTACCAGCGTACGTGCCTGGGGGGGAATGCCGGCGCTGTAATCCAGGCGTGGCAGGATGTCTGGTGGCAGGCTGAGGGTCACCAGCCGGTTGACCAGCGCGATGGCCAGGTGGCTGGTCATCACCAGTGTCGGTACGCTGAGCGACAACAACGTCCACAGGCCCCAGCCGTCGGCGCGCAGCATGCCGTAGAACGGCCAGGCCAGCAGCGCGCTGAGCAGCACCACCGGAGTCATGAAGAAAACCAGCGGCGACTTGCGCAACACGCGTCGACAGCGCTCGGCCAGGGAGCGTCGCGCACCCAGTTGCCGCTCCAGATCGGCCAACCCCGGGCCCAGCAGGTAGAAGCCGACGTGGCTCATCAGGGGTTCATGATCCGGTGCCGCGCGGCACAAGGCGATGGCGGCGCGGGCGATGTCGATCTCCGAGTGCGGACAGCTGCGCGCCAGGCGCTCGACGGCATGCCGGTAGTGGTCGCGGGTGGCGAAATCCATGCAGGCGTAGACCGCAGATGGATCTTCGCCAAGGGTGTGTTCGACACCGCTCATGTGCTCGACGAACTCGCGCCAGTCGGTGGCCGAGAGCAGGCGCAGGCTGTTGATGCTGTTGCTGATCGACACCTGCTCCGTGGCCTGCAACTGAGCGTCGAGGTGAATCAGGCGCTCCACGCTCTGGCCAGACTCGGCCAGGGCCTGCTCGACCCAGGTCATCGGCAGAATAAGTGCGGTGCTCTGGCCCTGCAGGCGCCGCGCCAGTTCGGCCACGAAGGCACTGGTCATCGGCGGTGCCGAACGTGCCAGGTCGGCAACCAGCAGCACCACGCTCTTGGCGTCGCGTTCTGCGGTGGCAATCAGGCGATCCGCCCAGTCATTGGCCAGGTTGCGGTCGTTCCAGTTGGCCATCACCCGTGAAGCGACCCGGCGCAGGTTCTCGATCAATGCCAGGCGCAACATGATGGGAATGCCCCACAGCTCGCCCAGCGTCAGCGGTGTGACCACCTGATAGGCGGCCACGAAGCGGCTCAGGCTGTCGCTGTCGACCCGGCCGTCACCGTGGGCAATGGTTTCCAGGGCGATGTCGTAGACCCGCGGCAAGGTACGCGAGGGCCCATCATCCAGGCCGGGCAGTTCGCGGCAGTAGCCTTTGGGTAGATGTTTCTGCGCCGTGCGTATCTGCTCCTCGACCAGGTAGAAGTTGTCCAGCAGCCACTCCGCAGCCGGCGTTGCGCGACGGTTGGAGAGCGCTGCCACGGTCATGGCCTGGCAACTGCTGGCCAGCACTGCAGCATTCTCGGCGAGTCGGTGAAGCAGGGCGTCGGAGGTGGAGTCGCGGCTAAGGTGATGCTGGCGGGCCAGGTGGGCACCGTGGGTGGCCATCTGTTCTGCGCTGAACAGTTCCGCGCGCAGGGCCGGCTCGTACTCGAAGGTGCGGGGCGCGGGCCGCCACAACCGTTGGATTGCTCGAAGCCATTGCCTGTCCATGTTTTCCTTGGCGTGCAACGTGAAACGCGGGCAACGTTGCAGTGATGCGTGTCACGCAAGCGCTGCGGGCGTGACGAGTGAGGAGGGTGCAGAGAGGCAGTGTGAAATTCTCCCGGTAGGGCGTCTGTCTGCTGGCACACATAGCGGTGGCCCTGGCCGTTGCGCTTGGCCACCGGCCGTCCGATAGACCGTCGTGGCCACATTCTCTGCAGCTGGCGGCCCAGTTGGCGCTGGGTGGAAAAAGGCCGTTGCAGTGAGGCAATCGTGCCTCTTCGAGTGATGGCCTATTGCGCGGCAAGGGAGTATTGCTGGCGCGCCGGCAACCAGCCGGCACACGCAAAGGAGCTACACGATGGGCACCAGAGGATTGGTCAGGCTTATAAGCGTCATGAGCTTCACGTCCGCGATACTCTCCGGCTTTGCCGTTTACTGGGCGCACCAGGCCTACGTATCGGCGGCTCGAACCAACCTTGCCGCACTCTCCGCCAGCGAAAATGCCCTGACCGCCGCTGCTTCCTGCCAGGAAGGCACCTTGCTGCTTTCGCGCTGAGCTCGCTCATACCATCGCGCACCGGTAGGCCTCCACTCCCTCGGAGCCTGATCGCCATGCAAACCGCGTAGCCCGTGCTTGAGCGCAGCGATGCCCAGGGCCGCAGGCTTGCGCACCCAAGCGGATCTCCAGACGATGTCAGGCGCTTCGGTTCTGCAAGCCTTATGCTAAAGGCTGCACGCTCGGAGATTCGCTCATGCGCAAGCAGTATCACTTTCGTGAAAGCAAAGACGGCCTGCTGGCCTGGGATGTCCATCGCCTGATCGACCTTGCCAAAGGCATAGCGCCTGGCCCCGTCGATCTGTCCGCGATCAGGGAAGTCGACGAGCCCTATTGGTTCGACGCCGAAGATCCGCCCCCCACGTGCCGTGACCTGATCGAGCACATGCGGCTCGTCGACGCCACGGACCTGGCCTATCCGATCATTCTTTCACCTGACGGACGGGTCATGGATGGAATGCATCGCGTGGCCAAGGCCTTGCTGCAAAACCAGCGCCGCATCATGGCCGTACGCCTGCCAAGCATGCCCGAGCCGGATTACATTGGCGTCGATCCGGACGACCTGCCGTACGACTGATCGCTGTGCAAAACGCAGCCTGTGGTTGAGCGCAGCGATGCCCAGCACGGCTCAAGCAGCACACGCCGATTGATTAGCTCTGCTCATAGGCCCTTGCCGGTTTGCCTGGCTAGTCCGGGCCGACGTCCTCGCTTAACGTCCTTCATCCGCATTGCAGTCACTGGCCAGCCGTTGAGTGCAGCGCATCCTGCCTTTCGCTCACACGGGGTACGCTCGATGAATCGACTCACCATTCAATACGGCATGACGTTGCTGCTGGCGATGTTCGCCGAAATCGCCATGGCAGGATCGACCGCGCCGCAGACCGCCCCGAAGGCCAATGAAAGCCGCGCCGCCATTGAGCGGGAATCCGAAGAGGGTGGCGCCAGCGGTGCGCAAACGCCTGTGGTCCTGGTCGTGGGTGCCAGTGGAAGCATCGGCCGACTGGCGGTGGCAGAGGCGTTCAGGCGCGGCTACGAGACGCGCGCACTGGTGCGTGACCCCGACCAGGCCGAGCTGTTTCCTGCCGGGGTGAAGGTCGTGGTCGGTGACCTGACTCGCGCCGAGACGCTGCCGGAGGCTGTCGCCGGCATCAGCGCGGTCATCTTCACCCATGGCATCAGTGGCAATGATCCGAGCGGTGCGGAGGCGGTGAACTATGGGGCGGTGCGCAACGTTCTCGGCGTGTTGCAGGCGCCTGTGCGCATCGCCCTGATGACCACCGTCGGCGTCACCAAGCCCACAGTCGGGCATGACTGGAAACGTCGCGGAGAACGCCTGGTGCGTGCCAGCGGGCTGCCTTACACCATCGTGCGGCCTGGCTGGTTCGACTACAACGCGGCCGATCAGCAACGCCTGGTCTTGCGCCAGGGCGATACGCACTGGTCCAGTTCACCGTCCGATGGCGTGGTGGCTCGTGCGCAGATCGCCGAGGTGCTCGTCGCGTCCCTGACCTCGCCCAGCGCGAACCGCAAGACCTTCGAACTGGTCGCCGAGCGTGGTGCCGCTCAAACGGATCTCGAGCCGCTGTTCTCGGCTCTGCCGGCAGACCCTGCAACGGGTTACGACGCCGTCGGTGATCAGGACAACCTGCCGCTGAGCGAAGAGCCGGACAGGGTCGTCCAGGCGCTCGATGCTGTCAGCGTGCAGTTCGACGAGTGATCCCCATGCGGCTGCGCGCGCAGTGAAGGTTTTCGATCACTCTGGTCATGAAGAATGTACGTCAAGATCGGCAGTTGCCGGTGTAGGCATTCATTGCTCGAGCTGCTCCAAGCCGAGAGGCGTGAACCCTGATGCTTTCAGCTCGTGGGCTGCTTCAGGGCTTTGCAGGAACGCGATGAAAGCCTGCGCCGATGCAGGTTGAGCTGCAGCAGTCGTTACCGCTGCCGCAATGATGTTCACCCGTTGAAGCTCTTCGGGAAGGGGACCGACGACGTCGATTCCCGGCACGGCCAGAAGCTCGCTCATCTGCTGCAACCCGACCTCGGCATCACCGCGCAGCAGGGCGTCGCCAACCAGCTCGGGAGCCTCGATGACGATGCTTCTGGGCTTCAACCTGTCGGCTATTCCCAGTTCAGGGAGCAGAGTGCGCTGCACGTAAACCCCGCTCACACCGCTCGAAAAGGCCAAGGACCTGGCGGCCAGCAAGGTGTGCCGCAAGTCTTCGATACTGCCGATCTCAGGCCGTGGCGTACCCGCTCTGACCGCCAGGCCCAGCCGGGAGCTGGCCAGGCTGGTGGCGGTTTCGGGGCGCAGGTGGCCCTGTTCGATCTGTTCATTCAGGGCGTCGGCAATCATCACCACCAGGTCAGCGGCCTGCCCATTTCCAAGGCGTATGGGGAGCGCATCGGCGCTGGCTCCATACGAGGCGCCCCAGGAAAAAAACAATCGATCACCGGTGGTTCTTTCGAATTCAGGTGCCAGCTTCATGAACACCGGCTGCAGGGCCGTGGAGGCCAGGACGTTTATATCCGCGGCGTGGAGGCTTGCGTCCGAAAACAGCATGGCCAGAATGCCCGGTACAACCGCTCGACTCAGCTGACGCATTTCATGTTCCTTGGGTAATCGTCGCCCCTATCCGTTGCAGATGGGGGCGAACGGTCAGGTGAGAGCGGGAGGGCGAGTCGGCATCGCGTCGCCCTTGCTCAGGTCGTCAGGCCCACTTGTGGAGCTGAGGCAGGTCACCGCTTGGCTTTGAGCGCCGTGACGATGGCTTCGCCGAACGATTTGGCGGAGGTCGGGTTCTGGCCGGTAATCAGACGCCCGTCGACCACCACTTTATTTTCGAAGATCGGTGCTTCTTCGAAGGTGGCCCCGGCTTTCTTCAACGCTCCTTCGAGCTCGAAGGGGACGATCTTGTCGTAGTCGCGCGAGCGCTCTTCCTCGGCCGTGAAGCCCGTGACACGGCGGCCGCTCAACAGGCTCTTGCCGTTACCGAGCTTCACGTCGAGCAGGCCTGCAGGCCCGTGGCAAACAGCGCTGACGATACCGTCGTTCTCATAGATGTCGGCCACGATGCCGCTCAGTTCCGGGTTGTTGACGAAGTCCCACATGGGGCCATGGCCACCGACCAGCAAGATCGCATCGTACTTCGACGCATCGACATCCGAGAGCTTGAGGGTGTTGCCCAGCTTGTTGCGGTGTTGCGGGTTGGTCCAGAACTTCAGGGTCGCCTGGTCACTCAGGTCGAAGCCATCGAACGGAGCGAAGCCGCCTTTCGGGCTGGCGAGATCGTAATCGATGCCAGCCTCATCGAAGACTTCGACCGGGTGGGTCAGCTCGGGAAACCAGAAACCGCCGACCAGGGTCTCGGTCTTTTTGTCCAGGCTCGATACCACGATCAGAATCCTGTCAGCCTGTTCGCTTTCCTCGGCGATGGCGGCCGTGCTGGACACGGCGAGTGAGATGACCGCTGCGGCGAGACCGAGCAAGCGCTTGCGAATAGCCATGTGAATTCCTTCGAATGGTGGGGGTGAGCTCACTCTATCCAAGATGAAATCACGCCAGTAGCTGGCCAAATCCGAATGCACTATTCAATTTATCGTTGTAATTCGACGAAATTGGCTCGATATAATCATGTAAATGTCTCCCGCTTGCATGGCTGCCCGAGCGCACTGGTTGAAGGACTCGAATGAATCTGCCCCACAGTTTCGATGGATTACCCGAATTTCTGGCGGTCGCCAGGCGGTTGAGCATCAGCAAGGCTGCGTTCGATATCGGCAAGACTCCGGGTGCGGTAAGCCATGCCTTGCAGAAGCTTGAGCAGCGGCTTGGCGTTCCGCTCTTTCACCGCACCACGCGCAAGGTGTCCCTTACCGAGGCCGGTGAGGAACTGCTGCACAAAGTCGAGCCTGCCGCCCTGGCCATCTCGACCGGGCTGGAAGATGCCGCGCAGTCGGCCAAGGCTCCCTCGGGTACCCTGCGGCTCATCGTCGAACGTCTGGCCTTGCCGCATGTCATCGAGCCTCTGCTGCCTGCCTTCAGAGAAGCGTGGCCCAATCTCAATCTGGAAATCACCGTCAGCAACCGCCACGAGAACTTCGTCTCCGAGGGCTATGACGCAGGCATCCTGATCGGCTCGTACATCGCCCAGGACATGATCGCGGTACGGCTTTGCAAACCCTTCCAGTGGGCGGTCTTCGGTTCGCCGGCGTATTTTCGGGCTAACGGCAAGCCGCAATCGACCGGCGATCTGGTGCGCCATCAGTGCATCCGCTTTCGGCGGCCCGAGAAAGGCGATATCTACCGCTGGGAGTTCGTCGAGAATGGCTCGACCGTGAGGATCGATCCGGCGGGCTCGATCACCGTCAACGACGGTGAACTCATGCGTAGCCTGGCGGTTCAGGGGGCGGGGCTGATCTACTCATCGACGTTCCACTCCTCTCGCGAGTTGGCCGCAGGCACCCTGGAGCCCGCGCTCCTCGAGTGCTCGCCGGGCTACGACGGCCTGTTTCTGTATTTCTCGAGAACGGCCAGGAACCAGCCCAAGCTAAGGGCGTTCATCGAGCTGTGCGGCCAGGTACTGAAAATCTGACGGCGTTCGGCTACTTTGGGTTGCGACCCGCCACCATCGAGGAACATGCATGTCTCTGATTTCGCAGCGAGTGGAACTGGCACGCCATGGAGCCAACGACAAGGTCATCTGCCGAATGGCCTCCGGCTGGGCAGTCATGGGCGACGTGCAGTTTCTGCCTGGATACTGCCTGTTGCTGCCCGACCCTGTCGTTCCCAGTCTGAACGATCTGGATACCGAGGCGAGAACGCGTTATCTGCTCGACATGGCTCGAATTGGCGATGCCGTGCTGCAGGCGACCGGAGCGCTTCGCATGAACTATGAAATTCTCGGTAATACCGAGCCAGAGCTGCATTGCCATATTTTTCCTCGTTACTCTTCGGAACCGGAGGAAAAGCGCAAGATGCCGGTGTGGTTCTACGATTGGAAAGCGGCTACACCTTTCACCGAGCAAGCGCACGGTGCGTTGCGTCGGCAGATCGCTCAGTTGCTCGCTGAATCATGCTGGCGCCCGAAAGAGTGATCGCTTGCCTGAGTATTCGCATTGGTTCCGACATCTATTCGGATCCCTCCGACACCTATTCGCACACGCCGACAGTTCGCTTTGCCGACGCCCTGAGATATCCAGTCACTGACTCGCAGTTCCAAATGGCCTCTCGCTGATGACTGCTACCGGCCAGAAGAGCCGCTCGGTTGTCTCTACAAAACAAGGGGCGATTCAATCTACGAAACTAAGGTCTATTGACGTTTCACGCACGGCTGCGCCGTAGCCCATTTCGCCGCGAGGCAAGGACGCCTTCATCACGGCAGAACGACAGCGGGCGCCGCAGGTCTGAATCCTCAGACAGACGGGCCTCCGTCGTTCCACCCGTGAAGGTAACTGGTATGCAAGAACAAGCAGACGGCAAGACCCCCGGCCTGTCAGCCGAAGAAGAGCGCGAGATCGATGAGAAGCTGCCGCCGCGGGCGGCGGTGTTGCATGAAACCATCAGGATTCAGGGCGACCATGAGCTGGAACGCAGCATCGCAGCATTATGGTGGTCGGCGCTGGCCGCCGGGCTGACCATGGGCCTGTCGCTGATGGCCATGGGGTTGTTCCGCTCTCGGTTGGGCCCCAGCGATGAAAGTCATGTGATCGCCAGCCTCGGTTATTCGGCAGGCTTTCTGGCGGTGATCCTCGCCCGTCAGCAACTGTTTACGGAAAACACCCTGACCGCCGTGCTGCCGGTGATGAGCAAGCTGACCCTGAACAATGTCGGGCGACTATTGCGTCTTTGGGGCGTGGTGCTATGCGGAAACCTAGCCGGCACCCTGCTGGTGGCTTGGGTGATGCTGCGCCTGCCGATTTTCGATGCCCAGACCGACCTGGCGTTTCTGGAAATCGGCCGTAAGGTGATGGAAAACGACGTGTCCAAGATGCTTGCCAAAGGCATTATCTCGGGCTGGATGATCGCCACCATGGTGTGGATGATCGCCTCGATGGAAAGCGCCAAGATCGCCATTATCGTGATGATCACTTACCTGATGGCACTGGGTGACTTCACCCATATCGTGGTTGGCTCGATAGAGGTGTCTTATCTGGTGTATGCCGGTGAAGTGAGCTGGGGCGATTTCTGGCTGGTGTTTGCGGGGCCTACCCTGGCCGGCAATATCATCGGCGGCAGCTTTATCTTTGCCCTGCTCAGCCATGCTCAGATCCGCAGCGAGCGTGACGTGATTGCCAAGCGCGAGCGCGACAAGCAGAAGTTGCTGGAGGAGTTGCGCCGCAATCGCAAGGACTGACCGTGCAAGATCGCCAAAGGCCTCAAGGTCGGTGGCCGCTTTTCTCGAAGTCGAGTCTTCGAAGGCGTCGCACTGATGCCGGCGCGCACCAGCAATGCCTGGTCAATGTTGGTGGCGCGTTCGTCAGCAGAGCGCTGTGCCCATTCGATATCACGCGCCAATCGAAACGCTACGCACTGCGCCTCGCGCCGCTGGGCGAAGAACAAACTGAAGGCCATGCCCCGCACTGCATGCCAGGGCCTGCTGCCGTTACATGGGCAACCATAAAAAGGCACAGGCCATTGCCACCGCGCTCTCGTAATTTCTCTTGAGCTTGTCGAATCGAGAGGCCACCGCCCGGTAGTGCTTCAGCCGGGCGAAGGCGTTTTCCACCAGGTGGCGATTTCGGTACAGACCTCTGTCCAGATCCGCGTTGCCTTTCACAGAGTTACGCTTGCTCGGGATCACGGCCTTTGCCCCTTGTCGCTCAACCTGCTCTCGGATTCTCTCGCTGTCATAGCCCTTATCCGCAACGATGGTTTCTGCCGCCGGGAGTTTGGAAATCAATGCGGGTGCCTGAGTACAGTCATTGATTTGGCCTCCCGTGATTTCAAACTCGATGGGTAAGCCATGGGCGTCCACTGCCAGATGAATCTTGCTGGTATTACCGGCTCGGCTTTTCCCTATGGCTTCATCATTTGCGCTGCCAGCGCCTGCGCTGTGCTGGTGAGCCGAATCCAGCCGGTCGGCCACAGGCAGAAACCGGCCAAGAGCAGCCGATCATGAGGGGCCGCTAACGGCTAGTCGATTTTAGAGTCAGTTCTGAACGCCTGCTTGGCGCTGTGCGCATACTGGGTGAAGCACTGCAGAGGCCGAAGCCCCTAGTGACGAACCATGCGGAAGCCTGTCGGTTTTGCGTGCGGCTGAATGGCGGCGGCCGATGCGAACGCCTGACGGTTTTCATGCGAATACTCACTTGCCGCCGGCCATGAACGAAAAAGCCCGGCAACCGGGCCGGGCTCTCTACTGACTCGCCTGCGTTACATCGGCCTGCTTGAAGCCTGAGCTCGCTTTATATCCAGCTCGGACCTATTGCCGTCGAAGTCTTCAGGCTCCACTGCGGGGGCCTCGTCCGGCAGCGAGGTGGGCTCGCTTTCGGTACCGGTGCCGGGGTCCAGCTCTTCATCCTCTTCGTCGCCAAGCTCTTCCCCCGGGCGCTGCATCTGCATATGCGTCTGACCTACCGCCTGCAGCTGCCATTGCTGGCGGGAGCCGTCTGCGAACGCCTTGGGGGCGGCGTAGCCCGGGTTGCCCTGATAATGAGCCGTGCCATCTTTCAGATTGATAACTTTCATGGCGGTGTACCTCGAATGAGGCCAAAGAGTTGGCCTCATCGAATCTGAGCAGGGCAGGGGCACGAGGTTCAGGCTAAACCCGTGACCACCGGGCGGATCGATGACTGCCTGCACGTCCCAGCGCAGCGGCCCCGTGGCCCGATTCGCGGCGGGTGACCACCCGTCCACTTTATGAGACGTCCCGCTGCATGCGTACCCTAATTTCTATCGAATAAAAACGGGCCAAGCACATGACCTTCACCGTACTGCTCGCCGAGGATGAACAGATCCTTCGTGATCTTCTCGTCGAGCTGATCTCTCCGTTGAGCCTGGACGTGATTCAGTGTGCATCGGCTGACGAGGCTCTGGGGCACTTGGAGCACAAGGCCGTGGACCTGTTGCTGAGCGACATTCGCATGCCGGGGCATCTGGACGGCTGGGAGCTGGCTGAAATCGTCTGGGTTCGCTGGCCCGAGTTGCCGGTGATACTGACATCCGGCCATATGCAGGTAACGGCCCAGCAGATGCCGGAAAACTCGGTCTTCATTCCCAAACCCTGGAAGCTGGACGTGCTGTACGACGCCGTGGAGCATTGCGTCGAACGCTGACAGAGCTCAGAGCGCCAGGCTCTCCAGCTCTTTCTCCCGGCCCAGCCTGCTGGTCAGTGGTGCCGTGATCCTGCAGGTGAAACCTGACGCCTCGTAAGACAACTCGGCGGCGCCGTCGAATGCGTTGCGCAGGCTGCCGGTGATCATGGTCGTCCCGTAGCCCTTGCGCGAAGGCGGCTTCACGGCAGGCCCGTTGCTTTCCGCCCAGTTGAGCGTGAAGATAGCGCCCGCCATGCCATGCTCCGTCGCCCAGCGCACGTGCAGCACTCCGCCAGGCTGCGACAAGGCGCCATATTTGGCTGCATTGGTCGCCAGCTCGTGGATCACCAGCGCCAAGGCCGATGCGGCTTCACCCGCAAGCACGATAGGGGGGCCGGAAAACAGAATGTCGTAGTCCGCGCAGTAGGGCGAAAGCACGTTGTGCAGTAGCGTGGAGAGCTCCACTTCCTGGGCATCCATCGCCAGGGAATGAGCGCGCTGCATCATCACCAGCCGTTCATCGAGCACCTTTCGGAATTGCCGAGGTTCCGGGTGGCCCCTCATCGTCATGATGGCCACACCGCCGATGGTCGCGAAGAGATTTCTCATTCGATGGTCCATCTCGCCGATCAGGATCTGCGTGGACTCCTGGGTGCGGCTGTAGATGCAGATCTTGGCGCACAATGCTGACGCCAGTTGCAGGAAGGCCCGCTGATCCGGGTTGGGTGGCGACCCCAGCGGATGGATGACGGCGAGGCTGCCTTGCACCAGGCCCTCGATGCTCATCGCGGGTATGGAAAGCATGGCCTCGAGGCCATGTTGGCGAAACAGCTCCTTCCACTCGGCCGAGAACCGCTCGTCGCTCGCCACCTCGGGCACTTCGACGATACGGCCGGTCATTATGGCCATGCCGCAAGAGCCTCGCTTACCGGTAATGCGGTTGTTGACCAGGCTGTTGCTGAACTCCAGCGGCAGGCCGGGGAAGACCGACAGACGAAACGTATTCCCAGGTTTGTCCAGCACGTTGATGCCGATCACCGTACCGGGGAGCTCCGCCTGCAGCGATACCGCGAACTCTCTGAGCAGCGGCTCGACGGGAGCGCCGGCGGACATGACGTCCAGCGCGCGTTCGCTGAAGCGGGAAAGGAATGTACGCATCGTCGTGCGTCCTCTAGCGGGAGGCCGAGAAGTATCCCACCGGCAATGATCTACCGCCAATTTTCTGTTTTCCGGTCCACGACCAATGGTAGCCGAGTGGGCTTGTGAGGCATGCCATGTACCGTCCTGGCAGCCCAGTGAGCTCGGTCGGTTTTGGCGCGAGCGAATTGCCTTGCCTAGGCGAGTGGTCGTGATCCAGCATCTGCTAACGGCCTGTGGGCGCGGGCCGTAGCGATGGGCGCGGATATCGTGAAGCGCTTGCAGGCGCATCTTGGGCTGCTGATGCCGGGTAGCGCTCTGCAAATGGCCGCCCGGAGGTCATCCGCGTGACCAATTGGGCCGGTTAGTTGAAACCTGACCACTGGAGATGGCTGATGGCAGTCCTTTGCCTGGGCTGGAGTTCAACAGCGGCCTTGCAAACATCATCCGAGTGAGCGCAAGTCAATCCGGAGGATTTAAAAGGTTGAGGCGAAAAGTCAGCGCTTATCGACACGACGTGTTCGACTCAATTGTCTGGACACCCAGGGCCCGCGTTGAGTTGATTGTAACGCAGACTATGACGCTCTCCCTGGTCATCCTCATAGTTCATGGTCACCGGTACGAGACCGCAAGTCTTGGCCGTGTCAGTAATGGAAATAACCCTGGCTATGTTCAGGTTCATGCCATATCGGTACTGGTTGTCGCTGGAATTGTGCGTGGCGCGATTTTCAGCCATTGCGACAGTGAAAGGGAGCAGAGCGACAAAAGCGATTGCGATGGTTTTCATATGCGGTCTCTCATTATCGGAGGAAGTTATTAAAGTCAGGTCTGCCAGATGAGAAATGCCTGGCTGGATATGAGAGTAGAAATGATCCGCTGTCACTTGCATGACCAGTGAATAACATTTTTGTCAGGAAGGATTTAGTTGGTTTCTGACAGAAATGTCAGCCAGGCGTCAGCGTTCTGTTGGTCGCCAATCGTATGATGAATGCAGACATATTGGCCTAGGCCAGACGGGTGAGATACATGAGGCTACTGCTGGTCGAAGATGAGGAAAAAACGTCCTCGTATATAAATAGAGCGTTCAGTGAACTGGGCTTTACCGTTGACGTTGCGTCCTCGGGAACCGTAGGCCTGCACCTTGCACTCGAATATGACTACGATGCAGTCGTTCTGGATGTAATGCTTCCCGGTATGGATGGTTACAGCGTTCTCGAAAGTCTACGCATGAGCAAACAGACTCCCGTCCTGATGTTGTCTGCGCGAGGCTCGGTGGACGAACGAGTGAAAGGCCTGAGACATGGTGCGGACGACTATCTGCCTAAACCATTTTCCCTGATAGAACTCGTTGCACGTATCCAGGCCCTGCTGCGTCGACGGCCGAGCGATGGGGCCGATATTACCCAGTTGCAGATACATGATCTGCATCTTGATCTATTGGCGAGGAAAGTATCGCGGGCGGGCGAGCGCCTGGAACTGACAGCCAAGGAATTTTCCTTGTTGAGTCTTCTGGCCAGGCATCAAGGGCAGATTCTCTCGAAAATGATGATTGCGGAGCAGATCTGGGACATGAACTTCGACAGCGATGCAAACGTCGTCGAAGTTGCAATAAAACGGCTCAGAGCCAAGGTTGATGCTCCCTATGAAATGAAGCTGCTGCATACCGTTCGAGGCATGGGTTATGTTCTCGAAGTACGTCCAGAGCGTCAGTCCGCTTAGAGTTATATCCGATGATCAAGAACTCAGTATCTGGCCGCCTGGCTTTGATGTTTGCCGTTGCCTCCGTGTTGATCGCTTCGGTGTTCGGTATTTCCTTGCGAATGTCGCTTCACCAGTCGCTGCAGAGTCAGATGCATAACGAGCTGTTGTTCAGGGAGTCGCTCATGAAGCCCTGGATAAGTGCTCGCACCAATCATGATGGCTGGCAGGCCATCGCGACTAAGGTGACCGACTTGTCTGCTGCGGAAGGCGGGCGGGTTCAATACTGGATATTGAGTGAAGACTCGTCATACCGAGTGGGCGGCATGCCAGTTGCCGATGTTGATTTAGCCGCTCTGCCAGGCGGTTTCAGTCAGGTGCCAGGTCTACGCGAGGAGTCCTGCGCGCTTTACCTGCTGATCTCGGATATCCCGGCTCGTGGCGATCGCCCTGCGCTCAGGTTCGTTGTCGCAATAGACTCAACCCCGTATATGGGGACGTTGAGCGAGTTCACCCGTGCGCTTCTGTTCATCAGTGTCTTCGGCGTTGTATTGGTGGCTTTGTTAGGTTACTTCATTTCCAAAATCGGAATGCGACCGGTCAGCAGTCTCAGTGATCAAGCGCAGCGCCTCGCGCCAGGAAAGTATGGGCAGCGGTTGGATGCATCCATTCTTCCTCAGGAATTGAAGAACCTGGCTGCTTCGTTCAATGGCGTCCTCGAACGGCAGGAGATCGCGTGGATGCAACTGGAAAGTTTCAATGCCGATGTCGCTCACGAATTGAGAACGCCGCTAACCAATCTCATCGGCCAAACGCAATTGGCCCTCTCGCGCGAGCGAGAGACCCATGAGCTCGTGGAGTTGCTGGAGTCCAATCTGGAAGAACTCGAGAGAATGACCTCTATCGTCAACGATATGCTTTTTCTCTCTCACGCGCAGTCTGGGGAACACGCAACGCAGCTCAAGGAAGTCTCCTTGAGTGAGGAGGCGTACAAGACCGTCGAATACGTGGAGCCTCTCTTCCAGGAAAACAGGAATGTGGTCGTCATCGAGGGCGATGGCAGCGCGTGCATCGACCGCCGGCTGTTCCATCGTTCGCTGGCCAACCTTCTGGACAATAGCGCCAGGCATGCGACTCCTGGCACTACGGTAACGGTTTCCATACGGATGCAGGTCAACATGGCCGTCGTTGCCGTCGCCAACCATGGAGAGCCAATAGCTGAGGAGCACTTGAAGCGTCTGTTCGAGCGGTTTTATCGGGTGGACTGCTCACGTTCCAGAAGTGATACGCACCATGGGCTGGGGCTGTCGATAGTGAAGGCCGTGGCCACCATGCACAGCGGCGAAGTGTTCGCCAGCAGCCAGGATGGGATCAATACCTTTGGCTTCACCTTGGCGGTTGGTCACGTCGGCACGAAAGAGGCGATGGATCCCGAATTCAGCTAAAGCTCGCGGGCTTCGATTTCCGCGCTCTCTGTTATCGGGGCCGCCCAATTGTGATCGGATCCCCTCGTATACACCCCTGCCTGTTGAATCCGGCGACGCAGAGTTGAAACTCGCCACTCCAATGTTCGTTTTGTCCGTGTCGCCCTAACGCGTTGCTGGAAGATAAGGATCACTCGCTGGTTGTTTGTCTTGAGGAACTCGAAGTTCTTGCCAAGTTGGGCGTCTGTTCGCGATCGCCCTATGTCGAACCATTTATCTCGATATGCCGTGCTAATGCTAAGGAGATGATGCCATGACCATTGAAGCCGTGACGACTGTAAAGATCAGAGCCAGGGAAGTGGACTCGAAGAAAGTCGAAGATCAATTAGCCATGGGGGCTGCTGTTCTTTCACGTTCGGCAGGATGCCTGAATTGCTTGTATACGCGTAGATTTTCGAGGTCGCCCGAGTGGATATTGAGCACGTACTGGGTCGACCGAGCGTCCATGGCCGAGAACATGAGCTCACATCAGATGCAGGATTTCATCAGGGATATCTATGAGTGTTCTCTGGAAGTTGACTTTCGTTGTTTCGTTGCTGATGGCAAGTGAGCAGGCCCGGGGTCAATGGCGCTCGTCGGACTGCCTGGTAACGCTGGGGGCATGGCATTTCTCTTAACAGAAAGATCGTTTTCACAGGGCATTTTCAGCTCTAGATTCAACAGCCCTTGCTGCCCGTATCTATGAGCGCTCCGCGGTCTAGGGTTCCACGCCTTGCCTGGAAGAGAGTCCAACCGCCCACGTTCTTGTGAGCATCACTGTCATAGTCGTTGCCGACCATGACAGCGATAATTTAACGATCAGACATAACCACGGCACCTCATTGCATCTGGAGCCAGGCCGCCGGCTCATATCAGGGCACGCTGCCGCTGTTTGACGTCTCATTTTCTCTGCTGAATCGCCGAGCTTGAACGCAGTGACTTACTGCTCAGCTAGATCGACAGGCCGTAGTGGCTGTTGTAGAGGGGATGGTCTTTTCTCCTCCGCTAAACATGGCCACTACCTCCTTGCGCCTCGCACAGCGCCTGGCGATAGAGCACCACCATCTCTTCGAGCAGGTCCTTTGCGAACAGCGCTGCGGCGTGCACTAGCAGGCCCTCGGGGTGTTCGCCTTTCTTGCGGATCAGTTCGTCGAATACGTCGGCCAGCAAACTGGCACGCAGCTCGGCGTCACCCTGGGTATCGCGAGGGGGTGGTGGGCAGATTTTGGGAATGGGGCTTTGCCGTCTGGGGAAACGAATGACCGGGCTGCGTGGTTCAGCCATGGCGCACCTCCTGGCTGGAGGCGAAGGGTGTCAGTGTGCAGGCAGGGCGGTGCCCTGGCGTAAAAGCTGGATGGCGCATTTTCCTTATGCTCCTCGGACAGTTAGAAGCACCACCAATGCCGTTTCGACCCGGGAATGGTGGCGAACCGTACGGGGGTCGAAATACCGGCGTCCGAGGGAACCGGCCAGGCAAAAGCCTGCCCCGCACGGTCCGCCATAGAAATGCAGCAGCCGGGCGCAATAAGCACCTGCCGCGCATCTATGAACACATCCGTGCCCTCAGACAACTCGGGTTTCGACTCCCGGTCACGGGATAGACCGTGACCGGCGCACTCTAGCTCGCGGGTTACGGGATGGCAACCTGCACGGCGTGATGATTGTTCTGCGCAGCCTGACAGTCGCCAGCGGCCATAACAGGATTCTTTCGACGTCAAAAATACGGATTCTTTACATCCCGGCAGCGGTTTCGGAATCGATTCTTTACGCCTGTCCCACCGAGAATTTTCACACCGCGGAATGGGTCCGCATCCAAGGAGTGAAAGATGAACCTTCTCGATGGGCTATCGCTGCTCATGGTCGCAGGCCTCTTCGTCTATCTGCTGTTCGCGCTGCTCCGTGCCGGAAAGGAGTGAGCGTCATGTCCCTACAGGATTTCCTTCTGCTTCTGGCTTTCTTCGCGCTGGTGCTGTTGCCGGCACCCTTGCTGGGCAAGTTCATCTACCGGGCCATGGAGGGGCAGCGCACCTGGTTGCGGCCCCTCTTCGAACCGGTGGAAAAGTGCATCTACCGCTGCGCCGGCATTCGCCCGGAGCAAGGCCACAGCTGGAAGCAGTACGCCGGCGCCGTGGTGATCTTTTCCGCAGTCAGCTTGCTGGTTCTGTTTCTTCTGCTGGTCGCCCAGGGCGTGTTGCCGCTCAACCCTCAGGGCATGCCGGGTATCGAGTGGACGCTGGCCTTCAATACCGCCGCGAGCTTCGTGGGCAATACCAACTGGCAGGCCTACAGCGGCGAGGCCACGATGAGCTACCTGAGCCAGATGGCCGGCCTGACCGTTCAGAACTTCCTCAGCCCCGCCGTTGGCCTCGCCGTGCTGGTGGCGCTGGCACGTGGCATCGGGAGCCGCTCGGCGCAGAGCCTGGGCAACTTCTGGGTCGATCTGACCAGGGCGACACTGTATGCACTGCTGCCCCTGAGCGTGGTGCTCGCGCTGTTTCTGGTCTGGCAGGGCGTGCCACAAACCTTCGATGCCTACGCCAGCGCCGTGACCTTGCAAGGGCAGGAGCAGAGCATTCCTCTCGGGCCAGCGGCCAGCCAGATCGCCATCAAGCAACTGGGCACCAACGGTGGTGGTTTCTTCGGCCTGAACTCGGCGCATCCGTTCGAGAACCCGACCGTGTGGAGCAACCTGTTCGAGCTGGTGTCGATTCTGCTGATTCCCGCCGCCTTGCTGTTCACCTTCGGGCACTACGTCAGGGACCTGCGGCAGAGCCGTGCCCTGCTGTCGAGCATGCTGATTCTGTTCGTGCTGGGCCTGGGCGTCGCGCTGTACGCCGAGTACCAGCCCAACCCGGCATTCGCCCACTTGCCGGTGGAGCAGGCGGGCTCCCTGGAGGGCAAGGAAAGCCGATTCGGTGTCGCCGCGTCCGTGCTCTGGGCTGCCGCCACCACCGCTGCCTCCAACGGTTCGGTCAACGCCATGCACGACAGCCTGAGCCCGCTGGCCGGGATGGTCGCGATGCTCAACATGATGCTCAGCGAGGTGATCTTCGGCGGAGTAGGGGCGGGGCTCTACGGCATGCTGCTGTTCGTGCTGATCGCCGTGTTCCTGGCGGGTTTGATGATCGGCCGCACGCCCGAATACCTGGGCAAGAAACTCGATGCCCGGGACGTGCGTCTGCTGGTCGCGACCCTGGTGGTGATGCCCATCGGCGTACTGGTTTTCTCGGCCCTGGCCGTGAGCCTGCCGGGGCCAATGGCATCGATCAGCAACCCGGGGCCCCATGGCTTCAGCCAGGCGCTCTATGCCTACACCTCGGCCACGGCCAACAACGGATCGGCGTTCGGTGGTTTCAGCGCCAACACGCCATTCCACAACCTGATGCTCGGGTTGGCGATCCTGCTTGGGCGCTTCGGCTACATCCTGCCGATTCTCGCCATCGCTGGCAGCCTGGCGGCCAAGAAGCAGGCGCCCACCGGCCCCAACAGCTTCCCGACCCATGGTCCGTTATTCGTCACGCTTCTGACCCTGACCATCCTTCTGGTTGGCGGCCTCACCTTTCTACCAGCGCTGGCGCTCGGCCCCATCGCCGATCACCTCAGCTCAGCCCTGTAAGACGGAGCGAACATGAACGTGCAAAGTCAGGCGCCGCTGCGCGCCACTCCTGTCGCCACCAGCCTTCAGGCATTGTGGCGGCCGGCATTCAAGCAGGCCTTCATCAAGCTGGACCCACGCCAGTTGATACGTTCGCCGGTGATGCTCACCGTCGAGCTGACTGCCGTGGTGACGACGGTGCTCTGCGTCATCCCGAACCAGGCGGTGAGCCCCTGGTTCACCCTGCAGATCGCCTTGTGGCTGTGGTTCACCGTACTGTTCGCCAACTTCGCGGAGGCGCTGGCAGAAGGCCGCGGCAAAGCCCGCGCCGATAGCCTGAAATCCGGCAGCGAAGGGCTTACCGCGCGCTACATGACGGCGCACGGCTACTTCGAGCAGGTACCGGCCAGCCGGCTGCGCAAGGGCGATGTGGTACGCGTCGACGCGGGTGAGCTGATCCCCGGGGATGGCGAGGTGATCGAGGGCGTCGCCGCGGTCAACGAGGCGGCCATTACCGGTGAGTCTGCCCCGGTGATTCGTGAGTCCGGTGGGGACCGCTCGGCCGTGACCGGCAACACCCTGGTGGTATCGGACAGCCTGACGATTCGCATCTCCGTGAACCCGGGCGAGTCCACCCTGGACCGGATGATCGCCCTGGTGGAGGGCGCCAAACGGCAGAAAACCCCGAACGAAGTGGCCCTCGACATTCTGCTGATCGGCCTGACCCTGATTTTCCTTCTGGTGGTCGCCACCCTGCAGCCATTTGCCCGCTACGCCGGTGGTGATCTGCCTCTGGTCTACCTGGCGGCCCTGCTGGTAACGCTGATCCCGACCACCATTGGCGGGTTGCTGTCGGCGATCGGCATCGCCGGCATGGACCGCCTGGTACGCCTGAACGTGATCGCCAAGTCCGGGCGTGCGGTCGAGGCCGCTGGCGACGTGCACATGCTGCTGCTGGACAAGACCGGCACCATCACCTTCGGTAATCGCCGCTGCAGCGCCTTGTTCAAGGCACCTGGCGTCACCACGCCGGAGCTGGCGGATGCCGCGCTGCTCGCCTCGCTTGCCGACGACACGCCGGAAGGCAAGTCCGTGGTGGAGTACCTGCGAGCGCTGCATCCTATGCAGGAGCCTGCGCGTACCGATCTGCAGGCAGTGCCGTTCAGCGCCGAAACGCGGCTGTCGGGAGTGAACTGGAACGGCATGCAGTACCGCAAGGGCGCCGTCGATGCGGTGCTGAACTGGCTGGCCATGAGCCGGGCCGATATGCCCGAGGTGCTTGCCCGTGAAGTGCAGCAGATCGCGCAAAGCGGCGGCACGCCTTTGCTGGTGGCGAGCGACGGCAGGCTGCTGGGTGCCATCCACCTCAAGGATGTGATCAAGCCCGGCATTCGCGAGCGCTTCGCCGAGCTGCGGCGCATGGGCATTCGCACCGTGATGGTCACCGGCGACAACCCGCTGACCGCTGCGGCCATCGCCGCCGAGGCAGGCGTCGACGATGTGATCGCGGAAGCCACGCCAGAGAAGAAACTACAGCGCATCCGCAGCGAACAGGCAGACGGCAAGCTGGTTGCCATGTGTGGTGACGGCGCCAACGATGCACCGGCACTGGCGCAGGCCGATGTCGGGCTGGCCATGAATGATGGCACCCAGGCTGCCCGCGAAGCGGCCAACCTGGTGGACCTGGACTCCGACCCCACCAAACTGCTGGACGTGGTGCAGGTCGGCAAGCAGTTGCTGGTCACCCGCGGTGCGCTGACCACCTTCTCGGTGGCGAATGACGTCGCCAAGTACTTCGCCATTCTGCCTGCACTGTTCGCAGGCATTCATCCGCAGCTTGGCGCCCTGAATCTCATGCAGTTGCACAGCCCGCAGAGCGCGATTCTGTCCGCCACCGTGTTCAACGCGCTGATCATCGTCGTGCTGATTCCGCTGGCCCTGCGTGGCGTGCACGTGCAGGCCGCGGATGCCGCCAGCCTGCTGCGCCGCAACCTGCTCATTTATGGTCTGGGCGGCATCGTCGCGCCCTTCATCGGCATCAAACTCATCGACCTGCTGCTGGTCGCTCTGGGACTGGTTTGAGGGCTCTCGCATGAACGACATGAATGTTTCCAATCGCTGGTTTTCGCACCTGCGCCCGGCTGTGGCGATGCTTGCCCTGCTGACGCTGGTCACCGGCGCGGCTTACCCGGTTTTCGTCACCGTCATTGCCCAGAGCCTGTTCGCCCACCAGGCCAACGGCAGCCTGATGCGGGACGACAGTGGCGCCGTGCGTGGCAGCTGGCTCATCGCCCAGCAGTTCGACGGGCAGCAGTGGTTCCAGTCGCGCCCGTCTGCGGGAGGTTTCGCCACCGTGGCCAGCGGCGCGAGCAACCTGTCGCCCAGCAACCCGGCGCTCGCCGAACGGGTGGCGGCGGATACCAGCCGTTGGGGGGCAACCGAGCAGCGCCGCGTTCCCCTGGCGCTGGTGACCACCTCCGGCAGCGGCCTCGATCCGCAACTGCCGCTCGCGGCGGTTCTCTATCAGGTCCCTCGCGTTGCCGCCGCACGGGGCATCACCGCGGAGGCACTGCAACGGCAGGTCGAGAGCATGGTGCAGCGTTCGCCAATCGGCCCGGCGCTGGTGAACGTGCTGGCACTCAACGCATCCCTGGCCGGGCTCGGCGCCGAGGTCGAGGTGCCATGAACAGCACCCAGCGAGCGGACGCGCTGCTGGCCGACCTTCCCAGGGAGGGGCGCGGCCGGCTGAAGGTCTTTCTGGGCGCGGCGCCTGGCGTGGGCAAGACCTACGCCATGTTGCAGGCTGCGCGCAGGCAGCTGGAGCTCGGCGTCGATGTGCGGGCTGGCATCGTCGAGACCCATGGGCGCAGCGAGACCGCCGCGTTGCAGGCGGGCATTCCCCAGCAGCCGGCGCGCGCGGTTGCGTACCGTGGCCTGAACCTGGCCGAGCTCGATCTCGATGGGCTGCTCCAGGCGCGCCCGGCCCTGGCTCTGGTGGATGAGCTGGCCCACACCAACGCCCAGGGCAGCCGGCACGCGAAGCGCTGGCAGGATGTTCAGGAGTTGCTCTGCGCGGGCATCGACGTCTACTCGACCATCAACGTTCAGCACCTGGAAAGCCTCAACGATCAGGTTTTCGAGATTACCGGCGTGCGGGTGCGGGAAACCGTGCCGGACTGGATCATTCAGGATGCGGACGAGATTCTGCTTATCGACCTGCCACCCAGGGACCTGCTCGAACGCTTGCGCGAGGGCAAGGTTTACGTGCCGGACCAGGCGCGAGCCGCCATCGAGGCGTTCTTCAGCCAGACCAACCTGACGGCGCTGCGTGAGTTGGCGATGCACACGGCCGTGGCGCGGGTCGATGCCGAGCTGGATCGGCGCACGCTGCACTCCGGTGAGGTTCTGCCGGCGGTCAGGGGGCGGCTGCTGGTCGGCATTCAGGGCGATGACTGCGCCCAGGCTCTGGTGCGCCATGCCTGCCGCGTTGCCGACCGCCGCCACTTGCCGTGGTCGGTGGTGCATGTGGACGATGGGCGGGCGGTGGATGACCGCTGGCGACAACGCCTGCAGCAAGCCTGTCAGCTTGCCGAGCGTCTCGGTGGCGAGGTGGTGACCCTGCGTGGCGAACCGGCGAGAAGCCTGGTGGAGCACGCCCGCGAACGCCGCGCCAGCCTGATCCTGATCGCCCGTGGCAGGCCGCGGCCCGGTTGGCGGCGCAACCTCTGCAGCCGGCTTCTGGCTCTTGGCGAAGGGTTGGAAATCAACGTGCTCGATGTGGCCGCCAAGGCACCCACCGCCCGGCCATCGGCCGCGCCGAAGATCGTCTGGAGGCACTACCTGCTGGCCGCGCTGGTCAGCCTCGGCGCCACCCTGGCAGCCATGCTGCTGACCCTGTTTCTCGAATTGCCCAACGTTTCCCTGGTGTTTCTTTCCGCCGTTCTGGTGGTCGCCGTGCGCAGCAGCCTCGGCCCGGCCCTCGTCTGTGCGGTGCTGTCATTCATCGCCTACAACTGGTTCTTCATCGAACCGCTGTATTCGCTGACCATCGATCGCCAGCAGGATGTGCTTTCGCTGTTCTTCTTTCTGTTCATGGCCACGCTCAGCGGCAACCTGGCTTCTCGGCAACGGCGTCAACTGCAGAGTCTGCGGGAAACCCAGGGGGAAACCATTGCATTGCTGGAGCTGTCGCAGCGCCTGGCCGCCGCCACCGATCGCAAGGCGGTCATCAGTGCGGCCCAGCAGCATCTGCAGGAGCGCCTGCCAGTGGAGGTGCAGATCCTCGATCGCGGTACCGGGCAAGCGTGGCTGAGGGAGACGGGCGGGCCAGCGGACCTTGGCGAACGCGATGCCGCTGCCGCCGATTGGGCCTGGCGCCATTACGAGCCTGCCGGCCTCGGTACCGACACACTGCCTGAGTGCGTCTGGTGGTGGTTCCCGTTGACCGCTGAAGATGGCCCGCTGGCGATGCTCGGTGCACGCCCGCGCGACGGCTCCGTGTTCCCGGCCCCGCAGCGCCGCAAACTCACCGCGCTGTGCCAGCCCATCGCCCAGGCACTGGCCCGTGCACGGCTGGCCGAGGAGCTGGAGGCAGCCCGTCTGCACGGTGAGACCGAGCAACTGCGCAGCTCCCTGCTCGCGTCCGTTTCCCATGACCTGCGGACCCCGCTGACCTCCATGCGCGGCTCCATCGACACCCTGCTGACGCTCGGCGCGGCCATCCCTGCGGCGGATCGTATCGAACTGCTCGAAGGCACCCGGGACGAAGCCGAGCGCCTGGATCGCTACATCCAGAACCTGCTCGACATGACCCGGCTCGGCCACGGTGGCCTGAAGCTTTCCAGAGACTGGGTCGCCCCCAGTGATATCGCCAGAAGCGCCCTCAATCGCCTGCGCCAGGTGCTGAGCGGGCTGGACGTTCAGGTCGACATCCCCAGTGCACTGCCGCTGTTGCACGTACACGCCGCGCTCATCGAGCAGGCGCTGGTCAACGTTCTGGAGAATGCCGCACGTTTTTCACCCGAGGGCGGGCAGGTCCGGGTGAGGGTATTCAGCGACGCTCAGGAGCTGGTATTCGCCGTCAGCGATCAGGGCCCCGGCATTCCGTCGAGCGAGCGCAGGCAGATCTTCGACATGTTCTACACAGCAGCGCGAGGTGACCGCGGCGGCAAGGGAACCGGCCTGGGGCTGGCGATCTGTCAGGGCATGCTGGGCGCCCACGGCGGCCACGTCGAGGTGTCTGACGGGCCTGGCAACCGCGGTACCACCTTGTCTCTGCACCTGCCCATGGCCCCGGCGGTCGAGAGGGATGGCAATCATGAGTGAACGACCGCGCATTCTGGTCATCGACGATGAAAAGCAGATTCGCAAGCTGCTCAGGATCAGCCTGGCCACCCAGTCCTGGGAGGTGCTGGAGGCCGCTACGGGGGAAGCCGGGCTGGCACTCGCGGCCACCCAGTCGCCCCATGTCATCGTCCTCGATCTCGGCCTGCCGGACATGGATGGCCATGACGTTCTGGAAGCGTTGCGCACCTGGTCGACCCTGCCGGTTCTGGTGCTCTCGGTGCGCAGCGACGAAGAGCAGAAGGTCAGGCTGCTCGACAGCGGCGCGAATGATTACGTCACCAAGCCCTTCGGCATTCAGGAGTTTCTCGCGCGGGTCAGGGCGCTGTTGCGTCACTCGCCAGGCGAGCTGGTGGTACAGCCTAGGGTGCACGCGGGGCCGCTGTGCATCGACCTGGCGACACGGCTCGTGACCCTGAATACCGGCGAGGTCAGCCTGACCCGCAAGGAGTACAGCGTGCTCGAGCTGCTGGCCCGCAACCCTGGCCGGGTGGTGACCCAACAGCAGCTGCTGCGAGACGTCTGGGGCGCCAGCCATCTCGAAGACAGCCACTACCTGCGCATCGTGGTCGGCAAGCTGCGCCAGAAGCTGCACGACGAACCGAACGACCCCCACCTGATCCGGACGGAGCCCGGCATCGGCTATCGCCTCATGGCGCAGGCCTGCTGAACGCTGAGGGGGCTGCGGGCCAGGCTGCCTGCCGTGCAGGCCATGGCACCGATGAACCGCGCTGGGCAGATGGGAAGCCCTTGACTGTCTCGTGGTTGCCCTAGAGCTGGCGGGTGATCATCGCCACCGACTGCTCAGGGGAGGTCAGCGCCGTGTCTATCAGCAGCGCATCACCCTGCCAGGGCTCGTAGTCGTGATCCAATACCGACTGCCAGGTGGGTGGGGTCAGGCCGGGGATATCGATGGCTCTGCTTTCCACCCGGCGCCGGTGCTCGTCTCTGTCGGAGCAGATGACCTGAACGTCGAGCAGGCGAGTGCCAGCCTGCGCGGCGATAGTGGCCCACGCCTGGCGGCTCTCGGCGACCGGATTGACGCAGTCGACGACGACCCGGTTGCCGAAGCGCAGGTTGCTCAGCGCCAGCTCGTTGGCGACCAGGTAGCCGCTGCGCCCCACGTCTGCCGCCAGCACCTCGGCCTCTCTGATCGCCTGCTCGATGCTGTCGATGCGCAGGTACAGCGCACCCAGCCGTTCGACGAGGCGCCGTGCCACGGTGGTTTTCCCGGTACCCGGGAGGCCGCTGAATACGATCAGCATCGGATGTCCTCTGTGGATGGTTCGTGCCGGCCCAGTCGGTTGTTTGTCGTGCGCCTACTCCGGCAAGTACTGCGCCCTCGCGGCCTGCACCTTTTCATGATTATCCAGCGCCCAGAGCGCCAGCGCGCCGAGGTGGGGTAGCAGGCTTTGGCCCAGCGCGGTCAGTTCATAGGACACACTGGGAGGCTTGGTGGGAAAAACCGTTCGGCTTAACAGGCCGTCCTGTTCGAGGCTGCGCAGGGTCTTGGCAAGCATGCGCCGGGAGATCTGCGGTATCGCTCTGGCCAGCGCCGAGAAGCGCAGCGGCCCTTCGTCCAGCGCGCAGAGTATCAGCGAGCTCCAGCTGTCGCCGACGCGATTGAGCAGCTCTCGCACGGGCTTCTGAATGGCCTCGTCGCCATAGAACTTCATGCAGATGGTTACTCCGGAGTAACAACGTGACTGGAAAAACCCGTCTTGTGGGCCAGACAGCATGACGGTTATACAGGGTTACCAACGATAACCATGGTGCAACGCGTGAAAAAAGTCATCGCGATATTCGGTGCTGGTTCTGGCCTCGGCGCATCCGTCGCGCAGCGTTTCGGCCGCGAGGGCTATGCCGTTGCGCTTGTCGCCCGGCGGCGCAACAACCTGGAGAGCCTTGCCGACGAGCTGCAGGGCAGAGGAATTACCGCGCTACCGTTCACTGCCGACCTTGGCCAGTTGAACGAGGTGGCGCCGCTGATCGAAGCGATCAGATCCACCCTGGGACGCATCGACGCCATCTACTACGCCCCGGCATCCACCGAAGCGTTTTTGCCCGCTTCGCAAATGACCGTCGAGATGATGCGCACCCGCACGGACTACCTCTTTCTGGGGCTGGTTGCCGTGGTCAACGAGGTCTTGGCCGACTTCAGGCAACACGGGGAGGGTGCCGTGCTCGCCGGTTTCGGCGGCTCCGCTGCGCAGGGCATCGCGTTCATGTCCGGGCCCGCGCCGGCCCAGGCAGCGGCACGCAACTACCTGATGTCCCTGCATGGCGAGCTGGCGCAGGAAAATATCCACGTCGCCATGGTGACCATCTCTGCGGTCATCGAGGGCAGTGCCTACCACCTGAGTGTCGAGAGCAGCGAGTCCGATGCCCCGGACGACTTCGAGATGCCGGTGGTCGATCCCGATGTACTGGCCGAGCAACTCTGGGAAGCGGCCAACGGGCGAGGCGAGGTGGAGTTCGTGGTTCCCTGATGTGTTCAGGGGGACTGACGTTTCAGCAGCGTTCACGCCTCGCAATGTGGCAATGGCCTTTTGCGGCTTTGCCGGCGTACCATTCTCGTTCCGTTAACCAGGCGGCCTGAATTGGCTTCCGCCCCGAGGCGCCACATCGGACATGCTATCTGCCGAGCTCAAGTCCTTCCACATGGTCGCCCGTCTGGGCAGCATCACCCATGCGGCGAAGAAACTCGGTCTCAGCCAGCCTACAGTCACTACCCAGATTCGCAATCTGGAGGCGCAGTATGGTGTCGAACTGTTCTACCGAGGTGGGCGGCGGTTCACCCTGAGTGAGGATGGCGCGCGCCTGCTGCCGATGGTGCAGGCACTGCTGCAGCAAGAAGCCGA
The DNA here is from genome assembly GCF_013408425.1 of Pseudomonas flavescens. Lineage (NCBI taxonomy): Bacteria > Pseudomonadati > Pseudomonadota > Gammaproteobacteria > Pseudomonadales > Pseudomonadaceae > Phytopseudomonas > Phytopseudomonas flavescens. The sequence continues at coordinate 3,161,295 of NZ_JACBYV010000001.1, read as the reverse complement.
TATCGAATTCTACCTGCGCAATTGCGGCCAGGTGCAGGGCAGCCTGCGCATCGCCGCGACCGCTCCCTATTACGTGCTCGACCTGGTCCGGCGCTTTCGCGAGCGCCTGCCGCAGATCCAGGTGACGCTGGAGATCGGCAATTCACTGCAAGTGATCGAGGCGCTGGAAGAGTATCGAGTCGATCTGGCCGCCTCCTCACAGCTGGAAGAGGATTCGCGCTTCACCCGTTTGCTGCTCGGCGAGGACCCTCTGGTACTGGCCGTGCACCGCAGCCATGCGCTGGCCAACCACAAGAGTTTGCCGCCCTCGGCGCTGGCCGGGCACTGTCTGTTGATGCGCGAAGTGGGTTCGACCACGCGCCAGCTCACCGAGCAGATGCTGCGTGAGGCCGGTGTCGCCTTGGGGCCGTTACTGGAAATCGGCAGCCGCGAGTCGATTCGCGAGGCAGTGCTGCGCAATATCGGCATCAGTGTCATCGCCCGCCACGAGGTGCCGGACAATCAGGAACTGCGCGTCATCGCCCTGGATGGTGCGCCGCTGATCCCGGAATACCTCTACTGCCTGCGCGAACGCCGCCAGGCGCGTCTGCCGGCGGCCTTCCTGGCCATCGCCCGGGAATCCACCGACGCCTGATCAGGACCTTGTCTTCATAAAAACGCTGATAGCACTATCGGCGGCTTTTGCCCTACTGCCACAAAGCCTTCGCATGCCGACCCCAAGATGACACTCGTTCGATTCCAAACGAGGTTCCTGGCATGGCTACCGTCGACCTGCAACTGCGCGACATTCATAAAGGCTTCGGCACCTTCAAGGCGCTGGATGGCGTATCGCTGGACGTCAACGCCGGCGAGCTGGTCTGCCTGCTCGGGCCGTCCGGCTGCGGCAAGACCACGCTGCTGCGTTGCATCGCCGGCCTGGAGCGTCAGGAGCAGGGCAGCCTGCACTTCGCCGGGCGAGACGTTTCAGCGCTGCCGCCCCAGGCACGTGACTACGGCATCCTGTTCCAGTCCTATGCGCTGTTTCCCAACCTGACGGTCACCCAGAACATCGCCTATGGCCTGTCCGGCCGTGGGCGAGATGAGGTCCGCAGGCGCGTCGAAGAGATGCTCGAACTGGTCAGCCTGAGCGGCAGCGGGCACAAGTACCCGGCACAGCTCTCCGGCGGCCAGCAACAGCGTGTTGCATTGGCCCGCGCCCTGGCGCCGAGCCCTTCGCTGTTGTTGCTCGACGAGCCGATGTCGGCCCTCGATGCCCAGGTACGCGAGCACCTGTGCGGCGAGCTGCGCAGCCTGCAGCGCCAGCTTGGCATCACCACCCTGATGGTCACTCACAATCAGGAAGAGGCCATGTTGATGGCCGACCGCATCGCGGTGATGAATCAGGGGCGGATCGAGCAGTACGCCACCCCAAAAACCATCTACAACGCACCGGCAACGCCTTTCGTTGCCGAATTCGTCGGCCAGGGCAACTGGTTACCATTCGAGCGAGATGGTGGTCATGCCCGTGTCGGCCAACTGAGCATACGTCTGGCAGACACCGGGCAGGGAGCGGGCGGGCGCCTGTTCTGCCGACCCGAAGCGATCCTGATCAACCCTGAGCTCGAGCAGGACAACCTGTTCCCGGCGCATATGCGCGAGCTCACCTTCCTCGGCAATCGCTGCCGCCTGAGCTTCGAACTGGACGATCTGCCGGGCCATGCACTATTGGCCGAAATGGCTCCCGAAGCGCTGCCTAATTTGCACGGCAAGCAGATTCGCGTGGCCTTGCCGCCGCGCAGCCTGCAGGTGTTCGCCTGATGGAACAGGTCGTGACGGCGCAGCGTGTAGCGAAACTATCGCAGCGCTCGACGGATACCGCCGACCGGCTGTTCGTATTGGGCGGGCAATGGCTGTTGCTGGTGCTTCTGGTGCTGGCCGTGCTCCTGCCCTTGCTTGCCATGCTCTGGCGTGGGCTGGCAGGCGATCCGGGGCAGGGCGGCGGCCTGGCGGCTGCTGGAGAGCTATTCTGCAGTGCCAATTTTCGCTGGCTGCTCGGCAACAGCCTGACCAGTGCCCTGGCTGTGGTGATGATCGTGCTGCCACTGGCCTATGGCTTCGCTTACGGTCTGCTACGCACCTGCCTGCCGGGCAAGGGACTATGGCGCGGCATATCGCTGCTGCCTCTGCTGGCGCCCTCGATGTTGCCGGGTATCGCTTTGATCTACCTGTTCGGCAATCAGGGCATGCTGCGTGACTGGATACCTGACAGCATCTACGGCTTCTGGGGCATCGTGCTGGGCCAGGCCATCTACACTTTTCCCCATGCCCTGATGGTGTTGCTCAGCGCTTTGGCGCTGGCTGACGCCCGCCTGTTCGACGCCGCTTCGAGCATGGGCGCCTCGCCCTGGCGCGCTTTTCGCAGCATCACCTGGCCAGGTAGCCGGCAAGGGGTCTTCGCCGCTGGCTGCCTGGTGTTCACCCTGTGCATCACCGACTTCGGCGTGCCGGTGGTGGTCGGTGGCGACTATCAGGTGCTGGCGCTGGAAGCCTACAAGGCGGTGCTCGGCCAGCAGCAGTTTGGCCGTGGTGCTCTGATCGGGCTGTTCCTGCTGCTGCCGGCACTGTTCAGCTTCGCCGTCGACTTCTGGTTGCGCCGCCGTCAGCGCGATGCCATGGGCGGTCGTGCCCAGGTTTATCACCCCCAGCCCCGGTCGGGTCGCGACAGCGCCTTTCTGCTGCTGGTGTTACTGGTGTGTACGGTTCTGCTCGGCGTGTTCGGCATGGCGGTGTACTCGTCGCTGGTCAAATTCTGGCCCTACGACCTGTCGCTGTCGCTGCACAACTACGCGTTCTCGGATCTGCCCGGTGGCTGGCTGGCCTATCGCAACAGCCTGTTGCTGGCGACTGCCACGGCATTGTTCGGCAGTGTGCTGATCTTCACTGGCAGCTACTTGCTGGAAAAGACTCGGCAAAACCCGCTGACCCAGGTGCTGCGCCTGCTGTGCTTCATCCCTATGGCCGTGCCCGGATTGGTGCTCGGGTTGGGCTACGTCTTTTTCTTCAACCTGCCGGCCAATCCGCTGCATGGGCTTTATGGCAGCCTGGCGCTGCTGGTGGTGTGCACCGTGGCGCACTTTTTGACCACTGCGCAGATGAGCGCAGCCGCCGCGCTGCGCCAGCTCGACGGCGAGTTCGAGTCCGCAGCGCTGTCGTTGAAGGTGCCGCTGCTGCGCCACTTCCTGCGGGTTACGGTGCCGATCTGCCTGCCGGCGCTGCTGGATATCGTCCGCTATCTGTTCGTTTCAGCGATGACCACCGTCTCGGCGGTGATCTTCCTCTACAGCCCGGACAGCGTGGTGGCGTCCGTCGCCGTGCTGAACATGGACGATGCCGGCAACGTCGGCGGTGCCGCCGCCATGTCGACCCTCATTCTTCTCACCTCCGCCAGCGTATCGCTCCTGCTGGCCTGGGCTTCGCGCGGCTTGCTGCGAAGCTCCCAGGCCTGGCGTGCTGCGCCTGGCCTTTGATCTCCCGGAGCATCCATATGCGCTACCAGCACCCCGATCATCTGCAGGCCGTTATCCTCGACTGGGCGGGTACCGTGGTCGATTTCGGCTCCTTCGCCCCTACCCGCATCTTCGTCGAGGCGTTCGCCGAGTTCGACGTACAGATCAGCCTCGCTGAAGCTCGCGGCCCCATGGGCATGGGCAAGTGGGATCACATCCGTACCCTGTGCGACCAGCCCGCTGTGGCTGAGCGCTTCCAGACGCGTTTCGGGCGCCTGCCGAGCGATGCCGACGTGACCGCCATCTACGAGCGATTCATGCCTCTGCAGATCGCCAAGGTCGGTGAGCATTCCGCGCCGATTCCCGGTGCTCTGGACGCTGTGGCGACCCTGCGTGGACGGGGCCTGAAGATCGGCAGCTGTTCAGGCTACCCGAAGGTCGTCATGCAGCAGGTCGTCGAACTGGCAGCGGCCTCTGGTTATTGCCCGGACCATGTCGTGGCTACCGATGAAGTGCCTAAGGGCCGCCCGAGCCCTGCTCAGGCACTGGCCAACGTGATCGCTCTGGGGCTCGACGACGTGGCCGCCTGCGTCAAGGTCGATGACACCGAGCCCGGCATTATCGAGGGCCGTGGGGCCGGCATGTGGACGGTGGCACTGCGCTTTTCAGGCAACTTTCTGGGCCTGACCTGGGAGCAATACCAGGCGCTGCCCGGCGAGCGCCTGGAGACCGAGCGTCAGCGTATCGATGCGTTGTTCGCCGCTAGCCAACCCCATTACCTGATCGACACCCTGGCCGATCTGCCGCCGGTCATCGATGCCATCAACGCGCGTCTGGCTCGCGGCGAAAGCCCGCAAGGCTGCTGAGTCCGTCTTCCCCATTCGTACGCCCATCCCTCGCACACAGGATCCACACCATGTTCAAGCGCATCGCCCTTGCCACTGGCCTGCTCGCCGCTGGCGCCCTGCATGCCCAGGCCGCCACCGAACTGACTGTCTACAGCGCTCTGGAAGTCGAACAGCTCAAGCCTTATCAGCAGGCATTCGAGAAGCAGCACCCCGATATCCGCATCAAATGGGTACGCGATTCCACCGGGATCGTCACTGCCAAACTGCTGGCCGAGAAGGATCGCCCACAGGCCGATGCCGTCTGGGGCCTGGCGGGTTCCAGCCTGGCTATCCTCAAGCAGCAGGGCATGCTCGAAGCTTACGCACCGGCCAGCCTGGACAAGATCGGCGCCAACTACCGCGACAGCGACAATCCGCCGTCCTGGGTGGGCATGGACGTGTGGGCCGCGAGCATCTGCTTCAACACCATCGAGGCCGAAAAACAGGGCTTGCCGAAGCCGACCAAGTGGGAAGACCTGACCGATCCGGTCTACAAGGGCAAGATCGTCATGCCCAACCCGGCGTCTTCCGGCACCGGCTACCTGGACGTCAGCGCCTGGCTGCAGATCTTCGGCGAAGACGGCGGCTGGGCCTACATGGACAAGCTGCACCAGAACATCGGCCAGTACACCCATTCCGGTTCAAAACCCTGCAAGCAGGCCGCCGCCGGCGAGTTTCCCATCGGCATCTCCTTCGAGTACCCGGCCGTTCAGCTCAAGCGCAAGGGTGCGCCGCTGGCCATCGTGCTGCCCAAGGAGGGCCTGGGTTGGGAGATCGAGGCGAGCGCGATCATCAAGGGCACTCAGCACTTGGATGCAGCCAGGAAGCTTGCCGACTTCGCTGCCAGCCGGGAGGCCATGGAACTGTACAAGGCCAACTTCGCCGTACTGGCTCAGCCGGCCATCGCCGAGCGGTTTCAGGAACTGCCGGCCGACTACGAGCAACGCCTGATCAACAACGATTTCAACTGGGCCTCGGAGAACCGCGAGCGGATTCTCGCCGAATGGCGCAAGCGCTATGACGGCAAGTCCGAGCCGGTCAGTCAGTAAGCCGCACGGGCTTTTACTTGCAATCTGCTGGCCGCTCTGGCGGCCACTTCCCCTCTCGAGGAGTTTTCCATGAGTCAGCACGACTGTGACCTGCTGATCGTAGGTGCCGGCATCCTGGGCCTTGCGCATGCCTGGGCGGGTGTGCGCCGCGGCCTCAAGGTTCGCGTATTCGAACGCAGCCATACGCCTCTGGGTGCATCCATTCGCAATTTCGGTCAGGCCCTGGTGACCGGCCAGGCGCCCGGCCCGATGCTCGACCTGGCGCGCCAGTCCCACGGCCTTTGGGCGCACTTGGGCGCGGCCGCCGGGCTGTCGATGAAGAAACAGGGTTCCTTGGTGCTGGCCCGCACCGAAGCCGAAGAGGCCATGCTGGAGGCATTCTGCGCCGGTCGTGCCCAAGAGTTTGGCTACCGCACCGAACTACTGCGCGGAGCAGCCCTCGACAGTCTTTATGACGGCCGCTTCGCTCATCACCGCGCAGCCCTGCATGGCCTGGACGACCAGCAACTTTTCTCCCGGGAAGCGCTGCCACAGATCATCGATTACCTGGCCGGCCAGGGCGTTGAATTCCACTTCTCGACGCTGGTGCGGGACGTCGAGCCTGGCAGTGCCCTGACGACCACGGGGCGCTTTTCGGCGCGGCACATCGTCGTCTGCTCCGGCCACGACTATCAGACCCTGCTGGCCGAGCCGATGGCCAGGTTGCAGCCTTCGGTGTGTCGCCTGCAGATGCTGCGGGCTCGGTTGGCGCAGCCGCTGGACCTGCAGCACGCCGTGCTCACGGGCCTGAGCTGCGTGCATTACGGCGCATTCAGTGACCTGCCCGAGGCCGAAGCGATTCGTACGGAGATACGTCGCGATTACCCGATATTGGAAGAGCGCGGTATTCACCTGCTGATCAGCCCCACGCCCTACGGTGAATTGATCATCGGTGATTCCCATGACTACGGTAGCGATGCCGCGCCGTTCAACGAGGAGGGAGTGGATGATCTGCTCATCGGGCTGGCTGAGCACACCCTCGGCGGACGCCTGCACGTGCTCGAGCGCTGGCAGGGCGTATATGGCACGCGCGGTCCAGGCCCATTCAGCGTATTGCCTGCTGCCGATGGGGTGACTGCCGTGCTCATGCATACCGGGCTGGGCATGAGCGTGGGCCTCGGCCTGGGCGAGCGAACCGTTGCCGCGCTGCTTGGCGAGAGCGAGTGGCCCGAGGCGCACGCGGTGTAACAGCTGAGCCAGGAGTGGTCCGGCAGCGTGTTCCAGGTCCCGAGCTGATCTTCCGGCTCGGGCCTGATACTACGGGCGCGAACCCTGCTCCGGGCCGGGCGAAAGGTGCGGTACTGAGTGAATCACCTGGAACATGAGTGCGTGACGCACAGCATCGACCTCAGCCAACCTCGACCTTGAGCAGGCTCCTCTCGCCGTGGGTCCATAACTGCTGTCTCCAGTTATTGTCCCAGTTCCTCTGGTGCGCACCGCTCGCGGAGTCGGAACGGGAAGCATCGCGAGCCCCGGCTCGTGCCAGCAGCTCGGCACCGATATCGATGGTCCGCGCATAGTTGTCGCGATCGAAATCGATGCCAAGGCTGAAGTTCTCGACCTTGAAGAGCGCGATCTGCGCATCGGCCAGCTCACCGGCCTGCTTCACCAGATCCGCAGATGCATTCAGTGCGTGGTCCAGCCAGGCAGCCTGATCGCTATCGAGCCCCTCGATGTTGGTGAGCGTGAGCCGCCCACCGGCTTCTACGCTGAAACCGAAGGATGCGTCCTGCAGGTCCGGTCGCTCTGCGTGGATAGCTTCGAGGAGGTCGGTATAGGTCTGCTCGATCTGTCGAGATGTGGCGCCAAGCACGGCATTCGCGGCGTTCATTTCCTGCTGCTGACGCTCCACGAGGCCCAGCCGGTCGATGGGCAGGTTGGCGAGAAAGGCTTCGCTCTCTTCTGCGCTGAGCCCGCTTGGGTTGTGAATCCTGCCGGCCACGGAAAGCGCCACGCTGTGGCTGACGCTGCCAGCCCTCACTGCCGCTGCGTAATCGTGGTATTTGCGCAGCGACTCCTCGCTGAGCTGCACGCTATTACCCTGCGCCAGCGCAGCGGCGTTGCTGCCGCCAGCACTCGCACCGCCAGATTTCTCCGCAGGTTCGGCAGATACCCGCCAGGCTTGGTTGGTTCGTGGAGCAATGGCTCTGTAGGCGCTCAGTGCCGGCATGTCACTCATCTCACCCATCCCTATTCGTCTCTATCCCTAAGTCCTGGCGCGACGTGTCGGTGATGGCGCCTGGGCAAGATGCTCACCCCATCGCTGGGCGAGCGTTGGCATCGATAGCCTTGTGCCTGATTAACGGCTGCTTCGTGTGATTCTTTAGGCAATGGGGCTGCTCCGGAACGCCATGCTCATCTGCAGTTCGATGCGCATGCGCTTGCAACGGCTGTGCGTTGATCGCACACAACTCACACCGTCGATCTAAAGTTTTCACCGCTGCGTTGGATACCTCTAGGCATTCGAGCCCGTCTTGGGCTCCTGCCTGGAGCGATCGCCATGTTTCCTCACCTGAAAGTCCGCACCGGAATGGCTGCGGTGCTTGTCGTGTTCGTCGTCGCGCTGCTGTTTTCGGTGGTCAACAACTGGCGATCGGCCGAGCTCAGTCACGAGCAGATCAGCGAGCTGAACCGCGCCACCCGGCAGATCGACGGCATCAACAACGCTCTGTTGCTGGCCATCCGCACCAGTGCCAACGTGTCGTCTGCGTTCATCGAGTCGGTGGGTGGGCATCAGCAGGATTCCGAGGCCCGCCTGGTACGCAGTGAGGGCATCTGGAAAGAGGCCATCGCCAAGGTCGAGTCCGCCACTGCCGACATCACCGACCCGGTATTGCAAGGCTATGTCCGTGAGTTGAAGGCGGCCTTCACCGAGTACGGCGAGGCCATCGTCGGCCAGCGTGCGGCTACCCGCTCGCAGTCTGCCGCTGATTACTTCCAGGTGAATATCGCTGCCGGTAATGGCATGACCAAGTTGCAGGCGGTGCGCGTCAAGCTGGTCGACGAACTGGATGCACGCAGCAAGCAGATCATCGCGCAGTCGGCGCAGCGCCTGACCCTCTCGCAGACCCTGGCGATCGCTCTTGCCGTGGTGACGCTGGTGCTGGCCGTGCTGTGCTGGGGCTTCATCGCTAGCCGCGTGCTGCGCCCTCTGCGCGAGGCGGGCGAGCATTTTCGGCGCATTGCCGGGGGCGACCTGACCCAGCCGGTGTCGGTGCCCGGGCGCAACGAAATCGGCGAGTTGTTCGTCGAGCTGCAGCAGATGCAGACCAGCCAGCGCGACACCCTGAACCTGATCGCAGGCTCCGCCACCCAGTTGGCGTCCGCGGCAGAGCAGCTCAACGTGGTGACTGAAGAGAGCAACCGCGGCCTGCAACAGCAGGACCAGCAACTCGAACAGGCCGCCACGGCAGTCACCGAAATGACCAGTGCGGTGGAGGAGGTGGCGCGCAATGCCGTGTCCACCTCCCAGGCCGCCACGGCCTCCGACGGCCTGTCGCAGAAGAGCCGCGAGCAGGTGCGGGAAAACATTCAGGGCACCCATTCGATGGCCACCGAGATTCAGGACAGCGCCGAGCGCATCCAGAACCTGGCCAGCGAAGTGCAGAACATCAGCACGGTACTGGACGTGATCCGCTCGATATCCGAGCAGACCAACCTGCTGGCGCTCAACGCCGCCATCGAAGCCGCACGCGCCGGTGAAGCAGGGCGTGGCTTCGCCGTGGTGGCCGACGAGGTGCGCACCCTGGCGCACCGCACCCAGACCTCGACCCGGGAAATCGAGCAGATGATCGCCACGGTGCAGAACAACGCCGAGCAGGCCGCCAGCGTCATGCGTTCGAGTACCGAAAAAGCCCAGGACACCCTGAAGATCACCCAGGCCAGTGGCGAAATGCTGGAAGAAATCTTCTCCGCCATCGGGCAGATCAACGAACGCAATCTGGTGATCGCCAGCGCTGCGGAAGAGCAGGCCCAGGTGGCCCGCGAAGTGGACCGCAATCTGGTGGCCATACGCGATCTCTCGGCTCAGTCAGCGGCTGGCGCGCTGCAAACCAACTCGGCCAGCCACGAGCTGTCGCGCCTGGCGGTGGAATTGAGTGCGCTGGTGGGGCGTTTTCGTATTTGAGGGCGGGGTTGCCACCAGAAGGGGAGCGAGCCACTCCGTCAAGCTGGGTCGCTATCGCTTTCTATAGGCATCACTGCCGTGGCCGACAACGACCCCGACAGTGATGCTCTGTCGTTTACCGATAAGGTTGAAGTGTTTCTGATATCCCTTGAAGCCGCGTCAAGGGCGTTCGCTGATGCCAGGCGCCATTACCTGTGGCATTGGCGGGAAGAATCGTGATATCGCCTCTAAACATGCCCACTGCCTCCCTGCGTCTCGCACAGCGCCTGGCGATAGAGCACCACCATCTCTTCGAGCAGGTCTTTTGCGAACAGCGCGGCGGCGTGCACTAGCAGGCCTTCGGGGTGTTCGCCTTTCTTGCGGATCAATTCGTCGAATATGTCGGCCAGCAAACTGGCACGTAGTTCGGCGTCACCCTGAGTATCGCGAGGCGGTGGTGGGCAGGTTTTCGGAATGGGGCTTTGCCGTCTGGGGAAACGAATGACCGGGCTGCGTGGTTCAGCCATGGCGCACCTCCTGGCTGGAGGCGAAGGGTGTCAGTGTGCAGGTAGGGTGGTACCCTGGCGTAAAAGCTGGATGGCGCATTTTCCTTATGCTCCCTGGTTTGCTTAAGGAGCCGCCACCGCCGTTGCTACGCGGTTATGGTGGCGGACCGTACAGGGGTAGCAAACCGGAAACCAAGGGAACCGGCCAGGCCGAAGCCTGCCCCGTACGGGCCGCCATAGAAATGCAGTAGCACGGCACCGAGTACCGACTATGCAAGTGCGACGCACCGCGTCTTGGTTTTTCAGGTTGCTACACCCGGTCACGGCATCGACCGTGACCGGCGCACTCTAGCTCGCAGGTTTGGCGATGGCAACCTGCCGGAGCGTTGCAACGTGACTGCCTTGATTCACGGGGTGGTCATGACCCGCCTCCCGTGTGGCAGCCTGCTCTGCCGTTGTTCTCCTGGTTCGCTGCAGCGCGTGAGCAGAATCGCTCTTTGGCTGCAGCCACATGGGGCGTCACGTGTCGGGGGGTGATTGCAGTCGGTAACGAGGGTGAACAGCATTGTTCGAGGCTGGTATGGGCCCGGCGAGAAACGAATTGGCCTGGCGATCTATTTACGTGATCTCACGTTACCGTGCCGTACCTCTTTCGAGGGCGAGTTACCGAAGTAGGCGGCGTAGCATTTACTGAAATGGCTTGGCGAGGCGAAACCGCAGGCGACGCTGACATCTAAGATAGGTAAGTCGGAGTACTGGAGCAGGCGTCGACCTTCGGTGATACGAAGCTCCAGATAGTAACGTACCGGTGTGGTACCAAGTTGCTGCTGGAAGAGCCGCTCGATCTGCCGCCGAGAACGGCCAGAATATTGGGCTAATTGCTCGGCACTCAGGGGCTCTTCGACATTCGCGCTCATCAAACTGATCACATTACGCAGCGGTTCGCTCATTTTGGCGTGCAGAGCCGGACGGACGCGCCTAAACCGAGACTCTTCGAAAGCCAGGATATCTACGATCCCTTCAACCAGATCGCGGCCATGGAGTTTGTTGATCCACTCCAGCACCATGTTGAACGCACCGGTAGGGCTAGCGGCCGTCAACCTGTCGCGATCGACCATGAAGCTTTCCGAGGTGACTTGGCTGTTCTTAGCGATCTCCGCCAGGGCAGATCGATGTTCTGGGTGGATCGCACATTTATAGCCGTCAAGCAGTCCTGCTTGTCCTAGAAACCAAGCGCCGCTCCACAGGCCTGCCAAGGCGATTTGCTTTTCACTCGCAGTGTGGAGAAGTTGTTTCAGAACAGAAATCGGGCGCAAGTTGGTACGCAATCCGCCGCAGACCACCAGCAGGTCGAGTCCAGCAAGGTGGCTCACGTTCAGTTCAGCACTTGGACAGATGGTGATGCCTAGATCACTGACTACCGCTTCCCCGTTCAGGCTGAATGTTCGAGTCGCGAATACGTTAGCGCTGATCAGGTTGGCCGTTACCAGGATATCCAGTGCCTGAGTGAAGGCAGGCAGGGAGAAGTGCTCCAGAAGCAAAAAACCGACATTAGCTTTTTGTAGGGTGAGGCTCTTATCACGTATAAACCGAAGGTTTTGCCCCTGTAGCAGCTCACTGAAGCTTCGTCTGTTCGGCATATTATCGATCTCATTCTTGTCGAGTCGGCGCCAATACCTTCTCTGATGCGGTTTAAATCAACGAAAAGTAGGCAGCCAAAAAACAATCTTGCTGATTTTGAGGGCAGGTCAAGTTCTGAAGCGCCCCACCAGACCATTCAATTCGCCGGACAGCGACTCCAGGCGCTGTGAGTCGCTGCGCGCCGAATGCGCCAGTTCCTCGACCAGTTGTGCGTCGGTCTGAATCTGCGCGATGTGCCGGTTGATGTCTTCGGCCACGTGGTGCTGTTCTTCGGCTGCGGTGGCGATCTGATTGTTCTGATCGCGGATCTCGTCCACCGAGGTGCGGATCTGCTCGAAGCTGTCGCGAGCCTGCTGAATCCGTTCGACGCTCTGCTGCGACATGCTCAGGCTGCTCTGCATCTGCTTGGTCACGTCCTGAGTGCGTTTGGCCAGGCCACCCAGCAGGCTGTCGATCTCGCCGGTTGAATCCGCCGTGCGCTTCGCCAGTGCGCGTACTTCGTCGGCGACCACGGCGAAACCACGCCCCTGTTCACCCGCGCGTGCGGCCTCGATGGCAGCGTTGAGGGCCAGCAGGTTGGTCTGCTCGGCGATCGAGCGGATGGTGTCGAGGATGGCGTTGATGTTCTTGCTGTCCTGCTCCAGCACCTGCATGGCCTGGGCCGACTTCTGCAGGTTCTCGCTCAGCCGCGAGACGCTGCCGGTGGCTTCGTCGATCTGCAACTGACCATCGTGCACCTGACGTTGGCCTGAGTCGGCCGAGGAGGCTGCGTGGCTGCAGGAACGGGCCACTTCGTTGGCGGTGGCGACCATCTCGTTGAAAGCGGTGGACACCAGCTCCACGGCCTCGCGCTGCCGGCCGGCGGCGTCGTTCATGTCGCGGGCCACGCGGGTGCTGGCATCCGAGGCGGTTTGCAGATCCGCCGAAGCGCTGCCGATGCGTTGCACCAGGGTGCGGATGGCGCCGAGGAACTGGTTGAACCAGCGTGCCAGCAGGGCGGTTTCGTCATTGCCGCGCACGTCGAGGTTGCGGGTCAGGTCGCCTTCGCCCTGGGCGATGCCTTCCAGGCCACCGGCCACGCTGCGGATCGGTTTGACAATCAGGCCGGCGAAGCTGGCACCGACGATGGCGAACAGCACGGCCAACACAGCCGCGATGATCGCGATCTGCCAGGTCAGGCTGGTGGCCTTGGCCATGACTTCACTGCGCTCGATCAGGCCGATAAAGCGCCAGCCCAGAGTGCTCGACGACCAGACGTTGGCCATGTACGGCACGCCGCCTAGTTCTACCTCGACCAAGCCATTCTGTACGCCGGCCAACTGTGTGTAGCCGTCGCCCAGCTCGCTGATCAACTTGAAGCCATGGGCGGGATCGCGGGGGTCGACCAGCACGTTGCCGTTGCTTTCCAGCAGCATCAGGTAGCCACTTTCGCCAAGCTTGATCTGCTTGACCAGTTCGGTGAGCTGCTTGAGCGAAACGTCCAGGCTGATCACCCCGAGGTTTTTACCCTGGCTGTCATCAACGGTGCGGACGGTGGCCATCAACACTACATCGTCGGTCGCCCAATAGTAGGCAGGGCTGCGTACTACTTTGCCTGGCGAGTTCAAAGCGCTTTTGTACCAAGGCCGCACGCGAGGATCGTAGCTATGCATTTTGGGGTCATCAGGCCAACTGACGTAAGTGCTATCTGTATTGGCAAAGGACAAATACGCCGTAGTCGGGTGGGTAGCCGCGAACTGATCGAAGAGTTGCAGCAGCTCTTTGCCCGTCTCTGTCATCGGGGTCTGAGCCGCATCGGCGCTGACATAGCTCTTAAGGTCTCGGGCGTTCTGAATTTTCGGGCTTTTCGCCAAGTATTCGACGTTCTGTGCGATTGCGTCGAAAAACTGGTTCATGGCGTTTTCGATCTGACGAATTTCTCGATTGCTGCTGTCGAGGAAGTTGTCCTGCGCCTGAGCGCGAAGGTTTACGACCACCACGATAGCGACCACCACGACGGGCACACAGGCTATGGCCGCGAAGGCCCAGGTGAGTTTCTGTTTGATGTTCACGGGTGGTTTCCTGCGGGGTGGGAGGCATTGTTATTGGTATAGCTTCGCGGAAAGAAGTTTGGGCTTGCAAAGATGCCTGAGTCCACGCGTCGATGCAGAATTCACATAGTGTCTTTCTATTTGGTATTCAGGTGAGGTATTCCAGAAAGCTACGTCATGAATACGTAGCTTTCTGGCACGTTCACGAGCGAGCCGCCGCTCAGCCCACAGACTTCAGCGCAATCGGCCCGCGGAGGCGCTCTAGCATGGTTGCGCAGTACCAATCATCGAATTGGCATACGCCATTTTCGGCAATTTCCGAGTATGGGCCTGGTTCGTAGGAAGGCGAATTGACGCCGGCCTGAGTGCCCTCGACCAACTGACGATCCTGATCGTTGGTTGCGATCCACACCTTGGTCAGGCGCTCGATGTCGTAATCCACACCCTCGACCGCTGACTCTGGCACCAGCCACTTTGTAGTAACCAGGGTTTCGTTCGGGCCAATGGGCAGCACTCGGAAACTCAGTGCGTGGTCGCCCAAAAAATGGTTCCAAGTGGACGGGTAATTGAAATAGAGCAGGGCACCGATGTCAGCTTCGCCGCTTTTGTCGAGCCGACCATTGACGGCGGGCTTGCCATCCATCGTGTAGCTCACTGCACCAGCGGAGAGCGGGATGCGGGTCATGCGGAAGCGGCCGTTGATGTCCATGACCAGCTTGCTTGGCATACCGGCTCGTTCGCAGCGAGCCCAGTGGGCGCTCAGTTCCGGGTCGTCTTCGCCACCCACGCCTGCGACTGAGAGGTTCTCCACGAAGGAATTGAGCAGCTCTGGGTGTGTGCCGTCGCAGTGGTAGCACTCGCGGTTATTCTCGAAAACCAGCTTCCAGTTGCCTCGTTCGATCAGGTCGGATTTGAAGGCGACTTTGCAGTTATCCAGAAAGTGCGGCGCGATGAAGGGCTTTACCGCGCTGCGGAAAGAGTCGAAGTCGGGTGCCTTGGTGGCGACACAGACATAGATGAAGCTTTCGACGATTTCGCAGTGCACGGGCTTCAGGTTGTACTGGGTTTTATCGAAGTCAGTGCCCATGTTGCCAGCGAACAACAGGTTGCCGTCCAGCTCGTAAGTCCACTTGTGATAAGGGCATACGAGCTTGGCTACTTTACCCTGTTCGTGCTCGCAGACCTTGGCGCCACGGTGGCGGCAAGCGTTATGAAAGGCATGCACCTGGCCGTTCTTGCCACCTACCACAACGACCGGGTAATCCCCGATCTGCAAGGTGAAGTACTGGCCAGGTTTGGCGACTTCGAATGTATGGCCGGCGAAGATCCAATCCTTGTGCCAGATCTGCTCCAGATCCTGGCGATAGACCTGGGGATCACTGTACAGCTCACGGGGTAGCGAGTGTCGGGCTTTGCGTTGAGAGATCAGGTCGATGACGGTTTGCTTGTTACTCATAGTGGTCCTCCAGGAAACATACCTTGAGCCGAATTTCGTTAACGGTCTTGTTGGTCTTGTGATGTTTGAAAACTCATGGCAAACGCCGCCATCGCTATGAAAGCCTTCGGCGGCGGGCAGGCCGGAGACACCCTGCTGCGCAGTGATGCATGGTCGGAGCGTATTACGCCACCTGTGGCGCTACAAACGACATTTCAGGAGGGGAAAGCATGATTGCAGGTTATTGATCGTGTGGCCGGAACAGTGGCGCCAGAGCATCGATGGCTGATGCGGAATGCTCCAGTTCCTTTATGGCCGACTTCAACTCGAAGCAGGCTTGGTGACGGAGGTTCACACCGGCAAACAGATCGAATTTCATGTCGATATCTTCTGAGGTCATGGGGCGTTCAGGGTCACCCAATGCGGCTGTAATGGGTGACTCCAGCTGCTCGCCGCTCTTCAGTGCCACGAGTACGCGGGAAAGAATTTCCTTTGGGAAGCGTGCCGAAATATCTGCTGACTCTACG
Organism: Pseudomonas flavescens; assembly: GCF_013408425.1. NCBI lineage: Bacteria > Pseudomonadati > Pseudomonadota > Gammaproteobacteria > Pseudomonadales > Pseudomonadaceae > Phytopseudomonas > Phytopseudomonas flavescens. The sequence goes on along the minus strand of NZ_JACBYV010000001.1, from coordinate 3,145,591 downwards.
ATTTCGATGCGTTCACTGACGGCAAGAATGTCTGGCGCGGTGATTGCTGCACCGGTGACTTCAACTGGGCCGACCTTGCCGCGTGCAATGAGCGCCGCCAGTGGAAAGGCGAGGGCATACTGGGCTTCGTCGGCGTTGCTGGGGCGGTGGCCCTGCAGGCACATCGACTCCCAAAAAGTTTCCACACGAATCGATGCGATGTTGTCAGCACATATTTGCGGGTGCTCGCGCATCAGCTCGCTCATGGCGGTGAGGGCGGGCTGAGCCCAGCGGCACACGGGCCAGGGTTTGAAGTACTGGGCGTCTATTTCCCAGCGGCTGCCCAGATCATCCCAGTAGGGTGCTGCAATGGCATCTTCGACTGTCTCGGCCGGAGCGCCGGTTACCCCCTCGCGGGCCATCAGCAATGCGTTCAATCCAACGAAAGCCCCGGAGCCATGGGCATCACGCAGCATGGTCGGGTGCTGAACCACGCGCATCATCGGGCAGCGCGCGCTGAAATACTCAGCGATTCCCAGTGCATGGCGGAAGGTGGTTTCATCGAGCCCCATCAGACGCGCGCCCGCGCACACTACGCCAATGGCTGAGAAACCGCCCGAGGCGTGGTAGGTAGGAGAGGTGGATATCAGCGACACACCAGCACGCAAGCCTGTTTCATAACCAATGCAGAGCGCTTCGAGCAGTTGTCGGCCAGTGATCGGCTGGCCCTGCGCATGCAGTGCGTCAGCCAAGGCGAGGATAGCTGGAACTACCGTTGCGCCCGCGTGGCCCTTGGACGTGAAATGGCCTTCGTGGGCATCCAGGCTATCGGCCGTGAAGCCGCCAGCCCAGCCGGCGCCCAAAACACTTACCTGGGTACCATCGAAAGGCAGCCGACTGATGAACGCTCCACCGGGATAGTGTTGGCGAGCGAAGCGATAGAGCGTCTGGCTGGTCTCGTTGGTTACCGCCCCAGCCATTACCCCAACGATATCGAGCAGGCTTTTTTTCAGTATTGCCTGGGTATGAGCAGGCAACTGGGAAAACTCAAAGTCACGGCAGAAGATGTACAGCGACATGCGATGGCTCCTTTTGAACTCTGCTCGGGAAATATTCACCCCGCAGACAGTGGGCCAGCGCATCGTCGTACTCTAGCGACATTTTCTTCGTGCAAAGGATAACCGCAGGTCAGGCTAGCGGCGTGCGAAGTGGCCCAATATCCATTGCTGAAAACGCCGCACGGCATCGACGTCTTCCGCCTCTTCGCGAATAGAAAGATAGTGACGGCTGTTGCGCAGTTCCACCTCCGCCTCGATTGGCCGTACCAGAAGGCCCTGTTCGAGCAGGGCCTTGACCAGATGATTCCAGCCCAGCGCAACGCCCTGATGAGTGAGCACCATGCTGATGATCAGGTTGTAGTCGTTGGCGCTGAAAACCTGTGGGCTGGTCGCCGGGCGCTCATCGATATCGACGCCCTGAAATGCCAGCCATACGCCCCAGTCGACGTGCTCGGCGACCTGTGAACGCCCATAGGGGCTCAGGTTGAGCAACAACGAGTCACGTACGCCCTCGAGCGTGCGGATCTGCGGGTTGCGCTCCAGATAGTGTGGTGAGCACACAGGGTAGATGACGTCGTGGAACAGAGCAGTCCTGCGGTATCCCTCGCCCACCTTGGGCAGTTTGGTAATAAAGATATCCGGCTGTACACCGGGTTCCATGACCAAGAAGTTCTGAGTCGTGATCAGGTTCAGTTCGATGTCGTTGTGCTGGGCGAAAAAATCCGGGAGATGCTGCGACAGCCACAGCGCCGAGAACGCGGGTGAACAGCAAACCGTCAGCATGCGTTTACTGGCTTGATTACTGCGGATGCGCTCGGCGGCCTGGGCGATGTTGACGAACGATAACTGTGCTGCATCGAAGAAAAGCTCGCCGGCGCTGGTGAGCTGCACCGCCCGACCAACACGGTCAAACAGTTGGGCGCCTAGATAACCTTCAAGCTCTCGAATCTGCCGGCTGATTGCGGCTTGCGATACGCACAACGCTTCTGCGGCACGAGTGAAGCTTTCATATTTTGCAGCAGCAACGAATGCCTTTACCGCGCGCAATGAGGGCATTCTGAGGAGTAGGGCATCTGGGTCGGTGTGCTTGGACATTCGAGCCTCGTTAATAACTGCAGTGCCATGCTCAGGGGGCACGGTGCACGCGTGTCGAAGGGTAAGACGCGCAAGCGCGTAGGTCTGTTCTCTACACGACACTCCGGTGGCGTTGAGCGAATGCATAACGCGAGGTTATCAAATTGCCTTTGGAAATGTAGTTGGATTTGCCGGGGGGATGATTATAGTTTTGACGAAAGCCCTACTCCGCGGGCAAACAATAAAAATAGGATATCGTCGTGAAAACAGACACTCATTGCTCCTGCCCATCAAGAATTATTTTCTATCACTGTGCGCTGGTTTATGGCGAGCGCGCCGAGGTTGAAGGAGGCGAGTCATGAGTGAAACCGATGAAATCATGTCTGTTCGTAATGTTTACAAGGTGTTCGGCTCTCAACCGAAAATAGCGCTGGATATGGTGCGCGATGGCGCAACCAAGGCAGATATATTTGAAAAGACCGGGCAAGTGATTGGCGTATTCGATGCCAATTTTTCGGTCAGGCGTGGTGAGATCTTCGTCATAATGGGTTTGTCTGGGTCGGGCAAGTCGACCATGGTGCGTTTATTCAACAGACTCATCGAACCCAGCTTCGGCTCCATCTTTCTCAATGGCCAGGAAATCACCGGCCTTGCTGATAAAGACCTGCTGCAAGTTCGTCGCAGGGACATGGGCATGGTGTTTCAGTCCTTTGCTTTGATGCCTCACATGTCGGTACTCGATAATGTCGGCTTCGGCCTGGAGATAAGTGGCGTTTCGGAAAAGGAGCGCAATGCGCGTTCTCTCGAGGCGTTAAGCCAGGTAGGCCTTGCCGGGCAGGAACATTGCTTTCCGCACCAGCTCTCGGGCGGCATGCAGCAGCGTGTGGGGCTGGCAAGGGCGTTGGCAAACGATCCGGCTATCTTGCTGATGGATGAAGCATTTTCAGCCCTTGATCCTATGATCCGCTGTGAGATGCAGGGTGAACTGATAAAGCTTCAGAAAGAACAAAATCGCACCGTTATCTTTATTTCCCATGATATTGAAGAGGCCGTTCGTATTGGCCATCGCATTGCAATAATGGAAGGTGGCAAAGTTGTACAGATCGGTACGCCACGTGAGTTGTTGAGCAATCCGGTTAACGATTATGTTCGCGCATTTTTCAACGGATTCGATTCCAGTCGAATTCTCAAGGCTGGAGATATCGCCCAAGAAGGCGGTATTGCCTATGAGCCGGGCCGACAGCCCTCGCTGAAGGCCGAAACTCCGCTCAACGAGATCTTCCATATTGTGGCGCAGGCCGCTTTGCCCGTTCCGGTAGTTGATGAGGCTGGCGTCTATCGGGGAAGTATTTCTCAAGGCCGCTTGCTGAGTTGTCTTGGCGGAAACTAAACCTGCACTACGTAAAGTAAGCCGTTGTTGAGGCTGAGGTACAGCTCATGTCCGATTTTAGTTTTCTCGACCCGTTCAAAACGATCAATGTTCCAGTAGGGACATGGGTGGAAGATGCACTTCGTTATTTGGTGCATAACTTTCGCGATGTATTTCGCTCCATTCGCTGGCCTGTCGATCAGGTGCTCGATGGTGTCCAGGCAGCGCTGATGTCGGTACCACCTAGCGTATTCATCATCCTGGCGGGCCTGATCGGCTGGCAGGTGGGCGGACGCCGAATCGGTGCGCTGATGGTCGTCACGCTCACTGCCCTGGGATTGATCGGCGTATGGGGCGACGCCATGGTCACTCTCGCACTGGTTCTGACCTCGCTGTTTTTCTGTGCCGTGATCGGTATCCCACTGGGCATTGCCTGTGCACGCAGCGACCGTCTCGAGGTGTTGATTCGCCCAGTGCTCGACGCCATGCAGACCTTGCCCGCATTCGTCTATCTGGTTCCGGTGGTGATGCTGTTCGGCATCGGCAACGTGCCTGGCGTAATCGTCACCATCATTTTTTCGGTGTCGCCACTGGTACGTCTCACCAACCTGGGTATTCGTCAGGTTCCTGAAGACAAAATCGAGGCCGCACGGGCCTTTGGCTGTACGCCTCGACAGATGCTGCTAAGGGTGCAGCTGCCGCTTGCCGCTCCCACCATCATGGCTGGTGTCAACCAGACCCTGATGCTGGCGCTGTCGATGGTAGTCGTGGCGTCGATGATTTCCGTCGGTGGTCTGGGGCTGATGGTACTGAGTGGTATTGGCCGGCTCGACATGGCGCTGGCGAGCGTTGGCGGTATCGGATTGGTACTGCTGGCGATTTGTCTGGATCGTTTCACCCAAGCGCTGGGTGAGCGCAGTCAACACCTGACTACCGGTCAGCGCTGGTACCACAGTGGTCCGGTCGGGCTAGTGGTGCGGTTGAAGAAGAAAAAGAAAGACGTTGCACAGCCTTTAACTCATTGAACTTGCCTTTCCTCTAATTAAAAACATCAGCAGGTGACTCATGAATTTCTCCATGTGCAAGAGAGCTATCGTTGCCGCCATGGCCGCTCCGGTTATCGGCATGATTCTGGTATCCGCCGCTCAGGCAGCCAACCCGGACAAACCCGGTGAGGGGGTATCGGTCACGCCTATCTTCCCGACCATCGCCGAAGAGCGTTTTCGCGGCGAAATAGCTATAGCGGGGCTCGAGGCGCTTGGCTACGAGGTCAAACAACCGAAAGAGACTGACTACCCAGCATTGTTTCTGGCGCTGTCTTACGGCGATGCAGACTTCACCGTGCACATGTGGGAGCACCTGCATGCTGCGTTCTACGCCAAGGCTGGCGGCGATGACGTGATGACCGCGGTCGGTGACGTGATGCCCGGGGTATTGCAAGGCTTCATGATCGACAAGAAAACCGCCGATGCCCACCACATCAAGGACGTGTCTGACCTCAAGAAGCCGGAAATCGCCAAGCTCTTCGACAGCAACGGTGATGGTAAAGCTGACCTTACCGGCTGTAACCCGGGCTGGGGTTGTGAGGTGATCATTGAGCACCAGCTCAAGGCTTACGGCCTGAACGATACCGTCACCAATAACCGTGGCTCTTACTTCGCCCTGATGGCCGACACCATTTCTCGTTATCAGCAGGGGCAACCGATTCTCTACTACACCTGGGTGCCGCAATGGATCTCTGGCGTGTTGGTGGAAGGGCGCGACGTCGTATGGCTGCCGGTTCCATTCACTTCATTGCCCGACGGCAAGAATGACGTGAACACCACATTCGATGGCAAGAATCTCGGCGCTCCGATCGACAACGTGAAGGCGGTTCTCAACAAAGAGTTCGCCGAGGAAAATCCGGCAGCGCGCACCTTCCTTTCCAAAGTCCGCATATCCACTGAAGACGAAAGCGCACAGAACCTGCGTATGCAAAATGGCGAGAAGTCACTCGAGGCTATAAAGCGCCAGGCCCAGGAGTGGATCAGTGCTCACCAGACCGAATGGGACAGCTGGCTGAAAGATGCACGGGCAGCTGGACAGCAGTAACGGCAGAGTTTTCTGGGCAGGCAGGTGAATCATGAAAGACTCCTTTCAAAGCGTACTGAAATCACGAAACCAGGTGTTTGGCGTGGGTGGCACTCCGGCAAGCCGCTGTGTTCGTGTCGCCTTCATCCTGCTTGACCAGTTTTCTCTGACGTCCTTTTCCACTGCACTGGACGCGCTCAATACGGGCACTGCACTCGAGCAGGGTGTCGACTACCAGATCAGCACATGGTCGCTGACTGGTGGTGCCATCCGTAGTGATGTGGGTGTGACGGTTGATACCCAGCGCCTGCCACTGGTTCGTGTGCAGCACCATATGCTTGTGCTCGTCGGAGGGCACCGCGTCAGGCTGGCGCCAAACGCCGTACTGAGTAAGGTGCTGCGCCGCGCCGCCCTCGAGCGCACGATGATGTGCGGCCTGTGGAACGCTGCATTTCATCTGGCGCAGGCTGGGCTTCTCGAAAACCGGGCCGGTGTATGCCATCCCGATAGTCTCGCGCCGATCAAGGAGTATCACCCGTCTTTGGATCTCGGTGGCAGTGGTCACGCACTCAGCGGCCGCGTTGGCACCAGTGCCGAACCTGGTGCGGTGCTGGACTTGATGCTGGCGGTGATGAAGCGCTGCGCACTGGGGCATACACCGGTGTTCGAGGACGAGATCAAGCGCTTGCACCAGCCGGAGCGTCATCAACAGGATTTGCCCGCCATTTCGAGGCCGAGTGGCAAGTGCCTCCCCAAACCGTTGAGTGTGGCGTTGTCGATGATGGAGGAGAACATAGAAGAACCGCTGGACATCGATCTGATTGCTGATCAGGTCGGCGTTTCACGGCGACAGCTAGAACGTCGTTTCTCACGTCATCTTAACGCGCCACCGTTGCGCTATTACCTGGAGCTGCGCCTGACTCGCGCGCGTCAGTTGATCGTCCATAGCAACCGCTCGCTGACCGATGTAGCTCTGGCTACCGGGTTCGTCAGCTACCCGCACTTTCACCGTCGTTTCAAGGATCTGTTCGGGCTGCCGCCGATGGAATTCAGAACCACCTACGACTCGCATTTGAGCCACCACTCGGCTTTCCAGGCACAGCCGAGCACCTGATCACGATAACCAAGGAACCGCTCGCCAAACAGCGGGTGTAGCTCAGTAGGCCCTGCATTCAGGCCGCTTCCTCAATTGCAATGGTTCAGCACTCATGAAAGTTCACGCCTTGCCTGCCGATGACAACAGCTGTGGCTGGTTCCACCTCAGCCCGCCGCGTAAACCCTGTGCCAGCCATCATGGGCACAGTGAGGCACCCTGGGTGGTTATCGGCGCGGGGTTTACCGGCCTGTCGGTAGCTCGGCAACTGGCGCTGAACTTCCCGGATGACGAAGTGGTGCTGATCGAGGCGCAGGAGGTTGGCCTCGGACCCTCCGGGCGCAACGCCGGCTTTGCAATCGATCTGCCCCATGACATCGGCGCCGAGGATTACATCGGCGATCTCGATATCGCCAGAACCGTTCTCAAACTGAACCTGGCTGGCCAGCGTCTGCTCAGCCAGTGGGTCGAGACCTTTGGCATCGACTGCCAGATGAAGGCCTGCGGGAAGTATCAGGCCGCAGTCGAGCGGCGAGGCCTGGCGGTGCTCGATGCATACCGCCGTGGCCTGGACAAGCTCGGCCAGCCTTATGAAATGCTCAGCGAGCAAGAGTTGCCGCATCACATTGGCACGCACTTCTATCGCCGGGCCCTGTACACCCCAGGTGCGGTGTTGATTCAGCCTTCGGCGCTGGTCAAAGGCCTGGCCGACAACCTGCCCGCGAACGTGACGCTTTACGAGCGCACGCCGATTCTGGAAGTTGAATACAGCACCAACAAAACACGCTTGCGGCATGCCGCTGGCAGCATCTCTGCCAGCCGGCTGGTGCTGGCCAACAATTCCTTTGGTCAGCATTTCGGTTTTCTGCAGGGGCGCATGTTGCCGATCTTCACCTACGGCAGCATCACCCGCCAGCTCACCAGCGACGAACAGGCGCGCCTGCAAGGCAAACCCTACTGGGGAGTCATTCCGGCCGATCCGTTCGGTACCACGGTTCGCCGCACGCCGGACAACCGTCTGCTGATTCGCAACAGCTTCAGTTTCAACCCTGATGGCCGCAGTAACCCCAAATACCTGCAGCGTTTTCTGCAGCGCCACAGGGCCTCCTATGCGCAACGTTTCCCCATGCTGCCCAACGTCGATTTCGAATACACCTGGGGCGGCGCACTGGCGATGACCCGCAACCACAACGGCTTCTTCGGCCAGCTGGCGCCCAACGTCTATGGCGCTCTGGGCTGCAACGGGCTAGGCGTAACACGCGGCACCATCACCGGTAAGTTGCTGGCCGACTGGCTCGCTGGCGAACGCAATGACTTGATCGATTTCCTGCTGGCCGCTCCAGGCCCCAACGCAAACCCACCGCAGCCGTTCCTGTCAGCAGGGGTCAATCTGAACCTGCTCTGGGGGCAGCGCCGGGCAGGGCGGGAGAGCTGAGGCCAACGTACTGCCGAAACGCGGGGCTCCGGTTCCGCACTATCAATGAATCAACCAGATGGAGGCTCTACCCATGAACTTCGACGGCATCTTCACTCCGGCCATTACTCCGCTGCAGAGCAATGGCGAGATCGACCATGGTGCGTTTGCGGAGGTTCTCGAATACCTGATCGAGGCCAAGGTGCACGGCATTGTCATCGGCGGCTCTACGGGTGAGTACTACGCCCATACCAGCGAAGAGCGTATCGCGTTGATCACCCGTGCTCGCGAAGTGATCGGCAACCGCTTGCCGCTGGTAATTGGCACAGGCGCCATTCGCACCGAGGATTCCGTGCTCTTCGCCGAGGTGGCCAAGTCCCAAAAGGCCGACGCCATCCTCGTCGGAACGCCGCCCTATGCACTGCCGACTCAGCAGGAAATCGCCGAACACGTGCTCACCGTGGACAAAGCCGCTGGCCTGCCGATCATGCTCTACAACTATCCCGGCCGTATGAACGTGGCTATGCAGCCGCAATTCTTCGACGCCGTAGCTGCATGCAAGAACATTCAGGCGATCAAGGAAAGTTCGGGTGATATGGCGAGCCTGCATCACCTCGCGGTTCATCGACCCAACCTGCAGATTTCCTGCGGTTGGGACGACCAGGCGTTGGAGTTCTTCGCCTGGGGCGCCCGTAGCTGGGTGTGCGCCGGCTCCAACTTCGTGCCACGCGAGCACGTCGCGCTCTATGAGGCGTGCGTGATCGAAAAGGACTTCGACAAGGGCCGCCGCATCATGGCAGCGATGCTGCCGCTGATGGACTTCCTGGAGGGCGGCAAGTTCGTCCAGTCGATCAAGCATGGTTGCGAAATCAGCGGCCTTCGCGCTGGTGGTGTACGGACTCCGCTCAAGGATATGAGCAGCGAGGAAAAAACCGAACTGGAGCGCGTCGTGGCCGCGCTGAAGAAAAACGTATCGCTGATCACTCAGGAGGCCTGACATGACCGAGTTGCTCACCAAACAAGCTTATGCAGACATCGCTGCCAAGCTGAACGTCCGTACCCAGGCCTTCATCGGCGGTGAGTTCCGTGATGCGCTGTCGGGCGAAACCTTCATCACCACCAACCCGGCAACCGACGAACTGTTGGCCAACATCGCAGCCTGTAACGCCGAGGATGTCGACGTCGCTGTTGCAGCCGCTCGCGAGGCGTTCGACGATGGTCGCTGGCGACTGCTTTCGCCCGGTGCACGTAAAAGCATCCTTCTGCGTTTCGCTCAACTGCTCGAAGATAACGCTCACGAGCTGGCCGTGTTGGAAAGCCTGGACAGTGGCAAGCCTATTCAGGAATGCCAGAACGTCGACCTGCCGGAAACCGTCAATACCCTGCGCTGGCACGCCGAGTTGATCGACAAGATCTACGACAGCACCGCGCCGGTTGGCTCGGCAGCCATGGCCATGGTCGTGCGTGAGCCGGTCGGTGTGGTTGGCCTGGTGCTGCCCTGGAACTTCCCGCTGCTGATGCTGGCCTGGAAGATCAGCCCGTCGCTGGCCGCTGGCTGTTCCATCGTCGTCAAACCGGCTGAAGAAACCACACTCACTGCCTTGCGCGTCGCCGAGCTAGCCCACCAAGCGGGGGTTCCTGCAGGTGTGTTCAACGTGGTCACCGGTGGCGGCCGTGAAGTCGGTGAGCCCATTGGTCGCCACAACGATGTCGCCATGGTCAGCTTCACCGGCTCCACTGAAACTGGCCGCCTGTTCCTCAAGTACGCCGCTGAATCCAACCTCAAACAGGTCGTGCTTGAGTGTGGTGGCAAGAACCCGGCAGTCGTCATGAACGATGTCGAGGATATCGACCAGGTCGCCCAGTTCATCGTCAATGGCGCATTCTGGAACATGGGCGAGAACTGCTCTGCCTCATCCCGCCTGATCGTCCACGCCGAGGTCAGGGATGCGTTGCTGGAACGCATTGGTGTACACATCCAGAGCTGGAAGATGGGTGACCCGCTGGATCCGGAAAATCGCCTCGGTGCGATGGTCAGCAAGGCGCACTTCGAGAAGGTTCGCTCCTATCTCGACCAGGCGCATAGCGACAAACTGGACATCGTTTATGGCGGGCAGACGGAGAAGAACATCTTCGTTCAGCCGACCGTGGTCAACGACGTGGATCGTCAAAGTCGCCTGTTCCGCGAGGAAATCTTCGGCCCTGTGCTGTCGGTGACCACCTTCACGGATATCGACGAAGCCATCGACCTGGCCAACGACACCGTCTACGGTCTGGCAGCATCGGCCTATACCGGCAGCCTGCGCAACGCGCTGCGCCTGTCACGGGAAATCCGTGCCGGCATCGTCACGGTCAACTGTTTCGGTGAGGGTGACGCATCAACGCCGTTCGGTGGCTACAAGGAATCCGGCTTCGGTGGGCGCGACAAATCGATCTGGGCGCATGACCAGTACACCGAGCTGAAAACCATCTGGATCGATGCGTCGTAGCACGCTCATTCGGCCCAGCGCGGAGCGATCAGGGCATCCAGCATTTGAGTAGTGCTGGATGTCTTGCTCAAGGAGAGTAGAGCAGTATTAAGCCGTGCAAATACTGCAACTCCATCACCAACCCAACAGCTCAAGAGCCCATAGCGTCCCCATGCCCGCCACGAGCGTCAGCGTGGTATTGCGTACCTTCCAGGCTATCAAGGTGGCCACGATGGCGGCCGGAATCTGCGGGCTGCTCCATACCACTTCGCTTTGTCCGCCGGGGTATACCACCGCCGGTAAAACCAGCGCGGCCAGCACGCTGGCAGGAACGAACTGCAAGGCCTGGCTGAGAATTGCCGGAATCCTGATCTGGCCATAGAGCTCGAGAAAGGAAAGTCGTATGGCGAAGGTTCCGAGGCCGACAGCCAGGAACAGCCCCCACAGGAACAAATCGCTCATGGGGCTTCTCGATCGGCATTGCTGACGCTCGTGTCATCCGCCGTTTGCTGGCGCGTCTTGCTGATCAGCAGACCCGCACCGATCCCGGCTATCGATGCAGTCAGCAGGCCCAGGTTATACGGCATGTTGACTGCCCATACCGCGACCACGCCTGCGACCACAGCAGCGCCAAGGCTTGCCGAATTGCGGATTGCCGGAACCAGCAGAGCCAGAAACGAAAGGGGGATCGCGAAGCTCAGCGACCAGGTATCGGGAATGCTGGTGCCCAGAAAGATGCCGGCCATGACCGAGAGCTGCCAGGACAACCACATGGTCAGCGCCGTACCGACGTAGAAGAAGTGAGCAAAGCGCCCCAGTTCGCCAGATGACAGTTTGAGAATACAGGTGGCGTACGACTGGTCGGACAGCATGTAAGACAGAGGCCATGTCCAGCGACGAGGCAGGTGATGCAGGTAGGGCGCGAGCGATGCGCTGTACATCAGAAAGCGCAAATTGATGATCAACGCAGTGAATATGATCGCCACTGGCAAGACATCGTCTTGCATCAACTGCAGCGCGACCATCTGTGCGGAGCCGGAATAGAACAGCAACGTCATGCCCATCGCCATGCCCGGTGTCATGCCGACTCCGATGGCCATGACACCTGCCAGAAGCCCGAATGGAACCACGCCCGGAGTCAATGGAATGAGCGCACGGACACCTGCCCAAAAAGCGTCTGCTCTTGTTCGGTAGGGCATGCTGGCTCCTCCAAAGTAAAACTCTCCCCCGGCTAAAGATACATGCGGGGCGCCGCTGTCGAACTATTTCAGTTCATACGAGACTCTATTGCTGGTTGCTTTGCCGATGCCACGTCACCCACTACTTAGTAACGATTGAGGTACGCATCTCTAGAGATGAGCCAAGGTATTCCGGCAAATGCGAGCGTTAGGCTAGATGCTCTTGATCTCGCTTGCCCGATCATGTGCCCACTAGAGATTTTCACGACCAACGAGATCCGACTTCCAATGGCCTCATTGCGACACTGAGGCTGCACTATATTTGCGAGGGCCTGTATCTGCAGGCCATCAGGTGGCGCCTTTTTCGCGAATCGGCTCGTCGAACAGGTCTCCCGGCAAACTGGTACGCAGTTCAGCATCACCTTGTGTTGGGGTTCCCTGTCGCTATGTCGGCCGGTGCCGCGGCTGGGCACGATTCTTCCGCTCGTATCAGTGCTCTCGCCACACGCTCGGCTACACCGCATTTCTGGTTAGGACGCTAACCGAACCCGGGTTGATCGTGATGGCGGATACCGCATCTCACTTGAACGAGATCGCCCATTTGACCCTCAAAATCTGGCTAGCGACATCTCGGTATCGTTAGCCCGACTATCAAGCAGTACCACTACCGCGAGTAATCATCGCCAACAATAATCATAAGGAAACTTCCCACATGCTCTCTTTGAAGGACATCATCACTGGCCTCGGCGCGGCCACATTGAGTCTAGGTATGGCTGCCAATGCAGTAGCCGAAAAACCTGAACTTTCATTTGGTTTCGTCAACGGTTGGGATGACAGCGTGGCCACGACCCATGTCGTGACCCAGATCATCCACGAAAAGCTTGGCTATCCGGTAAAACTGCAGCCGGCAGAGCCGGCCATAATGTGGCAGGGCGTAGCCAGAGGGGATCTGGATGTGCTTCTTTCTGCCTGGCTACCGGCGACCCATGGCGACTACTACGAGAAATTCAAAGACAAGGTTGAGATTCTTGGCACCAATTACGAAGGTGCCCGGATAGGCTTGGTGGTACCAGACTACATGGATGCCAAAAGCATCGAGGATCTCAACGGCATCAAGTCCGAGCTCAACGGGCAAATAACCGGAATCGACGCTGGCGCGGGCATCATGCGTCGGACTGAAGATGCGTTGAAGCAATACGAGCTCGATTACAGAGTGATGCCGAGCTCAGGTCCGGCTATGACTATCGCGCTATCCAGAGCCATTCGCGCAGAAAAGCCAATCGTGGTGACGGGATGGGTTCCCCACTGGATGTTTGCAAAGTGGAAGCTGCACTTTCTAGATGATCCAAAGAAAGTCTTCGGAGATGCTGAACGCGTTGATACCGTCATCAATCCTACCGTGAATGAGAAGGCTCCTGAGGTAGTGGCGCTCTTGAAACGATTCACCTGGACTTCCGATGAGGTTGGCGCAGTGATGCTCGCCATTAACGAGGGCGCCAAGCCAGAGGTTGCCGCAAGGGATTGGATCGCCAAGAACCCGGAAAGAGTGGCTGAATGGCTAAAATAGTCGGCTAGAGCTCGGATACAGAGCGGCCATGCTCGGCTTTCCCGTGGTCGCTCTTGAAGCATATCTCCTCGCGCCCCGATCGTTTTGACGACCCGGGGCCTGGGCGTAACCCAACATCTGACGTTCGACTTCACGACAGATTTAAACCACCCCCTCAAACCGACCTGGTTTCTGATCATTGCGGCCAGAATTTCGAGGGTCGTGACGCCATTGTCCGGGCGATACACCCGTCGCTGCCTGAGCGCGATATTGATGCCGTATCCCGTTTTTCGGCTGCGCTCGCGATGGAATGACCTGCTTCGAGAATGAGCTTGGCCCGATATATACCGGCCTGTCGCTGAAAGAGACTGCTCAGTAATAAGCGGTAGAGAATTGCTGTTCCGGCCAATCCCTGGCCAGAACAGCACGCTCTAGATTCTTATGGGGTGACGGTCGAGTAAAGCGGGAATGCGCCAGTCAGCAGAGCGCCAACAAGTAGCGCCATACACGCAAGAATCGCCCATTTGAGAGTGAAGCGCTGATGGTCACCCAGATCTACTTTGGCCAGTGCGACCAGGAGATATAGTGACGGCACCAGTGGACTCAAAAGATGTACCGGCTGACCAACCACCGATGCCCTTGCGATCTCAACAGTGGTGAAGCCGTAATTTGCAGCAGTCTGTGCGAGGACGGGCAAAATTCCAAAGTAGAACGCGTCATTGGACATGAAGAATGTGAATGGCAGGCTGACAAGAGCTGTGAATACCCCTAAGTAAGGGCCGAAGCTTTCAGGAATAACAACCAGTAAGCTGTTGGCCATCGCGTCTACCATTCCGGTTCCTTGCAGGATCCCGGTGAAAATACCGGCAGCGAAAATCACGCATGTAACTGCAAGTACATTTGAAGCGTGGCTACCAATTCGCTCCTTCTGCTCCTCAATTCGCGGGTAATTGAGCATCAAGCCGATGCCAAAGGCGACCATGAATAGAACCTGAAGCGGCATCAGTCCGACAACAAGGCAGACAAGCAGAGCTGTGGTAAGAATAAGGTTTGGCCAAAACATGCGTGGGCGCCGTGCAGCTTCACACTCCTCAGCATTCCCATTACCCAGAGCCAGGTTTTCACCAAAGCCCGTAACATCAATGACGCCAAGCCGCTTGCGCTCGCGCTGACCTATAAGGAACGCGGTAAATATAAGCGTTAAACACGCCAGTCCCATGGCCGGCAGCATCGGTAGAAAGATATCCATCGCATCCACATGCAGCGCAGCTGCCGCTCGCGCAGTCGGCCCACCCCACGGCGAAATATTCATGATGCCGCTTGCGATATTGACGATGCACGTAAGCCCTAGAACGCTCATCCCCAGCTTCTGATAAAGCGGCAGGAACGCAGCAATGGCAATCATGTACGTGGTTGAGCTGTCCCCGTCCAGTGACACCAGTAGTGTGAGCACAGCAGTGCCCACACTCACCCGCAAGGGATCTCCTTTAACCAAACGCAAGATGAAGCGAACCAACGGATCAAAGAGACCAGCATCGATCATGATCCCGAAATAGAGGATCGAGAAAGTCAACATCACACCAGTCGGGGCGAGTGTCTTGATGCCATCCAGCATCATGCCTCCGAGCCCGTTATAGAACCCACCGATCACTGCGAAGACAATTGGAATCAGCATCAGCGCAATCAGCGCAGTCATGCGCTTGGTCATGATCAGATACATGAAGCAGGTAACCATGGAGAAACCGAGAACCGTCAACACAGCATTACTCCTCTATTCACGCCACAGCGGCATTTTGGCGGCGTAGGGGTACGCCACCTCAAAGTAGGCACAGTGATTAATGTGGGAGGGTTGGCCGGCGCGGCTCTTGTGCAACTCGCGGGGTCTTACTGGAGGGATTGGTACTCATCATTTCAAGCCTCATTTTTATCTTTATTGGACGCTTTTCGTCTCAGTTTTGCTTATTAGCATCTAAAAGCGCACTGATTTCGACTTATGAGGCTACGATACTGAGCTTGTTGACCATAAAACGCAATTGCGTAAAATGATTTTCATCACCTGATTCCTTGCCGCAGATGCCGCAAGGAGACAGCCAGCAAGTTCAGAACGTGCTGATGGCTAGCCCACTGAAGAGTTTCCACGGTATCGCCGATGCATAAGCCAACTAAATCCCAACCTTCAGGTTCAGCTGAATGACGCTAACCCAGCTGCAGAAACGCATAGCTCGCGAAATACTGGATTACGTGCGTTCCCGCCGCCTACCTGCCGGCCACCACTTGGTGGAACTGCACCTTTCAAGGCTGCTCAATGTCTCCCGAACGCCTGTTAAGGCCGCGTTGGTACATCTGGCTGAGTGTGGAATTCTGAGGCATGAACACAATCGTGGTTTTTTCCTGGCACGCGCTGCAGAAGCACTGCAGGAACTCATCCTGGAATTTTCTGCAAAGGACGAAGATTCGGTTTACCAGAGGCTGGTAGCGCTAAAGCTTGACCAACAGCTCCCTGAACACGTTACCGAGATTGCCTTGATGCGAGAGCTCAACGAATCCCGCAGCAGCCTCAGAGCCGCATTGTTTCGCATGCAAAAGGAAGGTTGGGCAGTGTTACGAAAAGGGCAGGGCTGGAGCATCCTGCCAATAATCGACTCACTGGCGGCCTATGAGGAGAGCTACTTTTATCGCCTGTCCATTGAAACGGCAGGGCTGCGCAGCTCGACGTTTACTGCCGATCCTTGTGAGCTGAAAGCTTGCAGAGATCAGCAGCAGTACATTGCCGACGGCGGATACTTGAGCATGACTCCGTGGGAGATTTTCGAAGCCAATTCAATGTTCCATGAAACGCTTGCGAAGCTTTCCGGCAACAGGTTTGCCTTGCAGTCCCTTAGACGGATCAATGCGTTACGTGCGATTGTGGAATCCCGCCTGAATCTCTCTCGCAAGCATTGGCATGGCCAAGTTTTAGAGCACCTTGAAATTCTGGATTGTGTCGAGCGAGGCGATCTTGAAGCGGCAGCGGAGCGAATGCACGCGCATCTAGACGGGGCAAGAAGGTGCAAGGCAAAGTCGGGGCTGTTTGCGCGGGTGTATCCACGATCCGAGAGCAAGGCTACAACGTTATCTAGCAAGTGATGCGCGGCTTCGACGTTGGCCAAGATCTCTGACGAGCCGCATGCATATTGGAAGGCCTCGCTCGACTAACTGCTCGCCTTATAGAGCAGGCGCTATAAATACTGGCTAGAGGTCACTAGGCGTAGCAATGTCGACAGGATAGCTTTCACTCACCTCGGCGCGCTTACATCGGTCTGGCCGGTTGCGAGTAAGGCACCCCGTATAAAACCGCTTTCAAGCCGCTTGCTCAAAAATGTCTGGATATAGGCTGCGGCTTGCTTATGCTGCTTAGGCACCGCCATCGCCTGACGAATCGCCGTGAATCCGCCTTCCAGAACCCGGTAACCCGTATTGCTGGCTGCGAACAGCTCAAGGGGCTGCCGTACCCCCGCTGCCGCATCAAGGGCATCAGAAATGAACAGATCAACTGCCCCCGAGGAGGTTGATGCTCTTTCTAGTGTCGCCTTCTGCAGTGTTCGACTTAGGTACAAGTCATAGGCAGCCCCTTGCCCCACGGCAATCCTGATTCCATCATTATCCAAGTGATCACAATGAGTGTAGGGCGAGTCATCCTTGACCAGGTAAGTGCCTTCAATGATTACGTAGGGCTCGCTGAAATCGATTTGCTCCGCTCGAACGGGTTCTATTGCAAGAAACGCAATTGACCATACGCCATCTTGCATCGCCGCAAAGACCTTTCCCGCGGCGTCGAAAGAAATCAGCTCAAGCTCAACCTGCAGTTCGCTCGCCAGCTCTTTGGCAAGAGAAACGGATACGCCATGTGGCGAACCGTCGTGCCCGGGTTGCGCCAAGACCGGATTTCCAAAGTTGATCGCTGCTCGCAGTACTCCTTCTGGAGCAAGCTCGCCTTTCACGATATGCAGTAACTCATTCATGTCATCGTCCCGTTCTTCGACAAAAGCCCATCAAGTGATGGGCTGTAAATGATCGTGAGGTCAGTGACGCAAGGCTCTTACGACATGACTTTGCGCTGGCTATTTGCAACCTTGCTGGCCGGCGCGAGCAGGCTATCAAGGACGTAGGGCAGAATCCCACCGTTTTGGAAGTAGGTGGCTTCGATCGCAGTATCGATTCGAGCAAGAAGTACGACCTCTTCTTTGGTGCCGTCCTTACGTGTGATGCTCAGCACGACGTCCTGCCCAGGTTCGACGCCATCATCGATTCCGAGTAGATCAAAATGCTCCGAGCCGTCGAGACCAAGTGCTTGCGCGTCGTGACCATTCTTAAACTGCAGCGGCAGCACACCCAGCCCTGCCAAATTGTTGCGGTGAATACGCTCAAAACTTTTGGCTATCACGGCCCGGACGCCAAGTAGGCGCGTGCCTTTGGCAGCCCAATCACGGCTCGACCCAGTGCCGTACTCATCACCCGCAAAAATTAGAACAGGCGTCTCTTTTTCCAGGTAATGGCGAGATGCCTCGAACAGGCCTACGCGCTCACCAGTGGGCTGCAGCAGCGTATAGGGCCCCTCGTCAGCCGAGCCATCAGCTTTCAACGGCAACATCTGATTCTTCAGACGGACGTTGGCAAAAGTCCCTCTGACCATGACTTCAAAGTGGCCGCGTCGAGCGCCATAGGTGTTGAAGTCTTTCTGATCAACACCATGCTCCATGAGCCAGCGTCCTGCGCTTGAACCTGCGGAGATCGAGCCTGCAGGGCTTATGTGGTCGGTGGTGATAGAGTCGCCAAGGATCGCCAGCGCGCGAGCATTCTTGATCGGCTTGGCAGCGATACTCGTATCGAAGAAGTCCGGTTCTGCCGCGTAGGTAGAAGCAGGCCAGTCATACACATTTCCAGTCGCGCTCGTGATGCCGTTCCACAGATCGTGATCGCGCGTGAGGTCGGCGTACCACTCCTGATACAGCTTGGGGTTGCCTGCTTTTACGCTGAGCGCCTTTATCTCGTCGTTGCTCGGCCAGACGTCTGCGAGCATTACTGGCTCGCCATCTTTACCGTGGCCCAACGGAACCCTGGTGAGATCCACACGAGTGCTTCCCGCCAACGCGAACGCCACCACAAGCGGTGGGCTGGCTAGGAAATTTGCACGTAGATTGGCGTGGATACGAGCTTCGAAATTCCGGTTTCCGGATAGCACCGCACTGCAAACCAGATCTTCGCCAACGACCACCTTCTCCAACGCCGGCTCCAGTGGACCGATGTTGCCGACGCATGCACCGCAACCGTAGGCAGCGATTCCAAAACCCAACTCGTTCAACGGGGCGATCAGTCCAGCATCTTGCAGATAGGCGGAGACTACGCGTGAGCCCGGGGTAAAAAGCGTCTTCACCCACGGCTTGGCTCGCAAGCCGTGCCGCAGCGCATTACGAGCTAATAATCCTGCCGCGATAAGCAGCTCCGGGTTGGAGGTATTCGTACAGGACGTGATTGCCGCGACCAGCACATCGCCGTGGCCAACCTCGTAGTCGGCCTTACTGCCATCGACCGAGCGGGTGCTTACCGGAAAACGCTGCTCCAGTTGCTCTTCATTCTTGGCATATCCACCGCTCTTGGCATCCTGCAGCATGACCTCGTCAAAACGGCAGCCGAGGGCGGCAAGATCCACCCTATCCTGAGGACGCTTGGGGCCGGAAACACAAGGAACAATCTGGTCGAGATCGATCGTGATCACCTGGGAATAATCGATGCTTCCGCTTGCAGGCAACCCGAACAGTCCCTGAGCAGTGAAGTACCGGCGTATGAGCTTGACCTGATCGTCACTGCGACCAGTGTGGGCGTAGTAATCAAGAGTCTTCTCATCGACCGGAAAGAAGCCGGTGGTAGCACCGTACTCAGGTGCCATATTGGCGATTGTTGCGCGGTCGGTCGCACTAAGCGACCTCGCCCCCTCGCCGAAGAACTCCACCAATTTGCCAACGACCTTAGCAGCCCGGAGTGTTTGAGTTATCTGCAGGACGGCATCAGTAGCCGTAACTCCTGGGCGCAGCTCTCCCGTCAAGTCTACCCCCACGACGTCGGGCATCAGCATATAAACCGGCTGGCCCAACATGCCAGCTTCTGCCTCGATGCCGCCTACCCCCCAACCGAGGACCCCGATTCCGTTGATCATGGTTGTGTGGCTATCAGTCCCGACCAGGGTATCTGGATAAACCACACCGTCCTTCTCGATAACGCCCTGTGCCAAGTACTCGAGATTGATCTGATGGCAGATCCCGATTCCCGGCGGGATCACCTTGAATGTATCGAAGGCTTGCATTCCCCACTTCATCAACTCGTAGCGTTCACGATTGCGCTGGAACTCAATCTCCATGTTCTTACGCAGGGCGTTAGGCTCATTGGAGAATTCAGTCTGAACGGAGTGATCAACCACCATGTGCACGGGCACTAGCGGCTCGATCAATTTCGGATCGGCACCTCGCTTGCTAGCCTGACTGCGCATGGCGGCCAGATCCGTCAGCAGGGGAATGCCGGTAAAATCTTGCAGCAGCACACGTCCTACCACAAAAGGGATCTCTCGCTCGCGCTTGGCATTGGGCCGCCAGCTAGCGAGATCTTGAACATGGCTCGTCAGAACTTTGCTGCCGTCGCAATTACGCAGCACTGATTCCAGAAGAATTCGAATGACGACCGGGAGCCGAGAAATCGCAGGATAGCCTGCAGACTCCAACGCATCCAATGAGTGGTAGGACAGGGCTCTTCCATCCTCTGCCTCTAAGGTACGAAGACTGTCGAAGTACTTGGAATCGGTCATTATTATCATTCTCGATGTGCTAATCAGGGGGTACGTAGTGGTCTGCCGCTTACCCAGGCATGCGCGCGATAACGCCTTGGGAGTGAGACGAACGCGCTGAACGCATTGAGACAGAGCCTCAATGGCACGCTAGATGGGTACTAACCACTGCACTTGCTTGTGGCTGAGATGAGGTGCGCCGTTTACAACTTGATAATCCGACGCCATACAAATCACAGATTGCGTATTTATTTTATAAAGCGCAATCAGACTATTTCGATTGAATTGTGTTTGTCAACACGCATGCGCACTGCGGCCTGTCAACGCAACTCGGCACGATGCGGCCATCACGAACAAGAAACGCGCTTAGCTGACGTTACTTGAGCCATTAGCCGAGTGATGACAGTCGCTCCCGGCAAAATGAAGGTGCTCGGCGCAGTAGATGCAGATGATCCACTGGCTACGTCAGGAGCTTTCAGCGCACAGCCGATGAGCGGCTGCACGAGTAGATCGGAGCTTAAACGGGTCATCCTGACGCTGGATGATCGCTCTTAATGGGATGTTCGAAGACTTTGGAAACGGCCTTCTTGCGCCTTGCATCCTCGATGTGTTGGCGCATCAAACTCGCTGCGTAGAGATTATCGCCCTGACTGATCGCATCGAGAATGTGGATGTGCTCCTGCGCAAGCTCTTGACGGGGAAGCTCGTGTCGGGCCTGACGGTACTCAACTAACCTGCGCATTTGATCGAGGCGACGAAGAGTTTGCAGCGAGAATCGGTTACCTGACCATTTGGCAATCGTTTCATGAAGGCGTGCATTTGACTCAAACCGATCAATGCTGGTCATCGTCTTGTAGCCACCGTTCAAGATGCTCATTTGCTCCTGGCGCAGCATCTGGAGCTCTTCGAGATCAGGGCGAAATTTAGGGCTTAGAATGCCCGCCGGCTCAATGGCAATTCGCAGGCTGTACATGTCGTCGTAGGCTTCGAGCGAGTCGATCATTGGTAGGAAGCGCCAACCGTAGCCCACTTCCTTCTCGACCCAGCCTTCACTTTGTGCCCGGCCAAGCGCCTTACTCACCTCACTGCGCGTAGCGTTGAGCAATCGCACCAAATCGGCCTCGGTGACCGAGTCCGGTAGAAGACCATCGAAGCGAGCTTCTGCCAGTCGCAAATACATCGGGTCATCGCCTTCTCCGAGGAGGTCTAGCACCTCGCTTGGCAATGAGTCGATCTCTCCTTCCAGGTGATATCCGCGATTGCGGTCATAGCGCATGAAGCCAACACCTACGAGGCACTCCAGCGCGATCTTCACCGGTGATCGAGATGTGCCAATGAGCTTGGCGAGCGTCCATTCAGGCAGATGGGCGCCAGGGGCGAGCTGCTCGCGGCGTACGTAGCTAATTATCTCGCGAAGCGCCTTTCGCTGGCTGTTGGTCAAGTCAGTGGTCATGCGTTTTTCTTTTTAAGATTCAGTCAGATCGCTCAAATATACACATCCCTGCCCATGTTGCATCCAGCCTGCAAATTGGCGTCCGTTAAAAAATATGAGACAATTGCGCTTTAGTATCAATAAGCGCAATTTAGATTGAGGGTGGTGTCATGTCACAGAAGTCATTCAAAGCTCATTACATGCGCGGCGGTACCAGCAAAGGGGTCTTTTTTTGCGATGACGCTTTGCCCAAAGATCAGGCCCTCCGAGATCGGATCCTACTTAGGGTGGTGGGCAGCCCTGATGAGTATGGACAGCAGATAGACGGAACTGGCGGTGCCACTTCTAGCACTAGCAAAGTTGTAATCATCGCTCGATCTGAGCGAGACGACTGTGATGTCGACTATCGCTTTGGCCAGGTCGCCATTGATCGTCCCGTCATCGACTGGTCTGGAAACTGTGGAAATCTCACTTCCGCAGTCGGGCCTTTCGCTATTAGTCAGGGCCTTGTCGATGCCCCTGCGGATGGCATCGCAATTGTCCGTATCTGGCAGGCGAATATCGGTGCTCGGATCATCGCTCATGTTCCTATGCGTGATGGGCAGGTAATCGAAGAAGGTCGCTTTGAGCTGGATGGTGTTGCGTTCCCGTCTGCCGAGATCAAGCTCGAGTTTATTGATCCTAGCGGTGGCGATGATGGCGACGGCGGTAGCATGTTTCCGACCGGAAGCCCGGTCGACACCCTTGAGGTTCCTGGGGTCGGTGAGGTCAAGCTGACACTGATTAATGCAGGCAATCCGGCAATCTTCATTCAGGCCGAGGCTCTGGGTCTGCGAGGCAATGAGCTCCAAGCGGAGATCAATCAAAACGTAGATTTGCTAGCTAGTGTTGAGGCGATTCGTTCTCACGCGGCCGTGCGCATGGGGCTGGCCAAGTCCGCAGAAGAAGCGACTCGCAATCGTCCCCACACACCTAAGCTTGCGTTCATTTCCTCGCCTATTGCTTATGTTGCCGCAGGCGGTAAGTCGATCAATCCTGATGACCTTGATCTCAATGTTCGAATCTTTTCGATGGGCAAACTCCACCACGCTATGACGGGTACCGGTGCGGTAGCTATTGCAGTCGCCGCGATGATCCCTGGAACCATCGTCAATCAGCTGGTACCTGATGCAAGCGGGCGTCAAATACGGTTTGGTCACCCATCTGGAAGTTTGGCTGTCGGGGCAGAGGCTCGTGAGGTGAATGGAAAGTGGGTTGTGTCCAAAGCGGTAATGAGCCGATCTGCTCGCCGAATCATGACGGGTGATGTGTGGGTTCCAGCAGACGTATGCTCCCTCTAAAGCAATTCATTAATGCCTGAAGCGAATCCTATTGCTTATAGGATCCGCTATTTTCTCTGGCATGGCAGACAAGCGTTGCTTTGTGCATGAAACGTTCATGTGGGTGCTTGCTCAGGCTGTATGAGGCTTACCCTGTTTGACATCCACTCTGGTTGCCAGCAATGACTACTTGGGTAGCAGCAGTCCATCGATGATCCGAGTGACCAAGAGTATTTTCTGATTGCTATAGATAAGGCGGCACCCATGGCCGGGTGCCGCAAGGCCTAGCTCATCGCAGCGCACTACAGCTTCAGTCGGAAGGTGCCGAAACACCAGTGATCTCATCTCGCTTGGTCGCTCCCTCGATGAGGCCGGTCTTGTGCAGCTGGTTGATGAAATGATCCAACCATTTCGGAGCACGAATCCCCCTGGATGACGGCAATCCTATCGCGCGTCTGATTTCCATAAATGAAGGTTCAAACAGCCGTAGTTCGGTAGGCGTCTTCAGGTCTGCCTGCAGCTGCTGCCTGATTGGCAGCGCGTTTACAGCAGGAGCGCAGGTGCTATCAGGCTGAGTAACTTGGAAAGCGCCTCTTTTTGTCCTTAGCCGAATCCACGGTGCAATGCCGATAGCGTCCTGCCTGGGTTCGCAATCTAGTCATCAAGCGCTAGGAGCGCTGCCGCTTCAAAAACAGGGCGTCCACTCACCTGAGGTGGCTGAGCGATCATAATGGCTATTGCTGTTATGGCATATCAAACGCATATTCGAGCAGGTGGCGCTTCCCAGCCTTGAAAATCGCTCCTGTGATTGCGGTATGCGTTTAATATAAAAACCCTTAAAAATCAAAAGCATGAATATTTTAGATTCGTCGAATAGATGTTGGTGCGACAGGTTTGTGGGGTTAGAGATACGCCTTGGTTGCGTTTGCGCGTTGACAAGCTCAATTTTACAGGCGTAGCCTAATGGCGTTTCTGCTGCAAAATAAACAATCTCGAGAGACCGCCTGTTTTCGAGTTTGCCTGGAACGGTAAATCAGCTTCTTTCTGTCTGGGGCACGGTGAGATCGCACGTGTGGAGCGCGTGTGCAGGTAGGGACGCCAGGCGTGCCAACGGGTTGTCCTGATAGAGCGCCATGAGCATTTGGAATAGCACTGGTTTTGCAACGCACTGCGCCGAGCGACTAACTCATCCAGGGTGGCTGTAAGCCGAGATAACAGCATGTCTGAGCCTGTGCGCTGAAGACGAATGCAGTTGGCGAAGGCTGCCGCAGATCGACTGCGCTAAGTCGACCGAGACTGGGCCCATGGCCGCAGTTTTCAAATAAGTCTAAAAATAGAGAGGAAACACCATGCGCACTGACGCAAGCGTGGCTGACATCGAGAAGGCTACGATCAAGAAGATGACCATCCGGCTCATTCCCTTCCTGATGCTCTGCTACTTCATCGCTTACATCGACCGAGTCAACATCGGCTTCGCAGCCCTTACGATGAATGACGACATCGGCTTGACCGCCACCATGTTTGGTTTTGGTGCAACTCTATTTTTCGTTGCTTACGTGCTCTTCGAAATGCCCAGCAACGTGGCGATGGAAAAATTCGGTGCCCGTCGCTGGATTGCCCGAATCATGATCACCTGGGGCATTGTTGGTTTTTGTACTGCTTTCATCACTGGCCCCATCTCTTTCGGCATCGCTCGTTTCCTTTTGGGGGCGGCAGAAGCGGGCTTCTTTCCTGGTGTCATCCTTTACCTCACCACTTGGTTCCCAAAAGCCTACATGGCTCGGATCGTCGCCGTGTTCATGGTAGCTGTACCGCTGTCTAACTTCATCGGCTCGCCGCTTTCCGCTTTGCTTCTGAAGATGGATGGGATTTTGGATTTCAGAGGTTGGCAGTGGTTGTTGATGCTTGAAGCGGCCCCAGCGGTGATCCTCGGGATCTTGGTGTTATTCATTCTTCCAAGTAACAGCAAAGAGGCCCGCTGGCTGACTCAGGAGCAGAAAGATTGGCTCGCCAATAAGCTGGAAGAAGAACGCAAGGAGCGTGAGGTCAAAGGCGATGGTAAGAAAGCCAAGCACGGCATGGGTAAGATCTGGGCGGCAATGACCAATAAGTACGTACTATTGCTTTCCGTCATCTACATGAGCATCTCGGCAACCAGTAATACCCTTTCTCTTTGGATGCCTCAGATTCTCAAAAGCTTTGGTCTCACAGAGATGGAAACTGGCTTGCTGAACATGATTCCTTTTGGGATCGGTGCGGTTTTCATGATCTATTGGGCAATTCGTGCCGACAAGATCGGTGATCGTATGTATAGCACTGCCATACCACTGGCGATCACGGGCCTGAGCTTCGCGGCTACCTTGCTGACCGATTCGCTCACCGTAACGCTGATTCTGCTCTCTATGGTGCTCATCAGTAACTTCGCGTTGAAAGGGCCTTTCTGGGCTCTCACTTCGGAAACACTGTCGCCAGCAGTTTTGGCAGTCGGAATTGCAGCCGTTAACACTCTGGGCCACATCGGAACGGGGACTCTGAATTACTTTGTCGGTGTTATTCGGCACCACACCAACAGCTTCCCACTCGCACTGTTGCCGCTGGCCTGTATGTGCTTCGTAGGGGTTATTCTGGTGTTCTTTATCGGGCATCGAAATGCTCGTGAGCTGCGAAAAGCTGAAGCGACTTTAGCTCAAGGCTAAGCTGCAGAGAGGGCCGAGCCTACTGAGGTGTGTCTCGGCCCTTCTTGGATGATCTGCATATAAAAAGCTCGTCACAATTTTTTGCGTGAGTTGCTGCAGCAGCACCTTCGTAGAAGATCCGAAAGTAGCCGATCGCGGCTTTACTAGTTTTAATCGCAGGTGCATTCGCCCCGCTAGTCGACCTCACATTACTTTAGACATGAGAGGTTGTACCCAGCCCATGAAATATTGAGGATTTGAGTAGAATGGCCAAGGCCGCTGATGTCGTTGTTCAATGCCTGGAAAACGAAGGCGTCGAGTATGTGTTCGGAATACCAGGGGAGGAGAACCTCGACCTGCTGGAGTCGCTACGCAAATCCGAAATCAAGTTAGTGCTCACCCGGCATGAACAGTCAGCAGGGTTCATGGCGGCAACTTATGGGCGGCTCACTGGCAAGACTGGTGTAAGTCTGTCGACCCTTGGCCCTGGCGCCACCAATCTTGTCACGGCGGGTGCCTATGCCTACCTAGGCGGTATGCCGATGCTGATGATCACCGGCCAGAAGCCGATCAAGAAGTCCAAGCAGGGCCGCTTCCAGATCATCGACGTCTGCGGGATGATGGATCCCATCACTAAGTACACCCATCAATTCGCTTCCGCTGACAACATTCCGGCTCGCATGCGTGAAGCTTTCCGCCTCGCTGAGGAAGAAAAGCCTGGCGCTGTGCACTTAGAGCTACCGGAGGATATCGCTGCCGAACAAACCGAAAGCTTGCCGATTCCACCAAGCCTGCATCGCCGTCCGCTCGCCGAGCACAAAGCTATTGATGCAGCAGTCAGCAAGCTGAAGGCCGCGCGTAATCCGATCCTGGTACTCGGTGCCGGCGCCAATCGCAAGATGACCGCTAAGGTTCTCAAGCAGTTGATTGACAAAATCGGTATCCCTTTCATCACGACCCAACTAGGCAAGGGTGTGGTTGATGAGCGTCACCCGCGCTTCTTGGGCAACGCTGCGTTGTCGTCCGGTGACTTCGTGCATCGTGCCGTGGAGGCAGCCGACCTAATCATCAATATCGGTCACGACGTAATCGAAAAACCGCCGTTCTTCATGGTGCATGGCGGTACCGAGGTCATTCACATCAGCTTCCGATCCGCCGAAGTCGACGCCGTCTACTTCCCGCAGATTGAGGTGATCGGTGATATCGCCAATACCATCTGGCAGATCGGTGAGGCCCTAGATACCGCTGACATTGAACACTGGGATTTCACCCGCCTGCTGAACATCCGCGAGGCCAATGAGGTTCAGATCATCGAAGGCGCTGACGACAGCCGTTTTCCGGTCTACCCGCAGCGTATCGTCGCAGATGTTCGTAGCGCACTTCCTTCCGACGGCATCGTCGCCCTTGATAACGGCATCTACAAGATTTGGTTCGCCCGTAACTACAAAGCGCACAGGCCCAACACAGTGCTGCTCGACAACGCTCTGGCAACCATGGGCGCAGGCCTCCCATCGGCCATGGCCGCCCACCTGGTTTATCCCGACCGGCCGGTTGTCGCCGTCTGCGGTGACGGTGGTTTCATGATGAACAGCCAGGAGCTGGAAACCGCCGTACGACTCGGCATGCATGTCACGGTGGTGATCTTGCGTGACGATGGCTACGGCATGATTCGCTGGAAGCAGGCCAACATGGGCTTTACCGATTTCGGTCTGGATTACGGTAATCCGGACTTCGTCAAATACGCCGAAGCCTATGGTGCCAATGGGCACCGAGTTGAAAGTGCCGAAGGCTTCCTTCCGCTGCTGAAACACTGCATCAGCACCCCGGGCGTTCACGTAATTGACTGCCCTGTGGACTACTCCGAGAATGACAGGATTCTAAACACTGAGCTTCGCACGCGTAGCGCACAGGTCTGACCAGTTTCTTTGTGATGGCCCTTCGGGGCCGCTTTCAAGTCTGAATTATTCTGAGACCTCACCATGCAACTGAAAGACGCTCAACTGTTCCGCCAGCAGGCTTTCGTCAACGGTGCCTGGGCTGATGCCGACAGCGGCCAGACCATCAAGGTGACCAACCCGGCCACGGGTGACGTGATCGGCACCGTGCCGAAGATGGGTGCGGCCGAGACCCGCCGCGCCATCGAAGCGGCCGACAAGGCGCTGCCGGCCTGGCGTGCGCTGACCGCCAAGGAGCGTTCCGCCAAGCTGCGTCGCTGGTATGAGCTGATGCTGGAGAACCAGGAAGACCTGGCTCGCCTGATGACCATCGAGCAGGGCAAGCCGCTGGCCGAGGCCAAGGGCGAAATCGCCTACGCGGCGTCCTTCATCGAGTGGTTCGCCGAAGAAGCCAAGCGCATCTATGGCGACACCATTCCGGGTCACCAGGCCGACAAGCGCCTGATCGTCATCAAGCAGCCGATCGGCGTTACCGCGGCCATCACGCCGTGGAACTTCCCGGCTGCGATGATCACCCGCAAGGCTGGCCCTGCGCTGGCTGCTGGTTGCACCATGGTGCTCAAGCCGGCTTCGCAGACGCCGTACTCCGCTCTGGCTCTGGCCGAGCTGGCCACCCGTGCCGGTATCCCGGCTGGCGTGTTCAGCGTGGTGACCGGTAGCGCTGGCGATATCGGCAGCGAGCTGACCGGCAACCCGATCGTGCGCAAGCTGTCGTTCACTGGCTCCACCGAAATCGGTCGCCAGCTGATGGCCGAGTGCGCCAAGGACATCAAGAAAGTGTCGCTGGAGCTGGGTGGTAATGCGCCCTTCATCGTGTTCGACGATGCTGACCTGGACAAGGCCATCGAAGGCGCGATCATCTCCAAGTACCGCAATAACGGTCAGACCTGCGTGTGTGCCAACCGCATCTATGTGCAGGACGGCGTCTACGATGCCTTCGCCGAGAAGCTCAAGGTAGCGGTCGAGAAGCTGAAGATCGGCAACGGTCTGGAAGAGGGCACCACCACCGGTCCGCTGATCGACGAGAAGGCCGTGGCCAAGGTCAAGGAGCACATCGAGGACGCCGTTTCCAAAGGCGCCAAGATCCTCTCCGGCGGCAAGACGCACGCCCTCGGCGGTACCTTCTTCGAGCCGACCATTCTGGCCGACGTACCGAAGAACGCGCTGGTCTCCAAGGACGAAACCTTCGGCCCGCTGGCGCCGCTGTTCCGCTTCAAGGACGAAGCCGAAGTGATCGCCATGGCCAACGACACCGAGTTCGGTCTGGCTTCCTACTTCTACGCCCGTGACCTGAGCCGCGTGTTCCGTGTGGCTGAGGCGCTGGAATACGGTATGGTCGGCATCAACACCGGCCTGATCTCCAATGAAGTGGCGCCGTTCGGCGGCATCAAGGCCTCGGGCCTGGGCCGTGAAGGCTCCAAGTACGGCATCGAGGATTATCTGGAAATCAAATACCTCTGCCTGAGCATCTAGGCGCTCGCACGGTTGCTGTCCACATTACCAGCCGTGACTTCAGGGGGGAGCGTTTTGCCACGCGCCAAGCACTTTTGAATACCTGGCGGAAGCGACGGCTTTGGTGACCAGTAGGAACGACTACATGGCAGGTTGGCTGCGCACGGTCGAACAAGCGCTCTAGTGCTGATGCGAGGGCGCCCAGAGCGGATCAGCAGGCCGCGCTAGGTTGAATAGGCGATTCGATTCAGGTAGGAGTTGCCGATTGGTCAGGGCGCGAGTTTCTTGCGGAGGTTCGATGGTCGTGGCGCCATTGTCCGGGCGCTACACCAGTCGCTGCCTTGAAGGCACGGCTGAGCGCGATATCGGTGCCGTATCCCGTCTTTTCGGCAGCGACCGCGATGGAATGGCCTGCTGCAAGAATGAGCTTGGCCCGATAGATACGCCACGTTGCGATATAGCTCAGCGGCGGCACGCCGACAACCGACTTGAACAGGGCGGCGAAACTGGAGCGTGACATTCCGGCGTCGCGGGCGAGTTGCTCCAGCGTCCAGCGGTGCGCCAGATCGGCGTGGATGCGGTTCAGGGTCTGTGCCAGTTGGCGATGGGTCAGCCCGGCTAGCCAACCCTCGTGCATATTGCCCTCAGAGCTGGCCCAGGTGCGGATTGCCTGGATGAACAGAACGTCGAGCAGCCGACCGACAACGTAGGAGCCCCCGAGCGAGGCCTGCGCTTCCTCGGTGCCGATCTGTTCGAGTATGGACACCATCCGCCCGGCGTCTGACTCCGGCATCGCGATATGTACTACGTCAGGCAAGAGTGCCGATAGCGGCTCGCCGGCAGCGTGGTCAAAAGTGAACAAGGTCGAAAAGAACTCACACGCTTCACCATCCCCACCGAACGAGACTTTCTGGCCTGTCACGTGGTCAGCGATCTGCCAGCAGGGCACGGCGACGCGCTCCGGTGCATCGCCCAATATGCCCATGACTCCCTGCTTGATGATGAGGCAATCGCCTTGCTGAACCACGACCGGCGGGTGACCGATATGGGTAAACCAGCAGTTGCCCTTCGCGACGACGACAAGACGCGCCTGAGCTCCGCTGTCGAACGAGATCGCCCATGGCGCCTGGGCGTGTAGCCGGACGAAGAGCGAGCTTTCGAGCTGCATGGCGCTGAGCACGGAGTCGAATGGATGCATGACGATCTCGGACGATAGGTTATGAATTAAAGACTCCATGTAATGGATGATCCGGTCAAGCTCCGAGATACTTTTCCCACCAACATGGGGATACGTATGAAGATCTATCGTTTGCAGAAAATCGGCTCGATCAATGGCCTGGCTTTATGTGAGGAGCCCACGCCGCAGCCCGGCCCTGGAGAAGTGCTGATAAATATCAAGGCAACCTCGCTCAACTTCCGCGACCTCTCGATCATCAGCGGTCAGTCGCCGTTCCCTCTCGAAGAAGGGCGTGTGCAGTTGTCTGATGCAGCCGGGATCGTCGAGGCAGTCGGTACGGGTGTAACCCGCTTCGCGGTCGGCGACCGGGTGGTGAACAACTTCATGCCTGGCTGGCATTCAGGGTCGTTTCGCGAGTTCACACCGCAATATGGCACGCAGCTCGATGGCTGGATGGCCGAATATCGCGCTGTCGACCAGAACGAGTTGGTCGCTATTCCCGATTCGATCAGTTTCGAAGATGCAGCGACACTGCCATGTGCTGCAGTCACCGGTTGGAACGCCGTTGCCGGTGTCGGGCCGCAGCACAGCGTGCTGACCCAGGGCTCCGGTGGCGTATCACTATTTGCGCTGCAATTCGCCAAGGCGCGTGGCGCCAAAGTGATCGCGACGACCTCTTCGGCTGAGAAGGCGCAGCGGCTACTGGCATTGGGTGCCGACCATGTCATCAATTACGCCGAAAACCCCAACTGGGGCGAGCAGGCGAAAGCGCTTACCGATGGGCGTGGTGTTGATCGCGTCGTCGAGGTCGGTGGCCCCGGCACTTTCGCTCAGTCGCTCAAGGCGGTCGCGCTCAGCGGCCAGGTATCGATGGTCGGTGTGCTGGCCCAGGGCGAGATGCCCAGTTACCTCGAGATGTTCCTCACCTTCGCGCGGTTCCAGACGATCGTGACGGGCAACCGCCAGGATCTGCAGGATGTGATCGCGGCCGTGGCGCAGAACCGTATCCGCCCGGTGATAGACAGCCGCTTCAGCTTCGACGACGGCAAGGCCGCGTTCGAGCATTTCGGCAAGCGCAATCTGTTCGGCAAGGTCGTCATCACCAACGAACGCTGAGACCGAGCTTCCCAAGCTTTCAATAGCGCGCAGCAAGGCGGGTATCGACGCGTCGGTGCTGCGCGTTTATCGCGCTTTTCTCATTACATGGAGCATGCAACATGGCAAAACTGACGGGTAAAGTCGCGGTGATCACCGGTGGCGGAAGCGGCATCGGTCTGGCCTCCGCGAAGCTGTTCGCGGAGGAGGGGGCACAGGTTGTCATCGTTGGCCGCAGCAAAGCCGCCCTTGAGGCGGCCGCGGTTGAGATCGGTGAGCGTGCCGTGGCCATCGTTGCGGACGTTTCCGATCTGGCTGCGCTCGATGCGCTGTATGCCGAAGTTGGCAAGCGCTTTGGCAGGGTCGACGTGCTGTTCGCCAATGCGGGCGTGAACAATCTCGCGCCATTCGAAGCGGTCACCCCGGAAGACTTCGACAGGCAGTTCAACGCCAATGTCCGTGGGCTTTTCTTCTCCGTACAAAAGGCGCTGCCGCTACTCAGCGAGGGTGCATCGGTGATCCTCAACGCCTCGGTGGCACATAAGAAGGGCAGCCCGCTTCATTCGGTGTACGCCGCCACGAAAGCGGCGACCCGTTCGTTTGCCCGAAGCTGGACGACCGATCTCAAGCACCGCAAGATCCGCGTCAACTCGATCAGCCCCGGCCTGGTCGAAACGCCTATTTTCGGTAAGCTTGGCGTTCCAGCCGAGGCCATTGAGCAAGCACTGCCGACGCTACTCGAGGCGATGCCCATGGGCAGGGTAGGGCGGGTGGAAGAGGCCGCAACCGTTGCGTTGTTTCTGGCCAGCGATGACAGCTCTTTCGTGACTGGAATCGATCTACCTGTCGACGGTGGCCTTGGGCAGGTATAAGGCCATGCTGGATAGGGTTCGAAACGGCAGCCGCGAGTAGTCGAGGCTCGTTTCGGCGGGTGCGGTCAACCAACAGGGTGAGTGGCGCTTCGAAGTGGCAACGCCCACAGACTCAGAGACAAGAACCGGATCGATCAGAATGCAGCTCGATATTTTCCAGGTGGATGCGTTTTCTTCCGAGGCGTTCGGTGGCAATCCTGCGGCAGTTTGTCCGCTTCAGGCCTGGCTGCCTGATGAAGCACTGCAACGAATCGCCGCAGAGAACAACCTGTCCGAGACGGCCTACTTCGTTCGTAGCGGTGAGGTGTTCGAGCTACGTTGGTTTACGCCTGCGGTGGAAGTCGACCTGTGTGGCCACGCCACCCTGGCAGCCGCCTGGGTGTTGTTCGAGCAGCTTGGTGAAAGCCGTGATACGGTGCGCTTCTCCACCCGCAGCGGTGAATTACGGGTACGCCGCGACAGCGGGCGCTTGGCGATGGACTTCCCGGCCAAACAACCCGAAGCCGCAGCTGTTCCGCCCGGCCTTTTGCAAGCGCTGGGGCTGGAGCGAATCGATGCGCTTTATCGCACAGATGATTACCTGGTCGTTGTCGAGAATGAAGCCATCGTTGCCGCTTTGAATCCCGACTTCGTTGCTCTGACCGAATTCGACGTGCGTGGCATCGCGGTCACCGCGCCGAGTCATCGCTTCGATTTTGTCTCTCGCTGGTTCGGGCCGAGGGTGGGCGTGAATGAAGACCCGGTCACGGGCTCCGCTCACACTTCTCTGGCGCCCTATTGGGCCGGGCGCCTGGGCAAACGCCGCCTGAGTGCTGAACAGGGTGGGGCGCGCAAGGGCCGTTTGCACTGTGAGGTTCTGGACAGCGGCAGGGTGATAATCAGTGGGCACGGTGCACTGTACTTGCGCGGCACTATTTTCATCTGAGGTCAGTGCATGCAGAGTCAGTCATACTCTGAGTAGTTAGTCGGCTGCAAAGATAAGAGCTTGAGGCGACCAAGCTCAATGCTTGCAGTGAGGCCTAGTTGCATGATGAGGCAAAATATCCAAGCTCTCTTGTTGATAGAGAGCGGGCAAAAAATAATTCCCGAGAGGTCTTCGAACTCAAGAAGTTTGGCTTTGCCGTATGGTCGGATGTGCAAGCAGGCGCTGCTATAACAGGAGCGATATTTTCGGGGAATTTCGTCGCGCTGGGCTTGGGTTCGCACAGTGAAATTCCAGAAATTATTGATGAAGTTCGTTAACTGGACTACATCAAGGTCTTGGCGCCGAGCTCAATGCCACGGCATTCCAGGTTGACGGTCAAGAGCGCCTGACGACTTCTGAGCTTGGACAGGTTCTGCCACGGACGTGCAAGGCGATGCGCACGTAACAGGATAAAGTCACATGCTCTAGTTGCGGTCTTTGCTACGAGCCGGCGTCAATCTTTGCTGCGCGGGCAGGCCGTCTTGATAGCCTTGTTTATCGGTAAGCAGCAGCCTGGCTTGTGTGCCCCAGCCGCCAATGAAAATGTCGGTCTTGCCGTCGCCATCGAGGTCGCCAGAGCCCATGCTCCAGCTTCGGCCAACGGTAATGCCAGGTACCGCGTCAAGCGTGACATCCTTGAAGAAGCCCTTGCCATCATTCTGCCAAGCCCTCAACTGCAGCGGCACGAACCCAGGTACCTGAATCGCGCCGGCGAGAATATCCGGGGCACCGTCGTTGTTGAAGTCGACTATCTTGCCCGCCCAGCTCGAGAAGCGGTGCGCTGGCAGGCGTTCGGCGGTTTCGTCAATGAAGCGGCCTTTACCGTCATTGATCAGAAGCCGTGTCTGAGGATCTTTGTCCCAGCCGAAGTTATTGCTCGTAATGTTGAAGAACAGAATGTCATTGAGGCCATCTCCGTTCGCATCGAAAACCTGCACTTCGCGGGTTTCCATCGGCACTTGCAGATCAAGCCGATCAGATGCGTCGGTGAACCGGCCTTGTCCATCGTTGATCAGCAATCGGTTTGGATGGGCCGGGCTCGCGATCACCATGTCCAGATGGCCGTCGCCGGTCATATCGGCAAGTGCAATGCTTTCCGTCTGATCATTGCTATCGGGGAGGTGTGTTTTCGTGGCGTCGATGAAGTGCCCTGGGCGCTTCGGATCGTTGAGGAAGAGCAGGTTGCTAGCCGGAATGATCTGCGCATCTGGCGTGTGCCCCGTTTCGCCTGTACTGCCCACCACGATATCAGGCAATCCGTCGCCGTTTACGTCGCCGACTGCCAATCCATTACCTTGGCTATGTGCCGGGAGACGCTCGCTGGCATCTATAAAACCACCTTTGCCATCACCCAGAAACAGTTGGTGTACCTCATCGGATTCAGCGACGAAAACCACATCCATATTGCCGTCGCCGTCGAAGTCGGCAGCTCTCACATGCTCGTTGTCATGAGGCTCTGTCCCAAAGGCATCGGGCACGTAAGTCAGTCGCCCGGTGCCATCGTTCAAATAAAGCCTGTTAACCCCGTACTCGACGGAAACCACCACGTCCAAATGCCCGTCATTGTCGACGTCGATAAATACCGAGTCGGTAGCGTGAAGACTGGGGGCGATGGGAACATGAGTTGCCGTGGCGTCGACATAAGCGGAGGAGGGGCTCTCGGGAATCAGTATGAACGCGTCGGAAGCGGGGTTTCTTGTTCCGTCCTGAGCTCCCGCAGCTCCCGCCATTACGGTGACTGATGCGAGGAGCGTAATGGGTGATTTTAGAAAGCGTCTCATCATCGTGATCGATCCTCCGCAGGCCATGGCATTGGCACATAGTGAGCAAAGACTCTAACCCGCATGAGCCGCTGTGATTAGCCGCTTGAACACACT
Organism: Pseudomonas flavescens; assembly: GCF_013408425.1. Lineage (NCBI taxonomy): Bacteria > Pseudomonadati > Pseudomonadota > Gammaproteobacteria > Pseudomonadales > Pseudomonadaceae > Phytopseudomonas > Phytopseudomonas flavescens. Next base: position 3,110,710 of record NZ_JACBYV010000001.1, on the reverse strand, counting down.
TGGACTTATGACGGTAAGTCATAAATTTTTGCTGGGAGCTATCATCCGTTCTTCGGTTCTGGCCGTGGATGACTCGCGGTTTGAGTGGTGGGGTATGACGGGGAGTCATTAATCATGCAGGACGAACTTGGCAGCCTGGCTGCCTTCGTGGCGGTGGCGCAATTGAACAGTTTTACCCGGGCCGCTGGGCGCCTCGGGACGTCTCAGTCCGCGTTGAGTCATAAAATCCGTCGCCTCGAAGGTAGACTCGGCATCCGCCTGCTAAGCCGAACCACTCGCAGTGTTGCACCCACTGAAGCTGGCGCTCGTCTGCTGGAAACGCTTGGTCCGGCGCTGGAGGATATACATCGGCAACTGGGTGCGTTGACGGGGGCTGCTGACCAGCCGGCAGGTACGGTGAGGATCACCTCCGCGGATCATGCTGCAGAGACCATTGTCTGGCCTGCTGTACACACGCTGCTTTCTGATTACCCCGATCTCAACATCGAGCTCGATGTGGACAATGGTTTTGTCGACATAGTCGCGGAGCGCTACGACGCCGGTATTCGCCTTGGCGCCAACCTGGACAAGGACATGGTTGCCGTTCCCATTGGGCCACCGGAGCAGTTGGTGGTGGTGGGTGCGCCTTCTTATTTCTCCACATGCCCCAAGCCCGAAACTCCTTTCGAGCTTTCGTCCCACCGATGCATCAATCGTCGCCTGCCCACCTTGGGCGGCGCATCAATGTGGGAGTTCGCGCGGGACGGTCAGCCGCTGAAGGTCAGAGTATCCGGCCAGCTGTCGTTGAACAGGCCTGAGTTGATAATTCAAGCCGCCATGTCAGGGCTCGGTTTGGCTTGCTTGTTGAGATCGCAAGTTGAGGCGCAGATCAAGGCGGGGAGTCTGCTACCGATTCTGCAGCAGTGGTGCCCATCATTTGCTGGGTATCATCTCTACTACCCAAGCCGGAGGCAGAATACAGCTGCTTTCCAGCTTCTTGTCGCAGCCCTGCGATACCACGAAAATTAGCCGCTGCAGAAGGACATTGGTGCTAACACGAGGCTGTGATTGAGAGGTGATCGTTGCAGCAATATGCAGCGCTTGAGCGATTAATCCGCGAGTCACGGCGCTTGGTGATAACGCAGCGCGTTGATTACCAGAGTGAGTGCCGGCGAGACCTGTCGCCTGCTAGCGTAGTAAATGTGGTAGCCGGGGAACGTGGCGCACCAGTCTTCGAGTAGCGGCTCTAGCTCCCCGGACTTGAAATGCTGCTCCAGAATATCGAATGGCGCATAGACCAGCCCCCGGCCATCAATAGCTGCTTTGATCATGAGAAACGCGTTATTGAAGATGACCTGCCCTTCCACGCGAACACTGAGCTCGTTGCCATCTTTTTCAAACTCCCAGGCATAAAGGCCGCCGTAGGTAGGCAGCCGCAGGTTAATGCAATCGAACTCGGTCAGCTCATGGGGGGAGGCCGGTGGACGTTTCCCCTCCAAGTATTTAGGCGCCGCGCCTATTGCCATCCGCATGTCCGGCGCGATGCGCGTAGCAATCATGTCTTTATCTACGCTGTCGCCAAGCCTGACGCCGGCGTTGAAACGTTGGGCCGCGATATCGGTAAAGCCGTAGTCCGCGCTGAACTCGATCTGGATGTCCGGGTATTCTTCCAGCAACGGCAGCAGCCTGGGCCACAGCACGGTTTGGATTGAATGGTCATTTGCCGTGATGCGCACCATCCCGGCGGGCTTCTCGCGCAAAGCGGTCAGGCTCGCGAGCTCCTCTTCAATCTCACTGATTCTCGGCGCGACAGCACTCAATAAGCGCGCGCCCGCTTCAGTGGTCGAAACGCTGCGCGTGGTGCGTGTCAGCAATTGCATGCCGAGCAGTTCTTCCAGCGCGCGCATTTTGTGGCTCAAGGCGGAGCGCGATATACCCAGCTGCGCCGCTGCCCTTGTGAAGCTCCGCTCCCGCGCCGTAGTCGCGAACGCTAACAAATCATTGAGATTGGGCTTTGCCATTGGTGAGCTCAGTGCACTAGTGCGTTCCGTTTTTACCATCTTATCAGCAAGTGCATTAAGCCCTAGTGTGATTAGGCAGCATTACGCTTGGCGGTAGAGGTTGTATCCAGGGTTCTTTAGGAGTGGTTGCCGCCGCCGCCAGACTGCCATTTGCCGAAGCACCAGAACGCATCACGGTGCCCCATTCCAAGCAGGTTAGGCGATGTTTACAGGAGAGTTGTCATGTCCACCCCCTTAGTAAGATTTGCCTTATGCGCTGCAGCGCTTCATGTCGGCGCGTCGAACGCTGCGGGTGAAGAACCTGCAAGCGATTCGAGCCAGCAGATAGTCAGAGCCGGCAGCGAAGCATCGATCGTTGGGCCTGCGGAGTATTTCACCGGCCCGGTTCGTATCGACATGATCTGGCCGGCCGAGGGCGGCATCAATGTGTCGGGAGCGCTGGTGACGTTCGAGCCTGGATCTCGCTCTGCCTGGCATACCCATCCCGTTGGCCAGCGTTTGTCAGTGGTCTCGGGTGTCGGACTCACTCAGGAGTGGGGTAAGCCGATCCAGGAGATTCGCCCGGGTGATGTCGTGTATTGCCCGCCAGGTGTGAAGCACTGGCATGGAGCATCACCGAAAACGGCCATGACGCATTTGGCGGTTACCGGTGTGCAGGCGGATGGAAAAAATGTCGAATGGATGGAGAAAGTCAGCGATGACCAATACCACGCTCACTAAGTGCAGCAGAATCTGCATGCTGGCTGTTGGCGGCTTGTTAAGCCTGTCCACGGCCGTCAGCCAAGCCGCTCCCGCAACAAACTCGGATCGCGCCCGAAGCAGCACGCAATCCACTTCCGAGACACTTTCCGCCCAGCAGCAGGCGATCATTCCCATCGCGGCCTTCGCGGCAGCAGGCAACATCCCTAAGTTGGAAGAAGCGCTAAACCAGGGCCTTGATGATGGGCTCTCGATTAGCGACGTCAAAGAAGTGCTGGTGCAGTCATACGCCTACGCTGGATTTCCCCGCAGTCTGAATGCGTTGGGCAAGCTGATGGAGGTTGTGGAGTCACGCAAAGAGCGTGGCATTAAGGACAACCCGGGGCGTGAGCCAAGTCGCGAGATCCCCACCGGTGACGCGTTGCTGGAAGCCGGTACTGCAAACCAGACCAAGTTGGTAGGCCAGCGGGTAGAAGGGGCATTGTTCGAGTTTGCGCCTGCCGCTGATACCTACCTGAAGACCCACCTGTTTGGTGACATCTTCGAGCGGGACAACCTGGACTGGCAAAGCCGCGAACTGGCAACCGTCAGCTTTTTATCTGCACTTCCTGGCGTGGAGTCCCAGCTTCAATCCCACATCCGCATCAGCCGGAATGTTGGCCTTACCACAGGTCAGCTGAGTCAGGCGGCGCAGGTATTGACCGAGCGCGTAGGCGCCGACAACGGGCAGCGTACTCGCGATGCCATAGCAGCAACGCTAGATAATTCCGCGGGTTGATCCGCGGTTGCTATCTCGCCGCGAATCTTCATTAGAACGAGCGGTTAAGGCCCAACCTTGGTACGAACCACGGTTGGGCCTCTATCAGCTGTGGCGGTGAATCCAGCGCCATCGTACTTGGATCCCGACCTGGCGATACCTTAAATACTCAAGGATTCACATGCATAACCTGATTTCGCGGCGTTGCCTTTTGGCCACCTTCGCGCTTGTCGGAGGGCTTTGCGCCACTCTTCCAAGTCAAGCCGATGAGCGTCTTGCTATCGACTTAACATCTGGCCCCATCATTGGCACAGCAGCCGGGGGCATCGAGTCCTGGCAAGGGATTCCATATGCCGAGCCACCGGTGGCGGATCTGCGCTGGCAGCCGCCGCAGCCTGCCAAACACTGGACGGCTCCCATCAAGGCTAACGCATTGGCAAGCAGCTGCGTGCAGAGTGCGGACTTAGGTGTTTTCGCCAAAGCGGGTGGAAGTGAGGATTGCCTTTATCTCAACGTCTATCGAGATGCGAATGCCAGCAACGGCGGCCAGAAACTGCCTGTTTTCGTTTGGATACATGGAGGTGCTCTTCAAGTCGGCCAAGGCGGCGATTACGACCCGAGCAAACTTGCCAAGCAGGGTAACGCGGTGGTGGTAACGCTCAACTACCGCTTGGGTGTATTCGGCTTCCTCGCACACCCTGCACTCGATAGTGAAGGGCATGACTTCGGCAATTACGGCCTGATGGATCAGCAAGCTGCCCTGCAGTGGGTGCAAAGCAATATTGCAGCCTTTGGCGGAGATCCTTCCAACGTAACGATTGCTGGTGAGTCATCTGGCGGCAATAGCGTAATGGTGCATATGGCCTCCCCGCAGTCGGCCGGGCTGTTTCAACACGCGATTGCGATGAGCGGCGGCGGTGTAATGACCCGGCATCCGGCGTTCGGTGCCCCGCGGCCGTTGGCGGTTGCGCGAGAAGTCGGCGCAGCCTTTGCGAAAGGGGCCGGTTGCGACACCGGTGGGGCCAATTGCCTGCGCGCGTTACCGAGCAAGCGAATCCTCGACATTCAGGCTCCATTCGCGCTCAACGAATTCATCGTTGATGGGAAATCGCTGCCGATGCATCCATCCGATGCCTACCGTACAGGGAAAATCAACCGTGCCACGTTGGTCAACGGGAGCACCCGCGATGAGGGGCGATTTTTCGTCGCACTGCCAGAGCTGATGACCGGCAAGGTGATGAAGGAGGCGGACTACCCCGTAGAGGTCGAGCGCATGTATGGGAAGGCGCTGGCACCAAAGGTCTTGCTCGAGTATCCCTTCGAAAACTATGAAAGCCCAAGTGAGGCGTTCGCCGCAGCTGCCACTGACAGCATGTTCGCTTGCACCGGCCTTGAGATGAGTCGAGTTCTGACAGACAAGATCCCCGTATACGCCTATGAGTTTGGTGATCGAACCGCGCCGTCATATGTCGGGCCTACCTCGTTCCCGATGCTTGCAGCCCATACCTACGAGCTGCCTTACCTATTCCCCGGTTTTCGCGGTGGCGGTGACGTGCAGGTCAAGCTCAATCCCTTGCAGGAGAGGCTCTCCGACCAGATGGTCGCTCACTTCTCAAACGTCGCTGCGCTTGCTGGCAAGCAGAGCGACTGGCCGCGCTTTGATCCCAGGCAGGACAACGTCATGACCTTTGCACTGCCTACTGCAAAGTTGGTGTCCGGCCGCTTCGCAGGCACGCACCACTGTGAGTTTTGGGATCAGACCGGGGTGTACTGATCGCCTGAAGCGATTGTTGTAATCAGTAACGGAGACAGACTATGAAAAAGCGAACTCTAGGCATCGGCAAGCTCGAGGTCTCGGAAATCGGCTTAGGTTGCATGGGCCTGACCTTTGGCTACGGCCCTGCGGCCGCGAAGGATGAAGCCATCACGCTCATTCGGTCGGCGCATGATCTTGGCGTCACGTTCTTCGATACCGCAGAAGCCTATGGTGCGCAAAACGAGGAGTGGCTCGGAGAAGCCGTAGCCCCGTTTCGTGACAAGGTCGTTTTGGCAACCAAGTTCGGTTGGAAGGACGGCAATGCTGCTACCGGTGAGCTGGACAGCCGCCCTGAACGCATCCGTCTAGTCGCCGAGCAGTCGCTGAAGCGTCTTCGGACAGATCGAATTGATCTGTTCTACCAGCACAGGGTTGATCCGCAGGTTCCAATCGAAGAAGTGGCTGGCGCAGTCAGAGACCTGATCGAAGAGGGCAAGGTTGGCCATTTCGGGCTATCCGAAGCCGGGAGCGCGACGATCCGCCGTGCGCACGCGGTGCAACCTGTGGCAGCACTCCAAAGCGAGTACTCCATGTTCACCAGAGACCCAGAGGCAGTGATCCTTCCGACGCTAATTGAGCTGGGAATCGGCTTCGTACCTTTCAGCCCCTTAGGCAAGGGATTTCTCAGCGCGAAGATCGACGCAGATACTCAATTTGGAAGCGGCGACATCCGCAATACGTTGCCGCGCTTTCAGGGTGATGCACGCATTGCCAATCAACAAATCGCTGAAGCAATTAGCGTCATTGCGCAGCGAAAGAAGGCAACACCCGCTCAAGTGGCACTGGCATGGCTTCTCGCTCAGCAACCGTCGATTGTGCCTATTCCTGGAACGACTAAACTGCATCGTTTGCAGGAGAACGTAGGGGCGACCCAGGTACATCTCAGCGAAGCAGAGATGCTGGAAATCGGCAGCATTCTCGAAAGGCACCTTGTTCAGGGTGAACGCTATACAGAACAAGGTATGCAGCTAGTTGATACTACGTCCGCCTAAACCTCCCTGCTGACGATAGGGCCACTGACATAACCGCCGGTGATGACTGTGATGCCTGTTGGTGAAGGTTTCAGGGCTTTAGCACGATGACTAGCCGAACCGTACAAACGTATTCGCCGACGGAAGTGGGGCATGGTCCGAATGCCGTGGCGATTACCGTGGATGGGGAGGGGCGTGACATTGTCTCTAAACATGCCCACCCCCTCCCTGCACCTCGCACAGCGCCTGGCGATAGAGCACCACCATCTCTTCGAGCAGGTCCTTTGCGAACAGCGCGGCGGCGTGCACTAGCAGGCCTTCGGGGTGTTCGCCTTTCTTGCGGATCAGTTCGTCGAATATGTCGGCCAGCAAGCTGGCACGCAGTTCGGCGTCACCCTGGGTATCGCGAGGGGGTGGTGGGCAGGTTTTCGGAATGGGGCTTTGCCGTCTGGGGAAACGAACGACCGGGCTGCGTGGTTCAGCCATGGCGCACCTCCTGGCTGGAGGCGAAGGGTGTCAGTGTGCAGGTAGGGTGGTGCCCTAGCGTAAAAGCTGGATGGCGCATTTTCCTTATGCTCCCTGGTTTGCTTAAGGAGCTGCCACCGATCGTTCTGACTCGATTTGGGTGGCAGACCGTACGGGGGTCAGAAACCGGAAACCAGGGGAACCGGCCAGGCCGAAGCCTGCCCCGCACGGCCTGCCATAAAGACGCAAGCGAGCATGTACATGCCCACTAGGCTATAGCGCTAGTGCGTTCCTGATTTCTCGGGTTCTGACGCCCGGTCGCGGGATAGACCGTGACCGGCGCACTCTAGCTCGCAGGTTTGGCGATGGCAACCTTGCGGCCTCACCAGTGCGCTCGCTTTCCTTTGCACGAGCAGGGCCCTCGAGGGTGTTGATCAGCGCAAGCGTTGATGGCGCAGCGCGAGGGACCAGATGCGGTGCTCGCAGCGCGGGCAGGTTGCCTGCTGCTGGTTTTCGATGCGTTGCGCATGGCCGCAGCGGACACAGGCATAGACGTCATCACGCGGCACCTGCTCGTACTCGGGGCGGTGCTCGGGTGGCAGCACCGACAATCCTGGCTTGATGGCCTCGGGTGGGTAGAAATACAGGCTGACATCGCCGTCGGTCTCCAGAATGCCAAGGCGAACCTGGCCGAGGTGCTCGACGCCTTGCTGGCGAAGCTCCATGAAGAACTCTTCGGGGGATATGTTCAGGTGATCCAGGCTGTTGAGCTCGTACAGCCCGCCCTGGATGATCGTTACCGGTTTGCCTTCCATCCAGTCCGAGAACCGCTCGCTATGGCTCATCACCAACACGGTGACGCGGTAGAGCAGCAGCAAGGTGACGAAGACCATCGCCACCGGCAGCAGGGGCACGTCGTCGTAGAACGACACGTCGCCCGCGGCCGAGCCCAGCGTCAGGATCACCACCAGCTCGAACAGCGAAAGCTGCCGAATGCCGCGCCGGCCACTGACCTTCAAGAACAGAAAAACCACCACGAAAGCGAACAGCGCGCGGAAGGCCACTTCCCCCAGAAACAGATAGGGGAAATCACCCAGCAGCATGCGCTGCCAATCGAATGCACTCATCAGCCGCTCCGTGAAGGTTTCTGTATGAGGTTGAGACCTGCAGGATGGGAAATGGGTCGGGTGGCGTTATGCGTTGCGCTGGAGGGCCTGGCCGAGCGGCTCCACTGGTCGCGGGGCCGTGGACAGAGCGAACCAGAGGTTTTTAGCGTGAAAACGTGGCCATTCGACAGGATGCCGACGCCTGGGGCGCAGACCCTGTGAAAGGAATATTAAATGTTATGGTATAACGTTTTTAGCTTATGTCATGGCCATACACAATCAGGGAATTCTGCTTCATGTACGCATCTGCGAATCGCAGCAACGTTTGGGTTTTTAGTGGTGCAGCACTGGTCTGCGTGGTGTCGTGCGCATCGGTTGCAGCGGAAGGTGAAGCCGATGGGGTCACCGAGCTAGGTGCAATCGAAGTCGTAGGGGAGGGCGGTAATCTGGATCGTGCCAGACCACTGGCGCGTGGCAGGGTAAGCAACGCATCGCAAAGCCTTCCGGCTGCGGTCACCACGATCACGGATGAGGACATTCGCACGCTCAATGTCGACCGCGATATCTCCAACATCTACCGCCGTGTACCAGGGGTGGTAGCCAACAACATCGACCAGGGCGACACCGGCAATGGCTTCCGTATGCGCGGCTTCACCACCAACGGTACCCATGGCGCCGACGTGGCGGTATACGTCGACGGCGTACCGCAGAACATTCCGTCCAGCCAGGGTGGTGCCGGTCACGGCCCGGTTTTCCTCGAATGGCTGACACCTCAGATGATCAAGCGCGTCGATATTATCAAGGGCCCGGTATCGGCGCTGTATGGCGACCAGAACCGTGCAGGTGCGGTGAATATCGAAACGCTCGATGGGGGGGACGTGGCGTCGAGCATTGGTGTGGACCTCGCCAGCTTCGATGGTCGCCGAACCAACCTGGTGCTGGGCGGCGAGCATGAAGGTTTCCAATCGTTGTTCGTGGCGGATATCTACAAGACCAATGGTTATCGCAAGGCCGCTGAGACCAACCGCGACAACTACTTCTGGAAGCTTTCCAAGGTCTTTGGCGATGCGAAGTATTCGGCGCGCTTCAGCCACTACGAGTCGGATTTCAAGAACGATGGCTACCTCAATTTACCCGCGCTCAAGGCCGGAACGATCAGCCGCCGTGATACCGATAACCTGTATGGGTTCGGCAACGCCAACCGAAACACCTACGTCTTCAATCGCGCACCTGCTGAGGGAGAAGAGGGGCTTTACTACACGGCGTACTTCGAGGATTTCAAGCGTGTGCGCGGCATTTCCAATGGCACCAACACCCACAATTACGGCAAGGATGATCGTGACATCTACGGTGGTCGCCTGGCCTACAACTTCGTCTACGAAGACTCGGCATCGCTGATGGTCGGCGCCGACGTGCGCCGAGACAAGGGTGATGCCTACCGTCAGCAGTACCGCAACTTCGAGCCCACCCCCAATTTCTACTTCGACTTCGATCAGGATCTGATCACTTACGGCGTGTTTGCCCAAGGACAGTACAAGCCGCTCGATTCCCTGAAGGTGTTAGGCGGTATTCGCTATGACCGCTTCGATTACGACATCGAAAACCTCAAGTTCCGCAACGCCGATACCGGTTATCACAGTTCGGTGACCACACCGAAGCTGGGGCTGGTGTGGACGCCGACCGAGCAGTTCGAAGTGTTCACCAATGCTTCGCAGGGCTTCCGCTCGCCAGCTGCGGAGTACATCAGCTCCGGCAGCAGCGGCGCTCTGCCGCCCAGCGACACGGGTGGCCGAATCAATGGCAGCGTGCGACCCAGCAAGGTGACGTCCTATGACATCGGCTTCACCGTGCGTCCGACCGAGCGTTTCTCCAGCACCACCGAGTTCTATTACATTCAGAACGACAGCGAGACCTTGCAAACCTCGCCGGGAGTCTTCGAGCAGGTCAGCGACACCACGCGCAAAGGCGTGGAAACCAGCTTCAACTACCAGGCCACCTCCACAGTCAGCACCTACGCGAGTTATGGCCGGATCATCGATGCGGTGATAGACAACCCACCCAGTGGCACCGGTGACCGGCTGGTGGTGCCTGAACACACCTACAAGGCGGGGGTTCAGTATCGAGATGCTTTCATGGCGGGGCAGTTGACGCTCAATGCCGATGCGTACCACCTCACCGGCATCCCTTACTACGTGGGGACCGAGAAGAAGGAAATGCCCGTCTATACCCGGTATGACCTGCGCGCGTCCTATGACTACAGCGACTACCAGTTCAGCGTGTACGGGACTTTCCAGCCCCACCGTTACGGCACCGAAGTCGCCTATGGCACCACCAGTGGATTGGTGATCGTCCCGCAGCCTTCTACAACGTTGGGTGCGTCGGTCAGGTACTTCTTCTGACCATCGGCACACTGGTGCACGTCGCGCCATGGCTGCATGTGGGCGCCGGTCCTCGAGCCGGCTGCCCACCTCGAGTCGACTCAGTCGATTGGCATAGCGCAAGGCTGGCCGCTCCCGGCACATCACTGCTTGCAGCGGTGGTCCGAGAGGTGCTGCGTGTGATGTCTGGCTTTTGCGGGCCGGCGGTTCGAGTGCGCTGATGGCCGCGAAGGTGATGGGCATAGTTGAGCTTGCAGGCGATCAGATCATTGCGTGGCGAGATTACTTCGATGTGAACTTCGCTCAGAAGATCTCCGATAGCCAGTAAGTAGGTCGTGCCGCGACCGTGCCTCCCGCGGATTACCGCTTTGCGTCGATCCTCGAAATGCCCTCCAATTCACCTGGTTGGCGATGGCGGGCACTTTCAGGTGTGGTTCCGCTCGCATCTCCTTCGCACGGTGCCCAGCAGATGACAACGCGTCGATTCGCTCGCGATGCCTCTCTGATGAGCGTCTTCGAATGCGTGACGCCAGCAGCTCGCCAATAACGCCAATCAGGACGTTACCGGTGCTTGAGCATCGATCAAGCTCTGGCTCTTCAGCTCGTCCCAGAAGGCTGCGGGAATACCGACCTTCATCGCCTGGACATTGGAAACTATCTGCCCCGGCGAGCGTGCACCGGGAATGATCGCGGACACTTGCGGGTGCGCCGCTGCGAACTGTAGGGCGGCGGTATGGATATCAATGCCATGTCGGCTGGCAACCGCCATGATCCGCGCGCGTTTTTCCACCGCCCCGGCAGGCAGATCCTGGCTGAAGTTGTAGCGGCTGCGACCGCCCAGAAACCCATCATTCAGCGGTGTTCCCACCATGACGCTGGTGCCTTTGCTTTGCAATGCCGGAAAGGTGTTTCGCAGTGCATCGCCGTGGTCCAGGAGTGAATACTGGCAGGCAAGCAATACGATGTCCGGTGTCGGGTCATCGCTGGTCATTGCCTGTACCACGGCGTTGGGTGTATTGACGCCGAAGCCCCATGCCTTGATGAGGCCCTCGTCACGCATCTTTTCAAGCTCGACCATCGCGCCCGTGCGGGCGATTCGATACGCCGCTTCCCAGCCGCCCTCCAGCTCGGTGTTATCGGGTGACACGTCATGAATGAAGACGATGTCGATACGGGGCAACCCCAAGCGCTGCAAGCTGTCCTCCACGGAGCGTCGTGTACCTGCTGCGGTGTAGTCGTAGCGGTAGTTGAACGGCGCGGGCGACTTCCAGATGGCATGATCCGCCCGCTGACCACCCGCCGCCGTGAGCACGCGACCGACCTTGGTGGACACCACGTAGTCGTCTGGCGACTTGCCACGCAGAAAGCGGCCCAGGCGGTATTCGCTCAAGCCAAACCCGTAGAAGGGCGAGGTATCGTAGAGCCTGACGCCAGCGCCCCAGGCCGCCTGCAGAACTGCGTCCGCCTGCTCGTCGCTGATCGGCGCGAAGATATTGCCGATCTGCGTCCCGCCCATACCAAAGCGCTGAGACGTCATGTATCTCATCGTGTGCGAAGGCGAATTGACGGGCAGGTCAGCACGCACGAGCTGCCCCTGCGTGCGCATCACGCTTCCGCGCTCGGTCAGGGAGGTGGGCACGGTTGCTGGAACCGCCGAGCTCGCGACGCTCGAGGCCGGCAGCAGAGCAGCCGCAACGGCGCCAGCCGCCGAATAGGTAAGAAAATCTCGTCTGTCCATCCAAATTTCCTTTCGCGACTGAGTGTCCACGGATTTATCGAAGCCGGTATTGGTGCTAGAAATTAGAGCAACGAGGGGTGCTCGGGTGACCCTAATGCGCCTCATCTTTTGCACAATCCTGCCGATATGCTTGTGCTGGCCACGCACTCTCAGCAGACTCGAACAATCCGTTAACAGGGGCGCATGTGATGACGAGCGGTTCCTTCTCGCAGTTCGGTTTCGGGCACGTGCATTCCCCTACCTCGAGCGATTCCGCTCAGCCCAACGAACGCGTCCAGGCACTGCGGGGGCTTATCGATAAAGTCACCCGGCAGATTGGCTTGAACGAGGTTTGCACGACATCGATTCCAGGCCTGACCTTTTATCGAATGGCCGAACTCGGTACGCCCACTTACTGCATTTACGAGCCCTGCGTGGCCATCATCCTGCAGGGCGCGAAGGAGATCACGTTCGGTGAGGAGGCCTGTGAGTTCAGTCAGGGGGTGTTTTTCGTTACCTCGGTGGACATACCGACGTTGGCTCGGGTAACTGCAGCCAGCGAGCGAACACCTTATCTGTCCGTTGTGTTGAAGCTCGATCTTTCCATGCTCAATGAGGTAATCCAGACCCTGGAGGCACCACGGCAGGAGGCGGCTTCCGAGGCGCGGGGGTTTGCATCGGGCGCAGCGTCGGGTGAGATGCTCGACGCCTTCTCGCGACTCTGCACACTGACCGAGCGGCCGCTCGAGGCCGGCTTGATGTCGGATCTCGTCAAGCGCGAGATCTGCGTTCGGCTGCTGCTCAGTGGCGCGGGGCAGTGGTTGCGCAGCGTCACTCGCGACGGTTATCGAGACAAGGGCATCGTCAGAGCCATTGAATGGCTTAAACATCACTACGACAAACCGCTGCACGTGGCCGATCTCGCCGAGCGATCGGGAATGGCCAGCTCTACGCTGCATCACAACTTTCGCAAGCTGACAGGCACCAGCCCGGTTCAGTATCAAAAATCTCTACGGCTGCAAGCCGCGCGCAGCCTGATGTTGACCGACAGGGTCGATGTGAACACCGCTGCGCTGAGGGTCGGCTACGAAAGCGTCGCGCAATTCAGCCGCGAGTATGCACGGCGTTTCGGGGCGCCACCCTCGAGAGACATCAGGCAGGCACGGGAGCAGGGGGGCAGGCTGGACCAGCCCCATCACGCATGAGGCTCGTGTGCAGGACGACGCTGAAAATCGTCGGTCTACTCGCTCCCTCTCCATGAAGCGCCACGATCCTGAACGGCTGCAGCGCAGCGGCTGTTCCGAGCTGACTTTTCAAAACCGATCCTGCAACTCCGTCGCCCGCAATGCCTGCTCGAAGCGCTCGAGAAAGATCGCTTCGGCGTGGGTGCGTTTCTGGTCGCGGTTCCAGAGCAGGTAGACGTCCACGTCGATCACCCCTTCGGCAGGCGGAAGGCGCCAGACTTCGCCAGCTTGCACGTCCCTGGCGACGATATGTTCCGGCAGGCAGCCGATGCCATAGCCGGCAGCGACCAGGCGGCGTATTTCGTCGAGGCTGGGGGAGGAGGCCACGATGCGGCCGGTGAAGCCCTGCTGGTCCCTGAAGATGGTCAGTGGCGAGAGGTTGCCGCCGATCTGGTCGCTGGTGAAGCTGACGAAGTTCTCGCTTTGCAGGTCGCCGAGTTTCAGGTTCTTGCGCCCGAACAGGGGGTGGCGCCTGCCGCAGAAGAACGCATAGCGCTGCTTGAGCATCACGCGTTGTTCCAGGCGCGGCTGCGGCGTTCGGCACAGGCTCAGGCCGAAGGAGGCGGTTTTCTGCAGCAGCGCGCTCACCACGTCGGAGCTGCGCAGCACGTCGAATTCGAACTCGACCCTGGGGTAGTCGACATGGAAATTGGCCAGGAAGTCGTCGTAGAAGCTCGACTGGATGCGGCTGATCATCAGCATGCGGATCTTGCCGGCGACGGTTTCCTCCGGGGCATCCAGCGCCGGGCCGAGGCGCGAGACGGTGCCGTAGAGTTCGGCGGCGATCTGCATGACTTCTTCGCCGGCCTTGGACAGCGCGATGCGTGGGCCGCTGCGAATCACCAGGGCGCTTTCCAGCTGTTCCTCGAGGCGTTTGAGGGCCTGGCTGACGGCCGGCTGGCTCAGGTGCAGGCGGGCTGCGGCGCGGCTGATGCTACCTTCCTGGCCGATCACCAGGAAGGTGCGCAACAGGTTCCAGTCCAGCCGGTCGTTGAGGAAACGACGGGCCTCGGGGTTGCGGTGGCCGGGGTTCATGGGCGTTCGATTATCCGCTGTGCTTATACTTGAGTATTGATATTAGAAGCTTTGCTTAGCATAGGGGTGGGGGCATGATCTAGCAATGCACCGCCAGAGTGCGACCGATCCCGTACCTGGGATGTGCTTTTTCTCCTGCCTATAAAAACGAATCCGGGAGCTTGCGATGACTACACCCACCTCCACGCCGCGCCGTGCCGCGGCGGCCGCCTTCATTGGCACCACGATCGAGTTCTACGATTTCTATATCTATGCCTTCGCCGCCGCGCTGGTGCTGGGGCAGCTGTTCTTCCCCAGCGATAACGCGGTGTTGAGCACCATGGCGGCCTTCGCCACCTTCGCTGTCGGTTTCATCGCGCGGCCGTTCGCCGGGGTGGTATTCGGTCATCTTGGGGATCGTCTCGGGCGCAAGAAGATGCTGCTGTTCACCATGGTGCTGATGGGCGTGGCGACCACCTGCATCGGCTTGCTGCCAACCTACGCCCAGGCCGGTATCTGGGGCCCGATCGGTCTGGTCGCGCTGCGCTTCCTGCAGGGTATTTCGGTGGGCGGCGAGTGGGGCGGCGCGGTGCTGATGGCCAGCGAACACGCGCCCAAGGGCCGCAAGGTGTTTTTCGCTTCCTTCGCGCAACTGGGTAGCCCGGCTGGCCTGCTGCTGGCGCTGATCGCCTTTCGCGCGATCAGCGAGATGGATCAGGAGGCGCTGATGAGCTGGGGCTGGCGCGTGCCGTTCCTGCTGAGTGGCGTGCTGATGATGGTGGGTCTGTTCATCCGCTTCGGTGTTCCCGAGTCGCCGGAGTTCGCCAAGGTCAAGGAGCAGAAGCAGACCTCCAAGAGCCCGGTCAAGGATGTCATCCGCCATAGCTGGCGGCAGATTCTGTTCGCCGCCTTGGCGGTGACCATCGGTTCCGGTGGGTTCTTCTTCACCAACACCTTCATGATCACCTACGTGACGCAGTACCAGGGCATATCCAAGTCGACCATTCTCGACTGTCTGTTCCTGGTGACCATCCTGCAGTTTCTCTCTCAGCCGTGCTCGGCGCTGCTCGCCGAGCGCTTCGGTGAAGGGCGCTTCCTCAAGTGGGTGGCGGGGCTGTGCATGCTGGTGCCGTACCCGATGTTCCTGCTGGTGCAGACCGGCAACCTGATCTACATGACGGCAGGCATCGCCCTGGCCGTATTGCTGCTGGCGGCGCTGTATTCGGCGATCGCCGGCTACATGGCCGAGGCCTTTTCAGCGCAGGTGCGCTACTCGGGCATTTCCATCGCCTATCAGCTAGGCAGTGGCCTGACCGGTGGTTTGACGCCGCTGATCGGCACCTACCTGGCCGGCCAGTACGCCGGGCAGTGGTGGCCGCTGGCGCTGTTCTTCAGCGTCCTGGCGCTGATGTCGCTGGTTGGCGTCATCGGCCTGGCCCACCTGCGCGCCAGCGAGCGGCAAACCGTCAGCCTGTCCAACCCTGAGGCCGTTACCCCATGAGCAAACCCGATACCCTCACCGAGGTCGAATGGCAGGCCCGTTGCGACCTGGCCGCGCTGTACCGGCTGGTCGCCTACTACCGCATGACCGACCTGATCGACACGCACATCACCCTGCGCGTGCCAGGCCCCGAGCATCACTTTTTGATCAACCGCTACGGCGTTGCCTTCGAGAAGATGCGCGCCAGCGACCTGGTATTGATCGACCTGCACGGCAATGTCGTGGATCGTCTGGACGGCCAGGGCCGGGTCAACGCGGCCGGCTTTGTCATCCATTCGGCGATCCACGCTGCACGGCCGGACATGCAGTGCATCGTGCACACTCACACCGCCGCCGGAATGGCCGTGGCCGCTCAGCGTGACGGCCTGTTACCGCTCACTCAGCATGCCCTGAAGTTCTACGGCAACCTGGCGTATCACACCTACGAAGGCATCGCGCTATCGCTGGATGAGCGTGCTCGCCTGGTCGCCGACTTGGGCACGCACAACGCGATGATCCTGCGTAACCACGGCTTGCTGGCCGGCGGTCAGAGCGTGGCGCATGCCTTCCACGAGATCTATTTTCTTGAGCGTGCCTGCCAGGCGCAGATTCAGGCGATGGCAGCGGGGGTGGCGTTGAGCATCCCCAGTGAAGAAGTGTGCCGGCATACCGCGGCGCAATTCTCCCGCGATGGCGTCGAGGGCATCATCGGTCTGGCCTGGCAGGCCGCCCTGAGCCTGATCGACGATCAGCGCAACGACTGGTGCAGCTAGGCTCATGGCGCGCATCGTATTGCTCTGCCGAGAGCCGAAACTGGAAGACTGGCTGGCCGGTCTGTTCACTCGACATGCGCCACATCTGCAGGTGTTGCGCCCTGGCGAGAAGGGCGCCGAGCAGGCCGAGGTCGCGGTGTGCTGGTACCCCGCAGCCGGAAGCCTGGGCAGGCTGCCGGCGCTGCGGCTGATCCATTCGATCGGTTCCGGCGTGGATCATCTGGAGCATGACCCTTCGCGGCCACGTTCGATTCCCGTCTGCCGCGTGGTGGATCCGGATCATAGCCAGGGCATGGCCGAGTACGTGCATTGGGGTGTGCTGCATTTTCACCGCGGCTTCGACCAGGTGCTCAATGGTCGCCAGAGCCAGCAGTGGCTGCGGCCGGTGCAACGTACCGCGCGTGACTTCAAGGTTGGCGTCATGGGCCTGGGCTCCATCGGTACGCCGGTGGCCTCGCGGCTGGCGCAGGCTGGCTACACCGTTCGCGGCTGGGCTCGCACCGCGCGCGAGCTCCCAGCTGTCGCCACCTTCGCCGGTGATGCGTCGCTGCCCGAGTTTCTCGACGGCCTCGACCTGCTGGTCAATCTGCTCCCGCTGACCCCCGCGACCCGCGGCCTGCTCAACCACGAGGTGTTCGCGCGCATGGCCGAGGGAGCTGCGCTGGTCAATTGCGGCCGCGGCGAGCACGTCGACGAGAGCCATCTGCTCGAAGCGCTGGCCAGCGGTCAATTGCGTGGCGCGCTGCTCGACGTGTTCGCCGAGGAGCCGCTGCGCAAGGCGTCGCCACTGTGGCACGCGCCCGGTGTGTGGGTGACGCCGCACATGGCCTCGGCCGCCTCCGATGCCTGCATCGCCAGCCAGATCGCCGACAACCTCGAACGCCTGAATGCGGGCCTGCCTTTGAACAATCAGGTCGACGCTGAACTGGGCTACTGAAATGACAGGCGCTGCTGGCCGTCAGCCTCGGCGCTGGCCGCCGGCACCGCGAGACCAACGCTTTTGACGAGAATCGCCATGAAGACTTTCTTCCATCCGCACCAACGTCTGCATCATCCACGCTCCTACCTGTCCCGCGGGCAGATGCGCGAGCCCCAGGAAGTGCCGGCGCGTATCGACCCACTGCTGGCCATGGCGCGCCAGCTGGGCTTCGCGCTGATCGAACCCGAGGATCACGGCCTCGCGCCGCTGAGTGCCGTGCACAGCACCGCTTATCTGGAGTACCTGCGAGACGCCTACACGCAGTGGCACGAAGTGGACGAAGACTGGGGCGACGAGGTGATGTCGAACATCTTCATCCGCGAGAACAATCCGCTGCGCGGCATCCTTGGCAAGACCGCACGCTACCTGGCCGACGGCAGTTGCCCTATCGGTGAGCATACCTGGCAGGCCGCCTACTGGTCGGCGCAGGCGGCAGTCGCTGCCGCTGCGGCGGTGCGCGATGGCGAACCCCAGGCCTACGCCCTGTGCCGGCCGCCGGGCCACCATGCCCGTGCCGAAGGAGCCGGGGGCTTCTGCTTCCTCAACAACGCCGCCATCGCCGCCGAAGTGCTCAGGGCTCGTTTCGACAGGGTGACCATCCTCGATACCGACATGCACCACGGCCAGGGTATCCAGGAGATCTTCTACGAGCGTGACGACGTGCAATACATCTCCATCCACGGCGACCCGACCAACTTCTACCCGGTGGTGGCAGGCTTCGATGACGAAACAGGCAGCGGCCGAGGCGAAGGCTACAACCTCAACCTGCCGATGCCCCATGGCGCGTCCGAGGCGGATTTCTTCGCCTACCTCGGCCAGGCCGAGCGGGCCCTTCGCGACTTCGCCCCGCAGGTGCTGGTGCTGTCGCTTGGCTTCGACATCTACGAGAACGACCCGCAGTCGAAGGTCTCGGTAAGCCATGCCGGCTTCGAGGAACTGGGTCGTCGCATCCGTGCCCTCGGCTTGCCTTGCGTGGTGGTGCAGGAAGGCGGCTACGACATCGCCACCCTCGACGAAAACGCCTCGCGTTTCTTCAAGGGGTTGCTGGGCTGATCATCGTTGTCTGGGCGGCCGGCAGTCGATCTGGAGGTCCCCGATTGCCGATTGTGCGATCTCCCGCTTGCGTGGTGCTGGTGCCGGAGGTGGTGAGGACCTCTGCCCTTACCCTCACGTAACGCGGTGGCTCGAGCAGGTGGAGAGCCTGCATGGGGATTTTTCCAAGCCTCGGGATCTGCACTGGGGTGCCGCTCAGCAGGCCTTTGCCATCCGCTCAGTGAACACTTGTGAACAATTGTCACGACTTCGCTTTCGATCAGGGGGGCGTTGTTACCGTCTCGCGCACTGGGCCATGCGTCTGCCCGAAAAAATGCCGAGGCTGCAATGCAAAACCTGATCACTGTGGTCAACAAGTCGACCCACGAGAAAGTTTCAACGGCCAGTCATGAGGTGGCGCTACAAGCCCCCTCGGTCGTCCAATTGGCGACCAAACGTTCCGACATGCAGAGTATCGAGCGTCAGGGTGGCACGCTGGTCGTCACCCTGACATCGGGCGTCGTGCTCAAGGTGCAGGGTTTCTTCCCTGTGCAGGGAGCCCCGCAGAATGATCTGGTCATCGACGATGGTCAGCAGCTCTGGCACGCCGAGTTCGCGGACGACATGCAGTTGCTCGGGCAATACACGCCTATTGATTCCATAGAGCCACTGCTCGGCAACGAAAGCTTCGACCTCTCGACGGTGGCCTGGGTGCTGGGCGGCGTCGCGCTTGCCGGCATCGCAGTAGCCAACAATCGCGGTGATGGCAGTAGCCGGTCGCAGGCAGAGGAGGCAGACACCACGCCGCCAGCAGCGCCCAGCGTGAATCTGGGCGTCAACGCGGACGGCAGTCTCACCGTGACCGGGCTCGCCGAGGCGGGCAGCACCGTTACCGTGACTTACCCGGATGGCACGTCCAGCCAGGTTCAGGCGGATGCCAACGGCGCTTATACGGTTCAGTCACCGGCTGATCAGCCAACCGGTGATGTGGTTGCGACAGCGACGGATGCTGCTGGCAATGTCAGCTCGGCAACGACCGCGCCCTATGTGGACGTCATCGCTCCGACCACCACGGCCATCATCGTCAATTTCGCCGATGATGTCGGCTCTGTTCAGAATGCTGAGCTGCCTTCAGGCAGCAGTACCGATGACACCACACCGACGCTCAATGGTTCGCTGAGCGCGGAGCTGGTCGCGGGTGAACGCGTCAACGTCTACCGCGACGGTACCCTGGCTGGTCAGGCAACGGTTACCGGAACCACTTGGACGTTCACCGATGCCAGTCTGGCGGATGCGACCTATCTCTACACCGTTCGGGTGGTGGATGCGTCGGGCAATCTGGGCGAGATTTCCAACAGCTTCGAGCTGACGGTGGATACCGTCGGCCCATCGGCCTCGACCACTCAGGTGACCATCGACGCGCTCACCGGTGACGACATCGTCAATGCCGCCGAGTCGGGCGGGGTGGTGACGGTTACCGGCACCATCACGGGTGATTACAGCGTTGGCGATGTAGTCACCTTGATCGCTACGGGTGGTACCTACACCGGATTGGCTGCAGCAGACGGTACCTGGAGCGTCGAGGTACCGGCAGGCGGCCTGGGTGGCAATGGTAACCATGTCGCGCAGGTGAGCATCCTGGCCCACGACAGCGTTGGTAATTCCGGCACCGTGACGGCCAGCCGTGCCTATGCGGTCGACGTCGAGGTTCCTGACAGTAGCTCGACCACCATCAGTTTCGACTCCGTTACCGACGACAATATCGTCAATGCGACCGAGGCCGAGACCACGCTGACGCTGACTGGCAACGTAACCGGTGATTATCAGGTGGGTGACATCATCACCCTGACCATCAACGACGTGCAGTACAGCGGCAGCGTAGCGGCCGGCGGTGTCTGGACGGTGGGCAACGTGGCCGGCAGCGATCTGGCCGCCGATGCCGATCGCGTCATCGACGCTTCCCTGGTGGCTCATGACGATGCTGGCAACGCAGGGATCATCACCGCAGCGCACGGCTACGCCGTACAAACCGAGCAGGTGATCACCGAGCTGTCGATCGATGCCATCGCTGGCGACAACGTCATCAACGATGCTGAAGCCCAGGCGGGTGTCATCTTCAGTGGTGCCGCCAGCGGGACGTTCACCGCGGGTGACGTGGTGACCCTGATCGTCAACGGCACCACCTACACCACGGGTGTCGATGTCAGCGGCACCTGGAGTGTCGAAGTCGCAGGCTCGGCGCTGGGGGCCGACGGCGCCTATACCGCCACAGCTTCCATCGTTTCGAGCGACGGCGCAGGCAATCTGGGCAATGCCCAGGCGCTGCGTGCTTACAGTATCGATACCGCTGCACCGTCGTCCGCCACCACGCAAGTAACCATCGATGCCATCACCGGTGACGACATCGTCAACGCCGTTGAGTCGAGCGGGGCGGTAACGATTACCGGGTCTGTCAGCGGCGATTACAGCGTTGGCGATGTAGTCACCTTGATCGCTACGGGTGGTACCTACACCGGATTGGCTGCAGCAGACGGTACCTGGAGTGTCGAGGTAGCGGCAGGTGCGCTGGGTGGTAATGGCGGTCAGAGCGTGCAAGTGAGTGTTCTGGCCCACGATGCTGCCGGTAACTCGGGCACCGTAACGGCGAGTCGCCCTTATCTGGTCAACCTCAATGCGCCTTCGGGAACCGCTCTGTCGATCGACATCGTGGCGGGTGACGACATCGTCAATGCCAGCGAGGCTTCGGCGAGCAACACGGAAGTCATCAGCGGCACCGTGACGGGGGAGTTCAGCGTCGGCGACGTGGTAACCCTGACCATCGGCAGCTTCATCACCACGACGACAGTGGCCGCGGGTGGCCTGTGGAGTGTGAGCGTTGCCGGCGATGTGCTGGCTGCCGCTTCGAGCATTGACGCCAGCCTGCTGGCCAGCAACGCCGCCGGCAACGAAGTGACCGTCACGGCCACGCGTGGCTACGTGGTCGACACCGAGGTGCCGAGCAATACCTCCACCACCATCAGCTTCGATGCGGTCACCGACGACAATATCGTCAACGCGACCGAGGCCGAGACCACGCTGACGCTGAGTGGCAGCGTGACCGGTGACTATCAGGTGGGTGACGCCATCACCCTGACCATCAACGGCGTTCAATACAGCGGCAGCGTGGGGGCTGGCGGAATCTGGGTAGTCGCCAACGTAGCCGGCAGCGACCTGGCTGCCGATGCCGATCGCGTCATCGATGCTTCCCTGGTCGCTCATGACAACGCCGGTAATCAGGGTACGGTCACCGCGTCGCACCATTACGCCGTACAGACCGATGGTGTGACCACCGCCCTGTCGATCGATGCCATTGCGGGCGACAACATCATCAACAACGCCGAAGCCCTGGCTGGCGTCACCTTCAGTGGCGTGGCCACCGGGACGTTCAGCGCAGGCGACGTGGTGACTCTGACCATCAATGGTACGGCCTATACCACTGGCGTCGATGCGGCTGGCATCTGGAACGTTCAGGTCCCGGGTTCGGCGTTGGGGGCCGATGGTGCCTATACGGCCTCGGCCTCGATCGTTTCGACTGACAGCGCGGGCAACCCCGGCAGTGCCCAGGCGCAGCGTGCCTACAGCATCGACACGGCCGTGCCGGATGCGTCCAGCACCAGCCTGGCGATCAATACCGTCGCGGGAGACGATCAGGTCAACCTGGCGGAAAGCTCCGCTGCCGTGTTGCACGCCATTTCCGGCACGGTCAGCGGCGATTTCACCCTGGGTGACGTGGTCACCGTGACCATTGGCAGCCAGAGTTACACCGCGAGCGTGGTTGCAGGCACCGGTGCGACCGGTGTATGGCAGGTGGATGTCGCGGGCGATGTGTTGGCGTCCGCCAATTCGGTCTATGCGAGCCTGGCCGCGAGCGATGCAGCAGGCAACGTCGGCACCATCCTGGCCCAGCACAACTACGTGGTGAGCATCGAAGTTCCCAATGCGCCAACCCTGCAGGTCATCGATGATGTCGGCAGCGTAACCGGCGACGTTGCCGACAACGGCGGGGTGACCGATGACCAGACCCCAACTTATCAGGGCACGGGGGCGGCGGGTGCCACCATCAGCCTGGTGATCAACGGCGCCGCCGCAGTAAGCGTACTGGTCGATAGCGATGGCACCTGGAGCTACACGGCGCCCCTGGCGGTGGCCGACGGCGACTACACGGTGGTCGCCACGCAGACCGATATGGCAGGCAACATCAGCATGCCTGTCAGTACGACCTTCAGCGTGTTCACCGGCAATGTCGAGCTGCCGACCCTCGTGGTCTCCGATGACCTGCTGCCCGTGATTGGCGTGGTAGCCGATGGAGCCAGCACCAACGACGCTACCCCGACCTTCAGCGGTACTGGCGTGGCTGGCGCTATCATTCACCTGGTCATCAACGGCGCCACGCCTGTCGATGTGACGGTCGACGCTTCGGGTGAGTGGAGCTACACGCCGTCCGAGTCGATAGGGACCGATGGCAGCTACACCGTGAGTGTCACCCAGACCACGGCAGTGGGTACCAGTGGCGTGGTCTCCAGCCAGTTCATTCTGGATACGCGCATGCCGAGCGCCGAAGACGGCTATGCGGTAGCCATCGATTCCTTCGCCGATGACGTCGACGCTCAGGTCGGCAACTTCCCAAGTGGCAGCAGCACCAATGACACCTCACCCTTGCTGCAGGGCAGCGTGGCGGGGCTGGTCGCGGGCGACTTCGTGGCCATCTACGAAGGCAGCATTCTGCTTGGGGCCGCCGTCGTAACGGGTGATAACTGGATATTCCAGCTGACGGATGTTACCGAAGGGGCCCACGAGTATGTGGCTGTCCTGACCGATGCCGCGGGCAACCTCGGACTGCAATCCGCTACGTTCACCCTGATTGTCGATACCAGGGCGCCTAGCGCCGAAGATGGTTATGCCGTCGCAATCATCGACTATGTCGACGACGTGGAGGAGCAGACCGGCACCTTCGGCAGTGGAACCACCACCAACGATACGTCGCCAGTACTGCAGGGCTCGGTTTTCGGATTGGTCACGGGGGATTTCGTCCGTATTTACGATGCTGGCGTCCTGCTTGGTGTCGCCACCGTATCGGGCAACACCTGGAGCTATGAAGTCGTCGATGCCAGTGAGGGAGGCCACAGCTACACGGCTGTGCTTACCGACGCGGCGGGCAATGAAGGGCTGGTATCGAGTGCCTTCGATCTGACCGTCGATACCAGAGCACCAAGCGCAGACGATGGTTATGCCGTGGCGATCGTTTCCTACACCGATGATGTGGAGGAGCAAACCGGGACTTTCGGCAGCGGCACCAGCACCAACGATCGCTCGCCGGTGCTCAACGGTACCGTGTCGGGGCTGACCAGCGGCGACATGGTTCGTATCTACGAAGGCACTACCCTGCTGGGTACCGCGGCGGTAACCGGGGGCGCCTGGACATTCGAGGTGGTGCAGGCCAGTGAAGGTCCGCATGACTACACGGCGGTCCTTGTGGATGCCGCCGGTAACCAGGGCCTGAGCTCTGAGGTGTTTTCCCTGATCGTCGACACCACAGCGCCAGATGCCGCCAGTGGCTACGCCGTGGCCATTGTTTCCTACACCGACGATGTGGAAGCGCAAACCGGCAACTTCGGCAGTGGCACCAGTACCAACGATCAGTCACCGGTACTGAACGGCACGGTATCGGCCCTGGCCGCAGGCGAAGCGGTGCGTATCTACGAAGGTACCAACCTGTTGGGTACTGCGATTGTCAGTGGTGGTAGCTGGTCGTTCGAATTGGCCACGGTCGCCGAGGGGCTCCACACCTACACCGCGGTGATCGTCGATGCCGCTGGTAATCGGGGCGTGGTGTCGAACCCCTTCGAGCTTACCGTGGATATCACCGCGCCAAGTGCCGAGCAGGGCTACGCGGTGGCGATCACCTCGTATGTGGATGATCAGCAGCCGCAAACGGGCGAGTTCGGCAGCGATACGTTCACCAACGACACCAACCCGCTTTTGCAGGGCACCGTTTCCGCGTTGGGCAGTGGTGAGCAGGTGCGCATCTACCAGGGGAGTACCGTGCTGGGTAATGCCGTGGTGTCGGGCGGCACCTGGAGCTACAGCCTGTCGGACCTGGCGGACGGCACCTACAACTACACCGCCAGGGTAGTGGACGCAGCGGGTAACGAAGGGGCGCTCTCCGATGTCTTCACCCTGACCGTGGATACATCCGCCCCGAGCGAGGACGATGGCTACGCCGTGGCGATCAGCGGTTACAACGACGATGTGGAAGCGCAAACGGGCAGCTTCCCCAGCGGTACCAGCACCAATGACACGTCACCCCAGCTTTTCGGCAGTGTCGTGGGGATGCAGGCCGGTGACAGCGTGCGCATCTATCAGGGCACTGTCCTGTTGGGCAGCGCCACTGTCACGGCTGACACCTGGGTCTATGACCTGTCCGGTCTGGTCGACGGTACTTACAGCTACACCGCTGTCGTCACCAGTGCCGCCGGCCTGGAAGGGCTGACCTCCAACCCCTTCACCCTGAGCGTCGATACCCGAGCGCCAAGCGCCGAGGATGGCTATGCGGTGGCAATCACCACCTTCATCGATGATCAGCAGCCCATGGTCGGTGAGTTCGGCAGCGGTAGCAGCACCAATGACACCTCACCGCTGCTCACTGGCACCGTCGCCGGTCTGGTTGCCGGGGATCAGGTGCGTATCTACGAGGCGGGCATACTGCTCGGCACTGCCACGGTGTCGGCGGGCAACTGGACCTATCAGGTCAGCGATGCCAGCGAAGGCAGCCATACCTATACCGCAGTACTGGTCGACGCGGCGGGCAATGAAGGCGTGACTTCCAGCCCCTTCACCCTGATCGTCGACATCACGGCACCGAGTGCCGAAGACGGTTATGCCGTGGCCATCGACTCCTTTGCCGATGACGTGGAAGCACAGGTCGGCGACTTCCCCAGCGGCAGCAGCACCAACGATACCTCGCCGCAGCTCAAGGGCACCGTGGCCGGGCTGTTGGCGGGTGAGATCGTCCGTTTGTACGAGGGTGCCAACCTGCTGGGCAGCGCCATCGTCACCGATGGCGAATGGGTCTATCAACTGCAGGATGTCCCCGAAGGCACTCACACCTATACGGCCGTGGTGGTCGATGCAGCCGGCAACGAGGGCCTTCGCTCGGATCCGTTCACGCTGACCGTCGATACCCGCGCGCCGAGTCTGGAAGACGGCTATGCCGTGGCCATCATCGATTACGTCGACGACGTGGAGGCACAGACCGGTACCTTCGGCAGTGGCACCAGCACCAACGACACCTCGCCGGTTCTGCAGGGCTCGGTCGCGGGGTTGGCCAGTGGCGATGTGGTACGCATCTACGAGGGCGACACATTGCTGGGCGTCGCCAGCGTAACGGGCAACAACTGGAGCTATGAGCTCGCCACCGTCAGTGAAGGTTTGCATACCTACACGGCAGTGCTCGCCGATGCAGCGGGTAACGAAGGGCTGGTGTCCAACGCGTTCAGCCTGACCGTCGACACCACGGCACCCAGTGCCGAGGATGGTTACGCGGTAGCGATCGTCTCCTACACCGATGACGTGGAGGCGCAAGTCGGTAGTTTCGGCAGCGGTACCAGCACCAATGACATCTCACCGGTATTGAGCGGCACCGTGACGGGCCTTGCAGAGGGTGACCTGGTTCGTATCTACGAAGGCACGCAACTGCTTGGCGCAGCCACTGTCACCGGTGGTACATGGACGTTCGAGGTGGTGCAGGCGAGCGAAGGCAGCCACACCTACAGAGCGGTGCTGGCCGATGCAGCAGGCAACGAGGGCGTGGTATCCAACGACTTCATGCTGACCGTCGACACCCGGGCGCCGAGCATCGATGACGGCTACGACGTGGTGATAACGGCATTCACCGATGACGTCGAGACGCTGGTGGGTGACTTCCCCAGTGGAACCACCACCAATGACAATTCGCCGTTGCTCAAGGGAACCGTCACCGGCCTGCAGCCTGGGGATTTCATTCGCATCTATCAGGGGGGCACCGTACTCGGCGTGGCGGTGGTCAGCGATGGTCTGTGGACCTTTCAGGTGACCGATGCGAGCGACGGTAGCCAAAGCTATCTGGCGCGGCTGGTCGATGCAGCGGGCAACGAAGGGCTGGCGTCGAACGTCTTCGAGCTGATCATCGATACCGTGGCGCCCACGCAGACGGTGACCATCGACAGCTTTACCGATGACTTCGGCCCCCTCACCGGCGACCTGCCCACCGGCTCGACCACGGACGATGCCACGCCGGTCCTGAACGGCACGCTGTCTGCCGCCATCGAGGCCACCGACAGCGTCAATATCTACGAAGGCACCACCTTGCTGGGTACTGCCACGGTAACGGGGAATACCTGGTCGTTCGCGATTCCCGCAGAGAGCATCATCGGCGGTACCGTGCATACCTATACCGCCGTGATTGCCGATATGGCGGGTAACGAGGGTAGCCCGTCGGCCACGTTCAGCCTGACCAGCATCATCGAGGTCAATGCACTCACCACGCTGGATACCACGCCGATCATCACTGGCCGCATTCCCTATGCGCTGGTGGACGGCGCTCAGCTGGACGTCACCATCAACGGCAAGACCTACACATCCGTCGATGGCTCGGTGGTGGTCGATAGCCTCAATTCGACCTGGTACGTCCAGGTTCCGGACAGCGATGAGTTGCCGGTCGGCACCCACGCCATCGTCGCTCAGATCGTCAACGGCGACGGCAGCCTTGGCGCCAGCGGGTTGCAGACCAGCGAGTTGATCGTTGCGCCGGTACCGGAGGCGAACTTCGGTGCCGCCGGTGGCGACGGCAACAACAAGGGCACCACGGTCACCATGAGCACCAGCGGTACCTGGGAGTTCTTCAGCAACCAGGTGGTGTACCGCAGCACCGCCACTGACAACGCCACCATCGCCCAGTACAGCGGCACGACGTTGACCAGCAACACCGGTGGGGCCGGTTATGGCAACGACAACATGAACATGGTGCAGAACGCGACCTACATCGATATCAACCGTGATGGTCACATGGACATCATTGGTATCGACAGCCGTTACAGCAATGGTCAGCAGATGTTCATCAACAATGGCGACGGTACCTACACCGCCGTGCAGATGGCGGACACGAAC
This sequence comes from Pseudomonas flavescens, assembly GCF_013408425.1. Taxonomy (NCBI): domain Bacteria; kingdom Pseudomonadati; phylum Pseudomonadota; class Gammaproteobacteria; order Pseudomonadales; family Pseudomonadaceae; genus Phytopseudomonas; species Phytopseudomonas flavescens. The sequence continues at coordinate 3,083,096 of NZ_JACBYV010000001.1, read as the reverse complement.
TCATCTGGCGACGGCTTGGCCAACGTCTACAGCTGGTACGGCGGCGTGATTGCCATCGACTTCCGTGGAGACGGTTACGTCGACGTGGTGTTCGGTGATCAGACTCCCAATGATGCAGCCGCGCCCGGCGGCTACAACTCCCAGTTCGTGCAGAACAATGCAGGTGTGTTCATCAAGGACGCCGTCTACACCTACACCCAGGCCAACGGCGGCCTCAATACCGGCAATGGGCAGCCGAATCAGGAAGTGTCCGGTGTCGACCTCGATAACGACGGCACCGTCGACGTGGTATTCCATGGTTCGTTGGGTACCAACAAGATCGGTGCTGCCAATGCCACCGGTGCGGCCACCAGTGGCAATACCGCTCGCCTGGTGGTGGTGAAGAACGACGGTGCTGGCGGGTTCACCACCAGCCAGATCATCAACAACGCCCTGCACTACGCCGCGGCTCCCTACGTGGCCAACGAGCCATCCATGACCTGGGCCGACTACGATGGCGACGGTTACATGGACCTGTTCATGGGCAAGGTGTATGGCGCCAACACCGCTGCTCAGAACAACAGCACCATCTTCTTCAACGACGGAGCGGGCAACCTGGCCTCGACCAACACCTCGGGTGTGGGGACGGCTTCGGGTACCTACACCTTCAACGACACCGTGCCGGGTGGTGCTTCGCTGGCAGTGGACTGGGACGGCGACGGCCGCATGGACATCATCGAGGCACCACAGATCGGCGTGGGCACAGCCTCCGTAACCGGCACCGTCAACCTCTACGTCAATCAGACGTCGGGCGGTACGGTGAGCTTCGACACCTACTACCTGCAGTCCACTTCGACCTTCGCCAGCGACTCGGCCAGTGCCACCACGTTCAGCGGCGCCATCAGTCAGGCAGGCGTCGTCACGGGCAATCCGGTCACCGGGATGATCAGCGTCGACGTCGATTACGACGGCGCCAAGGACCTGTTGATCTTCACCAGCAACGGCACCACCACTTACGTACGCAACACCAATACGATCGCCGACGGCACCAGCATGCACGTGCGGATCCTCGACCCCCAGGGCATCACGACCTACTTCGGCAATACGGTGAAGCTGGTCAACTCGGCAGGTGAGGTGGTTTCGACGCAGATCATCAATCCGCAATCCGGTAGCCAGACCAACGACAGCACCAGCATCGTCGACTTCTACGGTCTCGATGCCAACGAAACCTACAGCATCATCCTGCTGCGCAACATCGGCGGTACCGCCAGCCATGTGGGCGCCAGCAGCGATGTGGCGGGTTACAGCGTCGACAACGTCAACTCGACATGGGGCGGGCTGAAGGCCGGTGCTGCCGACTCGGCCTACGTCCTGACGGCCCAGGGAGAGGCCCAGGCCTCCGATACCATTGGCGCCGGTGTGGTGGGTACGGGCTACAACGATACCTTCTTCGCCACGTTGGGAACCAAGCGTTACGAGGGTGGCGGCGGTACCAGCAATGAGTCGAACTACAAGTCGTGGAGCAACACGGGCGGTATGGATATCGTCGACTTCAAGCTGGCGGGCAGCACCGCGTTGACCATCGACCTGAGTCAGACCACGGCGCAGAACACCGGTTGGAACACCGTGACCCTGAGTGACATCGAAGGCATCGCCGGGGCAGGGGGCAATGACACCTTCACCGACGACGCAGGCGACAACCTTTTCGAAGGCCGCGGTGGCGACGATACCTTCAACCTGGTGAACGGCGGCCGTGACACCTTGCTCTACCGAGTGCTGGAAGGCTCGATGGCGGATGCCGCAGGCGGCAATGGCTCCGACACGGTCAACGGCTTCACCATCGGTACCTGGCAGGCCACACCGGATGCCGACCGTATCGACCTTGCCGACCTGTTGGTGGGCTACACCGCTGGTGGTGGGGCTCGTTACATCAACGGTGTCGCCACCATCGCCAGCGACGAGACCATCGGCCAGTTTCTGTCGGTGACCTCCGGTGGTGGCAACACCACGGTAAGCATCGACCGCGACGGTGATGGCTCGGCCTATGAGTCGACGGTACTGTTGACCCTCAATGGGGTCAGCACGGATCTGGCGACCCTGCTGGCCAACCACCAACTGATCGTGGCATGAGTCTGCGGGCCCCCTGACTGACGGACGCGCCGGTAAGGGGCACGCTGTACGTCCCCATCGATCGCCTCATGTCAGTCGAAGGCCCGGATCATCCGGGCCTTCGACTTTCCAGAGAGCTTGCAGCACGCCGTGCTAGACGAAAGGCTTGTGCACCGATTTATCCACTTTCACGAACACTGCTGCCAGCAGCAACAGCACCGTGGCCACGGCCAGCACCGCGACGAAGGCGGTATCGAACGCCGAGCGCGCCAGGCTGGTCAGGGCGGCTGCCGCTTCCGGTGGCAGACGCTCGGCGATCAGCAGCGCTTCATCCAGGCTGTCGCGGGCCTGGGCTGGCACGGATAGCTCGGCAGGCACCACCAGCACGATGGTGTAGATCACCGACAGGATGCTGCCCAGCAAGGTAACCCCGATGGCGCCACCCAGTTCGAACGAGACCTCCTCCAGCGAGGCGGCCATGCCTGCCTGGTCGGCTGGCGCGCTGTGCATGATGGTGCTCGAGGCCGCCGTCATCGCTGCGCCGACTCCGAAACCCAGCACTACCAGGCTGGCGATCTGTGCGGCGCTTGGTGCGTTGTGCAGCAGCAGGTAGGCGAACATGCCCAGTGCCGAAGCCAGCAGTGCCCAGAGCATCACCCGTGGCCCACCAAAGCGCGGCAGGTAGTGCCCGACCAGTGGCCCTGCGAAGAACGAAGCCAGAGGCAGGGGCAAGATGAACAGGGCTGCCTGCAGTGGCGAAAGCCCCAGCACCAGTTGCAGGCGCTGGCTGAACACCAGCTCCATGCCGATCAGTGCAGCGGCCACCGTCAGCGCCGCCACCACCGCGGCGCTGAAGCCCGGATTGCGGAAAATGACGAAGTCGAGCATGGGCTGAGCGATGCGCCGCTGGCGCCAGATGAAGATGGCCATGAACAGTGCGCCGATCAGGAATGCGATCAGTGCTGCCTGCAGGGAGGGTTCACGTTTACCCAGTTCCTTGATCGCGTAAGCGATACCGATCAGGCCAGCCATCACCTGCAGCGAACCGATCAGGTCCCAGCGCCGTTCGGCATTGCCGGGCCGTGAGGGGATCAGAATCACCGCCAGCACCAGCGCCACCAGCACGATGGGCACGTTGATCAGGAACACCGAGCCCCACCAGAAATACTCCAGCAGTATCCCGCCGACCACCGGACCGAAGGCTGCACCGCCGGAAGCGACGGACGCCCAGATGCCGATGGCCATGGCCCGTTCGCGTTCGTCGGTGAAGGTCAGGCGCACGATGGACAGCGTGGCTGGCATCATCATCGCCGCACCCACCGCCAGCGCCGCCCGGGCGCCGATCAGGAAACCCGCCGAAGGCGAGAAGGCCGCGGCCAGGGAGGCCAGGCCGAACACGCACAGCCCCGCGACGAACAGGCGCTTGTGGCCCAGGCGGTCACCCAGGGTGCCAGCCCCGAGCAACAGCCCGGCCGCCACCAGTGAGTAGGCGTTGATGATCCACAGCTTTTCCGACGCGGTGGCCTGCAGGTCGTGGGTCAGGGTTGGCAGCGCGGTATACAACACCGTCATGTCGATGACGATCAGCAGCAGGGCGCTGGAAATGATCGCCAGAATCAGCCAGCGTTTCGGGGATTGCATGATTCACCTGTGTAAGGGCACGTCCGCCTGGGTCGGAACATTGTCGCCGCGGATAATGAATATTAAAATACGATCGTATTTTAACAGGAGATAACCCGCATGAGCAGGCCAGTGGTGATCGACCGCAACCGCATCCTCGACAGTGCCGAAACGCTGGTGCGCAGTGGTGGTATCGCGCGCCTCACCATCGGTGCAGTGGCCCAGGCGGCGGGCATCTCCAAGGGGGCCGTGCAGGGCGCTTTCGGCACCAAGGCCCAGCTTATCGACGCGATCTACCAGCGTTGGAGCGATGAGTACGACACGCAAGTGATCGAACTGACCGGTGAGCGACCCACTGCCAGCCAGGCGCTGCGCGCTCACCTCGATCTCACCCGGCGTACCGACGAGGCCGAAGCCGACCGCGCCGCGGGCCTGATGAGCGCCTTGCTCGGCAGCAATCAGCGCCAGGGCAGCGACGCCTGGTACCGCCAGCGCCTCGACCTGATCGACACCTCAACCCCTCAAGGTCGCAGAGCACGCCTGGCCTTCCTGGCGGCCGAAGGCGCCTTCATGCTGCGCTGCTTCGGTTTTTTGCAGATGCCCGATAGCGAGTGGCAAGCCATCTTCGAGGATGTGAGTACGCAGTTGCTGGAGGGCGACGACGAGCAGAAGCGCTGAGCGATCAGACCAATCAGGCCGCGATATCGGCGATCACCGTCAGACCGATCGCCGGCAAGCCGGCTCCTACAATGGCGATCGCCACGCTACGACCCACTCCGTAGGAGCCCGCTTGCGGGCGATATTCATAGGCCCCAGGCTGGGGGGCATTATTGCGAGCGTCCAATGTTCGAGCGCTTGCTGGCCGCCGCTGTACGACCCGTAGGAGCCCGCTTGCGGGCGATTCCTCTCAGGCCACCGCAGCGAACAGGGCGTGTGCCCGATCACCTGGCCGCAGCGGCCGGAATACGCTGCAGCACGTCATCGTAGGGCACCAGATCGAGGAATGCGGTGACTTCTACGGCCTTGCCGTTCTGCATGTGGAAGATCCATGCATAGCTGTTCTCATAGGCCTTGCCGTCGCTGGCAACGCCGGCGCCATCCCAGTTGATGATCACGTGATCGCCATCTGCCCAGACCTGTTTGCTGGTGGGCCTGACTGGCGTGGACAGTCGCGATACGAAGGGGCGAACGGCGCGTTCGACGAAATGCTCGCGCCCCTGGAAGACGCCAGCACTGGGGCCGGAACCCTTGATCGTCCACGTCACGTCGGGCGTCAGTACGTCGCTGAAAAAGGTCGTACCGCCCGCTGCCCAGCGGTCGAACGCCTCGCAGACGATCTGCTTGTTGCGTGTTTCGACGTCGTTTTCCACGCTCGCAGAGACAGCGCTCGAGCATAAAACGAGGCTGATCAGCAGACCGGAGGCCAGCATGGCAGGGCGGATGGGGGGCAGGGTCGTTGAGTGCATGGTGAGAGCTCCTCTGTCTCATCGTCGTCGTTGGGATGAGCCGATTGGTTCCATCCCGGTCGCAACGAGTCTGTCGCCATGACGACGTCTGCCCGTAGCCGCATCGTCCTGCTTCCTTGTACGATCGTCCGAGTTGATAGGGGCTGTTGACGTTTCACGCCGCAACCCGGCTCGTGCTGGAACGTCCACAGCCCCCAGCGTGCGTACACGCGGATTATGCAAGGAGGAGGCATGAGCCCTCTTGAAACGCTGATCGACATCATCAGTCGCCATATGCTGTGCGACGGCATGCAGCGCACGCCGATTCCGGGTGTCAGCCTGGTTCGTTCGGGTACACCGACGGTACCGATGCCCGTGGTCTATGAGCCGACCCTGTGCCTTATCGTGCAGGGGCGCAAACGCGTGATGCTGGGCACCACGGCTTATGTGTACGACGCTGCCAACTATCTGGTCGCGTCCGTGCACCTGCCGGTGTTCGGCGCGGTGATCGAGGCCAGTGAGCAGGTTCCCTATCTGTGTCTGGTGCTCGATCTGGACATGGCCGCCTTGAGCGATCTGGCGCTGCGCTACCCGTCTGCGGACAGCATCGAAGGCGTTCCCGCCGCGGGCATCGCACTCAACGATACCAGCCCCGAACTGCTGGATGCGGCGGCTCGGCTGGCCAGTCTGCTGGATAAACCGGGTGACATAGACGCGCTGACCCCGCTGGTGACGCGCGAGATGCTGTACCGGCTGCTGACCTGTAGTGGCAACGGCGTGATTCGACAAATGGCCCAGGCCGACAGTCGCCTGAACCAGATCGCCAAGGCCATCGTCTGGTTACGCAGCCATTACAGCGAGCCCTGCCGAATCGAAGAAATTGCCGATATCGCTGGCATGAGTCGCTCGACTTTCCATGCCCACTTCAAGGCTGTCACCGCGATGAGCCCGCTGGAGTTCCGTAGCCAGCTGCGGTTGCAGGAGGCACGCCGCTTGATGGTCGCCGAAGCGGTCGACGCGGCTGGCGCCGGATTCCGCGTGGGCTATGAAAGCCCGTCGCAGTTCAGCCGCCACTACGCCCGCATGTTCGGCCTACCGCCAGCCAAGGATGCTGTTCGCTTGCGCCGGGCGGCGGAACTGCCCGCGGATTGATCGACGGCAGCCAGCCAGCTGAGGCGTCCATAGGAGCCCGCTTGCGGGCGATTTTCTCGAACTGCCGATGCGGCGCGTAGCCCGCGGTCGAGCGCAGCAACTGCGAGAAGGCGATCTGGCTATCGCTTCGCGCTACCAAGGCCAGGGTGCTGCCAATCCAGGCACTCATTGGTGGCGGATTCTGCGTTGAATATCGCCACCGATCTTTCAAAATATTTCGGTCGGGAAATGGAGGTGAACTAACTTTCCGGCAGCGCGATCCTTTCCTATGCGCAGTCAGCGCGAGCCTGACGGGCCGGTGCATTCGTACCGAGCCTCGATCCAGTTTCGCTGAACGATAAGGAGCCGCCGTGACCGTTACCACCCACCCCGTCTATCGACGCACGCCAAGCCCGCTACACGCGATACTGCTTGCCGGAGCCGTACCCCTGTTTCTCGGCGCCTTGCTGAGCGACATCGCCTACTACAAGACCTTCCAGATCCAGTGGAGCAACTTCGCCGCCTGGCTTATCGCCGGTGGGTTGTTGTTCTCCGGTTTGGCGTTGCTGTTCGCGCTGGCCAATCTGATCCGCGCCGACCGCAAGGCCGGGCGCCCGGTCATGTACTTCCTGCTGTTGCTGATCACCTGGGTGCTCGGGCTGGTCAATGCCTTCGAGCACGCCAAGGACGCGTGGGCCATCATGCCGGCGAGTCTGGTGCTGTCGGTGATAGTGACCCTGTTGATCAGCATTACGGCGTGGATCGGTCTCAGCGGCCTGCGTTCGGGAGGTGCCGAATGAGAACTGCATGTTCACTGACTGTCCTGAGCATGGCGCTGTTGCTGAGTGCATGCGGCGGCGAAGCCGATAGCGCCATGGATCGTGGCCCGGATCCCAAACTGCCTGAACCACAACGTGGTCTGTTGCCGAGCATGAAGATCGCCGAACCGGCGGAGTGGGGCGATCAGAAACCGACCGTACCCGAGGGCTTCAGCGTCACGGCGATCGCCACCGACCTGCGCATTCCGCGGCAGACTCTGGTCCTGCCCAATGGCGATATCCTCGTCGCCGAAGGCCGCGGCGGCAACGCCGCGAAGCTCAAGCCCAAGGACGTGATCGCCGGTTACATCAAGGCCCAGGGCAACACCAAGGTCAAAGGTGGCAATCGCCTGACCCTGTTGCGTGACGCCGATGGCGACGGCACCTACGAGGTGCAGACGGTATTCGCCGAAAACCTCAATGCGCCTTACGGCCTGGCCTTCTTCGAGGGCAAGTTGTACGTCGCCAATCAGGATGCGCTGGTCAGTTTCGATTATGAAGATGGCCAGACCAAGGCGGGCGGCCCACCGACCAAGGTCACCGACCTGCCATCCGAGATCAATCACCACTGGACCAAGGCACTGACCATCAGCCCGGACGGGCGCTACCTGTACGTGGGCATCGGCTCCAACAGCAATATCGGCGAGCGCGGCATGGAAGTCGAAGCCGACCGCGCGCTGGTCTGGCAGGTCGACGCCGAGACGGGCGCTCACAAGCCTTATGCCACCGGCTTGCGCAACCCCACGGCACTGACCATTCAACCTGAAACCGGCCAGCTCTGGGCGGTGGTCAACGAGCGCGATGAACTGGGCCCCGACCTGGTGCCGGATTACCTGACCTCGGTGCGTGAAGGCGAGTTCTACGGCTGGCCTTATAGCTACTGGGGCCAGAACGCCGACACGCGGGTGAAACCGGACAAGCCGGAGAAAGTCGCCGCGGCGATCAAGCCGGACTACAGCCTGGGTTCCCACGTTGCCGCGCTGGGTGTCGACTTCTCCATTGCGGAGATGGGCGAGCAGTTCGCCAACGGCGTTTTCGTCGGTGAGCACGGCAGCTGGAACCGCGACAACCCGGTGGGCTACAAGGTGATCTTCGTGCCGTTCAATGACGGGCGTCCGGCGGGGGAGCCAATCGACTTCGCCACGGGCTTCCGCACCGACGAGGGCAAGACCCGCGGTCGGCCGGTGGGTGTCACCGTCGACCCGAAAGGCGCACTGATCATCGCCGACGACCTGGCCAATACCATCTGGCGCGTGACGCGTAATCAGTAAGTCGTGAACCCCGGGGCGGGCAAGCCGTCCCGGGGTGTTCCCATGCACGCGGTTCGCGACCCAGACACTTCGTGTTGAACGGTGGATTGCCCGCCGCAGAGCATGCCTTGCTGGGCAAGGTCGGCGTCGAGTCGCTGTCCGCTCTGTCTTCATCCCTTCGCTGCACTTGCAGACAACCCGAAAAGTAGCCGTCAACGCATGGCTCGCGCGGCTGTCCATTCCTTTCAGAATTGTAATTTCCCCATCACCTTGCCGTTAGCTCCCGGGCGGAAGATAGCGTTTGGCCAACGTTTCACGAACTACAAAAGTGCCACCTATCTATAAGAAAACTGCCTTAACGTCTGGAGCAACCATGAAGAAAAAAGCCGCACTGTCGCTTGCCGTCATGTCAGCGATCGTTGGAAGCAATTGTGCAATTGCGGATGAGCGGAAGGAGGGGTTCATCGAAGGCAGTAGTTTGAGCATCCTCAACCGTAATTTCTATTTCAACCGTGATCACCGCAACGGCGATACCGCGCCGGGTGGTGCCGGTTATTCCGAGGCTTGGGCACACGGCATCATTGGCAAGTTCGAGTCCGGGTTCACCGAGGGCACCGTGGGTTTTGGCGTCGATGCCTTCGCCATGCTCGGCATCAAGCTCGACACCGGCGGCGGCCGCAATGGTGGGCGCAGCTCGTTCGATGTTCTGCCGGTGGATCGTGCAGGAGAGGCCCGCGACGACTACAGCAAGGTCGGTGGCGCACTGAAGGCGCGGGCATTCGACACCACGGTGAACGTCGGCGATGTATTTCCCGCCACACCCGTCGTTCATTACGGTGATTCGCGACTGTTACCCGAGTCTTTCCGCGGCGTCACCTTCGTCAATAACAGCCTGGATGGACTGACCCTGCAGGGTGGTCGTCTGCACTCGATGAGCCAGCCGGTGTCGAGCAACATGCGTGACAACTTCGTGACCTTTTACGCTGGCGGCGTGGATTCGCCGTGGGCCGGCTACTTCGGTGGTGATTACAGCCTCAATGAAAACGTCAGCTTCAGCGCTTACAGCAGTCGGCTCAAAGACGCCTGGGATCAGTACTACGTGGGCACGTCGCTGCGCTATCCGATCAGCGATGACGTGGCACTGATCGGTGGCTTCAATTACTACAAGGCGGTGGACGAAGGCTCCCGGCAACTGGGTCAATTCAACAACAGCATCTGGAGCGGCAAGCTTGGCGTGCAGTTCGGTGCTCACACACTGGCGCTGACGCACCAGCGCAACAACGGTGACGACGACTTCGATTACCTGCGCCAGTCCGACTCCATCTACCTCGACAACTCGATCCAGTACAGCGACTTCAACTCGCCCAAGGAAAAGTCCTGGATGCTCCGTTACGACCTCAGCATGGCGCCCTACGGCGTGCCAGGTCTGTCGTTCATGGCGCGTTACGGCAAGGGTACGGACGCCGACTACACCAATGCCAACAGCGTCTACATGCGCCGGGATGCAGATGGCAATCCGTTGACCGACCAGAAACGATGGGAGAGGGACTTCGAAGCCAAATACATCGTGCAGACCGGATCACTCAAGGATATGAGCTTGCGTATTCGTCAGGCCAATACACGGGCGACCCAGTTCGAGTCGGATCTTGATGAAGTTCGCTTGATCGTCGAATACCCACTTAGCGTTCTCTGACGGCGAACTCTGCAACTAACGGGACATGATGGTTGGTGACAGGATTGTAATGTGCCTACCACGCTCTCGTTATCTTCGGTGGATATAGTCATTGCATGTCTCTTACCGCGTTCGGAACGTTTCGAACGCTTACCCCATTCACCTTTGAAGCATTCGTGCTCCTTTGGAAGAGGTGAATCCTGGCGCCCTTGGTGGGCGCCTTTTTTATGCGTGGTCGGTAACGCTGGAGCGCCACTTTCCTGTTCAGGGCCCAGCGAATCGCAGGCAATAAAAAGCCGCCTGGGGAGGCGGCTTCGCTATGCGGCACGGCTGAGTCATCGCTGGTTGACGCATTGTCCTTGCATCGTATAACGCACGGAATGCAGCGTTCCTTGGGAGTCTTCGTAACTCATGATCTTCTTGAAGTTGCCGCAGGTGCTGATGTCCTTGGTCGTGTGCACCAGCTTGGCCACGTCGATTTTCATGCCATAGGCATAGTCACGAATCAGCGGGGCGGGCTTGCCCGTGCTCGCCGCATATTCCTGCATGGTCACGGTACTTTCGTTCTGGTACTTCTCGTTGAGTTTCTCGACGGACACTTTGGCCTGAGCGAAAGATGCACCGCCCAGTAGTACAAAGGCAACCAGATACTTGCTGACGTTCATAACTGCACTCCTCTTTAAATGTGCAGTCATTATCGGTTGTCGATACTATCGCCAGCGTGGCGTCACCATTACATTGTTGACAGAAATCCTCCCGGTGAAACGTAGGCGATGAACAGGACGTTCTAGTGCGCAAAGGTCAGCCGGAAGAGCGTCGTTCCTCCAACGGTGGAATCCACACTGACACTGCCGTGGTGCAGGCTCATGATCGAGCGCACGATGGACAGCCCCAGCCCGGTACCGCCATCTGCACGGCAGCGGCTGGCATCGACGCGATAGAAACGTTCGAAGATATGCGGCAGGTGCTGCTGCGCGATACCGCTGCCGGGGTTGCGGATGGACAGTATCGTCGAGCCTTCCCGCTCTTCGATGCTCAGGTCGATGCTATTGCCTGTCGGTGTGTGCCTGATCGCGTTGGACAGCAGGTTGGAAATGGCGCGCTGGATCATCAGGCGGTCACCGCGCACCTCGCCGGCGCCTTCGATGGCCAGGGTTATGTGCTTTTCTTCTGCTGCCATCTGGAACAGATCGACAACCCGGCTCACTTCATCGCCCAGGCTGATCGCTTCGAATTTCACCAGCGCAGCCGGGTGGCTGACGTGGGCGATGAACAGCATGTCGGAAACGATGCGAGTGACTCTTTCGAGCTCTTCGATACTGCTTTCGAGAACCGCCTTGTACTCTTCCTGAGTTCGTTGCCTGGACAGCGACACCTGGGCCTTGCCCATCAGGTTCGAGATGGGCGAGCGCAGTTCGTGCGCGAGGTCGTCGGAGAACTGCGAGAGCTGTTGAACGCCACCATCGAGGCGATGAAGCATGAAATTGATGCCTTCGGCCAATTCGCCCAGCTCTTTGGGAAGACGTTCCACCGGTATGCGGTGGGTCAGGTCCTGCGTGGATACCAGTGAGGCTATCTTGCCAAAGCGCTTCAGCGGTTTGAGCCCACGCTGCACCACCCACCACGCACCGGCCCCGATGAACAGAAGCACGAACGGCAGTGCCGCCAGGGTCGACTTGAAGTAGGCGCTGAGCAGGTCTTCGTCGCTGGTTCGGTCCATGGCGAGGCGGACGATGATCTTTTCGCCATCGACAAGGCGCATCGCCGTCGTGGCGATGAGGATGTTGTGGTCGCGGCTATCGGTGCTTTTTTCGTAGCTGATCGTGCCCAGTGCGATGTCACTGGCAGGCGAGGCGGCGGGCAGATCGTTGATGCTGAGCAGCTCGCGTACCTGGGCGCCCGATTCATAGATGGTCAGGCGCAGGTTGTCGTGGCCGAGCACCAGGTCGAGCAGTTCGTGTGGCTGGTCCTTCAGGTCGCGTGTGGTCAGCTTGTCTTCGGCGAGCCTGTGCTCCATCTGGCTGAGCTTGCCGCGCAGGCTCTCGGTCGCCAGTGAAGACAGCTCGTGGGTCAGTGCGAAGTAGGCCAGTATGGTCAGCAGTACCACCAGCGCGGCCCCCATGAACACCACCGAGAGGCCGAGGCGCATGGACAGGCTGGCGGGCTTCAAGGGCGTTCCTCGAGTACGTAGCCAACGCCTCTGAGGGTGTGGATCAGCTTGTGGTCGAACGGGTCGTCGATCTTGGCGCGCAGGCGTCGAATGGAGACTTCGACCACGTTGGTGTCGCAGTCGAAGTTCATGTCCCACACCAGTGAGATGATTTGCGTACGTGAGAGCACTTCACCCGAGCGGCGCATCAGCAGGTGAAGTAATGCGAACTCCTTGGTCGTCAGGTCGATTCGCTGAGCACCACGGAACGCCCGGTGCCGGCCCGGGTCCAGCTCGAGATCGGCCACCTTCAAGACGTCTGGTACCGGCGCGTGCTCCGTGCGCCGCAGCAGTGACCTGACCCTGGCCAGCAGCTCGGGAAACTCGAACGGCTTCACCAGATAGTCGTCCGCGCCAAGGTCCAGCCCTTTGATCTTGTCGGCCAGCCTGCCGCGGGCCGTGAGCATGATGACCCGTGTGCTGGTGCTGCGCCTGATGTTCTCGAGCACTCCCCAGCCGTCCATTTCCGGCAGGTTCACATCGAGTATTACCAGATCATAGATATGTTGTTTGACCAGATGTAATCCATCGATACCTGTTGCAGCTCTATCTACCACATAACCGCTTTCGCTGAGGCCCTGATGGAGATATTCGGCAGTTTTTGGCTCATCCTCGATAATTAGGATTCGCATAGTGAGTTACCTGAAGAGATTGATTCGGGGGTTGTTCTGGACGTTATTCTTGGGGGACGAAATCCTGTGACGAATCAAGAAAGTCTAAACCCTGTAGTCACTTCAGGGTAAAGGCTCTTGGCCGCTATTTACGGGGGCTGTGGCAACCTGACGCAGCCCTTTGACGGCACCGACCCGTTCGTGAGTACGTTGGGTTCGCGAGGGACCGAGCGACCTGTGCGCTTGCCGGCAGGATTATTTGGCGAGGCGATCTTAATGCAAAAGTTTTTGCCGAAAGAGTGGATTACATATTTGTAATGCTGCGGTCACCTTGACGATAAGTGCGCCTAATTAGATTTAGCCCCAATCACTACTTCGAATAATCATCGGTCGTTTGGCTGCCCCATTGCGGCACCGATACCGTATTGATTGAGGGCTTAACAATTGTTTGCCAATCCAGGTTTGTTTGGATGCCCACGAGGCATGACGCTGGTGCTCGCTGCGACGGCTTTTCTATGGGTGGGGCAGGCCAATGCCCGTGCAGCGGCTCTGACGCTGCCTGAAGCGCTGCGGCTTTCCCAGCAGAACAACCCCACGCTGGCGGCTGCCGGGTGGGAGCTGGATATCAGCGAGGCCGAGCGCAGGCAGGCAGGCTTGCTGCCCAACCCGCAGTTGTCGTGGGAGGTTGAAGACACCCGCAGCGATACGCGGACCACCACCGTGCAACTGACTCAGCCCATCGAGCTGGGTGGCAAGCGCGGCGCACGTGTCGAGCTCGCCGAGCGTGGCATGGATGTCGCGGCCGTCACGGTGGAGCAAAGTCGCAATGCACTGAGGGCGGACGTCATCCAGGCTTTTTACGGCGCGCTGCAGGCCGGTATGCGTGTCGAACTGGCCAATGAGTCCCGTGAAGTTGCGCAACGCGCGCTCGGCATTGCGCAGGGCAGGGTCAAGGCTGGCAAGGTTTCACCAATAGAGCTGACGCGTGCTCGGGTGCAACTTGCCGAGCTGCAGTTGGAGTCCAGCCGAGCCACCCGTGATCAGGGCATCGCCAAGGCTCGTCTGCGCCTCGTTCTGGGCGAGGAGCAGGTTGCCGACACGCTTCGGTTGCAAGGTGATGCGACCCGTATCCCGGAGCTGCCACCGGTTGCCCGTTTGCTGTCGGCACTTGCCAGCAGTGCCGAGTTGCGTTCTGCGAAGCTTGCCATCGAACAACAGGAGGCTTCTTTCGCGCTGGAAAGAACACAGCGCATCCCTGATCTGGATGTCAGCCTTGGCAGCCAGTACAGCGCTGCGGACCGCGAGCGTGTGAACCTGGTTGGGCTGTCCATGCCCCTGCCGCTCTTCAATCGCAATCAGGGAAATATCCTGGCGGCGGCGCGTCGTGCGGATCAGAGCCGTGATCAGCGCAATGCCACCGAGCTGCGGCTGCGCAACGAAGTCGCGACTTCAGCTGACCAGTGGCTGATGGCCAAAGAGGAAATCCGTTCCTTCGAATCGATGATTCTGCCCTCGGCCCAGAGCGCCGTCGAAAGCACTGCCCGTGGTTTCGAGATGGGCAAGTTCGGCTTCCTCGATGTGCTCGACGCGCAGCGCACCTTGATCCAGTCCCGTGCGCAATACATCCAGGCGTTGTCTGCGGCCACCGAGTCGTGGGTGCAGCTCGAACGCATCCTCGGTGACGTCACCGCTGTCGAGTGAGCCTCGGCACTCATCACCCAGGTTTCCATTTTCAGAGTCGCCATGGGCCGCCTACCGCTTTGCTAGGTGCCTGGCTTATCCATTCGGGAGTATTCATGAGTAAGAAATTGGCCTTGGCGATCAGCCTCGCCCTCGGGATTGGCGTGGCCGCTGGCGGCGCCTGGTACCTGAATGAACCCGCGGCCGACCACGCGAGCGAGGAGGCCGCCAGTCACGCCGAAGAGGGGCATGCGGACAGCGAGAGCGGGCATGGTGATGAGGCCGTCGGGCCCAACGGTGGTGAAATTCACACCCGGGGTGCCTTCAGCCTGGAGTTGGTGGCTCCCGAGAGCGAGGACGGTTCGAAGCCGATTTCCATTTACCTGTCGAAAGATGGCAAGCCCATTGCGCCGTCAACCGATACCTCCGTCACCCTTGAAGCGAAGCGTGCCTCGGGCGAGCGCGTCACCCTCGTATTCGCGCCGCAGGAGGCAGCGTTCGTCAGCCGCGTCGGCATCGCTGAACCGCATTTCTTCGACGCGCAAATCATCGTGCGAAGTGCGGGGCAATCCCTCGAATTCGCCTATTCGAAAACCGAGGGGCTGCTCGAGCTGACTGAGCAGCAGATTCGCGTTGCCGGTATCCAGAGCGAGAAATCGCAACCGCGGGTCATCGACTCCACCGCTCGGCTGCCCGGGGAGATTCGCTTCGACGAGGATCGTACCGCCCATGTGGTACCCCGCATTGCCGGCGTGGTTGAAAGCGTACCCGTCAATCTGGGCGACATGGTCCGCAAGGGCCAGACACTGGCGGTAATCGCCAGCCAGCAGATTTCCGATCAGCGCAGCGAGCTCGCCGCAGCACAGCGCCGCAGCGAGTTGGCCAGAACCACCCTCGACCGCGAGAAGCAGCTATGGAAGGACGGCATCTCCGCCGAGCAGGACTATCTGCAGGCACGCCAGCTTTCGCAGGAGGCGGATATCGCGCTCGGCAATGCCAGGCAGAAGATGAACGCGCTGGGTGGGCAGGGAGCGTTATCCCAGGGTAATCGCTACGAGCTGCGTGCACCGTTCGACGGCACCGTCGTGGAGAAGCATTTCGTGCTGGGCGAGGTGGTCGATGCATCGAGCAACGCCTTCACGCTCACCGATCTGAATCATGTGTGGGCCACGTTCAACGTCGCGCCAAAGGACCTGGCGGCCATTCAGGTCGGCAAGCAGGTTCAGGTGCTGTCACCTGAGCTGCAGACCCAAGTTCAGGGCAGTATTTCCTATATCGGCAGCCTGCTGGGCGAGCAGACGCGCACCGCGACCGCCCGTGCGGTTCTGACCAACCCCGATGGTGCCTGGCGGCCTGGCTTGCCCGTCGCCATCGAGGTGGCGACCGCATCCCGTGAGGTTGCCGTCACCATTCCTGCAACTGCCGTGCAGCGTATCGATGAGCAGCCTCAGGTGTTCGTCAGGGTCGACAACGGATTCGTCGCTCAGCCGGTAAGGCTGGGCGTGGCCAGCGATGGTTTCGTAGAAGTCACGCAGGGTTTGAGTGCCGGCGTCGAGGTTGCCGCGCAAGGCAGCTTCATCCTCAAGTCCGAGCTTGGCAAAGGCTCCGCAGACCACGCCCACTGACGGCTACCAGCGAGAAATCTCATGTTCGAGCGTATCATCCAGTTCGCTATCGAGCAGCGCTTCGTCGTGCTGCTTTTCGTACTCGCAATGGCAGGTATCGGGATCGCCAGCTATCAGAAGCTGCCGATCGATGCCGTCCCCGATATCACCAACGTCCAGGTGCAGATCAACACCGCTGCAGCAGGCTTTTCGCCACAGGAAACCGAACAGCGTGTGACCTTTCCCATCGAAACCGCGATGGCAGGTCTGCCGCAACTGATACAGACACGTTCTCTGTCGCGCTCCGGGTTTTCCCAGGTCACGGTGATTTTCGAAGACGGTACGGACCTGTACTTCGCCAGGCAACTGGTCAACGAACGCCTGCAGATGGCCCGCGCGCAACTTCCCGTCAACGCGGAAACGGCCATGGGGCCGATTTCCACAGGGCTGGGGGAGATCTTTCTGTGGACCGTCGAAGCCCAGCCCGGCGCCACCAAGGAGGACGGTAGCGCCTACACCGCCACCGATCTGCGCGTCATCCAGGACTGGATCATCAAGCCGCAATTGCGCAACGTGCCCGGCGTTGCGGAGATCAACACCATCGGCGGTTTCGCCAAGGAGTTTCAGGTCGCCCCGGATCCCAGGCGACTGGCTGCCTACCGGCTGACCCTGAGCGACCTGATCACTGCGCTCGAACGCAACAATGCCAACGTGGGCGCGGGTTTCATCGAGCGTAACGGCGAACAGCTGGTGGTTCGCGCACCGGGGCAGGTATCGGACGAGAAAGACATCGCCAACATCATCGTTTCGAACGCCGGTGGCACGCCGATTCGCGTCAGTGATGTGGCGCAGGTGCAGATCGGCCGTGAACTGCGCACCGGCGCCGCAACCGAGAACGGCCGTGAGGTGGTCCTCGGCACCGTGTTCATGCTGATCGGCGAGAACAGTCGCAGCGTGTCTCAGGCCGTATCGGCCAAGCTGGTGGAGATCAACCGCTCGCTGCCGAAAGGGGTGGTGGCCGTCGCCGTGTATGACCGAACCAACCTGGTCGACAAGGCCATCGCCACCGTCAAGAAGAACCTCATCGAAGGGGCGATTCTGGTCATCGCGGTGCTGTTCCTCTTCCTGGGCAATATCCGTGCGGCGATCATCACCGCGATGGTGATTCCGCTGTCGATGCTGTTCACCTTCACCGGGATGTTCGCCAACAACGTCAGCGCCAACCTCATGAGCCTGGGGGCGCTGGACTTCGGCATCATCGTCGATGGTGCGGTGGTGATCGTGGAAAACTCGATCCGCCGGCTGGCCCATGCCCAGCAGCACCACGGTCGCATGCTGACCCGCGCCGAGCGATTCCGCGAGGTGTTCGCGGCGTCCAGAGAGGCCAGGCGTCCGCTGATCTTCGGTCAGTTGATCATCATGGTCGTTTACCTGCCGATCTTTGCCCTCACCGGGGTCGAGGGCAAGATGTTCCACCCCATGGCGTTCACGGTGGTGATTGCGCTGCTGGGGGCGATGATCCTTTCCGTGACCTTCGTGCCCGCCGCCATTGCCCTGTTCATCACCGGCAAGGTGAAGGAAGAGGAAGGCGTGGTCATGCGCTCGGCCCGCCGCGCCTACCAGCCGGTTCTGGCCTGGGTGATGAGCCATCGTACCCCGGTGTTCGCAGCCGCTCTGGTGGTGGTCGCGCTGTCCGCTCTGGTCGCCACGCGCATGGGCAGCGAGTTCGTGCCCAGCCTGAGCGAGGGCGACTTCGCACTGCAGGCGCTGCGGGTACCCGGAACCAGCCTGACGCAATCCGTGGAAATGCAGCGCCGCCTGGAAACCGCGCTGATGGAAAACATGCCGGAGATCGAGCGCGTGTTCGCCCGAACCGGCACCGCGGAAATCGCCGCCGACCCGATGCCGCCGAATATTTCCGACGCTTACGTGATGCTCAAGCCTAAAGAACAGTGGCCGGATCCGGACAAGTCACGCGAAGCCCTCATCGCCGATCTGCAGCGTGTCAGTGCCACGGTGGCCGGGAGCAACTACGAGCTGTCGCAACCGATTCAACTGCGCTTCAACGAGCTCATTTCCGGCGTGAGGAGCGACGTGGCGGTCAAGGTGTTTGGTGACGACATGGACGTGCTCAACAAGACGGCTGGCGAAATCTCCGAGGTGCTGGAATCGATCAGCGGTGCTTCCGAGGTCAAGGTCGAGCAGACGTCCGGCTTGCCGATGCTGACCATCAACGTCGACCGCGAAAAGGTCGCGCGCTACGGCCTGAACATCGGCGACGTGCAGGACACCATCGCCTTCGCGGTAGGTGGGCAGCAGGCCGGTACCGTGTTCGAGGGCGACCGGCGCTTCGCTATCGTGGTGCGTCTTGCGGATCAACTGCGTACCGATGTGGAGGGCCTGTCACGTCTGCCCATCCCCATTGCGCCGCGCCCTGGCAGTGCCGCGGATCAGATCGAGTTCATTACCCTGGCGGATGTCGCCAGCCTCGATCTGGTGCTGGGGCCCAATCAGGTCAGTCGTGAAAACGGCAAGCGCCTGGTCGTGGTCAGTGCCAACGTCCGTGGTCGCGATCTGGGCTCGTTCGTGGAGGAAGCCGGGCAACGTATCGAGCAAGGGGTGCAGATACCCACGGGCTACTGGACGACCTGGGGCGGTCAGTTCGAGCAGCTGCAATCAGCGGCCAAGCGGCTGCAGATCGTGGTGCCGGTGGCGTTGCTACTGGTCTTGACCTTGCTGTTTATGATGTTCAACAACCTCAGGGATGGCCTGGTGGTATTCACCGGCATTCCCTTCGCGCTGACGGGCGGCGTGCTGGCGCTGTGGTTACGGGATATTCCCCTGTCGATCTCTGCCGGCGTGGGGTTCATCGCATTGTCCGGCGTGGCCGTTCTCAACGGCCTGGTGATGATCGCCTTCATCCGTAGCCTGCGCGAAGAGGGGCGGCCGTTATCCGCGGCGATCACCGAGGGTGCCCTGACACGCCTGCGACCCGTGCTGATGACCGCCCTGGTCGCCTCGCTGGGGTTCGTGCCCATGGCATTGGCCACCGGTACGGGGGCCGAAGTTCAACGGCCATTGGCGACCGTGGTGATCGGCGGAATTCTCTCCTCCACCGCACTGACCCTGCTGGTGCTGCCTGCGCTCTATCAGTGGCTGCACCGCCGAGACGAGGACGAGCAAGTCGTAGCGCAGAGCGCCCGGTAACCCCTGCTGGCGGCACAGGGCTGGAGCTGTGGAGAAGGCCCTGAACCGCCCTCGTGGCTTTCCCGCCGGGCGCACGCGAAGGGAGACTTACGGCGCATGTCGATTTACTGTGGCGGCGTCAGACAGCGCAGCGGCAGGGGAGTCGAGCCATGGGCACGGATACGAACGGTCGAGACTGGGTGCTGCGCAGCCACGTGCCGGGGCGGGTGGAGCGCATCGAGGCCTATTTCAGCGGCCATGGGTACGACCCGCATCGCCACGACGCCTACGCCATTGGCCGCACGCTATCCGGCGTGCAGAGTTTTCGTTATCGGCGGGCCATGCGTCATAGCCTTCCTGGCGGCACGCTGGTCTTGCATCCGGACGAGCTGCACGACGGCATGGCGGGCACCGCGGACGGTTTTCGCTACCGCATGCTCTATATCGAGCCGCTGCTGATCCAGCAGGTGCTGGGCGGCAAGCCGCTGCCCTTCATCGCTGGCGGGCTTAGCGATGACCCGCGCCTGCGCCGGGCCACCGAGTCGTTCATGCAGGCGATGGATCATCCTCTCGAATCGCTGGAGGAAGACGATGCCATCCATGACCTCGCTCGCGCACTGGATGCGGTCGCCGGCACGAGTCGAGGGCGGCGCACCGTCGACTATCGCGCTGCGCAGCGGGCGAGGGAGTACATCCATAGCCGTAATGGCGCGAGCATCACCCTGGACGAGCTGGAGCATGTCAGCGGGCGCGAGCGCTGGAGTCTTTCCCGGGATTTTCGCGCGCTGTTCGGCACCAGCCCCTACCGTTACGTGACGATGCGGCGGCTGGATCGTTGCCGTGAGCTGGCATTGGCGGGTATCGGCCTGGCCGACGCGGCGCTGATCGCCGGCTTTTTCGACCAGAGCCACATGACGCGTCATTTCGTCAGAAGCTTTGGCCTGTCCCCGGCTCGCTGGCTGAGCATGGTGAGGTTGCAGGATCGTACAAGATAGCGCTCCGGCGCCTCGCTAGAGTGGTGAAAACCAACCGAGGAGCCGCCCATGTCCAGCCAGAATCCGTCGTCGAAACGCCCCGTCAACCTGGAGCAGAAATTGGCCCTGATCCAGGATCAGTGGTCACCCAGAGTGGTCGCGGAAATGAACGACTACCAGTTCAAGGTCGTGCGCCTGCAGGGCGATTTCATCTGGCATGCCCATGCCGAAACGGACGAAGCCTTTTTCGTCCTCGATGGGCAGTTGCGACTCGATTTCCGTGATGGCCAGGTAACGCTTGGCAGCGGCGAGCTGTACGTGGTGCCCAAGGGTGTGGAGCACAAGCCTTACGCCGAGCATGAGGTGAAGCTGATGCTTATCGAGCCGCGGGGTGTGCTGAATACCGGAGAGCAGGGCGGCGAACGTACGGCGATGAACGATCTGTGGATCTGACGGTTGGGCCGGTGTTCATTGCGAACGCCGGCCTTTGATCACTGCGTCAGGTGCCGCTTTTCACCTTGGTCCAGATTCGCGTGCGGATGCGGTCGATGTTCAGCGGCATGGCTTCTAGGGCGTAGAGCTTTTCCATGACGTCATCGGGCGGGTAGACGGTGCTGTCGGCCTTGAGCGCCGGGTCGACCAGCGCGTCGGCCTTGCTGTTGCCGTTGGCGTAGTGCACGTAGTCACTGATGCCGGCGATCACCTTGGGCTCCAGCAGATAGTTCATGAAGGCGTAGGCGGCCTTTTCGTTGGGCGCGTCCTTGGGGATGGCGACCATGTCGAACCACATCGGCGCACCTTCCTTGGGAATCACGTAGGCGATGTCGACGCCATTGCCGGCCTCCTTGGCGCGGGCGCTGGCCTGCATGATGTCGCCGGAGAAACCCACCGCCATGCAGACGTCGCCATTGGCCAGCTCACCGACGTATTTGGAAGAGTGGAAGTAGGCGACGTTCTCTCGCATTTCCATCAGCAGCGCTTCGGCCTTCTTGTAGTCCTCGGCCTTCTGGCTGTGGTGCGGCAGGCCCAGGTAGTGCAGGGCGATGGGCAGCATTTCCGGGCCGTTGTCGAGAATCGCCACACCGCAGGTGCTCAGCTTGGCCATCAGCTCGGGCTTGAAGATCAGGTCCCAGGAATCGAGCGGCACGTCGTCGCCGAGTACGGCCTTGACCTTCTCGACGTTGTAGCCGATGCCGGTGCTGCCCCACAGGTAGGGGAAGCCGTGCTGGTTGCCCGGGTCGTTGCCTTCCAGCGCCTTGAGTAGCGTCGGGTTGAGGTTCTGCCAATTGGGCAACTGGCTCTTGTCCAGCTGCTTGAGCGCGCCACCCTGAATCTGCCGGGCCATGAAGTGGTTTGAGGGGAAGACCACGTCATAGCCGGAGCGGCCGGCCATCAGCTTGGCGTCGAGGGTTTCGTTGCTGTCGTAGACATCGTAGTGGGGCGTTACGCCACTGGCCTGCTGGAAGTCTTTCAGGGTGTCGGGGGCGATGTAGTCCGTCCAGTTGTAGATGCGTACGTCCTGCGCTGCCTGGCTGACCGAGGCGACGAGCATGAGCGGGATGAGCGATTTCAGCATGGGAGACCTCAACGATTGTTGTCGATGTTTTGGAGGCAGCAGTCAGGACCTGTTCAAAGTCTGCTGCGCGTCGGCACTGCTGCGTTAAAAACAGGCTCAGAATGCTCATTTACAGCGCGTAAACTGCGCTTCTTCGCCTGTTTTTGCCTTGCATTGCTCTAGCTCGCGAAACTTTGAATAGATCCTCAGAAAATCAGTACATAGGTTTTACGCAGCGTTTCTTGTATGTCCCACACGCCAGTGGTGTTGGCCGGCAACATCAGCGCGTCGCCGGCCTTGATCTCGATGGGCTCGCCCACGTCGGGGATGAAGGTGCAGCGCCCGGCGATGAAGTGGCAGAACTCCTGTTGCACGATCTGCCGACGCCAGCGGCCGGGCGTGCATTCCCAGATGCCGGTTTCCACGCCGTCGTCGCGCTCCACGCAGGTCACCGAAGTGACGGCGGCGGGCTCGCTGAGCGGGACCGCGACCGGGTTGTGTTGGTCGAGTGCGACGCTGTCGGTATTACGAAAGTGGGTGATGGTCATGGCTTGCAACCTGAGTGGCAGATGAGGGTGTTCACTTCATGAAGCCTTCCATCAGGCTGGCCACGCGCTGCGCCATGTAGCGCTGCCACGGGCGGCTGGATGGGTCGGCCAGCAGTTTGTCTTCGCGCACGAAGCTGCGGATGATGGCGTTGTAGCCGAGCCAGCGGCAGGGCTCCGGCTCCCAGCGCGGCAAGTCCTGCACACGGGTGTCGTGGCGTACCCAGGGCTGACGGGTGAGCAGGCTGTCGTTGCCGAGGATCAGATCGGCCAGGGTGCGTCCGCCGAGGTTGCTGGCGCCCACGCCTTCGCCGCCGTAGCCTCCGGAAAGGGCGATGCCGTTGCCACGGTCGCAGAGCATGTGCGGATGGAAGCGCCGGGCCATGCCCAGGTTGCCGCCCCAGGCGTGGGTGATGCGCACATTGCGCAGTTGCGGAAACAGTTCGCTGAACAGGTAGCGGCGCAGGCCGCGCTCCTCGTCACTGAGGTTGAAATCGCTGCGCAAGCGACTGCCGAAGCGATAGCCGCCGCGCGCGCCGAAGATCAGCCGGTCATCCATGCTGCGCTGGCCGTAGGTGACCTGGCGGCTGGTTTCGCAGAAGGCCTGGCCGCGTTCCAGGCCGATCTCCGCCCAGATCGAGGCGGGCAGTGGTTCGCTGGCGACGATCAGGCTCTGCACCGGGATCTGATGGCGGCCGAGTGGCGGCAGGTTGGCGGCGTAGCCTTCCACGGCAGGCACCACCCAGTCTGCGCGCACTTCGCCCGCTGCGCAGCGCACGCTTCCGGCCTGCCAGCTCAGGGCCGGCGTGCCTTCGTAAATGCTCACGCCCAGCGCTTCCACGCAGCGGGCCAGGCCGCGCACCAGCCGGGCCGGCTGAATGGTCGCGCAGTGGGGCGTGTAGAGCGCGCCATAGGCGCCGGGGATACGCAGTTGCTGGGCGAGTTCTTCAGCGGGCAGCCAGCGGTAGTCGTCGTCACCCAGGCCTTCTTCGCGATAGCCGCGCAGGTACTCGCGCAGACGCAGTTCCTGCTCCGGGTAACGGGCCGCGCAGTACAGCACGCCGCCCTTGCGGTAATCACAGTCGATGCCTTCGCGCTGCAGCACCTGGCCGACTTCATCGGGAATGCCATGCAGCAGGTCGTAGGATTCACGGCGGGCCTGCGGCGACAGGCCCGACAGCAGGCGATCCTCGCCAAGCAGGTTGCCCATCAGCCAGCCGCCGTTGCGACCGGATGCACCGAAGCCGGCGATCTTCGCTTCGAGGATGACGATGCGCAGCTCGGGAGCCTGGCGCTTGAGGTAGTAGGCCGTCCACAGCCCGGTGTAGCCCGCGCCGATGATGGCGACATCGGCCTGGACATCGCCTTGCAGCGATGGGCGCGGTGTCAGCGGCTCATCCAGTTGATCCATCCACAGGCTGATGTTGCGCCAGTCGTTCATGCACCGCTTCCACGCAGAATGTATGCAGCAAGACTAGAAGCCCGATCAGGCGTTGTCTTGCGCGCGTACCCGCGCGTAGAGGTCTTTCAGGTAGGCCTTGGGTGACAGGCCGGTGTGGCGGCGAAAGGTGCTGTAGAAGGCGGTCAGGGAATTGAAGCCGGCTTCGAAGGCCAGCTCGTCCATGCGCCGCAGGTCATTGCCTGCCTGCAGGCGTTGCAGCAGGTGCTGCAGGCGCGCCTGGTTGACGTAGCGGTAGAAGCTCTGGCCGAGCACCTGGTTGAGCAGGTAGGAAATCTGGTTGCGACTGTAGCCGGTGGCAGTGGCCACCTGTTGCAGGCTCAGGGCCGGGTCGAGAAAGGGCTGCCGGCGCTGGAAGTAGTCCTGCAGGTCCTGCGCCATGAAGCCCAGCTGGCGGGTCGACAGCCCCAGCTTGCTGATCGCCGCGCTGGTCTGGATCGGAGGGCGCGTGTCCTGACCTTCATGCACCAGCGAGGCGTATTCGTTGACCCGCCAGATCAGCCCGTCGCGCACGGTGATGGCCTCGGCGGTGCGAAACGACACCAGGCCCTCGCCGCCATGCAGCGTGGTGCGGTACTGGATGAATGCGGTATGGCCGTCGATGCGGATGCGGTCGGTGTGTTCCAGGGCTTCGTCCGGGTGGCGCGGCATTGTGCTGAGCACGTAGTCGCGCAGTTCGGCCAGGCCCATGCTGCGGTTGAGGAAGAAGTCGTTGTACTCGACCTCCGGGTGATAGAGCGCCATCACCGCATCCAGATCGCGGTACTTCCAGCTGTAGTGGTAGCGCAGCACGGTTTCGCGGGTGCGTTCGGTCTGGGCGGGGTCGTCGGGGATATCTGGCATGCCGGGTTCGTCCAGGGGGCAGAGGGCAGCTTGCCCGAGTCAGGGGGTGTCCTCAAGGGGCGGCCAAGATGAGCCGTACGGGATCAACGTGAGTAAAACTTGTTTTTAATGTTAATCGATTGAGTTTGTTTCACTCTTTCGCGACCTCGACAATGCACACCATCATTTATGCATTGGAGATATCGCCATGGCCCTGGCACACAGCCTCGGATTCCCCCGAATCGGACGTGACCGCGAACTCAAGAAAGCTCAAGAGGCCTTCTGGAAAGGCGAGCTGGACGAAGCCGGCCTGCGTGCCGTGGGCCGTGAGTTGCGTGCCCGGCACTGGCAGGTGCAGAAGGAGGCCGGTATCGAGCTGCTGCCGGTCGGCGACTTCGCCTGGTACGACCAGGTGCTGGCCCATTCCCTGACCTTCGGGGTGATCCCCGAGCGTTTCCGCCCTGCCAGCGGCAAGCCGACCCTGGACACCCTGTTCGCCATGGCCCGCGGCGTGAGCGGCGACAACTGCTGCGGCGGCGCCCATGCGCAAGAGATGACCAAGTGGTTCGATACCAACTACCACTACCTGGTGCCCGAGTTCACTGCTGACCAGCAGTTCGCCCTCAGCTGGGAGCAGCTGTTCGAGGAAGTGGATGAGGCCCGTGCCCTGGGCCATGAGGTCAAGCCGGTGGTGATCGGCCCGCTGACCTACCTATGGTTGGGCAAGCTCAAGGGCGAGGCTCAGGGTTTCGACAAGCTGGAGTTGCTCGAGCGCCTGCTGCCGCTCTACGGGCAGATATTCCGGCGCCTGGCCGAGCAGGGCGTGGAATGGGTGCAGATCGACGAGCCGATTCTGGTGCTCGACCTGCCTCAGGACTGGAAGAACGCGTTCGAACGCGCCTACAACATTCTGCAGCGCGAACCGCTGAAGAAGCTGGTCGCCACTTACTTCGGTGGTCTTGAAGAGAACCTCGGCCTGGCGGCCAATCTGCCGGTGGACGGCCTGCACATCGACCTGGTGCGCGCGCCACAGCAGTACCCGACCATCCTCGACCGTCTGCCAGCCTACAAGGTGTTGTCCCTTGGCGTGGTCAACGGCCGCAACGTGTGGCGCTGCGATTTGGAAAACGCTCTGGCGGTGATCGGCCATGCCCACAGCCGGCTCGGCGAACGCCTGTGGATCGCGCCGTCCTGCTCGTTGCTGCACAGTCCGGTTGACCTGCAGCGTGAAGATCAACTGGATGCCGAGCTGAAGGGCTGGCTGGCCTTCGCCACCCAGAAGTGCGCCGAGGTGGCGCTGCTGGCGCGTGCCGTCAATCAGCGGACGCTCCCGAGGTGCGCACCGCGCTGGCCGAGAGCCGCGCCGTGCAGGCCAGCCGAGCGGCTTCACCACGTATCCACAAGCCTCAGGTGCAAGCGCGCCTGGCTGCCGTGACCACCCGCGATAGCCAGCGCGAGTCGCCGTTCGCCCAGCGTATCGTCAAGCAGCGGGCCGGCCTCGATCTGCCGCCGTTCCCGACCACCACCATCGGCTCGTTCCCGCAGACCTCGGCGATTCGCCTGGCGCGCCAGGCTTTCAAGCAGGGCAAGCTGTCGCTGGGTGATTACACCGACGCCATGCACAGCGAGATTCGCCATGCGGTTGAGATTCAGGAGCGCCTGGGGCTCGACGTGCTGGTGCATGGCGAGGCCGAGCGCAACGACATGGTCGAGTATTTCGCCGAGCAGTTGGACGGCTACCTGTTCACCCGTTTCGGCTGGGTACAGAGCTACGGTTCGCGCTGCGTGAAGCCAGCGGTGATCGTTGGCGACCTGAGCCGACCCCAGGCCATGACCGTGGAGTGGATTCGCTATGCGCAGAGCCTCACCGGCAAGGTGATGAAGGGCATGCTCACCGGTCCGGTGACCATGCTGATGTGGTCGTTCCCCCGTGAAGACGTCAGCCGCGAAGTGCAGGCCCGGCAGCTGGCCCTGGCGATTCGCGACGAAGTCGTCGACCTCGAGCGTGCCGGCATTCGTATCGTGCAGATCGACGAAGCGGCATTCCGCGAGGGGCTGCCGCTGCGCAAGGCCGACTGGCAACACTATCTGGACTGGGCTACCGAGTCCTTCCGGCTGTGCGCCAGTGGCGTACGTGACGAAACGCAGATCCACACCCACATGTGCTACAGCGAATTCAACGACGTGATCGAGTCCATCGCCGCCATGGATGCGGACGTGATCACCATCGAGACCTCACGCTCGGACATGGAACTGCTGCAGGCCTTCGAGGCTTTCGAGTACCCCAACGAGATCGGCCCGGGCGTCTACGACATCCACTCGCCGCGGGTGCCGGACACCGGCGAAATGGTCAAGCTGATGCGCAAGGCCGTGCGCCGTATCCCAGCCGAGCGCCTGTGGGTCAACCCGGATTGCGGCCTGAAGACCCGCCGCTGGCCAGAGACCGAAGCCGCGCTGGTCAACATGGTCGCTGCCGCCCGTCAGCTGCGCAAGGAGCTGGCCTGAGGCTCCGCCCGCAGCCTCTGGTGCAGCAGTTGTAGGAGCCGGGGGGACGCCTAGTCCCTTGCCGGCGAAAGCGGTGGAAGATTCGCCGATGGTGTCGGAGCGCAGATCGATTCGCTGGCAAGCCAGCTCCTACTGTTTTTCTGTCGGTAGCCTGTGGTTTACCGCCTAACCCGCCAGGTATTGTTCGGTCGAGGTGACGGTCGCATAGGCGAAGGCCAGCGCGGCCATATAGGCTGCCTGGACCTGCGTGGCTGGAACCTGATTGCCTTCGAATTCCTGGTCGCGTGTCGCGCAGGCATCATGGATCACCGTGGTGGCGTAGCCGAAGTCCGCACTGGCGCGGGCGGCGGCATCGATGCACATATGGCTCATGGCGCCGACCAGGGTGATCTGTTCGACGCCTGCCTTGTCGAGCTGCGCCTTCAGATCGGTGTCGCGAAACGCGTTGACCTTGTGCTTGAGCACCACGCTCTCACCCGCCTGCGGCTGCACGCTGGCATGGATCTGCGCACCGCTGGAGCCTGCGGCGAAGAAGGGCGCCCCGTCTCCCTGAAATTCATGACGCACGTGCACCACCGTATCCCCGGCAGCGCGAGCGGCTGCCAGCACGCGTGCGGCGTTCCGCGCTGCCGCGTCGATGCCGTGCAGCGGCCATTTGCCGTCGGCGAAATAGTCGTTCTGGATGTCGATAAGAATCAGGGCGCGCTTGCTCATGATGTGCTCCATGGGAAGGGGATGGTTTACACCTTAGCCTGTACAGGGGAACAGGGGGCCAGTCAGCGTTGTGGCGATCTTTCAGACCGCATCTTCGGCAGCCTTGCCGGCAGGGTTCTCGCGGGTCGGCATGGCGAGTATCTCCGGCAGCACTTCGCGCGCGAATACGCCGTGCAGGCGCCACAGCTCGGCGACCGGATCGAGGTGATGATCGACGCGGATATCCCACAGCGGGTACTCCTCGCGGTCGACGATATAGATCACCGCCGAGGATTCGCCATGGCGGTCACCGCCACGGGCATCACCGGCGGACAGGGCATGGATCAGC
Source organism: Pseudomonas flavescens (assembly GCF_013408425.1). Classification (NCBI taxonomy): domain Bacteria; kingdom Pseudomonadati; phylum Pseudomonadota; class Gammaproteobacteria; order Pseudomonadales; family Pseudomonadaceae; genus Phytopseudomonas; species Phytopseudomonas flavescens. Next base: position 3,054,880 of record NZ_JACBYV010000001.1, on the reverse strand, counting down.
CGTTCGACCAGCGGCCGATCCTCGCCATGGCGAAAGGCGTCGGCCACGGCGTCCAGCACCTGCGGCCCGACAAGGCGATTGCCCTGCACGGAAAACTGTTCACCGGATAGCGAACCCGCCCAGGGAATGCACTGATCACCCGTCCAGCAGACACTGTCCCCCTCGCGGTCGATCAACGCCAGCTGACGCAGTTCCATGCACGGGTCGGTATCCATCAGCCGTTTAAGTGCTGCGGGGGCTGAATGGCCCTGGCGTAACAATGCCAGCCCGTCGAGGCCCAGGTAGGGATTGACCTGCGCCTGGGTCGCCACCGCCCCAGCACCTGCGGCGGCGTGGCTGAGCAGCTTGCCGACGGCGGGCATTGCGGTAGCGGCGGCAACGCCGAACTGGCCGGTTCTGGGGCAGCGGGCAACGATGGAAAAAGTCATGGCAGCTCCTTTATGCGCATGTGCCTTAGGCCGCGGACCGGTCGCGATCGTTCCGCTTGTCGGTCGTCGCAACGCTATCGGTATTTGTTGATAAGCATTATCATTCGCCTGATTGCTGCCACGCCTCTGGCGCATCGTCACGAGCAACCCCACTTCATGGTCGACCAGCCGTCTTCACTCGAGCCTCGCCAGCCCGATCCGTCCGCGACGGAGCCGGTACAGCGCGATGCTTTCCTGCGCACCTTTCTCGCCCGTCGTGAACAGATGGAAGCGGTGTTGCGGCGGCGCGTCGGTTGCCGGGCAACTGCGGCGGATCTGGTGCAGGAGCTGTTCCTGCGTTTCTGGCGACGGCCCAGTGCGCCGCTCGAAGACATGGGCAGCTACCTGATTCGCAGCGCCCACAACCTGGCCATCGACCATTTGCGCAGCGAGGGCGCGCGCAGCCGTAACGAAGCCGGACTGCTGTCCGAGCAGCGTAATGACACCAGCGTCTCACCGGATGCCGCCCTGGAAGCGGGCAGCGATCTGCGCCGTGTGGAGGCCGCGCTGCGGGGGCTGCCGGAGCGAACCCGGCACATTTTCCTGCTCAATCGCATTCACGGTCAGACCTATGGGCAGATCGCCCGCAGCATGGCGCTTTCCCAGAGCGCCGTGGAAAAACATATGATGCGCGCCCTGGAAGCCTGCAAGGCCAGCGTCATCGACACGCCGGCCAGCCACTCACACGGAAGCGTCGCGCCATGAGCCACGAGTCATACATACAGGAGGAGTCACTGTCGCGCATCGAACAGGACGCCTGGCTGTGGCTCGGCCGTCTGCAGGGCCAGCCGGGCGACAAGGTACAGATGGCCTTCGAGCAATGGCTGGCCGCCGCGCCCGAGCATGTCGATACCTTCGTGCGCATGCAGTCGCTCTGGCACCTGAGCCGCCCGGCTGCCCAGCGCCTGGCCGAGGAAGAGGCCGCCGCCTTGCAGCAGTACCTGCGCCCGCCGTCGAGCCGCCGCCCGTACTGGGCCTCGGCACTGGCGCTGGCCGCCTGCCTGCTGCTGGTGGTCTGGGGAGGCGGGTGGCAGCCGTTGCGCTGGGTCGATGACCTGGGCGCGGACATGGTCTCGGCACCCGGGCAGGTGCGCAGCGTGACATTGAGCGATGGCTCCACCGTGGTGCTGGATGCCGACAGCGCCATCGCCGTCGAGTATGGCGCGGGCGAGCGGCATGTCGAGCTGCGGCGTGGTGCGGCGTATTTCAGTGTGGTGCCGGGCGATATTCCCTTCACCGTGGCCGCCGCCGGTGGCGAGGCACGGGTGCTCGGCACGCGTTTCGAAGTGCGCCGGTTCGATGATGGCGCCCGGGTCTCGGTGCTGCAGGGCCGGGTGGCCGTTCGTGGTGGGCCACTGGAGGCACCGCGGGTGCTCACCGCCGATCAGCAACTGAGTTTTGCCGATGGCGTCAGCGGCAAGTTGCGCAGTGTCGATGCCGAAGCGCTGACTTCCTGGTGTGACGGCCGTCTGAGCTTCTACCGTACGCCGCTGGGCGAAGTGCTCGACGAACTGCGCCGCTATCACCCGGGGCGCATCGTGCTGCTCAACGATGACCTGCGCGAGCGGCGGGTCAGTGGCAGCTTCGCCAGCCAGGATCCCCAGGCGATTCTCGATGCCCTGCAGGGCGTCGTCGGCTTCCAGCAGCACACTGTGCTGGGACGCCTGATCATCCTGCGCTGAAAATATTTTCGCTGGAGGGTGAGGTAAACCCCATCGGCATCCGTGTACTGCTTTGAATGCGACTTTTTCGCAATGAGAACCAGCACCTGGGATGATGAAAGCCATGAATCACCGCACCATGCGTCGGCAGGATGCCACCTTGAAACATGTCGGCCTGGCGGCCCTCCTGCTGAGCACGGGGATGCTGCCACTGGCACCGCCGGCGCTGGCCCAGGCCGTGGCCGATCAGGCGGCGACCTATGCGTTCGCCATACCGGCGCAGCCGCTGCCGCAGGCGCTCGATGCGTTCAGCCGAACCACCGGCCTCAACGTGGTGTATACCGACGAAGCGCCATACGCCGTGCAGGCCTCGGCACTGCAGGGGCGCATGAGCGTCGAGCAGGCGCTGGCCCGCTTGCTGGCCGGCTCCGGTTTCACCTTCGCGCGAGCGGGCGCCGGCACCATCACGCTGCAGGCAGTGCCTGCCGATGGCGCAGTGAATCTGGGCGCCGTGAACATTCAGTCGCAACGCACCACGGCCTACAGCTATCAGCCACCCGAAACCACCTCGCTGACACGCAGCGACACGCCACTGCTGGATATTCCCCAGGCCGTCGCGGTGGTGCCGGCGCAGGTGCTGCAGGATCAGCAGCCACAGAATCTCGATGATGCCCTGGTCAACGTCAGTGGCATCACCCAGTCCAATACCTTGGGCAGCACGCTCGATGCGGTGATGAAGCGCGGGTTCGGTGACAACCGTGATGGTTCCATCCTGCGTGACGGCATGCGTACCATCCAGGGCCGCAATTTCACCGCCACCGCCGAGCGCGTCGAGGTGCTCAAGGGGCCGTCGTCGATGCTCTACGGCATTCTCGATCCGGGCGGCGTGATCAATGTGGTCAGCAAGAAACCTCAGCTGGAAAGCTACCGCGCCATCACCGGCCGGGCTTCGACCTTTGGCCATGGCAAGAACGGCAGTGGCGGCACCCTCGACCTCACCGGCCCACTGGGCGAAACCGGCCTGGCCTATCGGCTGATCGCCGATTACGACGACGCCGACTACTGGCGTAGCTTCGGCACCAATCGCGACAAGACCTTCGCGCCCTCGCTGGCCTGGTACGGCGAAGACACCACCGTCACCCTCAGCCACGAGTACCGCGAGTATTCGGTGCCTTTCGACCGGGGCACGGTGTTCGTCAATGGCAAGCCGCTCGACATTCCCAGCGAACGTCGTCTGGATGAGCCTTACAACGTCACCGAAGGTCGTTCCAACCTGAGCATCTTCGACCTCTCCCACCAGCTCAACGATGACTGGAAGGCCCATTTCGCCTATAGCTACAACCGCGATACCTATGACGATTACCAGGCGCGGGTGACCAGTGTGAATACCAGCAACGGCACCGTAGGGCGCCGTCTGGATGGCACACGTGGCGCGGTCAGCACCTCGCACTTCGCGACGTTCGACCTAGACGGCAGGGTCGAGCTGGGCGGTATGCGGCACGATCTGCTGATGGGCGTGGATCACGAGTACCGCAAGTTCTACCGCGAGGATCTGATTCGACAGACAACCACGCGCCGGCTCGATTACAACCAGCCTATCTACGGGCTCGACCCGGTGCCCACGACGGTGGTTGCCAGCGACAGCGACCAAACCGATCGAGTGGTCACTCAGTCGGCCTTCATTCAGGACTCCATCCACCTCAACGAGCAATGGATCTTCGTCGCTGGTGCCCGTTATCAGCTATATGACCAGCTTGCCGGGCGTGGGCGGCCGTTCAACAAGAACACCGACATCAACGGCCAGTTGTGGATGCCGCGTGTCGGCCTGGTCTACAAGCTCAACGACGAGCTGTCGCTCTATGGTGGCTACAGTGAATCCTTCAAGCCCAACTCGACGATTGCACCGCAAAGCGGCATCGGCTCTGTCAACGAGATGGCGCCGGAGGAGGGCAAGAGCTGGGAGCTGGGGGCCAAACTGGATATGCCCGGGCGCATCACCGGTACCCTGGCGCTGTTCGATATCGTCAAGGAGAACGTTTCGGTTCTCGATCTCGAGGGCTATCGCCGAGCGGCGGGGGAAGTCCGCTCGCGGGGCGTCGAGCTGGATCTCACTGGCCAACTCACTGATCGTATCAGCCTGATCGGCACGTTCGCCTTTACCGATGCAGAGGTGACCAAGGATCCGTCGATCAAAGGCAATCAACTGCAGAACGTCGCCAGGCAAAGCGCTTCGCTGTCTGCCGTCTATGACCTTGGTGCGCTGCTCGGCGGCGATCGCCTCAGAGTGGGCACGGGGGCTCGCTATGTTGGTGATCGCCAGGGGGACTCCGACAACACCTTCACGTTGCCGTTGTATACCGTTGCCGATGCCTTCGCCAGCTATGAGACGCGCCTGGGCGAGAACAAGCTGCGCTTGCAGCTCAACGCCAAGAACCTGTTCGACAAGACCTACTACAGTTCGTCGGTGAACAGTCTCAACGTGTCCATTGGCGAGCCGCGTCAACTGCAACTCTCCAGCACCCTGGAGTTCTGAGCGCGTCCACAATCGCTTCGCCCCGAGGGCGGGGCTCCTACGCGGTGTCTAGTATCCACGCGAGCGCGTAGGAGCTGGCTTGCCGGTGAATGGCAGCCATACCGCGATCTTGCTGAATGACCACCATCGCATCGCCCGCAAACGGGCTCCTACGCGGTGTCTGGTATCCACACGATGGTGTAGGAGCCAGCTTGCCGGCGATTGGTAGCCATACCGCGATCTTGCTGAATGGCCACCATCGCATCGCCCGCAAGCGGGCTCCTACATGGCTCTGGCATCCACGCGAACGCGTAGGAGCCGGCTTGCCGGCGATTGGTAGCCATACCGCGATCTTGCTGAATGGCCACCATCGCATCGCCCGCAAGCGGGCCCCTACGCGGTGTCTGGTATCCACGCGAGCGCGTAGGAGCCGGCTTGCCGGCGATTGGCAGCCATACCGCGATTGTGCAGGATGACCACCATCGCATCGCCCGCAAGCGGGCTCCTACATGGCTCTGGCATCCACGCGAACGCGTAGGAGCCGGCTTGCCGGCGATTGGTAGCCATACCGCGATCTTGCTGAATGGCCACCATCGCATCGCCCGCAAGCGGGCTCCTACGCGGTGTCTGGTATCCACACGATGGTGTAGGAGCCGGCTTGCCGGCGATTGGCAGCCATACCGCGATTGTGCAGGATGACCACCATCGCATCGCCCGCAAACGGGCTCCTACATGGCTCTGGCATCCACGCGAACGCGTAGGAGCTGGCTTGCCGGCGATTGGTAGCCATACCGCGATTGTGCAGGATGACCACCATCGCATCGCCCGCAAGCGGGCTCCTACATGGCTCTGGCATCCACGCGAACGCGTAGGAGCCGGCTTGCCGGCGAATGGCAGCCATACCGCGATCTTGCTGAATGGCCACCATCGCATCGCCCGCAAGCGGGCACCTACATGGCCCTGGCATCCACGCGAACGCGTAGGAGCCCGCTCGCGGGCGATTCGATCGAGGGCTTCCCCAGAAACGCAGAAGCCCGGCACTTGGCCGGGCTTCTGGTTACCGCGGGGCGATGCTTACTGCACTTCCACCGCCAGGCTTTCGGCGATCTTCTTGTTCCAGATCGCCGGGCCGGTGATGTGTACCGACTCACCGTTGCTGTCGACGGCGACGGTGACCGGCATGTCTTTCACGTCGAACTCGTAGATCGCTTCCATGCCCAGTTCGGCGAACGCCAGCACCTTGGACTTCTTGATCGCCTGAGCCACCAGGTAGGCGGCGCCGCCGACGGCCATCAGGTACACGGCCTTGTTGTCCTTGATCGCTTCGATCGCGGTCGGGCCACGCTCGGATTTGCCGATCATGCCCAGCAGGCCGGTCTGTTCGAGGATCTGACGGGTGAACTTGTCCATCCGCGTGGCGGTGGTCGGGCCGGCAGGGCCAACCACTTCGTCGCCGATCGGGTCGACCGGGCCCACGTAGTAGATGAAGCGGCCTTTCAGATCGACCGGCAGTTCTTCACCCTTGTTGAGCATCTCGACCATGCGCTTGTGCGCGGCGTCGCGACCGGTGAGCATCTTGCCGTTGAGCAGGATGGTCTCGCCCGGCTTCCAGCTCTGCACGTCTTCCGGGGTCAGGGTGTCGAGGTCGACGCGCCGCGCCGACGGACCGGCTTCCCAGACGATTTCCGGGTAGGCGGAGAGGTCCGGTGCTTCCAGCTCGGCCGGGCCGCTGCCATCGAGCACGAAGTGGGCGTGACGGGTCGCGGCGCAGTTGGGGATCATGCATACCGGCAGCGAGGCCGCGTGGGTCGGGTAATCCATGATCTTGACGTCGAGCACGGTGGTCAGGCCGCCCAGGCCCTGGGCGCCGATGCCCAGCTGGTTGACCTTCTCGAACAGCTCAAGACGCAGTTCTTCGATCTTGTTCTGCGGGCCACGGGCTTGCAGTTCGTGGATGTCGATGTGCTCCATGAGCACTTCCTTGGCCATCACCGCAGCCTTTTCGGCAGTACCGCCGATGCCGATGCCCAGCATGCCAGGCGGGCACCAGCCAGCGCCCATGGTCGGGACGGTCTTGAGTACCCAGTCGACGATCGAGTCGGACGGGTTGAGCATGGCCATCTTCGACTTGTTCTCCGAGCCGCCGCCCTTGGCTGCGACATCGACCTCGACCTTGTCGCCGGGCACGATGGAGTAGTGGATCACCGCCGGGGTGTTGTCCTTGGTGTTCTTGCGGGCACCGGCCGGGTCGGCCAGGATCGAGGCGCGCAGGACGTTTTCCGGCAGGTTGTAGGCGCGGCGCACGCCTTCGTTGATCATGTCGTCGACGCCCATGGTGGCGCCATCCCAGCGCACATCCATGCCCACCTTGATGAATACGGTGACGATGCCGGTGTCCTGGCAGATCGGACGGTGGCCGGTGGCGCACATGCGCGAGTTGATCAGAATCTGCGCCATGGAGTCGCGGGCGGCAGGCGACTCTTCCTTCAGGTATGCCTCGTGCATGGCCTGAATGAAGTCGACGGGATGGTAATAGGAAATGAATTGCAGGGCGTCGGCGACGCTCTGGATCAGATCGTCTTGCTTGATCACGGTCATGCGGGGCGCTCCCTTATAGGGCAGGAACTTGGGCGCCGGAACATGGCCGGCGCGTTCTAAAAGGCGCGGCAGTATACCGCGGGGCCGACGCCTGGGACACCCGTCAGGGCCCAGCGGCGATAACGCGAAGCGTCGCTAGGCTTTTTCACGGCGCGCGGGTAGAGTGGCGGCTAGTTGCCAGTATGGGACGGAGCCCATGATCCCAAGCAACCGTCGATTGACCCAACGTACGTTACAGAATCTGCTGATCAAGCGTTTCGGCATGGCTGTGGCTACCTATCTGATGATCGCTGCGCTGGCAGGGATTGCCTATTATCACGACCTTTTCAGCGCTTCTGGCAGCTCGGTCGCAGGGCTGCTGGGTATTGCCGTCGTCAGTCAGTCGCTGTTCTTCGCCCTGTTCATGTCGGGCCGCAATCTGACCTTTCGCGACCCCAGCCTCACCGAGGCGCAGGTACTGGTAGGTCTGGGCCTGATGACCGCTATGGTCGCCATGCTCGACGAAGGGCGCGGCAGCCTGCTGCTGATCTATCCCATGTCGTTGCTGTTCGGCCTGTTCCAGCTGCCGCCGAGGGTGTTCTTTCGCTGTGCCGGTCTGGCGTTCCTGGGGTTCGTGCTCATCAACCTGTACGACGCCTACCAGATGCGCATGCGCGATCCCGGTCTGGCTACGCTGCAGGTCTGCGCGCTGGGTCTCGTGCTGTTTTGGCTGAGCCTGTTCGCCTCTTATATGCAGAGCATGCGTCAGCGCATGCGGCAGCGTCGTTTCGCGTTGCAGGCGCATCAGGAAACCCTGCGCGGGATGATGCGCCAGCTCGAAGATCTGGTGGCCACCGACGAACTCACCGGGTTGTGCAACCGCCGTCATTTCCTGCGTCTGGCCGCCCGGGAGCTGGAAGGGCTGGGAGCCAAGCGGCGCCATGGGCTGGCGCTGATCGATCTCGATCACTTCAAGAACATCAATGACCGGCATGGCCACGCGGCGGGCGACCGCGTGTTGCAGGCATTTGCGGGGATTGCCACGGCCTGCCTGCGCGACGGCGACATCATCGCCCGTTACGGTGGCGAGGAGTTCGTGCTGCTGGTGCCCAATACCGATGCGGATGCCTTCCTGTCCTGCTGCGAGCGGCTGCGGGTGGCGTTCAGCGAGGCCGAGCCGATAGGTGTTAAAGTGCACAACCTCAGCCTGTCCGTGGGGATGACCCTGGTATCCATGCACGACGACCTCGATGAAGCCCTGCACCGTGCTGATCAGGCGCTGTACCAGGCCAAACGTACCGGGCGCAACCGCTGCGCCTCGACCTGGGAACAGGCGGATGCCTGACCTGCTGGTCGGCGAGCGGCGCGTGAGCGTCGACCCTGCAAGTAACCTGCTCGATTCGCTGCTCGGCGCCGGCATTGCCGTGCCCTACAGTTGCCGCGCCGGCAGTTGCCAGGCATGCCTGGTGCGCTGCCTGGCCGGCGAGCCGCTGGATGCCAAGCCCGAGGCCCTCGATCCGGCGCGTCGGGAGCAGGGGTGGCGCCTGGCGTGTCAGTGCCGAGTGATCGATGATCTGCAGATCCAGCTATTCGACCCCGGACGCGATGGCATCCCTGCACGGATCCAGGCGTGCGACTGGCTGAGCGAGCATGTGTTGCGCTTGCGCCTGTTACCGCAGCAGGCCATGCGCTACCGTGCAGGGCAGCATCTGCTGCTGTGGACGGCCGACGGTATCGCCAGGCCGTATTCGCTGGCCAGCCTGCCGCAGGAAGACAGCTTTCTCGAATTTCACGTGGATTGTCGTCAGCCGGGAGCGTTCAGCGATGCGGCCCGGCAATTCAGGGTCGGGGAGCCTTTGCGCCTGGGCACCTTGAGTGGCGGGGCGCTGCACTACGATCCGGATTGGCAGGCCCGGCCGCTCTGGCTGCTTGGTGTCGGAACCGGCCTTGCGCCGCTGTACGCCATTCTGCGCGAGGCCTTGCGCCAAGCTCATCAGGGGCCGATCCGGGTCATGCATGTGGCGCGCTCGACTCGCGAGCATTACCTGGCTGGCTCGTTGCTCGAACTGGCCGCGCGTCATCCCGCCATACAGCTCGACCTGATCGAGGCGGCAGCGCTGCCCGATGCTCTGGCGGCGCTGCGTCCTGGCTCACGGCAGACCATCGTGCTGGCCTGCGGTGGCCCTGACAGCGTTGATGCCATCGCTCGACGCCTCTACCTTGCCGGGCTGCCGCGCAGCCAGCTGTTCTCCGACCTGTTTCTGCCTCACGCCTGAGCGGCTACGCAGTCCGACGCCTATCTCAGAAACCAGAAGGCCCGCGTCGAACGCGGGCCTTCTGGTGGATGCCGCTGGTGATCAGACCAGCGCGTCACCGACATGCAGGATCTTCATGCCGTTGGTGCCACCGATGGTGTGGTAGCTGTCGCCCTTGGTCAGGATGACCCAGTCGCCTTGCTGGACGAGGCCACGCTTGAGCAGTTCATCCACTGCAGCCTGGCTGACTTCGCCTGGTGGCAGGGCCGCCGGATCGAAGGGGATGGTGTACACGCCACGGAACATCGCCGAACGCGCCTGGGTGTCGCGGTGCGGGGAGAAGGAGTAGATCGGCACCGAGGAGCGGATGCGCGACATGATCAACGGCGTGTAGCCACTTTCGGTGAGGGCGATGATCGCCTTCACGCCTGGGAAGTGGTTGGCCGTGTACATGGCTGCCAGGGCGATGCTTTCGTCGCAGCGCTCGAAGGTTTTGCCGATACGGTGGCTGGAGCTCTTGCCGGTCGGGTGACGCTCGGCGCCGAGGCAGATGCGCGCCATGGCCTGCACGGCTTCCAGCGGGTAGGCGCCGGCGGCGCTTTCTGCCGAGAGCATGACCGCATCGGTGTAGTCGAGCACGGCGTTGGCCACGTCGGACACTTCCGCACGGGTCGGCATCGGGTTCTGGATCATCGACTCCATCATCTGGGTCGCAACGATCACTGCCTTGTTGTGGCGGCGTGCGTGCAGGATGATCTTCTTCTGAATGCCCACCAGCTCGGCGTCGCCGATTTCCACGCCCAGGTCGCCACGGGCAACCATCACCACGTCGCTGGCCTTGATCAGGCCGTCCAGGGTTTCGTCGTCCGCTACAGCTTCGGCGCGTTCGATCTTGGCGACCAGCCAGGCCTTGCCGCCGGACTCGTCACGCAGTTGACGGGCATATTCCATGTCCGCCGCGTCACGCGGAAAGGAAACGGCCAGGTAGTCCAGGTCCATTTCGGCAGCGAGCTTGATGTCGGCCTTGTCCTTTTCGGTCAGGGCTGGCGCGGTCAGGCCACCGCCGCGGCGGTTGATACCTTTGTGGTCGGACAGCGGACCACCGATCAGCACGACGCAGTTGAGGGTGTCAGCGGTGGTGGTTTCGACACGCATGACCACACGGCCATCGTCGAGCAGCAGTTCGTCACCGACGCCACAATCCTTGACCAGATCCGGGTAGTCGATACCCACGACTTCCTGGTTGCCATCGGTCAGCGGATGGCTGGTGGAAAAGGTGAAGCGATCACCGACCTTCAGCTCGATACGCTTGTTGGCGAACTTGGCGATACGGATCTTCGGCCCTTGCAGGTCGCCCAGCAGGGCGACGTGGCGACCGTGCTTGGCGGCGATGTCCCGCACCAGCTTGGCACGCGCCTTGTGATCTTCGGGCGAGCCGTGGGAGAAGTTCAGACGAGCGACATCCAGCCCTGCGAGAATCAGCTGTTCCAGCATTTCCGGTGAATTGCTGGCTGGGCCGAGGGTGGCGACGATTTTGGTGCGGCGAGCGGTCATGCGCGGACTCCTTAATTGAAGCAGACCGCGAGGCTACTACGCCGCAGCGCTGTAGTCATTGTTCCTCTGCACTACTTTTCGGCAGACAGCTTGACCACCAGCAGGTCGCAGTCCACCGATTCGAGCAGGCGCTCGGCGGTGTGGCCGATGAGAATGGTGTCCAGGCGGCCTCGGGCGATGGCACCCATCACCAGCAGGTCGATTTCGTGCTTGCGCACGAAGCGCGGCAGCATGTTTTCCGGCGCGCCTTCGAGCAGGTGGGCCGATTCCGGGGCGATGCCGTGCTGGCGGACCAGCTCGTCGAACGCCTTGTGGTGCTGCTGCGCGTCGTCACTGACGTACTGCTGGTAGGTGGCCAGCAACTCGGTATTGTTGAGCAGCGTACGTGGCATTGGCGCATGGCAGTGCACGATGTCGGCATGCAGGCCTAGCGCGGAGGAGAGCGCCAGGCTGGTGTCGATCAGGTGATGATCGAGTGCGGCGGGCTTGTCGTCCTTGTGCAGTGGATCGACGGCGGTGCACAGGTTGCGCCCGCGCCATTCGGCGTGATGCACCAGCCATAGCGGAAACGGGCAGTGGCGCATCAACTGCCAGCAACTGTCGGTCAGCAGCAGACGGCGCAGCAGGTTGTTGTGGGCGGCGGATTTGAGCACCAGATCCGGCTGCAGCTCGGCAGCCGCTTCGAGCACCGTTTCATGCAGGCGCTTGCCCCAGCGTACTTCCTGCTGCAGCGGCAGGCCTTCGTCACGCAACGGGGTGAGCAACTCCTCCAGCCATTTTCCTCGCTGCTCGAGCAGCGCGTCGCGAGCTCTGTTCTGCAGGCTGTTCTCGAGCAGGCTGCCATCCAGCGCGGCGCTATACTCCACCAGCAGCACATGCAGCCGAGCCTGAGTGCCACGGGCCAGCCAGACCGCACGCTCGAGGGCCGGGTGACTGGGTTGGCTGGCGTCGATCACGACCAGGAGCTTTTCGAGTTTCATGGGTCGACCTCGCAGGGTAATTAGGCAGCATTGCACCCCATCGTCCGATGAGGTGCCTTGACCTGAATCAGCTTAGAAGATCGAGCCCACTTGTCCGAGCCGTGCAGCGCGATAACGCAATGCAGCATGTTACCGCTGTTCAGTTTTCCGCGGCCTCGCCGATACGCTGCTCATTGGAGGAGAAACCCATGCGTATTCTGTTGCTGCTGTGCTGTGTTCTGGTCGTTGGCGGGTGTACCCGCATGTCCCTCGATCATCATCTGAACAAGGCCTATCAGGCCTACGATCTGGGCGAGTGCGAGGATGCGCTGCTCTATTTGTCGCAGGCCGAGCGCGCGAGTCGCTCGCGCAGCTACATCCAGCCGGAAATCTCCCTGCTGCGTGGCCAGTGCCTGGAGCGGCAGAACCTGTACATCGACGCGGCGCAGACCTACCAGTTCATCATTGGCCGCTATCCCACCAGTGAATACGCGTTCCGTGCCCGAGCACGGCTGGAAACCCTGCGCCAGCTCGGTCATCATGGTTTGCCGGAGCCCGCCAAGGTATCGCCTGCTCGAGCGCTTTGACGGCCCGAATATCGACTGGGGATTGTCGTGATGCGCATAGGTATCTGCCTGCTTCTTCTACTGCCCACGCTGGCGTTCGGGGAGGTTTATCGCTGGGTGGATGAGCGCGGGCAGGTGCATTACGGGCAGCAACCTCTGGCGGCGGATGCCGACGTGGTGGACGTCCGCCCGCAGGTGGTCGAGCGCGATGCCGCTACCCGGGAGCGCGAGCAGCGCAGCGAACGTTACTTTCAGGCCCGACGCGACGAGCAGGCTCAGGCCTCTCAAGCCCGCAAGCAACTGCAGGGCGAGAGGGCGAAAGAGTGCACGACGCTGCGTAACCGTCTGGCCTCGATGCCCGAGGGACGCCGCTACTACCGACCTGGCGACGATGGCGAGCGCCGCTATTACAGTGATCAGGAGCTGGATGCGGGGCGTGATTATCTGCGCAGCCAGTTATCCGAGCGGTGTAATTGAGGGCTGGTCAGCTCGCCGCACTGCCGCCATACTCAACCGACACTCATAGCGCTTCGCCATTATGAATGCCAATCGCCATATAGAACGGCACCAGCTGCCGTACTACCTCAACGTCTTCAATGCCTTTACCGACAAACCGATCGGTCATCTGGGCAATGTCTCGCTGGATGGCCTGATGTTGATCAGCCAGCTGCCGGTATTGGTGGGCGGCTGTTTCGACATGCGCCTGAAAATCCCCGGGCCGGATGCACTGCGGCACATCGACTTCAGTGCGACCTGCCTCTGGTGCCGCGAGGATGTCACGCCTGGCGGCTTCGATTCCGGGTTCGCGCTGACTGCACCGCCAGCGGAATACGTCGAGATGGTCGAGGCCTTGCGCTACTACTTCAGTTTCCATCCCCTCGCTGCGTCGGTTTGACCAGTGGCTGAACGCTTGCAGCAATTCTCTGTCTGTTCAATACAACGCGCAGAACCAGCACTGGCTGGCATGGCTCTGGTGCCGTTATTCAGCTTTTCTTCGTGCGTGTGTAAGTCTTTGCTTACACCGTCTGTAAGCATTAGTGGCGATTGGTTGTTGGAATGTGCCGCGCCACCCTATTAACTTGTTGATATAAATGATTTTTTAATTATTTGCGAATGGCTGGCTCAGCTAGGCGCGGCTTAAAGGTGCCGTTGTGATTGATACTAGGGCCGTTAATATCTGAACCGTGCTTAGGGAAAAGCGCAGGTCGTTAAGGAAAATGGCCAGGACATCGCGGGACGCGATTCATCAGGATGATGAGTTGGGAGTTTAAGGGAATAGGGACAAAAGAGTGGGCGGGTAAAACCGCCCCTTTTTTTCGCCTGCAGAAAAGTGCTCGGTCACTTACGCCGCTCTGCTGATAGCCGCGTTCTCCGAGCTCAGCGGCATTGTCGCGATGGCTGTCGCCGCAACGGTGAGCCATAAAAAATGCCGCGACCCTTTCAGGTAGCGGCATCTCTAGCGGCGGTCTGCACTGCCGAACCCCCGAAGCTTAGCGCTCCAGGTGCTGCAGCTTGTCTTTCACGCCATCCCACTCTTCGGCATCTGCCATCGCGTCTTTGCGCTCGGTGATGTTTGGCCAGACTTCCGCCAGTTCGGCGTTCAGCTCGATATATTCCTGCATGCCATCCGGTATCTCGTCTTCGGAGAAGATGGCCTGCGCCGGGCACTCAGGCTCGCAAAGCGCGCAGTCGATGCATTCATCCGGGTGGATCACCAGGAAGTTCGGGCCTTCGTAGAAGCAGTCCACCGGACAGACTTCCACGCAGTCGGTGTACTTGCACTTGATGCAGTTGTCGGTGACGACGAAGGTCATTTCTAGTTCTCTCCTCGGGCTACGGCAGCGAGCCACTCCTTGATTCAGCAGCTCTCAGGCTCGGGATTGGGGCTGTCAGACCAGGCTAAAGGCTGCAGCGCTTCCGGAGCGCGCGGGATTCTAACAGCTTGTTGGCTCCGGCGTTAGACTCGCGCTTTCCATGCATATAACAGTTCGAGCGCCTTGCGTGGGCTGAGATCGTCGGGATTGACCTTCTGCAGCTCTTCCAGCACGGGATGCGGCAGGCTGGAGAACAGATCGCTCTGCATCGGCGCGGCGCTTTGTCCCATGCCTTTGGTCGGCAGATCGTGGGGCAGGCTGGTGGTTTCCAGGCGAGCCAGATGCTCGCGGGCACGCAGGATCACGGTGTCCGGCACCCCTGCCAGTTGCGCGACCGCCAGACCGTAGCTCTGGCTGGCCGGGCCAGGCAGCACGTGGTGCAGGAAGACGATGCGTTCGTTGTGCTCGGTGGCATTGAGGTGCACGTTGGCGACCACCGGCTGGCTTTCCGGCAGTACGGTCAGCTCGAAATAGTGGGTGGCGAACAGCGTGTAGGCCCGCAGGTTGGCCAACTGCTCGGCAGCTGCCCAGGCCAGCGACAGGCCATCGAAGGTGCTGGTACCGCGCCCCACCTCGTCCATCAACACCAGGCTGCGTTCGCTGGCGTTGTGCAGGATGTTGGCGGTCTCGCTCATTTCCACCATGAAGGTCGAACGCCCGCCGGCCAAGTCATCGCTGGAGCCGATCCGGGTGAAGATACGGTCGACCATCGACAGTTCGCAACGCGCGGCTGGTACGAAGCTGCCGATATGGGCGAGCAGCACGATCAGCGCGGTCTGGCGCATGTAGGTGGACTTACCGCCCATGTTCGGGCCGGTGATGATCAGCATCCGCGTGGCATCATCGAGTTTCAGGTCGTTGGCCACGAACGGTGTGGTCAGAACCTGCTCCACCACCGGGTGGCGGCCTTGCTCGATCAACATGCACGGCTCTTCGACGAAGCGCGGGCGGTTGAGATCCAGATTCAGTGCGCGTTCGGCCAGGTTGCTCAGCACGTCCAGCTCTGCCAGTGCCGCAGCGCTGTCCTGCAGCGGGCCCAGGTGGCCGATCAGGCGCTCCAGGAGTTCCTCGTAGAGCTGCTTCTCGCGAGCCAGAGCTCGGCTCTTGGCGGACAGCGCCTTGTCCTCGAACTCCTTGAGCTCCGGGGTGATGAAGCGCTCGGCGCCCTTGAGGGTCTGGCGGCGGATATAGTCGGCCGGTGCCGACTCTGCCTGTTTGCTCGGCAGTTCGATGAAGTAGCCGTGCACGCGGTTGTAGCCGACCTTGAGGTTGGCCAGGCCGGTACGGGCTTTCTCCCGGGCTTCCAGATCCATCAGGTACTGGCCAGCGTTCTCGCTCAGTGACTGCAGGTCATCGAGTTCGGTGTCGTAGCCGGTTTTCAGCACGCCGCCATCACGGATCACCGCCGGCGGATTGTCGATGATCGCCCGCGACAGCAGCTCGGCCAGCTCCGGGTAGGTGCTGATGGTGGTTGCCAGTGTCGCCAGGTGCGCGCAATCCAGTTGAGTCATTGCCGCCTGCAACTGCGGTAATGCACCCAGGGCGTCGCGCAGGCGCGCCAGGTCACGGGGGCGGGCGTTGCGCAGGCCGATACGGGCCAGAATGCGCTCCAGATCACCGATTTCCTTGAGCTGCGGCTGCAGGGATTCGAAGCGATAGCGGTCCAGCAGGCAGGCGATCGACTCCTGGCGTGCTTCGAGCACGGCGCGGTCGCGCAGCGGACGATTCAGCCAGCGACCGAGCAGGCGGCTGCCCATGGCGGTCTGGCTGCGATCGACGACGGACTGCAGGGTATTGTCGCGGCCGCCGGCCAGGTTGATGTCCAGTTCCAGGTTGCGGCGGCTGGCACCGTCGAGAATCACCGTGTCGTCGATGCGCTCATGACGCAGGCTGCGCAAGTGCGGCAGGGCAGTGCGTTGCGTCTCCTTGGCATAAGCCAGCAGACAGCCGGCCGCACCGATGGCCAGGGTCAGCGTCTCGCAGCCGAAGCCCTTGAGATCCTGAGTGCCGAACTGTTGGCACAGGCTCTTCTGAGCGCTGTCACGCTCGAAATCCCAGGGTGCACGGCGACGCGATCCGCGGCGTTTCTCGGCCGGCAAGCCTTGCGGCCAGTCATCGGGGATCAGCAGCTCGGCAGGATTGAGGCGCTCGAGTTCGGCCAGCAGGTTTTCCCAGCCGCGGATTTCCATCACGCTGAAGCGCCCGCTGGTGATGTCCAGCACGGCCAGGCCGAACAGGCGCTCGTCACCGAGCACGGCGGCCAGCAGGTTGTCACGGTGCTCGTCTAGCAATGCCTCGTCGCTGACGGTGCCTGGGGTGATGATGCGCACCACCTGGCGTTCCACCGGGCCCTTGCTGGTGGCAGGATCACCGATCTGCTCGCAGATGACCACCGACTCACCCAGCTTGACCAGCTTGGCCAGGTAGCCCTCGGCGGCGTGGTAAGGAATGCCGCACATCGGTATCGCCTGGCCGGCGGACTGGCCGCGGGCGGTCAGGGTGATGTCGAGAAGCTTGGCGGCTTTCTTCGCGTCTTCGTAGAAGATTTCGTAGAAATCGCCCATGCGATAGAACATCAGCTGATCAGGGTGCTGGTTCTTCAGTCTCCAGTACTGCTGCATCATCGGGGTGTGGCTGGAGAGGTCGCTTTGGCTCATCGTGTCGAGTGTCCGGCTGATTAGCAAAAGCGCCTAGTGTACGGTATCGACCCCATCACCTTTAACCCCGGAGCGCAGATGAATTTCGATGATCAGCCCCTGAGCAGACTCGCCGCTCGGCTTGGCGAGGCACTGCTGGAACGTGGTGCTCAGGTCACCACTGCCGAATCCTGTACGGGGGGCGGTATTGCCGAAGCCATCACCCGCATCGCCGGCAGCTCGGCCTGGTTCGAAGCGGGTTACGTCACGTACTCCAACACCCAGAAGACCCGTCAACTCGGCGTGCCCGAGGCGCTCTTCAGCAGTGTGGGCGCGGTCAGCCGTGAAGTGGTCGAGGCCATGGTGCGTGGGGCTCAGACCCATAGTGGCGCGCGTTATGCCACGGCAGTCAGCGGTGTGGCGGGGCCCGCTGGTGGCAGCGCGGAGAAGCCGGTCGGCACGGTGTGGATCGCCTGGGCCGATGGCGGGCAGGTGTTCACCAGGCGTTTCCAGTTCCCCGGCTCCCGTGACGCGGTGCGCGCGCAGACCGTGGAAGCGGCCCTGCTCGGACTAATGCGACTACTGGTACAAGAAAATCCATCAGTGGGGTAGGCGAGTGACGAACCCTGTGGAATAATACTGGCTACTTATACAGTTATTGGCCGTCAGGCCCTTCTGATCACGTGAGGAATGTAATGGACGAGAACAAGAAGCGCGCTTTGTCGGCTGCACTGGGCCAGATCGAGAAGCAGTTCGGCAAAGGCGCGGTGATGCGCATGGGCGACCATGATCGTCAGGCGATTCCAGCCATTTCCACTGGCTCTCTGGGCCTGGACATCGCGCTGGGTATCGGTGGTCTGCCGAAAGGCCGCATCGTCGAAATCTACGGCCCGGAATCCTCGGGCAAGACCACCCTGACCTTGTCGGTCATCGCCGAAGCGCAGCGCATGGGCGCCACCTGTGCCTTCGTCGACGCCGAGCACGCACTGGACCCGGATTATGCCGGCAAGCTGGGCGTCAACGTCGACGACCTGCTGGTTTCGCAGCCGGATACTGGCGAACAGGCACTGGAAATCACCGACATGCTGGTGCGCTCCAACGCCATCGACGTGATCATCGTCGACTCCGTGGCGGCACTGGTACCGAAGGCCGAAATCGAAGGTGAGATGGGCGACATGCACGTCGGCCTGCAGGCTCGTCTGATGTCCCAGGCGCTGCGCAAAATCACCGGCAACATCAAGAACGCCAACTGCCTGGTCATCTTCATCAACCAGATCCGCATGAAGATCGGTGTGATGTTCGGTAGCCCGGAAACCACCACCGGTGGTAACGCCCTGAAGTTCTACGCTTCGGTTCGTCTGGATATCCGTCGCACCGGCGCCGTGAAGGAAGGCGACGAAGTGGTCGGTAGCGAAACCCGCGTCAAGGTGGTCAAGAACAAGGTGGCACCGCCATTCCGCCAGGCCGAGTTCCAGATCCTGTACGGCAAGGGCATTTACCGTAACGGCGAGATCATCGACCTGGGCGTACAGCAGGGTCTGGTCGAGAAAGCCGGTGCCTGGTACAGCTACCAGGGCAACAAGATCGGTCAGGGCAAGGCTAACGCCGCCAAGTACCTGGAAGACAACCCGGAAGTGGGCCGCGCCATCGAAGGCCTGATCCGCGAGAAGTTGCTCGTTGTCAGCCCTACCGTCAAAGCCAATTCGGGCGCTGAAGTCGACGCCGAAGTCGACCTCTGATTCCAGCTCGTGGCCGTGATACTGGATAACGTGCAAGCGGTGCGTCATAGCGCCATGGATCTGCTGGCGCGCCGTGAACACGGCCGGGTCGAGCTGTCGCGCAAACTGCGACAGCGCGGCGCCAGCGATGAGCATATCGAGGCCGCTCTCGACCGCTTGAGCGAAGAAGGGCTGCTTTGCGAGGCACGTTATCTGGAGAGCTTCATCAGTTATCGGGCGCGCTCGGGCTTTGGCCCGCAGCGCATTCGTGACGACCTTTCCCAGCGCGGCCTTGCCCGTGCCGATATCGAACAGGCACTGCGTGACAGCGGTATCGACTGGCGCGATGGCCTGCAACAAACCTGGCAACGCAAGTTTGCCGGGCAGCTACCGACCGATGCCCGTGAGCGGGCCAAGCAAATGCGTTTTCTGGTTTACCGCGGCTATCCAATGGATCTGGTCGGGCAACTGATGCGCGGTTCGCTCGACGACTGACAACGCTCGCCATTGGCAGGCAGCGGTGCTCGGATTTCGCATGGGAACCATCCAATCACTCCAATCGGTGGGCTGAAGCCCGCCACACTACCTGTGCGCACCCGCTGTAGGGTGGGCTTCAGCCCACCAGATTCATGCCCGCTTCCGCCACTCCCTCGCCATTGCGGCGGGAAATTCGTCGAAAAGACGACGAGCAGAAGGCTCTGAGCCGCCCTGCGCTCAGGTCAGCCAATTCTGGGGCAGGTTGATCACATCGAGCAATTCACGCAACCGCCCGGCGCTACGACCGCTGAACGCGAAGGTCAGTCTCGGTTTGTCGCGTAGTTGCGGCCCGTCCGTTTCCACGCTGCCACTGAGCTGCTGCTGTATATCGCCGCTCTTGCACAGATCGCTGAAGTGCAGATTCAGCTGCTCGAGGGCGCGATCCGTCAGTGGGTGGTGCATGCGAATAACGAACTGTTGCTTCAGCCAGCGGCTGGAGTGGAAGTTGGCGTAGAAGCGATCGATGGCCTCGGCAGCCTCGTCGACATCATGCACCAGCTGCATCAGGTTCATGTCACTGGCGAGTATGTAGCCGTTGCTGTCCAGATTCTGCTGGATGTAGTCGAGCAAGCCCTGCCAGAACGTGCCGCCGGGTTCGTCCAGCAGAATCACCGGTACCAGCGGGCTCTTGCCGGTCTGGATCAGGGTGATGACTTCCAGCGCTTCGTCGAGGGTGCCGAAGCCGCCGGGGCAGAGCACGAGGGCGTCGGCTTCCTTGACGAAGAACAGCTTGCGCAGAAAGAAGAAGTGAAACGACAGCAGGTTGTCGCTGCCTTGCATGGTCGCGTTTGCAGATTGCTCGAAGGGCAGGGTGATATTGAAACCCAGGCTGTTTTCACGGCCGGCACCTTCATGGGCCGCGGCCATGATGCCACCGCCTGCGCCGGTGATGATCATCAGGTCGTGGCGGGCCAGGGTCGCGCCCAGGTCGCGCGCCAGGGCGTATACCGGGTGGCCGGGCTGGGTCCGGGCAGAGCCGAACACGGTAACCTTGCGGCGATGCCGGAAGCGTTCCAGCACGCTGAAGGCACGCTCCATCTCACGCAGGGTCTGCAGCATGATCTTGGCGTCCCAGCGGTTGCGGTCGGCCTGGGCCATGCGGGCCACGGTGGCGAGCATTTCCCGGTACAGCGCGAGGTTGGGGCTGTCTGGTGGCGTTATTCGAGCGGCCAGCTCGTCGAGGCTGTCCGCCAGCTCGGTGCCGGTAGCTTGCGGTTGACGGGAAAGATGGGCGTTCGCGTGATCATCCATAGCGCTTCTCCTTTTCGTCAGCGCCCCCTTGGTTACCTGTGCCGAGGCGCCTCGAGATTTGTCACTGGGTACCTGGCTTACAGCCGGCAATCGGACTTGCTGAAGCGTTCGGTGGTGACTGGGCGATTGCTCTGGATTTCACTGAAGTCATAGCGCAGTACCGCTCCGCTGGCCAGCAGCTTGCGGAAGCCAGGGTTGGCGCACACGCTGTTGGCCAGCTGCGCGCGAACGGTGTCGGGGTTGCCGCGCATCTGCGAGGCGTGCCCCGGGCGAACGCTGAGGTGGTTGATCAGCTCGTTGCCCTGCACCGTATACCCCTGATCGAGGATGTCCTCGTTGATGGCGCGGGGCGTGCCGACGCTGCTTTCGCGAGCCACTTTTTCCAGCGTTTGCGTCAGCTCGTAGCCTTTTAGCGAAGCAGCATGCGCCGTCGGGACGAGAAGGCTGACGAGTAGGGCGGAAAGGGCGAAACGCTGCATGGCTGACTCCTGAAGACGGTAAGCGGTAATAGACCCGGCTCTTCTCTTTATGTTCGCTTTGGCGAGGTGCATCGACGGGCAATGGGTGGATGTTACCAATCCTGGGCGCTGCATGGAGATTGGTGATCTATCTTGCCGTCGAAGTCCAACGTGGTGCTGGCGCAATTGATAGACTACGCGCCCTTCGTTACGCGACTCCAGATGGCCATGCCCTTTTCTGCCTTCGATCCGCTGTTTTCTGCCCGTCCGGGCAAACGCTCATGAGCCACGCCGTTGCTGCACTGCGTGCCGCGCGCCTGGCGCGTAGCGTCAAGCCGTTCCTGGCCAGAGGTTCGCGGGCCGAGCGCTGCCCGGATTGTCGTCTGGCGCGCAGCCATTGCCTGTGTGCCTGGCGTCCACAGGTGTCGGCGAAGGCCGGGGTATGTCTGCTGATGCACGACGTCGAGGCGCTGAAACCGAGTAATACCGGCTGGCTGATCGCCGATGTGGTCGCGGATACCTCGGCCTTCGGCTGGTCGCGTACCGAGGTCGATCCGCTGCTGCCCGCGTTGCTGAGCGAGCCCCAGTGGCAGCCGTATCTGGTCTTTCCGGGCGAATATGCCGAGGCCGAGCGGGTGGTGAGCTCCGTGCAAGTGGGCGCGGGCAAGCGGCCGTTGTTCGTGATGCTCGATGCGACCTGGACCCAGGCACGCAAGATGTTTCGCAAAAGTCCGTATCTCGATACGTTGCCGGTACTCAGCCTGCAGCCGGAGGCCTTGTCACGCTATCGGCTGCGCCGCTCCAAGCGCGATGATCACCTGTGCACCGCCGAGGTTGCGGCGTTGTGCCTGGAACTGGCGGGCGATGAACACGCCGCCGACGCCCTGAATACCTATCTGGATGTATTCAGCGAGCATTATCTGGCATCCAAGGCACCCCGCGCCGTGGACCTGGAAAACGAGCTGCACCAGCGTCTCAAGGCCTTTCTGCAATAACGGAAGCGGACGGTTTCGGCCAGAGCTGAGCCAGCAACATGCCACCGAACATCAACGCACAACCGAAATAGCCCCGTGCCGACAGCGATTCTCCCAGCAGCAGGGCACCGGCGATGGCCGCGAACACGGCTTCCAGCGACAGGATGATCGCCGCATGGGAGGCAATCGCGTGTCTCTGCGCCACCACCTGCAGGGTGAAACCCACCGCCACGCCGAAGATGCCGCCATACAGAATCGCTGGCATGGCCTGGGCGATATCGGCGCCTGGCAGGTCTTCGAAGATCAGCGCCAGCGCCAGGCTGATCAGCGCGCAGGTGACGAACTGTACCAAGGCCAGGAGCAGCGCATCGTGACGTGTGGCGAAGAACCCCACCAACAGCACGTGCACCCCCCAGACGAATGCCCCAGCCAGTTGCAGCCAGTCCCCGGACGCGACCTGAAAGCCGTCACCGACGCTCAGCAGGAACATGCCGACCACTGCCAGCGAAGCGCCCAGCCAGATGCCCATGCCGGTCTTGTGGCCCAGCATCAGGCCGAGTAGCGGCACCACGATCACGTAGAGCCCGGTGATGAAGCCCGAGTTGGTGACGCTGGTGAACAGCAGGCCAACCTGCTGCAGGTTGATGCCCAGTGCCAGTACCGCGCCCATCAGGCAGCCGCCGAGTAGCAGCGGACGGCTCAAGGGCGACGCGGGCTGTTTGCTGCGCCGACGCAGCAGCATCAGCAATGGCAGTAGCACGACCACGGCCAGAGCGAAGCGCAGGCCGCTGTAGAGAAATGGGCCGATGGCATCCATACCCAGGCGCTGGGCCACGAACGAAGAGCCCCAGATCATGGCGGTCAGCAACATCAGCAGATCGGCACGCAGCGCTTGGTTGGGCATCGTCGGCATCCTGGCGAGAAGGGCGCAGACTTTGCCGCAAAGCTTCGCGCTTGACCACCCCGTCTGCGCTGGGCATTCTGGTGGGTGCCGTACGCCCCGCTGTAATCCGTGATACGGCCTGCCTATAAAAAGAACAGGATATGCCATGGTCGCTTACGAAATCCTGATAGCTGATGATCACCCCCTGTTTCGCAGCGCGCTGCAGCAAGCCCTGACAATGGGGCTTGGTGCTGGCGTGCGACTGGTCGAAGTGGCCAGCATCGCCGAGCTGGAAGCCCGGCTGGCGGAGAAGACCGATTGGGATCTGGTGCTGCTCGACCTCAACATGCCTGGTGCCTATGGGTTCTCCGGGCTGGTGCTGTTGCGCGGCCAGTACCCGCAGATTCCCGTGGTGATGATTTCCGCCCAGGAAGAGGCTGCCGTGGTGGTACGTTCCCGTGAGTTCGGCGCCAGCGGGTTCATTCCCAAATCCAGCTCGCTGGAAGTGATCCAGCAAGCCGTACGCCAGGTGCTCGACGGTGAAGTCTGGTGGCCACCGCAGAGCGATGAGGCCATCAGCCTGTCGTCCGAAGCCAGGGCGGCCAGCGCGGGGCTGGCCAGCCTGACGCCACAGCAGTTTCGCGTGCTGACCATGGTTTGCGAAGGCCTGCTGAACAAGCAGATCGCTTATGAACTGAGTGTTTCCGAAGCCACGGTGAAAGCACACGTCACGGCGATCTTCCGCAAGCTCGGCGTGCGCACCCGCACCCAGGCGGCACTGCTGCTGCAGCAACTGGAGTCTGTGCCCGCCGCCTGAGCAGGTGCTTGGGCAACCGATTGTGCGGGATTTTTTTCGGCCTCTGGCGTACCCTGCCGGCCTTTTCCTGTCGCGGTTCGCTGTCATGTCGCCATTCAAAGGACAAACCGGGTTAAAGCGTATTCTCAATGCCGCCGGCTATTCGCTGGATGGCCTGCGCGCCGCCTTCGTCGGCGAAGCGGCGTTCCGCCAATTGGTATTGCTCAACGTCGTGCTGATTCCGCTGGCACTGCTGCTCGACGTCAGCCGTGGCGAACGCGCCCTGATGGTCGCCGCCTGCCTGTTGGCGCTGATCGTCGAGCTGCTCAACTCCGCCGTCGAAGCGGCCATCGACCGCATTTCCCTCGACCTGCATCCCTTGTCGAAGAGCGCCAAGGACATGGGCAGCGCCGCGCAACTGGTGTCACTGACGCTGATCGCCAGCGTCTGGGGCATCATCCTGCTGGGCTAGCGCACCTCGGGCAGCACGATCTCGTCGCTGCGGCGGATACCTGCCGTCAGCGCCCGACACATGTCGAGAAATTCGCGCATGGCTGCGGTCTGGTATTTCTGCCGATGCCAGATGAAATAGAACTGCCGGCGCAGATCCAGATCCGGGGTCTCCACTGGCACCAGGCTGCCGCGGCGGAAGGCGTCGCGCAGTGCCAGGCGCGAGATGCAGCTGATGCCCAGGCCCGACTCCACGGCACGCTTGATCGCCTCGGTGTGTTCCAGCTCCAGGCGAATGTTCAGGGCGTCGGAGTGGTGACGCATGGCCTGGTCGAAGGTCAGGCGGGTGCCGGAACCCTGTTCGCGGAGAATCCAGGCTTCGCCGCTCAGCTCCCGGATGCTCGCGTGGCCTCGCTGCGCAAGGGGATGCTGAGGGGCACAGAACACCACCAACTCATCTTCAACCCAGCTCTGCACCTCGATATCCGGATGGTTGCAGTCCCCTTCGATCAGACCCAGATCAATTTCATAATGCGCGACCTGTTGCACGATATGCGCAGTGTTCTGGACGTGGAGTTTCACCTGGCTTTCCGGGTGGACCTTCATGAAGCCGCCGATCAGCAAGGTCGCCAGGTAGTTACCGATGGTCAGGGTCGCGCCCACTGCCAGTGAGCCGAAACCGGATTTGCCGTTGAGCAGGTCTTCGATTTCCTTGGCCTGATCCAGCAGTGCCACGGCCTGCGGAAGCAACTGGCGGCCCAGGGCGTTGAGGCTCAGGCGCTTGCCGGCCCGGTCGAACAGCTGGCAGCTCGATTGCCGCTCCAGCTCGGTAATCGAGGTGCTGGCTGCCGACTGGGAAAGGGCGAGGAGGGTAGCGGCTCTGGATACGCTCTCCTGCTGGGCGACGGCGACGAACACTTGAAGTTGACGGAGAGTAAATCGCATATCTATATAACCGATAACCTATATCTTGATAATTCATTTAACAGATATTGTGGCCGCGATTAGAATGCCGCGCAATTGCGCTTAAGAATCAGCGCGTCTGAAGTTTTTAGGAGCCCGTACATGAGCAACATGAACCACGAACGCGTTCTCAGTGTTCACCACTGGAATGACACGCTGTTCAGCTTCAAGTGCACCCGCGATCCGGGTCTGCGCTTCGAGAATGGCCAGTTCGTGATGATCGGCCTGCAGCAGGAAAACGGCCGCCCGCTCATGCGCGCATATTCCATCGCCAGCCCGAATTGGGAAGAGCACCTGGAGTTCTTCAGCATCAAGGTGCCGGATGGTCCGCTGACCTCGCAGTTGCAGCACCTCAAGGAAGGCGACGAAGTCATCATCAGCAAGAAGCCCACCGGTACGCTGGTGCTGGATGACCTGAACCCTGGCAAGCATCTGTACCTGCTCAGCACCGGCACGGGTCTGGCGCCCTTCATGAGCGTGATCCAGGATCCGGAAACCTATGAGCGCTTCGAGAAGGTGATCCTGGTTCACGGTGTTCGCTACGTCAACGAGGTGGCCTACCGTGAGTTCATCACCGAGCACCTGCCGCAGAACGAGTTCTTCGGTGATGCGCTGAAGGAAAAGCTGATCTATTACCCGACCGTGACCCGTGAGCCGTTCGAGAATCAGGGGCGTCTGACCGACCTGATGCGCAGTGGCAAACTGTTCGCGGACATCGGCCTGCCGCCGATCAACCCACAGGACGACCGTGCGATGATCTGCGGCAGCCCCAGCATGCTCGACGAGACCAGCGAAGTGCTCGACAGCTTCGGCCTGAAGATCTCCGCGCGCATGCGTGAGCCGGGTGACTATCTGATCGAGCGCGCCTTCGTCGAGAAGTGAGTTAGGAGTAGCTGCGCGTCGGCCCTGCGGCGTTGAAAGCAAACTCAAAATGCTCATGTACAGAAGTACAGTCGCCCGCGACCCCGGCCGCTTTTTCGTTTGCTTTTGTGGGGGCGCCTAGCCCTTGCATGGCTCTAGCTCGCAAGCTCCTCGATTCAGTATCAAAAAATCCGGAGCGCCTAAGGCGTTCCGGATTTTTTATGCCTCTAATATTTAATTCGAGCACAAAAAAACGGGAGCCTTGGCTCCCGTTCTTGTTTGCAGCTGACCTTTACTCTTCCATCTGCGACTGCAGATAGTTCTGCAGACCAACGGCCTTGATCAGGCTGAGTTGGGTTTCGAGCCAGTCGATGTGCTCTTCCTCGGACTCGAGGATGTCTTCGAGCAGTTCACGGCTGGCATAGTCGCCCACGCTCTCGCAGTAGGCGATGGCCGCTTTCAGGTCGATGTGCGCCTTGTGCTCGATCCGCAGGTCGCATTCGAGCATTTCCTGAGTGTTTTCGCCGATCAGGATCTTGCCCAGGTCTTGCAGGTTCGGCAGGCCTTCGAGGAACAGGATGCGCTTGATCAGCTTGTCCGCGTGTTTCATCTCGTCGATGGACTCGTGGTACTCGTGCTTGCCCAGCTTGGTCAGGCCCCAGTCTTCATACATGCGAGCGTGAAGGAAGTACTGGTTGATCGCTACCAGCTCGTTGCCAAGGATCTTGTTCAAATGCTGGATAACTGTCTTGTCGCCTTTCATGGTGGAGCCCGTCCTGCCTGGAAATGAGTAACCGATGGCGAATTCTGGGCTTGCAAAATAAGACTGTCAAACGTAAGTTATTGAAATATAAGTGAAAATAAATATAAATACGAATGTTTAAGTTATGCGTCTTGGCGCTAACTCATTGAATTATGGGCATAAAAAAACCGGATACGAGATCCGGTTCTTCGAAAAACGGCCTATTTAGGCGGCAACAAAATTTCCTGGGTAGGTCATCGCCACCTGACTTTGTTGCACTTCGCCCAGTGTTTCGCGAACGACCTGCTTGGCCAAGCACGCACATTTGCCACATTGACTGGCAACGCCCAACGTTTCACGGACTTCACGGTAGCTGCAGCAACCTTCATAGATTGCTTCGCGGATCTGACCGTCGGTGACACCTTCGCAGAGGCAGACGTACATGGCTTGGCCCGTCGTTTGGCTGAGACTGATGGCGAAGGATACTAATGTTAATGAGAATGCGTGTCAAAGATAAACCGACTCTTGATTGGCTCACATCGGTAACTTTGGATGAGCGGCAGTCTCGCGAGGCCCAGAATCCGTATGCGTGGTTTTCGGATCGGTCTGAGGGCCAATAAAAAACCGGCACGAGGCCGGTTTTTCATTCGCAGGCAGGGCTCAATCGATCTGCGTGCACAGTCCTTCATCGAGGCCGAGCATGATATTGAGGTTCTGCACCGCAGCACCCGAGGCGCCCTTGCCGAGGTTATCGAGCTTGGCTACCAGCAGGGCCTGCTTGCCGCCGCTCGCACCATACACCTGCAACTCGGCGCGATTGCTACCGTTCAGGCCGTGGGGCGTGATGAACGGCGCCGAATCGGCAGGGATCTCGTTGTAGGGCAGAACCTGCACGAACTGCTCGCCCCGGTAATAATCGCTCAGGGCTTTTTGCAGCTCGACGCCGTTACTGCCTTGCAGAGGGATCATCACCAGCATGCCTTGGTCGTAACTACCGACCGCTGGCTGGAAGATGGGGCGTGCCTGCAGGCCGCTCCAGTGCTGGATCTCCGGAATGTGCTTGTGATCGAAGCCCAGGCCGTAGGCCGCGTAGACCGGCGCACCTTCCTGCTCATAGCGTTCGACCATCTTGGTACCGCCACCGGTGTAGCCGGATACGGCGTTGATGCACAGTTCGCGATCGGAGCCGAGCAGGCCCGCTTCGATGAGCGGGCGCAGCAGCAGAATGGCGCCGGTGGCGTAGCAGCCAGGGTTGCTCACGGCGGCGGCCTTGGCGATGGCCTCGCGTTGGCCCTTGGCCAGTTCGGCCATGCCGAACACCCAGTCACTGGCGGTGCGGTGTGCAGAACTGGCATCGAGCACCCGGCAGCCGACTTCACGAGCTTGAGCAGCCGTTTCTTTAGCCGCATCGTCAGGCAGGCACAGCACGGTCACGTCGACCGAACGCATCAGCTCGAGCTTGGCCTCTACGTCACGGCGTTTGTCGTGGTCAATGGTGACCACTTCGATCTGCGGGTGGTTGGCCAGCCGCTGGCGAATCTGCAGGCCTGTGGTGCCGGCCTGCCCATCGATGAAGATCTGATATTTTTTCATGGCACTCACTCGTCGAAATCTTCCCAGCCGCCCATTTCCTTCCAGCGATTGACGATGCCGCAGAACAGCTCGGCGGTCTTCTCGGTGTCATAGCGGGCGGAGTGGGCTTCACGGCCGTCGAACTCGATGCCGGCGGCCTGGCACGCCTTGGCCAGCACGGTCTGCCCGTAGGCGAGGCCGGCGAGGCTGGCGGTGTCGAAGCTGGAGAAGGGGTGGAAGGGATTGCGCTTGAGGTCACAGCGAGCGACCGCGGCATTCAGGAAGCCCAGGTCGAAGCTGCTGTTGTGGCCGACCAGAATGGCGCGCTTGCAGCCATTGGCCTTCAGGGATTTGCGCAGGCCGCGGAAAATCTCGGTCAGCGCGTGCTCTTCGCTCACCGCCATGCGCAGCGGGTGATCGAGCTTGATGCCGGTGAACTCCAGGGCCGCCTGTTCGATATTGGCGCCTTCGAACGGCTCGACCCGGAAGAAATGCGTGTGATCCGGATACAGGTAGCCGCTCTCGTCCATGCCGATGGTGGTGGCCGCGATCTCCAGCAGGGCATCGGTGGCGCTGTTGAAGCCGCCGGTCTCGACATCCACCACGACCGGCAGGTAGCCGCGAAAGCGCGCTGCCATGGGATGGCGCGGGCCGCTGCTGCTCGGCTGATCCTGGTCGTCTTCGTACTGTTCTTCGCTCATTGCCCTGCCTCCAGCAGACGCCAGCGCAGCGATTCGCCCGCGCGCAAGGGGATTACCGTCTGCTCGCCGAATGGCAGGCTGGCCGGTGCGTTCCACGACTCACGCACCAGGGTGATGGTGTCGGTATTGCGTGGTAGAGCGTAGAAGTCCGGGCCGAAGTGGCTGGCGAAGGCTTCCAGTTTGTCCAGCGCGCCACGCTGCTCGAAGGCCTCGGCATACAGCTCGATGGCCGCATAGGCGGTGTAGCAGCCAGCGCAGCCGCAGGCGTTTTCCTTGGCGTGCTGCGCATGGGGGGCCGAGTCGGTACCCAGGAAGAACTTCGGATTGCCGCTGGTGGCTGCATCGAGCAGCGCTTCCTGGTGCGTGTTGCGCTTGAGGATCGGCAGGCAATAGAAGTGCGGACGAATGCCGCCGACCAGCATGTGGTTGCGGTTGTACAGCAGGTGCTGGGGGGTAATGGTGGCGCCGACGTTGGCCGGTGCTTCCTTGACGAACTGGGCGGCATCACCGGTGGTGATGTGCTCGAATACCACTTTCAAGGTCGGGAAGCGTTCCACCAGACGACGCATGTGTTCGTCGATGAAGGCTTTTTCGCGATCGAAGACGTCGATCTCGGCGCGGGTGACCTCGCCGTGTACCAGCAGCGGCATGCCGGTTTCTGCCAGGGCCTCGAGGGCGCCTGTGATGTTGTCCAGGCTGGTCACGCCAGAGTCGGAGTTGGTGGTCGCCCCGGCTGGGTACATCTTCGCGGCATAGACGATGCCGCTGGCCTTGGCTGCGCGGATGTCGTCACCGCTGGTGCGATCGGTGAGATACAGCACCATCAACGGCTCGAACTGGCTGCCGGCTGGCCGCGCGTCGAGGATGCGCTGGCGGTAGCCAACGGCCTCGCTGGCGTTGCGCACCGGCGGCACCAGGTTGGGCATGATGATCGCGCGGGCGAAGGTACGGGCGACATCGGCCACGGTGTGCGGCAGTACCGCGCCATCGCGCAGGTGAATGTGCCAGTCGTCAGGACGCAGCAGGGTGATGCGGTCGGTCATTGAGGCTTCCAGGCGGGGGCGAAACATGCCCGGAATGCTACCGGAAAAGGCCGGCGGGGGCACGCCGCAGATAGGCCATCGCACGGCTCAAGTTTTCCCCGCCTGCACCGATACCCACAGGGAACGTTGTGTTTTCTTGTGGAGCTCGCTGTGCGCCAGCCTCTTTTCCTCATCGTCGGATTGCTCGCCGGCGCAGGCTTGAGTCTGCCTGCGGCCGCGATCAGCTTCCAGACTCGTCTGGAAAAGGTCGAATGGCAGGTGGCCGGCGACCAGTTCGAGTGTCGCCTGACGCAACCGATCACCGATTTCGGTTCGGGACAGTTCGTGCGCCGCGCTGGTGAGCAGGCGACCTTTCGCCTGCAGCCTCGGGAGCGCTGGCTGGGCAGGGGCTCGGCGACGCTGCTGGCGGCAGCCGCGCCCTGGCAGCCGGGGCGCGGCGACATCAACCTCGGTGTGGTCAGTGTCGGCAGCGGCGAAGTGCCGTTCAACAGCAGCCAGGAGCAGGCCGGGCGTTTGCTGACCGGTCTGCTGGAAGGGCGCAGCCCGCTGGTGCGCCATCGCAGCTCGATGGGCGGCGATCTCGAAGTGCGGATGCTGCCGGTGCGTTTTCGCAAGGCCTACGAGGATTACCTGAACTGCACCGCCAAGCTGCTACCGGTCAACTTCGACCAGGTCCGGCAGTCCACCATCGGCTTCCCGGGCGGCGGGGCAGAGCTCGACCCCATGGCCAAGGCCAGGCTGGAGATCATTCTCGATTTCATGAAGGCCGACCCGACGGTCAACCGCATCGAGCTGGACGGTCACTCCGACAACAGCGGCAACCGCCTGACCAACCGTGACCTGTCGCGCCGCCGTGCGTTGGCGGTGATGGAGTACTTCAAGGCCCAGGGCATCCCCGAAGAGCGCATCGTCATGCGCTTCCACGGCGAGCGTTATCCGCTGGCGCCCAACACCACTGCCGCCAACCGGGAAAGGAACCGCAGGGTTTCCATAAAGCTGGAAAAAGTGCCCGAAGCCCCCGTGCAGCCTGTCGAACAAGCTGCTCCACCGGTGCCTTCCACGCCTGCCGCCACCTCCTGATCCTGTCGCTTCAATGCCATGGCCTGTCGCACCCCTGTAAATCGCGGGCCATGGGCAGTAGAATCACGGGCTTTCCGAACAACCCGTGGAGTGGATGGCATGGCGGACGTCAAAAAGGTAGTTCTGGCCTATTCCGGTGGCCTGGACACCTCGGTGATCCTCAAGTGGCTGCAAGATACCTATAACTGTGAAGTGGTGACCTTCACCGCCGATCTCGGTCAGGGCGAAGAGGTCGAGCCGGCCCGCGCCAAGGCCAAGGCAATGGGCGTCAAGGAAATCTACATCGATGACCTGCGCGAAGAGTTCGTTCGCGACTTCGTCTACCCGATGTTCCGCGCCAACACCGTTTACGAAGGCGAGTACCTGCTGGGTACCTCCATCGCTCGCCCGCTGATCGCCAAGCGCCTGATCGAAATCGCCAACGAGACCGGTGCCGACGCCATCTCCCATGGCGCGACCGGCAAGGGCAACGACCAGGTTCGCTTCGAACTGGGTGCCTATGCCCTCAAGCCTGGTGTCAAAGTCATCGCTCCCTGGCGCGAGTGGGACCTGCTGTCCCGCGAGAAGCTGATGGACTACGCCGAGAAGCATGCGATCCCGATCGAGCGTCACGGCAAGAAGAAATCGCCGTACTCCATGGATGCCAACCTGCTGCACATCTCCTATGAAGGCGGCGTGCTGGAAGACACCTGGACCGAGCACGAAGAAGACATGTGGCGCTGGACCAAGTCGCCTGAAGCGGCTCCGGATACCCCGACCTACATCGAGCTGACCTACAAGGCCGGCGACATCGTCGCCATCGACGGCAAGGCGCTGAGCCCGGCTACCGTGCTGGCCGAACTGAACCGCATCGGCGGCGAGAACGGCATCGGCCGTCTGGACATCGTCGAGAACCGTTACGTGGGCATGAAGTCCCGTGGCTGCTACGAGACCCCGGGCGGCACCATCATGCTCAAGGCGCATCGCGCCATCGAGTCGATCACCCTGGACCGCGAAGTCGCTCACCTGAAAGACGAGCTGATGCCGAAGTACGCCAGCCTGATCTACAACGGTTTCTGGTGGAGCCCGGAGCGCCTGATGCTGCAACAGATGATCGACGCTTCCCAGGCCAACGTGAATGGTGTGGTGCGTCTGAAACTGTACAAGGGCAACGTCATCGTCACTGGCCGTCAATCCGACGACTCGCTGTTCGATGCCAACATCGCCACCTTCGAAGAAGACGGCGGTGCCTACAACCAGGCCGACGCGGCGGGCTTCATCAAGCTCAATGCGCTGCGCCTGCGCATCGCTGCTGGCAAGGATCGCAAGCTGCTGTAAGGCAGCGGCGTTCCAGCCCCCATCCACACCGGGCCCTGCATTGCTCAGGGTCCCGGTGTGCGATTCTCCGTAAGCATCACCCACGACGTATCAACCGGCTCCCTTGGCGATCTCGCTGCAGGGCGGTTTTGCTGTGGGCGTGATGATTGTCAGGAGTGCCGCCGACCGGCTAGGCAGGGCGGCGGAGCTGGCCGGGCGAGCGCCCAGCCGTGGGGGCGGGAGGGCTCAGGCCTTGCGGGTCAGCGGCTGCTGTTCGAAGCTGACGCCTGCCAGGCCGCTGCTCATCAGGGCGCGGATGTTGGCGTGGTCACTGCCTTCAGGGGTGGCCAGAACGCTGCGGTAGTGTTCGCCAAAGCACAGCAGGGCTTCCTTGTCGCTCAGGTTTTCGAGCAGAGCCAGGCCGAGGGTCTTGCACGAGCCTTCGTTCTGGCCAGCCGCGTTGCTGACATCGCCGTTGCGAAAGGCGCTGGGCTGATAGGCATAGTGCTCGGTAATGAAGGCCAGGGTCTCGGCGAAGGCGAAATGCTCGCCGCTCAGGCGGGCGCGGAAGTCGTTCAGGTGGCTCATGCTGTTCCTTTCGGGGTCTTGGCGTTGAAGGCAGCCTGTTGCTCGGCGCTGGCTTCGGTCTGGTACTTGGCCTTCCATTCGGCGTAGGGCATGCCATACACCTCTTCACGGGCCTGATCCGGGGTGATCGCGATATCGAGGTCGTCAGCTGCGGCCTTGTACCACTTGGACAGGCAGTTGCGGCAGAAGCCGGCCAGATTCATCAGGTCGATGTTCTGTACGTCCGGCCTTTCGCGCAGGTGCTGAACCAGGCGGCGATAGGCGGCTGCTTCCAGTTCGAGACGTTCTTGATCATTCATGGCGATGCACTCTGGAGGGCGTGGCGGCGATGATAGAAGCCGGCGGGCAGGTCGGCAACAGGGCCGCCTGCCGATTGCGGCGGATCAGCGATGGCCGGCGAGGGTGATCGACACCGACTCGGCGAAGCGCAGGGCGTGTGGCTTGTCGACTTCCACTTCAGCGTAGCGCACCGTTTCGTTGGCCATCACCAGGTCGAGAATTTCCTGGGTCAGGCGTTCCAGCAGGGCGAAGCGGTTGCCTTCGACATGGCTGATGATGGCCTTGGTGATGGTCCGGTAGTTGAGGGCGTGATCGATGTCGTTGTCACGCACCGCGTCGACGGCCGGGTAAAGGATGGTCAGGTTGATCAGCACGTCCTGCTTGTTGTTGATCTCTTCTTCCTTGATGCCGATGAAGGTGCGCAGGCGCAGATCCTTGACGCGGATACGCGCCATGCCAGGTTCCAGTCTGGGCATGGTTACTTGCTCCGTCCGATCAGTTGCAGGAATTCATGGCGCGTATTGTAGGACTCGCGGAAGGCGCCGAGCATCACTGAGGTGCTCATCACCGAGTTCTGTTTCTCTACGCCACGCATCATCATGCACATGTGCTGGGCCTCGATGACCACGGCCACGCCTGCGGCCTGGGTGACTTCCTCGATGGCGTTGGCGATCTGCCGGGTAAGGTTTTCCTGGATCTGCAGGCGGCGTGCGTACATGTCGACGATACGGGCGATCTTCGACAGCCCCAGCACCTTGCCGGTGGGGATGTACGCCACGTGAGCCTTGCCAATGAACGGCAGCAGGTGGTGTTCGCAGAGCGAGTACAGTTCGACGTCCTTGACGATCACCATCTCGTCGCTGTCGGAGCTGAACAGCGCGCCGTTGACCACCTCCTCAAGGCTCTTCTCATAGCCGTTGCACAGGTACTGCATGGCCTTGGCGGCGCGCTTGGGGGTATCCAGCAAACCTTCGCGCTCGGGGTTCTCGCCGATGCCGAGGAGGATTTCGCGGTAATGATTGGGCAGTAATGGGTTCATCTTCATTGTCCTCGCGGCGCCTCACTTGAGGTGGCGGCCGCCGTTCACGGTCAGGGTGGTGCCGGTAATGTAGGGGGTGTCCAGCAGATAGCGCAGGCTCTGGTAAATCACATGGGGCCCGGGCTCGAAGCCCAGTGCCGATTTGCCGAGCGCCTTGGTGCGGTATTCGGCGTCGTCTTGCGGGTTGAACATCAGCAGGGCCGGGGCGATGCCATTGACCTTGATGCGCGGGGCGAAGCGCGCAGCGAAGGACAGGGTCAGGCTGTCCAGGCCCGCCTTGCTGGCGCAGTACGCCGGGCGGTTGCCGCTGCCCTTGCGCACCACGTCATCGCTGATGTGGATGATGTCCGCCTGTTCGCTGCGCTGTAGCAGCGCGGCGCAGTGCAGGTTGATCAGGTAGGGCGCCAGCATGTGCACGGTGAACAGTTGCTGGAAGGCCGCGGCTTCGTCGCCGGACGTTTCCGCGAACCAGGCCGATGCGTTGTGCACGATGGCGCGCAACGTATCGGTATGGCGCTGCAAGCGTTCGATGAAGGCGAGAATGCTCGCCTCGTCCGTGAAATCGGCATGCAGGGTCAGCACGCCGCGCTCACGCAGTTTCTCCAGTTCAGGCCTGTCACTGCGGTAGGTGACGATCAAGGAGTGGCCGTCATCGAGCAGCCGTTCGGCGCAATGGAGGCCGACACGCTGGCTGGCGCCGGTGATCAGGATCGGGGCGTTGCTGACGCTCATGGGAAATGGCCGGGAGTGAACGGGAAAGGCGCCGTTATGAAGGTCGGTAGCCTTGGCCATGCAACGTTATAGTAGCCACAGAAGCTGTACAACCCTTCGTACAGTGTGGAAAAGCGAAGCGCCATGGCCTGCGAGGGCCATGGCGTTCCCGGCTCAGCGGCCGGTGGAGGGGCTCACGCGGCGCATCAGGCCGGCGGGACGGTTGCCCTGCAGCCATGGAGCCAGCAGGCGGGTGACCAGAGGGATGAACAGGTAGGTCATCAGCGGCGTTAGCGCCAGGGTGCTGAGCAGCACGCGGGTCACCAGCGGAACGTCCGCCAGCAGGCCGCCGAACAACAGGTTGAAGCCAAGTGAAACCGGGAAGAAGGCCAGCCAGATGGCGATGGTCTGCTTCCAGCGCGGAGGTTGCCGCAGGCCGCTGCCGAACCAGGCGTCTATACCCAGAGCGCGCTGCTCATGGGGCTGAGCGAAGAGCCCCTTGCCGCGGCTGAGCCAGGCACGACGAGAGGCGGAGTGCTCCCAGGCGGCCATGGTCTGCTCGTCGGTAAAGCGAAATACCATCTGGAATTCGTCGTCGTCTGGCGGCGGAGCCAGTACGCCAGAGCCCAGATAGCCGGGGAAGTCGGTAGCCAGTTGCTCGCCTTCGCGTAGCCAGGCGATGAAATCCTGATAGCGCCCGTTGGCGACACGGCGCGCCACCATGAGGGTGACCGGTTCGGTAGACATCGTGTATCTCCTGCAGAGCACCTGGCCAGGGTAGGGTCAGGCGGATAGCGCGGCTCGGGGTGGTGAGTCGCGTCTTGAACGCAGCAAGGATTATTCCTGTTTTGTACAAATTATCCAGCAATGTCGTGCGTAACCGCTAAAAAACGCTTCAAGCCCGGCAGTTGCAAGGGCTTCGAGTCTTGGTCGCCTGTCGACGTTCGGAATTTTTGCAGGCCGTCATGGCCCCTTGGAGCATCAATCATGCCCTGTTTCAGGGCGCCTGCCGGTGCAATGAAGTGCTACGGAGCCGACGATCGCCCATGTACAGGATTTGTACAACTAAACTGAAAGGCACTCGCAGCTGGAGTAGACTTGCAGGCTTCTGACCCTGCTGCGGTTTTTCTTATGTCCGATCTGGTTGGTTCCGTACCTTTCAACTCAAGCGCTTTCAAGGAAGAGGAACTGTTTCCGATTCGCGAAGTGGCTCGGTTGACGGGTGTGAACCCTGTGACGCTACGTGCCTGGGAGCGGCGCTACGGCCTGATCCAGCCGGTGCGTACCGACAGTGGTCATCGCCTGTACTCACCTGTCGACGTGGAGACGGTACGCAGCGTGCTGGCCTGGATCGAACGCGGGGTGCCGGTCAGCAAGGTCGGTCGGATCCTCGCTCGCCACGCTGCCAGTGAAACCAGCGGTGCTCCGACTTACGAGTCGGCTACGTCGGGCGAATGGGCGCAGTGGCAGAGCCGCCTGCTGGAGGCCGTGCAGGCTTACGACGAGGCCGAGCTGGACCGCGTGTACGGGCAGGTCTTTTCCAGCTACCCGCTGTCGGTCACCTTTCAGGACATCATCATGCCGCTCTGGCAGCGCCTGCTGTTGCGTCATGGTCGTCCTGGGTACGGCAGTGAATGGCTGTTCTTCGATACCTTCCTGCGTGGCCGTGTGTTGCAGCGCTTGCACAACCTGCGCGATCAGCCTGGGGGCCGCCTGCTGCTGGTGGCACTGCCGGGGCGTTGCCGCGAACTGGAGCTGCTGGTCACCGGCCTGCTGCTGAACCCGGCCGATGTCGCCGTGCATGTACTGGGCATCGGTCAGTCGCTGGAAGAGCTGCCGCAGGTGTGCGGCAGGATGCGGCCAGTTGCGGTGGTGGTGTTTTCCAACCAGGCGCCGGTCGCGGATACCCCGCAGGCGCTGGAGCGCCTGGCGCTCGCTCTCGAATGCCCGGTCGCGCTGGTGGGCGAGGGTGCCGATCTGCTCGAGGAAGGGTTGCGCGGTTCAACCATCGCCTGCCTGGGCAGCGAGGGCCGTCTGATGCGTCGGCGTCTGCGGCAGTTTCTGGCGGGTCGCCTGGATACCTGAGGCCGCTTGTTTCAGAGCGGGTGGGCGCGGGGATACAGACTGCGGTGTTGCTGATAGAGGTAGCTCTGCAGGCGTTCGCCGTTGTCTTCGTCCAGCGTCAGCTCATAGGCCAGCATGCCGTCGTCGGTGACGCGCACCAGGCTGCCCTGCAGCGTGATCGGCTGCACTTCATCGACATCCAGATCGAGGCTGAAACGCTCGGGTGGCGAGGCTTTTGCGGTTTGCGCCACCAACAGACCACTTAGCGACAGTTCATGGAT
The DNA here is from genome assembly GCF_013408425.1 of Pseudomonas flavescens. NCBI lineage: Bacteria > Pseudomonadati > Pseudomonadota > Gammaproteobacteria > Pseudomonadales > Pseudomonadaceae > Phytopseudomonas > Phytopseudomonas flavescens. The sequence goes on along the minus strand of NZ_JACBYV010000001.1, from coordinate 3,017,532 downwards.
GAACAGGCTGCCCGGCTGCCCGTCGCGTGCCAGCAGGGGGCGCGGCGGGTCGAGTGGCAGGCGCCAGGCGCGGTCGAACGAGCCCTCTTCGAAAATCTGCGGCACCCCCAGTTCCAGATGCGGGGTGTTCTGCTCGTCGGTGACCAGATGAGGCGTGAACGACAGGCGCTGATTGGCGACATGCGCCTCGATCGTCAGTTGTTCCATGGCGGCGCAACTGGCCAGCAGCTCGGCGGTCTGCCGCGCGGCATCGACCTGCAGGCCCGGATCGGAGTCGACCGGGGCAGGGCTGTTTTCGGTAAGTTGTTGTATGAATTCCATTTCGAGGGGAGTCAGGAGCGACGAATCTTGCATGACGGCTTTCTGCGCAAGGTGGGAGCACCCTTATGACAACTCGCCAGCGGTTTCGTTACCGTACGTCCGTCGTTTCAATTCATCCAGCTCGCCTTGCAGGGCCTGCACCTCGGCCTCCAGCTTCCTGACCCGCTCTTGATTCTGCACGTGCTCGCTGACGTTCTTCTGAATGCCGATGAAGTAGGTCAGTTGATCGCCTTCATTGAATACCGGGGTGATCGACAACTCGTTCCAGAAAGGACTGCCATCCTTGCGATAGTTGCGGATCACCTGGCGGCAGGGTTGCTGGGTGCGCACGGCTTCGCGGATGAGGGCCAGCGCCGGCTGGTCGCGATCCCCTGCCTGGAGAAAGCGACAGTCCTGATAGAGGATTTCTTCGCTGCTGTAGCCGGTCAGGGCTTCGAATGCCGGATTGGCGTAGATGAGGATGTTGTCCTCTCCTTCCTGCTCGGCGACCACGATGCCGTCATTCGAAGCATCGACCACCAGTTGCAGCAGTTTGGCGTTGATCATTTCCTGCGTCCCTCAGCCATTTTCGCCAGTTTATCAGAGGCCCGCCCGGCCGCTGTCGTCCTGCTGCGTGGCGGCGCCGAACGAGCGCTCGCGCAATGCGGCATAATGCTCGGCGCAGCCCTGAACATACGGAGTTTTCATGAAAGTCGCGATTCTGTCCGGGTCGGTTTATGGCACCGCCGAAGAGGTGGCCCGACACGCTGAAGGTTTGTTGAAACAGGCCGGCTTCGACGCCTGGCACAACCCGCGGGCGAACCTGGAGGATGTCCTGGCGTTCGGCCCGCAGGGGTTTCTGGTGGTGACGTCTACCACCGGTATGGGGGAGTTGCCGGATAACCTGCAGCCGCTGTACTACGCGATCCGTGATCGCTTCCCTGCCTGGAGTGGCCTGCCCGGCGGTGTGATCGCGCTGGGTGATTCGAGTTATGGCGATACCTACTGTGCGGGGGGCGAGCTGGTGCGCGAGCTGTTCGCTGAACTGAGCATCCGCGAAGTGCTGCCCATGCTGCGCGTGGATGCCAGTGAAAGCGTCACCCCCGAGCAGGACGCCGAACCCTGGCTCGCCGAGTTGGTCGAGGCCCTGCGCGGGTAACGACCGTTTATCCTGCGAGGCGAACATTGTTGAACCAAGGCCGGTCGGGTGTAGGGAGCGTTCGCTTCATTGAAGAAAGCGGGCGAGCTTCCCCACCAACCTGGATGAAAGGTGACGACAATGAACAAGATGAAAATTCCAGCTCTCGTACTCAGCGGCCTGCTGGCCGGTGCCGTTCTGCCAGCCATCGCGGATTCCAGTGCTCCGGCACCGGGAACCACCGCGCCGACGTCGCCTACCACGCCAGGTGCTCCACCTAGCGACAACGGCACCATGACCCCGGGAACCACCACGCCCGGCACCACAACCCCGGGTACCGATGGCAGCACCACGGCGCCAGGTACCGGAACCGGTACGGGTAATGGCACTGGCGCCGGCTCCGACCCAATGCCCGGTGGCACCGGCGGCAATGGTGGCGGTACCGGTGGCGCAGGCAGTGGCACGGGTGATGGTACCGGTGGCGGTGCAGGCAGTGGCGCAGGTGGCGCTGGCGGTGCCGGTGGTGGTGCTGGCCAGTAAGTCATGAGCCAGGTGCAGGTGTTTCCGGCCAGCAGGTCGGGAGTGCCCGCCCGATTCGCAGGCGACCGCGGCTAGCGGTCGCCTTCAGCGATTCCCCTTGATGCCGTATTTGCGCAGCCGTGTGGCGATGGCGCTATGCGATGTGTTGAGTCGGGCAGCCAGTTGCCGAGTGGAGGGATGGCTGGCGTAGAGTTTCTCAAGCAACTCCTTCTCGAAAGCTGCGACCGCGGCCTCCAGGCTGCCGACTTCCCCTCCGGTTTGTTGGGTGACGGCGGTGTTGGCGATGTCCAGATCGCCGATCTGTACAAGATTGCTGTCGCATATCGCCGCCGCGCGAAAGATCACGTTCTGCAGTTGGCGCACGTTGCCCGGCCAGCGATTGCCCAGCAGGGCGGGGTAGGTGTCCGGGGTCAGTCGGCACTGGGTTCGCTGGATCTGCGCACAGGCGTGTTGCATGAAGTGTCGAGCCAGCAGCAGGATGTCCTGGCCGCGTTCTCGCAATGGAGGCACCTGCAGGTTGAGCACGTTCAGGCGGTAGAAAAGATCCTCGCGAAACTCCCCTTCGGCGACCATCCGCTCCAGGTTGCGGTGCGTGGCACTGATGATGCGCACGTCGACGCGCTCTTCGCGGTCCCCGCCAACCCGGCGGAAGGTGCCGTCACTGAGAAAACGCAGCAGCTTGGCCTGCAGATAAGGCGACATCTCGCCAATCTCGTCGAGAAATACCGTGCCGTGATTGGCCAGTTCCAGCAGCCCCGGCTTGCCACCGCGCTGCGCACCGGTGAACGCCCCTGGGGCATAGCCGAACAGCTCGCTCTCGGCGAGGCTTTCCGGTAGGGCGGCACAGTTCAAGGCCAGGAATGGCGCGCTGTGGCGCGTGCTGATGGCGTGGCAGGCGCGTGCCACCAGCTCTTTGCCAGTACCGGTTTCGCCATGGATCAGCAGCGGCGCGTCGAGGGTCGCCACTCGCTGGGCACGGGCCTTGAGGGTGCGGATGGGCGCCGAGTCGCCGAGCAATGAGTCGAAGCCTTCCGCATGGTCATGATGCAGCGCCGCCAGGCGTGCACCGATGCGGCTGGGCTCATAAAGGGTGAGCAGAGCGCCGGCCAGTTGGCCCATGTCGGCCGATTCACTGATGGGCGTGGCGTCGAGCAGCAGCGCCTGGCCGTTCAGCGTCACCTCGCGCAGTGGCAGGCGGAAATGCTGGTCGAGCAGTGCCTGTTGCAGATCCGTTTCGGCGAACAGTTCGCCAAGCGCCACGCCTTCCGGCTCACGGCCACACAGGGCGATCAACGCCGGGTTGGCCAGCAGCACGCGGCCGTCACCATCGACCGCCAGCACCGGATCGGTCATCGCCGCCAGCAGGGCATCGAGCTGCAGGCGACGGCGCTGTCCGGGCAGAATGTCGACCACCGTCACCGCCTGCACACCACGCACCTTGAACAGTGCTTCGCGCAGCTCGTCGAGCACCGCGGCACTGAGGGTCGGGGCGTCGATATAGACGTTGGGCGGCACCATCTCCACGGCATCGAGATTGAGGTTGCGACCGCCCAACAGGGCCAGCACTTCCTGGGTGATGCCGACGCGATCGATGAAGGTAACGTGAATGCGCATGGGGGGGCCGGGCAGCGGTGAACGGTGGCGCAGTATGCCCGGTCTGTCCGCTGACGTTAACCGGTGCGCATCGTTAACCTGAGCGTAACGTTATGACGCCGCGCTTGATTGATGGGGTTGGTCCACGCTCCTACTGTGATGCCACGACAGCGGAACTCGTGGAGTCATTAATGACAACTACAATCGCCCCACCGCCGCAGTGGTCGCGCCGCCGTGCCGAAAAGGCCCGGCGTCTCGATCAGGTGCGTGCCCTCGCCGATGGCGTGGTCTTGCCCAGCGACAAGATAGTCGCCGCGCTCGAAGCGCTGATCGCCCCAGGCGATCGCGTGGTGCTCGAAGGCAACAACCAGAAGCAGGCGGACTTCCTCTCCCGCTCGCTGGCCCAGACCGACCCGGGTCGCCTGCATGACCTGCACATGATCATGCCCAGCGTCAGCCGCGCCGAGCACCTGGATCTGTTCGAGCGCGGCATCGCCCGCAAGCTCGACTTCTCCTTTGCCGGCCCGCAGAGCCTGCGCATCAGCCAGTTGCTCGAGGACGGCCTGCTTGAAGTGGGTGCCATCCACACCTATATCGAGCTGTACTCGCGGCTGCTGGTCGACCTGATTCCCAATGTCGCCCTGGTTGCCGGCTTCCAGGCCGACCGCCACGGCAACATCTACACCGGGCCGAGCACCGAAGACACGCCGGCGCTGGTCGAGCCCACGGCCTTCAGCGACGGCATCGTCATCTTTCAGGTCAACGAGATCGTCGACGAACTGCCTCGGGTGGACATTCCTGCGTCCTGGGTCGACTTCGTGGTGGTGGCGGACAAGCCGTTCTACATCGAGCCGCTGTTCACCCGTGATCCGCGCCATATCAAGCCCGTGCATGTGCTGATGGCGATGATGGCGATCCGCGGCATTTACCAGAAGCACAACGTGCAGTCGCTCAACCATGGCATCGGCTTCAATACCGCCGCCATCGAACTGATCCTGCCGACCTACGGCGAGTCCCTCGGCCTGAAGGGCAAGATCTGCCGCAACTGGACGCTCAACCCGCACCCGACGCTGATCCCCGCCATCGAGACCGGCTGGGTCGAGAGCGTGCACTGTTTCGGCACCGAACTGGGCATGGAAGGCTATATCGCTCAGCGTCCTGACGTGTTCTTCACCGGTCGCGACGGCTCCATGCGGTCCAACCGACTGATGTGCCAGCTGGCCGGCCAATACGCCGTCGACCTGTTCATCGGCGCGACCCTGCAGGTCGATGGCGACGGTCATTCTTCCACCGTGACCCGCGGTCGCCTGGCCGGTTTCGGTGGCGCACCGAACATGGGGCATGACCCGCGTGGACGCCGCCACAGCACGCCTGCCTGGCTCGACATGCGCCCTGCGCAGAGCGAAGCGCCTCTGCTGGAGCGGGGCAAGAAGCTGGTGGTGCAGATGGTCGAGACCTTTCAGGAGGGTGGCAAGCCGACCTTCGTGGAAACCCTCGATGCCGTCGGCGTGGCGCAGAAGGCGGGCATGCCGCTGGCGCCGATCATGATCTACGGCGACGACGTCACCCACCTGCTGACCGAGGAAGGCATCGCCTACCTGTACAAGGCCCGCTCGCTGGAGGAGCGCCAGGCGATGATTGCCGCCGTCGCTGGCGTTACCAGCATCGGTCTGCGCCACAACCCGAAAGATACCGAGCGCATGCGCCGTGAAGGGCTGATCGCCTTGCCGGAAGACCTCGGCATCCGCCGCGCCGACGCCAGCCGTGAACTGCTGGCGGCCAAGAGCATCGCCGAATTGGTCGAGTGGTCCGGCGGCCTCTACAGCCCGCCCGCCAAATTCAGGAGCTGGTGATGAGTGCGATCCATTCCAAGCAGCCGCAGCGGTCGCTCGACGAGTACCTGGCAGATCTGGCGGTGGACGTGCTGATCGACGAAGCCGATCTGTCACCCAAGCCCGGGCTGGTCGATAAACGCGGCAGTGGTGCCCATCAGGATCTGCATCTGGGCCTGATGCATGCCTCTGCATTGTCGCTATGGCCATGTTTCAGGGCGATGGCAGAGGCTGCGCTGAGCGAAGGCGAGGTTACCCAAACGCTGCGCGAAGCCCTCGGCCATATAGGCCGCGAAGGTGAGCAGGAAATGCTGCGCGTCACCGCTGGCGTCAACACCCATCGCGGCGCCATCTGGGCGCTCGGGCTGCTGTGTGCCGCCGCGGCGCAGGACAGCCGCCAACTCACCGCCAGCAACGTGGCGGTCCGTGCTGCCCGTATCGCGTTGCTCGATGACCGAGCGGCGCCGGTCAGCAACGCTAGCCACGGTGCCCAGGTGTGTCGGCTCTATGGCGTTCATGGCGCCCGCGAGGAGGCGCAACAGGCGTTCCCGTCGGTCATTCACCATGCCTTGCCCCAGTTGGCCAGCAGCCGTGCTGCTGGCGCCGGCGAGCAGAACGCCCGGCTGGATGCCTTGCTGGCGATCATGAGTCAGTTGGCCGACACCTGCGTGCTTTACCGCGCGGGCCTCGAAGGGCTGCACTGCGTGCAGAGTGGCGCCCGCGCCGTGCTCGATGCCGGTGGCGTTGCCAGCCTGGCTGGGCGCCGCCGTCTGCGTGAACTGGAAGGCGACATGTTGCGGCTGCGCGCCTCGCCAGGCGGTGCAGCCGATCTGCTCGCCGCCTGCCTGTTTCTCGACCGCCTGCAGCCTGGTCTGCCGGCCCAGCTTGGGAGTCTCTGAACATGGAAACCCTGTCCTTCCAATTCCCCGCCGGTGCACCGGCCCGTAATCGCGCCCTGGTCGGCTGTGTCGGCTCCGGCGATCTCGAGGTGCTGCTGGAGCCCGGTACCGATGGCACCCTGGCGATTCAGGTGGTGACCTCGGTAAACGGTAGCGCGCCGCGCTGGCAGCAGCTGTTCGAGCGCATGTTCCGCGAGCAGCACCTGCCGGCGCTGAACATAGAGATTCACGATTTCGGCGCAACGCCCGGCGTGGTGCGTCTGCGTCTGGAACAAGGCTTCGAGGAGCTGAGCCATGACTGACGCCACGATCCAGCGGTTGCTCGAACAGCGCAGCTTCACCGAGCTCGGTGCACGTCAGCGGGCCCGCGCTCTGCTCGATGCGGGCAGTTTTCGCGAGTTGGTCGATCCGTTCGCCAGGCTGGTCTCGCCGTGGCTACCCCTGCAGGGCATCGTGCCCCAGGCCGACGACGGGGTCGTGGTTGCCAAGGGGTTGATCGACGCGCAGCCCGCGGTGGTGATTGCCATCGAAGGTGCTTTCCAGGGCGGCAGCCTGGGTGAGGTGGGCGGCGCGAAGATTGCCGGCGCATTGGAGTTGGCCGCGCAGGACAACCGCGACGGTACGCCGACCCGCGCTGTACTGCTGCTGGAGACTGGTGGCGTACGCCTGCAGGAGGCCAACCTCGGTCTGGCGGCGATTGCCGAGATCCAGGCGGCGATCGTCGATCTGCGCCAGTACCAGCCGGTGATCGGCCTGGTGGCCGGCCCGGTCGGCTGCTTTGGCGGCATGTCGATCGCCGCAGGTCTGTGCAGTTATCTGCTGGTAACCCGCGAGGCTCGCCTGGGGCTCAACGGCCCGCAGGTGATCGAGCAGGAGGCGGGAATCGATGAGTACGACTCACGGGATCGCCCCTTCATCTGGAGCCTCACCGGTGGTGAACAGCGCCATGCCAGCGCGCTGGTGGACCGCTACGTGGCCGACGACGTCGAACCGATTCGCCAGACGTTGATCGAGCTGTTGTGTCAGGGCAAGCCTGCGCTGGAGCGCAGTCGTCGCCATGCCTGGTTCCTCGAGCGCCTGCAGGGCGTCGACACCCGCGTGCAGGCCGATGCCGCTGCGGTGCGCAGCGCCTTTCAAGGAGAACAGTCATGAGTGGTGCAAGCGAACAACGCGGACGTAGCTGGTTTCAGGCACTGACCAGAGGCGCCACACCGCTGGAGGGCCTGCCAGCTTCGCTGCTGGTCGCCGACGGCATGCTTGGCGAACAGCCGGTGCGCTACCTGGCGGTGGTAGCCGATGGCGACAATCCGTTTCCCCGTGCCCGCGATGGTGAAGTAGGACTGCTCGAGGGTTGGGGGCTGGCCAAGGCGGTGGATGACGCCATTCAGGCCGATGCCGAGGGGCCGCAAAAGCGGGCGCTGATCGCCATCGTCGACGTGCCGAGCCAGGCCTACGGTCGTCGGGAAGAGGCTTACGGCATTCACCAGGCTCTGGCCGCGGCGGTCGACAGTTATGCCCGTGCCCGTTTGGCCGGGCATGCGGTGATCGGCCTGTTGGTCGGCAAGGCGATGTCCGGTGCCTTTCTGGCTCACGGTTACCAGGCACAGCGGCTGATCGCCCTGCGCGATCCTGGCGTCATGGTGCATGCGATGGGCAAGTCTGCTGCCGCACGGATCACGCTACGCAGCGTCGAGGAACTGGAAAGCCTGGCAGCCAGCATCCCGCCGATGGCGTACGACCTGGACAGTTACGCTTCCCTCGGCCTGCTCTGGGAAACCCTGTCGGTCGAGAACATTGCAGAGCCTACCGGCGGCGATCGCACGCGGGTGGAGGGCTGCCTGGTCCAGGCATTGGCTGATATCGCCGGTGGCAGCAAGGATCTGCGCAGCCGCCTGGGGGCGCCCAATCGGGCGGCGTCTTCCCGCGTACGCGAGCTATTGCGCACCCAGTGGTAGGGGGCGGTCGTCGTTGCCTGGACCGAGGACTCGTTGATGGTCAATGAAAGGTCGCTGGTGCCCATCCCCCATGATCTGCTGTGGGGCTTGGCTGCCGCACAACTGCCGCTGGACGCTCCGGCCTGGGTGCATGGCGCCCTGAGCCGTCACGCCCCGGTGGTGGTGCGCCGTGCCCTGGCCGAGCCATGTTGGGTTGCCGTGGGCGTTCGCGGCCGAGTGCGGGAGGAGCGTTTCGCTACCTGGATGCGCCTTGACCAGGTGCGCCGACGCGTCAGCCCGGAGGGGGTCGCGCGTACCGGGCGCTGGCTGCGCCATGCCAACGGCGCCTGGCCGGCACTGCGTGCGCTGGCCTGGCTCGCGCCACAGCTCGACCGTGCCGGCCTGCGCTGGGGCGTGACGGGAAGCCTTGGTTTCGAGCTGGCCAGTGGGCTGTGCGCTGCGCACCCGGCCAGCGACCTGGATCTGCTGATACGCGCCGCCCAGCCAGTACCACGGGCCTGGGCCGGACAATTGTGCACATTGATCGACTCGGCACCGGGCAGCATCGACGTGCAGCTGGAAACTCCGCACGGCGCGCTGGCCCTGCGTGAGTGGGCAAGTGGCGCAGCACGGGTTCTGCTCAAGAGCAACGCCGGGCCACTGCTGGTCAGCGACCCCTGGGCTGCAGAGCGATCGGTGGCATGAGCACGCTCTGGGCGTTCCCCGGCCAGGGCGCGCAGCAGCCCGGCATGTTGCATGACTTGCCGGCTGAGCCCGCCGTTCGGGCGTGCCTGGACGAAGCCGCAGCGGTGCTCAATGAGGCGCTCTGCGATCTGGATTCCGCCGAGGCCTTGCGGGGCACCCGCGCCGTACAACTGTGCTTGCTGATCGCCGGCGTGGCGGGTGCCCGATTGTTGACGGCGCGAGGACTGAAGCCCGACTACGTCGCCGGGCTGTCTATCGGAGCCTACGCCGCTGCGGTAGTCGCCGATGCGCTGAGTTTTGCCGATGCGCTGCGTCTGGTCGCTCTGCGTGGCCAGTTGATGCAGCAAGCCTATCCCCAGGGCTACGGCATGACGGCGATTCTCGGCCTCGATCTGAACCGTATCGAGCGCTTGCTGGCTGAGGTGAACGGCCCGCAATCGCCGGTGTTCCTGGCCAATATCAATGCCGAAAACCAGTTGGTGATCGCCGGCAGCCGCGCCGCCATGCAGGCCGTGGGCGAGCGTGCCCGGGCTGCCGGTGCAGGGGCGGTGAAGCCGCTGGCGGTCAGCGTCCCCTCGCACTGCGCGCTGCTCACCGAACCCGCCGCCAGGTTGAACGAAGCGTTCGCCACGGTCACCCTGCGGCGTCCGGCCGTCCGTTACCTGAGTGGTAGCAGCGCGCGACTGTTGAGCGAACCTGATGCGCTGCGCGATGACCTGGCCAACAACATGTGCCGAATCGTGGATTGGTACGGCACCTTGCAGACGGCGTTCGAGCGGGGCGTGCGGCTGCACCTCGAGCTGCCGCCTGGCAGCGTGCTGAGCGGGCTGGCCCGGCGCGTCTTCGAGCCGGGCATGGCCATCGCCTTTCAGGGCGCGCGTCTGGATACGCTGGACGCCCTGCTGCGTCAGGAGGTGAGCCAGAGCCGATAACAACGCCCGATTGCCGAAGCACAAGAACAATAACTTCGATGCGTCACGAGGATAAAAACAATGATCACCTACCGACGAACTCCACTCGCCATCCTTACTCTGGCCGGCTTCATCACGCCGCAAGCCGTCGTGCAAAGGGCGGTAACCGCTTGGGTGTGCGCATGAGCAGACGCGCAGCACCGCACGGCCAGGCAGCACCCATGGATGGCGTGTCGCCATCGGATGAAACCAACCAGGTGTCTCGGGAGGGCGTATGAGTCCGGAAATCGCAACGATCATCGGTCTGGTGATCATGTTCATCGTGGCCACGGCCCTGCCCATCAACATGGGCGCCGTCGGCTTCGCATTGGCGTTCATCGTCGGCGGTATCTGGGTCGGCATGGGGGGCAAGGAGGTTCTAGCGGGGTTCCCCGCCGATCTGTTCCTGACCCTGGTCGGCATTACCTATCTGTTCGCCATCGCCCAGAAGAACGGCACCATCGACCTGCTGGTGCATTGGGCGGTGAAGGGCGTGCGCGGCCATATCGTGGCCATTCCGTGGGTGATGTTCATCGTCACCGCTGTGCTCACCGCCTTCGGCGCGCTGGGGCCAGCGGCGGTCGCGATCATCGGTCCGGTCGCGCTGCGTTTCGCCAAGCAGTACGAGATCAACCCGTTGATGATGGGCCTGCTGGTGATCCACGGGGCGCAGGCGGGCGGGTTCTCGCCGATCAGCGTGTACGGTGGCATCACCAACCAGGTGGTGCAGAAGGCCGGGCTGGACGTCACGGAAATGGCCGTGTTCCTCACCAGCCTCGGCTTCAACCTGCTGATGGCGTTCATCTGCTTCTTCGCTTTTGGTGGTATCGCACTGCTGCGCCGTGGACGTGCCGTGGCCGATGAGCCGTTGATCGCCGGTGTGCAGGCGTCGTCGCGTCAGTTCGCCATCGAGGGCCATGGCGCGGTGGTCAGTGCCGGTGGCGGCACCTTGTCCAATAACCCGCAGGCGCTGGATGAGGTGCGCATCAACCGCGATCACCTGATCACTCTGGTTGGTCTGCTGGGCCTGGGCATCGCTGCGCTGGTGTATGACCTCAACGTCGGTCTGGTGGCGATCACCGTGGCCGTCGCTATTGCGGTGATCTCGCCGTCCGCGCAGAAGGGCGCCGTGGACGGCATCAGCTGGTCCACGGTGCTGCTGATCAGTGGTGTGGTGACCTACGTCGCCGTGCTGCAGAAGGCCGGTGCAGTCGACTTCGTCGGCCATGGCGTCAGCGCCATCGGTATTCCGCTGCTGGGAGCACTGCTGGTCTGCTATGTCGGTGGCATCGTCTCCGCCTTCGCGTCTTCGGCGGCCGTGCTGGGCGCCACGATTCCGCTGGCGGTACCGTTCCTGATGCAGGGCCAGCTCAGCGCGGCAGGCGTGATCTGTGCGCTGGCGGTGTCCTCCACGGTGGTGGACGTCAGCCCGTTCTCCACCAATGGCGCGTTGGTGGTGGCTTCGGCGGCGAAGGAAGAGCGCGAGGCGTTGTTCCGTCGTTTCCTCGTCTACAGCGGGCTGGTGGTGGCCTTCGGCCCGCTGCTGGCCTGGTTGCTGTTCGTGGTGCCGGGCTGGATGTAACCCACCGGGCTGGCCTCAGGCATTCAGCCCGAGGCTGTACATGCGGCATTCGGCAAGGAGCGCGAGCAGGTTGGGGTCGCGCTCCTTGGCTTTGAGAAACACCACGCCGATGTGCTGCTGCAGGTGGTACTTGGTCTGCAGTGCAATCAGCTTCACGCGGTTCTCGTACACCGCCGCGATGCGCCCCGGCAGCAGGGCGTAACCCACGCCGGAACTGACCATGCTGAGCAGGGTGAAGATGTCGTTCACCTGCATGGCCACATTGGGCTCGAACCCCGCCTGCTGAAATACCCGCACACCGTCCTGGTGGGTGGCGAAGCCCTGGGTCAGGGTGATGAAGGTGGATTCGCGCAGGTCGGCCAGGTCCACTTCGGCCTGCTCGGCGAAGGGCGAGTCCACCGGTACGGCGAGGAAGATGTCATCGGAAAACAGCGGCAGTTGCTCGCAATCGGGATGGGGATCGCAGTCGCTCAGGGCGACCAGAATCGCGTCCAGCTCCATGTTCTTCAGCTTGTACATCAGGTCGATGTTGGAGCCGAGAATCAGGTCGATATTCAACTCGCTGCGCCGTATCTTCAGGCCCATGATCAACTGCGGTACGGTTTTCACCGTCAGTGAATACAGCGAGCCGAGCTTGAAGCGCTCGGCCGAGAATCCGGCTGCTTCGCGGGTCAGGCGTACCGTGTCGACCACGTCCTTCACCAGCTGGCGAGCCTTTTCCTCCAGCACGTAGGCGCTTTCGAGGGGAATCAGATTGCGCCCTTCGTGCTTGAACAGCGGGCAGCGCAGGGCGCTTTCCAGCGAATGAATGGCGCGGTGCACGCTGACGTTGCTGGTGTCCAGCTCGCTCGCGGCTTTGGTCAGGTTGCCGCAGCGCATGAAGGCCAGAAAGATTTCCAGCTTCTTGAGCGTCAGTTCTTCATCTATCTGCATGGGCCAGATCCACTCCTTGGCAGGGGGCTGGCCCGATTGTGACGCAGATCGGCAGGGGCTACCAAATCAACCGCAGGCGATGCGCTCGATCACTTCCGCTTCGCTGATGTCGATGTTCAGGCGTTGGGAGTCGTAATCCAGGGTGACCATGTCGCCAGGCGAGAGTACCCGTGCGGTGCGTGCGCCGGACTGCTGGCGTGCCTGTTCGACGATTTCCGCGGTGGCGACCTGACCGAGCAGGCCCTGGGCGGCTTCGGCACTGCATTTGCCGTTGTTATTGGCGGGTTTCGAGGCCTGGGTGGGCGCTGTGTCGGTCGAACTGCAGCCGGCGAGCACGGCGAGCAGGGCGGCGCCGCCAATCAGGTGTTTGAAAGCCATTGCATGATCCTTGTGTCTGAAGGGTTCACTGTGAAGTACCAGAGTGTGCCGTGTATCGGACTGTCTTGTCGTGCCCGTGTTCCGAATTCGGCCTATCCACAGGCTGTCGAGGTGCGCCTGGTCGCCATCGAACCCCGTGATGGCGCGCGCTCCGCCGAGCGGGGCAGCGTGGCGTGTAGCATTTCTTTACAATGGCCGACTGTTTCCAGGATCAAGGCGATGCCGTGCAATCGGTCATTTCTATTCAGCAGTTGAACAAAACCTATGCGTCCGGGCATCCGGCGCTGAAATCCATCGATCTGGACATCCACAAGGGCGAGATCTTCGCGCTGCTGGGTCCCAACGGCGCCGGCAAGACCACGCTGATCAGCATCATCTGCGGCATCGTCAATCCCGGCAGCGGTTCGGTGACGGTTGGCGGCCACGACATCCTGCGTGATTACCGGGCGGCCCGGTCGAAGATCGGCCTGGTGCCCCAGGAGCTGTTCAACGAAGGTTTCGAAAGCGTGTGGGCAGCGGTGCGCTTCAGCCGTGGCCTGTTCGGCAAGGCGCCGGACAACGCGTATCTGGAGCAACTGCTGCGCGACCTGTCGCTGTGGGACAAGAAGGACGCGCGCATCTTCGAACTGTCCGGCGGCATGAAACGCCGGGTGATGATCGCCAAGGCGCTGTCCCACGAACCGGAGATCCTCTTTCTCGACGAGCCGACCGCCGGAGTCGACGTCGAACTGCGCCGCAACATGTGGGAAATGGTGCGCAAGCTGCGCGAACGCGGCGTGACCATCATCCTGACCACCCACTACATCGAGGAGGCCGAGGAAATGGCCGACCGCATCGGCGTGATCCGCAAGGGCGAGATCATTCTGGTGCAGGACAAGGACACCCTGATGCGTCAGCTCGGCAAGAAACAGCTGACCTTGCACCTGCAGCAGCCGTTGAGCGAACTGCCGCCGGCGCTGCAGCGCGATGACCTGCAATTGCGCGACGACGGCCACGAGCTGGTCTACAGCTTCGACGGCCAGCAGGAGGACACCGGCATCGCCGCATTGCTGCAGGTGCTGGCGCAGCACGGCATCGCCTTCAAGGATCTGCAGTCGAGCGAGAGTTCGCTGGAGGACATCTTCGTCAGTCTGGTGAGGGATCGGACATGAATTTCTACGCGATCCGCGCCATCTACCTGTTCGAACTGGCCCGCACCTGGCGCACCCTGCTGCAGAGCATCGCCACGCCGGTGATCACCACCTCGCTGTACTTCGTGGTGTTCGGCTCGGCCATCGGTTCGAGCATGACCCAGGTGCATGGCGTCAGCTACGGCGCCTTCATCATCCCCGGCCTGATCATGCTGGCCCTGCTGACCGAGAGCATCTCCAACGCCTCGTTCGGCATCTACATGCCCAAATACTCGGGCACCATCTACGAGGTGCTGTCGGCGCCGATTTCCTACCTGGAAATTCTCCTCGGCTACGTGGGCGCGGCGGCCACCAAGTCCATCGTGCTCGGCCTGATCATCCTCGCCACGGCGCGGCTGTTCGTCGATTTCGAGATTCTCCATCCGTTCTGGATGCTGGCCTTCCTGGTGCTCACTGCGCTGACCTTCAGCCTGTTCGGCTTCATCATCGGCGTGTGGGCCGACGGCTGGGAGAAGCTGCAGATCGTTCCTGCGCTGATCGTTACGCCACTGACCTTTCTCGGCGGCAGCTTCTACTCGATCAGCATGCTGCCGCCGGTGTGGCAGACGGTGACCCTGTTCAACCCGGTGGTCTACCTGATCAGTGCGTTCCGCTGGAGCTTCTACGGCGTATCCGACGTCAACGTGCTGGTCAGCCTGGGGATGATTCTCGGCTTCCTGCTGGCGTGCATCCTTACCGTTGGCTGGATCTTTAAAACCGGCTATCGCCTGAAAAGCTGAAAAAACTGCTGCGCGTCGGCCCTGCTGCGTTAAAAACGGGCTCGAAATGCTCATGTACAAAAGTACATTGCGCTTTCTCGCCTGTTTTTGCCTTGCATGATCCTAGCTCGCGAGTTTTTCGCAGGGTGTGAAAGGGTGGGTTCCAGGCTTTTTTCATGCCATTATCCGGCGCAGAAGAATTCCGAGAATGGTCATGCTGGACGAGTTACTCCAACGCGTTCGAGGCTACAGCCCGCACTTCATGGAGGCCCAGGAGGGTTTTCCCGAGGCTGCGGTGCTGGTGCCCATCACCCGCAGCGATGAGCCCGAAGTGGTGCTCACCCTGCGCGCCAGTGGTCTGTCCACCCACGGCGGCGAAGTCGCCTTTCCCGGTGGCCGCCGCGACCCGGAAGACCGCGACCTGATTGACACCGCCCTGCGCGAGGCCGAAGAGGAAATCGGCCTGCCGCCCGGCCTCGTGGAGATCGTCGGGCCGCTCAGTACGCTGGTTTCCAGGCACGGCATTCAGGTAACGCCCTATGTCGGGGTGGTGCCTGACTTCGTCGACTACCAGGCCAACGATGGCGAGATCGCCGCGGTGTTTTCCGTGCCCCTGGCGTTCTTCCGTGATGACCCCCGGGAAGTCACCCACCGCATCGATTACCTCGGCCATAGCTGGTACGTGCCGAGCTACCGCTATGGTGAGTACAAGATCTGGGGGCTGACGGCGATCATGCTGGTGGAGCTGGTCAATCTGGTCTTTGATGCCGGCATCGACATGCAGCGCCCACCCGAGTACTACATTCACCTCACGTGAGCCTGGCTCCGAGACTTTCGCCATGAAATACCGCCTGGGCAATGCCCGTGTCGAACAGCATCCGCAAAGCTGGGTCGCTCCCAGCGCCACCCTGATCGGCAAGGTACGCCTCGAGGCGGGGGCCAGTGTCTGGTTCGGCGCGGTGCTGCGTGGCGACAACGAACTCATCCATATCGGCGAGGACAGCAACGTCCAGGACGGTGCGGTCATGCACACCGACATGGGCTCACCGCTGACCCTGGGCAAAGGCGTCACCGTGGGCCACAACGCCATGTTGCATGGTTGTTCGGTCGGTGATTACAGCCTGGTCGGCATCAACGCCGTGGTGCTCAATGGCGCGCGTATCGGCAAGCACTGCATCATCGGCGCCAACGCGCTGATCGCCGAGGGCAAGGAAATTCCCGACGGTTCGCTGGTGGTGGGCTCGCCGGGCAAGGTGGTGCGTGAGCTCACCGAGCAGCAGAAGAAACTGCTCGAAGCCAGTGCCGCTCACTATGTACAGAACGCCAGGCGTTATGCCACCGATCTCGCCGAGCAGGAAGACTGATGCAAACCGCCGAACGTCCCGTCGCCTCACCCTGCGTGCACGTCTGTGCACTGGACGAGGAGGACATCTGCATCGGTTGCCAGCGCAACGTCGACGAGATCACCCGCTGGAGCCGCATGGAAAACGCCGAGCGCCGCCAGGTGCTGCAGCTTTGCCATGAACGTGCCCGGGACAAAGGCATCCTGCTCTAGCGGGGCGCGCCGGCCCATTGCGACGCATCCAACGCAGGCAACGGCTCCGATCAGTCGTTACGCGCTCCGCCGAACGCCGCGCAGCCCCGCATCAGCTTGCCATTGAGGCGTAGCTCGGCGCTCAGGTGCTGTACCGCGCCGCTCATGGTGTCGACGCAACGCTGCGGCGCTATCCACAGCTCCACGCGCTGGCCATTGGCTTCGCTGGTCAGGTTGATGCGGCCATCGGGCAGTTGCTCTTCCATGTAGGGCAGCGCCAGGGGCTCGTGCTCCGGGCCGCTGAGCACCATGCCCTGATTGCTCACGGTCACGCTCCAGAACGGCTCCTGGCCGCTGGCGCGCACCAGTGTGCGCTTGAAGTTGGGGTCGTCGCAGCCATGGCCTTCACCCTGCAGCCGATACACGCGGCTCAGCTCGAAGCCGCCGTCGGCACCGCTGATCTTGGTCGGCCCCATCTGCCCGCGCAGGTCGGCGAACAGAACGGAATGACCATCGCCCAACAGCTCGCTGCTGTCCTGGGTGATACCGGTGCTGCCCTCGCCGATGGCGAAGCGGCGTGGATCGCTACAGGGGGAAAACCATAGCTGGCCGGCTTCGCGAGTCAGCTGGCCCTGCAGGCGTGTCTGCGATTTTTCCGGGTCCACGGGCTTGCCCGTATACACCGCGCAACTGGCGAACAGTGGCAACAGGGTGAACACTAGGAATTTGCGGCTGATAGGCATGTGGCTCTCCGTTTGCGAGCGGCCACGTTACCGAGGCCGCTGGGCAATCTCAAGGGACGCCAACGATGATCCGCTGCAAGCGTGTTTACCAGGCGCAGGAGGAGGGCGACGGCTACCGGGTGCTGGTCGACCGCCTGTGGCCATGAGGTTGTCGCAACGATGCGCTGCACCAAGATGAGTGGCTGCCAGCTGTAGCGCCTTTCGCCGAACTGCGCCGCGAGTTCGCTTACCGCGCCGAGGTGTTCGACGCCTTTCGTGAGGGCTATCGCCGCGAGTATTGGCAAGGCCTGCTGACGCGCGCCGCAGCAGGCAAGCTGACGCTGTTGTACGCCGCCTGCAACAGGGAGCACAACAACGCCCGGGTACTGCAGGATTTTCTGGAAGATGAGCTGGAGCGGCGTGGCGCGAGTAGCTCGCTGGTGCGTTATGCGGGCGAGCTGTAGGACTTACAAGCTGTTTACGATCATTCGCCGTAACTCCGCACGTAGAGACTGTAACGTGGCGGAAACGGCCGGCTGACCGCCACTTGTGGGAACGGGCCATGCCCGTGATTTCGCGGGCATGGACCAGGTGTCCCCGCCCGTTCCCACAGGTACTGCATCAATGGCTGCTCCTGCCTTATTGCAGTCGATTCCGGATACAAACTCCCAAAAAATCAAAGGTCTTTAACGGGGCTCGACACCTACCGGGCGCATGAAGCTGCGCTCGTAACTGATGATGCAGCGGTTCTGCTGTGCATAGGCGAAGGCCTCCAGGCACTCGGCATCTTGCATCGAGCGCTCACGGTACTCCTCGTAGGTGGCCAGGCTGGGGAAGCTGAACAGTGCCAGGGCCACGTTGTTGGCACCTTCCAATGGCAGGAAGTAGCCGTGATGCTGGCCGCCGAATTTCTCCACCAGGGGTATCCATAATTTTGCGTAGTGCTCGAACTCGGCCAATTGGTACGGGTCGATGATGTAGCGCAGGTAGCAGGTGATCATGAGGGGCTCCTTGACGGCGGGCAGCATAGCTCAGCTCAACAGCGCTTGGCACTTAGCCGAATGTCTGTCCCAACTGCCGCAGTGTCTCGCTGGTCTTTCGTAGCGTTGCATCCTTCGCGAAGACGGCAAGGTAGATCAACAGGCCATTGGGCAGCAGCAGAAAGCCGGCGAGCCAGAGGTTGAAAGCAATGCCGAACAGCGCGTAAAGCGACAGCCCCAGCACCACCGCCAGCAGCAGAAAAAAGCCGAGACGTGTGCCGGTGAAGCTTCTGCGTTCTATATCGAGTGGGGTAAAGCTTTTCATTCATGACACTCCTTCATACAGCCAGCAGCCGCTCCAGCAACCAGGCGGCAGCCGGGCCCAGCGGCCGTTCCCGCGACCAGACCACATCCACCGCAACCTGCTTGGGCCAGCCGTTGATGGCCAGTTCCTGCAGGCGATCCCCGCCATGGCCCATGACCAACTGGCGAGGCAGGGCAGCCCAGCCAAAGCCCAGCGTGGCCATCTCCAGCAGCAGCAGGTAGTCCGGCGCCGACCAGCAGCGCCCGCCGCTGCCCGGCAGATCGTCCAGTTCTTCTTCCTGCTTCGCCACAGTGCTCAGGCGCAGTACGCGCCAGTGGGCCAGATCATCCGCAGTGACTCGCGGTAACTGGCTGAGCGGATGCCCTCTGGCGACGAATAGACCGAAATCTGCACAGTCGGCCAGGCTGGCGTGGGCCAGTTCCGGCGGATAACTGGGTTGGGCAGCGAGCAGGCCAAGATTGACCCGGCCCTGGCCGACCAAGTCGAGAACATCAGCGTGTTCGGCGAAAAAACACTCGAATTCCAGATCCGGGTAGCGCTGGTCGAGCTCCACCAGACGAGCCTGATACTGGCTCGCCTGGTAGGCGTCCGACAGCACCAGGGTCAGCTTGGGCTCCAGGCCCGCAGCCAATTGTCCGGCCTGGCGCAGCAGGCGATCGGATGCGGCCAGCACATCCTGTACCCGGCTCAAGAGGCTGCAGCCGGCCTCGGTCAGCGTGAGCTGGCGCGCGCCGCGTACGAACAGGCTGACGTTGAGGTCGATTTCCAGCCGCGCAATGGATTCGCTGACCGTCGACTGGCTTTTGCCCAGGCGCCGGGCCGCGGCACTGAACGAGCCGGTGGCGGCCGCCTGGGCAAACGCCTGGAGAGATTCGGGAGAAAGGTTCATATCGGTTTTTCCGATGGCTGGAAACTTTGCTCTGGCTGTTTTTCCGATGAGGATAGCCCCATCGACGTTACCTTGCGAGTCATCAAAAATGAGTCAGTCCAATCAGATCGCCCGTCGCTCCTTCAAGGAGCGCGTGCTGCATGCAACCCTGTTCGAAGTGATCGCCGTGGTGGTGTGCGCGCCGTTGCTGGCCTGGGCCATGGGTAAATCCCTGGCGCACATGGGCGCCCTGACGCTGATGTTCTCGGCCATCGCCATGTTCTGGAACATGATCTTCAACGTCATGTTCGACGCCGCGCAGCGCCGCATGGGTTTCGAGCGCGGCCTGTGGGCGCGGATCAGCCATGCCCTGCTGTTCGAGGCTGGCCTGATTCTGGTGCTGGTACCGCTGGCGGCCTGGTGGCTGTCGATCAGCCTGGTGGCGGCATTCTTCCTGGATATCGGCCTGATCCTGTTCTTCCTGCCCTACACCCTGGGCTACAACCTGGCTTACGACAGCCTGCGCGAGCGTTACTTCCAGCGCCGCCAGGCCAGCGAACTGGCCTGCCGCTAATCGCCTGGCTTTGGCCACGGCCTGCCACGCTGCAGGCCGTCGGCCGAGCGTCATGCGGCTTGTGATCCGCTGCCGGCAACCCCTAAGCTTCGCGGTTTACGGTTCCCCCGAAGGCAAGGGCATGGCTACTCAGAGTATCGTCGTTCCGCGGATTTCCAGCTTCCCCGGCCACGAGCGCAAGGCGCAGCAGATTCTTCGCTGGCTGGCCAAGCGCGATATCGTCGAGGCGCTGCCGACCACCTGTGGGCGCAATGGCATGGCCTACGCCATCGCGCCTGGAGCGAGCAGGGTGGTCGAGTTCGCCGAGCGGCTGCCGTTCGGCCAGGCTGTCAATGGGCTGGAAGTCATCTACCGGCGCTGCATCTACACGCCCGTCGACGGTTTCCTCGAAGAGGCGGGTTGCCCCGAATGCCGCAAGGAGATCGGCGAGGCGTTGTTCGAAAGCCTGGACGAGTGGTCGCCAGGAGAAACCGACAACTTCACCTGCCCCGAATGCAGGCACGAAGACGACATCAACGGTTTCCTGTTCCTGCAGCCTTGCGGCTTTTCCAACCTGGGTTTCATCTTCAATGGCTGGGCCGATGCGCGGTTCACGCCTGCCTTTCTCGAAGAGTTCGCCGAACGGCTGGGGTATCCCGTCGCGCTGGTAAGCGCCTAGGTTTATTACGCAGGCAACGCCCTGCCTGGTATGGCGATCCGCCAGTGGTGCGGCGTTGCAAGGGGAGGGGGAGCTCTTCCCTGAGCCTGAATAGATCAGGCTGCATGAATGCTCATCGGTTCCCCGCCAGCTGAGAATCATTGATATTAATTGCCGAACGGTCGATATCCATTCTTTACATTGAGTGACAGGGGCTGACTCGGTATAATGGCGCGCTTCCAATTTTCCCGTCTGGGAGCCCCCGCCATGCTGCGTATCAGTCAAGAAGCTCTTACCTTCGACGACGTTTTACTTATCCCCGGTTTCTCCGATGTTCTGCCGAAGGACGTCAGCCTCAAGACTCGCCTCACCCGTGGCATCGAGTTGAATATTCCGCTGCTGTCCGCGGCCATGGATACCGTGACCGAAGCCCGCCTGGCCATCGCCATGGCGCAGGAAGGCGGCATCGGCATCATCCACAAGAACATGACCATCGAGCAGCAGGCTGCCGAAGTGCGCAAGGTCAAGAAGTTCGAAGCCGGTGTGGTCAAGGACCCGATCACCATCGAGGCCGACGCGACCGTGCGCGACCTGTTCGAACTGACTCGCCAGAACAACATCTCCGGCGTTCCCGTGCTGAGCAATGGTGATCTGGTCGGTATCGTCACCTCCCGTGACGTGCGCTTCGAGAACCGCCTGGACGCTACCGTCCGTGAAGTGATGACGCCCAAAGAGCGTCTCGTCACGGTCAAGGAAGGCGCTGCCAAGGACGTCGTTCGCGATCTGCTGCACAAGCACCGTATCGAGAAAGTCCTGATCGTCGACGATGCCTTCACCCTCAAGGGCATGATGACCGTCAAGGACATCGAAAAAGCCAAGGCCTACCCGCTGGCCAGCAAGGACGATCAGGGTCGTCTGCGCGTGGGTGCTGCTGTCGGTACTGGCGCCGACACCGGTGACCGCGTTGCCGCGTTGGCCAATGCCGGTGTTGACGTGATCATCGTCGACACCGCCCATGGCCACTCCAAGGGCGTGATCGAGCGCGTGGGCTGGGTCAAGCAGAACTTCCCGGACATCCAGGTGATCGGCGGCAACATCGCCACCGGCGCTGCCGCATTGGCCCTGGCCGAAGCGGGCGCCGATGCGGTCAAGGTCGGCATCGGCCCTGGCTCGATCTGCACCACCCGTATCGTCGCCGGTGTCGGCGTGCCGCAGATCTCCGCAGTGGCCAATGTCGCCGCCGCGCTGGAAGGCAGCGGTATTCCGTTGATCGCCGATGGTGGCATCCGTTTCTCCGGTGACCTGTCCAAGGCCATCGTTGCCGGTGCTTCCTGCGTGATGATCGGCTCCATGCTGGCCGGTACCGAAGAAGCTCCAGGCGAGATCGAGCTGTTCCAGGGCCGCTCCTACAAAGCCTACCGTGGCATGGGCTCGCTGGGCGCCATGTCCCAGGCTCAGGGTTCCTCGGATCGCTACTTCCAGGACTCCGCTGCCGGTGCCGAGAAGCTGGTGCCTGAAGGCATCGAAGGCCGTGTGGCCTACAAGGGCGCCATGGGTTCCATCGTCCATCAACTGATGGGCGGTCTGCGGGCCTCCATGGGTTACACCGGCTGCGGGACCATCGAAGAGATGCGCACCAAGCCCGAGTTCGTCCGCATCACCGGTGCCGGCATGGCCGAATCTCACGTCCACGACGTGCAGATCACCAAAGAAGCGCCGAACTACCGGGTAGGTTGATGCTTCGGTAATACCTGTAAGCGGGGCTGTTATCGACAGCCCCGCGTTGTTTCTGCTTACCACTGACGAGAACTAGTCATGGCCCTCGACATTCACGCTCACCGCATCCTGATCCTCGATTTCGGTTCCCAGTACACCCAGCTGATCGCCCGCCGCGTGCGCGAGATCGGCGTGTATTGCGAACTGCACCCGTTCGACATGGACGATGACGCGATTCGCGAATTCGCACCGCGCGGCGTCATCCTCGCCGGTGGCCCGGAGTCGGTACACGAAGCCAACAGCCCGCGTTGCCCGCAAGCGGTATTCGACCTCGGCGTGCCGGTATTCGGCATCTGCTACGGCATGCAGACCATGGCCGAGCAGCTCGGTGGCCGAGTGGCCGGCTCCGACTTGCGCGAATTCGGTTACGCCCGCGTCGATGTGGTCGGCAAGAGCCGCATCCTCGACGGCATCGAAGACCATGTCGATGCCGACGGCGTATTCGGCCTGGACGTCTGGATGAGCCACGGCGACAAGGTTACCGAGATCCCGGCTGGCTTCCATGTGCTGGCCAGCACGCCAAGCTGCCCGATTGCCGGCATGTTCGACGACGACCGTAACTACTACGGCGTGCAGTTCCACCCGGAAGTGACTCACACCAAGCAGGGCGAACGCATCCTGTCGCGCTTCATTCTCGACATCTGCGGCTGTGAAGCCCTGTGGACGCCGTCGAAAATCGCCGAAGATGCCATCGCCCAGGTGCGCGCCCAGGTCGGCGATGCCAACGTACTGCTCGGCCTGTCCGGCGGTGTAGACTCCTCGGTGGTCGCGGCGCTGCTGCACAAGGCCATCGGCGATCAGCTGACCTGCGTATTCGTCGACAACGGCCTGCTGCGCCTGCACGAAGGCGAGCAGGTGATGGCCATGTTCGCCGAGAACATGGGCGTCAAGGTGATCCGCGCCAACGCCGAGGCGCAGTTCCTCGACAACCTGGCCGGCGAAGCCGACCCGGAGAAGAAGCGCAAGATCATCGGCCGCACCTTCATCGACGTGTTCGATGCCCAGGCCAGCCAGCTCGACAACATCCAGTTCCTGGCCCAAGGCACCATCTACCCGGACGTGATCGAGTCCGCTGGCGCCAAGAGCGGCAAGGCGCACGTGATCAAGTCGCACCACAACGTCGGCGGCCTGCCCGAGGAAATGAACCTCAAGCTGGTCGAGCCATTGCGCGAGCTGTTCAAGGACGAAGTGCGTCGCCTCGGCCTCGAGCTGGGCCTGCCCTACGACATGGTCTACCGCCACCCATTCCCGGGCCCGGGCCTGGGCGTGCGCATCCTCGGTGAAGTGAAGAAGGAATACGCCGACCTGCTGCGTCGTGCCGACCACATCTTCATCGAAGAACTGCGCAAGGCCGACTGGTACCACAAGGTCAGCCAGGCGTTCGTGGTGTTCCAGCCGGTGAAATCGGTTGGCGTGGTCGGTGACGGCCGTCGTTACGCCTGGGTCGTGGCCCTGCGTGCGGTGGAAACCATCGACTTCATGACCGCCCGCTGGGCACACCTGCCGTACGAACTGCTGGAAACCGTCAGCGGCCGCATCATCAACGAAATCGACGGCATCTCCCGCGTCACCTACGACGTATCGAGCAAGCCGCCAGCGACCATTGAGTGGGAGTAGGATTTTTTCTTAATATTTTGATTTATAAAGATAAAATCTGATTCTGGACTGATGTGCTCTGTATTGTTAATGGTCTTTCGCATGGCTCGAAAAGGCTAAGTCATAAGATTTATCTCGGTACCATGCTTGGTGGAGCGTTCTAGGCATGGTATCCGAGCCAGCTAAGTTCCAGGCAGGAGCTTGTGCCGGGGGTAGTGGCCGACTGCTGTCTTTGGTATCCGGCAGCTAACGGGGCTAAGCCAACGCGCGGGCGATGCGCTCATTTCCAGCTTGGGCGGTTCTCGTCCATATCAATTAAAAAGACCTGAAAAAACAAAGGCCCTCGTTAGCAGGCCTTGTTCGGTGTTGCTTGTAAACATCGTTTTGGAACTGCGCTGGAGGCTTTACGAATGCGCCCCTCTACCAACTGAGCTATTCCGGCGGAGCCGCGAGTAGGGCGGGTCAATGCGCGGGTGTTCGGGATGGGTTGGTAAGCCGCTGGGAAGCCGGGGTGCTCCCTACTCTGGCCCCTGCTTTGGAAAACCAGTGATCGCAGCACACCAGTAGTAGCGAACAGCAACCCTCGCTGGTCACGTCAAGCGGGGACATATCCATCAAATTCCCAGTCCATCACTTCAGCCAAGTTACCGGTACTCCTATGGGGCACAGCCGCGCGCACAAGCTCGGCTGTGTGCACTGCCCACTACACTGGCTACGCTGCTGGTCGCCGGCCACCCGTGCTTGCCGCTAATAGGGCATTCCAGCAGAATGTACCGAAGTCACACGACGGCCAGCAGGTCGTTCCCAGATGTGCAGACCGCCCCGAGAGAACGCCGACATGAAACTCCGCCCCCGCATCGCCGCATGCATGCTTGCACTGCTTCCTACGGCCTTGATGGCGCAGGTACCAACGGAACTGTTGGGTGGTGGCAACTCGGCGAATGACGGGAAAATGGCAAACACGCCGTTCTACAAAAGCAAGGAAGGCATTTGGGTGCTGTCGCACAAGGCGGTGAACGATGGCTACCAGTGCTCCGTAGGTTTCATCACCGAGACGGCCTCGCTGAAAATTGCAGGTCCGTGGGATGCCGAAATGGCCAAAAAAGGCGACGGGATGCTGTGGTTCAACAGCAAGGACATTCCCCAGGTAAAAGCCCCTAAGACCGTAAGAGTCACATTCGGCAATGGGCTGGGCAATGCTGATGTCGGGGCCTACCAGATACCCGGCAGTGACGGCCAGGGAGGGGGTTTCATCCTGTCGCTCAAGTTTGACTCGGTTCTGAAGGATAAAAGCGACACTGCCCACTACACCATCGGCATGGATGGCAAGTCCATGGTCGATATAAAACCCATTGCCGTGCAGGCCGCCTATAGGCGTTTGAAGGAATGCATGGCGGTGCGGGTAAAGTAAGCCCCCGGACTACAGCTCCGGGGCAGTACGTTACACCGCCTTACCGTGCCGTCTATTGGCCGGGCGCGTTCATGATGTCGGCGCAGGCATGCATGCCGCGGGTATCCCCTGCAGAGTCAGCCGTCACCCGGACATCGACAACCTTGTATACGTTGTCCGACTCGTCCGGCATCAGGACATAGCGCACGTTGCAATACTGCCAACCGCCCGCCGTGCCCATTGGGGCGCCATTGAAAGCATTCACCCACTGCACCTGGTTGTCGTACGAACTGCCGTAGGAAAGAAAGCGCATCCCACCGGCATCATTGATTGCCGGCGGCCCGTTCGCCACGACCACATCGTGTTCTGTCTTCCCCACCCACAGCTGGACCAGCGTTGACTCGGCCCGCGACAGCTTGCGCTTGCCGCGCAATTGCGCAGCCTTGGTGGTAAAGGAAAGTTCTCCGCCAAGCTTCTTGAGCGTTGCATTGGTCTCATCTGCTTCACGGTCAACTCTCGACTTGAGCTCGGCCATGTTTCGTTTGAGTCCGGCGATTTCATCCGGCGTCATTTCCCGCGCGGCTACCGAGGGTGGACGTACCGCGTCCTTCCAGATGTGCTTCCAGGTGAAATCCGCCGCATCCTCACCAGTACCTATCGGAACCGCGCCCAAAACATGGATGCCCAGCCCTTCCATATTTTTTGCAAGCAGTTCGTTATTGATGGAGCGGTCCGGGTTACCCGACGCCTGCAGTGCGCTCGAGAAAGCATCCGGCTGACAGGCAATGCGATAGGCCTGCAGCAAGGTGTAGCTCGAGGTCGTCTGCCAATCCGTGGGTTGTGTTGCTTCGTACCTGTCCTTCTTCCGGGACCAGGTTCCACCTCCATTGGAACGGAACCTGATGGTGTCTACCTCCGGCAAGGATGCAAGTTTGATCTCGACATCTTTCGGAACCCGCACATTGCTTCCGTTCAAGTCCGGCATGATCATGCGATTCATGTTGGGGCATTCGAATTGCGCCGCCATGACCGTCCAATGAGGCTTGTCCGCCGCCTCGTAGACCAGTTCCAGCTCCATCCCTCGGATCAGCGTTTGGGAGAATGCACTGCCACCCAGTCTGGCGATATCCTCCGCATTGGCATACACGATCACGCGGTTGGGCGATTCACCCTGCATGTCGATGATGTACTTGTTCGCCAGTACCGGGCTGGCCATCGCCAATATGGCCAGCCCGCAAAACATTTCTCGAATTTTCACTGAAGGATCCTTTGTTGCCATCCACAGCGCAGCGCATGGCCGGCTATGACCTTGAGATGGTTCGATCTTAGAGCCGCTCGGTCCGGCTAACAAGCCGAGGTATAACCGGACCCAACGTGGTGCAGAGCGTGCGCTGCGACGGATGTTCGTTTTGGGTCGATAGCAGTCGCCGGTGACGAGGGGCAACTACCGGCCAAGAGCAGATGTAGATGACAGGCCGCTATCGGCCAAAAGCTGCCGGTCGCCAATAGGCCGGTTTCCGCCTGTGGCCAGCGGGTTGGGGTTGGCCTATAGCGGTCAATGCTAGCCGCAGCCCCCATTTTGCTCGCAGTATGCTCTGTACCTTGTAAGGGCGGTCAATTCCATTTGTTGTCGGACGGATCCGCTGCCCTTTTTCAGCTAGATTCACGAAGCTAATAACTGCCTGCCACATCAGCTTGCCCTAGATGACGAATGTCTATCTACAGCTGAGTGGATGAAGGATGCGTTCGACACACCGGCTAAGGTTAACCAGCGCAAGACGTGGGTTATTGAGGCTTGCCTGCAGGCGATCAAGCCGTTCCCGAGCGCGGGTTTTGATTGCAAGAAAGATATTTCCTTTAAAGTGCTTTCCGAGGTCATTGACCCGTTGACGACTAAGGGCAAATAAAATGGCAGTAGGTATCCCCGCGAAAAAAGCGACCTTTCGCTTTGCGCAGAAATTCAACGGTGTGGTATCCACCGCTATTGGTGGTGATCAACTGTATGTGCTGTACAGCAGTAAAGACGCCGAGGGTGAGCGTTACTTCAAGGCTTTTGACCTGCCTCGGTACAACGGCCTAGAGGACGATGTGCCGGCACGTCTGAGCCGCAAGTCGGAGCCACGCTGGCGCCCGATGTTTCTGAAGAGTGGCTTGTTGTATGTCTATGGGGAAT
Source organism: Pseudomonas flavescens (assembly GCF_013408425.1). NCBI lineage: Bacteria > Pseudomonadati > Pseudomonadota > Gammaproteobacteria > Pseudomonadales > Pseudomonadaceae > Phytopseudomonas > Phytopseudomonas flavescens. Next base: position 2,990,285 of record NZ_JACBYV010000001.1, on the reverse strand, counting down.
CCCCCGAACTGATTGATGTGACTGACTGGCAGCCGCGTTACAGCGAGCATGAAGCGGTCGCCAACCCTGAATGGGCAATCGACGGCCGCTTTGTCTACGACGGCAAACGGATTTACCGCGCTTTTGGCTGGAATGACTACAGCCGTGGCCTGGATATCGTCGAGAACGGCAAGGTGGTCGATCATGTTGACATCGATATCCAGTATTTCATGCCGGCCGCTGACGGCCTGATTTACGGAGTACGACTGTCTGCTCCGGTTTTCTGTGTGTACTCACTCACTGAAAAAACCGTGAAGCTCGAAATTCCTCTGGACCGTTTCGAGTTTGCGCCTGGCGTTACCCTGGCTCCGACTTCGCGTGACGGCGACACGCTCTACGTGCTGGCAGGTGATCATGTACTGGTCATTGATTTGACCTCTTTCACCCTCGTCGGCGAGTTTGCTTACTTCAATACCGCGTTCATGCAAACGCTACTGGCTGGCATGAAGTACAAAAATCAGGCATTTCCGCGCTACATCAGCGCCCGTGGCGGCACCGTCCTCTTGAGTAACGTCAACAGCAGCGGCTTCGTACTCTGCTTATCCACGGTTGATGGAGTCCAGCTTTGGGCACGCAAAAGCAACGATGAAATGCTCGCCGCGAATACCGATGGCGACCTTGTGTTCGGTCTGGAGGAGCGCCGACCCCGCGCCTGGGACAAGTACACCGGCGCGGAGGTTTGGCAGGCATCGGCCGGGACCATTGCCAATACCATCGAGGTGAGTGGCGACTGGGTGGTCTACCACCAGCCTGCCGGCGATATTCAGTGCTTCACCTGGAAAAAGCCCTATTCGTCACCTCATCGTCGGGGTTGAGGGATGTCCAACGTCGTCACGCCGTTGTTGAAAGCCGCCACCTGGCAAGAGCAGGCCAATGAGCATGGTCTGCTTCTTTCGCCGTTGTCTGTGTCGGTATCGCCCGCCCAGGCGCCGTTGCTGGCGTATGCCATCGATCAGGGCGAAACCGTGGCGTATGTGTCGGCCAGTGAGGTGGATGTCGCGCAGCGGGCAGACTTTCATCAGTCTGCGCTGGCGGCTTTACGCCAGCGCCTGAGCCAGCTGGATTGGGTGCCTGTCGCCGAGCATGAGCACACGCTGATACTGGCGGGCGATTTCAATGCCGCCGAAGGCCTGCTGCTGCCAGAGCGCCTGCAGGAAGCACAAGCCTTGCTTGGCGCCACGGCGTTGCTGGCGTGTACGCCCAAGCGCGGTGTGTTGCTGGTGGGCGCTTATGAGACCGACAATAAAGCGGGTGTCGTGTAGAGGCTAAAAGGATTATGTCGCTGGGTTTGAAAGTTGCAGCGACTGGCCAGCCGTTTATATCCATTGGAATTGACCAGCACGCTTTGGTCCCTCGACAGGCAGGAGTCGGCCAGAAGCGGCCCTTCGCTGTGGCTTGAAACTGGCGAAAAGAGGACGGTCTCACCGCCGTTGGGGGACCATCTTGAGGCTTGAGGATCTCTGGAAATGGGGGGCGATTCATTCAGATGATATGCCAGAGATAAGAACGTGAGAGATCGTGGTCACGATGAGGCAATGGCAGAGGCTTTTCAGGCTGGTCCGTCGATGCCATCGTATTGCTTGCCGAAGTCTGCGCTGAGGGAGCAGTTTTTGAGCTTGCCGTGCTGATGCGTCTCCTTTCTGCGGGCCGTCCTCTAAGTGCATGTATCTTGGCGACGCTAGCCCTAAGAAGTGATTTTTATCCTGCATGGTATTTTTCATGGTTTTGAAAAAATTAGTTCCTTGAAAGCCACTAAATACATGCTTTCATGGCGTCTGTTGATAAGAGAGTGAGAGTGATCCCGCGTCCGGCATTTCCCGGCACGATCTAGCAAAAAATGCCCTGAAGCCCGCGTAATTGCGGGCTTCTTGCATTTTGAGCCTGGCATTTTCTGGCAGAGTTTGTGTAGCTCTCAGGGCATGAGCGCGAGCGGCGCCTTGCCCTATCGGCGGATCAAACCGCCTGCACCTTGGCCAACTGCTCGCCGCCAAGCCAGGCGCTGATGTCGCTGGCTTGCATGGGTTTTGAGAACAGGTAGCCCTGGGCCCAGACGCAGCCGAGGTTCTTCAGGGCGCCGAGTTCGGCGGCGGTTTCCACGCCTTCGACGATGCATTCCAGTTGCATGTCCTGGCACAGGGCAACCAGCGATTTGACGATCTTGAAGCTGGCCGGGTCGAGGTGGATGTTGGTGACGAAGGTGCGGTCCACCTTCAGTTTGGTCAGCGACAGCGCGTGGATCTGGCTCAGGCTGGAATAGCCGGCGCCGAAGTCGTCGAGGGATATGCCGCAGCCCAACTCGCGAAACCGGCTGATCGCTCGCTGGGTCTGCGGCAGGTCCTGGATGGCCGCGGTTTCGGTGATTTCCAGATCGAGACAGGCCGGGTCGAAACGGCTGCTCTTGATCAGTTCGACGATCTGCTGGGCCGCGTCCTGCGAACCACAGTCGTGGACGGACAGGTTGAATGACAGGCGGATGCCCGCAGGCCAACTCGCGGCCGCGTCCAGCGCCGCTCTGAGCAACGGCACCGTGAGGCGATTGACCATGCCGACACGCTCGGCAATCGGAATGAAATCACAGGGCGGCACGCTGCCCAACTCTGGACTTTCCCAGCGAGCCAGTGCTTCGAACGCGACGGTTCGCTCACTGTGAATATCCACGATGGGCTGGAACACCACGTGAAACTCACGCTCCAGATCGGCCCGGCGCAGGGCCTGCTCGGTCAGCCCTTCGCGGTTGAGCTGCTGGCGGTGGGCTGCGCTGAACAGGCAGACCGTGCCGGGGCGGTGGCGCTTGCTCTGATACAGGGCGTAGTCGGCATATTCATACACGTGCGTGGCGCAGGATGCCTGATCCGGGAAGGTCGCGATGCCCAGCGATGCACTGATCTGGATAGGAATGTCCACCAGCAGAAACGGCTCGCGCATGCTGGCGCAGATTTTCTCGCCAAACGCCCGCAGCTGGTCGTCGCTCATGGCCTGAGTGATGATCAGGGCGAACTCGTCGCCGCCCAGCCGGGCCAGGTGCACGTTTTCGTCGAGCAGCCCGGTCAGGCGCTGGCCAACTTGATAGAGCAGCTTGTCACCAATGCTATGGCCATACAGATCGTTGACCGGCTTGAAGCCATCCAGGTCGATCAGCCCTACGGCCAGGCGAATATCCTGCTCGCGGGCGCGGGACAGTTGCGTATCGAGGCGGGAAAAGAACTGCCGTCGGTTGGCCAGCCCGGTCAGGCTGTCCTGATTGGCCAGGTGGAGGTTTTCCTCACTGAGTTTTGCCGTGTGCGCCTGCATGTTCACCAACCGGGTGAAGTCGGCGTACTGCGCCTTGAGAATGATCAGCATGGCGATGGACACCAGCAGCACGTCAATTGCAGTGGCAACGAAGGTAATGATATTGGTGGATGCGAAGAACACCACGAACGCCGTGTTGACCACTGCTGTGGTAGCCAGGGCAGCTGGCAGCAGGTGCATCATGCAGAAAATGCAGCCGATGACGGTGATCGCCATATAAAAGGCGACATGCGCCTGGGCATAGCCGTCGCCATAGGGAAACAATGCCAGCGACCAGGCGGTGAACGCCACGGCCACAAACGGCGCGAGCATATTGGTGCGCTTCAGCGCCGTCAGCATCTGCGCCGGGCTGCGTGTCTGCCCTCGCGTGCGCATCCATTCCACCGCACGAATCACGCCGAACACCGTCATGATCAAGGGGCAGTACACCACCAGCCAGCGCGGCGCGACCGCGAAGTGGGTGCCCGCCAGCATCAGGGTGTTGATCAGCAGGATGAAATACATCATCGGCAATTGGCGAGACAGCGCGAGGTATTGCGCCTTGACCAGACCAGGATTGTCCTCAGGCACGGACATCAACGCTCGTACGCCCAGCAGTATTTTGTTCATCAGGCGACGCTCTGAAAATAAGACCAGATAAATAACCGAGCGGATCATCCTTTCCAGCCTGGAGAGAGCAGGCCTAAACGCTGCGCTCATGGGATCGTGTCGGCCGATCTTCAGGTTTCTGCAATCTTTACGACTAGTGGCACTTTGATTTCGTTCCGTCAGCCGGTCGTGACGGTGCTAAGCGAGGCGAGCGCCGATGGCGAATTGAAAGGCGAATTGGGCGTTGTATTCGGGTCTGTCTGCGGGATCCGCGTCTGCCGCTTATGGGCAGCGAACGAGCGCGAGCTCAGGTTCATGCGGCAGTCCGCTAATCAGAAACGGGTGGAATCAAGCATGAGGGTTCGTGAAGGTTGACCGATGCGGCCTCGGAGCGAGTAGCGCCGGCAGCGGTCGGCGTTCTCGCAAGAGTGTGACGGCGATGTTCCATTGGCCGATCGAGCATGCTCAGCGCATGCCTTTGACTGAAGCGCTCCAGCAGGTCGCTCCCCGGCTGCACTCCAACCTGTCACGGCGCCACACAACTGTTCGAGCTTATGCACGGAAGCTAGTGCATGCGTGCTATATCCATTGCAACTGCGCCTCCTGATACTCCCCCCCGTTGGCAACCTGCCTAACGGAACGCTTGGCCTACGCGGCTGGGCAGCCACCTTCGTGGCCTTTATGGAGTATCTGGAGTCGCTATGAACCCCTTGTTCAGAATATCCCCTCTTGCTTTTGCGATTACTCTTGCACTGCTCTCGGAGGCTCAGGCAGCGGACTACACCCTCACCGATGGTCAGGAAACCTTCAGCAGCGACCGCGTAATCGATGGCTCGATCAACGTTCGGTCAACTGACGGCAACACCTCCAGTCTGACTATCAACAGCGGCGCAACCGTGACCAGCGAAGGCGGCAGCATTATTGGCCAAGCCAGCAGTACGGGCGTCAATCAGGCTCAGGCCAGCGTGGTGGTCGAAGGAACGGGGTCGCGCTGGGTGGTGCCCCGCACTTCATTTGTGTTGGGTAACACGATCGTTGTCGGTGGTGTCGGTCAAGGCGACCTGACCGTGCGCAACGGCGGCCAGGTGTCGGTGCGGGATCTGGATCTGGGGGAGGTCAACGGTTCGCGCTCCAACGCATTTTCGAACGCCCAGCTGCTCGTGAGTGGCCAGAACTCCCTGGTCGACGCGGTCAACATCGAGGCCGGTGGGGTATTTGTCTACAGGTCGGGCATCACGGCCAATGATGGCGGGAAAATCAACAGCCAGCAGGTCGATATCGATTCCGTCGTCAGGCTTTCCGATGCCGGAACCCGCTGGGACAACAGCGGTGTGTTCAGAAACAGAAACGATCTTACGCTCGAGAATGGCGCCGTACTGGCGACCGACTCACTGTTGCTGGGCTCGGCCATTAGCAGCCGCAGTAATCAGGTGAGTGTTTCCGGACAAGGCACACGCCTGGAAACGCAGAGCATGACACTCGGCACCGGCGACACCCGCACTTACCTGACGCTGTCCAACGGTGCCGAACTGAGGGCTACCAACGGGATCCTCATCAGCACGATCAGCAGCATCAACAATCCGACCCGGGGCACGCTTGCTGTGGGCGGTTCGGTCGTGACCGATCCTAACCGTACCGATATCGATTCGGTAACTGCCGGAGCCGCTCAGGCGGCCGGCCGGTTGGACCCGCAAACCGCCATTCGCTTTGGCACGGGCAACGGGCACCTGGCGTTCAACCACACGGACACCGATCTGCAAGTCGCCAACACGTTGAGCGGAACGGGCCGAGTGTATGCGTTCAACGGGAATACCACCCTGAGCGGCGACCTTAGCGGACTGGCCGGTAGCGTCGTAGTACGCGGCGGGCGACTCGTGCTGTCGGGTGATGTCGACCAGGTCAATCAGCGCGGCAATACGGCCACCACCCAAAGCCTTTCGCGGTTGAACGTCGGCAACGGTACCCTCGTAGTCAACGGCACTGTGGGGCGCAATGAATTCGGGGTCTACACCAACAGTACCCAAGTATTGGATGGCGGCGTTCTGGCCGGCGTCGGTCAAGTGGGCACTACCGACGTAGCCGCCGGAGGTACGTTATCGCCCGGTGAAAGTGCCATAGGTGCGCTGGCCATACAAGGCAACCTCGACATGGCCGCTGGCTCACGTTACGCAGCGGATATTGCCGGCGACGGCGGCGCAGATCGGGTCAACGTGAGCGGCACGGCCACCCTGCGCGGTACGCAGGTCAACGTGACGGCACTGGATCCAGCGCAGAGTTATCAGAGCGGCAGAACCTACACCTTGCTCTCTGCCCAAGGCGGCTTGATTGACGGCGCCGCTGCAGGAACCGCCTATGCCCAGGCGTTTACCAACTCGGCATTCCTCAATGTCGGCCTGCAGCGCACTGCCAATGATTTGAACCTTACCATCGAGCAAAAAAACACAGCACCGACGCCGACGCCGACGCCGACGCCGACGCCGACTCCAACGCCGACGCCGACGCCGACGCCGACGCCGACGCCGACGCCGACGCCGACGCCGACGCCAACGCCAACGCCGACTCCAACGCCGACTCCGACTCCGACTCCAACGCCGACTCCGACGCCGACGCCGACGCCGACGCCAACCCCAGAACCTACCCTGGGCATCTTCCAGACGGTCATGTTGACCGAGAACCAGTTCAATACAGCTGGCGCGCTGAGCGTACTGGAGCAAAGCGGCGATTCCCTGAGTCTCTACAACAACCTGCTGATTCTGGATGCCGAAAGTGCTCGTGACGCTGTTGATCAGCTAGCCGGTGACTATCACGGCAGTACCTCAACCGCGCTGATCGCCAATAGCCAAGTGGTGTCCGGAGTGGTGGGGACTCGTGTGCGCAGTCTTCTGGATGGCGGGACATTGCGCATGCCAGCCATGGCAATGAGTCTGATGCCCAGCACGCCACCCACTGAAAATGGCGCCTGGGTGCAGCCATTCGGCAACTGGACCAAGGTAGGCGGCGGCAACGGCGCCGGTGGCCTGCACCAAAGCACGGGCGGCCTGCTGTTCGGTGCCGATGGTAGTTTCACCCCGGATTGGCGCGGTGGCGTCTATGGCGGCTACAGCCGTTCGAAGTTCGATGCCGATGACAGTGATGCTGAGGGTCACAGCGACAACTATCATCTCGGTCTCTATACCGGTGGCGAGATCGATGCTCTGCGCCTCAGCGCAGACGTTGGTTACACCTGGCACCGTCTGGAGAGCGAGCGCAACGTTGCTTTTGCCGGGTTCAGTGATCGCCTGACCGGCAAGCGCGATGCCCAATCGTTGCAGGCAAGTGGTGAAGTGGCCTACCGCATACCCGTCGACCGCGTGGTACTGGAGCCGTTCGCCGGCCTTTCCTACGTACGCTACGACGCCAAGGATATGCATGAAAAAGGCGGTGCGGCTGCTCTGGACGTGTCCAGCGACAAGCAGGACACCGTCTTCTCGACGCTGGGCCTGCGCGCGTCGACGAACGCCCGTGTAGCGAACCTCGATACGCAGCTCTACGGCTCATTGGGATGGCGACGTGCCTATGGTGATCTGGACCCGCGAAACGTTCAGTCCTTTGCAGGCGGTCCGAACTTCGAAGTGCAAGGTGTCGCCCAGACCCGCGACACGGCTCTGACTGAAGTGGGGGCGAAACTGCGCTTGAATCGACAGACCGATCTGGGCCTGTCCTATCAAGGGCAGTTCGGTTCCGACACTCGTTTCCACTCGGTTAACGCGGGGGTGACAGTCCGCTTCTGACCGAAACTGCGGCGTCGGGCTGGATGATCATCCGGGTAGTTTCGCCTCGAGTGGTGTCCAGCCCGAGCTCATTGAATAGCTTTTTCGACCTGAAGTTTTGGCGATGTCCCGCTGGGGCAACGCGCCGGTTCTGTGCGCAGGGCGGCGGACTTCCCCCGCCTGGTGCATCGCTGGTTCGGCCACGCTGAGCGAACTCACCCACATCCTCCCGATTGCTGCGGCGTGATCCGAGCACAGCCTGCGCCATCGTCACCATCAACGCACCGCCTTCGACCAGCGCGGCGTTCGATCACCAGGGGTGACGGCTGTGAGTGGTCCTTTCTGTGAGCTGTTGGCAGTCACTGTTAGCCATAACCAGAAGCCCGCTCGATTGCGGGCTTTTTCTATTCTGCGCTCGGTCTTTTCCAGCTGCGCTGCGTACCGCGAGGCAACGCTCTCCTTGATCAAACCGGCGAGCTGCGTTCCTGTCCGGATCTTTTTAAAAAAAGAGTGGCGGGATTCACCGGCGAATCCGGCCTGTATGTGAATGACTATCGTTGTGATAGATATTTTCGAATATCATCAGTTGTACGATCTCTGCCGAGTTGTCGCGACAACGCTGAACGGGGCTAACGGCGGAAGCCCGCAAACAATCCAAGGATCTTGAGCATGACCGATAGTAAAAACGGGGTTATCAACGCGCACGCCTCCTGGCAGCGTGCCGCGACGGCAGCCATGTTCTGCGCCCCGCTGGTGGCTGTTCCCTTCGGTGTGAATGCCCAGGAGGCGATCACCATCGGGGAGGAGGAGAGCTATCGCCTCGCACCGATCATCGTGAACTCTCAGGCTGCGGCAAGTGATGACGCCAGCACGGTGGTCGCTCAGGAGCTTTGGGTCGGCGGCAAGGTCGCTACCAGCATCCTCAATACCCCAGCTTCGGTTTCCGTTGTGACCCAGAAGGAAGTCGAGCAGCGCAGCGCAAGCACCACTGAGGAAGTTCTGCAATACACGCCAGGCATCCTTACTGACTTCTATGGTACGGATGATCGTAACGACTATTTCAAGATCCGTGGCTTTCAGGCCACTACCTACCGTGATGGGCTGACTCTGGGCTCAATGCGTGGCGTTCGTGAAGAGCCTTTTGCCTATGAGCGTATCGAGATCCTGCGTGGGGCAAACTCCACGCTGTTTGGCGCAGCTGACCCAGGGGGCTCGGTGAACTTCGTGACCAAGAAGCCACGATTCGAGAAGTTCGGCCAGGTCTATGCAACCTATGGTTCCTTCAACCACAAGGAGACTGGCATCGACGTTGGTGATTCTTTGAATACGGATCAGACCGTTGCATACCGTTTTACCGGCAAGCTTCAGGACAGCGACCGTGAGTACGATCACTCCCGCGACGATAACGGCTTTGTCATGGGTAGCTTGACTTGGGCCCCTACGGCTTATACCTCAGGTACCCTGACTCTTGACCACCTCAAAACCAAGAGCTCTCCCAACAGCGGTGGCTATCCGCTGGATCGAGAGTACAGTCGTAGCAAGTTCTACGGTGAACCCGACTACAACTTCCATGATGTTGAACGGACCAGTATCAGCGGTAACTTCACCCACGATTTTGATAATGGTTTCGTCCTGCGTAGCAACCTACGGTACAGCGAGCTGACCGATGACTTTGCTTATCTCTACCTGAGTGGTACAGGAACTGGGACATTGCGTGATCGAGATGTTTTCGGTACAGACACCGAATCCGATCAGATCAACGGCAATCTGATGCTGCAGTACGACGCCCGTTTTGAAAATATCGACAGTAGTACCATGGTGGGCGTGGAGTACGGCGACTCATCGTCCGACGCGGTTTCCATATATCAACAAGGGGTTTCCGCGATTGATATTGCCAATCCGGTCTACAGTGGCGCCCCGAACGGATTGGTACCCTATCTTCACACCAAGCGGGACTACACCACTAAATCTGTATTCCTGCAGCAGAACTTTTCTTTCTACGAGCGCTTTATCGTCACGGCGGGCGTGCGTAATGACTCCATGGACCTTGCTGAAACCAACAAGCTCAACCAGGCGAGAACGTCGGATAGTTTTTCTGAAACATCGCTGCGAGGTGCGCTGACCTACATCGTTACCGATGAGGTTTCCACCTACGTCAGCATGGTGGAGTCCGTCTCACCACCCGAGATTGGTACTACTCCGAAGCGCGGTAAACAGTATGAGGTTGGTGTGAAATATTCCCCTCTGGGAATGAATGCATTGTTCTCTGCAGCTATTTACGACCTGACTCAGGAAGATGTCACTATCGCTGTAGTTGTGCCAGGCGGCGGTATTCAGCAGCAAAATGTTGGTGAGACAAATGTTCAGGGCCTCGATCTGGAGGCCAAGGCCGAATTGACCGATAACCTGAGCCTAGTCGGCGGCTATTCCTACATGAAGTCGGATGTCGTTCGTGGCACGCTGTGGGACGGTACGTCCCTCAAAGGCAATGCGTTCGAGGTGACACCTCAGCATTCCGCATCACTTTGGACCTACTACGATCTGCCAGGAACAGCCATGAGTGTTGGGCTTGGGGCTCGTTATGTCGGCTCCTACTACTTTGACCCGGCGAATACCGGCAAAAGCGAAGCAACCACGCTGTACGACGCCGCGTTCAATTACAACATCGCCAAAGGCACCGACCTGGCGCTTAACGTCAGCAACCTGCTCGACGAGCAGCATGTGGTCGGCTCCGGTACCGCCAACTACTACAACCCTGGCCGCGAAGTCACTGCGAAGCTGAGCTACAACTGGTAAGCAGGTCGATCGTCGCCCGAGCGGTTTCGTGCCGCGCTGGCGATGCTCCGTGATTGCGCTCGGTCTCCTTTGAGGTCGGGCAGCAAAGGGGAATGCCACTAATGAAAAAGGCGCGAATCGCCAATCGATTCGCGCCTTTTTCAGTTTTCCGGGTACCGCAAACGGTGTGGTTTGCCAGCGTCAGCCAAAAACATGCGCCGAGATAAGCTTGGAAATTTCCACGATCGCCGTCTTGCCGGTGAACTCGAACTTCACCTTGCCGAGTGACGAGAAGTGGATCTCCAGCTCCGAGTCCAGATCGAAGGTGCCGGAGGTTTCGATCGAATAGGCGACGATGTTCTTGTAGGGCAGCGAGGTGAAATCCTTCTTGCTGCCGGTAAGGCCCTGCACGTTTACCGCGATGATGCGCTTGTTGGTGAAGACCACGCCGTCGCGCATGGACTTGTAAGAGTCGATGACCTGCTCATTTTCAAGCAGCAGGTCGCTGACGCGCTGGGCGTATTCGTCGTTCTGCTTGAGTTTGAAAAAGCCTTTGTTGTTGAAGTCGATCATCCGCGCATTTCTCCATGGGGGGGCAGGTTCAAGTGGTTCCGCTTAGAAGACGGCCGCGGAGCGTTTTTGGCAAGCTGCAAGTGGGATCAATAACCCGTCGATCCAGGTCGGCTGGCGGCTGGTTGGTCGAGATCGCTTTATCGGCTTCGCTCGACCAGCCCGAGAATGATCGCCTGCAGCTCATCCTGGGCCTGCTCTTCGCTGATGTCGCCAGCGACGGCTGCATCCGAGAGCGAGTCGGCGGCGCCGAGCATGGCCCACATGCCGGCTGAGGACGTGCCTCTGGGGGCGCAGAAGGGCGCCAGAATCGCTGCACATTTTTCGATGAAGGCATGCTGGTACTGCTTCTTCACCGCTGCCAGCTCCGGGGAGCCGTTGAGTGCCGCCACCACATCGGATATCTCGCGCCCCTGGGTCAGTACGCAATTGACGTAGCTGACGGCGATGACGCGACTCTTGTCCTGCAGGTTCGCGGCAGCGGCTTCGATGGCGGCATCGAAGATCCTGGTCTGGCGCTCGTCATAATCCTGATAGAGCGCCGCCAACAGCCCGTTGCGGGTGCCGAAGTGGTCGTACACCACCGGTTTGGTCACGCCCGCTGCTTCGGCCAGATTACCCAGCGTCAGGGCATCCGTGCCTTCATCACCGATCAACTGCCAGGCCACTTGCAGAAGCTGGCGCGTGCGCTCCTCCCGTGGCAGGCGGCGACGTGGCGATACGGGGGGCTGGGAACTCATCGATACTCCGGGGCATTTCAGGATTGCTCGGCGAACAGCTTACGGCCAATCGCCTGCGCCGTCTCCAGATGCGCTTGCGGGAAACCGGGATCCGAGGCCAGCAGAAACTGCGATGAGGCGACCGGTGCGCCGCAGTAATCGAAGATGCCATGGTCGATCTGGGTTTGCATCGCCTGGTCATAGCCGTGACGGGTGAAGGTGCCTGCGTCGGCACCACCAATGGCCACCAGATGGACCTGCAGGCGCTGCAGCTTTTTCACCACCTTGCCGTTGTCGGCCTCTTCATAGGCCCAGCCGTTGGTGAACACGCGGTCGATCCAGCCCTTGAGCAGGGCAGGGAAGGACCACCAGTAAATCGGGTAGACCAGTACCAGCGCGTCGGCCCGCTCGAGCCGAGCATGTTCGGCGGCGACGTCTGCCGGTGCTGGCGTGTTTTTCTGGAACAGGGCGATATCCGCTTCGTTGAAGCGTGGGTCGAACCCTTCGGCTGCCAGATCGGCCAGTTCGGCCGAGTGCCTGGCTTCCATGCTGGCAAGTCCATCGGCGATACCGTTAGCGATCGCGTGGGTCAGGGAGTGTTTGTCCGGGTGTGCAACGACGATAAGGGCATGCATGGGTTAGCTCCAATAATGACTTCCTACTATTGGTAACTTACTTTTAGTAGGATGTCGAGAGGCGATGACTCTTTACGTGGTTAGCGCCGATGCACGCATTGCTTGAGAATCAGCTGCAGTTGGCCCGTATAATCGCCAGTAACTTTTTGTTTCAGAGGACGTGGTCAATGTCATCTCATCGAGTAACCGGTCTGGCGCGTGCGATTGCCGCGGGTGTTCTGTCTTCCCTGCTGTTCGCCGGTGCTGCGCATGCTGACGATGCCGTGACCCTGACGCTGTACAACGGCCAGCACGAGGCCACCGGCAAAGCGGTGGCGGCTGCCTTCGAGAAAAAGACCGGCATCAAGGTGCTGATCCGCAAGGGCGGTGGCGGCCAGTTGGCCAACCAGATCGCCGAAGAGGGCGAGCGTTCGCCGGCAGATATCATCTACACCGAAGAAGCACCGCCGCTGATCAAGCTCGGCAGCCAGGGCCTGCTGGCCAAGGTGGATGACAGCACCCTGTCGCAGATCGACTCCAAGTTCTCCGATGACAACGGCAACTGGATCGGCATCACTTCGCGCGTGCGCGTGCTGGCCTACAACCCGGATCTGGTCACCGAGGCCGAACTGCCGAAAAGCGTGCTGGAAGTGGCCGACCCCGAGTGGGCCGGCAAGATCGCTTTCGTGCCGAGCAGCGGTGAGTTCCTTGGCCAGACGGCAGCGGTCATCCGCCTCGATGGTCGCGAGGCCGCCGAAGAGTGGCTGACCGGCCTCAAGGCCTTCGGCAGCACCTACACCAACAACGTCATCGCCATGAAGGCGGTGGAAAACGGTGAGGTCGGTGCTGCACTGGTCAACAGCTACTACTGGACCGCATTGAAGAAAGAGAAGGGCGAGCTGAAATCCAGGCTGCACTACTTCGCCGATGGCGATGCCGGCGGCCTGTCGAGCGTGTCCGGCGCGGCCGTGGTCAAGGCCAGCAAGCACCCGAAAGAGGCCCAGCAGTTTCTCGCCTTCATGATCAGTGAGGAAGGCCAGCAGGCCGTGCTCACCCAGTCTGCCGAGTATCCGGTCAACCCCAAGGTGCAGGCCGATCCGCTGCTCAAGCCCTATGACCAGCTCAAGCCGCCGGCCATCACCGCCGCGCAGATCGGCCTGGCCGAGGACGCGCTGGAGCTGCAACGCGAAGTGGGAATGAACTGACCATGCAGCCCCAGGCGGTAACCCCCGAATTGCCGCTGCCCCCGGTAAACGTCACCACGCGGCGCCGCAAGGCACCACCGATCTGGCTGCAGCTTCCGATCCTGGCCTTGCTGTTGCTCGCCGCATTGCCGCTGTTCTTCGTGGTCGCCCGCGCCACGCAGGTCGGGCCGCACGAAGCCTTCGCGCTGCTCTGGCGGCCGTTCGTATTCGGCCTGCTGGCCAATACCCTGAAGCTGATGGTACTGGTGACCCTGGGCTGTGCGCTGCTTGGCCTGGCGCTGGCCTGGCTGGTGGAGCGCAGCGATCTGCGCTGGCGTCAGCACTGGAACGTGCTGCTATGCCTGCCATTCGCCATTCCCTCGTTCGTCAGCGGCTTCACCTGGGTGTCTATCAGCCCCATGTTCGAGGGGCTGGGCGGCACGGTGCTGGTCATGGTGCTGTCGAAGTACCCGCTGATCTACTTGCCGGTGGTCGCGGTGCTGCGCAATCTCGACCCGGCCCTCGAAGAATCGGCGCGGATGCTCGGTTGCAGTCGCCGCCAGGTGTTCTGGCGGGTCACGCTGCCGCTGCTGCGCCCCGTGCTGATGGCCACCAGCCTGCTGGTCGCCGTGCATATGCTGGTCGAGTTCGGCGCGCCGTCGATCATGCGTTACCAGACCTTCACCACCGCCATCTATCAGCAGTTCGAACTGGAGTTCAGCGGCAGCAATGCGGCCATGCTGTCCGCGCTGCTGCTGGCGCTGTGCATGCTGCTGCTGTGGGGCGAGTTCCGCCTGCGCGGGCGCGGCTATGCGCGC